>JBGCFG010000029.1:0-39722 GCA_045106815.1 Burkholderiaceae bacterium | reverse complement strand
AGCCTCTTGCTTCACCACCATTGAGCTTGGCCAGCACCGTCGTGATCGCTGCCGTTAGCGTCGTCTTACCGTGGTCTACGTGACCAATCGTGCCTACGTTCACGTGCGGCTTGGTCCGCTCGAACTTTCCTTTTGCCATTTGGAGAACTCCCGGGTACTCGGTCCTGAGTGCTTAGGTTGCTGGGTTAAATAACGATTACTTGCTGTATTCCTGGTGCCCATGGCGCGGATCGAACGCGCGACCTCTCCCTTACCAAGGGAGTGCTCTACCACTGAGCCACATGGGCATTGCTCTTGCCTAAACCGACGCAGAAGCCGCTAGCTTCTGGCCCGGTCATTTGTGCCTGGACTTGTTAGGGTCCAAACCCATCTAAATCTCTTCCTTGCCGGTTCTGCTCGTCGCTTTGATGCTCGCCGCCAAACCGAATATCGCAGACGCTACCGCTCCAAACTGCTTTGGAGCGGGTGAAGGGAATCGAACCCTCGTCGTAAGCTTGGAAGGCTTCTGCTCTACCATTGAGCTACACCCGCGAGTCGCATCCGCCCACAAAACCACTTTTCCGCCCAGTGACCTAGTGGCTTTTGTCACCCTGATCTTCCGTCCCATCAGGCGGCATTACCCTGGTGGAGGGAGTTGGATTCGAACCAACGTAGGCATAGCCAACAGATTTACAGTCTGCCTCCTTTAACCACTCGGACATCCCTCCAGGGAACCGAGGATTATTGCGCGTTGCAGTAGAGCCTGTCAAACACTGGCTGCGGCCCCAGTGGCAAGATCAGTGTCCGAGAGGCAACAAAGACTGTTCGCCCATGTTGGCCCGACTAGCACCTGTGCACGCAACAATGATGGAATGGTCAGATTGTTTTCTTATTATGGAAAACATCATTGCTAGCGCCATTCAACCGCCAGCCGAATTAATAAGAAAAAAGCCACTCTCACGTCTCTATCATTAATTGACTGACCGGCCGGTCGGATAATAAACTCCAGCATCTAATATCGTTGGAGGTAGACGTTATGTACACCCAGGCAATGGACTTGCAGGGCCAGGAATCACCCGTTGCGCTGACTGATGCAGATGAGGCAAGTGCGCAAGCCGCCTTTGACGCCCGCATTGCCAACGACGAGAAAATAGAACCGCAGGATTGGATGCCAGCGGCCTACCGGAAGACTCTGGTTAGGCAAATCTCGCAGCATGCCCATTCCGAGATTGTTGGCATGCTGCCAGAGGGCAATTTCATTGGCCGAGCGCCAAGCCTGCGCCGTAAGGCAATTTTGTTGGCCAAGGGGCAGGATGAGGGCGGCCACGGCCTCTATTTGTACTCGGCCGCCGAAACGCTTGGCGTCTCACGCGAAGAAATGGAAGCCGCGCTGCTATCTGGTAAGGCCAAATACTCTTCTATCTTTAACTACCCCACCCTGACCTGGGCTGATGTTGGTTGCATTGGCTGGCTGGTGGACGGGGCCGCGATCATGAACCAGGTCCCGCTGTGCCGTTGCTCCTATGGCCCCTATGCCCGGGCGATGATCCGCGTCTGCAAAGAAGAGTCATTCCACCAGCGACAGGGCTATGAAGCAATGCTCGCACTCGCTAACGGCACACCCGCTCAAAAAGAGATGGCACAAGACGCACTCAACCGCTGGTGGTGGCCATCACTCATGATGTTTGGCCCGCATGACAGCGACTCACCCAATTCCGGGCAATCAATGGCCTGGGGCATCAAGCGCATTTCAAACGACGAATTACGCCAGCGCTTTGTTGATGCGACAGTGCCGCAAGCCAAGGTACTCGGGCTGACCATTCCAGACAAAGACCTAAAGTTCAACGAAGCAACCGGCAAGCATGAGTTTGGCGCGATTGACTGGGATGAGTTCTGGGCAGTGATCAAGGGCGATGGCCCCTGCAACAAAGAACGCATGGCGGCCCAGCACGCCAAGCACGACAACGGGCGTTGGGTGCGCGAAGCAGCGCTTGCCCATGCGGCCAAACAAGCGGCGCGCGCCAAGCCAGCCCAAGCGGCCTAAGCCAACTGATTTGAGATAACGACATGAGTGAAGAACAGCAACCGGCAAACCCCTGGCCCCTTTGGGAAGTCTTTGTGCGATCCAAGCAGGGCCTGGAACATAAGCACTGCGGCAGTTTGCATGCCACTGATGCTGAAATGGCACTGCAACTGGCACGGGACGTTTACACCCGGCGCAGCGAAGGCGTGAGTCTTTGGGTGGTGCCGTCAAACATGATTGTCGCGTCAGCACCTGAAGACAATCCGGTCAACTTTGACCCGAACGACGACAAAATCTATCGCCACCCCACGTTTTATAAGCTACCCAAAGAAGTGGACCATATGTAATGGGCACGGCCACCGAAACTGATCGCCAGCAGTCACAGACCGACACCCCAGCCCCAAACTGGCACATTGAGACCATGCTGCGCCTTGGCGATGATGCGCTCGTCCTCGCACAGCGAGCATCAGAGTGGGCGGGTCACGGGCCAGTGCTGGAAGAAGATCTGGCGATGGCAAACATTGGGCTTGACCTACTCGGTCAGTCACGGATGTTGCTCACCCATGCCGGAAAACTCGAAGGCAAAGGGCGAGATGAAGATGCGCTCGCTTACTTCAGAGACAGTCCGGCTTTCAGAAATCACAGCATGAGCGAGTTACCCAATGGCAAGGGTCGCCATGAAGACTATGCGGTGACCATCACCCGCCATTACCTGCATTCAGAGCGCATGGTGCTGGTGTGGAGTGCGCTAGCTGAGTCAACTGATATGCAGTTGGTCGCCATTGCAGCGAAAGCAATCAAAGAAGCGAAGGGTCACCTGCGCCATGCCCGCAATTGGCTGATCCGATTTGGTGATGGCACGGACGAGTCGCACGAGCGGGCGCAGGCCGCCGTTGATTTGCTCTGGCCTTACACCCATGAGTATTGGATTGACGATGAAATTGATCAGGCGGCGGCAAGCGCCGGCGTGCTGAGCCTGCCCTCGTCATTTCGTGAAGGCTGGCAGGCGGCCGTGGCGGACACGCTTGCAGAAGCGACACTAAGCCAGCCGGAAGACTCCGCCTTTTTATCGCGCGGCAAACAAGGCCAACACACCGAGCATATGGACTACTTGCTCGCTGAAATGCAACAGGTTGCGCGGGCCCATCCGGGAGCGAAGTGGTGACAACTGAACAAGTCACCACCACGCGGGCGGACCTGGCAACGGTACAACAACGGGTAGGCGAAGTACCAGACCCGGAAATTCCCGTAATCAATCTGGCCGAGTTAGGCATCTTGCGCAGCGTTAAGATGATTGACGAGCGCATTGTGGTGACCCTTACCCCAACTTATAGCGGCTGCCCGGCGACCGAAGCCATTCGCGACGATGTCCAGCGCGTGCTGACATCACTCGGGCACGAAGACGCTCAGGTTGAGTTAACCCTGACACCGGCCTGGAGCACAGACTGGATGCTGCCCGGCACGCACGAGAAGTTGCGCGCCTATGGCATTGCGCCGCCAGGTGAGCATTGCGGCACCAGTGACACTAAAGTGGTCCAGTTCAAACCAAAAAACCAGACCACCGGCCCAGCCTGCCCCCGATGCAGCAGCCCCAATGTGTCTTTGTTGTCTGAATTTGGCTCAACACCATGCAAGAGCCTGTATCGCTGCCTGGCTTGCGCCGAGCCCTTCGATTACTTCAAACCGTTTTAAGCCCAGGACCTTGAATGGCAACGCCCCAATTTCATTCGCTGCGCATCCGATCTGTTGATACCGAAACCGCCGATGCCATCTCGGTGGCATTTGATGTACCCGACGAATTGCGCGATGAGTTTGCGTTCACGCAAGGCCAGTTCCTGACGCTTCGTGCTCAGGTGGGCGATGAGGAACTGCGCCGGTCATATTCGATTTGCGCACCAGTACCCGACTACGAGGCGAAAGGCACCTTGCGCGTCGGCATTAAGCGGGTGGCGGGCGGGCGTTTTTCAAACTGGGCCAATGATCACCTCGAACCCGGTCAGACGGTTGATGTGATGACGCCAGACGGGCGCTTTTTCACCCCCCTTTCAAGCGAGAACGCAAAGCACTACGTAGGCTTTGCGGGCGGCTCGGGCATTACACCGATGCTCTCACTCATTGCCACGACACTCGCTGTTGAACCGGCCAGCCGCTTCACCTTGATTTACGGCAACCGCGATCTTCGCTCGATCATGTTCGTCGAGGCGCTTGAGGGGCTGAAAAATCGTTTTATGGATCGGTTCCGGCTTATCCATGTACTGGCTGAAGAGCCTCAGGAAGTGCCACTATTTAACGGCTTGCTTGACCAGGCCAAGTGCACCGAGTTGCTCAGTAACCTGGTGCCGGCGGCGTCTATTGATCAAGCCTTTATTTGCGGGCCCGGCCCCATGATGGATGCGGCTGAAGCAGCGTTGCTAGCGGCCGGCGTTAAGGCAGATGCGATTGCCATAGAGCGCTTCGGCACGCCCAACCCCTCCGGTGCGCCCGCTGCGCCTGTCAGCGTTGACGCCGACACACCGGTCAGTGAAGTCACCATTATTTCGGACGGTAAATCCCGCCAGATCAAAGTACCATTTAAAGGTCAGTCCATTCTCGACTCAGGTTTGCTCAAAGGCGCAGACCTGCCTTACGCCTGCAAGGGCGGTGTGTGTTGCACCTGCCGCGCCCGCATTCTGGAAGGCGAAGTCACCATGGACCGGAACTTCACGCTGGAGCAGTGGGAATTGGACAAAGGGTTTGTACTGACTTGTCAGTCGCACCCGGTGACCGATAGAGTCGTCGTCAGTTACGACGAACGATAGCCTGCGCCAACCTGATGGCCAGGCCACGCGCCCAAAACCACGACGAGAACAAAGCCCTGATCCGAGACCGGGCAGCGGCGGCGTTTGCGCGTCTGGGTTATGCAAGCGCCTCAATGGCAGACCTGGCCCAAGCCTGCGACATTTCCAAGGCCGCGCTCTACCATTATTACGACAGTAAAGAAGCGATTCTGTTTGAGGCGCTGGATACCTACACCAGCCGCCTTAGCCAACTGACCCGATCGTTCACCGATGATGACGAGGGCAAAGACTTGACCGTTAACCAGGCACGCGATCGGTTATCAAGCCTTATTAACGCGCTACTGGCTGAATACGCCTATGCACACAACTTTCATGTGAACCTGCTCACCGACGTGAAATTTCTGGGCGTTGAGCAGCGCGAACAAATCACCGAGCGCGAGCGCGAAGTTGTCCGCCGCATTGGGCAATTGATTGATCAAGCCTTCCCTGGCCGCATTGAGCCGCATCTGCGGTCCGTCACAACGATGGCACTGCTAGGTATGATCAACTTCACCTTTGCTTGGTGGGACCCGGAAGGGCCAATTGACCATCAGCAATTGGCTCAAGTGATGATTGATTTATGGTGGCAGGGACTCGCGCCTAGGGCATAGCCAAATGGCAGTTCATCATCGATGCAGTGGAGCAGGCGTTTGGGCGTCGGAACTCGTACGAGTTGCTGCTTTCGGTGTTAACCAACCGCATACTGAGCGATGTTTGGCTTGCTGCAGACATCGACGTGACGACGATCATGACCCTTGATTTGCGTGATTTTTCTCGCTACTGGCTACCCGATGGCCGGGGGTTCATGATTCTGTAGCAAGCGAGTGGTTCATTGGCGCACCGCGCGATTTGCGTCATCAGTGCAGAGTTTTTGGCGCAATCACATGCTGTGACGATGGTTGTTGCCAGATGCCTGTCTCATGCCGTGACAATAGGAAGCTGTGACTAAAGATGAGGAGTACTCCCATGGCCTATTTTGTTCACGCATTAAGACTATCGCTTGCGGCCGGCATCATGGCGGTCATGATGTCGCCCGCTGCGGCCCACCACGGCTGGCGCTGGACAGCAGACGGTGTGTTTGAACTCACCGGCGTGATTGAATCAACCCGCCTGGGTAATCCGCACGGTCTGGTCATGATTGATGCTGAGGGCGAAAAGTGGACGGCTGAAGTGGGTCAACCCTGGCGTAATGAGCGCGTCGGCCTGACAGACGAGATGTTTGCCAAGGGCAAAGAAATCAAGATCCTTGGCAAACGTTCTTCAGATGCCAAAGAGTTGCGGGTCAAAGCAGAGCGGGTCGTGATGGATGGCAAAAACTTCGACCTGTATCCGGAACGTATTTCTGAGTAGCGCGAATAACTGCAATATCTGATGTTGCGCTGAGCGGATACAGCCTTGCTTGAATCGTGGATTGTGTGGCTCGAGGCGACCGCCGTATCGAAGGGTTTGCGAACCTCGATCTGGCTGTATCCAATTGTCAACACGCTGCACATTTTGGGTCTGGGTCTGTTGCTGGGCGCAACCGTTGTGCTGGATCTTCGGCTGCTCGGCTGGCGCCGTTCGGTGAGCGTTGCGTCACTGGCGCCGGTGCTCCTGCCGGTTGCAGGCGGCGGGCTCGCGGTGGCAACTGCGGCCGGCATCTTGCTGTTTATTGCGCGCCCACTCGACTACGTTTTTAATGGCCTTTTTCAGATTAAGCTTGCGCTGCTCGCGCTCGCACTGCTCAACATCTGGTGGTGTATGAGCTCATCAGCCTGGCAACAGATGGTGAGCAACGGACAGGTCAACACAGCCGTCAAGACAAGCGCGGCTTTATCGCTCTTTTTATGGCTTGCCATTATTTTTGCAGGCCGGATGATTGGCTACCGCTAAGCCAGACCCGATATGCCCTGGGTTACCGCTGTCTACCGACCGCAGGCTTTCGGTTTGCCTTTGAGCAAGCTTTTATTCACCAACACAATCTGGCAATCGCAGCCGGCCTGCTCGCGACACTTGGCCAAGGCCTGCTGTTTGGCTTCTTCCGGGTCAGGGCTGCAGGATAGCCAGGCCCATTGATGCCCTGCCACTGATGCAACAGCCGTGGCGTTGCCAGCTTTGCAACCGCCAATACTGCGGCAGCCGCTGCCAGACTCTCGGCAAAGACGCAATGCGGCGCCTCGCGCCTGCCGTTGGGTGCAAGACCGACGCCGCGAATCACCTGAGCTATAGGTATTGAAGCGGCCCTCATCAAAGACCACCCAATCGCCAAATGCCTGCGAACTGGCGGCATTGGCTGGCTGACCACCGCGTAGTTTTTTGCTGGCAACTCGTGGCTGGCAAAACTCATCCGCACTAGCCTGCAAGACGGCCTCGGTACTGCCGGTTGATTGCAAGATGGCGCGCTCTGAAGCGTTGTTAAGTAAGGCGCGGGCCGATGCATCAGACAAACCTGCGGAGAGCGTAAGCCCTAAATCTGAGCCGCCTCCCGAGTAATCCATACAGTCCACACCAAACCGGCCATTGTCGGCACCGACACTGCGACAGTAGTGAGCGAACTGACGAGTTAGCACGACAAAGAACAATCGGCCCTGGTAATGATCCCAGGCCAGGTGAGCCTGCTCCGATGGCACGAGGCGATTTTGATTGGGCTCATAGTTCACCATGGCGCCGGTACCGTCACCATAAAACCTTAAACCAGCAAAAGGCCCGCTCCCCGCACCGTCGTCAACTTGCGGGACCCAGGTTGTTGCAAACAGGCGTTCCGGCCGGCCTGTGCCGGTGGCTTTTAGGGGTGAGTTTCTTAGCAGCGTAGCAATATTGCCGCGTCTGGCCGCCACCCTTGGCCGCTTGGCTTTGGGTAGGTCCGCAAACACCTTCGTTGGCAACCACACTTCAGGGTCGGTGATTGAACTGTCATAGAAACTGGTGCCGCCACTCTCAAGAAATTGAGCAAGCGCCGGGTCGCCACCAAACCCGGCGTAGTTAATCGCGTCGCGCCCGAAATTGTCGGTTTGCTGCGGATTTGCTCCCGCTGATAGCAAGCTCCTGACAATTGCCTCACGAGAAGCGCCCGGCGCCGACTGAACAGCCCGAATCAGAGGTGTCACGCCATCAGTATCAACTGAACGGTTGACATCAGCCAATGCGACAAAGCGGCTCACACCGGCAGCATCGCCTTTGCGAATCAACAAATCGAGCGCCACTTCATTGCTCAATGAATTGTCGTACCGGTCGATCAGGTTGTCTGCTGTGTCGTAGTCCTGGGCGCTCAATGCTTGCTCAAGATCATTAATGCGATCTCGAACGGTGAACGACTGAGATTGGGTTAACGCACAGGACGCTAGCACTGAACTCAGGAGACAAAGCAGCACGACTCGCCGTGCCGAAAGAAAAAATTTCACAATCAAAATGGGACGCATGCATGAATGGGCACCCGTCTATTCGGGTGCAGGCGTCCTACAAGATTAGGGGCAATCCCCGCCGGTCGTCACAAAAGTGGCCGGCGATGCTGCACTCAGACAACAGTCAGCCGTTAGACGGTCACTGCCGCCGTTAATGACTGGTCGATATCCCAGATCAGATCATCGAGCGACTCCAGACCCACCGACAGACGGATCAGATCGGGTGATGCGCCAGCGGCAATTTGCTCCTCGGCCGACAGTTGCCGATGCGTTGTAGATGCGGGGTGAATAACGAGCGTTCTAGCGTCACCGATATTGGCCAGGTGGCTCATGAAGGTACAGGCCTCAATGAAACGCTCGCCCGCTTGCTGGGCCGCCTGGGCGTTGCCACTACCAGCGGGCTTAACGCCAAAGGTCAGGATGCCGCCGCATCCACGCGGCATATAGCGTTTGCCCAACGCGTGGTAGCGACTACTTTCGAGGCCAGGGTAGTTGACCCACGCAACCCGCGGATCTTGTTCGAGGTATTGAGCCACGGCTGTGGCATTGGCGACATGACGATCCATGCGAACCGGCAGTGTCTCAATGCCTTGCAGCAGCAGCCAGGCATTCATCGGTGACAGGGTCGGGCCGAGCGTGCGCATGGTTTCCATGCGAGCTTTCATTGTGAAGCCGAAGTCGCCGAATGTTTCATAGAAGCGCACGCCGTGGTAGCCCTTGCTGGGCTCAGTCATCTGCGGAAACTTTCCGTTGTCCCAGGGAAAACGACCCGACTCAACCACCACGCCGCCCATCGTGGTGCCGTGCCCGCCGAGATATTTGGTGGCCGAGTGCACCACAATATCGGCGCCGTGATCAAACGGGCGGCAAAGGTAAGGCGAAGCCATCGTGTTATCGATCACGAGTGGCAGGTCATGGGCATGAGCGATGTCAGCCACCGCTTGAATATCGAGTACGTTGAGCCTGGGGTTGGCAATCGTTTCTGCGAAAACGGCCTTGGTGTTTGGTTTTGTGGCAGCTGCAAAATTCTCAGGATCATCCGGCTCAACAAAGGTGCACTCAATGCCAAATTGCTCAAACGTCACGGCAAATTGTGAGTAGGTGCCACCGTATAGCGTTGATGCAGCCACTAGATGGTCGCCGTTACGCAAGAGTGTCAATAAAGCGAGCATTTCCGCCGCCATCCCTGAGGCGCCCGCCAAAGCAGCTCGCCCTCCCTCAAGCGCAGCGACACGCTCTTCAAAGACAGCGGTCGTTGGATTAGAGATGCGAGAGTAGACGTTGCCAAACGTTTGTAGGTTGAACAAGCTCGCCGCATGATCGGCCGAGTCGAACACATAAGAGGTTGTTTGGTAGATCGGCACCGCCCTGGCGCCGGTGGTGCTATCGGGCACATGGCCAGCATGCAAACACAAAGTTTCAAATCCAAAATCACGATCGGCCATGCCGCTACTCCGTTTTAATGCTTAGGGGATGTTCAGGCGGGATTCACCGCTGCACCGGGCGATGGGTCAACTCGTGCCGGGCGAATGCTTGGGTCGCTTAGACGAGATAACCCGTGTATCAACCCCTATCCAGTTCAAGCCACCAAACAGGCGCGCATGCTCGATTTTGACGCAGCGGTCCATTACGGATTCGAGCCCAGCTGCCGTCACAAGCTCGTGGGCAGACTCATTGACGACACCCAATTGCTGCCAGAGGCAGCGTGCACCGATTTGGACAGCCTGTTCAGCGAATGGCAGCACCTGATCGGTCCGCCTGAAGACATCCACTATATCAACCGGCTCTTTGATGTCGAGGAGCGAAGAAACACATGGTTCGCCCAGAATTTCATCATATTTTGGGTTGACTGGAATAATCCGGTAACCATGCTCCTGCATATACTTAGCTGCGAAATAGCTGGGCCTAAACCAGTCGGCAGACAGGCCAACGACCGCGATCGTTTTGGAAGTGGCCAGGATTCGGCGCAAGGTTTCAATATCTGACACAGCGGCTCCTTCGATAGTCTGTTCGGTACCGGATATAAATGGCAATCCGGGACCAGCCCGCAATCAGCCCTGAATGGGGCAACCGGTGCAATAATGCCGCATGACAACTGACAACACGAAAGACTCGCCGGGCACCCCCTTTGGTATCCCTGGCGCTGGCAACCTGCATGAAGTCATGGACTCCATGCAAAAGGCCTGGGGCTTTAACTCGGCCACGCCAATGACGCCAACGCTGGACATCGATGAAATTGATCGGCGTTTGCAAGATCTGAACACCATTTCCCAATGGTTGTCACTGAACCAAAATATGCTGCAGTCCACCATCCAGACCCTACAGGTGCAGCGAGCAACGCTCGCGGCGATTCAGTCGTTTGGTTCGGCGGCTGAGTCCAAAGGCGATGCCGAGGCCGTCTCACCGATGGATGTGATGCAAGCCTTTACAAAGATGTTTGCGCCGGCTCAGAGCGCACCGACGGCGGGTGCAAGTACTTCAGGTGGAGCGACCGGCAAACCCTCAACTGGCGCTAGTGGAGCCACTTCGGCCAGCTCGCCGACGGGCGCTTCAGGTGGCAACGCCAAGCCTGGTGCCGAACCGGCAGCTGCGGCTGATCCGCAACAATGGTGGGCCATGCTGCAAAATCAGTTTGCCCAGTTGACCAACGCTGCACTCAGCGCTCAAAAAGCAGCCACTCAGGCTGCCTCGCCCAAAAATGCGGCTAGCAGCAAAACCGCAAAACCTAAATCCAGTCGCAAGCCGACTAAATCGAAATCGTCTTAAGACGATGCCAGAGTCATCATGAAGATTGCGCACCCTTTTGCCATCGTCCACGGGGCCGGCAATGAGCCAGAGCTATTCGCGCAGCAATTGCTTGATGCCATGCCGCCGGAAGCCATTCAACAAGACTGCCTGGGGCTGATTTACGCCACAGAGCAGGCAGCGTCAGATTTTGACGCGGTGGAAGCAGCACTGACGGAGAAGCTACCCCAAGTTCAATGGGTCGGCGCATTTGCTGACAGCATCATGGGTAATGAATGTGAATACGGCGGTCATAGCGCGGTGGCCGCCATGGTGATGCCGTTGCCGGCAGATAGCTGGCAGATATTCAGCGGTACATCACCGCTGGACAATCGCGCATTCACCGCCATGGTGCATGCAGACCCCATGACACCAGATCTCGCCCCGCTCGTTGAGGAACTCGCCGGGAGAACCCAAACCGGCTATCTGTTCGGCGGTCTCACGGTGGCGAACAACCTGCAGGCAACGCAAATCGCGCAAGGCAGGCGTTTGAGTGGCGGCTTGTCCGGCGTGGGCTTTGATGATCGGGTGCAGGTGTTGTCGCGCGTGACTCAGGGTTGCTCGCCGTTAGCAGGTGAGCATGAGATCACCGAGTGCCGATCTCAGTTCGTACTTGGCCTGGACGGTCGGCCTGCTTTGGATGTCCTGCTTGATGACCTGGGAGTGGAAGAACAAGCTGGTCAAACGCGCGATGGAGATGAAATTCTTCGCGCGCTGCCGGCTGATCGCCTGCGCAACGGCTTGCTTGTGGGCTTATCAGATTCGATGCAAGACAGACCCATGGGGTTCGGCGACTATCAAGTCAGCAATCTTGTGGGCATTGACCCCGAGAATCGTCTGCTCGCTATTGCGGCTCGGCCGGAGACCGGTCATCGGTTGGTGTTTTGCACGCGTGACCGCGCTGCGGCCCGACATGATTTGATCCGAGCCTGCACAGAACTGCGAGATCAGATCGAATCTGAATCGCTCAATGTCCTGGGCGCCCACTATGTGTCTTGCCTGGCTCGAGGAGAAGCACTATTCGGAACTGCCGGCGCTGAAGCCGAAATCCTGCGTCATAATCTAGGCGACATTCCGTTAATTGGCTTCTTTGCGAACGGCGAAATTGCTCGCGAGCGACTCTATGGCTTTACCGGCGTCATCACCTTGTTTGTCACACCTGCTCAATAACGAAAGGGCGCGCCAAGCTGATAGCTTTTTACTTGCCTAAAGATCATCAAGATTCGTCAGCATTTTTCGGGCAGTGGCCTGGATTTTTTTGAGTTCGGCAGCCTCAATCCGATCAAGGTTTTTGATCATGAGAGTAGCGCGCGGGTTCTGACTCAATTCGGCACGCTTTTCAGCAAGAAAGTGCCAGTACAAAGTGGTCACCGGACAGGCGTTCTCACCTGAACGAACCTCGGGTTTGTATCGACACCCTTTGCAGTAGTTGCTCATTCGCTTGATGTACGCGCCACTGGCGGCATATGGCTTAGAGGTAAATCGCCCGCCGTCTGCGAATAGCGCCATGCCTGCGACATTGGGGAGTTCCACCCACTCCACTGCATCCAGATAAATGGCTAAAAACCAATCTTCTACTTGCTGGGGCTCGACTTCGGCCATCATCGCGAAGTTCCCCACAACCATCAGTCGCTGAATGTGGTGGGCGTAGCCATAGCGCAAGGTCTGCTCGATCACGACGCGCTGACAGGCCATGTCAGTCTCGCCCGTCCAATACCAAGCGGGTAGCGACCTCTTATGCTTAAAGTGGTTGGCTTCACGCATCTTAGGCATATCTAGCCAATAAGCCCCGCGCATGAATTCGCGCCACCCCATCACCTGCCGAATGAAGCCCTCAACCGCTGCGAGCGGTGCTTGTTCATTCTCCCAGGCTGTTTGGGCAGCCTGCACGACTTCCAGTGGGTCGAGCAGCTTCAGATTCAGAGCTGAAGAAAGGAGCGCATGGGAACCAAATGGAGTGTCCGTCCACATGGCATCCTGATGAGTGCCAAATGTCGGCAGCCGATGCTCGATGAAGTGGCCAAGCGCCGCAAGCGCGTCGTCTCGGCACACCGGCCAATCAAAGTCTTCAAGCGAGCCGGGATGATCGGCAAATCGACCGCTGACCTTATCGATCACTTCAAGCGTTATCTCGTCCGGATCAAACGCGAGTGCGGGCTCATCATCTGGCGGGCCACTCTTTGAATAGCCCTTACGGTTATCCGCATCAAAATTCCACCGCTCGCCTACCGGCTTACCGTCCGGTGTCATGAGCACGTCGTACTGCTTGCGCATTTTTCGGTAGAAAAATTCCATGCGCAGATTCTTTGATTGCCCGGCCCATCGTTCGAAGGCTTGCCGGGTGCACATGAAGTGGGTGTCGCTTAACAGAGTCAGCGACCAGCCAGACGCCTCACAAGCTGCCTTCAGATCCTGCTCGAGGCGCCACTCGCCTGGTTCGCAAAGCACCAGTTCAGTCGTGTCATGCCGATGCATCGCCGCAGCGATTTGCTCAGAGATTGGGCTCGTGTCTGAATGGTCAACCGTGACATAGTCCAGCGAGTAACCCGCGCTGGTCAGTTGATTTGCAAAGTGGCGCATCGCCGAGAAAAAGACTGCGAGGCGAACCTTGTGGCTCCAGACGTGCGCCGCCTCTGCGGCTGACTCAATCATGAGGATTGTCGCGCCATCCTGGCGAGCGCGGTCCAGCGCCGGATTGTCCAGCGTTAGCTGGTCACCAAGAATCAGGACCAGCGGACGCCCTGCTCCCAACTTAGTCATTCGAAAGGGCCTTTCTGGCAGGTTCGCTATGCGACTGACGTCGGCAGGCATCGGAGCAATACTTAACGTCTTCCCAGTTCTTGGCCCATTTTTTTCGCCAAGTCATGGTGCGCTCGCAATGAGCACAGAGCTTTTGTGGCAAATCACGCTTATTACCGCGAAACCCGCCAGAGGCGGGTTTCGTTGGGTGATGCCGTTCAGTCGTTGTACGTCTCAAAACACTATCCGCTAAAGCCGGTACAGATTACCCCCGATCGGCGCGCCAGCGGGTTAGCCCAGGGCGAATATCGGTCAGTAGGTTCATAACCTTTACGCCTACTGGCGGACGGCGGGACAGACTCGGGCAACGCCCACCAACCCAAATCTCAACTGACTCGGGTAGCTTTTCACGCAGCTGGTTGACACCTTCCGCCACCAGGGTTGGGTTTGGTGCCGCTGTAAATGATAGTGCCACGATATCCGCCCTTTGGGACTCAGCAGCAGCAACGATCTCCAAGACCGGGGTCTGAGTGCCAAGCGAATATACCCGGCAACCCTCAAGCGCCAGAATCGCCTCAACCATCAGTAGGCCAACCCCATGCGGCTCATTGGGGAACGTCGTCATGACGACTCGAGGACTTCCGGGCTGCTGTTGCGGAATGCTCTGGATGGCATTGCGCATGACCACTTGAATAGACTCGGTATACAAATGCTCTTCGAAAATCTCCAGGTAACCGCGAGCCCAGGCATCGCCCACCATCTGGGTCAGCGGGGCCGCTACCTGCGTAACGAACCGCTCAACACCTAGCCGGAGCGAAATTTGAGCCAGTTGTTGGCGCAGTTCTTCAACCTGTTTGTTTTTGATGAGTTCCAGGAAGCGATCAAGTCCGGTATCCAGACCTTCTACCGTGTTTGATACAACCGGTGCCGGCGTCGTTTGCTCGGCAAGGGTTTGCAAGTCTTCGACCGGGTGGCGAATGATGCGTCCAGGCCGGTGGCCGAGATCAAGCAGGCGTCTGATAAGCCGCAGCTTGTCCACTTGTTCAAGAGAATAGACGCGTTCCCCGAATTGATCGCGTTCCGGATTCGGGAAACCGTAACGACGCTCCCACACCCGAAGGGTATCCTTAGATATACCGGTATCTCGTTCCACCGCTGAGATAGACAGCGAGATGCGAGTTTCTTCAGAGCGATCATTCATGTGGGCAATACCCTAAATGGACCTTGATTCGACAAATTCGGTTTTCTGCCGCTTTTGCCTAACAAGGTATTCCGTATTTATCTCGTCGCAATGAACGCGGTCTCAAAGATGGGTTGGACAAGCGCACCAGCGCCATTCACATCCACCGAATCAACCAACCGACCAAATCTAGCCGAGTCGGCCAAGCTCGCCCCTACTGTGTCCAGGACAAACCGTTTCGTTCTCTCTATTCTGTAATTACTATACGTTCATTTAGTAGGCTTGCCGTGGACAACCCTAGTCTCAGATACCCTTTATGCCTGTTCAGGCAACAGCCTCGGGCGTCCGCCGCTCACCTATATAGGCGTACCAAGGCCACTCATCAGATCACCCTATCCACCAGAAAGGTCAGGATGGTCATTTCGTGACTGATGCGTCATAATTCGAATAAGACAGTCACGGATATTCGTCCATGCGTATTGCAATTATTGGTTCTGGCATCTCGGGCCTGGCGGCAGCCCATCGCCTGAAAGATCGACATGAGGTCACGCTTTTTGAGGCGGACGATCGTGCGGGCGGCCACGCGAATACGGTCAGCGTAACGCTTGATGACCTCACCTACCCCGTTGACACCGGTTTTCTGGTGCTCAATGAACGAACCTACCCAAACTTGCTCGCCTTGTTTGCAGAACTGAAGGTGCCGCTAGCTGATTCGGATATGTCTTTTTCCGCATCGATGCAGCCTGCTGGTGTGGAGTGGGCTGGTAGCAACCTGAGAAGCCTGTTTGCACAACCCGCCAACCTTGCTTCCCCCCGCTTTTTGCGCATGGTTTGGGACATCCTCAAATTCAATCGGCAGGCCACAGCGCTTGCACTCGCCCAGGACGGGCCGCGCGAAGGCAACGCGCCCGGTGATGAACCACTGGGCGACTGGCTTGACCGCAACCACTATGGCACCGGCTTTCGTCAATGGTATTTACTGCCGATGGCGGCCGCTATTTGGTCCTGCCCCATGAAGACGATGAATCGTTTTCCAATTGGTTCCTTCGCGCGCTTTTTTCATAACCACGGCTTGCTGCAAATCGAGAACAGGCCCAAGTGGATGACAGTCAAAGGGGGGTCGGCTCAATATGTCAACGCAATCCTGTCCGGTCTCAATGATGTTCGCCTTGCCACCCCGGTGCTGGGCGTTTCGCGTGCCCGACAAGCGAGTTCGGGTCAGGTAGACGTTCGAACTGCGCAGGGCTCTGAGTCTTTCGATGCGGTTGTACTGGCTAGTCACAGCGATCAAACACTCGCGATGCTTGACGATGCATCTGAGCAAGAACGCTCTCTAATCAGCGCCGTGGCCTATCAGAAAAACACCGCATGGCTACATACTGACTCGCGACTTATGCCGCGCAAAAAGCAGGCATGGGCGGCATGGAATTATTTTGCGAGCGCGAAAGAGCCGAGTAAAGACCCCGTGATTGACGGTGAGCCTCGTGTCAGCGTGACTTATTGGTTAAACAAGCTACAGCCACTGCCATTTTCGACCGATGTGTTTGTCACACTCAACCCACTCCGTGAGCCTGAACCCCAGAAGGTTTTGAAGGTATTGCAATACGAGCATCCGGTTCTCGACCAACGCGCAATCGCGGCCCAGCATGCCCTGAAGGCTCTGCAAGGAGAACGAAGCACATGGTTTGCAGGCGCGTGGCTTGGCTATGGGTTTCACGAAGACGGCCTGGCATCGGGCCTGGCCGTTGCCAATGGCCTGATGAACCAGCCCGTCGGGCAATCGCTTCCACGAGCAGCCTAGCAACCCATGCAAAAACATTCGTCCCAGGGCGCAGCTGTGATGACCCCTCAGAGCCATTCAGAAAGCTGGACGCTTGCATTTGGGGAAATTCGCCATCAGCGCGTAGCGCCCGTTCAACATGGCTTTCGCTATCGAGGTTTTTTCGTTAGCGGGCCTGCCCTGGAAATGGACGCATCGGCCAGTGGCTCCTGGCTTTTTGGGATCAATCGCCGTGCGCTTTTGAGTGTGCACGGCCGCGATCATGGCGACGGCACAAACCTATCCGGCTGGCTGGGCCGCTTGCTCAAGCAAGCCGACATTCATGATGTTGCCAACATTCGCTTTGAGGGTTTCCCTCGGGTTCTGGGCTACGCCTTTAAGCCGGTGAGCTTTTGGTTTTGCGAGCGCAGCGATGGTGCGATGCGTGCGATCGTTGCTGAAGTGAACAATACATTTGGCGAACGCCACATTTATTTACTCGCAGACCCAGACGGTCGGGCGATTGCGCCGGGACAGATACTCACGGCTCAAAAGCAATTTCACGTTTCGCCGTTTTTTCCTATCAGCGGCGGCTATCGGTTTCGGTTCCATCAGCGACGCGCCAGCGCCTGTCAGCATCGACGAAGTGTGGCGCGGATTGAGCACTTTGATGATGCGGGACTGTTACTCACAACCAGCATTAGTGGCGAACACGAGCCTGTCTGTTTCCGCACCGCAACGCGCGCTCTGTTTGCTTACCCACTTTTCACGTTTGGCGTCATCGCCCGCATCCATTGGCACGCACTCCGTTTGGCTATTAAGCGGGTGCCATTCTTTAGAAAACCCGCTCCTCCGGCCAGTGACGTCACGGCAGGCCGTCCTATCTCTTCTGACCTTTCCTGAGCACCACCTGTCATGACCTCCGGCATCACGATCTCTGACACGAATGAACGACCCGCACAAAAAGTACCGCGTGCGGCAACCACAATGTTACGCATGCTGGACCGCTTGCAAGATGGCCAACTGAATCTGCGCTTGCCAGACGGACAAACTCGTCACTTTGGCGAGGGTCATCCTCAGATCATGATGGACGTCAAACAGTGGCAGGTGTTTGATGACATTCTCAAAAACGGTGACATAGGATTTGCTGAGGCGTTTATCCGTGGGGACTGGGACACGGAAGACCTGGCGCCGACACTGGAGTTTGTCGTAGCAAACCGGACCAGACTTGAGCAGGCGGTTTATGGTTCCCTGCTGGGACGACTGGTTAACCGCGTACGACATCTGTTAAACCGAAATACACGCAGCGGCGCTAAACGCAATATTCATGCGCACTACGATCTTGGCAATGCGTTCTATGAACTTTGGCTTGATCCGAGCATGACGTATTCAAGCGCGCTGTTTGATGATGCGCAGTCATCGGACGCCTCCACCGATGCGGGCCGGGACTGGCCATTATTAGCGCAAGCGCAACAGGCGAAGTACGACCGGATGCTGGCCCAAACTGGCTGCACCAGTGGCGACAAGATCTTGGAAATCGGATGCGGATGGGGTGGCTTCGCGCAAACGGCCGTGCAAAAAGGCATTGCAGTGAAGGGCTTGACACTCTCGAGCGAACAGCTGGCATTTGCGCAAAAGCGGCTAGCTGATGCCGGGATGGGTGCCAATACAGAACTTGCGCTACAAGACTATCGTGATGAGCAGACCCTGTTCGATGGCATTGTCTCGATTGAAATGTTTGAGGCGGTTGGCGAGCCGTACTGGTCGAGCTACTTTGAAACCATCAAACGCTGCCTCAAGCCGCAGGCAAAAGCGGTGGTGCAGACCATCACGATTGCTGATGAGTTGTTTGACCGATACCGCACGGGGTCTGACTTCATCCAGCAGTACATTTTTCCTGGTGGCATGTTGCCGTCGCCGCAAGTGTTTCGACGCCAGGCGGGAAAGGCGGGCTTGAAAGTGAGCGGCGAGCATGCTTTTGGGCTGGACTACGCCCGCACACTGGCTTGCTGGCGCGAAAAATTTCTGGCGCAAACCGTTGCGGTTGATGCTTTGGGTTTTGACGAGCGCTTTAAGCGCACCTGGTTGTTCTATCTGGCTTACTGCGAGGCGGCGTTTCTGCGCCGAAATACTGATGTCATTCAATTCACGCTTGAACATGAATAGGCTTGTTGTGAGCCTGGCCGTCGTTGCCTGTGCCTCGGCTGTCATGCCGAACACCAACCCAATCACTCATGCGAACGCCACAACCGAGCTAACGCCTAGTTCGCTGAATTCTCAGGTAGTAGATATTCCTGCGGCCGTGCGAGACGCCCTACCCAATGTCCGTTTGTCTGGCGAGGGCCTACTGCGTTGGTTTGGCTTTCGCATCTATGAAGCGCGACTGTTTGTCGGAGAGGGCTATGATCACAAGCGACCAATGCAAGGTCCGATAGCCCTTGACCTCACCTACAAGCGCAGCTTCGATGGACCGAGCATTGCCGAGCGCAGTGCCGACGAGATCGAGTCCCTTGGCATTGGGTCTGCCACTCAGCGCGCTCAATGGGCAAGTCAAATGGCTGGCTTGTTTCCCGATGTGAACGCGGGCGATCGGCTGACTGGCATATTGACAGCCTCAGGCCGTACTCTGTTTACGTACAACGACCAAGCTGTTGGCACCATTGACGACCCTGCATTTGGGCCGGCATTCTTTGCGATCTGGCTCGATGAGCAAACGTCAGCGCCCCAACTACGCGCACAACTCATCGGGAAAAGCGACAACGCAACTCCACTCTATGAGAGTGCTCAGTGAGTATCGCTCGCACTGGGCATGACCAGCCGATGCCTGGCTGGGTGCCAATGAGTGCATATGCCGGATTGCGGATGCCGCTCGCGCTGCTTGAGCTGCCGCTGTTTGTGCTGTTACCCAACTTCTACAGCGCAACGCTTGGGCTCGAACTCGCCATTGTGGGGACGGTGCTTTTCGTGGCCCGCCTGCTTGATGCCGTTCTTGACCCAGCCCTAGGCGGGCTAATCGATCACCAAAGTGATCGGTTTCACTACCGCCAATGGATCTGGTTGTCATTACCCGTTCTAGCCATTGGCTTTGCGGCCATGTTGAATCCGCCCGTAACTGGCTCTGCACTGGCGGTGTGGCTCGCGATTACCTCAATGGTGACCTACCTCGCCTATTCCATCACATCCATTGCCTACCAGGCATGGGGCGCAGAAATCGGCTCGACTGATGCGCATCGCGCGCGTGTCACCGGTGTGCGCGAAGGCTTCGGTTTGGTCGGGGTTTTAGTTGCCTCGGGGTTTTTAACGCCAGAAGGCGTGCCCACGCTAACGATCCTGTTCACAGTTTTTTCACTCGGATGCGCGCTGGCACTCATCAAAGCGCCGATGGGCCGCCGAGTAGATCCTCGGGCGGCTGCACCAAATGTCTTGTCAACGATCGCGACTGAGCGCTCGGTACAGTCTCCGCTAAAGACCCTGTTTGGCTCCTGGAGCGTTCTCAAGACCAATCCGCCCTTTCGCTGGCTTTTAACGGTGTTATTGCTCAATGGCATCGCGACGGCCATTCCGGCAACACTGGTGCTGTTTTTTATTGAAGACGTGCTGCATTCAGCTGACAAGGCACCGCTGTTCCTTGGCGCGTATTTTTTGGCTGGCGCCGCTGGTATGCCACTTTGGATTTGGCTGGCCGGACGCATCGGCCTGCGAAATGCCTGGCTATTGGGCATGGGCTTTGCCGTGATTGCCTTTATCTGGGCACTTGAGTTGGGTGCCGGCGATACCGGCGGCTTTATGGTGGTTTGCCTGCTCACCGGCCTTGCCCTGGGTGCCGATTTGGCCATGCCACCGGCCTTGCTCGCATCAGTCATTGCCAGGCACCCGGATGCAGGCACACGCGAGGGCGCCTATTTTGGGGTTTGGAATTTCACGACCAAGCTTAATCTTGCTGCGGCGGCCGGCCTTGCGTTGCCGCTGCTATCTGTCCTTGGCTACATACCAGGCGAGGCGACAGACCAACCGGCGCTGGCACTGCCGATGGTGTATGCAGCCTTACCCAGTGCGCTCAAATTGCTGGCAGCGATGTTGCTGTTTGTCGCCCCAATTACCGAGCCTGATTCTCCCGGTGCTCCTTCCTCACAGACTTCCTAATCATGCCGATAACGTTTCCCGTACCAGCGCCACTTCGCTTGCTACTGCGCGCACTCGCGCTACTCAGTTTCTCTGCTCTCATCGCGGCCTGCGCCGGCGTCAAACCACAGGCTTATGAACAGGCCAAGCCGACGCTGGATCTTGAAGCTTACTTTGATGGGCCGCTTAAAGCATGGGGAATGTTCGAGGATCGCAAGGGCCAGGTCGTGCGCCGTTTTACAGTAGACATCGTAGGCACTTGGCGCAACGGGGTGGGCACACTCGAAGAAGACTTTGTTTATGACGATGGCGAGACCGAAAGGCGAGTCTGGACAATTGCCAAAGGCGTTGATGGCCGCTACACCGGCACGGCTGATGACGTTATTGGCGAGGCCAATGGTCAGGCGTCAGGGAATGCGCTGAACTGGACCTATACGCTTGCGCTACCCGTTGGCGATAGTGTGTATAACGTCAAGCTTGACGACTGGATGTACCTGATTGATGACCGAGTCATGATTAACCGGGCAACGATGAGCTATTTTGGCTTTCGGGTCGGCGAGGTCACCATAACTTTCTATAAAGATCGGAGCACCGCCCAATGAGTGCGAAGCAAGCGATAACCGACTGGGCGGGCAAACGAGTGTGGATCGTGGGCGCCTCAAGCGGCATTGGTGAGGCGCTTGCCCAACAATTGGCCAGACGCGGCGCCGTTCTGGCGCTCAGTGCGCGTCGCGCTGAACCGCTGCAGGCCATACTGGCAGATGCACCTGAGGGTTCAGTTGTCCTGCCATTGGATGTGACAGACGAACTATCTGTTATGACGGCAGTCAGTTCACTTTCGAACAACTGGGAATCGATAGATCTTGTGGTCTGGCTGGCGGGAACTTACACACCTATGCGTGCACAATCTTTCGACCTTAAAGCTGCACGCTCGGTCATGGACGCCAACATCATGGGCCCACTCAACGGCCTTGGCGCTCTCTTGCCACAGATGCTCAAGCAAGGCCATGGTGGCATCGCTCTGGTCTCCAGTGTTGCCGGCTATAGAGGACTACCCAAGTCGCTCGTTTACGGGCCGAGCAAAGCCGCACTGACCAATCTGGCTGAAGCGTTGTACATCGACTTGCGTGAAACAAACATTGGCGTCTGGGTCATCAACCCAGGCTTTGTTGAAACACCCTTGACAGCCCAGAACGACTTCAAGATGCCTGCGCTCATCTCCACCGATGAAGCGGCGCGAGCCATTATTGAAGGCTTCGCGTCGGGCCGCTTCGAGATTCACTTCCCCAAGCGGTTTACGATGATTCTCAAAATAATGCGGACCTTGCCTTACCGACTTTACTTTGCGGCCGTCAGCAAACTGGTAAAGGCCTAGGGCCTGCACAACACAATGCCAGCACCCGACTACTGCACGCCGGCGCTCAAATCATTTGTGACCTATTTTGAGTCGCTAACTCCGCAATCATTACATGAGATAGATCAGTTCTATACGCCCCAGGCGCAGTTCAAAGACCCCTTTAACGACACCACAGGCATCGACGCCCTGCGTGTGATCTTTGAAGATATGTTCGAGCAGCTGCATGAACCCGCGTTTCGGGTGATTGAGGTGATTGAACAAACAGACCAACCGCCTGCGCAACAACACCAGGCATTTCTGGTCTGGGATTTCACTTTTCGCTTCAAATCCTTTCGCCAATCGACGCCCCAGCGCATCAGGGGCTCCAGCCATATCACTTTTGACCCGGCGGGCCAGGTTCGGGAGCATCAGGACTACTGGGATGCCGCCGGTGAGCTCTATGCCAAGATTCCTGTACTGGGTGTAATGATTCGCTGGCTGAGAAACCGGCTCTCTGTAGGCTGAAAGCGGCAATTTTGCGCCAGCTTGCTACACTGGCCGCCAGCTTGATGGAACCCGGCATGCTTTACCCCGAACTTTTTAAATCACTCGAAGCGGTTCGCTGGAACCTTGAGAACGATATTTCGTGGGGCGATTTCGATCCTGCTCTCCTGAGCGATGAGCAAGCCCAGACGATCAAAATGAACGCAATCACTGAGTGGTCTGCTTTGCCGGCAACTGAGATGTTTTTGCGTGATAACAGCCATGACAGCGATTTTTCAGCTTTTATGTCCGTTTGGTTCTATGAGGAGCAAAAACACTCGCTCGTCCTTCAGGAGTACCTCAGACGGTTCCGGCCAGATCTGGCGCCGAGCCAGGCTGAGTTGCAGGCTGTTCGCTTCGAGTTTGATCCCGCCCCACCCCATGAAACCTTGATGCTGCACTTTTGCGGTGAAATCCGGCTCAATCATTGGTATAGACGTGCCGCTCAATGGCATAGTGAGCCCGTTATCAGGCAAATCTACGGATTGATTGCGCGTGATGAGGCCCGCCATGGTGGCGCCTATTTGAAGTACATGCGTAAGGCTGTGACCGAAGTGGGCGATCAGGCCCGCGCGGCGTTCGCCAAAATCGGGGTTCTGATGGCGAGTGCCAGGCGATCGAGCAAGGCCATGCATCCAACGAATCTGCACGTCAATGAATCTTTATTCCCCAACGACACGATTCAGAGCCGCTTGCCCGATCCTGAATGGCTTGAACGGTGGTTGGATGACCAGATTCAATTTGATGAATCATGGGAACGAAAAGTTGCAGAGCGGATTCTGCATAACTTGTCTTTGTTGCTTGAGCGCAGCTTTGACACGGTTCAGGATTTGAATCGTTACCGCAAAGAACTGGCTGCCGGGCTCGATGACAGCGTTCTTGGTCAGGAGCAGATTCGTGCCGGCTGAGCCCGTTCTCGCCCGCCCGCAATACGAACAAAAAATCTGCCCGCCGGCAGCCCTTGCCGAGCGCCTTGGTGCAATTGCTCGTCCCATCGTGTTCACAAACGGCGTTTTTGACTTGCTGCACCGTGGGCATGTCACCTATCTGGCCCAGGCCCGTGAGCTGGGCGCAAGCCTAATTCTGGCGCTCAACACAGACGATTCGGTTAGACGACTCAATAAAGGACCAGAGCGCCCCCTGAACCAACTGGCCGACCGAGCCGGCGTCGTTGCTGCGTTGGCCAGTACATCACTGGTGACGTGGTTTGATACCGATACACCCGCAGATCTAATCGAACTCGTACAACCTGACGTTCTGGTTAAAGGAGGCGATTGGCCGGTGGAGCAAATTGTGGGCGCCGCTTCGGTACAGGCACGCGGCGGGCAAGTTTTCTCTATTCCGTTCGAGCATCAGCGATCAACGACCAACCTGGTCGAGAAAATTCGCGCTCAAACTTAGATCATCGTGCGGCCAGCCCGCCGCAGATGATGCATCACTTCACTATCAGTTAGCCCCGGCTAAAGCAGACGTATTGCGCCATAAATTTGGCCATGCCAGTCTGGGCAAAACGCTGAACGGACCAGGGCTGCGGCAAAGCGCCGTTGCCAGCGACGAAAAGATAGACCTCTGCGTCTAGAAAGTCTCCAGCTTCTCCAGCTTCAAAAGCGCCCTGTGACCAGGACCCATCCGACGTGAACACGATTGGCTCGGCAAGGGATTGGTCAGTCAACTGCGCACGGGCAGTTACGCGTTGATAGTCAACGCCCTCGAATTCATCCAGTACGGCCAATATGTCTTGCGGTATGCCCTGATAAAGCGCCCCATCAACATAAGCCTGCGGTTTTAACAAAAGCGCAGGATAGGTTTGGCCAGCAACAGCATGGCGGCTATAGCCGGTTAGCCGCGCGGGCCGGGGTCTGGATGCCAGCCCCTTGTCGATGCCCGTGACGCGTTGCCAGACTGCATCAAACATCAACGAGCCATAAGTAAACAGCGCCACTGGCTGCCCCTGGTTCATCGGCTCAGACGCCTGACTCACATGGCTCAAGCGTCAGATTGGCCTGTCTAGCAGCGGGGCGAACCGATTGCTCAATCAGCGCGGTGTCGGCCCACATTTGCGCTCTATAGCGAGAGGTTGTCACGCTGAGCGGACCGATTCGGGCCTCTTCAATACCTTGTTCAAGTAAAGCGAGCCGTCTACTTTCAGCCGCTTCTGCCGTGCGGACCAGACCTAGCTGCACGCCGTTCTTGAGCAATCCTGCGGTGATCACCTGAGCAGTACTAAGACCTGAGGCGATGAGTTCGTCGCGCCGTTGCTCGGCAACTTCCTTGGACGCCATTGGGTCGAGAAAGACCAGGTAGCTGCCACCATCAAGTCGCTTGAGCCCGGTGCGGGCCAATGACGGTGCGAACTGCTCAATCTGACGTCGCGCGCTCAGGTAGTCCGTCTCTGGAAAGAGCACACAGTTGACACGTGCCGTTAATGAGTCATCTGCCGGCCTCACTTGAGATGGGGGAGATTCGGAGGCACCAGAGGCATTTGCTGTGGACGGACCAAACGAGGGGTGATCAGCGAGATCGGCGGTCAGCGCCGTATTGGTCGTGACCGACCCAACATCGGTCACCGGGGTATTGCTTCGCGCGAGTTGCCCGGCGGCAGCACTGAGCCCCGGAACGCCGACGCCTGCATCCTGTGCCGCAGTGAATGACTCATTTGCCTGATCAACCGGAACCAGATCGATCGGGCCGCCCTGGCGCTGCGCAACCGCAGGTAAGCCACTCTCAGAGGCGGGGTTGCCGGGCGAAATGCCAGGCAATTGCGATATGGGTTCACTGGATGGACGAATCCGCTCCAGCTTTTCAGGTGCTATTTGTCGTTCGAGGCGGGCAGGGTCGCGCTCATCGTTCTCTGTACCAGGCAGCGCGCCAACGAGTACGAGAAAGACCAGCAAATTGAGACCGGCTAATGCCAACAGCAAGGTTCGGCTAGAAATCATTGAGCAGACTCATCAGAAAAGGGGAATGCAACAGGCCGAGCAGACAACTCGCCAAGAGCAAAAGCGCGCTCGCCGTCAGGCAAACGAATTAGGATTGCGCCGTCGGATGCGATACCCGTACAAACCCCCTCGGCCAGAGTTTTGTCAGCATCACTCAATTGAATGGCCTGCTTGTGGAACGCATGGCGGCGCAGCCAGTCGGCGCGGAACGGGTCCAGCCCGTCCCGAAAGAAAACCTCGTGCGCTTTTTGCAGGCGGGCCGCTATGTCGCAGACCAGATCTGCCGCTTGGGCACTGGTGCATTCATCAGGCTGACCGCCCGCATCCAGCAAGCCGACAGGCGATAGCGCGCGGGCGGGACCGTCAATGAGCTGCTGTGGATCGGGGCTCACCAGATTCAGTCCGCAGCCAACCACTAATCGCTGTACAGACTGGTGGCGCGACACTTCAACCAGAATGCCGGCCACTTTCGCGCCGCCGAGCAGCACATCATTGGGCCACTTCAGTTGCGGCGGCCGGGCCCGCAGGCGTGCCCGAGAAATGAAAGGGGCCGACTCTATGGCCTGCGCCACGACCAATCCCGCCACCAGACTAAAGGCGGCTGGCGAAATCATCTGGGACGGTGACGCTGAGGGCTCAATGAGGCGTTCAATGGCAACCGAGAAGGTAAGCGCAGCGCCTGGCCGACCTACCCAGCGCCGCCCGCGACGGCCTCTGCCCGCTTCTTGGTAGCCTGCCCAGCGTAGCGCCGGCGGGCTTACTGGTGCCTCAAATGGCAATTTGAGCATATCCGCGTTGGTCGAGCCAGTTGATTCGACAAATTCGATCCGCCCAAAACCCAGCTTACTCAGCCGTTCAGCCCAACCGGACTCAGGGGCCCAACGCCGCTGGACTTCGCCGGTTATTGGCGAAGTAACTTCAGGCTTTGCTTTATTCTCATGCTGGGGCATCGAGTCGGTCGAGGGCTTGTCGAGGGCTATCGGATTGGTGATTCGGGATTGCTGATCAGGCTTGTGCTGAGTTCACCTGTGGCTGGTTGTCGCAATAATAGCGGCTGATCCATAGGGGTCGCGCGAACCGCGTCTCGGTCTATTGGGCGTAGACAACAGCAAAACCGTGCAAAACATGCGAGACGAGGGCGGTTCGGGCTCCTATAATCGATCTAACCAAAAGAGGGCCCATGAGCTTTTACCAGCGACATATCTTTTTCTGTCTGAACGAGCGCGATGATGACGCCATCCGCCCCTGTTGCGCGCATGCCGGTGCGGCTCGGGTTCAGGCTTATGCCAAGAAGCAAGCCAAAGCACTCGATCTGCTCGGCGAAGGGAAACTGCGGGTTAACAAATCCGGCTGCCTCGATCGTTGCGAACTCGGCCCGGTGGCGGTGGTTTATCCGGAAGGCATCTGGTATCGCTACTTTGATGAAGCGGACATAGACGAGATCATTGAGTCACACCTCATCGGCGGCAAACCCGTTGAGCGCTTGAAGATCTAATGAGCAAATCGCCCGCCGGTGCGACTCCCCTGATCGCGGATGTCACCTTCATCAAGACTCCCAAAGGGCAAAAGGAATTGCAAACCCGGCAATATGGTCTCAGTCCCCGCTGCCGCCAACTCTTGCTGCTAATTGACGGATCCAGAACATCCGTACAGTTGCTCAAAATCTTCCCCGAGCCGGAATTGGCCGCCTATCTTGCGGTTCTGGAGACCAACGGGTTTATTGAATCTGCTGACGATCTAGCCGATCTCATGCCGGGCCGTCGCACCGAGGCACGACTGACCGCACTGAGTGCGACGGCAGCTGCGAGCGACTTCGGACGCACAAGAGCCCATGTCTTGATTCAATTGCTCAGATTGGTCGGGCCAGCCGGCGAACCCTTTGCACTGCGCATTGTCCGCTGTCGGGATACGGAAGAACTGCAGTCCTTGTTTCCCGCTATCCTGTCAGTCATTGAAGTCTTTGGCGGCCCATCGAAGGCCCAACAATTTGCCCGGGAGACGCTGCCCAGATGAGTGGCAACACTGATGCCGCGCTGATATATCAGCGCACCGAGAAAGGCGAAGATATGCTCCAGGCGGGTGCACGGGCGCTTGGACACGTTGCCCGGCGAATCCTGCCCATGATCGATGGACGACGACGGGTGGCCGATCTGCCCGAGAACGTGCGCCCCGGTGATCTTGAAGCCGCGATTACCGAGTTGCAGACACTGGGACTCATCCGGTTCACTGGTCGCTCGGAACCGCTTGAAGAAGAGGACATGATCGCGCTGCAGGAGGCCGATCAAATTTTGCTGGCAACCGTTAAGGCAGACCTGGCGGGACTCTTCACCCGTGAAATGGGTCAGCCCGGCGAGATCTGGGATGCACGGGTAGCCGATACCGTCAGCATGGTGGTGCTCCGTCGCGTGCTGCGTGAAGCGATTGATGTGTCGTACTTTCGCAGTGGCTCCGAGGTCGCTCGCTCGCTGGTCGAGACAGTCCGCCCGATTTTCCGGGCCGGAACCAACAGGCAGTAAAGCCGTGTTTTGCGTCATTGACGCAACGTTTGCCACAACCCGCCACAACAGATTGCCGCATCGGCATGATCATGAGAACAATGCAAGCAATGCAAGGAAGGGGTACCAAACGGATGTCACACTGGATAAAGCGGCTCGTCTCATTGAGCCTGGCTTGCGGGCTAGTCATGGGTCAGATCATTGCCCAGGCCAACGAAGGCCCGAAACTCAACGCGACGTCCTGGTTGCTGGTTGATGTCACCAGCGGCCAGATTCTCCACACCGAGGCGCCAGATGAACGAGTCGAACCGGCGTCGCTGACTAAACTCATGACCGCCTACCTAGCATTCAATGCACTGCGTGAAGGCACCCTTTCACTGGAACAACGCCCGCCAGTTTCGAAAAAAGCCTACAAAGCGATTGGCTCGCGAATGTTTGTCGACCCGCTTAAACCTGCCACCGTCGAGGAACTCCTGAGCGGCATGATTATTCAGTCCGGCAATGACGCCTCGATCATTCTGGCCGAAGCAATCGCAGGGTCTGAGGAAGCCTTTGCTGCGTCAATGAATCTGGTTGCGCAGCGGATGGGACTCAAAAACACCAACTTCACCAATGCGACTGGGCTGCCGGACGACGACCACTATTCCAGCGCGCGTGATCTGGCAACACTGGCCATTCGACTGATTCTCGATCATGCCGATCATTACGCGCTTTATTCAGAACGTGAATACACCTACAACAACATCAATCAACGCAACCGGAATCGGCTGCTATTTATTGACAATACCGTTGATGGTGTCAAAACCGGCTACACCGAGGCAGCCGGCTATTGCCTGATTGCCTCAGCGCAGCGTCCGCAACCTGGCGGTAATTTTGGCAGGCGCTTGCTTACCGTTGTGTTGGGGACCGAGTCGTCCGGTGCGCGCGTAACAGAAACACAAAAGCTCTTGAACTACGGGTTTCAGCGCTTTGATGCTCTCAAGATATATGACAAGGGCCAAACGACCGGCTCTTATCGCGTCTGGAAAGGCGAAGTCGATGAACTTAGTGGCACCGTGGCTCGTGATGTCATCGTCACGATCCCCAAAGGGGCGAATCAGCGGGTCAGCGCCGAAATTGAGAGAATGGAACCGTTGGTGGCGCCAATTGCGCCAGGTCAGTCGATCGGCACGCTCCGAGTGAAACTGGACGATAAACTGTTGCTGCAACAACCGCTAATTTCAGCGGACGACATTGCTGCCGGTGGTTGGTTCAGTCAGTTGTGGGACGGTTTTCGGATGCGCATTGCGGAGTAAGGGAAATGGCAACAGAACAAACAGTCTATTTAAACGGCGAATTCATGCCGTTGTCAGAGGCAAAAGTCCCCGTTCTTGATCGCGGCTTCATTTTTGGCGATGGGATATACGAAGTTGTGCCAGTGTATGCAGGCACACCCTTTCGGTGGCCCCATCACCTTGCCAGACTCAAACGCAGCCTCGCTAAAATCAGCATCGATAATCCCATGACCGATGAACAGTGGACGGGCCTTGTGACTGATCTAGTTGCCCGCCATGACTGGTCCGATCAGTTTATTTACATGCAAATCACCCGTGGTGTTGCCAAGCGGGACCATCGCTTTCCAGAGCAGTACACACCGACGGTGTTTGCGATGGCGAGCGAGTTTGTGCCCGTTGCGCCTGCTGTACTGGAAACTGGCATCAAGACGGTCACGATGCCCGATGAGCGCTGGCTGAACTGCGATATCAAGTCAGTCTCTTTGTTGGGTAATGTGCTGGCGCGCCAGGGCGCCGCAGACGCTGGGGCGACCGAGTGCCTGATGTTTCGCGATGGCCTGCTCACTGAGGGCTCGTCAAGCAATATTTGGATTGTTCGAGATGACCAGGTCTTTGCGCCAAAGCGAGATCGCAAAATTCTCGAAGGCATTCGGATCGGGCTCATGCAGGAATTGTGTGATGCGGCCGGCATGACGCTTGAGTTTCGGAATATTCCCCGTGAGCATGTTGTGACAGCCGACGAAATTTTGGTGACCTCCGCAACCAAGGAGATTGTTGCGGCGACGATGCTCGATGGGCAACCTGTCGGTAAAGGAGTGCCCGGGCCTGTGTTTCGTCGCTTGCTAGACGCCTACCAAGAGGCCAAACGGCAGGCGAGACTCGCCACCGATAGCGACAGTGCCAAGACGGCAACAGCCTGAACCCGCCAGACTGAGGCAATCGCAGTGACCAATGACATCAATCAGAGCTTCGATCGTATCGAGGCGCTGCTGGAATTCCCAGCTGACTTTCCCATCAAGGTCATTGGCGAACCAGTCGAAGACTTTGTCGAAACCATTGGTTCAGTTGTGACAACGCACGTGCCGTCGTTTGATGTAGGCACGATTACCCAGAGCGAATCTCGCTCCGGGCGTTTTGTGAGCTTGACCGTTCAGGTTCAAGTAGAGTCTCGCGAGCAGTTGCAAACTCTGTATATGACGCTGGCAGAGCACAAGATGGTTAAGCTCGTTATTTAGGGTCTGTTAACACTATGCTCTAGCCGAAAGGCTTCACACCGATGAGCCAGCCATGCAACCAAATCGCAAACACGACCCATGCGACGATGCCCGCCACAATCGTGATGACATCTGACAAAACCGAGACCTCTCCAGGTCGAACATAAGCATTGGCCTTGTCACGCCCTCTGGCGGCTCGAAAACTCAGAACGGCCCAGAGCAAGAAAGATCCGAACAGAACGATATCAGCAAGCATGCCATTGGCAAGCAAATGAGCAAACGCCCAGACCTTGACGGCAATCACCATAGGATGACCAATTGCCCGCTTGATTCGGTTACGCGGCACATAAGCTGCGAACAAAATGATAAAAGACACCAGCGTCAGCAGCGTGGCAATGTGGCGAGTTGCCATGGGAGGATTCCACACCATGCTGGGCGCCATGCGTGCCTGACCATAGCCATACCAAATCAGCGCGAACCCGACAATCGACACCACACTGTAGAACGCCTTGAACCCCCCGTCACCGAATCGCGCCAACAATTGAGTGCGCATAGGTTCGGCAAAAATTCGCAGCGAATGCAAACCAAGAAAAATGACAAGTCCGGCAATGAGCAATAGCATAAAGTTGGTTGGCCTTTCAGACTGGGGGTCAAAGGATTATGAATGAGCACCCGGTCGCTGTCGAACTAGATGGAACTCACTCATTTAAGACGCTTGTTCTTGATACTAATGCGTGGCTCGACTGGTTGGTCTTTGCTGACCCGCAAACAGCCTTGCTCGGTCAGCAATTCGACGAAGGGCGCCTGACCTTGCCTGCAAGCCCCAGTGGCAGGGCGGAGTTTGTTGACGTCATAAGTAGAGATAAGTTCCGGCTTGATCACGGTCAACAATCCGATTGCATCGATCGTTATGATCACTGCTGCCAAATGCTTCCCAATGGTCGTGAAGCCGGCCGACATACCAAGCTGCGGTGCTCAGACCCTGATGACCAACAGTTTCTAGAGCTTGCAGTGGGTGCAAAGGCAGGCTGGCTACTCACCAGAGACCGTGCCTTGCTCAAACTCGCGCGGCGGGCCTGGCGAGATCATCAGTTTCGAATCTTGTCGCTGGCCGAATGGTCTGCCCAGGGCGCCAACGCCAGCAACCAATTCGGTTCTGACAAATCTAGCAACCACCTCAACCATAGTGCCAGCCCTAGAGCGTGACCATCAATCCACAAAGCATCATCGTTAAGCCGTTATCAAGGCAAGACTACGAACCCACCTGGCGTTCTATGCAGCGCTTTACGGATGCGCGCGATGAACAGACCGCCGATGAGATTTGGCTCGTTGAACACCCACCGATCTTTACGCTTGGGCTGGCAGGTAAGTCTGAACATCTATTAGCAACAGGCGAAATTCCGGTAATCAAGACTGAACGCGGCGGACAAGTCACCTATCATGGTCCCGGACAAGTGGTTGCCTACACAATGATTGATCTGCGTCGCGCTGGCCTAAGCATTAAGCGCATGGTCTGCCTACTGGAAGATGCACTGATTGCCACACTGGCCGAGTTCTCAGTTCAGGCTGAGCGCCAAACGGGCGCACCGGGGGTTTACATTGCCCCCCCTAGCACGCTTGCAGGCAGTAAAATCGGTGCTCTGGGTCTCAAGGTACGGCGAGGGTGCAGTTATCATGGTGTTGCACTCAATGTTGCGATGGATCTGAGCCCATTTGCTCGCATCAACCCGTGCGGCTACCCAGGCCTGGCTGTGACTGACATTGCCTCAGCACAGCCTCAGAGCGCTATGCAAGAAGCTGATGTGACAAGCGTGGCGACAGTACTTGGACGGCAACTGGCTCAATGCCTTGCCCAGGACCACAACGTCACGCTTGAGAAACCCGCGCAATAAGCAACAGAAACTAGCAACAGAACCCGAGATTCCAACCGGAGAAGTTTGTTGAAAGCCTCAACTGATAGCACCGCACCTTACGACGCAACGCGCAAGCAAAAGGCTGCAGACAAAACCTCACGCATCCCAATCAAAATTGTGCCAGCCGGCGAGGTACTCAAAAAGCCCGACTGGATTCGTGTCAAAGCGCCAGCGATTAACTCGCGCTTCACTGAGATCAAGCAGATCCTTCGCGAGCACAATCTTTACACGGTTTGTGAAGAAGCCAGTTGCCCTAACATCGGCGAGTGCTTTGGCAATGGCACGGCCACGTTCATGATCATGGGCGATAAATGCACCCGTCGTTGTCCGTTCTGTGACGTGGGCCACGGCCGCCCTGACCCGCTGGATCAGGATGAACCGAAGAATCTGGCGCGCACAATCGCTGCCTTGCGATTGTCTTATGTTGTGATTACCAGTGTCGATCGGGATGATCTGCGTGATGGCGGCGCGGGTCACTTTATTGACTGCATACAGGCAGTTCGCGAGCAATCCCCCCAAACGCGTATCGAAGTACTTGTGCCCGATTTTCGAGGACGCCTGGAAAAGGCGCTGACGATTCTGGAGGCAGCGCCCCCTGATGTCATGAACCATAACCTGGAGACCGTGCCACGTTTGTATAAGCAGGCGCGCCCGGGATCAAGCTATGAACACAGCCTTGAACTGCTCAAGCAATTTAAGTCGCGCGTACCTGGTGTCCCAACGAAATCGGGTTTGATGGTTGGGCTGGGCGAGACTGACGAAGAGATATTGCAAGTGATGCAAGACATGCGTGAGCATGACATTGACATGCTCACCATCGGCCAATATCTGGCCCCGACCAACTCGCACTTGCCAGTCGCGCGTTACGTCCATCCGGACACGTTCAAGATGTTTGAGGTAAAGGCTCAAGAAATGGGGTTTTCTCATGCCGCTGTGGGCGCACTTGTACGCTCGTCCTACCATGCAGATCAGCAGGCGCACAGCGCCGGGGTGCCATCAGCTTAGGCCCTAGTGCTGTTGCGGAAACACCAGCCAGGCTGTATCAGCATCGGTTGCCAGGCCGAGTCGAGCGCCATGCGGTAGCGTCAGTTTCTCGCCGGCATGGCCAAATGGCAGACCGGTAATGATGGGTGTCGAGGTGCGGCTACGCACGAACTTAACCACATCGGCAAAGTCAAACCCACCATCAAGCGGACCCAATCGATAGTCGCTGAAATTGCCGAGCAAAACAGCCGCCTGACGGTCAATCACACCGCTGTCGAGCAACTGGCAGAACATCCGCTCAAGGCGATACGGATGCTCGCCAACATCTTCCAGAAACAATAAGCCGCCGCTGATAGTTGGAAAGTAAGGCGTGCCCAGCAACCCGGTGACTATCGCAAGCGTCCCACCCCACAAAACACCTTCAGCCTCAATATTACGAGGCCCTTCATAAGCAAACCCAAGCCCTTCAGTCTGCCCCCGCATGGCCTCGACAAATGATGCAGCAGTCGTGTCTTCGTGCCAATCAGGCGCACCCGCGGCAAGCTTGCCCAGTTCCAGGACAGCCGGTCCTGCCCAGGTGCCTGCATTCGCCCGGGCGAGCATCGCCAGAGAGAATGCGGTGAAGTCCGAAAACCCGACCCAATGCTTCTGAGCATCGGCCAGCTTTTCGAAATCAAGCCGATGCAGGATTCGCGTTAGGCCATAACCACCGCGTGAGATCATCACGATCGGCGCTTTGTGACGAGCAGCCCGTCCAAAGGCGGCAACGCGGGTGCTGTCTGACCCAGCAAAGCGCGTGTCTCGGCTGAGCGCGGCACAATCAGCTATGGCATGAAAGCCAAGCATCTCGAGCGCCGCAAGCCCATCGGTCAGACGGGTTGAGTCCAACACGGCCCCAGCGGGAGAAATGACGTAAATATCGGCTTGATTCAACATAACCCCTGGCAAAGAACAACAAGAATGGGTTGGGTAGTCGGTCGCCTCTGGGGCGGACCTGCATAGCCAGTAAACTTAACCCAATGCTAACGCCCCAGACTGGGCCGCCAGCAACGACTAACTGATGGAGAGCCCTCGTGACAGATCAAATTCGTACTGCAATCGTGACCGGTGCCGGCAGCGGCGTTGGTAAGGCCAGCGCCCTCGCGCTGCTCAATGATGGTTGGCAGGTCGCGCTTGCCGGACGTCGCGCCGAACCGCTTGCTGAAACAGCGAGTGAGGCCAAGGGCGGCAAATCCCTCGTCGTTCCCACTGATGTCAGCGACGCTGGCTCAGTGACTGACCTCTTTAGCAAGACCGTAGAAGCGTTCGGCCAGGTCGACATGCTCTTCAACAATGCCGGCGTCAATGCGCCAGGCATTCCGCTCGAAGAACTCAGCGACGAGCAATGGCAAAACGTGGTCAATATCAACCTCACGGGTGTGTTCCTGTGCATTCGCGAAGCTTTCAAAGTGATGAAAGATCAGTCACCGCAGGGCGGCCGAATTATTAACAATGGCTCGATTTCGGCGCACGTGCCCCGGCCGCACTCTATTGCCTACACAGCAACCAAGCATGCCGTAACGGGCATGACTCGCTCTGCCGCGCTTGATGGCCGTCGCTACAACATCGCGGTTGGACAGATCGATATCGGTAACGCCGGCACTGAGATGGCCTTCAGAATGGCTGACGGGGTGCCGCAGGCAGACGGCTCAACCCGCGCCGAACCTCTGATGGATGTGAATCATGTGGGTCAGGCTGTTGTTCAGATGGCAAACCTCCCCTTAGAGTCGAACGTACAGTTCATGACAATCATGGCAACCAAAATGCCTTTCATAGGGCGTGGCTAGGCACGATTGCGGTAACGAGAATTCGCCGTTTTGGCACAAATCAGCACAACTTATGGCCCAAATTACTGTTAATCTTTAATGACTTAGCAGAGTTAAGCGCTTATAAACGCACTGAGCCGACCGTCTGAGCAAAGCGCGCATAGGCGCACACAGGCGACACCTTCCTGAAAACGGTCACAGTTGTCAGGGATCATGCCAGGCGGCGACGGATCGTAATCCTGCGAACCGGCAAGTCTGCCCTTTGCGCCCGAATAATTGTTTTGGTTTTCCCCGATCGTGTCTCAAACACCGCCATCAAACGTCCGACTCAATAGTTCGCTTTCCGATTCGTCAACCGCTGGCGGTGCAAGCATGGCCATCAGCCCGACGGCCAGTTTGAGCAAAATTGGGACTGAAGCCAGGCGCGAAGCGCCCCCTGAAATCCTCTGGTTGTTCGGCCTCGATTGGGCAGCGTTGGCTGAAAAGCGATTCTCCGGCACGTTCAAGGTACACAGCGCCGGCTTTGATCTGTTTAGCTTTCCGAGTAATGCCGGTGTCCTGTGGTTTGACATGGAGCGCTTCGTACGGCGCCTGGCTCGCAAACACGGCAGTCGTCTGAGTGCCGTTCTGTCGCATGAAGAGCAGTTTGGAGCGCTTGCCGCCGCGCTGGTGGCCGAGGAGCTTGGTTTGCCGGGAACGCCGGTCAATGCCATCCTGAAACTGCAACACAAGCTGATCTGTCGGAACATCATTGAGCGGGTCGCGCCAGAATGCAATATTGGCTACGGAACGCTCGATTGCGAGCTTGGACAACTCCCCACCGACGTCAAACTGAACTATCCAGTTTTTTGCAAACCTGTCAAAGCCAGCTTTTCCGTGCTTGCCCGGCGTTTGGATTCTCACGAAGATCTGCTTAACCATGTGCGGTTCAAGCCGTTTGAAAAGCATATTATCGAGCGCCTCGTTAAGCCCTTTGACGACATTTGTCAGCGCCGTCTTGACGCCCCGGTTGACGCCCGCAGTCTTCTCATGGAAGAGAACTACCTGGCAGAGCAATTCAATCTCGACGGCTATGTCTACCAGGGACAGCCAAGATTGCTAGGCGTCGTTGACGAGGTCATGTATCCGGATACCCAGGCGTTTCTCAGATTTGCCTATCCCTCCAAGCTAAAGCCATCAGTGCGGCAACGTGCGTTCGATGTCGCCAGCGCAGTGCTCAAAGAAGCCGGTTTCGATCATGGCTTTTTCAATATGGAATTTTTCTATAACGAAAGCACTGATGAATTGAAGATTGTCGAATTCAATCCACGCCTCGCTGCTCAGCTTGCCGACCTTTATGAGCGAGTCGACGGGCTCGACGTTCATGCCATGTCGCTTGCTCTGGCAATGGGGCAAGACCCCGCGCTTGTTCCCCGACGCAAACCGAAAGGCACGTTTGCCGCGAGTTGCGCACTGCGAACCTTCGACGGCAGCATGCCCGGGCAGGTGAGTCGCGCCAAGAAGCGTGAAGTGAGCAAGCGATTCAGTGACGCCATTGTGCTGTACTTCCACAAATCGCGATCAGGCACCGAAAGGGAATTTAAGTGGATGTCCAGCAATCGGTATGGCGTCATTAATCTGCATGGTGAAGGCGAGGACGGTTTACGCCGACACTATGAAGACATCTGCCAAACACTGGGATGGCCTACGCCGTTTTAGTGTGAAGACCTTGTTGTACCGGTTGCAGCATGCTCAAGGTCATCAGGCAAGCCCGGCAGTCGTTCGCTCAATGGCGTAAACGGCGTCAGTGGCGGACAATCAATTGCCGAAGCCACCGCTGCGAGAAACGCCTGGTAAGTAGCGGAGTTCTCCTGCCTTGAAAGCGACTGCAAGCTCTTGAGCAGGAGCGGCTTGCGCAGTGGCGATAAAGCTCTCAGCACATCCAATGCGGTCGACAAAGACCGGAACTCAAATTCGTCCGGTGTTGCCGTAGGCTGTTCAACATCCAGGTGCGCTGCCGCCATCACGACAGCATCCCGAACCTTGCGGGCTGACTGATCTGACAAATGACCTGCCATTGAAAACACTTCTGCCAGTGCCCGGCGCTTTTGCGTGGCACTCGTCCATTCGCGCGGCACACGCTCATGCGGTAGCAGCCGGTGACGAATCAACGTGAAGTAAATCCACTCAGTTTTTTCAATTCGACCATCAGCATGAACCGCGTCATGACAATACCTAACCAAGGTTCGACGGCTTTCTTCAGGCCAGTGCCGCACACGCGATGCGAGTAGCTCAAGCAGCGGGACGCGCAGCCATTGGGCCTGAGGGTCTTCAAGCCACAACAGGGCCTGATGAACTCGGTCAAGGTCAATATTTGATGCGTCCTGAGCAGACTCAGACAATGCATCAAGACGATTGGTCGCCTCGCTGCCTGACGGATCAGGGACGACAGCATTAGAAACACCAGATTCTGCTACCGGACCCGCCACGATGGCATTGAGCAACAAGGCCGCCTGCGACAAATTCGAACCCAGTGAACGTACCGCCTGGATCAGTACGTCAGCTTCGCCGGCATGCCGGCTAACCTGTTCAACAACTTGATGCGTCTGCTCCTGTAGCGCCGCATCTTGGCGTGGCAGATGCTTTGCCGGAGCGGGCGCCAATTGTGCAAATGCTGCCGACCCGGCTGGTAACTCCTGGCCTGGCCAGTCAAGCGTTTCAATAACGGGTGTTGCGTTATCCCGCTCTCTTTCGTGCTCATCCAACGCCGTTGTGGAAGGCTTGATCGGTGGCAAGGGTCGGCCATGCAATCGTCGAATCCGGGTCACCAGCGGGGGATGGGTATCAAACCACTTACTTCTGCCGCCTTCACTACTGAGCCATAGATGAGCAACCACATCGTTGTACTCGGAATCCATGGCGGCGCTTGTCTGACCAGCTATCTTGCGCAGTGCGCGACCGAGACTGTCGCGATCACGCGTAAACTGAACGGCCTGAGCATCTGCAAGAAATTCACGCTGGCGACTGACGCCAGATTGCACCAGACGGGCGCTTAACGCACCCAGCCAGCCAATCACACCGAACACAACGCCGCCGAAAAGCAAGAGCGGTGCGGGCGCCACGACAGCACGCGCTCGATCGCGCTTAAATACGCCAGCAAGCATCGCGCGTCCCAACATACTCAGTGAGCACAGGCCATACAGCGCGCCAGTAAGTCGCGTATTCAACGCGACGTCACCATTTACGATATGGGCGTACTCATGGGCAACGACCGCTTGCAACTCGGAACGACTCAGTTGCTCCAAACTGCCGCGGGTTACAACAAGGGCGCAATGGGCGGAATCGTGACCGGCGGTCAGAGCATTGATCGAATCATGATCCAGCACAAACACTTCTGGTACCGGAATACCTGCGGCGATCGCCAGTTCTTCAGCGACATTAAGTAAACGTTGATGTCGCGGTTGATACGGATTTGGTGATTGAGCGCCCAATCGATGGGCCACTGACGCCCCGCCCTCCTGCAGTCGCTGCCATTCAAGCCAGCCACCGCCAAGCACGTATAGCGCGACAATCAGGCAGTTGGTGGCCACAAAGTATTGTGGCAAGTCCAGACCAGGTGCAAACAACCCCCACAGGAATGCACCCAGCAAATTGATACCCAGCATCACCAACGCGACTGCGAGGCAGAACATCATCAGCAAGTGACGACTGCGTCGACGTGCTTGTGCCTGATGCTCGTGAAAGTCCATGGGATACGGTGACGGATGAAGGTTCGGAAAGGACGCTTAAAGCTGAGCTTAAAGGGCCACGGCGACCGGCTCACGCTCTTCACGCCGACTGGTCGAATTCAACTGAGCGGCGCGACGAAAACCAGCGACACCAGCAATGAGCGACGCCGGAAGCGTTTCAATCGCGGTGTTGTATGAGGTGATTTGATCGTTGAAGGCCTGCCTCGCGAATGCCAATCGATTCTCCGTAGATGACAGTTCTTCAGTAAGGCGGCTAACCGCTTCATCACCTTGCAGCTCCGGATAGTCCTCCACCAAGGCCATCAGCCGACCAAGACTACTACCGAGCGTTGACTCAGCGGCGGCCAGAGCCATCAGTGCTTGTTCACTACCAGGGTCGCGCTTAGCTCCTTGCTCGGCACTCATCGCCTGCCGTCGGGCCGAGACAACTGCCTCAAGCGTTTCACGCTCATGTCGAAGCGATGCTGATGTTGCATTGACGAGATTCGGGATCAGGTCATAGCGTCGCTTGAGTTGAACGTCAATTTGCGAGAACGCGTTTTCGTAACGATTACGCGCAGCAACAAAAGCGTTGTAGGACACGACGGCCCAAATCAATAGCCCGCCTGCCAGCGAGATGAAGACGATTGTTTCGATTGACATGACCACCTTTCTCCGGTTGTTCGAATACCGGAATCATTGTCAGGCTATTCATGCCAACAACGCCACA
>JBGCFG010000028.1:0-40772 GCA_045106815.1 Burkholderiaceae bacterium | reverse complement strand
GGCATCCAAAACTTGTTGGGTACGCAGTAAGAGATCCACCCGCGCCGCGACCGCTTGAAACTCCTCAGCGCGAGCAAGATGAGCCATCGCTGGTTTGGCCAACGCGCGAGATTTCAAAGCTGCCCCTCATCGGCTGACGTTCGGCCGGCTACTAGAAGATCGAATTCCAAGTAATTTCAGTCGCTTAGCGAAGGCCCGATGAGCGGTTGTGTGTCCACACCTTGAGTTTCGGAGACTACCCCACATGATAATATTTTCGATTGCGCTGCGGGCCTTTGCTGATTTCGCCCGAGTGCTTGCTCCGCGGCAGACCTGAGCCCAAGCCCTGCCAGTACTTGCCTGGTATGGCAGTACCCGGACTATTGGCTAAGAATCCGCGGCGGATGACCCCATCAGCGAAGCTGGCTGAATACCCTGAATGCCTACACGGCTGGAAGCATGATCTCAAAACTATTGACCCGAGTATTTGGAAGTCGCAACGAGCGGCTTTTGAAGACCTACGAAGGCACTGTTGCCAAAATTAATGCACTTGAGCCTGAGATTCAGAAGCTCAGTGACGAGCAACTGGCCGCCAAAACAGAAGAATTCAAATCCCGTGTCAGCAACGGAGAAACGCTTGACGCGATGTTGCCTGAGGCGTTTGCAGTTTGCCGTGAGGGCAGCGTCCGGGCGCTTAACATGCGCCACTTCGACGTTCAGTTGATTGGCGGCATGGCGCTGCACAACGGCAAAATCTCTGAGATGCGGACCGGTGAGGGTAAAACCCTCATGGCGACTTTGCCGTGTTACCTGAATGCGCTGAGCGGCAAAGGGGTACATGTCGTGACGGTGAACGACTATCTGGCCTCGCGAGATGCGGCCTGGATGGGGCGCCTTTATCAGTTCCTCGGACTGTCTGTCGGGACGATTTTGTCTCAGCAGCCCACCGATGAAAAAAAGGCGGCGTACGCGGCAGACATCACCTATGGCACCAACAACGAATACGGCTTTGACTATCTGCGCGACAACATGGAGCAAACGCCAGACGATCGGCGCCAGCGCGGCCTGAACTTTGCCGTGGTCGACGAGGTCGACTCCATTTTGATCGACGAGGCTCGTACGCCGCTGATTATCTCGGGTCAGGCGGACGACCACACCGAGCTCTACGTCAAGGTCAATGCGGTGCCGCCCATGCTCGAGGAGATGGAGCATGAGCCCAAGTCAAATGAAGAAGAGCCGCCAGGCGACTACTGGGTCGATCATAAGAGCCACCAGGTGTACCTGTCAGAGGCAGGCCACGAGAAGGCCGAGCAAATTCTGGGCGAGATCGGCTTGCTGCCGGAGGGTGCCAGCCTTTACGACACCACCAATATCCTGCTGATGCATCACCTGATGGCATCACTGCGCGCGCATACGCTGTTCCAGAAAGACACCCATTATGTCGTGCAGGACAACGAGGTCGTCATCGTCGACGAGTTCACCGGGCGCCTGATGGCGGGACGCCGGTGGTCTGATGGTCTGCACCAGGCTGTCGAAGCAAAAGAGGGCGTTCAGATTCAGGCCGAGAACCAGACGCTGGCCTCGATTACCTTCCAGAACTACTTCCGGATGTATTCGAAGCTCTCCGGCATGACCGGAACCGCTGACACCGAAGCCTTTGAGTTCCAGGAGATTTACGGCCTCGAAACCGTGATTATTCCGACCCATCGCCCGATGGTTCGTGATGATCGTCAGGACCAGGTGTTTCGCACGGCGCGCGAAAAACACAATGCGATCATCGGCGATATCCAGGAGTGCCATGCGCGTGGTCAGCCAGTGCTGGTGGGCACTACCTCGATCGAGAACTCCGAGCTGCTATCGGGCCTGCTCGATAAAGAGGGCTTGAAGCACAACGTACTGAATGCCAAGCAGCACGAGCGGGAAGCCGAGATTGTGGCTGAAGCCGGGGCGCCGGGCGCTGTCACCATCGCAACCAACATGGCGGGCCGCGGAACCGATATTGTGCTGGGCGGCAACGTTGATAAGCGTGTTGATGCCTTGATGGTGGATGAGTCTTTGAGCGAAGCCGATCGCAACGCGCAAATTGAGGCAATTCGCGGCGAATGGAAGCCGGTGCACGAGCAGGTGTTGCAAGCTGGTGGCCTGCACATCATCGGCACTGAACGGCATGAGTCACGCCGAATCGACAATCAGCTTCGTGGTCGGGCTGGTCGACAAGGTGATGCGGGTTCGTCACGCTTTTACCTGTCAATGGATGATCAACTGCTCAAGATCTTTGCGGGTGACCGGCTCAAGTCAATCATGGACCGGCTTAAGTTGCCTGATGGCGAGGCAATTGAAGCCGGCATGGTGACGCGCTCGATTGAAGGCGCGCAGCGCAAAGTTGAGGCGCGCAACTTCGACATTCGTAAGCAGTTGCTTGAGTACGATGACGTCTCCAATGATCAGCGTAAGGTGGTCTACGCCGACCGCAATGAGCTGATGGAGTCGGATGATCTTTCCGGGCGAATCGAAGAGCTTCGCCACCAGGTCTTTACCGAACTATTCAGGACCTACATTCCTGAAGAAAGCGTTGAGGAGCAATGGGAAATCGACAAGCTTGAGGCCGCTTTGGCTTCTGACTGGCAAATCGAGTTTCCGGTTGCCAAGAAGCTGGAAGAAGAGCCTGAGGCTAACGACGACACCCTGCTTGAAGATTTGCTTGAGCTTGCCGATGGCATCTACGAAGCCAAAGTCGAAGCCGTCGGCAAAGACGTATTCAGTGGCTTTGAACGATCCATCATGCTGCAGGCGATCGATCAGCATTGGCGCGAGCATTTGTCTGCGCTCGACTTCCTGCGTCAGGGGATCCATCTGCGCGGTTATGCGCAGAAGAACCCGAAACAGGAATACAAGCGAGAGGCTTTTGAGCTGTTTACCTTGATGCAGACCCGGGTGCGCGACGACGTCACGCGAGTATTGCTCACCGTGCAGATTCAGTCGGCCGAAGACGCCGAGGCAATTGAAGACAATGCGCCGAGTTACTCCAATGTGAGTTACAGCCAGGCGGAGTTCAATGACCCTGTGATGCAGGGCGACGGCGGGGCTGCCGTGCTTGACGATACCGAGGCTGTCGCGGTGGCGGCTCAGGAGACACCACAGGGCGTCCCGGAGCAAGATCAGGCTCAGCAGCCATTTCGCCGTTTTGGCGGCAAGATTGGCCGCAACGAACCCTGTCCGTGTGGGTCAGGCAAGAAGTACAAGCAGTGTCACGGTAAGTTGGCCTGAGGTTCGATGGCAGTCAATCTGAAGGCGCCTGAGGCGAGCGAGGTTCTTCCCGTTAAAGGCGTTCGCCTGGCAACAGGCTCGGCCGGCATTAGGCGCAATGGTGATGATGATGTTGCCGTGCTCACTTTTACACCCGGCACCCAGTGCGCTGCCGTCTTCACCCGCAATCGGTTTTGTGCGGCGCCGGTGCTGATCTGCCGCGAGCATCTGAGCCATCAGGCGGGTGAGATTCGGGCCGTATTGATTAACGCTGGCAATGCCAATGCCGGCAATGGCGAGCCAGGCTTGGCCGCGTGTCGCGCCACTTGCAAGGCACTATCGGCCACGCTTGACTGCTCGCCTGAGTCGATTTTTCCTATGTCGACTGGCGTGATCCTTGAGCCGTTGCCGGCTGAGCAGATCAACGCCGTATTACCCGCCATTGCGACAGATCTCTCTGAGGATCACTGGCTAAAGGCCGCGCGGGCCATCATGACGACCGATACCTTGCCTAAGGCGGTTTCGCGCCAGGTGCTTATTGCAGGTCAGTCTGTCACTGTCACAGGTGTGTCCAAGGGTGCAGGCATGATCCGCCCCAACATGGGCACCATGCTGGCAGTCATTGCAACTGATGCCATGGTGCCAAGCAGTTTGCTCAATGACTGGGTCAAGCAGGCTGCCGATGCAAGCTTTAACCGGATTACGGTCGATGGGGACACCTCCACCAACGATACTTTCCTGTTGGCGGCAACGGGCGCGACTGATGCCAGTATTGAGTCTGCCGACAGTCGTGACGCCCAGACCTTGTTTGAGACAATCCTGGCGGTGTCGCAACAGCTTGCGCAAGCGATTATTCGCGACGGCGAGGGCGCCAGTAAATTCGTGACAGTGAATGTCACGGGCGCCGGCACAATGGCTGAAGCGAGTGCAGTGGCCTACACGATTGCTCACTCACCGTTGGTTAAAACGGCGTTTTTTGCATCAGACCCCAACCTGGGCCGCTTGCTTTGCGCGATTGGCTATGCGGGGATTGACGATCTCGATGTTGGCCAGGTGACGCTCTGGCTCGATGAGGTTCGGGTGGCCTGCGACGGCGGCCGAGATCCGACCTATGAAGAGGATGCCGGTCAGCGGGTGCTGGATCAGGCCGAGTTCTCTGTGACGGTGGATCTGGCTCGTGGCGACGTTAAAACAAGCGTCTGGACGTGCGATCTCTCGCACGACTATGTATCAATTAACGCTGATTACCGAAGCTGATCAGGTAAGCAGCCAATCGATTTTTATTTGGTGGAGACCTGATGTCTGATGCGGCCCGACTAATCGAGCGCGCCGAGCGTTTGATCGAACAGTTTGAGCGACTCTTGCCCCGCACGACAGCGCCGGACTGGGACAGCGCTGTCGCTTACCGCTGGCGCCGGCGTGAAAGCGTGTTTGGGGTTCACGGTGAGCTGCAGGCCGTACGGTCTCTTTCAGCGATCAGGCTGCAGGACTTGCAAAACATTGACGAACAAAAGGAGCTGATTGAACGCAACACCCGTCAGTTCGTCGAGGGACTACCCGCCAACAATGTTCTGCTAACCGGCTCCCGGGGCACCGGTAAGTCGTCGATGATCAAGGCATTGCTCAATGAACTGTCACCGGCCGGGCTGCGTCTGATTGAGGTCGATAAGTCAGATCTCGTCGACTTGGGCGATATCGTCGAGCTTGTTTCAACCCGACCCGAACGCTTCATCATCTTCTGTGACGATCTGTCCTTTGAAGAAGGCGAAGCTGGCTACAAGGCACTCAAAAGTGTGCTTGATGGTTCAGTGGCGGCCCAGTCAGACAACGTCTTGGTCTACGCGACGAGTAACCGGCGCCACCTAATGCCCGAATACATGAAAGAAAACCTGTCGGCTCGCCACCAGGAAGACGGTGAGATTCATCCGGGCGAAACGGTTGAAGAAAAGATCTCTCTGTCTGAACGTTTTGGCCTGTGGGTCAACTTCTATCCGTTTCGCCAAGATGACTATCTGGCGGTGGTCGGGCACTGGCTCGAGCACTTCGGTTGCAATGCGGGGGCGGTCGAGGAGGCCAGGGCGGACGCACTGCGCTTTGCACTTGAGCGGGGCTCTCGCTCTGGTCGAGTTGCTTGGCAGTTTGCGCGGGACTATGCCGGCCAGCATGGGATCAGGGCGCCCCAGTCCTGACTCTGGCCAGGTCTGCCAGCCCCTGTACACTCTCGTTCATCACGGGTATTACGAGGCGGCGGATCCATGTCATCAGCAGTATTGTTCTCAAATGCGACGCTTGTCGATGGCACGGTCGCTGAGCCCAGACCTGGCTTTCATCTGCTGGTGGAAGACGATCGCATAAAAGAAATCTCCGACAAGCCCATTCAGTTCGGTCAGGACGATCTGCGCAAAATCGACCTAGCGGGCGCCACCTTGATGCCTGGCCTGATCGACGCCCATGTGCATGTCAAAGCGACTGTTATGAGTCTGGGCTCGTTGAACAATATCCCCAGTACTTACCTGTTCGCTGGGGCGGCCAACATCATGGAAGACATGTTGATGCGCGGCTTTACGACCGTACGCGATGCCGCCGGAGCAGACCGTGGCCTGGCCGATGCGGTTGAGCACGGGCTGATGGTGGGGCCTCGGCTTTTCGTGTCGGGTCTGGCTCTGTCTCAAACCGGGGGGCATGCAGATTTCCGGTCGCCGACCGAGTCGGCCGCGGTGGTGACCTGTGCCTGTCAGGTTAATACTCAGCAGCTGGGCCGCATCGCCGACGGGGTGGATGAATGCCGCCGTGCTGCGCGAGATGAGCTGCGAAAAGGAGCTCATCAACTCAAGATTATGGCGGGTGGGGGCGTTGCCTCGCCTACCGATCCGATTCAAAACACCCAGTATTCGATCGAAGAAATCACCGCTATCGTTGATGAGTGCAAAGCGTGGCACACCTATGCGCTGGCCCATGCGTACACGCCGGCGGCGATTCAGCGGGCTGTCCGCTGTGGGGTGCGCTCGATAGAGCACGGTAATCTGATTGATGCCGAAACGGCCGCTTTGATGGCCGAGCATGACGTATTTCATGTCCCTACCGGGATCACCTATATCGCGCTAAATAAGCATGGGCGTGAGCTTGGCATGCCTGAGGTGTCGATGGGCAAGCTGCAGGAGATCATCGATGCGGGGCTCCAGGCGGTTGAGACAACCCGCGACGCCGGGGTCAGCATTGGCCACGGCAGTGATCTGCTGGGCATTACCCACGAATATCAGGCTGACGAACTTTCACTTAAAGCAGAGGTGCTGGGCAATCACGGGGCCATAAAATCGGCTACCCTCACGAACGCCCGCCTGTTGCAGCGTGAGGGCGAGCTTGGCGAACTGGTGGTGGGCGCCAAGGCCGACCTGCTGGTCGTCAACGGGGATCCAATCAAGGATTTAGGGCTATTGCAGAATCAGGGACGCCACATGCCGCTTATTATGCGAGATGGACAGATTTTCAAAGACGAGATGACGCATTAAGCAATTTGAGCACCTATTTGGTGCCTAATGCCGTCAGAAAGACGCAAAGACCTTTATCCAGGGAGACCAAGGTATGAAATTTACGAAGACAGCCGTTGGCGTGATGCTAGCCGGTAGCCTGCTTGCAGCTAGCGTGACCAGCCAGGCCAAAACGCTCCGCTACGCATTTCAGGGTGACGTCCAGACGATGGACCCCCATGGCCTGTTTGAGACCTTCACGCTCGGCTTTCAGCGCAACATTTATGAGCCGCTGGTGATTCGCAACGCGAACATGGAAATGACCGGTGCGCTTGCCGAGACCTGGACTAACACCGAGCCTACCGTTTGGCGCTTCAATCTGCGTAAAGGCGTGAAGTTTCACGATGGCAGTGACTTCAAAGCTGACGACGTTGAGTTTTCAGTCAAGCGATTGAGCACGGAAGGCTCAGACATGAAAGTCGTCGCTGCACTTATTAAGGAAGTGCGCGTTATCGACGACTACACGGTTGAGTTTGTGACACCGGCTCCCGACCCAATCCTGCCGCTCCAGCTTGAAATCTTCTACATCATGGACAAGCAGTGGGCCGAGAAGAACAACGCCGTCGAAGCCACCAATGTGAAAGGCGGTGACGAAGGCAATGGCGCCAACCTCGCCACCAATGGCACCGGCCCCTTCATGCTTGAGTCGCGCCAATCAGGCGTAAAGACCGTGATGAAGCGCAACCCCGACTGGTGGGGCAAGATGGCGAGCAACATCACTGAGGTTGTGTTTACGCCCATCTCGCAGGATGCCACGCGCGTGGCGGCTTTGATTTCGGGTAACGTCGATATGGCCTATCCAATTCCTGTGCAGGACTGGAAGCGTTTGGAAGAAGCCAATGGCGTCAAGCCTCTGACCGGCCCTGAAGCCCGCACCATCTTTCTGGGCTTTGATCAGGCGCGCGATGAACTGACCACCTCCAATATCAAGGGCAAGAATCCCTTTAAAGACGTCCGGGTTCGTCAGGCGTTTTTCCACGCTATCAACATCGATGCGATTCAGAAAAAAGTCATGCGCGGCGCTTCGACACCAACGGGTCTCATGATTGCACCGCAGATCAACGGCTTTAGCGAAAGCATGAATGACCGTCCCAAGTACGATGTCGCGGCTGCCAAGAAGCTGATGGCAGATGCTGGTTATCCCGATGGCTTCGAAGTCACGATGGATTGCCCGAATGATCGCTACGTCAACGATGAGAAGATCTGTCAGGCAGCCGCCTCAATGCTGGCGCGCATCGACGTGAAGGTCAATCTGCTGGCTCAGCCCAAGTCGAAGTATTTCGCCAAGGTGCTGGCTCAGAACGGCTACGACACCAGCTTCTTCCTGCTGGGCTGGACGCCTTCCACGTTTGACAGCCACAACGTGATCGCCTCCCTGCTTGCGTGCCGTGATGGCGAAGACAAGATTGGTGCGTTTAACCTGGGCGGTTATTGCAACCCGCGCATCAACGAACTGGCGGCTGGTGTGAAGTCAGAAACCGATCAAGCCAAGCGCCAGGCCATGATCGATGAGGCTTTCAAGATCCACAAAGACGAGTTCGGTCATATCCCTTTGCATCAGCAACCGCTGTCCTGGGGTGTATCAGAGCGCATCTCGGTCAATCAGCGGCCTGATAACGTCTTCGATTTGCGCGATGCTGTTGTGAATCAAGACTAAATTGTCGACGGAGATCTGTTTCGGGTGAGCATTCGCCAACCTGAAGCAGATCCCAATCGAGCAGGCACTCCTGAATGTTTACGTTTATAGCAACCCGGCTATTGCAGTCGGTTGTTGTCATGCTCGCAGTCGCCCTGATTGCGTTCTCGCTTTTCAATTATGTGGGCGACCCGATCAACAATATGGTCGGTCAGGACACGTCACTTGAAGAGCGCGAAGAGCTTAAGGAGCGCCTTGGTTTGAACGATGCGTTTATCGTTCAATTTGGGCGCTTCGTGGCGAATGCTGCCAAAGGCGAGTTTGGACTGTCTTACCAGCATCGGCGTCCGGTCAGTGATTTGATCGGTGAAAGAATGCCGGCAACCCTTGAGTTGTCGCTCGTCTCGGCGATTCTGGCAATAGGCGTTGGTATTCCCATGGGGGTTTATACGGCGCTCAAACGAAAGGGCTTCCTGTCCCGGTCGTTCATGACGCTATCTCTGGTGGGCATTTCACTGCCGACCTTTCTGATTGGTATCTTGCTTATCTTGCTGTTTGGGGTTGTCCTGCGCTGGCTGCCGACATTCGGGCGTGGCGATGTTGTCGAGATTGGCTGGTGGACGACCGGATTCCTGACTGATTCAGGCCTTCGTTCGTTGATCATGCCGGCGATTACGCTGGCGCTCTTCCAGATGACGCTCATCATGCGTTTGGTCCGTGCCGAGATGCTGGAAGTCTTGAGAACTGATTTTGTGAAGTTTGGCCGCGCGCGGGGTCTGCCCGATCGCTATGTGAACTTCACGATGGCGCTCAAAAATACGTTGGTGCCGGTCATCACGATTACCGGTCTGCAACTGGGTTCGCTCATTGCCTTTGCCATCATTACCGAGAGTGTGTTCCAGTGGCCAGGGATGGGGCTGATGTTTATCCAGGCGGTTTCCGAGGTAGACATTCCAGTGATGGCCGCCTACCTGGTCCTAATTGCGTTCTTCTTCGTCGTGATCAACCTCGTCGTGGATATTTTGTATTTTGTGGTGGACCCACGGCTGCGGGTTGACCGGGCTGGCGGGCACTAGACAACATGGCGAGCATTCCTGAAACCCCGGACACGGTGCGTGAAGCCACGGCGACCCCATCACGATTAAAGCGTTGGTTTGACAGCGATATCTGGCATAGCTTCGTGCGCTCGCCTTTGGTGGTGGTGTCTGCGCTTGTCACCATTGCCTTTTTCGCAGCGGCAATTTTTGCGGGTCAGATCTCGCCGCAGAATCCATTCGATCTGGCGGCTATCGATATTCTTGATTCAAGTCTGCCGCCCATGTGGCAGGAAGAAGGTGATCCAAGATTCATGCTTGGCACGGATGATCAGGGCCGTGATGTGCTCTCCACCATCATTCATGGCGCGCGTATCTCGCTGATTGTCGGTTTTGCCTCGGTGATCTTTGCGTTGGTGCTGGGCGTCACCCTGGGCTTAATCAGCGGCTATGCCGGCGGTCGAATTGATGCGCTGATCATGCGTATTGCTGATGTGCAATTGTCTTTCCCGGCCATCTTGATTGCGCTTCTCATTGATGGCGTCGCCCGATCTGTTCTGCAGGATGCGCATGAAGATCTGGCGCTTTATGTCCTGGTGTTTGCGATTGGCATCTCAGGCTGGGTGCAATATGCCCGTACCGTGCGCGGCTCAACAATGGTTGAGAAGAACAAAGAATACGTACAGGCTGCGCGAGTCATCGGCATTGGCCCGGCCACTATTTTGTGGCGGCATATCCTGCCCAATGTGACCGGCCCGGTGCTCGTGATTGCAACAATTCACCTGGCTATTGCCATCATCACAGAAGCAACCCTGTCATTCCTTGGCGTTGGCGTGCCGCCGACCACGCCGTCGCTGGGCACGTTGATCCGGATCGGCAACGACTATCTATTTTCGGGAGAATGGTGGATCACCATCTTCCCAGGAATTGCGCTTGTTCTGCTGATACTTGCTATCAACCTGGTGGGTGACTGGCTGCGTGATGCCTTAAACCCCAAACTGCGGTAAAGCAATGGCACTGCTGGATATTAAAGATTTAAGGGTTGAGTTTCCGAGTCGCCGCGGCCATGTCGTGGCGATTCAGAATCTCACACTCGACTTGAAGCCTGGCGAAATTCTCGGTGTGGTTGGCGAATCAGGCGCGGGGAAGTCGACGATTGGCAACGCGGTGATTGGCTTGTTGGAGCCGCCGGGCGAACGGACCGCTGGCGAGATTAGCCTTGACGGTCAGCGAATCGATGGCTTCGATGCAGACGACATGCGCGTAATTCGCGGTCGTCGAATCGGCATGATTTTTCAGGACCCGTTGACCTCGCTCGACCCGCTGCAAACGGTAGAGCAGCAACTGGTCAAGACGATCGATCATCATTTGCAGCTGGGCGAGGAGAAGTCGCGCGCGCGGGCCGTTGAGTTGCTCACTCAGGTTGGTATCCCTGATCCAGAGATTCGTATTAAGCAGTATCCGCACCAATTCTCAGGCGGCATGCGTCAGCGGGTGGTGATTGCGCTGGCCTTGTGCGCAGACCCCCAGTTGATCATCGCCGACGAGCCCACAACGGCATTGGATGTTTCAGTCCAGGCGCAGATTCTCGAGCTCATGAAAGGCCTGTGCCACAGCCACAATGTCGGCATGATTCTCATCACGCACGATATGGGCGTTATTGCCGAAACTGCCGATCGCGTTGCGGTGATGTATCGCGGTCGGGTGGTTGAAACCGGGTCAACCGCGCAGATTATCGGGGCGCCCGAACATGAGTACACCCGCAGTCTTATTTCGGCTGTGCCGCGCCCTGACAAGCGAGTCAACCGTTTTCCTTTGGTGACTTACATCGAAGACGCGCAGGAGCGGCCCGAGGGTCTGGATCTGTCGACTCACTGGCTCGGCCAAGAGCGCGACTTTGGCGACAAGCATGATGTCTTGCTTGAAGTGCGCGAAGCCAGCATGCGTTTCGTCACCCGTCATTCAATTTTCCCGTCCAAACGTCTATTCCTTGATGCGGTGAAGCAGGTGTCCTTCAGTATCAAGCCGGGTGAAGTGTTTGGCCTGGTGGGTGAAAGTGGTTCGGGTAAGTCAACTGTTGCGCGCATGATTACCGGCATCTATGCACCCAGTGGCGGCAGCATTCACTTCGCCGGGACGGAGCTGACAGCTTTGAAGTCCAGGGCAGAGGCGGCGCCCTGGCGCCGGCAGATGCAGATGATCTTCCAGGATCCATTTTCGTCATTAAATGGTCGGATGAGAGTCATCGACATCATCGCCGAGCCAATTTACTTTCATCAACTTGCTTCGTCCAAACAAGAGGCTGAGAAGATTGTTCACGATCTACTCGATGTAGTAGGGCTCGGAGAAGCCGCTGCCCGAAAATTTCCGCACGAGTTCTCAGGTGGCCAACGCCAGCGTATCTCGATAGCGCGCGCGCTCGCGACACGACCGCGCTTTCTCATTTGCGACGAGCCTACGTCGGCACTCGATGTCTCCATTCAAGCCCAAATTTTGAATCTGCTCAAAGACCTGCAGGAAGAACTGGGCTTAACGATGCTCTTCATCAGTCATGATTTGCCCGTGATTCGACAGATCTGTGACCGCGTGGGCGTGATGCGCCATGGACAGCTACTTGAGGTGGCCAGTACTGAGCAACTTTTTAACGCGCCTGAGCATGAGTACTCGCGACACTTACTCGATTTGATGCCAAAGCTCGATACCTTGCTTGAGCGCGCGAGCTAATACACAGAACTTCTGATTTCTTATGAATGACTCAACCCGTTCTTCTGCCGGACGATCTTCCCGGCGTCGGCCACGGTCTGGCCAATCTTCCGATGGCAAGTCACAAAGTCGCCCGCGAGGTGGGCGCCGTCCTTCAAACTCGCGTCGACCAGCAAGATCAGCCCGAACCAGTTCGCGACGGGCCGAGCAGCCCGCTCAGACTGAAGCGCTGCAACTGGTGGAGCCCGTCACGGGCTGGCGGCAAATTGGTTCCGGCAAACACCTGGCAATCTTTGTTGCGATCGTGTTCGTCGTCGCCGCAATAGGTGGACTGGCGCCGCCTGGCGAATGGTATGAAGCGCTGAATAAGCCCCCTTGGACGCCACCCAACTGGTTGTTTGGTCCCGCCTGGACGCTGCTCTACCTGATGGTGGCTGTCGCGGGCTGGATCATCTTTACTCATGCTCCAACGGCAACGACCAAGATTCTCTGGTCAGTTCAGATGGTCGTTAATGCCGCCTGGTCACTGCTGTTTTTTGGCGCCAAGGAAATCGGGATCGCACTCATTGACGTGACGGCAATGTCGGTTCTGGCGCTCGTGCTGATTATTGTGTTGCTTCGCCATGTGTTTGCATGGAGCCGGCTCGCGGCGGTGCTCTTCATGCCTTACTGGGTATGGGTAACCTTTGCTGGCGCGCTGAACGCATCAATCTGGTTGCGTAACCCGGTAGTCCCGTAAGCCTGGCTCAGTAAAGCGTTGCATCGAGCTTCGCCTGCATCTCTGCCTCATCTTTGTAGGCGTTTGTTTTGGCGTGAGCCTGAATAATCTCGATCATGCGCGGCAGCGTCTGTTTCTCTGGCCATGTCTCAGGTTGCCACAGCTTGGCACGCATGAACGCTTTGGCGCAGTGCATAAAGATTTCAGCGGGAACAACCCGCAGCACAGTGATTGGGAGTTTCCCCTTGCGTTCAAATCGGGCCAGTAAGTCTGATTCGTTATGAATCGTGGCTGCGCCATTGACTCTGAGCGTCTCTCGCAGGCCGGGAATCAAAAAAATGAGCCCGACCTGCGGATGTGCGAGCACATTGGACAAGCCATCGAGCCGGCGGTTGCCGGGCCAGTCCGGAATTAGCAGAGAGCCTGAGTCGTCGATCTGAACAAAGCCGGGGTCATCACCTTTCGGCGACGCATCAATTGATTGGCCGTTCGATGTGGACAACACCAGGAATGGCGACAGTGAAATGAAATGCCGGCAGTGTTCATCCAGTGCTGAAATCTGTTTGGCAGCCGCCACCTCAGACACATCGCCGTAAATTTCACGTAATTTCTCAACAGACTGAATGGGCATGGACTTCTCGCTCGCTTAGGGGCACCCGGAAAGGGCATCTGGAAAGGGCATCTGGAAATGGCTCCGAACAGAGAGCAGTATAGGCGCTTGGCGCGTTAGAGTCGGTCACTGGCCTGGCAGACGACCAGCCCTGCTACCGGCTTTATGGGACGGTGTTTTTCTCAGATTGCTTCATTATGTGCGCTGATATCGCGCCTATCAAAGGAGGAGTCGCGTCCATGCCTTCATTCAAAGTAAGCCGCTGGCATCTTTTGCTCGCATCGTGTGTTTTGACCCTGGCTGCCTGCGGCGGTGGGGGCGGTGACGGTGGCGGCGGCAATGGCGGTGGTGGCCGCGATGACACGGTTGTTGGCAACGATCCGGACGTCAGCAATTGCCGAGCTGGCGTCATTGCGGGCTTTTCCGGTGACTTCGGCGATGCGCCGGTTTCTGTGACAGCGCCTGCCGAAGGTGAAGGCGGCGATGGCGTTGGCGGAATAGGCGAGGGGTCACCAGGGATTGGTGCCGGCGGCTCGCTCGGTCAGTTCATTAACACTGACGTGACGGTTGAATTTGCGAGCGGCCAGCGCTACGGCCCGGTTCGCGTCGATGCGGAAAAAGGCATGGTGACAATCGTCCCGTGCGAACTGGCCCCGCCAGTGCTGGTGACCTTAACTGGCGCACCGGGTTCGGGCGCGCAGTACTTTGACGAGGCTTTGCGCCGTTCGGTGTCTTTTGAGGGTCTGCAGCTACGCTCGGTGATTACCTCTTTTCAGAACAACGCAGGCATTACAACCTTCACTGAAGCCATGGTGCGCCGTGCTGAGCGCAATGCAAACACCGCGTTTGCCCCCGGCGGCATTGCGAAATCTGCAGCAGGGCAGTCGAGTGCCGCCAATCTCAAGGCCAGGCCCACGCCCAAGCAGGCCTGGAAGAGTGTTGCCGACGTTAACCAGGCCCATGATGACGTTTTAACCGCAGTCAATAATGAGCTGCCTGGCGTGTACCGGCTGACAGACCTGAGACGCCTGCCGGTCATCCTGAATGAAAACAATCTCCAGAACGGTTCTGGTGTTTTGTCTGACAATCAAAACGGTATTTATGGCGCAGTGCTGGCGGGTGCGGTGTCAACAGCGGCCGCCAACCTTGGCCGCGACGGTTCGCCGGCATTGGAGGTCACTGCACAACTGGCTGACGACTTGTCTGACGGCGTGATCGACCTGACCAAAGACAAAATACCTGTGGCCACCGACCAGAAGGTCGCCTACACGCCAGACACACTGTGGTCTTTCCAGACGATCAACGCAACGCAGATTGCCCGTGAAGCAGGTGTTGGCGCAATCGCCTCATCGGTTGTGCCAATTGGCCGCACATTGGTAGCTGCCAAAAGCGATGCCAATGGCGGAAGTGGTTTACTCGGTAATGGGCGCCTTGAGCTCATCCATAGCAGTGATGGCAGCTTGCGTTATATCGAGTCGGCTGATGGTTGCCCCACGAGCAACAGAGTCTTCCAGAACGTTCGTCAAAAGAAGTATTTCTCTGCAATCGGCCAGGATGGCAAAACTTTCTACTCCGCGCTGTTCGGTCCACAGCTCTGTTCCTCACGATTCGTGACGAGCTTTGATGTAGATGGCGCCACCATGGCATCACTCAGCAGTAGTGGTGACGTTGTGCGAACCACAGATGGCCGCTTTTTCTATTTTCAGCCTTTGTCCTTTACCGCAGCAAGCAGCTTCTCTGCTGTGAATTTTTCTGACGAAACGCCGATTGCTATTGAAAATGCATTCGAGTTTTTGTGGACACTGTCTGACTCGGCCACGGTGACACGCTATACCTTTGAGTTTGAATTTGGCGGGCTCAATCCCGGCACACAGGCGTACTCGGTTGATGCCAGTACCGCCAGACCGGTGGCGTTGCCGGATCCGGTTCGACAGCTAAAAGCCAGTGGCGATGATCGTGAGTTCTTTGCCTTGACCTCTGCAGGAGAGGTCTATTGGCTGAAGGTCAATGATGCGTCTGGTCGGCGTGACCCTCAAATGACGCCAACGCCTGTACGACTCGAACTCCCCCCGATTTGCTGGATATCGAAGGGGGTTGTTGCGATTGCGTGTGATGGCGACAACTATTTTGAGATCAAAACTGTGACCGACACGAGCCTGCCGCCAATTGTTGATCGTCGGGATGCCGTGGGCCGGCCGTTTTTTGTACCAGGTGTCAGCGGCGTGCAGGTGATTGGTCCCAGACAATCAAGTCGTAAGCTATGGCGCAGTACCGATGAAATCGCGCTCGCCGATGGTGCGATAGCCTCCATTGATCTCAGTAGCCCGCCCCGGTTGATTACGGTTGACGGAGCACTGCTATCGTTGGAAGGCGAAGTGGTGCAATAACGCTCAGAGGCGCGATTCAGGCGTGTGATTGAGCGGGCTGCACTGCGACAGTTTCCTCAATCTCAAGCTGCAATACATCGTTGAATCGATTGAAAGCGCCGCATAAAGCGGTGCGCCAAGTGAGTTCGACAATCTGGGCCTCGCTCAGGTGCTGCTTGAGGCGGTGAAAGATGGCATCAGGTGTGGAGTTCCAATTCTGAGTCACCGCAATGGCGTAATCCACTACCAGCTTATCGACCTCGTCAAGTTCGGGGTGCTGGTCATAGTTAAGCAAGTTAAGCGCACCTGCTTCAGTGACACCTTGCACTGACAGTTTGGGTGCGTGGTGGGACACGCAGTAAGTGCATTGATTCAATAGCGAGACCGTCACAAGCGCGAGCTCCAAGTGCCGTTTCGATAGCACTGCCTCGTCGGCCAACTGGGTAAGCATTTGCCAGGTTCGCTCAAAGATGGCCGGTCGGTGCGCCATGACACCAGCCTGATTGCCGAAGTCTCCGTACTGCTCGATTCGGTCCCAGAGCGGTTGAAGCTCAGGCGGCAAATCTGATCGGTTTTTACGACTGATGCGGCTCATGAAGATCTCTCTTTAACGGTAGAAGTATTCCACCAGGAACATTGGCACTGACGGCACATAGGTGCACAGTAACAGCACCGCGAGTAAGACGGCGACAAAGTAGACATTGACCTTACTAACATCCCAGATGCTGGCTTTGGCAATCGCACAGGTGGTGATTAGGACCGACGCAACTGGCGGTGTTTGCTGACCAATCGCCAGGTTTAAGGTCACGATCAAACCAAAGTGCACCGGATCAATTCCTGCCAGTTCAATCAGCGGTAACACAATGGGGATCACCAGAATGATGGCGGCTACCGAGTGCAGGAAAAATCCGATCACCAGAAAGAAGACATTCAGAATCGCGAGAATGACATAGGGGTTACTCGTGAATCCCATGATCTGGGCGGCTATTTCCTGAGGAACCTGTGCCCTGGTCAGGAATCCACCCATCAACACCGATGCTGCAACCAACAGCATCACAACGGCTGTTTGAATGCCGCCTTCAAGCATGGCTGACTTCACGCGTTCAAACTTCAGTTCGCCATACCAAAAGCCAACCAGCAGTGCGGCTAGCACGGCTAGTCCAGCGGCTTCGGTTGCTGTGACCAGGCCACCAAAAATGCCACCCAGAATAATCACCGGCAACAAGAACGTGGGGAGCGCATCAACAAACGCGGCCTTTAAACGCGACAGGCTGAAGGCCTGATCAACCGGCAGGTTGTAGCGTCGGGCAAATCCGTAGGCCACCGCCATCAGGCCAATAGCCCCTAATAGCCCCGGTACAAAGCCCGCAACAAAAAGCTGTTCAACGCTGGTGTTGGCTGAGGTCGCGTAAACAATCATCGGAATCGAAGGCGGAATGATGATTGCCAGCGAAGCAGACGATGAGGTGATCGCCGCCGCAAGTGGCGCGGAATAGCCGCGCTTTTTCATTTGCGGAATCATGACTGACCCAAGCGCGGCAACATCTGCCACGGCCGAGCCAGAGATTTCGGCAAAGAACAGTGAAACACCGATGTTCACCATGCCCAGTCCGCCTCGCACGAAGCCGATCAGAGCACTCACGAAGTTGATCAGTCGGTCAGTAATACCGCCTGCATTCATGATGGCCCCGGCCAGCACGAACATCGGGATCGCAATCAGGGAAAACTTGGTGGAGCCGTCATACATGTCCAGCGCCACTGTGACCAGCGCGTCGCCGCCTTCCGTGATGTAAAGACCGACAATACCGGCAACAGCCAAGCCAACGGCAATCGGCACGTTCAGGCAAATAAGACCGAGCAAAACCAGAAAGATGAGCAAGGAAATCATGGGCGTTGCTCCTGAGTCGGATTGGCATATTGCTCAATCTCTGCCTCGATTTCTTTGTGCTCTGCCGATTGCCCGTCCGCGACATCTCTCAAATAAGACGGCATGGACAGGAGTTCACAGATGATGAACAGAACCGCACCCACCGGAATGACAGACTGAGTGAACTGGACTGGCACCCATGTCAGGCTGACCAGCGTGTCTCCCTCAAGCACCTCAAGGACCTGAAAGCCAGCCCAGGCGAGCAGGACAAAAAACGCAATGACCACAGCTTCCGCAAACCAGGCCGCCGCGATGCGCGGCCCGCGCGGCAGCGCTAGCAACACGCTGTCGAAGCCAATATGTTTGCGTTTCAACGCAGCCAGTGCGGCACCGTAATAGGTGATCCATGAGAGCATGATGGACGCCACTTCGTCGTACCAGGACAAAGAAGCATCCAGCTTGCGATAGATCACCGCCACCACCACCACAGTGGTTAGCGCTACCATCAGCAGGATCAACATCCACTCGAGAAGAACCTCAAGGGTTCGCGAGATTGCCTTCATTTTTTTGTATTGCCTCCACCCAGGCGTCTCTTTTGAACGCCGGTCTGTTTCAAATGCCTAGCGAGTATATGCCCAGCTTATGAGCCGTCCCGATTCACCATCAGAACCTGCTAAACACGATTCAACCGATTTGCGTATTGAGGGGGCAGTTGCGACCATCACATTCAATCGGCCAACCGCCCGGAACGCCATGACCTGGAAGATGTATGAACAACTGGTTCAGGCCTGTGATGCGGTAGATGCCGATCAGAACGTACGCGCTGTGATCCTGCGCGGAGCGGGGGGCAAGGCGTTTGTCGCGGGTACCGATATCGCCCAGTTCCTGGCATTCGAGTCTGGCCGGGACGGGATTGACTACGAGGCGGCGGTGGGCCGCTTTGTAGGCCGTCTACAAGCTGTGTCAAAGCCCTGTGTTGCGGTTGTTGAGGGCTGGGCTGTTGGCGGTGGTCTTGCGCTCGCCAATGCCTGCGATATTCGAATCGCGGCCAGCGGGGCGCGGTTTGGTGTGCCTATTGCGCGGACGCTAGGAAACTTGCTGTCGGCCGCATCCCTGGCCTCGCTGGTCAAGAACCTTGGGCCGGTGATGGTTAGGCGGATGGTGCTCTTGGCCGAAATGATCGACGCCGACGAGATGTCGCGCTGTGGCTATGTGCATCAGGTGGTGGAGCCGCAGGGCCTGGACGAGGCGGTTGATCAGTTGGCACAGCAATTGGTGAGCTTGGCTCCATTGACGTTATCGGCGACTAAGCAACTGCTTAACCGGCTCGATGAAGGCAACCAGACCGATCACGACCTCGTTGAGCAAATCTATGGCAGTGCCGATTTTGCCGAGGGCGTGGCAGCTTTTACGCAAAAGCGCCCACCTCAATGGGGTGGGCGCTAGCGCGATTAGTTGGCGTGATCAGTTGGCCAGTGCCTGTACTTTCTGCACCAGTTCTGCACCGCCCTCTACGCTTGAGGCGAACTCGTCATAGATGGGCTTTGAGGCGGCTACAAACGCAGCTTTATCAGCGGTGTTCACTGTCACGCCACCCTTCTTGAGATTCTCAAGCAGGTCGGTTTCCAGTTTGGCGGCCATTTCGTAGACCTTCGGCTGAGTCTCAGCCGCAGCTTCCATTAGCGCTGTCTTGACATCATCGGGCAGCTTAGCAAAATGCTTCTCTGATACCAGCAAGTAAGCCGGGGTGTAGACGTGTCCGGTAATCGACAAATACTTCTGCACTTCCTGGAACTTTGCTGACCAGATCTGAGCATAAGGATTTTCCTGGCCGTCAATCACATTGGTCTTGAGCGCAGTGAACACTTCCGAGAAAGCCATAGGAGTCGGGTTGGCGCCATATTGCTTGAACATTTTCACGCGCCACGCCCCTTTGGGTGTGCGCAGCTTGATGCCTTCCAAATCGGCGGGGGTGTTAATCGGACGCGTGTTGTTCGTAATGTGGCGAAACCCGTTCTCAAAGTAAGTCAGGATCCGGTAGCCCTTGGCCATGGCCGCCTTTTGCAGCACGCTTTCGCCAATCGCTTTCTGAACGTCCTTCATGTGCTCGCGCGACTGAATGATGTAGGGCATTTCAAACACACCGAATTCATCGGACACAGACGACATCACGGATGAGGGCAGCGCAAAGGTTATCTGGCCCAATTTGAGCTTTTGCAGCAGCTCTTTGTCTTTGCCGAGCTGGGAAGACCCAAAAACCTGCACCTCACCCTTATCGCCCAGTTTGGCATTAGCGCTCTCGGCAAATGCGTTTACCGATGCTTCAAATAGCGAACCGGGCTTGCCAACATGGCCGAACTTAAGGGTGAGCTTTTCAGCACTTGCTGAGGTCGCTACCAGCATCGCTGCCACGCCAAGGGCTGTCAGGCTGGCCGAAGTAAGTAATTTCATGAACCGTCTCCATTTCTATAAGTGAGATACCAGGCGCGCGCAGGGCGCGGCGCTCTTTTGGGGTCGAAAGGATACCCCGTGTCGGTCCTGACCCGGTTTCGCCCTCACGCCGGACTGGGCATTGGGTGATGGCCACGGGGCTGACCCGGGCTGTGTTGAAATAGCCGAATGACTTCAAATCTGCCCGACAACCGCGAACTCACAGAAGTAGCCGTGGGCATCCTGACACGACCGGATGGCCAGGTGTTGTTGGCCCAGCGGCCAGCAGGTAAGCCCTACGCCGGTTGGTGGGAATTTCCCGGCGGCAAGTTCGAGCCTGGCGAGCAGGCTCACCAGGCTCTCGTGCGCGAGCTGCATGAAGAACTGGGGTTGACGATTCATGAGTCAAGCGCCTGGCTAGTGCGCGAGCATGCGTACGAGCATGCGCGAGTTCGTCTGCATTTCCGCAGAATAGAGCATTGGTCGGGTGAGCCAGAGTCTCGCGAAGAGCAGGCTTTCAGGTGGTGTGACCCGGCAGACGCCGGCGTAAGTCCATTACTGCCAGCGACCGTGCCGCTGATGCGCTTGCTCGCACTACCGACGAGGTACGGCATCTCCTCGGCCCACTCGCTTGGTCAGGCCGTTTTTCTTGAGCGCCTGACCCGGTCGCTAGAAGACGGCTTGAGGGCTGTTCAATTACGTGAACCGGGCATCGATGAGGCGGCGTTTGAGACGCTTTTCAAGCAGGTGCTTACGCGATGTGACGACTATGGCGCCAGGCTGCTGGTCAATAGCCAGCACCCGTCCCGCTATTGGATGCAGGCTCGTGGTGTTCATCTGCGAGCGTCTGATCTGATGGCGTCCGGGTTCACGCTTCCTGCGCCGCGCGAAGACTTCGATTGGGTTGGTGCTTCCTGCCATAACCTAAACGAGCTGTATCGGGCTGGCGAGATTGGTGCTGACTTTGCCGTGCTCGGACCAGTTAAACCAACCCAAAGTCACCCGGGCCAGCGTGGTATTGGATGGCAGAACTTTGCCGTGTCCGCTGCGTTAACCCCGCTTCCGGTATACGCGCTGGGTGGTCTTGAGCGCAAGGACCTCAGGTCCGCGAGGGCGGCCGGCGCGCATGGCATTGCGATGATCAACGGGGAATTTGGCCAGGGTTGACCAGTCGCCAGCACCGCACTCTGCCAAATCGGCGCAGCACTATGTCAGGTCTGATTCGGGATCGTCTGACGAAACGTCTTTCGGGTTGCCCGCAATTCGATACTGTTCGCTCGCCCAGGCGCCTAGATCAATAACCTTGCAACGCTCTGAGCAAAACGGCCGAAACGGGTTGGCGGGTGAAAACCGGGTCAGGTCGCCGCATGAGGGGCACGCGACATGCGGGCCTTTTTCTCTAAGCTGGGTTGTGTTCTCAGATTTCATTGCAAGCTACATAAGTTAAGCTCAAATGGCACAGACTCGCGAATCGGTTGTGGGCGGTTGCGGCCGTCCATGCCGTTAAAGCGAATCCAGAGAAGATATTTGTTTGCGCTGGTATCAGGTATGGCGCTCAGGCGTGGGTCGACCTTAAGTTGAACGAGTTGATAAGCCTCGCCACCAAGTGAATGTTGATAGGTGCCGTCTTCAGCGTTTAGGGCATGCCAGCTGCCGCTCTCGCGCAGCAAACGCATGTGAATTCGCAGGGCCGAGCGCATCGGAGTGAATGGCTCAAGCCAAAGGTCCAGGTCACGGCGCCTCGCCTCAGGGGGGAGGTTTTGCCATGCCCAGAAAGAGGGCATGTCATAGTCCGCAGCGCCGCCGGCAATCAGGATGCGGCTGCGCACGGCCATTAACCAGTCGTTCTCGGTGAGGTTCACGCCAGGCTTGCCGGGCATCGCGGTCAGCTCATCCCGGCATCGGTTCAATTCTGTGAGCAACATGTCGAGCGTCTCAGTAGAGACAGAGGGCAGATTGCGAAATGCAGTCAGCGCGCTGATCTGGGTTTCGATCTCGGCTTGCAGGTCCCCTCTAAGATCTGCCCGGTCACTGATATCAAGCAGGTCAAACAGCATGGCAACCGCACACACATGGTGATGGTGCGAGTCGCCCGCTCTAAAGAACATCAGCCGGTCAAAGACATCCTCCAGGCGTAACAAGGTGCGAATCCGATCGGTGAGTGGATACTCAAACAGAATGGGTTTTGGGCTATCAGTCATGAGGCAGATCTGCTGGCCAGTGCCATGTATTCCAGATGCAGTTGCTTGACGGCATCCAGCGCCTTGTCCAGTGAACCACTGTTATCAATCACGTCATCTGCCGCGGCCAGCCTTTCTTCACGGGTGACTTGAACGTCAATGATGGCCTGAACCTGCTCTCGGGTCAGACCGCTACGTTTGATCACACGTTCTATTTGAGTTTCTTCATCGCAATCGATCACCAGTACTCGATTAACCCGTTCAATCCAGTTGCCAGATTCCACAAGGAGAGGCACGGCAACCAAAACGTACGGTGTTGCCAGGGCCGCAATGGCCGCATTGCATCGCGCGCCTATGAGGGGGTGCAGGATAGCCTCGAGAGACTGACGCGCCTGGCTGTTGGTAAATGCGAGCTGCCGCATGGCGGGTCTGTCAAGGCTGCCATCTGCCGCAATGACGTTAGCCCCGAACGCCTGGCGAATGGGTTCTATTGCGGCACCGCCGGGAGCAGTCAACGCATGGGCCTCGGCGTCGGTATCCACCAGGCCAGCGCCTAACTCTACGAACGCATCAGCGATCGTACTTTTACCACTGCCGATGCCGCCAGTCAGGCCAATAAGGTAAGAGCGAGAATCCATCGGCGGAGTCTAGCAGGCGTCGGCTAGGGGCGTGGGTCTCTCACCGCTCTACCTACGAGTGCCGCGGAGTGGACTAGCCTAAATCTTGGTCTAGCTCAATGAGTCCGCTAATAGCTCGCTCGAGCGTTTTGGGTGTCACAGGTTTTGCTAGTGTGCGAACCGTCACGTCATCCAGCTGTGCTGATATGGCAGTTGGATCAAGACAAGATTGATCGCCGGACACAATGACTACTGGCACTGGTTCGGGTAATTTCGTCTGAACCCAGTTGAGCATCGCAATCGCGTTGGCGTTCTTGCTAAGCCACCAGTCAGACACGATGAAACTGATATTGGCTTCGGCCAATTCAGACTCAATCGCTTCAGTCGACTGGCCACTCCAGATAATGGTGTCGTAGCCAGACTTCTCGAGCAAGGCTGCCAGACCCATCCGGGCCAGAGGATCGTCATCAATGAGCAGGGTTCGGCACTTCACGGAAGTATCCGTGTCGAGCCAGTCTGTGTCGAACGCGCGCGGGGGATGGATGGTGCGAGACGGGTGCCTGCGCCATTGATCGAAACTGAGCGTGAAGCTGATGCGCTGGCACTCATCTATTCTGAGTGGTAGCTCGCAGTCTTCTGCCAGGGCCAGAGCTCTGGGAAGGCCTTCAGAGCCCTGGTCGGCAATCAGCAAGTGGGTGGCAGGTGGATCACCATCATGTTCAACCGATAGCGTCAGTGATTGCCCCACAAACCGTGCCTGGAGGGAGATTGATCCGGCACCGGCTTCCACGATACTGTGGACAATCAGGTTCTGCAGCACACGCTCCACAAGCGCCGGCACTGTTTCAATATCCGCGCTGACTGGCACAAAATGAAGTCTTGCGCCAGACGACTGTGTCAGCGAAACCATTCGTAGCCGAATCATCTCGGTCAGCTTTGTGATGCTGACCCAATCGGTGTTAGCAGAGTGAGTGCCAGACGCGCCTAATTCAAAATTCGTTTGCTGCTTTACTCGGTCGGCCATGTGCTGACTAATGCGCGCCAGCGTTCGCGCGGTAGGGGCATCGACGGACGATGAGCCTTCGAGCCGATGGGCAAGCGAAGCGATGCTTTGGATCGGTTGTTCAAAATCCTGCCAGGCACTTCGGTTAGCTGTCGTCAATTGCTCAAGTTGACTTTTGTCGGCGGCCATCAGTCTTTCAAGTCTGATCGGGATCATCTGTTCATTGACGCGCGCAACCAGCGCCGTCATGAAAACTCGATGTCGCTGCCTGAGCCAAATGACTGTGGCGAAGATGACCGTTGTCATAAGCAGCGCAAGAGCTAAATCGAACGAATCACCTTTCCAACTCAGCGTGGTCACCATGGTGATAACCAAAGGGCTGATCAGAAAAATCAAGCGCATGGGGTGTGCATCGGCGATTGAGGCGAGGCTGACGATGGCGAGCGTGACGATTAACACCGGTGCCCAGGGCAGTTGCGCCGCCAGCCCAAAATTGAAGAGCATCGCTGCTGGTGTCAGCAAGATGCCCGTTAGCAAGCTGGCCAGTATCTCCCCATTGATTTTCTGGTTCACCAGAATATTGGCAAGGTGACTCAGGCGATTTGAAAGCCAGGGGGAAAGCAGCGAAAACACAATGGCAAATGCACACATCCATAGCGCGCTACTGAGCCATGGGCTAGCCGGGTGATTGAGAAGTTGGATCAGCAACACGGTGCAGAACAACGACATCAATAAGCGCAAGCCGATGTCTTGTCGTTTACGGGCGCTGAACAGCGAGGCCTGGAGCAGTTGCTGATAGCTAAGCGCTGAGCGCGAAGTACCCGCTCCCGATTTGTTCACAAGCATCTTGAATGACCATCAGTTGATCGCGGCGCGTCGTCAATTGATTGTCAATTCAACGCATCACCCATTGGATCTACAAGGCTAGCCGTGGATCTGCTTTGGGTCAAACAATAAGCTTGTATGTTGATCCGAAAGCACGGTTGAATCCAGACCGTTAACCTTCTTTAAAACTCTCCCAGCATCAATGTCCGGTCTAACGAAATAACAACTGCTCAAGAAAGCGCTTGCACTGCAACGCGACTGATTATTTTATTTGCTGCAGTTACAGTATTCGCCAAAGCGATCGTCAGACGATGCCAATGAAACCGTTAATCGAATCTTGAAAATAGAGTGCAAGCAGGCCTGCACCGGCAAGGTAAGGGCCAAACGGCATTGGGACTTCACGGCCACGTTTGGCGAGCACGATCAGACCAATCCCGATCACTGCGCCAACCAGAGAACTCAACAACACAATCGCAGGCAATGCCTGCCAACCAAACCAGGCACCCAGAGCAGCCAGGAGTTTGAAGTCTCCGTAACCCATGCCTTCTTTGCCGGTCACCAACTTAAACAGCCAGTAGATACTCCACAGGATCAGGTAGCCTGCAATCGCACCAATCACGGCATCGTTCAGACTTGCGTAAGTGCCCCACAGATTGAAGATCAGACCGAGCCAGATGAGAGGCAGGGTCATGCTGTCGGGCAACAGTTGCGTATCGAGGTCAATCCCGGTCAGACTGATCAGGTAAAACCCAAGCAAGACAGCGCCAAGGCCGGCCGCAGTGAATCCGAAGTGCCAGATGGCAACGGCGCTGAGCAGCCCAGTCGCGGCTTCTACAATCGGGTAGCGCGCTGAGATACCTGCGCCGCAGCCTCTGCATTTTCCGCGTAGCCACAGCCATGAGAGCACAGGGATGTTCTCAAGTGCGGTAATTTTATGCCCACAATGCGGGCAGTTTGACCCGGGGGTCATAAGGTTGAAGGGTTTAACTTCTGTCGGAGCTTCTCCCCGTACCTCGGCTGCCTGCGCTTCCCAATCGAGTTCCATCATTCTGGGAACCCGATGAATCACAACATTCAGGAAACTCCCCACCAGGAGCCCAAACACCAAGGCGGTGGCTGTGGCTAGTGGCAGGGATTGCTGCAGTAATTCAATCATCAGAAATCAGACAACCTGACCCAATTTGAAGATTGGCAGATACATCGCGACCACGAGACCACCGATAATGACACCTAGGATCACCATGATGAGCGGCTCCAACAGGCTTGAAAGGCTTTCGACTGCGTCATCCACCTCGCGCTCGTAGACATCAGCAGCCTTCGACAACATTGAATCCAGATTGCCTGATTCTTCACCGATGGAGGCCATCTGCAACACCATGTTGGGAAAGACATCAACATTCTGCATCGAAATCGTCAGACCTGTACCAGTCGAGACTTCCTGCTGGATCTTTTTTGTGGCCTGTAGGTACACAACATTGCCTGATGCGCCGCCGACAGAATCGAGGGCTTCGACAAGCGGCACACCTGCAGCAAACATGGTCGACAGTGTTCTTAACCAGCGCGCAATGGTCGCTTTCTCAATCACGGCGCCAAAGATCGGCAGTTTCAACATCATACGGTCCATGACCATTTGGACTTTGGGTGAACGTCGCCATGCCTGCATGAAGAAGTAGCCCGTGCCAAAAATGCCACCGAAAATCAGGTACCAATACTTGACGAAGTTATCCGAGACCGCGATCACCGCTAGCGTGGGAGCAGGTAGCTCGGCGCCAAAGTTGGCGAACACATCTTTAAAGGCTGGCACCACAAACAACATGATCACTGCAACCACGACAAAAGCAACGACCAAGACTGAGATCGGGTAGAACAAGGCAGATTTGATCTTGCCCTTGATGGCCTGCATCTTCTCCTTGTAGGTCGCCAATCGGTCGAGCAGGTCGTCCAGAATACCGGCCGCTTCACCAGCGCCAACCAGATTGCAAAAGAGTGCGTCAAAGTAGAGGGGGTATTTGCGGAAGGCTTTGGACAGTGATGTCCCTGTCTCGACATCGCCCTTGATGTCCATAAACAGTTTGCCTACCGAAGGGTTATCAGCGCCTTTGGCGACGATATCGAAGGACTGCAGCAGTGGCACGCCCGACTTCATCATCACCGCGAGCTGTCTGGTGAAGAGCGTGATGTCTTTCTCAGTGACCTTCTTGCCGCGCTTTTCTCGCCGCTTGGTAATTTTGACTGGGGTAATACCCTGACGCCGCAGGGCGGCCTGAACCACGACTTCTGTCGCTGCTCGGGTTTCGCCGCGAATCGTCTTACCGGCCCGGTCTCTGCCTTCCCAGGCCCAGGTGAATTCTTTCGCCTTGCGGGACTGGCTGCGCGCCGCTGTGCGACTGTCCATTGCTGAGGATGTGCTGGCCATACGCTAATTGCTCCTGTGTGACGCTGTTTCGGCCTGCAGTCCTGGAAGGGATTGCAGGCCATTACCCGATTGGCTGACGTTAATCATTGGTGACGGCCATGACCGCCTCGATTGAAGTGTGACCTTGCTTAACCTTCAACAGGCCTGAGCGGCGCAGGTCATTCACGCCTTCGGCTTGAGCCTGTTGAGCGATATCCATCGCATTGCCCTGGTTCAGGATAATTCGCTGAATTTCTTCGCTGATCGGCATGACCTGATAGATACCCACTCGACCCTTGTAGCCAGATCCGCCGCAGACATCGCAGCCCACAGGCTTAAAGGGCTGCCAGGTTCCATCGAGATCTTCTTCGCGATAACCCGTTGCCAATAAGGCATCTTCGTCCAACTCGGCCGGTTCTTTACAGGCGCACAGTCGGCGACCCAACCGTTGAGCGGTAATCAGGATCACCGAAGACGCGATGTTGAAAGGGGCAACGCCCATATTCATCATCCGAGTCAGCGTTGTTGGGGCATCATTGGTGTGCAGGGTCGACATGACCATGTGGCCGGTCTGCGCCGCTTTAATCGAAATGTCTGCCGTGCCAAGATCTCGAATCTCACCCACCATGATGATGTCGGGGTCTTGCCGCAGGAATGACTTCAGGGCGGCTGCAAAGGTCAGTCCAGCCTTGTCGTTCACATTGACCTGGTTGATGCCGGGCAAGTTGATCTCGGCCGGGTCTTCTGCCGTTGCAATGTTGGTCGTCGGTTCATTCAGAATGTTCAGGCAGGTGTAAAGCGAAACCGTTTTGCCCGAACCTGTTGGGCCCGTTACCAGCACCATGCCGTAAGGACGCTGGATGGCTTCGAGCAGCGCTTCCTTTTGCTCCGGGTCATAACCCAAAGCATCAATGCCCAGCTTGGCCGAGGACGGATCGAGAATACGCATCACGATCTTCTCGCCAAACAGTGTTGGCAGGGTCGACACCCGGAAATCGATTGCCCGGTTGCCAGACAGCACGAGTTTCATCCGGCCGTCTTGGGGGATTCGTTTTTCAGAAATGTCCAGACGCGAAATCACTTTGATGCGCGTGGACAGCTTCTCTTTAATCGCCAGAGGCGGCTGGGCAACCTCGCGAAGTTGACCATCAATTCGGAATCGGATGCGGTAAAACTTCTCGTATGGCTCCATGTGAATATCTGAAGCGCCACTCTGAATCGCATCAAGCAGGACTTTTTGCAGAAACTTAACAACAGGCGCGTCGTCAATATCCTGATCAGCAGGTGATTGCGCCGCTGCTTCCTCGTCGCTGGTGACATCAACGTCGAGGTCGTCGTCTACCAGGTCACTGAGTTTCTCGCCGGCTGAGCGTCCTTGCGACTCAACCAGCTTCATTAGCTTGTCATGCTCGACCACGATTGGATCAACCCCAGCCTGCGCTGAGAACTTGATGCGATCAAGCGTCTGAAAATCGGTGGGGTCAGACAAAGCCACCGAAATCTTGCTACCTCGCTTACCGAGCGGAATCACGCGGGTTTCGGAAGCTAGTTTTTTGTCCAGCAAGTCTTCAGGTAGTCCGCTGATATCCAGACAATCAAGGTCGAGCATCGGATGACCGAATGCATCAGCTGAGAACTTTGCCAGTTCTCGTGCCTTTAAGTGATCGCCCGCAATTAGCTGATCGATAAAAGGAACCTTTGCCTCATCGGCTTCCTTTTGAATCGCTACTGCCTTGTCCGGTCGCATGATCCGGTGTTGGACCAATGCCCGGCCCAGGCCAGCCAGCGCTACCCGTTCGTTCGCGGGTTGCGGAGTTTGTGTCGCTGCCATACTCGTTTTTTCCCTGTGCTCGCTTGAATTCTCGGCGGTCTGAGTGCGGAATGATCGTTCAAGCTAAAGGGGAATGCACCGGATGAACCGCATCGATAGACGAGTGGTCGCCCGTTGGGGCACGAACGGCGCAAGGCTTGTCTGTTCGCTGACGGCAATGGCGTTTGGACCGGCTTTTTGGATTACCAGTGCTGGCTGGCCGATGAGGGGTCAGCGCGCGCTGACTGGCATGGCAGGCGCCGGCACAAGCGCGCTGCTTGAAAAGGTCTGGGTAACCTAGGCGCGAGTGCTCTCCGGCTCGTCGTCATCTTCATCGGTTGGCAGACTTAGCCGATGCAGCACGGCATGACGAATCGACCGATTCTCGATATGGATGACCTCTACAGCGACAGCGCCGAATCTGACGCTGACACTCGCCTCGGGTAGCGCCTGGAGGGCCTCCAGGACAAGCCCATTGAGGGTTTTGGGGCCGTCGAGTGGCAACGTCAGGCCGAGTTGGCGGTTCAATTCGCGCAGCGGCGTGGCACCATCAACCCGAACGTCATCATTTTCACTCCACTGCAGGCCGGACTCCCGGCTGGGACCGGTGGAGGTGATCTCACCCACAAATTCTTCGATGATGTCGGCCAGTGTCACCAGCCCCTGCAGGTCGCCGTATTCATCCACGACCAGCGCGAATCGAGCTTTGCGCTCCTGGAAGAACTGAAGTTGCTTGAAGACGGGTGTGCCGCTGGGAATGAAGTAAGGTTTACCGAGCAACTCGCGAACGTGTGAAGCGTCAAAGTCTTCGCGCTGCAGCAAAGACAGCGCGCGCCTGACATGCAAAATGCCGACGATGCGGTTAATGTCACCCTCATAAACCGGGAGCTTGTTGTGATAACAGGTGGTGAGTTGCTCTCGCAGTGTGCGTTCGTCAGAGGCCAGATCAATCGCTTCAATTCGTCGGCGCGGGATCATGACATCATCAACCGTGATCTCTTCCAGTTCGAACAGGTTGAGCAGAATGGATCGATGTTTGGACGGTACGAGGGTGCCGGATTCAGCAACAATGCTGCGAAACTCCTCTCTCGACAAGGCTTCCTGATGATCCCTGCCGACATTCACGCCAAACGTTCGCAATGCGCCCAGCACGACCCGATTGGCCGCCCACACAAAAGGATGAAGCAGCGTCTTGAGGATCGCCAGGATCCACGAGGCCGGCAGTGCAATCTTTTCGGGATAGGTCGCCCCGACCACTTTCGGCCCGATTTCGCAAAACAGAATGATCGCAACGGCAACGATGGTCGTGGCAACCAGCACCACGGTGTCATTGTTGCCAAAGGTGCGAATGGCAAGCGCGGTCACCAGAGCGGTCAGCGCCGCGTTGACGACGTTATTGCCAATCAGGATGGTCCCGAGCAAATCCTCAGTGTCGTCCAGTAATTTGCTCGTTCGGGCTGCGCTCCGGTTTTTCCGCTCAACGAGGTGTTTGAGCCGATACCGATTCAGCGCCATCATGCTGATCTCGGAAATGGAAAAAAAACCAGAGGCAATGAGTAGCAGGACCAGAATTGAAATCTGAGCCCAGGTAGGAAGCGCTTCCACGGATTAGCCAGACAGTTGTCACACGCGAACCTTAACCGATTCGCGCCCGACTCGCGCGTTTGTTCGCTCGCACCGTATTATTGAAGCACGCGTGGCTAGATATGGCCGGACGGTCGTGCCAGGCAAGGCATGGCCCGCACTAGCCCCCAAGCACTGAGGAGACCCGATGTCCAACAATAAAGTACCGCTGCGTTCCAGACAGTGGTTCAACAACCCTGACAATCCCGAGATGACTGCTCTCTATATAGAGCGCTTCCTGAACTACGGCATTACGCGTGAGGAGTTGCAGTCTGGCCGGCCGATTATTGGCATTGCCCAGACGGGATCCGATATTTCGCCGTGCAACCGGCACCATATTGAACTGGCCAAGCGGGTGCGGGAAGGGATTCTGGCGGCAGGCGGGGTGGCGCTGGAGTTTCCCGTGCACCAGATTCAGGAGACAGCCAAACGGCCGACCGCGGCGCTGGATCGCAATCTGACCTATTTGTCCCTCGTGGAAATCCTGTATGGCTATCCACTCGACGGGGTGGTGCTGACGACCGGCTGCGACAAAACCGTTCCCGCGATGATGATGGGCGCCGCTACCGTCAACATACCCGCGATTGTCCTGCCAGGTGGGCCGATGCTCAACGGATGGTATGACAATGAGCGGACGGGCTCGGGCACGATCGTTTGGAAAGGCCGCGAAATGCTGGCCCAGGGTGAAGTTGACTTTGAGGGGTATATCGATCTGGTGTCATCGTCGACAACCTCGGTCGGCCATTGCAACACCATGGGGACTGCCTCGACGATGAATGCGCTGGCTGAAGCGCTAGGCATGACCCTGCCGGGCGCGGCGGCGATTCCCGGTCCTTATCGCGAGCGTGCTCAATGTGCCTATGAGACTGGCCGCCGGATCGTCGATATGGTCCATGAAGACTTGAAGCCGTCAGACATCATGACCCGCCCGGCGTTTGAAAACTGCATACGTGCCAATTCAGCGATTGGCGGGTCGACCAACGCGCCGATTCATATTGGCGCTGTTGCGCGTCATATGGGTGTGCCGCTCGAAATCAAGGAGTGGGAAACCGTCGGGTTCGATGTGCCATTGCTTGTGAACATGCAGCCGGCCGGTAAATACCTGGGCGAAGACTATTACCGCGCGGGCGGACTGCCAGCCGTGTTGACCGAACTGATCGATGCTGGCCTGATTCACACCGACGCCATGACTGCCAATGGTAAAACCCTGGGCGAGAACTGTGAGGGTCGGCGATCGAACAAACAGGATGTGATCTATCCCTACAAGCAACCGATGGTGCAGGCTGCCGGCTTTTTGGTTCTATCGGGCAATTTGTTTGATGCCGCAATCATGAAGACAAGTGTGATTTCACCGGAGTTTCGGCGTCACTACCTCAGTAACCCGGAAGACCCGGATGCGTTTGAAGGCAAGGCCATCGTGTTCGACGGGCCCGAGGATTTTCACCATCGCATTGACGATCCGGCCACCGGCATCGATGAGAACTGCATCCTGTTTATGCGCGGCGTGGGTCCAATCGGTTATCCCGGGGCGGCAGAGGTTGTGAATATGCGCGCGCCGGCGAGTTTGCTGGCCAAAGGTCACGAGGCATTGCCCTGCATTGGCGATGGCCGGCAAAGCGGCACTTCGGGCTCTCCTTCGATACTGAATGCTTCGCCTGAAGCGGCCGACAATGAAGGGCTCGCCATCTTGCAGTCAGGAGATCGTGTCCGGATTGACCTGAAGCAGCGACGAGCCGACATGCTGGTCGATGAGGCGGAGTTGACACGCCGGCGAGAGGCCTTGATTGCAGCCGGCGGCTACCAGTATCCGGCCAGCCAGACGCCGTGGCAGGAAATCCAGCGCGGTATTGTTGATCGACTCGACAAGGGTATGGTGCTCAAGCCAGCGGTTGAGTATCAGCGGATTGCCCAGAGCAAAGGTATCCCGCGCGATAATCACTGAGTGCCCGCCGGCCCCAATTGTCCGGGTAGTGAACACAAAGATATTTGGGTTAACCTTCTAGTTAGTTGCGAACGGACCCGATAGAACACCGCCGTGCGCAGCGGCTAAAAGTAGATTCCAAACCAAGGAGAGACAAATGAATTTGTTTAGTACACGTTCGGTCAGCCGTATGGCAGTGGGCCTTTCGGTCGCTGTTGCACTTGGCACCGTTGCTGAGCAGGCTGATGCCCAAAAGAAAGTTCGCTGGAAGATGCACTCAGCGTTTGGTACAAACGTCGCTGTGATTGGTCCGGTTGGCCCTCGCATCACCGACTCAATCCGCGTGATGTCGGATGGCAAATTCGACATCAAGCTCTTCGAGCCTGGTGCATTGACTGGTGGCTTTGCCTACTACGACGGCGTCAGCAAAGGGGCATTTGAAGCTGCTTACGGCACCCCGGGTGCGAATCAGGGTAAGAACTCTGCCTATGCGCTGCTGTCTAGCTGGCCGTTTGGCCCTGGTGTGGGTGAGTTTCTTGCATGGATGAAGTACGGCGGCGGCGAAGAGATCGCCCGGGAGCTTTACTCACAAGACGGCATTGAATATCACTTTTGCGGATTGATTTCGCCTGAAACGTCTGGATGGTTCCGGGAAGAAATCAAGAGCCTGGATCAGCTTAAGGGCCTGAAAATGCGCTTTTTTGGTCTGGGCGCCAAAGTGATGCAGAAGTTTGGTGTGTCCACACAGCAGTTGGCTGGCGGTGATATTTACCCGGCACTTGAGCTTGGCACAATCGACGCAACTGAGTTCTCAATGCCGGCGATCGATCGCACTTTGGGCTTCCATCAAATCGCCAAGTACAACTACTTCCCGGGCTGGCACCAGCAGGCAACCACCAATGAGATCCTGATTAACAAAGCCAAGTGGGATACGTTGTCCAAGCCCCATCAGGAAATGTTCAAGAGTGCCTGCGCGGCGAACCTGGCGGTCGAAGTGGCAGACGGCGAGGCATCACAGTTTGAAGCCATGCTTGCCAATGAAAAAGATGGCGTCAAAAACATGGTCTGGTCTGATGAAATCCTTGATCAGTTCCGGGCTGCCTGGAAAGACGTTATTGCAGAGGAAACTGCAGCCAATCCGGATTCCAAGCGTATCTGGGAAAGCTACACCGCCTTCCATGAGAAGTGGAAAGTCTGGGGTGAGCGCGGCTATCTTAAGTAATGCAGCGTTCGCCTGGCCTGGCCAACCGAATACGGGTTTAACCGTTCAAGGGATGTCAGGTTAGGTGATCAGCGCCTTTGTTGCGCTGCACGATATCGGCTTTCAAGTCGTGCAGCGCGGCAGAGGAACAGTGCACCAAGCGGACAAAATCCACGTCTTGCCAGTCAATGCGGCTCAATCGGGCGAGGCCTGTGATAACCTCTGGCCGAGTTCGCTGCCGCGCCCCTGTGGTGTGACCGGCGAAACAATTCGCGTTGCGCGCTTGCGCGAGGCAATAACAGAAAGTTCAGGGAGACCCCACACATGAAATTTCCAGGTATCAAAAGCCTTGGTGCTGTTGCAGTCGGCGTTGCCGTTGCAGCTGCAGCCTTCACCCCCGACGACGCTAACGCGCAGAAGAAAGTGCGTTGGAAGATGCACTCAGCCTTCGGCGCTAACGTTGCTGTGATCGGCCCGCCGCCCATCCGAATCGCCGATAGCGTGCGTGCGATGTCCGGCGGAAAATTTGACATTAAGGTTTTCGAACCGGGCGCATTGGCGGGTGGCTATGCCTACTACGACCCAATCAGTAAAGGCGCGTTCGACGCTGCCTGGGGCACGCCCGGCGCTAACCAGGGCAAGAACTCGGCATTCTCATTTTTGTCGACCTGGCCCTTCGGTCCTGGCATTGGCGAGTTCGTGGCCTGGATGAAGTTTGGCGGTGGTGTTCAGGTTGCTGAAGACCTCTATAAGCGCGACGGCATCAAGTATTCGTTCTGCGGCATGATCTCTCCCGAGACCTCGGGCTGGTTCCGCGAAGAGATCAAGAGCCTCGATCAGCTCAAGGGTCTGAAGATGCGCTTCTTCGGTATGGGCGCCAAAGTCATGCAGAAGTTCGGCGTGTCAACCCAGCAGCTGGCTGGTGGTGACATTTACCCGGCACTTGAACTGGGCACCATCGACGCCACTGAGTTTTCAATGCCCGCCATTGACCGCTCTTATGGCTTCTACCAGATTGCGAAGTACAACTACTTCCCAGGCTGGCACCAGCAGGCAACCACCAACGAAGTCCTGATCAATCAGGGCAAGTGGGATGCGTTGTCAGACGAGAACAAGGCCATGTTTGATGCTGCCTGTAAGGCAAACATCATCGAGCAGATCGCTGACGGTGAGGCATCTCAGTTTGAAGCCATGATCGCCAACGAGAAAGACGGCGTGAAGAACATGGTTTGGCCGCAGGAAATCCTTGATCAGCTCAAGGGTGCATGGGAAGAAGTGCTGGCAGAAGAAATTGCTGCTAACGCAGACGTGAAAACGCTCTGGGACAGCTATTCTTCTTTCTCAGAGAAGTACAAAGTCTGGGGTGAGCGCGGTTACCTGAAGTAATCGAGCATTGCTCTGGTACAGAGAGCCGGCCGTGTGGCCGGTTCTCTGTATATAACAAAGTACGGAGAAACACCGAAGGCAGTGCTCATCGGCATTGCATTCTGAAATCACCGAGGGTCGGCCCTCAGCAGCCTGTGGATTGTCGAGTGAGGCAAGCCGAAAGTGTTTGTTGTAGGCGGGTTTCGGTAATCAAGTAAAAGGCCCGAGCCCATGGGACTACTTCTACGCATTGCCAGCATATTCGACAGCATTTCGCGCAATGCCGGACGCATATCGTCCTGGATTGTGCTGCCGTTGATTTTCACGATCATGTTCGACGTGATCACACGCAAGATCGACTACACCCGTCTGTATTTTTCTGATTTGTCGATTCAGTACGGTGGCTTTTCAGTGTCAACGATCTTGCAGGATATGCAGTGGCATTTCCATGCAGTGCTCATGATGATGACCTTTGGCATTGGCTATCTTGCCAACGCGCACGTCAGAGTCGATATCTTTCGCGAGCTGTTATCCAAAACCAAGCAGGCCTGGATCGAAATTATCGGTCTGTGTGTGCTCGCGATTCCGTTTGCGATCGTCATGATTGACGAATCATTCCAGCTGACCGAACTCGCTTACTCGCAGGGTGAGGGGTCTGAATCGCTCACCGGTATTGGTAAGCGCTGGATAATCAAATCGTTCGTGCTCCTTGGATTTACCGTGCTGTTATTGGCGATTCTGACGACATTGTTCAGATGCATTGCTTTTGTCTTTGGCACCAAGGAACAGAGTGTTGAAGCAAACAAGGGCTTGTTGATTTTCCCGGAAGACGCCGGTGAACTCGAGGCAGCCCGTCTGGCGGCTGAACGTGCGCTGGAAGAGGAAATCGAAGATGCTGCGGCGCTTGCTGAAAAGTTAGCGGCTGAAAAAGCGGCCGAGAAAGCTGCCAGATTGGGCCAGGGGAATTAGCACATGGAAGCCTTCATTGATCATATGTATGAGTACGTCGGCGCGTACATGTTTTTGTGCCTGGCGCTCATGCTGTTCACCGGATTGCCGGTTGCGTTTGCGCTAGGCGGTATTGCAGTCTTGTTTGGTTTTTTCGGGGTCTACCTCGAATTGCTCGACTTTGCGGTTTTCTTCCAGGTGATTCAGCGAATCTGGGGGGGAGATGGCGCGTCTGGCGCGGTTCAGAACCCGATTCTGGTGGCTATTCCATGCTTCGTGTTTATGGGCACGATGCTTGAGAAGTCCAAGGTTGCTGAAGACCTGCTGCACATCTTGCAGGTGCTTCTCCGGCGGATTCCAGGTGGTCTGGCCCTGTCAGTGACCGTGATGGGCACCATCATGGCAGCGACCACCGGCATCATCGGCGCGTCTGTTGTGATGATGACGCTGCTCGCGTTGCCGACGATGCTCAAGCGTGGATACGACCCATCACTGGCAACAGGTACGATCGCAGCCAGTGCGACGCTGGGTATCTTGATTCCGCCGTCAATCATGCTGGTGTTGATGGCCAACCTGCTGGCGGTTTCAGTGGGTAACCTGTTCCTGGGCGCGTTGCTTCCGGGCCTGGTCTTGTCGAGCCTGTACTTCATCTACATCATCATTTACGCGATGATCAAGCCGAGTGCTGCTCCGCCGCTCCCGGACAACGCGATCAAGATCAACCCAACGAACTACTCGAATCTTGTTCTGTTCCTGGGCGTCTCGGCCGTATTTGTTGGGGCGGCTTGGTACATGTACGGGTCTGAGTATCACGATGAGGCGAACTGGGGCTTCCTGGCCTTCCTGGGCATCTTCGTTTCAGCGATGGTGATCGGTAAGCGTGAGGGTCCAAGTTTGCTCGGCGGTATTTTGAAAGGCTTCGTGCCGCCGATCTTCCTGATTGTGATGGTGCTCGGGTCGATCTTCGCCGGTTGGGCGACGCCGACAGAGGCAGCCGGTGTGGGTGCGTTTGGCTCGCTGGTTCTGGCGCTGATCAATGGCACGTTGAACATGAATGTGTTGTCGAGTGTGGTGGCCCGAACCGGTCTGACCACCGCGATGATTTTCATGATCTTCGCGGGTGCCACGGCGTTTTCCACGATCTTCAGAAACGTCTACGGCGAAGAGCTCATCATTCACTTCATTGAGTGGCTCGAGCTGGGACCATGGCCATTGCTGTTCTTGCTAATGGGCACCGTGTTCTTGTTGGGATTCTTCTTTGACTTCCTTGAGATCACCTTGATCATCCTGCCGGTGTTCGCGCCAGTCATCAGGACGCTTGCGCCGGAGTTTGCCCCGCACCTGGGGCTGGAACCGCCATCGAACCAGGCGCAGTTAAAGTTAGTGCAATCTGAGGTGATTTACTGGTTCGCGATATTGGTGGCGGTGAACCTGCAGACGTCGTTCCTGACGCCACCATTTGGATTTGCACTGTTCTACATGAAGGGGGTGGCGCCCAGTTCGGTCAAGATGCAGTCGATTTACAAAGGCATCATTCCGTTTGTGTTGCTTCAGGTCTGTGGCATGTTGCTCGTGCTTGAGTTCCCGGAGCTAGCGCTCTGGCTACCGCGACAAGTATTCGGGAATTAGCTGTCCTGCTCAGCGACCTCATGAAAAACGGCCCGGTTTTCCGGGCCGTTTTTTTTTGTTCGACCGGTTGCTCGTCAGCTGCTGTCACCTGATCTAAACTGACCAGCCGCAAGCAATGGATACGGGTTCATGCAACTTGATCGAACGGAGTACCAATGGGCGAAAGTGTCGCGCCGGTAGCTGCCGTGTTGCTCGCCGCCGGAGAGGGCTCTCGGATGGGGAGCAGGCCAAAGTCTCTCCTGCAAATTGATGGGCAGCCGCTGATCACACGCTTGTTGAGGGCCTGCCTCGATGCAGGTATTGAGGAGCTCGTCGTCGTGCTGGGTCACTATGCTGATCAAATCAGCCCGGCGATTGGTGATTTGCCAGCGAGGCTGGTGATCAACCCGAACCCCGAGGCCGGCTTGGTGTCGTCGCAACGCTTGGGGCTTGCGGCCCTGAGCGGCTCGGCCGACGCGAACCTCATGGCACTGGCAGATCAGCCCTTGCTTGTTGCAAGCGACCTGACTGACTTATTGGCTTTTTGGCGAGTGAATCGGGCGGGCGTTGATGCCGTGTATCCGCAAGTTGAGGGGCAGCGGGGCAATCCGGTGGTGATCAGCGCGGCCGCACGCGATGAGATTCTGGCGGACGGTGAGCAAGTAGGGTGCAGAGACTGGCAGCGTAAGCATCCAAACCGCACGATGCCTTTCGTGACCAGCAATGAGCACTTTCGGGTCGACCTGGATACCGAGGCAGATGTGGCGCGACTGCGCGCCACGACCGGGTGGTCCGTTTGCTGGCCATCAGACGGATAAAAATCGCCCAATCACCTTGGGGCAATCAGTTTTGAGAGAGGTCCCGGTAGCGCGCCTGAGCCTTCACGAAGTTCGAGTACGACTCCCAGGCTTTTTTGAATTCCGGGCTCTTGCCGGCGAGATCTTCTGCGGTTTCGAGCCAGGCTTTCTCAAGGCGCTCGAGAATGTCGGCTGGCAAACGCAGCGGCTTGATGCCTTTCTCGGCAAGCGCGTTCAGCGCCTTGCCTTGAAGGGCTTCCCCTTCAGCCAGTTGCCTGAGCATGAGCGTGTCACACGCACTCTGAATCGCAGCTCTTTGCTGCTTGCTAAGCGATTCCCATTTCTTGCGGGCCACAAGTAGCGCATTGAGCGTACTCGGTTGATGCCAGGCTGGAAAGTAGAGATTCTTGGCGTGCGCCTCCAGGCCAAAGGTTTGATCCAGGGCTGGTGACTGGAGCATTGCCGCATCAAGCGCTTTGAGTTCCATTGCGCTTGCCAGCTCTTCAGGATTGACCACCTGGGGGGCGCTGCCTAGCAGGGTAAGGACAGAGCCGGCCAAACCGGTCGGCCTGATCTTCAGATCCGTGAAGGGCTCTTCATCGGTGAGTTCGTCACGAAACCACCCAAAACCACCTGCCGGACTAATACCGCACGGGAGCGCCTCGACGTTGTATTTGCTATGCAATTGCTTGAAGAGGGTTTCACCGCCGCCGTACTTCATCCAGGCGAGGTACTCACGCGGGCCGTTGCCGAATGGCATGGCGGTGTAGAGCCAGAAGGCACTGTCTTTTGAAGCCCAGTCGCTCGGGGTTGTCCACGCCGCATCCAGGCTGCCGGTGCCAACAGCGCCCAGGTACTGGGCCGGCGGGGCAAGTTCGCCAGGCTCATGCAGACGGGCCTTGAGCCCCGGCCCTGCAAGCGCGTTGATGAGTTCTACCAGTTGGCCCTGGGCTGGGCCCACGATAGGCGTTGTGGCGGCAAACGAACCTGCAATATCAAAGGTAAGCGCTTGCTCAACGGGTGTGGCGGGCTTGGTTTGCGCAAACGCGGCCCCGGCACCCCTTACTTCAGGCGCTCCTAGCGGCAGGATCGGACTGATCATGCCCATTACCAGCGTTACGACTGAGACAGCCGCAAACCCCTTGGAACTCAATTCATACTCCCTTTCAAACTCCCGCAGTTGTTGGTTCCCGCGGGTAGAGTTAGCGTTGGTCTCAGCGGCCTGCCGCCCGCCAACGTGTTAACTACTGTTGCATATGATATTGGATTCGGCGCCCAGACGCCCGGGAATAATGGACTTAAGCCAATCGGTCGTCGAACCGTCCCAAACGGGCTCAAGCAGGCGGCTTTCATGAGAGTTTAGGGTGACTGAAGAGCGGATGACACGGCAATCGGCCTCAGCCAACCGGTAGATGGGACAGTCCGTCGCGAACTTTGGCATCCAGTTCCTTTTCAGCAGCGAGTACCTGGGCTAAGCGCGAGGCTGTGGCAGCGATTTCCGATTGGGGGACGACAACAAGACCGTCTTCATCAGCAACAATCAGGTCCCCACTGGCAATCGTGATACCCCCGAGCACGACGGGCCGTCCAACAATACCCGGGCCGCTTTTATGGGGCGAATTAGGTGTAACGGCGGCGGCAAAGCACGGCAGGCCGACCGCTCGGATGCCCCGGGTGTCTCGCACTGCGCCATCAGTCACAAAGCCTTGAGCACCGCCGTTCTTGGCCATGCCGAGCACGAGATCTCCAGCGATTGCACAGCCAAGATGGCCGTGAGCACTGGCGACGATCACATCGCTTTGTTGAACATGTTCGAGGGCGGCTAGCAGCGCCAGGTTATCGGCAGGGCCGGCATCACAAGTCAGCGCCAGGCCACACATAAGACTTTGATCAGCAAACATGGGCTTGATCGTGTGGCAAATGGCACCGCCACCGCCCATGGCATCCACTATAAAGCCCGTTTGAACATTCTTGAATGGCTCAAGAAGTGCTGCTTCAGGGCGTTTGGTGGGGAGTTGGACGGTAATTCTGGGGGCTTCATCAATCATGGATGTTCTCGGTCTTTTTCTTTTCGGCTGACCGGTCTGGCGGTATTGCCGCGCGGTGGCCGAAACCAGATCTAAACGCGCCTTAGGATACCCGCGAAGTTGACGACTGTGGAATGCTTGCGAAGCGCGCGCCGAACAGGCATCTGAGAATGCTCAATAGCAAAAGAGCTAGCAGCAAGATTGGTTAGTCTAGATAGGGGGAGGTAGGGAGAGATAGAGAGGGTAGGCTCGCCGAATCGCCAAGCGACTTAGCAGTGCAGTGAATGGTCGGGGTGAGAGGATTCGAACCTCCGGCCTCTACGTCCCGAACGTAGC
>JBGCFG010000027.1:0-14624 GCA_045106815.1 Burkholderiaceae bacterium | reverse complement strand
CGAGCCCATTCGTGGCGCCGAGGTGATTCTGGCATTGCTCGCGTTTTCGCTGTGTTACCCGGGAACCATTGAGTTTCGCCACCGCCAGCTCAATCTGTTGCGCGCGTTGGCCGGTAACTGGGCGGTTGTCGCTGCACTATTACTCGGCCTTGGCTATGTCACTGGTATGGCGGACGCGTTTAACAGCAACGTCATCTTCTTTTGGATTCTTGGTGTGCCAGTTGTGCAGTTCGCGGCGCACTTTCTCGCGCCCTCACTTGTGCCGCGCGTGCTGGCCCTCAGCCGCAAAGAACGCACGATCGTGATTGGCGCGAATGAAGCCAGTCGTCAGATTGCCGGCACGTTCAACAACGATCCGTTTAGCAACAAACGTGTGCTGGCGTTTTTTGATGATCGCAACGAGTCACGTCTGGGCGAGGTTGATGAAGCCCCAGTGGCTGGGCGCGTCCAGGACGCCGCTGCCTTCGTCAAGGCCAACACCGTTTCGAGCATCTACATAGCACTGCCCATGGCTGGCCAGCCGCGCATCCTGCGCTTGCTCGATAGCCTGCGAGACACCACGGCATCAATCTACTTCGTACCCGATATCTTTATGGTCGACCTGATTCAGGCTCGCCTGGACGCGGTGGGTGGCGTGCCCGTGGTCGCCGTGTGCGACACACCTTTTGAAGGGGTGACCGGCGTCACCAAGCGTTTGTCAGATATTGGCTTGTCATTGATGGCGATAACGTTAACGGCGCCCCTGATGATTGCGATCGCCGTCGCGGTAAAGCTGTCGTCGCCCGGACCGATTATCTTCCGGCAGAAGCGTTACGGGCTGGACGGGCGCGAAATCAACGTGTGGAAGTTCCGCACGATGCGGGTCGTTGAAAACGGCGAGCACGTCAAGCAGGCCACCAAAGACGACCCGCGCATTACGGCTGTTGGCGGATTTCTGCGCCGCACCTCGCTTGATGAACTCCCGCAGTTCTTTAACGTGCTTGAAGGGCGCATGAGTGTTGTGGGTCCGCGCCCACATGCCGTCGCTCACAACGAAACCTTCCGCAAGGTGATCAAGGGCTACATGGTTCGCCACAAGGTCAAGCCCGGCATTACGGGCTGGGCGCAGGTTAATGGCGCGCGCGGCGAGACACCAGAACTCAAAGATATGGAGCGCCGGGTTGAGTTTGACCTGGAGTATCTGCGCACCTGGTCCCTGCGCATGGATCTGCTCATCATTTGGCGTACGGTCAAACTCGTACTCAAGGGCGACCCCCAGGCTTACTAAGGGCCGACTAGCACCTGAATGAAAACACTCACCGTCATCGGTGCTCGTCCGCAATTCGTGAAGGCTGCCGTGGTAAGCGCCGCATTTGCCCAACGTCATGACCTAACAGAAGTCATCGTCCACACCGGCCAGCACTTTGACGCGAATATGTCGGCCGTGTTCTTTGATGAACTGGGCATCCCGCGACCCAACCACACGCTAGATATCCACTCGCTGTCGCACGGCGCGATGACCGGGCGCATGCTGGAAGCACTTGAATCGCTCATCCAGCAAGAATCGCCAGACAAGGTGCTCGTTTATGGCGACACGAATTCAACGCTGGCTGGTGCACTCGCCGCCGTGAAGCTCCATGTGCCCGTCGCCCATGTTGAGGCTGGGTTGCGCTCTTTTAACCGCGCCATGCCTGAAGAGATCAACCGCGTCATGACTGACCACGTGAGCACTCAGTTGTTCACGCCGACAGAAACCGCTGTTAGTAACCTGGCTGCAGAAGGCATTGCGGGCGAGCAAGTCATCAATACCGGTGATGTGATGTTTGACTGCGCGCTTCGCTTTGGCGCTATTGCCAAGCGCAGGAGCCAGATTCTTTCCTCACTTGAGTTAAGTGACCAAGGTTTCGTTTTGTGCACGGCGCACCGGGCTGAAAACACTGACGACCCGACCAGCCTGAGCAACCTATTTGAAGCGCTTGCCTCGCTCGCGCAGACGCGGCCGGTTGTCATGCCGCTTCACCCGCGCACTCGGGCGCTCGCAGGCAAGGCGGGTATTGAGATCGAACACAAAGATCTCATCATCACAGAGCCGCTGGGCTACCTGGATATGGTGCGCCTGGAGCAAGCCGCCTCACTCATCATCACGGATTCTGGCGGCGTGCAAAAAGAAGCGTTCTTCCATCGGGTGCCGTGTTTGACTATCCGCTCCGAAACCGAATGGGTGGAACTCGTGGACAGTGGCTGGAACCGTCTCTGCCCGCTCGCACTGGGCGCGAAGGCCGTCGTAAAAGCGGCGCTTGCCCAAAGTGAAACGACTGGAGAGTTAGTGCAACCCTACGGACGCGGTGATGCTGCTGAGCAAATCGTCTCAGCACTATCGGCCTAAACAATTTAGCGTCAAGCAAACTGACGTCAACCTAAAGCATGCCGACGCGTTGCGATGTGTTACACACGCAGCGCTTTTGTCGTGGCGATTTCAATCGCTTAGAGGCGCAAAATAACCCTTTTGGCTGACGCCGAGTTCACGGTCTTCTGCGAACATCGTGCCATCCACCACGGAAAAGACTATGCCAATCATCAACACACATTTTGTGGGGCGAGTGCCGCGCAAAGCGCTCACCGCATTGCTTGCTTCGTCGGCAATCGTACTCGCCGGTTGTGCCTCAAAAGCCGGCCCGCCTACGCAGGTAGAAGCACCGCAATCGGATGCCGCGCAACGCCAGGCACAGCAATCTGTTGTCAATGCTCCGCCGGCCAAGCCCGTGCTAAAGCGCAAGATTGCGCTGGGGCGCATCACCAACGAAACCCGCTATGGCCAATCGCTATTGCGCACCGACACGGGTGACCCGCTTGGCAAGCAAGTGACCGATATGCTGAGCAAAGCCCTTACCGAATCAGGCGCCTACCTTGTGTTCGAGCGACCGGATATCGCAGCGCTTGAAAACGAGAGTGATCTCACCGGTCAGAAACTTGACCTCATCGGCGTTGATGCGCTGGTCATTGGCTCGCTCACTGAGTTCGGCCGTAAGACGGTGGGTAAGTCTGGGTTTGTCAGCTCCACCAAGAAGCAAGTGGCGTTTGCAAAAGTCGATCTTCGACTGGTAGACGCCAAAACCGGATTGGCTTTTCACAGCGTCTCGGGCGCAGGAGAGGCATCTATTGAGGCCGGCTCAACCTTTGGTTTCGGTTCACGCGCAGGTTATGACGGTACGCTGAATGATGCCGCCATTCGCCAGGCCGTGTCGGAGGGGGTGAATGGTCTGGCCAACGGCTTGAAAGACCGCCCGTGGGAAACCAGCATCTTGTCGGTTGAGGGCCAGCAGGTTTTTGTATCAGGCGGCAAATCGCAAGGCATCAAACCGGGCATGGTGTTTTCGGTGCAAACCGAAGGCAAGCGCGTGAAGTCACGCCAGACCGGCTTTACGGTACAACTGCCAGGTAAGGAAGTTGCGCAACTCAAAATTGACTCGCTGTTTGGCTCATCCGATGCGGATGAAGGCTCAGTTGGCACCATTGTGAGCGGCTCAATCGCAGGTCAGAAGCCAGAGAAACTTGTCATCCGTGCGATGGGAGACGTCTAATGAAATCCTTCAAATCTCATACCCGACGAATCGCGCTCATCCTGGCGCTTGGCATAGCGCCCGTTGCCTGCATTCAGCCACCGACCAGTAGTGCAAGCGTGTCTGATATTCGGCCAGGCATTTCGTTTAACACCGCAACTGCCGGCGATGCGACGGTGTTTGTTGACGGTCAGCGGGTGGGTGTTGTCAGTGACTTCTTAACCGGCCATGGCGTGCTGCGCGTCGTGTCTGGCACCCACCAGGTGCAGGTGGTGCGCGGTGACACCACTTTACTCGATGAGCGGGTGTATCTGGGCGATGGTGTCAATCGCGCTTTCAGAGTCGAGTAAGCAAGCGCGATGAGCACATGGCGTATTGGGTCGTTTGGGTCGCTTGGCTTTTTCTGCTTGCTCGCAATCGCCCTGAGCGGTTGCGCCACCAATCTGTATCAGTGGGGGTCTTACGAGAACCAGCTGTACCAACAGTACAAAGACCCCTCGCAGGCGGAATCGGTGCGTCTGGCATTGGAAGAACACATTCGCCAGGTAGAACTGAGCAAGCAAAAGGTCGCACCGGGTTTGTATGCGGAACTGGGCACCTTTTATCTCGAGGCTGGTGACCCGCAATCGGCGATTCGCTATTACGAGTTTGAGCGTGATACCTGGCCTGAGAGCCAGGTGTTGATGAATGCCATGATTCAAAACCTGCAACGGGTATCCAAAGGCAAGCCGCAGGAGAGAACCCAATGATCGGTAAGCCCTTGCTCAAACACAAGGCACTGGTGGCACTAGTAGCAGCAAATCTACTCGCAGGTTGCGCAGCACTCGAGCCCAAACCCAACCCCGCCCATGATGCGTTCAGAGCGGTGGCACCGCGCTCGATTCTCATCGTGCCCGTCGTAAATGAGTCGCTAGAGGTGGAGGCCGGCAACTATTTGCTCACCACCTTGCCCGTCCAGCTTGGCGAGCGCGGTTACTACGTGTTTCCGGTCAACACCGTTAAAGTTGTCCTGGAGCAGGAGGGCTTTTATGAAGCTGACCGGGTCCACCAGCAACCGCCCGAGACGCTTGCCGCACTCTTTGGTGCTGATGCCGTTTTGTATCTGACCATTAAACGATGGGATGCGAAATACGTCGTGCTCGCCACCACCATTACGGTGCAACTTGAGTACCGTATGGTGGCTGCCGATGGCACCGAAATCTGGCGCGAAGAACGCACCAAGCAATACACGCCGCAAAATGACGGCGGTGGTAGCCAGAGTGGCCTGGCAAAACTACTGGCCGCAGCCATCACGGCAGCCGCCGCACGTGCAAACCCCAATTATCTTCCCATGGCACGAGAAGCAAATCGGGAGGCTATCTCACTTGGATTCAATGCCGTACCGCTCGGTCCGTACTACCCGGTCGAGCCCAAGAAGCGCACTGGTGCGGCCGCAGCCACTAAACCGAAATAGGCCAATCGAAGCGTTGCTTAGTCACCTAACGGTGCCGCACTAACGAGCCAACTTAATCCTGCGCCCAGCCAGTGGCTGAAGCGGGCGCGCATTGTCGTCAAACAACTGCGCGAAGGTCATCCACTGCTCGGCACTTATAGACATCGTCTCAGTCATAACCAACCAGCGGATACCTTCGGTGCAAGGCGGCGTAGTCAACGACCCATCGTAAACGTAGTGACCCCGCTTATCTTCTGGGGGCATGAAACCACTGGCATCCAGTTTGGCCATTGACCGAACGCGGCCACCGGGTTCCAGTGGCAGTGCGTCAATGATGCTTTGCAGGGCGGGGTTTGGCTCATCGCCGCGCATCAAGCTAACAGCCACAATCAGTGCCGGCCCGTGTTGCGTTTCATGAATGAGGTGCACGCTCATATCGGGCGGTGAATCGCCTAACCAATGCTCGCCAGGCCGATGCACCCGCACCTGCGAAAGACGCATTGGCACGCGTGCATAGCGCGCATGATTGCCAGGGGTCAGGTTCGCCACAATGCCGCGGCCATCATCCAACACTTCGAACGAGCTTGGCCGATAGCGCAGGGTGGGTAACTGCGGCGTCACGCCAATGGCCCCCAAGAGCGGTACCGGTGACTGGCGACTTCCAACACCGCAACCGGCGTAGTCATCACGTAACAACGACCAGTTCGAAGGACCGCCTGGCCCGTCATAAGCCCAGCGGGTGGAGACTACCGGCGGTAAATCGGCTTGCACTGTGCGCTCATGTGCGCGCGCCGCCGCTCGCTCAATAACGGTGGTAAGCGGGTCAAGCGGAGGCAAAGGTTTAGGCTTGGGCTTAGCGCGCGACCTGGACTTGGCGGGTTGCGGCAGTTGCCGCCCGTAGACACGCAAGGTGTCGCGCCCGGCCCGCTTGGTGCGCTTAACTTTGCGAGATTTATTCAGTGCCTCTTCAAGCTTTTCGCTAAGCCTGGCCCGAACTGTCGGATCGCTGATCGATGGTCTGCCGGTTGCGCCAGGGCCAGACTGAGCCATCGCCGAGGTCGATAACAGGCCGATGACCAGCACACCCACTGCAATCACACTGGCCAACGAAAGACCCATCAGAGCAGACTGCGGGCAGTAGCCGCGCAACAGCCGCCCTGGCCCCATTCGAGATGAATAGATGCACGGGTCATGCGGCTCTGGCCGCAGGCAATCAACACACTGGCAGGTTGAGACTCTCACACAGGCGGTATCGGCCGCCGGTCGGTGCGCTTAAGCCCCTGGGGTGGCTGGCTGACAGGTGGCTGGCCTGTATCAGGCTATCGGCCAGTGCCAAGCTGTTTGCCAGTCACCTCATCGGCGACTCACTGGGCGCCGAGTGCCTCTTTGGTGTCTTTGGCTTGCCAGATGTTGGCCTCGACATCGACGCTCACTGCCCTGCCAGTGGTCACGTCTCGCTCAATTTGCAACTCAAAGCTGCGTTCGCCTTTCACGATTTCGTATTCGGCGTATGTCGGCAGCGTGTCATTGGAGGCGGTGATCTGATAGCCCTTTTCCTGCAGCGTACTCTGATAGTCAGGTACCGTTTTACCGACGGGCAAGGCCAGTTCGAGATCCTTCTTTTCAGCCGTCCATTCACCGAGGTGGTTACTGTCTCTTACTTTTGCGGCAGCCTCAGGGTCGAACTCAACCCGCTCCGGACGCCAGCCGGGTTTGTCTAACGCCTGCCGGGTGGCTTCGGCGAGCCAGACGTTGTTGGTCACATCGATCGCATCAGCAGCGCCACGCTCGCGTTCAAACCCGAGCAAAATCTCGTGACTGCGACCCCGCTTAACCACCTCAAACTCAAGCTTGTGGTCTGAATCTTCGTTGACTGAGGTCACGAGATAGCCCTTCTTTTCAATGAAAGCCCGATACTCGCCTCGCTTACTCACAGCCAGCAGATCACGCTCAAGTTGGCGCTGATCGTCAATGTAGCTGGTGATACGGCTGCGATCACTCCATTCGTTGGCGGTTGTGACTTGCGCATGCGCCAACGGACCCATCAGCCAGCCACTCATCGAGAAAATCACGACAAGGAGTGCAGCCAAAGCCAGGGGGGATGGCCTAACCATGAAAAATCTCCGCTGTTTGATTCAGTAAACATTCGAATATAGCGAGACACAATCAATGATCGAGAGAGCGCTTACTGCTGAAAATGACTTGATGTAACAAGACTTTAGTGGCGATTCGCCTACATCTTTAGCAAGTAGCGGTATTACATACCGTGTGGTATGGTTTGGTTTTGACTTGAACGATCCCTTTTTCATGAACCATTTCCTTATCGCCGCTGGCGCCGCAACTGGCCTGATCTGGGCACTGCATACATTTGCCGGCCAAGTGACTGTTGCCAGGCCTCTCCTGGATGCGCCTGACCTGGCCCACACACCCAAACACACCCAGTTTTACTGCTGGCATATCGTGACCCTGCTGTTGCTCGCTCTGCCGGCTGCGTTTGTGTTCGCCGCGCTCGCGCCGCAACACATCGCACTGGCCTGGATGGCGACCGGTATCGTCACCGCGATGAGTGTGCTTGGCCTGGTATTGCCACCACTGACCGGTGAGCGATACCTGGACATGCCCCAAGGCTGGCTATTCCTGCCCGTCGCAGTGCTCGGCTTTGCGGGCTTGCTCACTTGAGCACCAGGCCGGTCGAGGCATCAAAGGGGCGGTTCAAACGAACAGACTGGCTGGACTGTGGTCTGGATTGCCTCAAGCTAAGCGGTCCCTCTGCCCTCACGCTGGAAAGTCTTTGTGAGGCAGCCAGTCGGACACGCGGCTCTTTTTATCACCACTTTGCTGACCACGATGCCTTCATTGAAGCCATGATGCAGCGCTGGCAATGGCTTCATACGGATCAAGTCATTGAGCAGGTTGAGCAGATGGCAAAAGCCGCTGGTGCCAATGCGCGGCCATTGTCATTGCACGAAATCAGTACCGGGCTGGATCACCGACTTGAGTTGGCGATTCGTCGGCTGGCCAGCCAACACCTCCTGGCCGACGCCGTGCTGAAGCGAGTCGATGCCACTCGGCTCGCTTATATAGAGAAACTGTATATCGAAACCAACCGGATCAGCGCTGCGAAAGCTCATGAACTGGCAAGGCTTGAGTACGCACTTTTTGTTGGGTTACAAACACTGTGGCCCGACGGTGAAGCATTTGACTTTGCCGCGTCCAAAGCTTTGTATCAGCAACTCTCAAGTCAGTTGGGAGACTCTGCTTAGGGTTCCATGCCAAGAGGTTGGCGCAGCGGCACTGTTCTTGCAATCTTCATCGAAACCCAAACTGAATTGAGAACGGAATGAGCCCCAACACCGCCAGCATCATCGAAGTCCTTCACGCGCAAGGCCTGGCCTTGCCAACACAGTGCACCCCGCGAGGTAACTTTCTGCCGTACAGCAAAACCGGCAAGCTCGTGTTTATGGCGGGACAAATCAATGAGTGGAACGGTCAGGTGCCCTACTGCGGCCCGGTACTGAGCGAAGCGCAAGCCACCTTGACTGAAAACAGTGGCTTGAGCCTGATTGAAGGGCGCCAGGCGGCCCAGATTTGCGCGCTGAATCTGCTCTTTCATCTGCGCGATGCCTGTGATGGCGAACTTGGACGCGTCCGTTCGGTCATTCGACTCGGTGGATTTGTGCAATGTCTGCCAGGCTTTGATCAGTCGCCAACCGTGATTAACGGCGCATCAGATCTACTGATTGACCTGTTCGGAACCGCGGGTAGGCACGCCCGTACAGCAGTGGGCGTGAGCGGCTTGCCTGCGAATGCCGCCGTCGAAGTTGATGCGGTGTTTGAAATTGACTAAGCCGGCAGCCGCGGGGGCGCGACCGATTGCAGCAAGTCGTCAAGCCGGTTCGCAGCGACCAGCAAAGAGGCATCAGAGCCGGGCCGGCTCGCAAGCATCACACTCAGCGGCATCCCCTCTTCGTCCAGGCCGTGCGGCATGCTCACCAATGGCCCGCCAAGTGACGTCCATGGCGTCAAGTAGGTTTGGTCACCGGTGGTCGTCAAACCAAGGGGCGCCACCGACCCAACCGGCGGCGCGAGTATGACGTCAATGCCTTCAACGCGCCGCCAAAATGATTCGGCAGCCTGCTCAAGCCAATGCGTTTGTCGATCAACCTCGTCTTGGGTGATGGTTTCACCAAGCTGCAACCCCTCTGCCAGTCTTGGCCCGAGCAGGGCTCTTTTGTCACCGATCAAGGGCAGGAGATCCTGTGCCGCTTCAGCCAGCATGATCTGACGATGTGCCGCGATGATCTGTTTAAAAGATACCTCGGGCGTGAATGACCTGACCTGATGCCCGGCGGCTTTAAATCGTGCTGCGGCATCTGCAATGGCATTGGCCACTGGCTCTGACGGTGACTGATCTGGTGACCTGGCAACGCCAATCACGAGTGGTCGCTCAGTAAGATCAGCGCCCTCTGCCAAAAGTGGCCGTTCGAACGCCTGCGCCCAAATGTCGTGAACCGTCAGGAGCCAGGGCATTGACACAGCGATCGGGCCCACCATGTCAAAGCTGCGCGCAAATGGCGTAATCCCTTGCATTGGCCACCACCCCAGGCTCGCTTTGTAAGCATAGGCGCCGCAGTAAGCGGCAGGCCGACACAGTGAGCCGGCCGTTTGGGTGCCAAGACCAAATGGCACGACGTGCGCGCCGACCACTGCCCCGGTACCACTGCTTGAGCCACCCGGTGTGCAGCGCACATCGAAGGGGTTGCGCGTCTGAGTCGGGTCAATGAACGCGAACTCAGTACTCGTTGTTTTACCCAGGCCGATGCCACCCGCGTCATTGAGTGCGGCGACAACCGGTGCACTCCCCGCCGCGGGCGCGGCATCCTGAAACGCCAGACTGCCGCAACGCGTCGGGTAGCCGGCAACATCAATGATGTCTTTGACCGCGAAGCCCACACCAGCGATAGCACCGTCGATGGGGGTTTTGGGTTGCGCCATGGCTGGCGGGTTGTCGAGCGAACTCACCCATGCCTGCAAGTGTGGCTCCCAGTCAAGCGCGCGCGCCAGGCACTGCTCGACTAACCAATGGCTGTTAGAAGCATCGTGGCTCATCTCGTGTATCCCCGTGGAAACAGTTAGGTCGTGAATCAAAAAAACCAGCGGTTGGAATAAAACTTGCCTGCTTTGACATTACTCGCTTGCATGTTTCGTGCTCGCTCGCTGTTAAGACTGATTCAGCCACGGCACGAACAGCTTATGTGATTGTCCATGCGACCGGGAGCACGCATTCAGTGCAGTCGAGTATGAAACTGAAGAACATTGAGCCCCCCAATGGTGCGCGCAACACCGTAACAGCACCAACCTGACGCACGAAAAACACACTCGCAAAAACAACTTCCAACTGACGGAGCAACACCATGACCCCAAATCTACTGCACTGGCCAGAGATTCAAGTCGCAGCACCTGAAGAGCCCACGTACCGCAAACTGGGAGAACATTTTTTGCGCTGGATGCTGGGTTTGGTCGTTTTGCTGGCGCTTTCGTTTCAAAGCGCACAGGCGGCCGAGTTACGTTTGCTCTCGAGCTTCAACAGCACCCAAAAACCGACCTATGCAGTGCTTGAGCAATACCTGGCAAACGTAAAAACGATGGCGGGCGACAGTATCAAGATTACCGTTAACGGCCCCGAGGTCGTGCCGATATTTGAACAGCTGCAACCCGTGTCATCCGGGGTGTTTGACATGCTCTATACGCACCCGGTGTTCCATGCCGGCGAAGGCGGGCTGGCGCTGACGGTAGACGCGATTGACGTTGACCCTGCTGCCCGACGCGAAGCGGGCATCTGGAACTTTGTTGATCAGTTCTATCAGGAAAAACACGGCCTGAAGATGCTGGCAATGATGTCTGTCAGCGATCAGGGCTATCACCTGTTCACGAAAGAACCCCTGTCTGATGCAGGCGACCTGCAGGGGCGCAAAGTACGCGGTACACCGACCTACCATGGCGTGATTCGCGCGCTAGGTGCGGAGCCGGTTGTGCTGCCGGGGTCAGAAATCTACTCCGCTTTGCAAAAAGGCATTGTGGACGGCGCTGGCTGGCCTGCGGCCGGCATGGTGTCGATGAAGCACTACGAGGTGGCGTCTTACCGCCTGCGCCCAACCTTTGGCGTGGCGACTCAACCCATCTTTATCAATCTAAAGGCTTGGGAAGCTCTCGATGACAAAACGCAATCCGTCTTACTCGAAGCTGGTCAGAAGACCGAGCTGGAGATGCCTGCCATCGGCCGGGAGATTCAAGCCGAAGAAGATGCCGCACTTGATAAGCTCGGGGTGAAGGTCGCGCAACTGCCGCCCGCCAAAGCTGACAAGGTGAAGTCGGCATTTGTTGAGAGCATCTGGTCACTGGGGAACGATTGCTGCGGATCGGCCGCTTCAGAGTTGCGTGAGCTTGCCATCAAAGCCGGCATGACCCAATAGCCCGCATTGAAATTGCCCGCACCTCGATGTTGAATGCACTGGCGCTGATCAGGCGCCTGGCGCATGCCATCGCCTCTATCAGTCTGGCAGGCATTGTGCTCGCCTACTCATATGAAGTGCTGGTCCGCTATGCGCTGGGGGCACCGACAGGCTGGTCAGCCGAGCTGGTGTCTTACCTGCTTTGCATCCTGGTGTTCACAATGTTCCCGACGGTGACTGCGCAACGCGGGCATGTTGCAGTCACCGTTTTGCTCGAACAGTTTGGACGCGCCAAACGGGTTCGAATCGAGCGCGTGATCACCATCCTCGGGGTCATCACCTGCCTGACCGTTTGTCTGTTTGCGGCCCAGGAATCGTGGCGGCAGTTCAGCCGGGGTGTCGCCATGATGGCGACCTACCCGATTCCAAAATGGTGGATCTCCATTTGGCTTGCGATTGGATTCGGGCTAGCTGCGCTTGAATACCTGCGGCTGGCCGTGTTGCCGCATTCGTCTGATGCTACCGACGACTCGCAGCCGCTGACCATCACGCCAGCATCCTGATATGGATTGGCTGCAAATACTGGCGCTCGCTTGTTTCCTGCTGCTTGGCATGTTCTTTTCGGGCATGCCGATCTTTTTGGCGTTTTTGGTGATCAATCTGGCGGGCGTCGTGTTGTACCTCGGAACAGGCGCGTTTGGCATGGTGGTCAACTCCATCTTCTCAACCACCACAACAGGCACACTTACTGCAATTCCCCTGTTTGTTCTCATGGGCGAAATTTTGTTTCGCTCGGGCTCAACCGATGTGTTGTTTGATGCCGTTGACCGCCTCGTTGCGAATATTCGCGGTCGCCAGTACGCGCTTTCCATGTTGCTTGCCACGGTATTCGGTGCCTTGTCTGGGTCCAACATGGCGGTAACAGCGATGATGGGCAAGACGGTCTACCCAGGCATGCGCGCGCGTGGCTATGATGAAAAACTCTCGATCGGCGTGATTCTCGCGGGTGCCAGCCTTGCCCCGATCATTCCACCCAGTGTGCTGGCGATCATCATCGCAACCCTGGCCAATGTATCGGTCGCTGGACTGCTCGTCGCCGGCATATTGCCCGGGCTGGTTTTGTCGGGCATGTTTCTCTTGTACGCGCTGGGGCGCTGCTCTCTTAATCCGGCACTGGCGCCTGCCTCAACGAACGCAGCCAGTGCGGATACGTCTGTGACCGTAGATGATCACAACGCCCCTGAAGACAGACCGGTGAGCACAACGCGTCTGCTGCTGCGCTGCCTGCCTTTTGGTGTCATCGTATTGTCGGTGATGGGTTTCATCCTGTTGGGCATTGCCACACCGTCAGAATCAGCCGCGACGGGCGTGATGGGCACGCTTGTCACTGCCTGGCTGTTTGGTCGGCTAAACCTGTCCCTGATCTGGACCAGCCTTGGCCAGGCCGCGTATATCGCCAGCATGATCCTGATCATCATGGCATCGTCAACCATGTTCAGTCAGTTACTGGCTTTTAGTGGCGCCACGAGCCAGCTTGCGACCCTTGTCAGTGAAAGCACGCTTGCACCAGGTCTCATCTTTCTATTGATGATGGTGGTTGTGTTCGCGTTTTGCTTGTTTATCGATCAGGTCGCGTTGATGCTGGTGGTCATTCCCATCTTCCTGCCCGTCGTCACGGCACTAGCGTTTGACCCGATCTGGTTTTGGTTGATGATGTTGCTTAACGTGACGCTCGGTGGCATCACACCACCCTTCGGTTATGCGATGTTCACATTCAAAGGCGTATCACCAGATACAGACCTGCGCACCATCTTCAGTGCCAGCACGCCGTTTGTCCTGCTCTTTATTGTTGGCATGCTGATCATCTACTGGCAGCCCGGGCTAGCCACCTGGCTGCCCGGGTTGCTCTAGAGTACAAATTGGGACAGATCTTCGCTTGCCGCAGTATCAGCGAGGCGTTCATTCACATAGTCTGCCGTGATCGTCACGGTCTTATCGGTGCGATTGGTTGCCTCAAATGACAACACCTCCAGCAAGCGCTCCATCACGGTGTGCAGGCGACGCGCCCCGATATTCTCGACTCGCTCGTTTACATCAAACGCTATTTCCGCCAGGCGGCGCAGCCCATCGTCTGTGAAGCTGAGTTCAATGCCCTCAGTCTGCATGAGCGCGCTGTACTGCTTGGTCAGACTGGCATCAGTGTCAGACAGAATCTGAACGAAGTCATCTGTGGTCAGAGACTGCATTTCAACCCTGATGGGTAGACGGCCCTGCAACTCTGGCACCAGATCTGATGGCTTGCTCAGGTGAAACGCACCCGACGCAATAAACAAAATGTGATCGGTGCGGATGGAGCCGTACTTGGTGTTGACAGCCGTGCCCTCGATCAGCGGCAACAAATCTCGCTGTACGCCCTGGCGAGAAACATCTGCACCTTGCGAATCGCTGCGGGTGGCAACCTTGTCAATCTCATCAAGAAAAACGATGCCGTTTTGTTCAACCGACTCAACGGCAATTGTTTTCGCTTCTTCGGCATTGATCATCTTGCCGGCCTCTTCATCGGCCAGCAATTTGAGCGCCTCTCCAATGGGCAGCCGACGACTTTTTTTCTGGCCCGGCATATTGGAAAACAGACTCTGCAACTGATTGGTCATTTCTTCCATGCCAGCTGGTCCCGCGAATTCCATTGACGGTGCAGCCTGAGCGATCTCGATTTCAATTTCCTTGTCATCGAGTTCGCCCTCGCGCAAACGCTTTCTCAGGATTTGTCGGGTGGCCGATTCGGGTTCGGGATTATCCGGCTTAGTGTCAGGTGCGTTAAAACCAAACCCGGGCGTTTCTGTCTTGTGGGGCGGTGGTAGCAAGACATCAAGCACGCGATCTTCGGCGGCATCCATCGCGCGCTGAGTCACTTTGGATTTTTCTTGCTCCTGCACCTGTTTGTACGCAATTTCAACTAGGTCTCGGATAATCGAATCAACATCCCGGCCCACATAGCCCACCTCAGTAAATTTGGTGGCCTCAATTTTGATGAACGGTGCGTTTGCCAGGCGCGCGAGTCGCCGGGCAATTTCAGTTTTGCCGACACCGGTGGGCCCGATCATCAAAATGTTCTTGGGCGTGATTTCGGAGCGAAGTGGCTCTGCAACTTGTTGACGCCGCCAACGGTTTCGTAAAGCAATGGCCACAGCACGCTTGGCA
>JBGCFG010000026.1:0-21711 GCA_045106815.1 Burkholderiaceae bacterium | reverse complement strand
ACGCTCAACCGGGGCACCATACAAGATCGCGGCGAGACGACTGTGGGCGATGACAACTGGGTGATGGCCTACGTCCATGTTGCGCACGATTGCATCGTCGGCAATCACACCATTTTGGCTAACACGACCAACCTCGCAGGCCACGTGACGATTGGTGACTGGGTCATCTTGGGGGGCTACACAGGCGTTCACCAATTCTGCAAGGTTGGTGCCCATGCTATGACGGGGGTTGGCTCAGTGGTGCTTCACGACATACCCCCCTACGTGATGGCCTCCGGAGATTCCGCCAGCCCCCATGGCATGAACACCGAAGGGCTGCGTCGCCGTGGCTTCGACAAAGACCGAATCAGTCAGTTGCGCAAGGCCTATAAATTGCTCTATCGCAGCAGTCTTTCGCTTGAAGATGCCATTGCTTCTATCCAGGCACAGATTGCCGAACTGTCTGACAACGAGCAAAGCGTTGCGGACCTGACGCTCATGACAGAGTTTCTTGCCGATGCAACCCGCGGCATCGTGCGCTGATCATCGCGCAAACTGATGGCCAATCCCGATTCATCCAAACAATTGGTCTGGGTTGCAGGCGAAAAATCCGGTGACCTGATTGCAGGGCCAATTTTGCGGGCGGTTAACCAGCGCCTTGAGGGCGTGCGCCATGCAGGTATTGGTGGCCCGGCCATGCGTGACGCCGGGATTGACTGCTGGTGGGATATCGATGATTTGTCCGTGCGCGGCTATACCGAAGTACTGAGCGCGTTACCCAGGCTCCTTCGCATGCGCCATCAACTTGCGCGGCGCGTTCTTGCCGAAAAGCCGGCTGCGTTCATCGGCGTCGACGCGCCTGACTTCAATTTTGCGCTTGAGAAAAAACTCAAGAAAAAGGGTGTGACGGCGCTGCACTTTATCGGGCCTTCAGTGTGGGCCTGGCGCGCAGGGCGGCTGAAGTCGATTCGCGAGAGCGTCGATCATATGTTGCTGCTTTTTCCGTTTGAAAAGCAGATTTATGATGACGCCGGTATTGACGCCAGCTTTGTCGGTCATCCGCTAGCCGATCACATTAAGTCGCTTGATCAGGACCAGGCGGCGGCTCGTCGCAGGCTTGGTCTAACTGATCGTGAGCAGGTTATTGCTTTGCTGCCAGGGTCTAGGCCGTCTGAGATTCGCTACATGGGCCAGTGCTTTCTGGAAACTGCGCGGTGGGTGTTTAGCAAGCGACACGACGTTCAGTTCGTCCTGCCGGCCGCCAACACCGGCATCCTAGAATCATTGCGTAATGCCGCCGCCAACATGGGCATGGCGGACTCCCCGCATCTGCACCTCGTTGACGGTCAAGCCTATGACGCCATGATTGCGGCGGACACGGCCTTAGTCGCCAGTGGTACCGCGACGCTTGAAGTGGCGCTGTTTGGCAAACCGATGGTCATCGCCTACAAAATGGCTGGTTCGAGCTATCAACTCATGAAGCGCATGGGCTATCTGCCCTATATCGGATTGCCCAATATCTTGTGCAATGACTGGATCGTGCCCGAGTATGTACAGGATGCTGCCACGGCGATGTCCTTGGGTACGGCTTTGCTTGAGCAACTCGATGATGACACCGTGCGTCGCCAGATAGTTGAGCGGTTTACCGCGCTCCAGGAAGAGCTTGCTGTCGGTTGCGCAGAGCGGGTCGCGGACGTCATCGCAAACGTGGTTGATGAGAGCAAGCGACGCAATGGCCTCTAAACAGACCACTCTCCACTCACTCGTTTGCGGGGTTGATGAGGCCGGACGAGGGCCGCTGGCCGGCGCGGTTGTCGCGGCTGCGGTCATATTGGACCCCGCCCGACCGATTGCGGGCCTGCGTGACTCCAAAAAACTATCTGCGCGCCGCCGAGAGAGTCTCGCGATTGAGATTCGCGAATGTGTGTTGGCGTTTGCGGTGGCCGAGGCTAGCCCGGCTGAGATTGATGAACTTAATATCCTGCATGCCTCAATGCTGGCGATGCGTCGCGCGGTGTTGGCCCTCAAACTGCAGCCTGCGCTGGCGCGCATTGATGGCAATCGAGCGCCGTCGTTACCAATGAACACTGAAACGATTGTTGGCGGGGACGACAGCGATCCGGCCATTGCCGCAGCTTCCATCCTTGCCAAAACAGTGCGAGATGAGCAGATGCTTAGCCTGCATCAGCAGTATCCGGTCTATGGGTTTGATCGTCACAAGGGCTACCCCACTGCCGAGCATCGAGCGCTATTGGAGCGTCACGGCGCTTGCTCGGCTCATCGGCGAAGTTTTGCGCCGGTCGCGAAAGCACTTCTTGCCAGTAAGGATGCATCGGCATGACGGGCGAGATCGCCGATGCGATGATCGACTCAACCAGTAACGACTCTTTTCGACGCTTAGTGAGGTTGCTGCAATCCTCGCGGGATCGCCGCCGCGAACAGCGCAGCGTGATCGAGGGCGTGCATTTAGTTGACGCTTTTTTGCAGGCCACACAAGGTGCGCACACAGGCCAAACCCCACTGCTTGAGTCTTCCCGTATCCACTGGCTGTTTGTACCGACGGAGCGATTCACCGACCCGGAGATTCTTGACCTCATCAAGCGCATGCGCGCCAATCAGGGCAGTGCAAATCATGCTGATCGCCCACGGGTGTTGGGTCTGTCAGCGACGCTGTTCAAAAAGGTGTCGCAGCTTGAGCAGGGGTATGGGCCCATCGCCGTTATTGATACACCGTCAAGCAGCCTGCCAGAGCAATTGCATGGCGACTGCGTCTATTTGGATCGTATTCAGGACCCGGGCAACATGGGTTCCATTTTACGAACAGCCGCTGCAGCTGGTATTCGGCATGTTCTGGCTTCGCCCGGCACCGCGTTTGCGTGGGCCCCGAAAGTGTTGCGCGCTGGCATGGGCGCGCACTTTGCGCTGCGTATTACTGAAGGTGTGCCATTCGAATCACTGACCGCCCAGTTGCTGTCCGATTTGTCGCTCTGTGCTTTGGTTGCACCTGGTCAGGCGCAGGAGGCAAGTGCGTTGCATGAGGTGGACCTGAGCGGGCGGACCCTCTGGCTGTTTGGCAATGAAGGGCAGGGCTTGGATCCGAGTCTGCTGGCAGATAGCAGACTATCTCGGATCACGATTGACCAGGCGGAGCAGGTTGAATCCATGAATGTGGCGGCGGCCGCCGCGGTCGCCTTGTTTGAGCAAAGGCGCCAGCGTTTGATTAGGCTTCCCTAGTTTCCTGCCAGGCGCTGCATCACGATGGCAGCGATCTCCTCAATCGACATATTGGTCGATGACACCCAGCTAATCCCTTCGCGCCGCATCATGGCCTCGGCCTCGGCCACTTCTACTCGGCAGTTATGCAGAGAGGCGTATCGACTATTTGGGCGACGCTCGTGCCTGACTTCAGCCAGGCGCTCCGGTGCAATCGACAAGCCGAACAGTTTTGACTTGATCTGGTAGAGGGCATCGGGCAACCGCTTGCGATCAAAGTCCTCCGGAATCAGCGGGTAATTCGCTGCCTTAATGCCGTGCTGCAGTGCGAGGTATAGGCTGGTTGGGGTCTTGCCGCTCCGTGACACACCCACCAGCACGACATCAGCTTCTTCCAGGTCCATGTTCGATTGGCCGTCGTCATGAGCGAGCGAATAGTTAATTGCCGTCATGCGGCGCTCATAGACTTCCGTATCTGCGGCCGTATGGGAGCGACCAACGCGATGGGAGGAGTTTGTTTGCAACTCCTCCTCAAGCATTGGCATGAAGGTTTGAAACATTTGCATAAACCGACAATTTGCCCGGCCAACAATGTCATTTATCTCGACATTGATCAGGGTGGAAAAGACGATCGGGCGAAACAAGTCCTTTTGCGCCTGCTGGTTGATCCGCTCGACAGCCGCGTATGCTTTTTCGACCGAATCGACAAAAGGCAGCCGCAATTCGCGAATTTCCATATTGTCGAATTGGCTTAACAGTGCGCCCCCAAAGGTTTCAGCCGTAATACCCGTACCGTCCGACACAAAAAAGACCGATCGGTCGAAATCCTTTCCTAATTTATCTGCCACGCCAGCTCCGGTCAGTCCAAATAGTGGCCATATTGTGTCTCGAAAGCGCGTTTCTCGTGTTTAGTCACCAGATCGCGTCTTTTGTCGCGGAAATGGCCGTCAAGGCGACGTAAAATAATCCGATATAACAAGGTGCCCGACCAAGTCGCCCTGTAAAGCCCTGCAGCCATCGTCGTCCGTGACGGCGATGTCTACAGCGCTTTGAGTGCCACGCGCCCCAGAATTCTTTCTTCTTTGGACGTTTCATGACAACCACGCAATATGTGCTCCCGTTTGAGCAACTGAGAATGGCCGATGTTGAATCGGTAGGCGGTAAAAACTCCTCACTGGGCGAAATGATCAGCCAGCTATCCCAGGCAGGTGTTCGGGTCCCAGGCGGCTTTGCAACCACGGCCGATGCGTTTCGAATCTTTCTCGAGGAAAATCAACTCACCACCCGCATTGCCGACGCCCTGGCAGACTTGAATATCGAAGATGTTAAGGCGCTGGCAGAGAAGGGTGCTCAGATTCGCCAGTGGATTATCGACGCCCCACTGCCAGCTGCACTGGAGCAGGGCATTCGCCAGAGCTATGAACAGTTGCAGGCTGGCTCGCCTGAACCGATTTCGGTCGCCGTGCGTTCATCTGCCACAGCAGAAGATTTACCCGATGCCTCTTTTGCCGGACAGCAGGAGACTTACCTGAATGTGGTGGGCATTGAGGAAGTGCTGGATCGGGTGCGGCATGTGTTTGCCTCGCTCTACAACGACCGTGCCATTTCGTATCGTGTGCACAAGGGCTTTGCGCACGCAGAGGTTGCGCTGTCTGCGGGTATTCAGCGCATGGTTCGTTCCGATAGCGGATCAGCCGGCGTGATGTTCACGATTGATACCGAATCCGGCTTTAGCGACGTTGTATTCGTGACGAGTGCCTATGGTCTGGGCGAAACCGTTGTTCAGGGTGCCGTGAATCCGGATGAGTTCTACGTCCACAAGCCCATGCTCGAGGCTGGCAAGCAGGCGTTGATTCGTCGCCAGCTGGGTTCCAAACTTATCAAGATGGAATTCGCTGATGGCTCCGAGACCGAACAACCTGAAAGCTCGGTTGGGCACAGCGTAAAAACCGTTGATGTCGGTGTCGAGCAGCGTAATCGTTACTCGCTCACCGACGAACAGGTCATTGAACTGGCCAAGTACGCCCAGATCATTGAAAAGCACTACCAGCGCCCAATGGATATTGAGTGGGGCCTCGATGGTCAGGACAACCAGCTTTATATCTTGCAGGCGCGGCCCGAGACCGTTAAGTCTCGTGCGAGCAGCACTCGCCAGCAGCGCTTCAAACTCAAAGGAGTGTCTGAAGTGTTGGCCTCTGGCCGGGCAATCGGCCAGAAAGTTGGCGCCGGCAAGGTCCGCATCGTCAGTGATTCAAGTCAAATGGATGTGGTCGAAAGCGGCGACATTCTGGTGACCGACATGACCGACCCGAACTGGGAACCCGTCATGAAACTCGCCTCGGCGATTGTGACCAACCGAGGCGGGCGCACCTGCCATGCAGCCATCATCGCGCGCGAGCTGGGCATTCCTGCCGTAGTGGGCTGCGGTGACGCAACCCAGAAACTCGTAGACGGCTCATTTGTGACTGTCTCATGTGCTGAGGGCGACACCGGCCTTATCTACGAGGGGCTGCTCGAAACCGAAGTGACTGAAATCGAAACCGGTGTCATGCCTGAAGTGCCGGTCAAGATCATGATGAATGTCGGTAACCCTGATCTTGCATTTGAATTTGCACAGCTTCCGAATGAGGGGGTTGGGCTTGCTCGGCTCGAATTCATTATCAATAACAACATCGGCATTCATCCGCTCGCGATTCTCGAGTATCCGAATGTTGATCCGGATCTCAAGAAAGCGGTTGAGAGTGTGGCGCGCGGGCATGCATCGCCCAGAGCGTTTTATGTTGATCGCCTTGCTGAAGGTGTGGCGACGATTGCTGCTGCGTTCTGGCCAAAGCCGGTCATCGTTCGCTTGTCTGATTTTAAGTCGAACGAGTACCGCAAACTGATTGGCGGCTCGCGTTACGAGCCTGAAGAAGAAAATCCAATGCTCGGGTTTCGGGGGGCATCACGGTATTTGTCCAGTAGCTTTCGTGAGTGCTTTGACCTTGAATGCGAAGCCATGCGCCGCGTTCGCGAAACCATGGGTCTGACCAATGTGCAGCTGATGGTGCCATTTGTGCGGACGCTTAAAGAAGCTGAAGGTGTTGTTGATCTAATGGCCAAGAATGGCCTGGCGCGCGGGTCTGGTGCTGATGAGAAGGGTGAGGGCGGTTTGAAGGTCGTCATGATGTGCGAACTGCCATCCAATGCGATTCTGGCCGAAGAATTCCTAAAGTATTTTGATGGATTTTCGATTGGGTCGAACGACCTTACGCAGCTGACGCTGGGGCTTGATCGCGACTCGGGACTGGTTGCCGAGGGTTTCGATGAGCGAGACCCAGCGGTGAAGCTGATGCTGGAACGGTCGATCAGTGCGTGTAACGCTGCGGGCAAATACGTTGGCATTTGCGGGCAAGGTCCATCTGATCATGCAGACCTGGCGGAGTGGTTGATGGCGCAGGGCATCAGCTCCATTTCGCTGAACCCTGATACTGTCATTGATACCTGGCAGCGGCTTGCTGGTTAAAGATCGGCGCGTTCCGGCGCGCGACTCGGAGTTGATTTCGTGAGCTTTCACATCATGTGGTGGTTGCTGGCGATTGTGCTTGGCCTTGCCGAGCTCATCACCGGCACCTTCTATTTGCTGATTGTTGCCCTGGGCGCGGTGGTCGCTGGGATAGCCGCTTACATGGGGCTGGATTTGACCTGGCAGATATTTGCTGCGGTTGTGGGTACGCTGATTGGCGCGGGTATCCTGCAATTGCGGCACAAGGCTCGCCCAGCCGTTGAGCAAGGCGCTGATCCTGATGCGCCGCTCGACATCGGCGCACGGGTGGAGGTGACCCACTGGGCCAGTGCACGGCACGCCGAGGTTCGGTATCGTGGTGCCAGTTGGCAAGTTGAATTGGCCGAGCATGTGGCCAATGCCACGCCCGGTACGCATATCATTGAACGTGTTAACGGAAACACCCTCATCGTGGCGCCGCTCAGGGCCTAGCCAGGCCTGAGACCAGCCGCCTGAGTTTTTACGAGACCTCTCTGATGATGAACGAATTCGCCGCGCTGAGCGGCCCAGCTGTAATTGGCCTGATCCTGTTGGCACTGGTCATTGTGTTTGTGTTTAAAGGTGTTAAGCAGGTGCCGCAGCAGCAGGCATGGATTGTTGAGCGGCTGGGTAAATACACCAAGACCCTGACACCTGGTTTGAATCTGATCATCCCGTTCGTTGACAACGTCGCGTACAAGCACTCTTTGAAAGAAGTGCCGATGGATGTTCCAAGTCAAATCTGTATCACCAAAGACAACACCCAGCTGACGGTTGATGGTGTGCTGTACTTTCAGGTGACCGACCCCATGCGCGCCTCTTATGGCTCGAGTAACTACATCGTTGCGATCACACAGTTGTCGCAAACGACACTGCGTTCTGTCATTGGCCGGCTAGAACTGGACCGAACATTCGAAGAGCGCGACGCAATAAATTCTAGTGTTGTTGCTTCACTTGATGAAGCCGCGCTCAACTGGGGCGTGAAGGTGTTGCGCTACGAGATCAAAGATCTCACACCGCCTGCCGATATCCTGCGGGCCATGCAATCCCAGATCACGGCTGAACGTGAAAAGCGTGCCCGGATTGCTGAGTCTGAAGGTCGCAAGCAAGAAGAAATCAACCTGGCGACGGGTGAGCGCGAGGCCAATATTGCTCGGTCAGAAGGTGAGCGTCAGGCTGAGATCAACCGCGCCGCGGGTGAGGCCAACGCGATTGAGACCATCGCTAAGGCAACAGCTTTGTCAATCGAGTTGGTATCAACCGCGATTGAGCGCCCAGGGGGCATGCAGGCTATCAATTTGCAGGTCGCAGAGAAGTACGTTGAGGCCTTTGGGCACTTGGCGAAAGAAAACAACACGATGATCTTGCCGTCCAACCTGACGGACCCTGCTTCATTGGTCGCGACTGCAATGACAGTAATAAAAGGGGCTAATCCGGCTGATGGCGCGCTTAGCAGTGCCACACCCCCGGCACCTCGGGGCTAGTGTCACACGGCTGTTGTTGGCGAAGTATCAGCGCGTATTGGTCTTGAGCAAGCGCTGCTGTTCTCGCTTCCACTCTTTTTCTTTGGCATCGGCCCGTTTGTCATACTGCTTCTTGCCTTTGGCCAGGCCGATTTCAAGCTTGATCCGCCCACGGGTGTAGTGCAGATCAAGCGGTACCAGTGCATAACCGGCGCGTTCGACCCGGCCAATCAGTTTGTCAATCTCGCCAGCGTTGAGCAGGAGTTTGCGCGTTCGGGTGGGATCGCATGTCACATGCGTAGAGGCCTCGGCCAGTGGGGTAATGTGCGAGCCCAGTAAAAACAGTTCCGCGCCGCGGATGATGACGTAGGCCTCTTTAATCTGCGCTCTGCCGGCCCGAATCGCTTTAACTTCCCACCCGCGCAACACCAGACCCGCCTCGAAGCGCTCTTCGATGTGGTAATCATGAAATGCCTTCTTGTTTTGTAAGATACTCACGAATTGCGGGGCAAACTGCTCAGGTTGGTGTGTTTTGCGGGCTGAACTTCACTAAATGCTGATTGTGCCGCAATTGAGCGTGACCTGATTGCATTTGAGTCAACGCATTCGACTTATTTGACCGATTGTCCGGAAATCTATTGAGTACCAACACCATAGAGAAGTCCGTGCTGCTGCCATATCCCGCAGACGCGATGTTCGCCCTGATTGACCGAATCGAAGACTACCCAGGATTTTTACCCTGGTGCGGCGGCACAGAGGTCATGCGCCCGGAAGAGGGTCCGCTGACAGCAACCGTACGAATTGCATTCAAAGGACTCAAGCAGGAGTTCACAACGCGTAACCGGCACCGGCCCCCTGCTTCTGACGAACCCGGGTCCGTTACGATGGAACTCATTGATGGACCCTTCCGACACCTTGATGGCGACTGGCGCATTGAATCGCTCAGTGACTCGGCCTGCAAGGTCTCATTTCGCCTCGATTACGAAATGCGCAGTGGTTTGCTGGGCCGGGCGCTTTCCCCGGTGTTCGGTCAGATTGCGACAACCTTTATTGACTCGTTCGTTCGCGAAGCCGAGCGCCGTCATGGCTAGGGAGGTGATCTACATCCAGTTCGTTTGGCTTGAGTCGGACTGGCCTGGCGGGCCTCCCGTGCCGTATCAGGCAGGGGACTCATCGTCAGCATTCGAGGTGGCGCAGGCTGATCCGAGGCAGGTGGCGGTTTCGCTAGCGACCCGCTCGATGCCATCAAAAGTCACGGTTGGTCAGGCATTGCAGACCTGTCTGACAAAGAATGGCCTTGACCGACTGTCCCAGGCGGAGGTCTCAGCGGCCGTGTTTGGCCGTCGGGCACGACCCGATCAGCCGCTATACGATGGTGATCGGATTGAGTTGCTGGGGCCCATTACGGCTGACCCCAAAGGTGCCCGGCATGCCCGGGTTCAGTCTGAGCGACAAAGCAGCGAGCGTGACAAGTGGCGAACTGGGCCTTAGGCCTGATTCACGCGCGGCACTTTTTGAGCCTTTTAGCGATTGCCTTGGCGCGGGTAAATCGCTCTTGCTCGGTCATGACTTTGTATTCACCCGCCTCGTCGCGCATTCGGAGTCGAACGCCCGAGTCAAGCTTGGCCTGATTGGCCTTTAGGCGCTCGCAACGTTGCGCGTTGGCTTTGGCCCGGCGCGCCAGTTGCACCCGTTTACGCTGATTTGCTTTGCGCTTGGCCCGACGTTTCTCAAACGCAATCATTTGCTCCCTGATTGATCGCTTTTTTGAGGCACGCGGTGATTCAATTGACTGGCCTTGGGCTGCTTGGCTCTCTGGCGGGATGCCACTAGAGGGCGAGACATCAACGGGAAGGCTTTGTGATCTGGTTGAGGTTTTCGTAGAGGCTGGACCGTTGGCGATGGGGTCACCAACCCGTACGACGCGTGACAAGGGCACGGTGGCTGGTGGTGGCTGGTCTGAATAGACCATCTGGCCATTAGTGTCGAGCCACTGATACTGCGCGGCCGGCGAGATCTGAGCGATGGCCGAGACGCTGAAACTGAGGGCGAAGGCAGCGATAAAAAGCGGGCGCATGGCGCGTACTCTGATAGCGAATGGGGCAGAGTCGGACGATCTCACGATTGCCGGACAAGCCCTCGGTGCCATTGACGAACGGGCGTCCCTGCAGGACCAATGGTGATGCCACAAGGCCTGTATAATGCGTTTTTGTGTGTGAGGCGCGTATGCAGAAACATCGCTCAGATGCCGGTCGAGCCAATACTAGTCAAACAAATAAGGTCGGGCCGGGCAGTATGAATACAGCGGTCGGCGTTACGACTGCACTAACTTTCGATGACGTTTTGCTGGTCCCGGCGTTTTCTGATGTCCTGCCCCGAGACACTGACCTCACGACTCACCTGACCCGAGACATTTCGCTGCGCATTCCGCTGCTGTCCGCCGCCATGGACACGGTCACCGAGGCGCCTCTGGCAATTGCCATGGCGCAGGTCGGTGGCATCGGGATCATTCATAAAAACGCGTCGCCGCAAGCACAGGCCGACGAGGTTCAGAAGGTCAAGCGCTACGAGACCGGCATCCTGGTCGACCCCATTACTGTCTCACCCGACATGACGGTTCGCGAGGTTATCGCGCTCACCGAAAAGCATCGCATTTCCGGGTTTCCGGTCGTAGATGGCGAGCGCGTCTGCGGAATCGTGACCAACCGGGACTTACGATTTGAAGACCGGCTTGAAGCGCGCGTCAAAGAAATCATGACGCCCCATGAGAAGCTCGTCACGGTGCGTGAAGGTAGTGAGCTTGAAGAAGCGCAACGTCTCATGCACGCGCACCGGCTCGAGCGGGTACTGATCGTTGATGATGAATCACGGTTACGTGGCCTGGTCACGGTCAAAGATATCCTCAAGAGCACCGAGCATCCAAATGCGTGTAAAGACTCCGCTGGCAAGCTGCGAGTCGGCGCGGCGGTTGGTGTCGGTGATGATCGCGAGGAGCGGGTTGAGGCACTGGTGCGCGCGGGTGTCGACGTCGTGATTGTCGATACAGCTCATGGCCACAGTGCCGGGGTGCTCGAAACCATCCGGGACATCAAACGCCAATACCCCGATCTCCAGATTATCGGCGGCAATATCGCCACCGCAGAGGCAGCGCATGCACTTGCTGAAGCCGGTGCTGATGGCGTCAAGGTTGGTATTGGCCCTGGTTCTATTTGCACGACCCGGGTGGTGGCCGGCGTAGGTGTGCCGCAAATCACGGCGATCAACAATGTCTCTGATGCCTTGCAGGACAGTGGCATTCCAGTCATCGCAGATGGCGGCGTTCGGTATTCGGGTGATGTCGCCAAAGCGGTTGCGGCTGGAGCGAACAGCGTCATGATGGGTTCGGTATTCGCAGGCACCGAGGAAGCGCCCGGAGAAGTCATTCTCTATCAGGGCCGCTCGTACAAGAGCTACCGAGGCATGGGCTCGGTAGCGGCAATGCGCGAGGGCGCCGCCGATCGCTACTTCCAGGACCCGGAAGCCAACGCCGACAAACTGGTACCAGAAGGCATTGAGGGACGTGTGCCGTACAAAGGCTCAGTCACTGCGATTGTCTACCAGTTGGTGGGTGGGCTACGTGCCAGTATGGGTTATTGCGGTTGCGCCAATATCAAAGCGATGCGCGAGAACGCCCAGTTCGTGCAGATTACAGCAGCCGGTATGCGTGAGTCACACGTACATGACGTACAGATTGTGAAAGAAGCGCCCAATTATCAAGTGACTTGATGAACCATCAGAAAATCCTGATCCTCGATTTTGGCTCGCAGGTAACGCAGCTCATTGCGCGCCGCGTGCGAGAACTCAATGTGTATTGTGAGATCCTGCCTTACGACAAAGCTGAGCAGGCGCTTGCTGAGTGGCGGGCAGATGAGTCGCTGCGCGGCATTATCTTGTCCGGCGGGCCCAATTCAGTCGCCGAACACGAAACCCCTCGCGCGCCTGATGCCGTGTTTGAAGCCCAGGTACCCGTACTCGGCATTTGCTATGGCATGCAGACCATGGCGTCGCAACTGGGCGGTGTTGTCGCGCCGAGCACTCACCGCGAGTTTGGGTTTGCCGAGGTGCGGGCACGGGGGCACACGAGCTTACTGAAGGACATTCAAGACCGCCAAAACGACCAGGGACATGGTTTGCTCGATGTCTGGATGTCGCACGGTGATCGCATCGACGAGTTGCCGCCTGGCTTCAAACTGATGGCCTCTAGCGACAATAGCCCGATTGCTGCGATGGCGGATGAAAGCCGGCATCTCTACGGCATTCAGTTTCATCCTGAAGTAACTCACACCACTCAGGGCAAAGCGATTCTGAAGCGCTTTGTATTAGAGGTTTGTGGGGTGAGCGGTGACTGGACCATGCCAGGTTTTGTGGATGAGGCCGTGGAATCGATCCGTGCTCAGGTCGGTGATGATCACGTCATCCTGGGGCTCTCCGGCGGGGTGGATTCCTCGGTTGCAGCGACCCTCATTCACAAAGCGATTGGTCAGCAACTCACCTGTGTGTTTGTTGATCACGGGCTGCTAAGGCTAAATGAAGCCGAGCAGGTCATGACCACATTTGCAGAGCATATGGGTGTGAATATCATTCATGTTGATGCAGCCGACCAGTTTCTAGAAAAGCTAACAGGGGTTTCTGACCCAGAAGCCAAGCGCAAGGTCATTGGCGGCGAGTTCGTCGCCGTGTTTCAGGAGCATGCCGAGCAGATTCCCAATGCAAGATGGCTGGCACAAGGCACGATTTATCCTGACGTGATTGAATCGGCTGGCACAGGCGGCAAGACTGCTCACAAGATCAAGAGTCATCACAATGTTGGAGGCTTACCCGAGACCCTCAATTTAAAGCTGCTCGAACCCCTGCGCGGGCTGTTCAAAGATGAAGTGCGCGAGTTGGGGATTGCGATGGGTCTGCCGCCAGCCATGATTTACCGTCATCCGTTTCCCGGGCCCGGCTTGGGCGTGCGCATTCTGGGCGAGATACACGCTGGCGACGCCGATGTGCTGCGCCAGGCTGATGCGATTTTCATCGAAGAACTGCGCAACACCACCGATGCCGATGGCAAATCCTGGTACGACCTGACCGCGCAGGCGTTTGCTGTTTTTCTGCCCATCAAGTCAGTCGGTGTGATGGGTGACGGCCGATCATACGAAAACGTCGTTGCGTTGCGAGCCGTACAAACAACCGACTTCATGACGGCGCATTGGGCTGAGTTGCCACACAAGTTACTCGGTCGAGTTTCAACCCGCATCATCAATGAAGTGGCCGGTATCAATCGGGTTGTTTACGATATCTCCGGCAAGCCACCTGCCACGATTGAGTGGGAATGAGTACAGCGCCCGCCGCGACCCCCGGCTTTGACTCAGCCATGATGCGCCAGGCACTGGACCAGGCGCACAACGCTCAAATTTTGGGCGAGGTGCCGGTCGGGGCGATTGTCACGCGCGGTGGTCAGATACTGGCAACCGGCTATAACCATCCCATTGGCAGTCATGATCCAACCGCTCATGCTGAGATTCGCGCAATGCGTGCTGCAGCTGAAATTCTCGGCAACTATCGGCTAGTTGACTGCGATCTTTACGTCACGCTGGAGCCGTGTGCGATGTGCGCCGGCGCCATTCAACACGCGCGTATCAGACGACTTGTGTTCGGCGCCGCTGATCCAAAGACTGGGGCCTGCGGCAGTGTTGTTGATTTGTTCGCCCAGGAAAAGCTTAACCACCATACCCAGGTAGAAGGGGGCTTACATGGTGAGGAGTGCGCGGCAGTCTTGAGTGAGTTTTTTGCTGAGAGGCGAGAGCAAAAGCGCTTGCGTAAGCTGGGCGAGCAGTAAAGGGCGGTTTTACACCGTCCCCCATTTGAGTGTCTGCCCGCGCGCAATGGCCGCAAGATCGTCGGCCATAAGATGGGCAATGGCCTCCAACTCACTATTCATGGTTTTGACGACTTGCCGGGGGTTTGCCATGAGTTCATTGACCGTTTGAAACCGGGCTGCCACGCGTGGCCTGATGTCTCGTTGATCGGTCGTCTCGGCGTTGATGCGAACTTTATAGTCTCGTTCGCCCAGATCTGAATTGGTATTTGTGGTGACGACTGTCATCGTCGCGTGGATTCGTGGCCAGAATGCGTTGGTGTAAATCGATGAGTAGGCGATCTCTTCGATTCGAATCAGCACGACCGCATCCGATGTGGCCGCCAGCGGGGTGAAAGACCAGTCGTTGACCGCCCGTTCTGAGAGTGCCGTCTGGTCCAGGTTAATGACCGCAACTGACTGTTCTAAGGCCAGATCATGAACTTTTTGCCTGAGCGTACTCGCCGCCGCCAATCCGTTTTGCTTAAGCAATCGGGTAAAGTCTCGCGCGTGTGACTCCCGACCGCCCCAATGCGCGATGCGATTCATGCCTGCGCTGCCACCGGTAAATCCCAGGCTTGATGATAGGTGGTCCAGCCCCACCGCCCCATCCGGCCTGGTCGGCAGCAAGCCAAGGCGCTTTATGTCATGCCTTGGCAGCGATTGGGGCGCTGATGCGAGACTCGTTGTTGTCTTGGCTGTGGTGCAGCCAACAACCGGCACGAGCCCAAGCATCAGCAAGTGACGGCGACGGGAAAAGCAGCGAGGCGTGTTCTCAGGCATTGCAGTCTCTGAAGATCAGACCGCATATGCTCGCTAATCAGGCGATGGTCGCAAAGGAACCGCAGACCAGCGGGATATGCCGTGTCACCACCGGTCTGACAGTCTCATGCCGCAAAACTGCGACGCCAGAATCTACTCGATCTTGGCAGCTTCTCTCAGTGCGTTTTGTAGTTCAACGACCCGTTGACGCTCTAGCTGCTGCTGAATCTGGGGTTTGACTGATTCGAGGGAAGGGGGCTGTGCAGCGCGCGTGTCATCGAGTTGAATCACATGGAAACCGAAGCTCGTGGCCACAGGCTCTTTTGTGTACGAACCCTTTTCAAGCGCGACGAGCGCTTTGGAGAATTCGGGTACGAATGTCGAGGCCGGATTCCAGTCGAGATCTCCGCCACGAGCGGCAGACCCGGGGTCTTTGGAAACCTTGGCGAGTTCTGCGAAGTCGCCACCCTTGTCCAGCTCACCAATGATGCGCTGAGCCTCTGCTTCATCATCAACTAGGATATGCCGAGCGCGGTACTCCTTCGCGGCTTCGTTTTGAGAAGTCACTTTGTCGTATTCGGCTTTGATTTGCTCATCAGTGACCGGGTTGCTGCCCAATGTGTCCCTAATGAGAGCGCCAATAAGAATGTCTTGCTCGGAACGAATCAATTGGTTTTCGACATCCGCTTGCTTTTGAAGGTCACGCTTGCGGGCCTCTTGTACGAATAGCTCTCGCGCAATGAGTTCCTCGCGCACGGCTGTGCGCAAGTCTGGCGTGTCGGGTCTGCCTTGAGCAATCATGGCTTGAACAAACGCGTCAACTCGTGAGGCGGGAATCTCGGTGCCGTTAACAATGGCGGCGCTTTGGGCGGAAGCCAGGCTGACGAAGCTTGCCAGCACCGTGCCAAGCACGACACGTGCAACGCCGCCGGTTCGGTGTGTCCTGGCGGGTGCTAATTGGCGGCGGGCAGCTTGCTGCTGAGTCATAGTGATCCTTAAAAGTGGTTGTTATGCGTTGGGCCAACGGGGAGGGTCCCTGCCGACTCAGCGAGTGAGCTTGGGTGTCCGGACTACTCCGGCACGCGTGCATCAATATTGAGAGCATGGACTCTGTCGGGCATCCAGTCCTGAACGGTGGCATAGACAAGCCTGTGGCGGGCCAGCAAGTTGAGTCCAGTGAATAGGGGGCTCGTGATGGATACCCTGTAGTGACCGGCACCACCGGCCGCGCCAGCATGTCCGGCGTGCAAATGACTCTCGTCGACAATCTCGATTGGCTCATCGGGAAAGGCAGCCCTCAGGCGGTCTTCTAATTCTTCGACCGTCGGTCGCATATTGGCTCAGATCGGTTGCTATAATGGAATGTTGGATTATGCCAGCCTTGGAAATCTTGAGCCCGGCACGAGCAGCCCCTGAGGATGTTCACGAAACAATCACCACCTAAAGGATAAACATGGCCGAAATTAGTCGAAATCGCCGCAATACACTTGAGCGTAAGTGCCTGCCCAAAGCCCTCAAGCGCCTGTTCAAAGGCTCTACCCGCACAACGTTCAAAATGCTTGAGAAAGTCAAGCCAACCAAGAACGTTCGCAACTAATCGCTGGTTTAACCAGTGAGATAACGGCTACCAATGGGCGAGAGGTCTTCTCGAGGCAGATCAGCCAGTTACGCACGGGCTTTGGGAGGCTAGCCAGCCGGTCTTGGCGAGCCGAACGAACTCAACGATCCCAACGACCCCAACGACCCCAACGACCCGAATAGGCCGGACAACATAGGGCGAGTCTTTTATATGGCTCGCCCTATCTCGTATTGGCCCTGGGGCGGCTGGCCGGGTTCACCCTCTCAAAGCGGGCTTTGTCCAGCCCTTGTATTATCCGATTCGAATGCCCAGTTCAGGGGACGATTTCCCCAATGAAGGGCACATTCCCCTGCAGTTACTTACAAAAGCAAGCGAGTCAATCGAAGTCTCGCGTCAGGAGATTGTCTGAATGAATGGCCTAATGATGGACATGCCGCTACTGATCTCGTCGATCCTGAAGCATGCGGCTAGGCACCATGGTGATGTTGAGATTGTGTCGCGCCGGGTTGAGGGTGATATCCACCGGACCAACTATCGCGCGCTTGAGCAGCGATCCCGCCAAATGGCGAGCGCCCTGGCTCACGCTGGGGTCGGACATGGCGAGCGCGTGGGCACGCTGGCGTGGAATAGCTACCGACACATGGAGTTGTACTACGCCGTCGGTGGTATGGGTAGTGTTATCCACACCATCAATCCAAGACTTCATCCTGAGCAGATTGCCTGGATTGTTAATCACGCAGAAGACAAATACCTCGCGTTCGATCTCACATTCTTGCCGCTCATTAAAGCCATCGCGCCGCACTGTCCTAATGTGCAGGGTTGGATAGCGATGTGCGACGAAGCCGCGCACCCTGCGGATTCTGGCATCGAGAAACTGATCAACTACGAAGCGCTGATTGCCAGTGGCGACGACAAATTCGTCTGGCCGACTTTCCCTGAAGAATCAGCAGTGGCCTTGTGCTACACCTCTGGCACAACCGGTAACCCGAAAGGTGCGCTGTACGCGCACAGGTCAACCGTCTTGCATGCCTATGCGGCGGCATTGCCAGACGCCATGGGCGCTTCGGCGCGCGATTGCATCTTGCCAGTCGTGCCGATGTTCCATGTCAACGCCTGGGGCATTCCCTACGTGGCACCAATGGTTGGCGCAAAGCTTGTTTTCCCGGGGCCGAACCTGGATGGCAAGTCCGTTCATGATCTGTTTGAACAGGAAGGCGTAACCTACTCAGCCGGCGTGCCCACCGTTTGGCTCGGTCTGCTGGCGCACGTACAGCAAAACAAGCTCAAATTCAGCAAACTGACCCGCACCGTCATTGGCGGTTCAGCGTGTCCGCCGGCGATGATCAAGTCCTTTCGCGATCTGGGTGTTGACGTGATTCACGCCTGGGGCATGACAGAACTCTCGCCGCTGGGGACGCTGAGTCGCCTGCAGCTTCGTCACGAAGGCGCGGACGACGACACTCAGATGAGAGTCTTCGAGAAGCAAGGCCATGTTGTGTATGGCGTTGACATGAAGATTGTGGATGACGAGGGCGCTGAGCTGCCCTGGGATGGCACCACTTACGGCAACCTGCTCGTCCGTGGGCCCTGGGTGATTCGTGAGTACTTCAAAGGCGAGGGCGGCGATCCACTGCAGCTCGATGCTGATGGCGACGGTTGGTTTCCGACCGGCGATGTGGCCACCATTGATGAGCATGGCTACATGCAGATTACCGACCGCAGCAAAGACGTGATCAAGTCGGGAGGCGAGTGGATCAGTTCTATTGACCTCGAAAACCTTGCGATTTCGCATCCGGCGATTGCCAATGCCGCCGTCATCGGTGTGGCACATCCCAAGTGGGACGAGCGACCGCTCCTGATCGTCAAGCTGAAGGAAGGCGAGTCCATTGAGCGCGATGAATTGTTGAAGTTTTACGAGGGCAAAGTAGCCAAGTTCTGGATGCCCGATGATGTGCAGTTTGTTGATGACATTCCGCTGGGCGCGACCGGCAAGATATTGAAGACAAAGCTTCGCGAGCAGTTTAATGACTACACCTTGCCAACAGCCTGATTGGTCTGTGGCATACGAAAGATTGTCGGCAACGCCGGCTAACCCTGATTGAGGAAACACTGATGACTCAGGCCAGATATACCCAGCACGGCGACCTTGCCGTCATCACGATGGACAACCCCCCTGTCAATGGCCTTGGCCATGGCCTGCGTACGGGCATCGTTGATGGCATTCAGCGGGCCAACTCTGAAAGCAGCGTCAAGGCAATCATCATTACGGGCGCGGGTAAAGCGTTCTCAGGTGGCGCAGATATTCGCGAGTTCAATACACCGGCAGCGCTCGCGGAGCCCAATCTGGGTAGCGTGATTCGTGAAATTGAGCGCTCGGGCAAGCCCATCATTGCCGCTATGCATTCTGTCGCGATGGGAGGCGGCCTCGAGCTGGCATTGGGTTGCCACTACCGCGTATGCATGCCTGGCGCCTTGATTGCGCTGCCCGAGGTTAAGCTGGGTTTGCTACCGGGGGCTGGCGGCACCCAACGCTTGCCGCGTGTAATCCCATTTGAAATGGCGATGAACATGATCGTCTCGGGTGAGCCGGTCAAGTCCGAACTGCTTGCCAAGACGGCGCTGTTCGACAAGATGATTGAGGGCGACCTAACTGAGGGCGCCATGTCCTTCGCGCGTGAAGTCATCGCTAATGGCAGCAAACTGCCTTTGATACGTCAAATCGCCGTTGATTATCCCAATGCAGAGGGCTTCTCGCAGTACGCGCAGAACACGATTAGCGCGATGGCCCCGCAGTTTCCGGCGCCACTTAGGTGTGCACAGGCGGTCAAAGCGGCAGTGACCATGCCTTTCGACAAAGGTCTGGCGTATGAACGTTCACTGTTTGTTGAACTTGTTCAGACGCCAGAGTCGCGTGCGCTGCGGCATGCGTTCTTTGCCGAACGGGCCGCCACCAAGATTCCGGACGTCCCGTCAGACACGCCACTGCGCGAAGTCAACTCTGTCGCCGTGATTGGCGCTGGCACGATGGGCGGTGGCATTGCAATGAATTTTGTGAATGCAGGCATTCCAGTGGTGCTGATTGAACAGCAACAAGAGGCATTGGACCGGGGTGTCGCGACCATCCGTAAGAACTACGAGAACTCGGTAAAGAAAGGGCGTTTAAAACCAGAGGATGCCGAGAAGCGGCTGGGTTTGATCAAACCGTCTCTGAGCTACGACGATATCAACAACACCGATATGGTGGTTGAAGCTGTCTTTGAAGACATGGAAGTCAAGCGCGTCGTTTTTCAGAATCTCGACAAATACATGAAGAGTGGCGCCATCCTGGCGACCAACACGTCAACGCTTGATGTTGATCAGATCGCCGGATTTACCAAGCGCCCGCAAGACGTCATTGGCACTCACTTCTTTTCGCCAGCCAACGTCATGAAGCTGCTGGAAGTTGTGCGCGGTGAGCAGACTGCAAAAGATGTGTTGGCCACGACCATGAAGTTGGCCAAGCGAATTCGCAAAACGGCGGTTGTCAGCGGCGTGTGTGACGGCTTCATTGGTAACCGCATGATTGAGCAATATAGTCGCCAGGCAACCTTCATGCTTGAAGAAGGCGCTAGCCCGCAACAGGTAGATAAGGCCATTGAAAAAATCGGCTTTGCAATGGGCCCATTTCGAATGGGCGATCTCGCTGGTAATGATGTGGGTTGGTATATCCGTAAGCGCCGCTATATAGAAAAGCCGGATGTTAAGTACTCGGCAGTCGCGGACCGACTGTGCGAACTAGGTCGCTTCGGTCAGAAAACCGGCGAGGGCTGGTACCGGTATGAAGCCGGTAATCGAAAGCCAATTGTCGATCCCAAGGTCGATGAGATGATTGCCAAGCACCGGCAGGATATCGGCGCCACACCGCGCAAAATCAGCGACGAAGAAATCGTTCACCGCCTGATTTTCGCGCTTGTTAATGAGGGCGCCAAGATTCTGGAAGAGGGCATTGCGCTCAGAGCATCCGACATTGATCTCATTTACCTGACCGGCTACGGCTTTCCGCTGCACCGCGGTGGGCCGATGCTATTCGCGGATCAATACGGCCTGTACAACGTCGTTAACCGAATGGCGGAGTTTGCGCGCAACCCGTCCGGTGATCCTGATTTTTGGACCCCCGCGCCGCTGCTGGCATCACTTGCTGCCGAAAGTAAATCATTCACCGCCTAAAGCCACGGCTAAGAGATAAGGAATTCATCATGCGTGAAGCAGTTATCGTTTCAACCGCACGGACCGCTCTGGCCAAGAGCTGGAAGGGTGCACTCAATATGACTCATGGCGCCACGATGGGCGGGCATGTCGTTAAGTCTGCCATCGAGCGAGCCGGCATTGATGCCGCTGAGGTCGAAGACGTCTTGATGGGGTGTGCCACCCCGGAAGGCGCCACTGGCTCAAACATCGCGCGTCAGATCGCGCTGGCTGCGGGTTGTCCCGTGACAACCGCTGGCGCAACCGTCAATCGATTTTGTTCATCAGGTCTACAAACGATTGCCATGGCGGCGCAGCGCATCATCGCCAATGAGGGCGATGTGTTCGTGGCCGGCGGAGTGGAGTCAATTTCCTGCGTACAAAACGAAGCTAACCGTCACATGATCACTGACCCAGCTTTGCTCAAGGCAAAACCAGAGGTTTATTGGTCAATGCTGCAAACGGCTGAGCAGGTCGCCAAGCGCTACAAAATCGACCGCGACGCCATGGATCACTACGGCGCCGAAAGTCAGCAGCGGGCTTGCGCTGCTGCAGAGGCCGGTAAGTTCACGGATGAGATTGCGCCTATCAAAGTGACCATGGCCACAGCTGACCCGCGCACCAAACAACTCGGTACCAAAGAAGTCACACTGGCCGAAGATGAAGGCCGCCGCCCGGGCACCACCTTTGAGGCGGTGTCAAAAATTCGCTCAGCGTTACCGGGCGGCGTAATTGCGGCGGGAAATGCCAGCCAGTTTTCTGATGGAGCAGGTGCTTGCGTGCTAATGGAAGCTTCGCTTGCCGAGAAACGCAATCTTAAGCCGTTGGGTTACTTCCGGGGATTTGCGGTAGCCGGGTGTGAGCCCGACGAGATGGGCATTGGCCCGATCCATGCTGTGCCGCCCTTGTTGGCAGCGCATGGGTTGAAGATGGACGACATCGGGTTGTGGGAACTCAACGAAGCGTTTGCCGTGCAGGTCATCCAGTCGCGGGACGTTTTGGGCATTCCTGACGAATTGCTTAACGTGAATGGCGGGGCGATTTCCATTGGGCATCCTTATGGCATGTCCGGTGCGCGGATGGTTGG
>JBGCFG010000025.1:0-44098 GCA_045106815.1 Burkholderiaceae bacterium | reverse complement strand
TTCAGAGCGAAACGAAAACACGCGCTCTTTGGCGCGAGATTTCTCCTCGTCCCGCCTCGCGCCACCAAACACCATGTCGAATTTATGTTCTGCAAGCGCCTGCTTAAGGCCTTCGGTCTTGGTGATGTCTGTGTGCAGCGCCGAGCCGTGGTCAAACGGGTTAATGTTTTTGGCGATCGCATCAGGGTTGATGTGAACGATCAGTTTCATCCCGGAGTGTTTGGCCATCATGTCTCTGAATAGATACATCTGGCGAAACTTCCACCGAGTATCTACATGCAGCAGGGGGAAGGGTGGCGGGGAGGGGTAAAACGCCTTGCGCGCCAGATGCAGCATCACTGAGCTGTCTTTACCCACCGAGTACATCATGACCGGATTCTCCGCCTCGGCCACGGCTTCCCGCAGGATGTAGATCGCTTCGCTCTCGAGCCTGTCCAGGTGCGTCATCGTGCGGGCAGACAAAGGCTGGTCAGACCCTTGTACCGAACTCATCAACTCAGGGTCGAGTACCGGCTGATAGCCCAGCATGCCAATCTTGAGATCTGGTGTACCCGGCTCATCGCGACAAATGCCGGCCAACTCGCCATGCGGAAACAGCACGATGGTTTTGTCCAAATGTGCCTGCAACGCAGTAATGGCACTTTTCGCGTGTTCAGTCTTTCCATCGTTTGCCTGGCCCCCAGGCATGGGCACCCAATAGCGCGCGCCGCGGGCATCATTGGCGAACAGGCATGAGCGTCCATCTGGCAAGTCGCCGATTTGGGCAAACAGAGCAAGCGAACGAGCCGATCGCGCCTGATCAAGCTCAAACTCCAACACTGAGGGGGTTGGCGCACGGTCGAATTCATCCCGAAGCGTTGCCGGGGCTAGCGGCTCTGGCAGGAAGTTGGCGTCCGCAATTCGGCGCTCTGCGGTGCGCTTGTTGTCAGCTTCACCAAGCTTGCTCAAGCGCTCGAGCGCAAGCTGTGTGGACCAGACGCCGGGCTCATCCAGACCGAATAACTCGTTTGATGGGTTTGTCGCAATATTCATGAATACGATTCTAGAGTGGGTTTTTCCTTTCGGCAATCCCAAAAAGTCACACAAATTGTACAAACTCTGCATATTGCGACATTAGGGCTGCAGCATGCGCTCTGGCGTCAGCTGCGATGTCGGAACTGACCAGGCCTAGCGACCGGCGTTTAGCAAGCCCAATAAAAAACCGGCAAACCCTAATCAGGTTTGCCGGTTGATCTTGTGCTGCGGCTGGTTAGGCCCCAGCCGGGGAATGACCAGGATTACGCCCTGCCGTCAGTACCCGTGTGATAACCATAAGCGCCGTAGGCGCCATAGGCAGACTCTTCGCCGTAGTACTTAGAGGCTTTCTCAAAGTCATGAGCATTCAGCACCACGCCAAGCACGTTGACCTCTGCTGACTCTAGGCGGCTAAGACCGCGCTTGATCATGCCAATGGGTGTTTCATTCGCCTTGGCAACGTAAACCATGCCAGAGGCAACTTTACCGATGGGTAGTGCATCAGACACCAACTCAACCGGTGGTGTGTCGATGATGATCATGTCGTAACGCTCTTGCAGGCTCTCAAGCGTCTCTCGGAATTCAGCGCCCATGAGTTGGTCAAGCGGATTCTGGCGAACCGTGCCAGCCCTGATAACGCTCACCCGCAGATCTTCTGAGTGATTCAGGCAAATTTCAACCGGGGCACCCGCGAGAATATCCGTCAAACCTGGCCCATCGTCAGGCAGGTTCAGGTACTCGGCCAAAGACGGCTTGCGCAAGTCAGCGTCAACTAGCAAGACTTTCTTGGTGCGGCCTGCTTCAATCGCCGCATTAATGGCCAGGGTCGATTTACCCTCACCAGGCACAGAGGAGGTAAAGCCGATGATGGGGCAGGTTTCTCCATGAGTAGCCAGCCTGATGCCTGTCATGGTTGTTCTCACGGCCTCGGCAATCAGAGATCGAGAGTCCTGATGCTGAATAATGGCCAGTGTTGACTTCTGCGTCCGTTTGGCTTTTGGTACAGCGGCCAGTAGCTCGGCTCCCAGTTTCTCGACCACGTCGTCGCTTGAGCGAAGCACGCTTGCCTGAATCTCCAGGCTAATGGCCAGTGCGCTTGCCAGCAGCAGACCACCGAGGCCGGCGAGCAGCACAATCAGCGCTTTACGCGGCTTAACCGGGATGGTCGGCACAATGGCCTCATCAACCACGCGCGCAACCGGATTCTGAAAGTCTGCGGTGGCGTCTGTTTCTTTCACCCGCGACAAAAAGGTCTCGTACAAGCGGCGGTTGGTTGACACCTCACGCTCAAGCGCATTCAGGCTGCCCTGGTTTCGGTTCAGGTCTTGAATGTCGCCACGCGAGCTTTTGAGTTCTGCCTCAATCGCGGCTTCGGTACTTCTCGCTACCTCAAACTCTTTGGCAATACTCGAGATAACCGCCTCAGACTGGGCGCGCACGTTAGACCTGGCGCCATCCAACTCTGCTTTGGCCTTCAGGTACTCTGGGTGAGCTGGGCCAAGGTTTTGCGCCAGTTCAACCACTTTGGCTTCGGCCCGGCTTGCTTCCTGGCGGGCTTCAATAACCGACGGGTTGTTAAAGACTGCGGGCACCTGATAGCGGTTGGCGGCGCCGCGGCGCACCTGCCGGAAGACTTGCGCCGCCTGGGCGCGGGCGATCCGCGCCTGAATCAGGCGGGTGGACGCGGTTTCAAGTTGGCTGACCGTGCCGCCCATTGAGTCAGGCGTGGCGATGATGCCGGCATCCTCACGGAACTTCTGTAAGGCTGCTTCAGAACTGTCGAGCGCAATCTTGAGTTCATCTAGTCGGCCCGATAGCCAGGTGCTCGCCTCACTGTGCATTTCAAAGCGGGAGTCGAGATCAGCGCGAATAAACTGGTCCGCAATGGTGTTAGCAATTTCAGCCGCCATCGCTGGGTTGGCGTCTTCGTAGCTGACTTCAATCAGCTGACTCTGCCGAATCGGGTTAACGATGATGTTGCGTTGCACTTTTTCTTGTGCGGCTGCGATCACCTGATCTTGATCAATGAATTCCTGAGTGGCGCGGGGTGAGAGCACGCTCTCTAAAAACGGCATAACCGGCGTGAGCCAGCTCATTTGCTGCAGTCGCTCTAAAAGCGCACTTGGCTCAGCCTGGCGCGGATCGAACGCGGGGTGCTTGTCGAGCTCCATGCTCGTGACAACGCGACCGGTGACATCACGGGAGCGAATGAACGCCGTTTGAGTTTGCACATTCTCACGATTGGTGCCTACGTCACCCGAATAAAGCTGCTCGATCGAGACAATTTTTTGCTTGCCATCCTCAAGCTTGAGCATGGTGGTGGCACGGTAAATCGGGGTAGCCAGGTTGACGAACAACGCAGCCAGCAACAGCGCCGCTAGGGTTAGGGCGCCAATCATGAGCTTGCGGGCGCGCAGCATCCGGATGTAAGCCGCCACGGTAGGCGCAGCGCCGGTAGCCATATTTTCGAGCGGGGCCATTAGGTTACGGCGGGCAGTATCGGTGCCGTAGGTCGGCAGCATTTCCGGTTTATTCATAATCTTTTCTGGAGTACCCGGTGTTGGCTGGACAGTGATGCCAGGCCAAATGACTGGTTTGTTTGCTTAACTTGTTAACGATTGCGGACTCATAGCCAAATGACGGCCATCTCCTCCCGCATGGCAGCCATCGTAATCGGTAAGTCTGCGTGGAACTGTGTGACTGTTCACGAGACATCCTTTTTCTTGGTACCAGTCGGCACGAATGCCTTTAGCGCTGTGTTGCCGCTGAAGTCCCGGCCCGAGGAGTTTGCGCTTTACCTGATTGTCAAACAAATGCCTGACCCGAAAACGCACTGAAGTGTAGCAATTGATTTCACAGCCGAGTACCCCCTTTTGCGCTGCGCAATGGGTATTAAGGCCTCAAATATTTGCCTCATTCAGGGGAAATTCCACCTTTTATGGCAATTCGGCGTTGGAGAAGGGGCTCCTGATCCAGCAAACTACCCGTATTGGCGGCATTAGGGGTGACTTCTGCTTGCAATAAGGGCGAATTGAGCCCAAAAAGACCCCACAGTCGCTTCAAGCATTCTGTTTATATGGTCCAGCACCCACCTCGAGGGGGTGGGTCTGGAGTCTGAACGGCTTGCTCACATGTCCTGCTGAAGGTCACACTGTTGTCCAAAATAATCTTCATCAACCGATTTTTCCACCCGGATTTCTCAGCCACCAGCCAGATGCTCAGCGATCTGGCGTTTGCGTTGGCCGCTGATGACAACTTAGATATTCATGTTGTCACGAGCCGCCTGCTCTATGACGACAAGACCACCCGACTCTCCGCCGAAGAAACGCTCAATGGGGTGCGCGTTCACCGGGTGCTCACCTCAAGCCTCGGTCGTGTGCGAACACGCCATCAGATCTTTGACTACCTCACGTTTTTTGTGACCTGCTCCTGGAAGCTTTTCTGGTTGGCCAAGCGCGGTGATACGGTGGTCGTCAAGACCGACCCGCCACTTATGTCTGTCCCCACCATGGTCTTAACCCGTTTGCTAAGAGCGCGCCAGGTCAATTGGCAGCAGGACGCTTTCCCGGAAATTGCCATGGCCGCGGAGATGCGGACCAATAATCGATTCGTTGACGGGGTGTTCTTCGGATTGCTTACCCGGCTACGAAATGAGTCGGTCTTGCACACGGGCCAAACAGTGGTGTTGGGCGAACGCATGCTTGAACATATGGCCAGCCAGATTGCCCGGCCTAAGCGGGTGCGGAGCAAGGTCAGCATTATTCCTAACTGGACTGATACCGATGCCATCGTGCCGGTAGTGCCTCAGCAAAACCCGATGCGCAAGCAATGGGAGCTACGCGACGCGTTTGTTGTGGGGTATTCAGGCAACATGGGCATTGCCCACGACTTTGCTGTGTTGCTGGAAGCCGCTCAGCGCTTGCAGTCAGATGAGCGCATTCAACTGCTATTCATTGGTAATGGCAAGCGCAAGCGCTATGTGCAGCACGCGGTGAAGACCAAGCAAATTAGCAATGTTCAGTTTAAGCCCTACCAGCCGCGCTCTATGCTGGCAAAAAGCCTATCAGTGCCTGATGTTCACATCGTCACGCTCCGCCCAGAGATGGAAGGTCTGATCGTACCTAGCAAGTTCTATGGCGTAGCCGCCGCGGGACGGCCAACGATTTTCCTGGGCGATCTTGATGGCGAAATTGCGCGCAACATTGCCGCGTTTGATTGCGGTGTTGCGGTTGAGCCAGACGATGTTGAAGGCTTGGTCAAGGCCATTCAAACCTATTCAGACAACCCTGATCTCGCCGCGCGCCATGGCGCGAATGCTCGCCAAATGGCTGTTGAACACTTCGATTTGAAAGTGTCAGTTCAGAAGTGGAAAGCGCTTCTAACTGACTAAGCTTGCTCTTGGGGGGCGTTGAACATTCCGCGCTTTACTTCGGCGCGTTGATCGTGCGCCAGCCAGAAGCGATGCGCATAGACCATGTAGGCAATGAACAGCCCCACCAGCAACCAGAACATAAAGTAGCTGGGCACTTCTGCCATCCAGGTTGCCACCCCGATGCCGCCCAACATAAAGGCGGCCAGGTTCATCGTGAGCACGGCATGTGAGACCTTCATCCCGCGCTCAATGAGCAAGTGGTGCATGTGCTTGCGATCAGGCGACATGGGTGTCTGCCCGGCCAAAACCCTGCGAATAATCGCAGAGAACAAGTCGAAAAGTGGGATGGCCACGAGCCAAAGCGCATTGGCAGCGCCAAACCCAACCGGGCCATAGTGGCTGGCCATGCGGATAACCGCCCAGGCGATAAGCATCCCGAGCATCATGCTGCCGCCATCACCTAAAAACATTGACGCCCTTTGGCGCCAGGGAGAGCGCATGTTGTAGGCAAGAAAGACAACGAGCGCGCCTGCCACGGGGAACAACACCGGGCCAATTTCATGGATAGCCCAGCGATCAGTGCCGACGACAGGAATCGCGGCCGACACAACAATGAGCCAAAGAACGGTGGCCAGGATCTGGCCGCCGCTTAAACCGTCAGCGCCATCGACCATGTTGTAAGCATTGATCACGCCCGGAATGGCAATCAGTGTGAAGGGAATAGCCAGAATACCGAGCGAGATGGGCACTGGGCCGAAAGTTTCGCCCAGGTACAGGACGGCCGCATCTGCGAAAAAGATCAGCAGTGCGGCAGCCGCGATGTGTGAAAAGAAGCGATAGCGAGCGCGCAGCGGAAACCGGTCGTCGTAAAAGCCGATAGCGAAAATAAGTACCGCAGCGGCTACCAGGCCCCAGTTGTAGCTCGGCAACCAAAGGAGCGATGTTGCGAGCAGGCTGCTGACAATTAGCAGCCCACCCGATAGCGGGATAGCGCCATTGTGCTTCTTACGTTTGTCTGGCTTGTCTACCCAGCCTGTTCGCCGGCACACCCACATAACAGGTCGCGCGAGAACCAGCGCGAACAGGGCTGCGGTAACGGCGTATAGCGCCAAAAACGAAGAACTCAAAGTGATTCCCAACTGGAGGTGGTTGATCGGGTAAGAAATGAAACACCCTAACAACGAATAACAATTTTAGAGCTTATTGCTAGCGAAACAACCCCAAGGCGTTGGCCCGCTGCGGGTTTTGGTGCCTGTCGCCGGCGTTAAGCCTGACGACTATTCAGCGACCAAAATGGCCAAATCGAGCATAGAAAGGGGTTCTTGAGGCGCTTTACCGAATTCAGAGCCAAAATAGACGCAATCCCTATGCTCATCTGTAAATGAAGCAAACCGAATCGTCGCATTAGTTACACTTAACTTTTGTGATTCTTTTGGCTAATTCTGGCCGGGTTGTCAATTTTGTCCCGGTGAGGCCCTGAGATGAGGGGCAATATAAGCTTCCATGTCTTACTACTTACTCTTAGATCGGCTCCTTGATGATTGACTTGCATTGCCACCTGTTACCCGGCATCGATGATGGCGCCCGCGACATGCCTATGGCGCTGGAGCTGGCGAAAGTGTCGGTCGCCAATGGCATCACCCATGCCGTCGTGACACCGCACATCTATGCGGGCAGGTGGGACAACCGATTGTCAAATCTCGGCACCGTTTTTAAAGCGTACCAACAAGCGCTATCGACGGCCGGCATACCCCTTGAGATCTACCTCGGGGGAGAAGTGCATTTATTACCCGATGCATTTAGCTTGATGGATGCGCAAGACCTGCCGTTCGTGGGCGTTTGGCGCGGCTATAAAGTCGTGCTGCTTGAGTTGCCGGATAGTCATATTCCAGTGGGCGTTAACAAGGCGATTGATATGTTTGTGCGATCAGGCTACTTGCCGATGATTGCGCACCCTGAACGCAACAAAGACGTCATGCGCAATGTGCGACGCTTAGAGCCATTGTTAAAAGCAGGTTGCCTGGTGCAACTCACGGCGGCTTCTATCGTGGGCAAGTTTGGCAAACCGGCGCACAAGACGGCGCTTCAGTTACTCGACAATGGTTGGGCGACAGTAGTGGCCACCGATGCTCACAATCTTGCTCACCGGCCGCCGATCATGGCAGAGGCTCGTCATGCTTTAGATGAACTCTATGGCGCTGAGGCAGGCGAGGTGTTAACCGATGCTAATCCGCGCACCATTTTGGAAGGGCGGGCAGATTTTGTGATTGCGCAGGCAGCGGCGTAAGCAAAACGCCGGGATTACAGACGCCAGACAGATAAGCCTTGTTCTTCGAGAGCGCGTTGATCGAACGCGCCTTTGACATCAACGAAAATACCCGCCGCGTTGCACTTGCTCGTCAGCTTGGCTAACGGCATCTGCAGATAGGCATCATGATTGACAGCCGCAATGACCGCGTCGGTTGCCGGAATGTCGTCCCAATCGGTCAAGGTCACACCGTACTCGTGCAACGTTTCTTCTTTGGAAGCGACCGGGTCGTGCACGTAGACCTTCACGCCGAACGACTCGAGCTCCTTGACCACGTCAACCACACGAGAGTTGCGCACGTCTGGCACGTTTTCTTTGAACGTGAAGCCCAGCACGGTAATTGAGCAGCCACCCACCGCTTTACCGGTAGTGATCATTTTTTTGATGGTCTGGCGGGCAACATAGGGGCCCATCGCATCGTTGATGCGGCGTCCGGCCAGAATCACTTGCGGGCTGTAACCAACCATTTGCGCTTTGGCGGTGAGGTAGTAGGGGTCCACGCCAATGCAATGCCCACCGACTAGGCCGGGTCTGAAGGGCAGAAAGTTCCACTTGGTACCAGCCGCTTTTAGAACTTCAAGCGTGTCTATGCCCAGGCGGTCAAAGATCAAGGCAAGTTCATTCATAAGCGCAATGTTGAGATCGCGCTGCGTGTTCTCGATGACCTTGGCGGCTTCTGCCACTTGAATGCTGCTGGCCAGGTGAATGCCTGCTTTCACGACCGTGCCGTAGATTTGCTCGAGTTTTTTGCTCGTCTCGGGCGTGTCACCGGCCACTACCTTAATGATGTTGGGCAAGGTATGCACTTTGTCGCCAGGGTTGATTCGCTCTGGCGAATAGCCAATAAAGAAATCTTGCTTCCATTTTTTGCCGGAGACTTTTTCCAGTTCAGGCACGCAGATTTCCTCGGTGGCACCGGGATAGACAGTGGATTCGTAGCAGACAATGGCGCCTGGCTTCAGGTGCGCGCCAATGGTGCGGCTTGCACCGACCAATGGCGAAAAATCGGGGCGGTTGCTGCCATCAACCGGTGTCGGAACTGCCACGATGATCACGTCCGCGCGGGCGAGATCTTCAGGCTTGTGGGTGAAGGTGATGTGCCTGGCATCGGCAAACTGCTCAGGGCGGGTTTCGCCGGTAGGGTCGATCGCTTGAGCGCTGTCGCTGACTTTCTGCTTGGAAATATCAAAGCCGATGGTGTCAAAGATCTTCCCGAACTCGAGCGCAAGGGGAAGACCCACATAGCCCAGGCCAATGATTGCAACAACATCCTGTGGCCTCGGTGCGGAGACAGTCGACATCTTTCAGATTTCCTGGTGGTTGGTTTAGTGCTCGAACATGCGTGAGCTTGCTTTGGTCGCAGATTGGATGCTCGCCGAGACCGCAGGTCTTGGCAATGGCGCTCGCGCGTCTTTTTCTATCGAGACAAGCACAAAATCACAAGTCTTGCTTATTGGTGGAATGATAGTCGAACTGGAAGATTTTCCGCCAAGTTTAGCGGGTGAATTTGAAATTTTCCTGACTAGACAGTTGCGCCTTGCAGTTCAAGCTGAGAGAAAAAAGAAGTGTGATTTATCGCAAGATTCAGGAAATCTTTACAGCGTCCTGCTGTCAACAGTCGATAGACTCAAAGATACAAATTGATTCAAATAAGGCGGCGTAGTTTTTAGTGAGCATTGCCGTCGTAAAACAGGGGTTCACCATGATTGTTTCGTATAAAGCGGCTCTTGCTGCGCTGACTTGCGTCGTCGGTTTCGCGCAGATGCCTGCTGCTAACGCAGCGCTGCTCTACGAGTACAACCGTGGTCCAGGTAATTTTGGTCCAAGCCGTGCGAACCCTGTTGTCAGCTATGACAGTATTAATGCCACCTTCCACACCGGTACAGAGCAACTGACGTGGACGGTTGATTTTGGCAGCATTATTCCCTCGTCTGCCTGGGTCGTATTTAGTCCCGGCCCTAACCCCAAAGGCGCCACCGATGAACTCGGGATCGCCTATCTCGATCAGGCATCAGGGGATGCATGGATCTATGCTTACAACGGCCGCAACAGCAACGACAGCTACCGCTCCGGACCCTTGCTCGAGTATTTGCCGGGCGCCTACCAGTACAACGGTGATGTCGCCACGTTTGCATTTGATTCATCAGGCGTCAATGCCCAACTGACCTCAGGCTTTGCGTTCGGGCCTAGTATCGGCATCTGGTATCACCCAGTCATTGGCGGCGCCATAACAGGAGATGCTAGCGGTATTTCTTTGTTTGGTGCCGGATCGCAACGGTGGCTCGATACAAGCCTTGACGGTGATTGTCTGGGGAGCAATGGCTGTATTACCACGACGAACGTTTCGGCGCCGGCGTCAGCTGCGCTGTTGGGGATTGGCATGCTGGCGATGGTTGGGCGGCGCTTTCGGCTTGCGTTGAAGTAAAGCTGGTTGCTCAGGCGGTAAACTGGCGGTCTTCCGTTTGTTTGAATGCTGGTAAATGATCGGCCTTTCCCTCCATGCTGCTTAGGACCCTGACCGGGCTGGTTTCCCCGGCAGGTTCACGTGCGCGTTTGACGACCTTCATTTTTCATCGGGTGTTGGATGAGCCTGATGATCTGTTGACTGGCGAACCCGACCGACAACACTTTGGCGCCTTGCTCGATTGGATCAGCGAGCAGTATCAAGTCCTTGATCCGGTTCAGGCCTGTGAGCGGTTGGTGGCCAGTTCACTGCCGGAGCGCGCTGCTGTCATCACGTTTGACGATGGATATGCGGACAACTACCAAAACGCATTGCCGTTGCTCAGTGAGCGTAGGCTGAAGGCTTGCTTTTTTGTTGCTACTGGCTTTACAGCGGGGGGCGCTATGTTCAATGACCGCGTGATTGGGGCGATTGGTGGTACGAGTGTCAGCAGCGCTCACTTCCCTTGGCTTGTTGGCGAGCCGTTATCACTCGAAGGACCTGTCCAGAAGCGTCAGGCGGTGGGTCGGGTGCTTGGCGCCATCAAGGCTCGTCCACTTGATGAAAGAGATCAGTGCGTTGAAGCCTTGGTGACTTCTCTCGGCGCTGATGCCAAGCAAGCGCTGATGATGACCGAAGAACAAATAAGAGGCTTGGCAAAGGCGGGCATGACCGTGGGTGGGCACACCCGCCACCACCCAATCTTGAAGGCGATCTCGCCAGAAGATTCAGTCATCGAAATTGAACAAGGGCGTCAAGACTTGACCGACATGCTGGGCGACGCTCCCGTCCTGTTCGCCTATCCTAACGGAGCGCCGGGGCGGGATTTTGATACTTCGCACATGCAAATCGTGAGCAAGGCGGGCTATCAATTTGCGTTCTCCACCCACAAGGGCGCCGCTACGAGTATGACTGATCGATTTGCCATACCAAGGTTTACGCCGTGGGACCGTACGCGCGGAGCATTTTCGGTACGGGCAGTGCTCAATACTTTTGGCGGCGATCCGGGGCATGGCATCGCCTGAAGGCGTTACTGATCGGCGAAGATCTCGGCAATTCTGGTGGCGGCCTGACCATCCCAGAGGTCAGGGCGACGCTCATACCGGCCCCGACCCAGCGCGTTGATGGCATGATCCAAAACGCTTTTGCCGTTGGCGCCGGCCAGGACGTTAGAGCCACGCGTTAGCGTAATGGGTCTTTCAGTAGAGTCACGTGCCGTTACGCAGGCGATACCCAACGCAGTCGTTTCTTCCTGCAGACCGCCTGAATCTGTGACGACGACTGCAGCATCTCGCCACAGGTTAAGAAAGCGCATATACGACATCGGTTCGGTGACTATGATGTCTTCATGCAGCGTAATGTTTAGCTTGGCGAGCGCGGTTCGCGTGCGTGGGTGAGCGGGGAAAATCAAAGGCACGTGATCGGCGAGCGCATTAATGGCCTCGATGAGCTCGTGCAGCTTATCGGGGTTATCGACATTGCTGGGCCGGTGTAGCGTTACGGCGCCAAAGCGTCCCGAGCGCTCAAGCAGTTTCGGCTTGAGTTGATCAGGGTCAAGTACGTTTGAGGGTATGTCGTCGATGCGGGCTAACTGAAAGTACAAATTGTCGATCATCAAATTGCCGACAAAGTGAACTGATTCTGCCGCATGGCCCTCAGCCAGAAGGTTCGCAGTACCTTCAGGCTCGGTTGTAAAAAACAGGTCTGAAATCGAATCGGTCACCATGCGATTGATTTCTTCCGGCATTGCCCTGTCGCCGCTGCGTAGTCCTGCTTCGATGTGAGCAACATTGATCTGCAGTTTCTTGGTGACGATTGAGCAGGCCAATGTCGAGTTGACGTCGCCCACCACAACAACCCAGTCGGGCCGGTCTTGCTCAAGGGTTGACTCAAATGCGGTCATGATACGAGCGGTCTGTACAGCATGGCTTCCACCACCGCAGTTTAGAGAGACGTCGGGTTGTGGAATGCCCAGGTCAGAGAAAAACACCTCACTCATTTGAGTGTCGTAGTGTTGGCCCGTGTGCACCAGCGAATAAGCCAGATGCGCGGGGTAAGCCTTGATGGCGCGAATCAACGGCGCAATCTTGCTAAAGTTTGGCCTCGCGCCAGCGACAAGGCATAACTTCTTTTGCATAGAGGTCTACTCGTTGTAGTCGGGCGCCTGGCGCGCTAAGGATGCTGTTGATTCAGGCGGGCCACTTCAGCGGCTACCGCCTGCATGTCGGGCAAGCCTTTCGTAATCACCGCCTTTGCAAAACTGATCGTGCCGCGATTCGCGATCGTGCCACATTGAGTGCCGCCGCAGTAGTAGTTAATCCAGAATTCCCGAATTTCTGATTCCGGTACGTCTATATCGCGCCAGCGGATATCTTCGCGCGAATAGACTGGGCCAACACCACTAATCTCATAGTACAGCTTGCCATCAGTGTTGATGCTCGCGCCATTGATCGTGTTGAGTTGGACGCATTGAACATAAGCGCCCCACTGCCCTTTGGGAAACGGGTATCCGATTGGGTCAACCCAACCGTAGCGGTTGTGCGGGGCCATTGCGTAAAAGTACGTGTGTGACGCCACAAAGTCTTCAGTCCATTTGCCATAGCCTGTTCGGGCTGACCAATGGATGCCATCAGGAGAGCGGCCGCCCCAGCCAGAATCGGGGAATGGGGTGCCATTCACCACGTCAGCACCGGGCACGCTGTCGCCGGTATTAGAAAACCCGGGGTGCTTGCCGCCATCTCCGGGTTTGAAATCGGCGCCGAGCTTTTGATAAACCGTTGCGCATGCGCTCGTTTGATTGGGGATGACTTTGTTTGAGTTGATCCAAGTAAGATTCGGCGAGCGTAAGCTTGCGTGAGCAATGCCGTTCTCAACAGAGATCGGCAAATCGTTTCTCAGGACATCAGCACCGCTAAAGCTGGCAATAATGGTGTCGTCCTGAGTAAGCCACGACGGTCGCTCAATGGCCCTGACGGCCGCGCCGGGCGCAAAAACCTGTAGCGTTTGATCCCCAAACTCAGCGCCGGTTGATTCGAGCCTCAGCTCAGCTTGTGTAATGGTCGTCTCGCTCGGTAGCTCGAAGCGAATCAGAATTGCCCCCTGGGTGATCAATGCCGGACCTTTACCTAGCGCGCGAGCCGTTGATTGATTCAGATGAGTGTCGGCGACTGGTCGCAACTCGGTGCCGCCGTTTACAATCAGTATTGGGCCATTACTAGGCGCTTCCCTGCTATGAAAGCTGAAAGAGGTTCCACCGTCACGCTTGATAAAAAAATCCGCCTTACCGGTGGTAAGAATGACGCTGGTCACATCCAGGCTCACGGTGCCCGGCTGATTGTCATCAAATAGTTCAACCGTGCTGAAAGGGGTGTTGCCTCGCGCTATGCCATTAGCATCAATCCAGTCGCCCCCCGCTTGCTGCCAAACCAGTTCCAGGGTCGCGTTAAATTTAGTCCACGTGGCGGTCTCATTCCAGGCGTCAAGTGCTGTTGCCTGGGCGGTGTTCACCGGCTCAGACTGACTGGATTCGGGCTGACTGTCCGCTGATTCGGTTGGCGCGTCGCTGCTGTTACTGTCCGCTGGCGTGCCGCCACAGGCAGCAAAAGTTGCCGTTAGGAGCAAGACGAGCAACGCTGGCCGAACTTCCGGGCGAACTTCTGGGCGAAAACGCAGCAAATTTGGGCAGTTCTTGAACATGTTTGGTGTCGAGAAGTCAGCTAATCTTTGAATTTAGCGGCAAACCATGTGCCCTGCGAAAAGACTGCATGAACGGTTGGTTCGATTTGCTCAATGGCGTGAAGATGAGGATTTTTTGAGTCGGTGGTTTCGTCCATAGCCCTCTGTGTGGTGGCTTGTGGTGCGTACTGAGCTTAAGAAAATGGCGCTAATTGCAATCGCCAGCAGGACGTCGATAGTGGAGGGCGTACCACTAGCGACAAACATTTGTGAACCTTCAACAAACATCGCAACCCCAATGACTGTTGCAGTGGGCGCCTGAGTCTCATCGCCATAGACAGCGAAAAGCAGTGATATGGCGACAATAAGCAAAAAGCTCTTCCACAGTATGGCAGTCAGGTTAGCCACCCAGCTACCTCCTACCAGCGTTTCCAGGGGGGAGAGGGCGGGAATCGACATTTGCTCACGGAGAATAAAGGGCGTTAGTCCGTCATAGATGTACAGCCACAACGCAAGCCCCGCCAGGGCACCAAAGACCCATCGATTCGACGGAAGCCGGCACGCGGGATAGAGCGCCGCTAGCATACCCACCAATGTAATGGCATTAACGTGAGCAGCCGCTGTGATCGGCTTGAGCACCAACACGGCACCAATCAAAGTGATCAATAGTCGGTTAGCATTTTTGCTCGATAGCTCTGCCTTTAGGGCTCCAGCAATTAGCAATACGTAAATGAATCCGGTGAACAGAGCGCCAAATTCGAATGTTGATGCGTCCAGCAGGCGCTGAGCAGATGCACGAAGCAGGCCAAAGTCGAGGCTCGGCGCAAATGGCGCAAGCTGATAGCCGAGAAACGATGCAATCATGACGAAGCTAGTCAAAGACAGTCTTGTGGCTGTTCTACTCGAAGGGTGCTGGACAAACCGCGTAAGTAGCAAACCAACAAGCAAGCCGGCGCTGTTGAAGACGATGTCCCACATCGCTGGCACCCGGGTGGGCAGATATATTTGAGCCAGTTGGCACCCGATTGCAACGGCAAATGCGAGCATCACACCAGTAATTCGGGCCGAGGTTGTTCGTAGCATGCCGGCAGCGAAACCGAGTGGAACGAAGAGCGCAATGTTGGCCAGGAGATCTGCCCGGCCAGGGGGCAATGAGAAGCCCTCAAGCCGGGAGCTAGTGAGACTGAAATCGAAGTTGAAGGGATAGAGGCTGCCGGCAATGACAAACAGCAATAGCAAGACACCGACTGACTCAAAGAAACCAATACTCAGGCGCCGCTTAGGTACCCGCTCGTATTCCCTGACTAAGACTCGTGGATCGCCAGCAAGGCTGATAGGCGTACGCCTGTTGCTTTGTATTACCGGCTGCTCTAGCTGATCGTGTGGTGAGTTCATGTTGAGTCTCGTCAACCCTTGGTTAAAAACTGATCAAGGCAAAATACTGACCATAAGAGCGGACTTCGGTGCCGTTTGCCTTCAACATGCTCACGGCCAAAGCGCACAAACACCTCTTTGTCGAGGATATTCGATTCAATTACCGGACCACTCGCCAGGCGGTCAATGAGTTTTTGACCGTTTGCGCCTCTAAACCATTTGGCAATGGGGACGGCAAAGCCCATCTTGCGGCGATGCAGGATGTCGTCAGGCAGTAGCTTTTCTAATGCGGATTTAAAAATGATCTTTGAGCCACGCGATCCGTTCTTGTAGTCTGAAGGGAGGGTATTGACCCATTCAATTAGGCGATGGTCCATGAGGGGATCTCGTACCTCGAGCGAATTGGCCATGCTGGCCCGGTCAACCTTGGTGTTGATATCGCCAGGCAAGTATGTCTTGTAGTCCAGGTACTGCACCAAGCTCAGCGGGTCGCGAAACTCATGATTTTCAGCGTGTCTTTTGAAGACTTCCAATGCGCCGTAGCCCCCGAGTGATTGCCGGAACTGACTTGTATAGAGCTTTTGTCGATCAGCCTCGGTGGTAATTGACATTGAATGACAGTAGGCTGCGACTGAGCTTCGAGCAAGCGATTGGATTGTCGTCTTGGCTCGGAACGGCCGGGGGAGACTATCGAGTTTTGGGAAAGCCTCGCCCAGTGGTCCAAACAAAGTCGCTCTTAGCTTAGCGGGCAGGAGTGAACGTACGCGCTCTTCCGCCAAGTGCAGGCCATAGCGACGATAGCCGCCAAAGAGTTCATCCCCGCCATCACCCGACAACGCAACCGTGACATGTTGTCTGGCCATTTCGCAGACCCGAAACGTAGGGATTGATGAACTGTCTGCGAACGGTTCGTCATACAGCGCTGCGACCCGAGCGGCAATATCGAAGTCATCAATACTGACTTGTCGTTCATGGTGGTTGGTTTGGTACCGACTGGCAACCAGCCGAGCAGCATCCGACTCATCAAAGGCTTTTTCATCAAAGCCGATTGAGCAGGTGGTCACCGGGCCGGGTGAGTGACCTGCCATAAGCGCTACGACACCGCCGGAATCAACGCCGCCCGATAGAAATGCGCCCAAGGGTACTTCAGAGATCATGCGCATGCTGACAGCTTCGTCTAGCAGCGCAATCAGTTGATCAGTCGCCTCACTGAAACTGCTAGTGCTCTTGGTGCCAAAGTCGACGTCCCAATAGGTCTCAAGGTGCGGCGTTTTCTCACCAACTTGTAAGGTTAGTGTTTGCCCGGGAGGTAGCTTGTGCACGTTTGAGTAAATTGTCTTGGGGTCCGGTACGTAGCCAAACGCGAAGTAGTCTTCGATTGCATACGGGTCAACAGAGCCCTCAAAATCGGCTCGTTGCTTTATACCTTTCAACTCCGACGCAAAAATCAGTCGGTTGTCTTTCAGAAGCGAGTAATACAGTGGTTTCACGCCCAGGCGATCTCGCGCCATGAAGAATGTGCGGGTGTTTCGATCCCACAAGGCAAATGCAAACATGCCGCGGAAACGTTTGACGCAGTCTTTGCCCCATTGCTCCCAGGCATGAACGATGACTTCTGAGTCGCTGTGGGTGCTAAACAGGTGCCCCTGTGCAACTAGCTCTTGAGTTAGCTCGCGGAAATTGTAGATTTCACCGTTGAATACGACACAGACTGATTGGTCTTCATTAAAGACGGGCTGCAGGCCGCCAGCCACATCAATGATGGAAAGACGACGGTGGCCCAGGCCAACATGGGGTTCGATATGAATACCAGCGTCGTCTGGGCCGCGATGAACAAGCGCATCGCGCATACGCACAATCGTCTCCCGGTTGATCGGTGTTACCGGTCGTGGTGTTGGGTCAAATTCACCTGCAATACCGCACATCTATGAATTTCCTGCTCTGGTACGAAACGTCTGATTAGTCTGGCTTGCGCTGCTAAGCATGTCTGTATAAAGCTGCTGGTATTCAGCAACCATCGATTGCAGACTGAAGCATGAAACCGCCTTTTTGCGCGCGGCCTGGCCAAGCCGTTCTCCCATGCTGGTCGAATCGAAGACTTGCTCAAATGCGTTTGCCATAGCATTGGCATCTTCACTTGGCGTGATCAGTCCGCTGACGCCATCATCGATTTGCTCACTGTTCCCGCCAACATCTGTAGCAACGATTGGCAGGCCGGTGGCCATGGCTTCCAGAACGGAATTTGAGAGCCCCTCGGCTTTAGAGGGTAAGCAAAAGACGTCCATCTGTTGCAACATCTGGGGTATGTCGCTTCTGTCACCAGCAAACCACACGGCGTCGGCCATGTCTTCAGCAGCAACTAGCTGCTGCAACTGAATACGGTCAGGCCCATCACCAACAATGACGAGTTTTGCCTTTTGCCTAAAGTGATCGTGGCGTTGTCTTAGCGCACTAAAGGCTAAACACATCAGGCGTTGATTTTTAACGCTGGAGAGCCGACCAACGCTGCCAATGACAAAGTTGTCTTGACTGAACGCCCAGCCCCCTGGCTTAGAGTCATTCGCGCGGTCGGAAGCGGGTTCAAACCTTTTTGTGTCAACCCCATTGTGAATCTCACGTAACTTATGGCCAGCGACCCCAACAGTCTCTTTCAGGTAGTCACTGGTTCTGCTGGACAGCGCCACCTGTTGGTGAATGACATTCTTCGTCAGTTGTCGGAGTCGCGTATACCGTCTATTGCGACCGTATTGGTCCGCCTCATCCCAGCCATGTTCGCCGTGAACGCGTCGAGGCACTCTGGCAATCCATGCTGCGTATTGGCACTCAAGCGTTGCAACGTTGCGGGTGTGAACAAGCTGAGGCTTCAGAGCCTTTAGGCGGCGATAGACAGCAGGAAGCAGTCGCAAAGTCTGCTGATTCGCATTGGCACCAAGGTTTTCAATCGTGCAGTTTTTGCTGGTAATTCGAGACGCAAAGGTTTGATCTACACCAACCAAGGCAATGATGTGATGCCGAGCCAGTTGCGCAGGGAGTGCATTCACCAAATTGCTCAGCCCGTTTTCCAGCCCACCAGTAGCGAAGCGATACACCAGGTGAACGATGAGAGGCGGTTGGGCTGAACTACTGTGAGTGGCCATCAGGCTTAAGTTTCTGGGCCAGTGTATTGGCCACGGAAGACAGGCGCTCCTGCGCTATCGCTGGATCAGACTGATAAGCAGTCCAGACAATCGCAACGGCTGTGTTTGCACCTGCCCCCCGCAAACGTTGCAATGCGAGTTGTACTTTGGCTTCCCCCTCATTGCCGACGATCTGTCCATTTACAAAGTACATTTGCCACACCAGTACATCTTGTTGGCGGCCAATGAAGCTGAACTCGGTGGCGGAGTTTTGATTTGGCAGATCGATGACTTGCGTTTTGTTATGACGCAGCTTGCTCCTGTTCGACGCGACGATTGAATGTCGGGACCGGATCATTTCGCTCGAAGCGTCGCCGTTGAGGTACGTGCTGATCCAGATATTGGCATTCGCACCGTCACCCACTCGGCCCTGGAGTGTTTCATGGGCTCCTGCAAATGGAATCTCGAGCCCAAGTGAATTTTCAATGGCTTCATTCGCAATGATTGGCGCCAATTGAGCGGACAATGCGGCAGGCATAGCTTGCTGGTGCGACAGTAAATGGGCGGCAGCGCTGCCGGCAATCAGGGCAAATGTGCCCGCCAGTGCAGCCCTGAAAAATGGGTATTGTCGTTTTGCGAGTGGTTCGTTGGCGGTTGATCCGGGTGTATTGGCTTGCACGAGCGAAACATCATTGGGAACGTTGCTTTCTTTCCACCTTGAGCCCCAAACAAACAAGAGCGCGGCAATAATCCCGAAGAAGAACCAGCCGTAAATGAGATGGTCGACCCCGGTTGCCAGTGCCATATCGCTAATGTGCCCCGTCATAACAATCAAGTAGGCACGAATCCAGTTAGCGATCACTGCGATCGCAAGCGACGAAACAACGAACAGTATCTTGGTGCGGGTATATGTAAAGCTCAGATGGCTAAACAAAAGAGCAAGCGGTAACAGTGCAATGAGATAACGCTGGCCGCTGCATTCCTCGACAACTTCCCAGGCGCCACTGGGCAAAATAAATGCCAAGCCTTCGCGATAGATCGGCACACCGCTTACTTGAACCATCCAAATAGTGACATTAGCAGTCCAGTCCATCATGTAAGGGACGAGAAAGTCACCGAAAGGGACGGCCAGCAACAAAAACGCTAGTGGGAACCGCAACGCATAAGCAAAGTGCTTCCCTAAAACAAACGCGACGATGACGGCTATTGTCGAAACGACCGAAAAGTGCGCGATCGTATTGACGCCTGCGAGATCCCCAACAAGCCAAATCAGTCCCAGTGCCAGAACAACTGGCACCATTAGCCACCAAACGGTTGGCGTCAGTTTGCTTATTTCGGTTCTTTTCTCGTAGGCCAGCCACAGGCTAACGACAGGGATGAGATAGGCGTGTGAGTATGTCGGCGTGTTCCAAACGCGGACCATTGACTGCCAGGTGGGCCAGTAAACCACGACGACCATCGCCAATAGGGCAAGCAGTAGCCAATAAGATGAATAGTCTCTGGGGCTCCTTAACGCGTCAGTAGACGACGGTCTTGACGCCGCCGAGCTCACCCCAGCCCTCTGACCAAATAAGGACCTGCAATGTTGACAACTGCTCTGGGTAGGCGACGCCAGGTATCAATCATCAGGCGGTATTTGGGGTTGAGCGTATTGCGTTGGGGGACTTCCGCCCCGTTCGGCATCCAGTACTCATACTGAAGCTGGGTGGGCTCAAACCCCCAGTTCTTCTTGAAGGCAAACGAGCCGGTTCCTTTCTTGCTACGACCGTAGTTGAAACTCAGGTACCCCCGATCGACAGCGTTGCGCATCAATTCCCAGTACTTGAAGTCGTTGGCTGCTAGATTTCGCGCGGACACATGGTCACCAGCGTAGAAAGGCAGCACCTCGTTTCGATGGAACAGACTCAGTACCGTGCTGACGACCTTACCCTTTTGGTCGCGCACAACACGGACTTCACAGTCTTCACCAAACCCTGCTTTCAGGTTTTGGAAGAAATCCAGCGGGCAGGCTGGCGTGCCATGCCTGTGAACGTTATCTGTATACAGCGGATATAAGTCGGTGACATCGCCCAACTCGCATCGAAGGTTGTTACGAATGCCTTTGCGAATCATCGCGCGCTGCTTGCGGGGAATGGCCAGCAGATTTTGGTCATGGTCTTCAGTCATGGTTTTGGCAAATCTGACATATAGACTTTGCGAGGGTCGGGCAAACTGAGTCTGCTCAACATGTCGATACTCAAGATGGTCTGTGCCGAGTCGTTCAGCCAGCTCAATCGCAGCCGCATCAAGCGCTGCGACGGTTGCCGTATCGACACCAACTGGGCCACACCATGAACAAAACGGCAAACTGACCAACGTGTGACCAAATAGCAGCGTTTTGACTTCTGCCAGTGGCAGCGCGCCGACGATGATGCCGTCCCGTTCGGCAAGCAAATAGTGCGGGATATGCCCAAAGCTATCCTGCAATATTGCACGCCACTCCCACCGATGGAAAACCGTCGCGTCCTGCGATGACGTCATGAAGTCAGTCCAGCCGAATTGATCAGCCTCGCTCGCAGCACGAATTACAGGTTGAGCAAGATCACGCTTCATAGACTAGGGGTTTTGCACCGGTGAGTTTCTGACTGGCTGGTAAGTGGTCGGCAAACACGCTGTCGACTCGGTCCCACTGGAAATCCTGCAGGAGCCTGGACAACCGATCCTGCATATGAGCCAGATTGACGTAGTGACGGAATCGCGATTTTGCTGAGGCTTGGGCTACTTTTGGCTGGTCCGCATCAATTTCCCACGGATGGCAGTAAAAGATCGCTGATTTATTTTCCCGTTGGTTGACGCGCTTGATCATCCACGCAGATAAGCTGTAAGGCATCAATCGAAAGTACCCGCCGCCAGCAGCTGGGATATTTCGATTGAGGATCGGCACGGTTGTTAGTGGTATTTCTACCAAGTCGCTGTCAGTTTTATGGACAAACCTATCAGCGTCTGGAATGCCGTAGTGATCGTGGCGAACCGGGTAAATACTCGAACTGTAGTCATGGCCCGTTGTCGCCAAAACGTCATGGACCCACAGGTTCTCGGCAGCAATTGAAAAACTAGGTGCGCGGTAGCCTCGGACTGGCTCGCCGGTTATGTCTTCAAGGATGCCTTTCGCCCGTAGGACGTCTTCCCGGAATTGTTGCTGGTTCTGCGTCGTAGCTTTCTGATGGCCGTAGCCATGACTGGCAACTTCATGGCCGGCCGCGCTAATCGACTGAATGAGTCTTGGATACCTTTCTGCAATCCAGCCAAGCGTAAAAAAGGTCGCCTTAGCGTCTGCCTGGGCAAGCATAGTAAGCAACTGCTCAACATTTTTTTCAACCCGGCACTCAAGCGTGTCCCAATTATCCCGATCGATATGACGATCAAACGCGGCGACCTGGAAGTAGTCTTCCACATCAACAGTGAACGCATTTTTAATTGGACTACTCATTCTGTAGATCCCCTTGCGAGCCGCAGATAAAAATTGACCGAACAGTGCTGGTCAGGGTTTCACCACCAGATCCCGCGAATAGCTAGCAACGGTTGTGGCGAGTGAAGTTTGGATGAAGGTTGGAAAGCGCTACGTGTACTGCAATCCCGAATTGATCGACAGGACGCATTTCGCCGAGCGTGCCTCTATTGAAATCGATAATTAACCCCCAATACAATCGCATGTTCTTGGTACGTGTTGGCCTGGCCCTCAGTGGCCCTTTGATTTGCAAACCGATAGGCCACTCTCACGTCAACGCTCTTGGTGGCTTGCCGTTCCCAATAGACGCTGGCAATGTCCAAACGTGATGCATTCGCCTGGTCTTGCGATCTGGACCTCGTCGTTGACAAGCGAAGTCCTGCTCTTGTGCGCCGGTCTAGGTTTCGGCTATAGATAAATGCTAAGGTCGTTTGCTCAAGTTGGCGCGGGGAACCCACTGAGACAGGCAAATCCACCTCGAGTAACTGAGACTCAGACTGCACCCTGGAGGCCAACACACCAAATGAGTTTCGTTTGCCTGTCCATCCCAGGTTGACGCCAAGGCGGCGGGTCCTGCTGATCGCACTCAGCACAAAGCCGTCTGTGATGGTTGTGCCAAACGCTGGGAAGATGCCTTCTTCGAGGAGCCTGCTAACCACAGCCGATTGAGCGCCCGGGCGCTCACCCGTCGCAAGGCTCTCGCTCACATCTGCTTGCGTTAGTGCGCCGGAGAAGTTGTCGGTCAGGCCGTACGAGTAGTCGACTCCCAGTGCCCAGCGGCCTGGTTGGTAGGCGAGCCTGGCTGAGGCGGTCGATCCGTAGTAGGGGTTAGATACCCTTGCGCTGAGGTTGGTCCGTTCGTTGGGCGACCAAAGCGCAGAGACTGTTGGCGAAAAACCTGAATCGTTATCTTGTTCATCGCGAACGGCGCTGATGCGATCGTATTGAACGCCAACGCCAAGACGGAATTTGCCGTTTGGACGAACCAGGGCCTCCGCAATAAACCGCGTGGTGTTATAGGTTGCGTCAGATGATTCGAACGCGCTCTTGGTGAATTCGGAGTCAAAAGCCCAGCCAATGCCTCTAACCCTCCGATCACGGGTCAGATTACCAATGATGCGTTGCGTAATCTGAGCTTCGTTCCGGCTGGAGTTCTTGCCATAAGATGCTCCGTAACCAACGGTATAGGCCGTATCGCGATCACCAAGAAAGTCGCTGAAGTAAGGGGCAATGGAGTAGCGCTGTACGGTTGTGCGCCCGCCCGACTGACGCGAAGCGTCAACCGTCCCGGCATTGATTGGGTCATTCACAGCTTCAGTCACGATAGCCTGGCCGCTCAACCAGAAAGTGTCCTGCCATAGCGCTGCATTGAGCTTGCTTCGAACATCATGTCGAAGCCCCTCTGAGCCGAGCCTTCCTGTTGTGTCGAAGTACCGCAGTCCGTAGAACAGATCTGCTTGTAGTCTCGGCCGGTTCACGTCATAGCGTATGTATGGTCCGATCTCAATGGTGGAGCCACTGGTGCCGTCGTTCGGGCTCAGGTTTATGTTGTCAGATATGGTTAGCGTAGTGTTAACCCCGCTCGAAAACCGGCTGTCCTGTCCGCTCGCAGACAGATCGCCAGATCCCGTCTGCTGCGCAGCAACAGACGACGAAATTAACGCAGCCAGAACTGCAACTAGGCTAGTCTTTGCGGCCATACCCGTAGCCATATCCATAGCCGCCATAGCCACTAGCTGAACGACCATGAGATGCTTTATTAAGCAAGATAGTGACAGAGTCATCATCGCGGTCGATGATGGTCAGTGCGTCTTTAACAGCCGACCGTTTTGTCTTGCCAATCTCAACGACAAGCACAATTTGGCCCATACGCGGTGGCAGACCTGGCGCCTCAGTCGACACCAGCAGCGGCGGCGAGTCAAAAACGACAATCTGCTTTGAATCGATCGACATAATGGTGTCGAGCAAGTCTTGCATTAGTGAGCTGGCCAGCAACTCCGTTGCCTGATGATGCGCGCGGCCAGCGCTCAGGTACGAAAGCTTGGGAATAGACGTTTCATGGATGAGCGATCGAACATCAGTGCCTGGATCAGCCAGTGCATCGATCAGACCCGGCTGCTGAGCGAGTTCCAGGACTTCAGGAATACTCGGTTTTGCAACATCACCATCGACAAGCAAGACCGAATAGTCTTGTTCTTCAACCAGGCTCAGCGCCAGGTTGACAGCACAAAAAGTTTTCCCTTCGCCGGGTAGTGCGCTTGTAATCATGATGAGACGACCTAAGTCGTCGCCGTCTTCGCTGCTTGGCATTGCGTTAAGCAATAGAGATCTTTTGACGCCTCTAAACTCCTGAATCGTTGCACTACGCGCACCATTGGGCACAATAAAGCCACGCTTTTCGAGCACGTTTTTGTCGATTACCAAGGGATCAGGCCGAGGCTCCTGAGTGGAGGTTTGAGGTTCGATCGCGACTGCGGCCTGGTTTGCGAGCAACTCAGATTGATTCAACAATTCAGCTTCAGCATCCCATTTGAGATCTTCTGGCCGAAGACTACTCTTAGACTTCTTGCCGTTACCAAGCTCAGCAACCTCATCATTTTCAGCGGGCGGCGGCGGGCGCTTGTCGGGAGCGTTCATAGTTGGTCGGTTAGCTGGTTAAAGTGGGCAGGGAGTTTAAAGTCGCTAATACCAACGGGGACGCCGTATCGGCTTAGGTACCAGGTCGCAAGAAGGAACAATCCGATATAAGCCAGTGTTAGTCCGGAGAAGCTAAGTGTGCTGGCAAACCGCGCAAACTTCGCACCTGGTCCGGCAACGGTTGTGATCACACCAAGCGTTTGATGGCCCGTAACTTCCGCGACTGAGTCTGGATCGTAAAAAACTGGCTTCATAAATGTCCGAAGTAACGCTATGCCCAGCCCAGCTGCAATGGAAGCACCTAACGCTGCCAGCATCAGTAGCGGCCGGTCGGGTGAAACTGCTTTCGGATCGGCTCGCGGCGGATCAACGATTCTGAACTCAGCCAGGTTTGTTGTTCGGTTCAAACTTCCCGCTATCTCAACTGACTCGCGCCGCGATAGCAATTCTTCGTAGCTTTTCTTGTTTACTTCATAATCACGATTCAACTGCGCAAGCGCGGTCTCTACTTCAGTTGCTGATTGAGCATCTGTGCGAATAGCAGCTAGTCTTTCTCTGGCACTGGCAACACGGGCTTGTAAAGAGGCGACCTCCGCTTCTGATTCGGCGAGTGAAGCTCGAATTGCATTGTAGGCGCTACTTCCGGTCTGGCTCAGGGGACTAATTTGCGGGGCGCTGCCTTTCGGTTGACGGGCGAAAGCCTCAAGTTCCGCAGCCTTTCGCTTTTCAAGTTCGCCGATAACAAACTTTAGATTCTCAACATCAGGATGACTCTCTGTGTAGCGAATCATCAGACCGTCGAGTTGCTGCCGCGCGGCAGTCAGGCGAACATCTGTATCGGTGGTCGGTGCAGGGGCCGTTGCAAACAGATTCTCGCTGCTTGTTCCCGGCAGTGGAGACTCTAGTTCTGCCTCGCGCTGCAGCGCATTCCGAGCGCTAGCCGCTTGGCGTAGCGCTGCCAAAGCGGCTTCCAACTCCTGGCGAGCAGCCGTTGATTTTGTGATGTAGTCTTGCTGAGAGTCGGGCATACGCCCGAGGTTTTCGAGCTTAAATTCTTTCAGGGCGTTTTCTGCCTGAACTAGCCGGCGCTCATACGACTCAATCTGTTCATCAATGAATTGCCGCGCTTGATCGCCATCGCGCCGCTTGTCTCCAATACTCTCCTCAACAAAAACGTCCAGAAGCGAGCGGACGACCCTAAGTGCATCATCAGGCGTCCTGCTGCGATAACGGATGCTGTACAGGTTACTTCTACCCGCTGAACCGAAGTTAATTGTCTGTTGAAGCTGTTTGATGAATTCATCTTGTTTGACGGGGTCAACAAACCTGAGGTCTAAATCTGCTTGCTTGATCACTCGCTCCATGTTTGGGCGGCTTAGCAAGGTACGCGCCATCATCTTGATTTGTTGGTTCAGGTCTGGCTGAACCGTCAAGCCGCGCATCAGCGGTTGAAGCATGGTCTGCGTGTCGACGTGTACACGCGCTGTTGCTTCATACTGGTTGGGGACTTTGGCAACCGCAAACCCCAAAATGATGCCCAATGGAATCGCCACGATAAGCGCGGTCCACCGGTAGCTCCATAGGCCGGGAATAATTGTTCTGAGTTGAGCAATAATTTCATTCATGATGTTCTTTTGTCTGCTAGAACCGGCTTTCGGGAATCATGATGACGTCTCCCGGGAGAACCTCGACGTTTGCGCTAACGTCCCCGCCTTCGAGTAGATCGGCGAGTCTTATGGCGTACTGCTTGTTTTCGTCTGCACCACGAATGAGCACAGCCTTGTTGCCGGCCGCCCATTCATTTAATCCGCCAACCGATATCATGACGTCCAGCAGCGTCATATTTTGCGAATATGGAATTGCTGTGGGCTTGGTTGCCTGACCAACGACACGCACCTGCTCGAGGTTGTTGCCAACAAACTTCGTTACCAGCACCCGAACTGACGGATTCCGAACGAATTTCCCGAGTAGCTCTTCAATTTCGCGAGCCAGGCCAGTGGGTGTCTTACCTTGAGCAACCATGTCCTCAATGAGAGGGCCGGTGATCTTGCCGTCCGGTCGGACTGGAATCTCGGCAGACAACTCAGGGTTGCGCCAAACCGAAATTTTGATCTGGTCGCCAGGCCCAAGTTTGTACTCGTACTCCGGTTGCGCGGCGACTTGAGGCGCCGGGGGGAGTTTTGTTGCACAAGCCGTCAACAGGACGGCCGCTATCAAAGGCAAGAACTTTATTGGCATCTTCAATGAATCCGTGGCTGAGCGATGTCTGAGATGACGGCGCTGGTTCTGATCTTTGAGCCAACCTTCTTATTCGTTGACTAGTAACAATGTGTCACAAAACATTCATTTGTGCACGACAACATATTTTGCCTTTCCAGGCCCAAGTGGGTATATGACCCATTCGGGTTGAGAGCGGGCAAAAAGCTCTAAGCTAGGGAGTGTGAACATCGCGCCATAAATTCTGTTGTGTTTGCACGCGTCCGCTCAATAGATGTGGTTCGAATCCTCTATTGGCTTTGATTTTACCTTCTGCGACATCAGGTTAGCGCTCGACATCGTCAGTCAGCGCGTAATAAGTCGCAAAGTGTCTACATTCGGTTCACACCAATATGACTGTCGAAGGTTTTGACATTCATGCGATCCCACTGCTCGACTGGTTACAAATAGATGCCCAAAGCAGTCACCGTTGTTGTGTCAAGTTTGTTCCCGAGTAAGTCCGCGCCGTTTGCTGGCTTGTTTATTCGCGAGAGGATGTTTCGGGTTGCCAGGCAGATGCCAATCATTATTGTTTCTCCCAGGCCTTGGTCACCGTTCGATTGGGCTATTCGCCTGTTCAGGCCCGCATTTCGCCCTACCGGGGCCGCATTTGAACAAATGGCTGGCATTGATGTTTATCGGCCCAGATACCTGAGCTTCCCGGGTATCGGTAAGCGTTTCGACGGGGGCCGAATGGCGGCCTCGATTCGGCAGTTGCTGGCCAACTTGAGCGGGAAAGTGCAGCCGACCTTAATAGACGCCCATTTTTTGTACCCGGATGGGTATGCCGCCAGCATCGTTGCGCAAGAGTTGAATTTGCCGTTCAGCGTGACGATTCGTGGCAGCAAGGACCAGCGACTGATTGGTACGTCGCGAGAGTTTGGGCTGAGAAAGGCGCTGTCACGGGCAGACGCTGTGATCACGGTCTCGGCATTGTTGAGAGAATCCGTTGCTCTTCCGATGGGGGCTTCGCCGGAGAAAGTCTCCGTAATTGGCAATGGCGTCGACCTTGCCCAGTTCTATCCGGAGGATAAAGTGGTCGCGCGTGGTCGGCTCGGGCTTCCCGTTGAATCGAAGGTCATGGTGACTGTTGGGACGCTTATTGGTTTGAAGGGTTTTCACAGAGTGGTTGCGCTGATGCCGGCCCTGCGTCGCGCCTGGCCAAACCTTCACTATTTGATCGTAGGAGGCTCTGTCGGCCACGACGGGATCGAATCTACCCTGAAGGCCTTGGTCGCTCAGCATGGTCTAGAAGATTGCGTGCATTTTTGTGGGCCACAACAACCCGCTGAACTCCGCTGGTATTACAGCGCTGCCGATGTGTTCGTCCTCGCTACTGAATATGAAGGCTGGGCCAATGTTCTCCTGGAGGCAATGGCATGCGGTACCCCAGTCGTGACCACACGGGTGGGTGGAAATGCTCAGGTAGTCCCCAACGAGGCACTGGGATTGCTTTGCGAGTTTTGGAATGATGATGAGTTCGCTGCCGCCATAGATGTCGCTTTGAATCGGCAGTGGGATCAATCTGTCTTGCTTGAATATGCACGCGAGCATGCCTGGGAGGCGAAAATTCCAGAGGTTGTGCGAACACTTAACAAGGTTCGGCGCCAGCGGGTTTTGAACCAGGGTGAACCATCACCTGAGAGTTAGGCCAAAAACCTTCATCAAGGCCATCACAGAGAAAGCCCGTTTGAGCTGTGGTTCTGACCGTATGTTTTCAATCCGTACGATCTCGTCGATCGGTTCCGCAGTTTGCAACCAACCTGGGGCTTGCGGTCTGTCGGTAGACCCAGATCTGCCTAACGCACGCTTGATTGAGGGCGTTAAGCCTCGCAGACTAGGCGTGCGTGCGTGTTGTAGCGTCATCTTTATCTGGTAAGTCAGATCAGGGCCCGAAGCAGGCGTAAAGCCGTAGCTTAGCGGCCGGGAGCCCAAGGTCGGGCTCAGCGTATTGATTAATTGCCCTTCAAAACGGCCAAAATTCTTCCAGTGCATCGGGAGGGCGAGAGCCTGGCGTACCAGGATCGGGTCGACTAACGGAGTGTAGTAGCGCCCATAACGGGCGACGATACTATTGGTACGGCTGGTCCAGTCTCTGACCCGAAACAGAGGATAAACAGCTTCTACTTCAGTTCTGCTCAAAACACCCGAAGTGTTTTGTACGGCTCGCGCGATATTGGCTGCCGTTGAATCGATGTAATCATCGTACGAAGTGCGATTAGGGAAAACGTCGCGTGTAAATTGATGATAGAAGCACCGAACCAATTCGGTAGCAGAAAATGAGCGGCTGCCAAGATAGAAGAAATTCCTGAAGACTTCGCCGCCACCGCCGTTCAATTGAAGCTTTGCCGATTCTGCATGCCTGATTCTTGTCAATCTGTCTGAGCCTGGGTCAAACAGACCATCAATGGGTGTGCCGTCAAAAAATAGGGCGTTTGCTTCGACTTGTGCCAGACCAAGCTCTGGTTGATTTGAATCAATGGAGGATTTATCAAGAACGTTCACGGGCTCGCCAAGTGCCCTACCCAGATCTTGAGCGATCAGAACATCTTCATCATTGGGTTTTCCGTAGACAAATAGATCGGCCGGGCATTGCGTGGCATTCAGAGCCGCCAAAATCAGTCTTGAGTCATAGCCGCCAGACAACGCAGTGACCAGGCCGGCGGGGTCACCGCCAAGGCACCTGCTTGTGCGGTCGATCAGCGTAGCGCTGACCAGATCAATAGCGGCGGCCTGACTGGCAAATTCGTACTGATTGATCCATGAGCGTTGGTCAGCATGCTCCATGACCCCGGTCGCTAATTCGAGTCGGTAGTTTGTCGGCACCCTTGTGATGCCAGAAACAATTGAGCTTGTCCCGTGGCTTGCACCATTCAGGATGTAGTCTTGAGTGGCCAGGCGATCAAGTAGGCGGTGAGGCTCAAGCAGCAGGCAACTCATCCATGACGTTGAGAGAAGCTGACCATCATGGCTGCTGAACAGTTGTAACAGCCCTAAGTCATCACCGAACATCCAAGCGCCTGAAGCATTCTGGATAACGACATGAAAGTTGCCGTACAAATCATCAGGCACAGAGACGCCTGGCTTTTCGTAGTCATGCCATAGCGCGGTTAAGGCCGCTCTGCCACGTTTGCGTTGGTAGGCCAACTCACCGACACAGCAGATAAACCCGGTTTCAAACTCGACCCAATTGGGCGATTGCGATGAGCTGTGCAGCGAATCAAACCAGCAGACGGTTGACTCGCCAATGCGACGAACTTGTGGTGCCTTAAAGGACTGACGGGCAAAAGCTGCCGATACCTGCTTGATCGACAGGCCGCGCGCAGTATCTACCCGGCGGAGGATTGCAAGCGCGGCCATCTGTCTGTTTTAGGCGAACGGGTCATTGGAATAGGCGATTGTAGGTGTAGTGGGCGCGTGGCCAAATGATGCGCAGACAGTGGCTGCCTGACGTCGAATTCGGTTTTGACGTGCATTATTTGGGCAAAGCCCGGGAAATTCACTCGCAAAGTCAGTGGTTTAAGTCTACGCTCGAACTCGATTGGCCTTTGATCGAATCGGTCACATCTTGATCTGCTAGATTTTGACCCGAAAATTCCAATTAGCCCCGACCAGCCGCCCCATCTGTGCATGTCAATTCGTATTCTTCACATTCTTGACCACTCGCTACCGATCCACAGCGGGTATGCGTTTCGCTCTGATGCGATCAGGCGCGAGCAGACGGCGCTTGGGTGGGATACGCACTGGTTGACAACACCCAAGCAGGGTTCCAGCACGGCTTCAGACGAGTTGGTTGACGGCAAACGCTACTTCCGAACCCTTGGTGGCGTCGATGCAGGTCTATTGGGTCAAATGAAAGCAACAGCTGCCCGCCTGTCCCGGCTAGTTGAGGAGTTGGAGCCTGATGTTATTCAGGCTCACTCACCCGTACTAAATGTTTTGCCGGCTCTGTGGATACGCCGCCGCTACAACATTCCGGTCGTTTATGAACGACGATCTTCCTGGGAAGATGCCGCGGCCACGCGCGGTACATCTCGCCACGGCGGGCCGCGATATCAGGCATCGCGCCTGCTTGAAACGCTGGCGTTCCGGCAGGCCGATGCCATTACCACTATTTGCGCAGGTCTGAAAAACGATATTACAGCCCGAGGTATTGATCCTTCAAAAGTGACGCTGATTCCGAACGGTGTCGATCCTGACCTGTTTCCGGTCGACTCCGCTCCGGATCAGCGCCTGGTGGATGAACTAAATCTGCGTGGTGCCACAGTGCTCGGCTATGCCGGATCATTTTCACCCTACGAAGGGCTCGAACTGTTGCTCGAAGCGGTTGGTCGCGTGTTGCCTCAATGCCCAGCACTAAAGGTGCTGTTGATTGGAGCGGGTGGTAACGAACACGAACTTCGAGCGATGACGAAACAGTTGAATTTGCAGGATCACGTCATTTTTACCGGCCGTGTCGAACACGCCCAAATTCAACGCTACTACTCTGTGGTCGATGTTTTCGTCTATCCGAGAATGTCCACACGCTTGACCAATATGGTGACGCCGTTGAAACCTCTTGAGGCAATGGCAGCAGGACGCTTGGTGCTTGCCTCAGACGTAGGTGGGCATCAGGAACTCATAGAGCATCAGAAAACGGGCATTCTCTTTAAGGCGAATGATGCCGGGTCTTTAGCGGACGAAATTGTCAAACTGGTAACGGATCGTGCCGCTTGGCCCATGCTGCGTCATACGGGCAGACAATTCGTCGAAACCGAGCGTACCTGGACAAGAGGTGTGTCAGGCTACCGTGAAGTTTACGAGCGCTTGGTTTCTTTGACCGCTGCTCAAGCACTGGCGCAAAAGTAGCCCAATGAGAATTCTCATTCTTTGTCATCGATTCCCGTTTCCGCCAAAGCGAGGCGGCAAGATCAGACCATTTAATGTTATTCAGCACCTCGCCAAAAGTCACGAGGTAGTCGTTTGCTCACTTGCTCGCTCAGAGCAAGAGCGGGCTGAAGGGCAGGGCATTGGCGAGTACTGTCACGGCGCTCATTCATTCACCGTGAATGAGAGCGTGCAATGGGCCCGAATGATTACCCGGTTGCCGACGACCACTCCGTCTTCAATGGGATACTTCTATTCCAGGGAGATGGCTCGGTCTGTCGACAGCTTGTTAGCAAGCGAGCCGTTCGATCTGATCTTTGTTCATTGCTCCTCTGTAGCCCCCTATGTGGTAAACGTGACGTCGATTCCTAAAGTGCTCGACTTTGGCGATATGGACTCGCAAAAGTGGTTGGACTACAGGCAGTTCAAGCCTTGGCCGCTGTCAATGGGGTATTGGTTGGAAGGTAGAAAAATGGAGCGAGCGGAACGGCTATTGGCCGAGAAGTTCGACATGTGCACCGCAACCACCCATGCAGAGTGGGCGCACCTTGAGTCACTCGGCGCGGCCAGACAAACAGGGTGGTTTCCCAATGGCGTTGATAGCGAATTTTTCAGCCCCGATGGTCAGACCTATGATCCTCAAAGGATTTGCTTCGTCGGTCGAATGGACTACTTTCCCAATCAGCAGGCGATGTTCGAATTTTGTGAGCACACTTGGCCAAAACTGCGACAAGCTATGCCGGAATTGAATCTGGATATCGTCGGAGCGGACCCGTCAGCGGCCGTTAGGGAACTTGCGAGACTGCCTGGCGTTACGGTGACGGGTTCTGTACCAGATGTTCGACCATTCGTTCGACGCGCGATGGCGATGGTTGCACCACTGCGGATTGCCAGGGGCACTCAGAATAAGATCTTGGAATCTATGGCGCTTGGCGTTCCAGTGGTGACCACCGGTCTAGCGGCAGGTGGGGTAGATGCGGTTGCGGGTGAGCATTTGCTGGTTGCCGATACGGTGGATGAACAGATTGCTGCCTTACTCAAATTGCACGACAACCCCGAGTATCGGTCGGATCTCGCTAATAAAGCGCGAGAACGCGTGCTGGACAACCATTCGTGGGTAAACAGTATGAGGCGCCTTGACCAAATACTTGATCGCTTGTTGGCCGGAGCCACTCGAAGAAATCACAATAGCCAATTGCTGGAGAGCTTAAATTGAAGGTCAGTATTTTTGGACTTGGCTATGTTGGTGCGGTCTCGCTGGCCTGTCTGGCCAGAGACGGTCATGACGTTGTTGGGGTCGATGTCGACCAAGCAAAATTAAAGCTTATCCGTGAAGGGCATACGCCTGTGGTAGAGGAAGGCATGGTTGATTTGATGAAATCAGTCAGTGCCAGTGGTCGCGTCGAGGTGACCGACGATGTTGATCGTGCAATCGCCAATAGTGACTTGTCGTTTATCTGTGTGGGTACGCCATCGGCGCCTAATGGCAGTCAGGATCAAACTGCCATCTTGCGCATTGCTAAATCGATTGGTCGGGCACTGACAAAGAAAACGTCTTCCCACGTATTAGTTTTCCGTTCGACGGTTGTGCCTGGCACAACTGAAGGCGAAGTCATGCAAGAGATAGAGAAAGCGACTGGCAAGCCTGCCGGTGACGGCTACCATTTGTGTTTTCAACCAGAGTTCTTGCGCGAAGGCTCCTCCATCCGTGACTATGACAATCCACCATTCACAGTGCTAGGTAGTCACGACGCGCATGCGACCAACGCCGTCAAGAGCTTGTTTGGGCACTTGCCAGGCGAGTTCATTGAAACCAGCATTCGCGCAGCGGAGACCCTGAAGTACTGCTGTAACAACTTTCACGCGCTAAAAATTACGTTTGCCAATGAAGTGGCCAGACTATGCGCTGGCTACGCGGTTGATCCTTTTGAGGTGATGGACTTACTGACCAGAGACCGGCAGCTTAATGTCTCGCCGGCCTATTTGAAGCCAGGTTTTGCGTTTGGCGGATCTTGCCTGCCAAAGGATCTGAGGGCAACGCTGCACTTGGCAAAAATTAATGACGTTGACTTGCCTCTGATAGCGGGCATTGTCGATTCCAATCGAGTTCACCTGGATCTGGCCGTACAAAAAGTGATTGCAAGCGGGGCACGACGCGTTGCGCTAATGGGCTTGTCGTTCAAAGCCGGCACGGATGACTTACGCGAAAGTCCGCTAGTGGCATTGGCTGAAGCCCTGATCGGCAAAGGAATTGAATTGTCGATCTACGACCCTGGCGTTCGCTTATCGTGGCTATTGGGCGCAAACCAGCGCTACATAAACGAGCATTTGCCGCACATTGGAAAGCTGTTGTCTGATGATGTTGAAGCCGCCATCTCGACTGCACAACTTGTCATTGCGGGAAGTGCTGATCCAGCTGTCGTCGAAGCGTTACGCAGCTTTGTCAAGGCTGGTCAGCCCGTTCTTGATTTGGTTAACCTGCCCAATCCTAGTGCGATTGGCGGAGAGATAAGCGGTCTGAGTTGGTAGTGAGGCAAGGTAATCAAACCCCCTGGCTGAAGGGGCTTGTGTCAGCAGGTGCTTGCGAGGTCTCAGGCGGTGGTCTGCAATGCTTCGATTTTGGTGATTCAACTATTCGAATTGTTGGCTTCGGTTGTCCGCAGTTAAAAATTGCTGGTACGACCTTGCAGCCGGATAATCCATCGTTTGGTGATGAATTGCTTCGGTGCTGGCAGGTACGTGGATACGAGTTCCTTGATTCCTTAGCGGGTGACTTTGCGCTGGTTGCCTGGTGCAAGGCAAAGCAGCAAACACTTGTCAGCGCTGATCGTTTTTCGACTCATGCCATCTATTGGGCGCAAGACAGCGGGCGAGTTGCGTTTGCGACTAGCCCCACTGAAGTCGATGCGCTCTTAGATCGACGAGGAGCTATTAGCTCCCAATCAATCTATGCCTACTTGTACTTCCACACAATTCCAGCCCCGCTGAGTATCTGTGCAGGCGTGAACAGGCTGGACATCGGCCAAGGCCTAAAAATTGAGCGGGGGCAGGCTCTGCTGGTACGCCATTGGGAGCCAACTTTTGAAGAGCATCGGCCTTTTTCATTTGCAGATGAGAAAGCGCGCTTTTTTGATGGGTTGAAGGCGGGAGTGGCTGGGGCAATAAGCGGTCATGAGGCTGATCAAGTGGGGTGTTTTCTTAGCGGTGGGACTGATAGCTCGACGCTTGCTGGCATTCTGACCGAAGTGGGAGAGCGCCCTGCCAGAACATTCTCGATTGTGTTCGAGCAGGAGAAGTTTGATGAGCGACGCTATTCTCAGTGCGCCGCGAAACACTTTGGTACCGACCATACAGAACACCTGCTACTGCCAGAGGAGACCGAACAGGTCATTCACACAATCGCTGCTAGCTATGAGCAGCCGTTTGGCAATGCGTCCGCGGTGCCCACCTATGTTTGCGCAAGGAAGGCGCGTGACCAGGGGGTTCATCACTTGTTGGGTGGTGACGGAGGCGACGAATTGTTTGGGGGCAACACACGCTATGCCCGCACCTGGATGCTGTCGCATTATTCAAAATTGCCGATAAGCCTTCGGCAGGCGATGTTAGAGCCGCTATTGCTCACGGGAGCCCTTAGTAAGCAGTCGATGTGGGCGCTGCGTAAGCTCCGAGGGTATGTGAGTCAGGCCCGTGAGCCATTGCCGGATCAATTCGACTCGCGATTCAATTTGCTCAACTTGCTAGGCCCTGAAAATATTCTCACGTCGGCCTTTTGCTCAGAAGTCGCCACGCATTCTGGGCCCAACTCTCCGATCGGGTTGCAGCGCGATGTCTGGAGCCGAGCCGACCCTGAAGCGGCGTTGATAAATCAGCTCCTGGCCTATGATTTCAAATTCACGCTTGGCGACAGCGATCTGCCTAAAGTGACGCGGATGTGTCATGCAGCTGGTGTCTCTGTTGCGTTCCCAATGCTGGCTGATGAAATGGTGAGCTTGGCGGCTCAGTTGCCTGCGAATCAGAAACTGCACCGAACCCGACTACGCCGATTCTTCCGCGACTCTTTGAAGGGATACCTGCCCGACTTAATTCTCGAAAAGAGTAAGCATGGGTTCGGGATGCCGTTTGGAGATTGGCTGCAAACTCAACCCAATCTGAACAAACTCGCTTTTGACGCTTTGGATTCACTGGTCGCGCGCGGCATGGTGAGAGCTTCTTTCGTGCTTAACATTCGCGCCAGGCTGGAGACGGGTCACGCCAGCTACTACGGCACCATTATCTGGGTTTTGATGATGCTCGAGCTCTGGCTCAGAGAGTCACCGTTTGCTGATGAGCGGTGGTCTTAGAAGGAAGCGCCACTCCGTTTGCCGGGAATAACGGAAGTTAGACCGCTTAGCCAGGCTTCAAACATTGGTTGCGTCACGGATCGACCATCAAGAAAGCGCTTTAATGTCATCAGGTCGCAGCCTGCTTTGTTCAGGCCCGGCGTGCATAGAGTGGCTGACCGAACTTTCGACGCTTGCAGTATCGAAGGTGCCTGCGGATGAAAGACACCGCTGGGATAGCAAAAATGCGTGCAATCTGCCTTTGGTAAAAGACGGCTAATGCTTAACCGGTTATCGCTGATTTCATCTTCCAGGCGTCCAACTTCGGTATCCAGTTCAGTGTGACGATGTGTGTGAAGCTGGATGTCGAATCCGCGCTTTGCCGCGTCGATCACTTCCGCCGGTTTCATGAGATCAAACTGGCCTGATGTCTGCCAAGTTGTGTCTGGTATCTGCACTCCAGTGGAGAGCTCTCCCAGGCAACTCATCCGAAGGTCAAGCGGCTGTGACTCAATATGGCGAACAATCTGCAATGCGGCATCAGGCCCTAGTTCAAATGACCTGCCACCAACCGAAACAGCATTGGTCTTGGCGAAAGTGACAAGAAAATCGACCACCTTATCGAGAACTGGCAGCGCGTTTTCTACGTACCAGGTGGTCAGATAGATGGTGGCCGGCAACTCTAGTTCTTGAAGAATGGGCAGCATATGGCTGTAACTGGTACGCCAACCATCATCGAACGTAATGACAACACTCCGATCTGGCAGTTCACCGGATTCAAGCCCATCGATAGCTTCGTCCAGTGTGATCACTCTGTACTTGCTCGCCTTCAGCCACTGCATCCGTTGGCGAAACTGCTCGACCGGAATGTACATCTTGTCGCTGTAGACATAGCCCGGCGTGATCCAAGCGCCGTGGTAGCTCAGAATCCGAACCTGCCCGCGCAACAGCCAGTCGCTAAGTCCCAAGGCCCCCGAGATTTTCGCGGAGGCCAGGGCAACTGACTTGAGAGCTTGGCTCATTGAGATTTTCTCCTGGTGTAGGTTCCCGCGAACCGCCGTGAGACTTTTGACAATGCTGTCATCCCAGTCGATGGGTAAGCATCCCGCGATCATGGTACGGCATCGAATTGACCTTTCCCAAATACTGCTAGACACTGTAAAAGGGGGTGATTGCCTATACAAATAGTAGTCGCTCCGAAACGACGGTACGAGGGAGTAGCAAGAATCGGCCGGCGTTTGGGCGACGGACTTTATTAGGGCTTCAGTCGCCGGCCAGGGGAGCATTCGCGCCTCAGCGGTCGCCTCCAGGCGCGCGACTAATAAGCGAACAAATAAGGGGTAGGAACTGGTTCTCTAGTGCTCGGTTACCTGCTGGGAGGTGTTTACGTGGACCAATGGAAGAAGAGTCGATGAATGTTCTTGGATTCAGCGGGCTGAACAATAGCGTTCCGTTCAAAACTCGGGCGTTTCCGGATCTCGATAAAAAGTACCGACGCATTTGCCAAGGCTTTGATGCCGCAGCAGCTTTGCTGTGCGGCGACCAAACACCTGTCGCGGCCGCAGAAGAGCGGTTCGTCCGTCGCAAAGCAATAGGTGATTTTCCCGTCAACGCGATTCAGTATTGTCTGGACACAGCAGGAATTGATGCGACCGCACTCGATGCGGTTGCGCACGGCTTTGACTATCGTCCATATGAATCGGAGTACCTGCGAAGTCCCGAAACGGCCGAGCAGTATAAGGAGGTCTATGCTCGGCAGGCACAGCTTGATCTGCTTAACGAGCGGTTTCCGTCAGTCAAAGACTGGGACGAGCGATTTGTTCAGGTGCCGCACCATCTGGCACACGCGGCGAGTACGTTCTACCCAAGCGGCTTCTCGGACGCTCTGATCGTAGTTGCTGACGGGATGGGTGAACATGAGGGGCTGACCGTCGCCACCGGCGATGGTCACGAGATCGAGATTCTCAAGCAAATTCCATCGATCAATTCGCTTGGCATTTTCTACAGTGTCTTCACCATGTACCTGGGTTTTGAGTTCAACATGGATGAATACAAAGTGATGGGTCTTGCCCCGTACGGTAAGCCACGGCGTTATTTCAACAAGATAATGAGCCTGATCACCCTTCACGACGATGGCACTCACACGATACCGCTGCTATTCAAGAACGAGACTGCCATTGACCGCGAAACCTATGCAGGTTCCATTGCTGTTCTCGTTGATATGTTTGGCCCTTGCCGCGAACCGGAGGCCGAGATTACCCGTGACCACCAGGATATCGCCGCAGGACTGCAGGCCTGCTTGCAAACCGCGATGATGCATTTGCTGCAGGCCTTTCAGAAGAAGTCTGGTGCGAAGCGTTTGGCGATGGCTGGCGGCGTAGCTTTGAATTGCACGGGCAACGGCGTGATCAAGCGCAGCGGTTTGTTTGACGACATGTTTATTCAACCCGCAGCCGGTGATGATGGCTCCGCACTGGGTGCTGCCCTCTATGTGCAAAAGCAACGGCAACCTTCAACAAGCGCGCCTAAAATGGGCATGCCTTACTGGGGGCCCGACATCACAAAAAGTCGGATTGAGCAGGCATTGACGGAGCATCCAGAATTGTCGGCCACACATTTCGACAGTGAAGCATTGCTTCTCAATGAAGTGGCGCGCCTGCTGAATGAAGGGAAGATAATCGGGTGGTGTCAGGGGCGTATGGAGTTTGGTCCGCGAGCGCTTGGTGCGCGCAGTATCATCGCTGACCCAAGAGGAAAAGACATGCGTGCGCGCATTAATTCGCTGGTAAAAAAGCGGGAAGACTTCAGACCGTTTGCACCGGCCATCGACGCTGCTCAAGCCTCAACCTATTTTGACATTAATCCGGGTGATACCTCGCTATATGAGTACATGCTTTGCGTGACTCAAGTGAGGCCCCAGTACCGGGAGTTGCTGCCGGCCATTACCCATGTGGATGGATCGGCACGCGTGCAAACAGTCAGTGAGGCATCAGGTGGCCGATTCTATCGACTACTGCAAGCTTTTGGCGCGGTGAGTGGCTTGCCCATGGTTCTAAATACTTCGTTCAATGTTCGGGGACAGCCAATTGTATGCAACGAGCATGAGGCCGTTGAAACCTTCATTAGCGCCGATCTTGATGCTTTGATTGTCGGTGATTTCGTGGTTTCGTCGGCCAACCCGGGCCAGGAGTAACAATGAGCGTCCAGCGCCCGCTCGACATAGATGGTTCGCAGATCGGACTAGAAGATCAAGCAGGGCTGTCTTCATTCAAGTTGAGACGGCACGCGTTGCGCCTGTCTCAGTCGCTGGTACACGCGCGTGATCGTGTCATGTTCGCACCCTCGCTAACAGGTGTCGCCGGCCACCATGCCATATCAGCGCCGCCAGGCCACATGACGGACCCGTTCTTTATTCTGGGAAACCCGAGGTCTGGCACAACGCTCCTTCGAGAGACAATCAATCGTCACTCTTTGCTTTTCATTCCGCCAGAAAACGGGCAATTGCAGGCAATGATGAGAGCGTTTGGTGGCATGCGACGGGCGCCATGGCACCAGGTAGTTGATGCTGTAATTGATTCGTTTTCGATGGGGTACGAGGTGCAGTATTGGTCTCCTGACTTGGACGAGCTCAAGGCCGAGGCGAAATCGCTAAAACCACCTTCGCGCAGTCTCGCAGCCATATTCGATCTTGTGTACCGAGCTTACGGCGCCAAGGAGGCACCCGGGAAGGCTTACTGGGGCGACAAGTCAACGCCGGGGCATTTTGAGTACCTTGGCAAACTCAACCATGTGTTCCCGCAATCAAAGTTTGTGTACATCGTGCGTGATGGACGTGACAGTGTGCTCTCGTGCATTAGGGCAGGGTTTTACAGTAAGTCTGTCGTCAAGGCTGCTTACGCCTGGGCTGATAACAACAGACAATGCCGGCTTTTTGGTGATCGTTGTGGTCGCGAACGCTTTCTGCAGATTCGCTACGAGGATCTTGTTGAGTCTCCAGAACGTGAGCTGACGCGCGTCTTTCAGTTCTTGGGCTTTAGATTTGAGTCGTCGACGCTTCAAGCCTCGCCTTCAGCTGCCAACGCGTCGCCCGATGTCCGGAGCCTCGAACACCATCAAAACGTCCTAAAACCGATTTCCGCTTCCTCTGTTGGGAATTGGCGTCGCGGGCTGACTTCGGAATGCGTTGAGGCAATAATGCCGATTATCAAGACCGAACTGCGTGTGCATGGCTATGAAGCAATTTGATTTTCAAACCGGGCAGGGTTGGCAGCAGTACCTAGAAGGTGCCGAGTTAGCCTCAGTCGCTACCGATTTTCCCCGTACCGGATACGCTTCGTACACGAGGGAAATCCTTAAGTTACCAATAGACTCTGATGTTGTTGACTTCCTGAAGCAGGCTGATCGGTCGGTATCGTCGCTGGTGGCGGCGACAGCTACCCTAGTCGCACGCCATAGCTCGCAGTTTGATTTCGTTCTCGGGCTGATCGGTAACGATCAGTCGGGTACCAAAGCGCTACCGCTTCGCGTGAGAGCACAACCCGCCGACGCGCTGGATTATCTTGTCGACAATCTGTCAAAAGATATCCCGAGGCTTTTCGGCTCACAAGTCTCAGACGAGGTAGCGCAACAAGCGTGGTCTTTCGCGGGTTCCGGAATCGACGGCAAAGGGGCGGTGCTTTGTGCTGTCTTGGCCGACGATGCCAGCTGGGCAGACGCATCCGCGATGGTCTTGCGACCGCAGCAGCTACAACAAGCAACGCAAGCGATCGCTCAGTCTGATTGCTTTTTCTACGCTGACCTGACTTCAAATGCGGCTCACCTGGTGGTCAGCTTTGACGCGGATCTATTCGAACCGACACAAATGGAGCGCCTACTTAGCCACCACTTGCGGGCGTTGACGGCTTTGGTGAAGGCGCCGGCCATAGAGTTAGCCGTCCTTGATTTGATGGACGAAGCTGAGCGAAAACTCGTTTTAGCTGATTGGAACAGCACTGAAGTCGCTTATTCTGGCAAAGAAACATTGGTGAGTTTGTTTAGAGCGCAGGTTTCGAGAAGTCCGGATGCTGTTGCGCTGCGTGAGAATGGCCAGTCTATTTCTTACCGAACATTTGCCTCGAACGTGGATCGGATTGCCGGTCGCCTGGTTCAGAGAGGCGTGACTCCAGGCGCTATTGTTGCTGTTCATATGCACCGTTCAGTGCATATGCTGGAAGCGATCTACGGCATTGTCTGCGCAGGCGGAGCCTACTTGCCAATCGATCCTGATTTTCCGATTGACCGCCGGGTGTTCATGCTCAACGACGCAGGTGCATCTCTGGTGCTCTCTGATGCGCCGGATTCAGCATTGTGTAAGCAGGCCTCGGTTGAGGTGTTGACCGATGTGTTCGATCACGCAGATTCTGCTTCTCAAGGATCTACTACCGATCCGGTAGTGCCGCTGCCAATGCCGCAGCCAGATGATCTTGCGTATGTGCTGTATACATCTGGGTCTACAGGGCAACCAAAAGGCGTGATGATTGAGCACCGAGCAATCTGCAACCGGTTGCTTTGGATGCAAGATGCCTTCGTACTAAGTGGCGACGACGTAGTCATTCAGAAAACACCGACCACATTCGACGTTTCAGTATGGGAGCTATTCTGGCCCTTGCAGGTCGGTGCTGTTCTTGTAATTGCGCGGGCAGATGGCCATAAGGATGCCGCCTATTTGCGATCTCTCATCATTGAGCAGCAGGTAACCGTTGCGCACTTTGTGCCGTCAATGCTTGGCTTGTTTCTAGCAGAATCCAAAGCCGAAGACTGCCGTTCGCTTCGGTACGTGGTGTGCAGTGGCGAGGCATTGGCAACTGAACTTGTCGATCGTTGCCATCGAACGCTAGCGGCTGAACTTCACAATCTCTACGGGCCAACTGAGGCAGCCGTGGATGTAACTCATTGGCACTGTCAGCCGGATGAAGAAGTGACGAGCATCCCGATTGGCCGTCCTATTGCCAACACCCGAATGTATGTGCTTGATGAACAGTTGTCGCCGGTGCCCGTTGGCGCTGTTGGTGAACTGTTTATTGGCGGTGTTCAGGTTGCCAGAGGTTATCTGAATAGACCTGACCTCAATGCAGAGCGGTTTCTGGCCAACCCTTTTTCTGTCGATCCGACTGAACGCATGTACCGAACGGGAGATCGGGGGCGCTGGAGATCGGATGGTGCAATTGAGTATTTAGGCCGTCTTGACGGACAAATCAAGTTACGCGGACAGCGAATTGAAGTGGGTGAAATTGAGGCAGTGCTCGCGCAAGTTGATGGAGTGCAGGCGGTGGCGGTGATGCCCGTTGATTTCAGCGAACATGACCAGCGGCTAATTGCTTTTGTGATGCCCGCCCAGGGTACAGAGTTCAGACCGGAGCCTCTGCAAAGTTTGGCCATGAGTAAGTTGCCCGCCCATATGGTGCCCTCTGCGTTTCGGCAGGTGGACCAAATGCCGCTCTCGACCAGCGGCAAGCTGGATCGCAAAGCGTTGATTGAATTAGCACTAGAGCCTGTAGCCACCACTGTGGTTGGCCAATCTGAGCAAGATGACCTGTCAACCGAAGCGTCCATTCTCAAAATTTGGCAAGAATTGCTAGGACGCGATTCGATTCAGCCAACCGAGAATTTTTTTGATCTTGGTGGTCATTCGTTTCTGGTGGCAAGAGTGCGCGACGCACTGGCCGAGAGGCTCAATATTCATGTTTCGATGACCGATCTATTTCGGTATCCGACTGTCCGGGCGCTGGTCGATCATCTTGGCGCAAGTGCTGAACAGTCTCCTCGTGCGCCCAGCGCTGCAGCCGGCAGTCCCCCGACTGATGATGCTATTGCCATCATCGGGATGTCAGTGCGTTTACCCGGTGCAAAAGATCTCGATCAGTTTTGGAAGAATCTGGCTGATGGCGTGGAAGGGATCAAGACGTTTTCAGAGGCTGAGTTGCAAGAGGCTGGCGTGGATGACGATACGCTCAGTGATCCTGCATATGTTCGGGCTCGCGGTGCACTTGGCGATATCGAGCAGTTTGATGCGGAGTTTTTTGAGTACAGCGTGCGTGAGGCTGAGATTCTCGACCCACAGCAACGCATATTCCTAGAAGGCGCGTGGCAGGCTTTTGAGCATGCCGGCTACGATCCGACAGTGATGGACGCGCCCGTTGGAGTTTATGCGGGTAGCGGTATGAATCGCTATGCATTCGAGCACCTTGCTGGTCATGCCAAGTATCAAGGCCCCGTTGGAGAGTTTCAGCGGATGATTGGCAACGACAAAGATTTCCTGTCGAGCCGGGTCGCATACAAACTCAATTTGCATGGTCCGGCCGTGACGGTTCAGACAGCGTGCTCTACTTCGCTGGTAGCTGTTCACATGGCCTGTGAAGCATTGCGAAGAGGTGATTGTTCCGTGGCGCTTGCCGGCGGTGTGTCTGTGGATCTACCGGAAACCTCAGGCTATCTCTATCAGGACGGCATGATTGTTTCGGCCGATGGTCACTGTCGGCCATTTGATGCTGATGCTGACGGAACAGTCTTTGCGAATGGTCTTGCGATTGTTATCTTGAAGCCCCTTGCCTCCGCGCAGGCCGATTGTGATTGCATTCACGCCGTTATCAAAGGCTCAGCTATCAACAACGACGGTGCGGGCAAGGTTGGCTACACGGCTCCGGGTGTGGATGGCCAAATTGACGTGATCAGTAAGGCACAGGTGGCGGCGGGTGTTTCTCCTGAGTCGGTCGGCTATGTTGAAGCGCACGGCACCGGAACCCGACTGGGCGATCCGATCGAAGTGTTGGCGCTCACTCAGGCGTTTCGCCAGGGGACGGAAGCCGTCGGCTATTGCGGGCTGGGTGCGCTGAAGTCAAGTATTGGTCATACAGACGCGGCCGCTGGTGCGGCCGGTTTGATCAAGACCACGCTTGCCCTAAAGCACAAACAGCTCCCGGCGACATTGCACTTCAAGACACCAAATTCTGAAATCGACTTTGCGGGTAGTCCGTTCTTTGTGGTTGACCGGTTGACCGACTGGTCAGCCGGCTCTACGCCACGGCGAGCCGGCGTGAGCTCGTTTGGTATTGGCGGGACGAATGCGCATGTGATTTTGGAGGAGTATGGGTTTGATGATGCTGAGTCAGCTTCGGGTGACGAAGTTGAGTTGGCTGAGCGTGACTCACACTTGTTGTGTTTGTCTGGGCGTAGCGAGGTGGCGCTGCGCGAGC
>JBGCFG010000024.1:0-211810 GCA_045106815.1 Burkholderiaceae bacterium | reverse complement strand
AGTTTATTCAGGCCTTTGAGCAGCTGGCAAACCTGGCGACAAAAGCCGCGGTCGAGGGGCAGCATTTGGCCGTTGAGGCGCCTTTGATGAAAATGACCAAAGCCGACGTAATAAAAGAAGGCCTACGTTTAGGCGTTGACTACAGTTTGACGGTGTCGTGCTATCAGGCCGACGAAGAGGGCGCTGCATGCGGCGTTTGCGATTCCTGTCGGCTGCGTCGGCAGGGTTTCGAGGATGCGGCGGTGGAAGATCCAACCAGGTATCGTTAGAGCGCATAAGCGTCTTGTTTTTTCACCCAAGTGGGGTATTATGCCGCTCTCCACGACGAAATGGGCCGTTAGCTCAGCTGGTAGAGCACCGGACTTTTAATCCGTTGGTCGCAGGTTCGAACCCTGCACGGCCTACCACCCATTCATAAAAAACAGCCATCAAATCAGCCAGGACCGCAAGGCAGATTGAGACTGCAGACTCCGACTGCCGATTGAGACTGTCTAGTCCGAGCAACTCCCCTGGCCCACCCGGCAACGCCAGTTCCGGCGAGATCATCTACCTAATTACCGTTTTCCAGCTCTAACGCTCGGCAGACCTGCTGTCAGGCATCATGGCAGCCAATTTCGACGGGGATTCAGGCGTGCCAACCTGCTGCTCAAGCAATCAGGGTTTAATAACGCCTGGCGCCAAGACAATCGTGGCCACAACAACACCCTACCGACGCATAAGACGCGCCCGGTGACACACCCAAAAACTCCCAGGAGACTAACGTATGAAATTCACCCCTGCATTAAAACTCAAGTCGCGCGTTGCCCTCAGCATCGCAGCTGTCGGGTTTGCGTCAACGATCGCGGGCAATGCCCACGCCGAAACCCGCATTACCTATAAGTCAGCCAAGACCACCTCGTCCTACTACCAGATGGCGGTCGAGATTTCCCAAGCCATGAAAGCCGGTTCCAACGGCAAGATGATTGTCACGGTAGAGGAAAGTCAGGGCTCGGTTCAAAACGTCATGGAAGCAGCCAAGCGTTCGGGTAATTATGTGTTCACCACTCCCCCGGCACTGGTTCGTCTCGCCCAGGATGGCAAGGCCATGTTCAAGGATAAGACGAATCCAAAATTCGCCGAGATTCGTGCGCTGTTTCCAATCCCGTCTTTGACTATGCATTTTGTGACACGCGCGGACGCTGGCATCAATTCATTCGCTGATCTTGCTGGCAAGACCATCCTGATTGGCAAAGGCAGCTTTGGCGCCAAAGAAGGTGCTAAGTATCTCGATTTGTTTGGCCTGAAAGATCAGGTCAAGCTCGCCAATGTTGAGCTCAGTAACGCCGGCCCCGCCCTGAAGAACGGACAGATTGATGGCTTTGTTACGGCCGGCTCATTTCCAGCGCCCAACGTCATTGAAGCGGCCGCGGGTACTGGAGTCAAAGTGCTGTCGCTCACCGATGAACAAATCGCCAAGACCAAGCGCACTCGCTTAACCATCCCTGCCGACACCTATGCTGGCCAGACCGATCCCATCACAACGACCTCTCTGCCTGTCGTGGCCTACACCACCACGGCTATGGACGATGACACCGCATATCAACTTACCAAGACCTATTGGGAGCAACGCGACGCGATGGCCAAGCAGTCTGCATGGTGGGGCGGTGTTGACCAGGCCATGCTCGCAAACATTGAGCGCAAGATTCACCCGGGTGCGCTGCGTTACTACCAGGAAGTGGGCTTCAAGTTGTCTGATAGTCATCAGTAATCAGTAGTGCGCTTCGTTTCCGGCGCCTGGTCCGGCGCCGATGACTAAATTTGTCTGGCCTGCGCTGGGCGCGCTCAGTATTGGGTTTCACTTCTGGCTGATCTTTGCCGGCCTCGTCCCCAATCTGGTCAGCCGCCCATTGCACATGGCGCTCGCCCTGCCTTGGGTACTGCTTTGGTCTGCCAAAACAGACTCTCAAGAACGGCCATCGCTTTCTGCATGGCTACTGACGATCGTCGGTGTCGCCGCTTGCTGTTGGGTGGCCTGGCATGAAGCGATGCTGGCCGATCAATATGGCTCTTTAGAAGGAACGGGCCAAACCATCATCGCGGCCAGCCTGCTCATCGTCGTGCTTGAAGTCGCGCGTCGGGCCGTCGGCTGGCCACTGCCTTTACTTGCTGCGCTAGCCCTGCTCTATGGCTTGTTCGGGCAGTATTTGCCGGGCGAGTTTGGTCATGCGGGAACGCCTCTGGATAGCTTTCTTGGCACGCTTATCGTCGCCGAAGGCGGACTCTGGGGCAGCCTCACTGGCGTGTCGGTCAGCATCGTGGCGATCTTTGTGATTTTCGGGGCGATCCTCAATGCCGGTCAGGCAGGTGCTGGCTTCATGAATGTTGCCGCTGCGGCGGCCGGTCGATTGCGTGGTGGCGCTGCCAAGGTGTCGGTGCTCTCATCAGCGCTGTTCGGATCAATCTCAGGTTCTGCATCAGCCAATGTGGCCTCAACCGGTGCTATCACGCTACCCGCGATGACGCGTCTTAAGTACCCAAAGTCGCTGGCGGCAGCCGTTGAAGCGGTCGCCTCATCCGGCGGACAAATCATGCCGCCTCTCATGGGCGCTGGCGCGTTCGTGATGGTGGAGCTAACCGGCGTGCCTTATGAAAGCATCATGTTGGCCGCGCTATTGCCTGCTGTTTTGTACTTCTTTGCGGTCTGGGTAGGCATCAATGCGTTTTCGCGCCGGTATGACTTACCGGCCGTTCCAGCGAGCGAACAACCAAGCAAGCGCGAGGTCGCCATCACAGCCGGATTCTTTGCCGTGCCTTTTGCCGTCTTGCTATGGGCTATGTTCGGGATTGGATTTACGCCTCAGTATGCCGCCTGCCTGGCCAGCGGTGCCGCTGCACTCCTACTCCTGACAGATCAACGCGGTCGATTGGTTCCCAGTGAAATTGCCGCCCGGTTCGCGAACGCCTTGACAACAGCCGGCCGACAAATTGGCCTGATTGCGGCCATTATTCTGTGCGCCTCAATCATCATCGGTGTCCTTGGTATCACCGGCCTTGGCGTGAAAATCACCTCGGTGATTCTGTCTGGATCGGGCGGCCAGCTTTGGCCAGCGATTCTGCTCACGGCGCTAGCCTGCCTGTTGTTGGGCATGGAAGTGCCCACCACAGCCGCCTACGTCATTTGTGTTGCGGTAGCAGGCCCGGCACTGACCAGTCTTGGGCTGGATCTTTTGCAGGCGCATCTTTTCGTGTTTTGGTTTGCCCTGCTTTCAACCATCACGCCGCCCGTTTGCGGCGCCGTTTTTATTGCTGCGGGGATGGTTCAGGAAAACTGGCTGCGGGTGGCGCTCAAGGCGATGGCCCTGGGGCTGGGCCTTTACCTGATTCCGCTTTCAATGATTGCCAACCCGGCTTTGATTGAGTTGGCAGACAATCCACTCGCCGCTCTGGCGGCTGCGATTCAAACTGCCATCGGCATTGGCTTGATATCGTTTGGCGTTATTGCACCAGCCCATCCGTTCATGCGCGCCGCCGCGATTGCCGGCGGCTCGCTGACGCTTTTCTGGTCCTTACTCTGAGCCTTCACTCTGAAGCTTCGGAACTCACGGCTTTGGAGCGATGACGCCTCGCGACGGAGTTGGGCGAAGCGCGGGCTTCTGCACGCAGGCGGCGAAACCGACGAGTACGCTGGCGGCGAATCCAGGCAGTTCGAATGCGCCATGTCCACGAGGTCAAAACATAGGCAGACATGCCGGCAACGATCGCTAATGTGACAAGCCCAACCACGAGCGGTGCGCCAGCGTCGAACACGCTGTCCCACCACCCGGCCAGCCATGCGAACAAGCCTGGATCAGGGATATCGAGCTTTGTGAGGTCACTGAGCTCGGTCGACTTAGGTGGTTCGGGCGGGGCAGCTGGCAGTGACGGATCGCCCAGAATCAGGCCGCCGAGCTGGTAGGCAAAAAAGTAGATCGGTGCGAACGTGAGCGGATTTGTAATGAGCGTCGAGCAAACCGCCACCGGAATATTGGCGCGCAGGAGAACGGCAGCCATTGCCGCGAGCGGAATCTGCAAGGCCGGAATGAGCAGGCCAAAAAACAATCCAATCGCGGCGGCCATTGCGATGCCACGACGGTTGATATGCCAAAGCCGCGGGTGGGTGAGGCGTGGGCCAAGCCATTGCAACCACGGATGATGAATAATCTCTTTTGGATCAGGCACCCAACGACGCCAGCCGGTCTCAGGCCGGCTGGATTGTTTTTTCGAAGAGGCGGAAGGTGGGCTTTTGGGCAGCTTGTTACTGTCTTGCAAGAGAAAACATCCTGAAGACTACCCAGTTTTCATCAACGAACATCTGCCACCACACACGCAACTGCTTCAGTCAGACGCTTTGCACAATCAATGTGCAAAAACTCATTGGGTCCATGCGCATTGGAATTCGGTCCCAACACACCGGTGATCATGAACTGCGCCTGCGGAAAGAACTGTCCGAGCATATCCATGAAAGGAATTGTGCCACCCTCGCCTATCCAGGCGACGGGCCGACCATAGCTTTTCTGCGACGCCTGTTCGAGTGATTTAAGCAACCAGGGGGCGGTAGTTGGTGCGTTCCAACCGTTCGCCGCGTGATCCGGCTCAAATGTCACCCGGGCGTTGTTTGGGGGGTTCTCTGTGAGCACTGCCGCCAGCCGAGCCATCGCTTTTTCAGCGTCCACGGTTGGGGGCACCCGCATGCTGAGCTTAAGCTTAGTTTTCGGACGCAACACGTTGCCCGCCGAATCAATGGACGGCAGACCAGCAGCGCCGGTGACCGACAAGGCTGGGCGCCAGGTGCGGTTCAGAATGGCTTCGACAGGGTCGGTTGTCGTCGGTTGCGCGGTCATGCCTGGCTCGGGGCCATGTGAGCAGCCAACCCATGGAAAGGCCTGCCAAACCGAGTCACCCAAAATGTCGCCTGCGGCCTGCGCCTGCAACAGCCTTTCGTTGGGGATTTCAGCATGCAACTCATCGATTAGCACCCGGCCGGTATGCATGTCATCAACCCGACTGAGCAGTTGTCGGGCAATACGGAATGACGAGGGCACAATGCCACTGGCCATCCCTGAGTGCACGCCTTCGGTCAGCATTTCAACCGTCAGCACCCCACCGATCAAACCGCGCAATGACGACGTCACCCAAAGCTGGTCGTAGTTGCCGCAACCGCTGTCGAGACCGGCAACCAGCTTGACTTGACCAAGACGGGGTGACAAAGCCTTGAGATACGCAGGTAGGTCAGGACTGCCACTCTCTTCACAGGTTTCAATTAAGCCAACGCATCGGCAGCGAGGCACCGCTTGCTTATCAAGACCGGCAATAACCGTCAACGCAGCATAGACGGCATAACCATCATCGGCACCACCGCGGCCGTAAAGCTTGCCATCTTCAATGACTGGCTTCCACGGACCTAGATCGTCGCGCCAGCCTTCCATCTCAGGCTGTTTGTCGAGATGGCCGTAGAACAAAACAGTGTCATCGTTGCCCAGGCCGCCAGTGGCGGGTACATCAAAGAACAAGCATGGCGTCATGCCGTCAATGGCCACAATCTCGAAGCTTGCCCCTTCGACGCCCTGACTCACGCACCAGTCGTGCGCATCGCGAATGACTTTCTCAAGATGGCCATGCGCAGCCCAGCTGGGATCAAAAGCGGGGGATTTGGCCGGAATTCGGACGTAGTCGACGAGCCTAGGCAGGAGGTCGTCATCCCAACGCTGGGCAACAAATTTTTTGAGCTCGGAAATGTCCATCAGGCGTCCCCGGTTGATCGGTGTTCAAGCGGGTGAAGTTACCCACAACCCTCAAGTGTAGCGGGTCGCGCCTTTAGGGGACATTGTAGGCGGGAAAACGCGCCGGCTCCTGACGGAGCCGGCCCTTTCAGCCGCTAGGGCAAATCAGCCACTAGCAGATATGCGCCCCGCGCGTCTCAACATAAACGGCATACAAGGACTGACTGCCGGTCATAAAGAGACGGTTGCGTTTAATACCGCCAAAGCAAACATTGGAAATGATTTCCGGCATCTTGATTTGGCCGATTCGGGTCCCGTCCGGGTGCCAAATGTGCACGCCGTCGTAGCCGTCACCCACCCAGCCCATGCCGGCCCAAACGTTGCCATCCTCATCGCAGCGAATGCCGTCAGCAAAGCCAGTCTTCCCATCCATCTCGGTGCTGGCAAATACACGGCCGTTCTTGAGCGACTTGCCGTCCACGTCGTAGACCCAGATAACGCCTTTGGCCTCTTTGTAGTGAGAGGGCCCGGTATCGGCAACATAGACCTTCTTGTAGTCAGGTGAGAAGCACAACCCATTAGGTTTAAACGGATCATCGGCCACTTTGGTGACCTGCCCCGGCGCATCGACCCGATAAATCGCTTCTTTCTGCAATGGCTGCGGACTGGTCTTCGACTCAGGCAAGCGGTTACCTTCGTAGTCCATCAGACTGCCGTAGCCCGGGTCAGTGAACAACAACCAACCATCAGGGTGCACAGCGCCATCGTTGGGCGCGTTGAACTCTTTGCCACCAGCCTTATCGGCGAGTACGGTGATCTTGCCGTTGTACTCATACCGGATCACGCGCCGGGTGCCATGGCAAAACGCAATCTGTCGGCCCTGATGGTCAAAGGTATTGCCGTTGGAGTTGCCTGACGGATAGCGAAAGCGCCGACCAACCCGGCCATCTTCCTCGCTCCACCGCAAACACTCATCATTGGGAATGTCGCTCCAGACAAGATAACGACCCACGCCATTCCATGCCGGGCCCTCAGCCCACATCGTGCCGCGATACAAGCGCATGATGGGCGTATTGCCGAGCTTGTACTTAAAGCGCGGATCAAGACCGATGACGTCTGGCTCCGGGTAACGCACCGGCGGGGCACCCGGCGAATACCGGTCCATTTGCTGCGCGAATACGTCCGCTGTGGCGCTGGCCGCAAAGGCGGCCATGCCTGCGTTACGCATAAACCGGCGCCTGGCTTTAATCTTGTCTGACGCGTCATCAGGCGCTGTCTCGGTCAGGTCAATGAGTTTAAGCGGTTGTATGTCCGGCACTTTAAGCCTCCTTTTTATTGTGATTGGGTCGCATTACTTCGCGACCTTGCTTATCTCGCCGCTGGCGAGCTTCTCTCGGTAGTCTTTAAGCAATGCCTTGACCTTGGGCATGAGCATATAGAGCCCGATAATGTTCGCAATCGCCATCGCGAAAATCATCGCATCTGAGAAGTCGATCACGGGACCAAGATTCATTGAAGCGCCAATCACGATAAAGATGCAGAAGATGAACTTAAAGATCAGCTCTTTGATCTTGCCCTCGCCGAACATGTAGGTCCAGGCCTTCAACCCATAGTAAGACCAGGAAAGCATGGTCGAGAACGCGAACAAGACAGCGGCCACAGCCAGGACATACCCGAACCCTGACCAACTCTGACTAAAGCCGGCGGCTGTCAGTGAAATGCCGGTGACGCCGCTATCAGGTACCCAAACCCCGGTAATAATGATGACCAGCGAAGTCATCGTACAAATGATGACGGTATCAATGAATGGCTCGAGCAACGCAACATAGCCTTCCGTGACCGGGTGTTTGGTTTGCACAGCCGAGTGGGCAATTGAGGCAGATCCAATACCAGCTTCGTTTGAGAACGCGGCCCGCTTGAAGCCCTGAATCAATGCGCCAATGGCGCCACCAGCGACCGCAGTCGGTGAAAACGCACCGTCAATAATGGCCTGAAAAGCTGCTCCAACCTGATCGTAGTTAAGCAAGATGATGATGAGCGCCGAGCCGACATAGATCACCGCCATGCCTGGCACAACTTTTTCAGTGACGCGCGCGATTGAGCGGATTCCACCAATAATCACAAAACCGACAATCGCGGCCATGATCAGCCCGAACAACCAGCCCTTGCCCTGGAAGAACGGCACGATCGCCGAAATCTGTGCAAATGACTGGTTGGCCTGGAACATGTTGCCGCCGCCCAGCGCACCGCCAATGCAACAGATAGAGAAGAAGATCGCCAGAAACTTACCTAGGCCAGCCTTGCCGTCTTCAGACAGACCTTTTGATAGGTAGTACATCGGCCCGCCGGAAACTGTTCCATCGGGATATTCATTTCGGTAGTGCACGCCCAGCACACACTCAGTGAACTTGGATGCCATGCCGAGCAAGCCAGCGACAATCATCCAGAAAGTGGCGCCCGGCCCCCCGAGGTAAACGGCTACACCAACACCGGCGATATTGCCCAGACCTACCGTGCCGGAAAGCGCTGTTGCCAGCGCCTGAAACGGCGTTACCTCACCCGCGTCTTTCGGGTCTAGATAGTCGCCCCGCACCAGCTGGATCGAGTGCCAAAAGCCGCGTACCTGGATGAAGCCAAAGTAAACCGTGAAGACCAGCGCCGCAATGACGAGCCAGCCAACAATCAGGGGGAAGTCAGTCCCGTTAACGGGCACCGAGTAGAAGATCGTGTTGACAATCGGGTTGACGAATGGCGCAACGGCATCGCCAATGGCTTTGTCGATACCGCCTTCCTGCGCGATGGCACCAGCGGACGCGCACGACAGGGCAGCACCTGCCGCCAGCTGCTTCAGTAGCTTCATAGGGTTCTCCAGCTCTTGCTTATTGTTAGGGGTGTGGCTTTGCTTAAGGCACGATGGTCAGCGGGACCGGTGCCACTTGAGCGAGCGATATCGCCAGCCCGCCGAGTAGCCGTTGGGCGAGTACGCCGTCACCGCTGCGACCGATCAAAATCTGAGTGGCATCGACCTCAGAGGCAACCTTGCAAAGCAATTCGGCCGGATGCCCGTGTAACACCTCACTGCTGACTTCAATGCCGCGATTCTTAAGCTCAGCCACAAGTGGGTCGAGCATTTCTTGCCCCCGCTTGACCTCGTCGGTGCGGGCCTTTTTTCGAGAAGCGAGCTCTTCTGCCGAGTAAAAACTGTATGGAGACCATTCAAGCACGTTGACCAAATGAATCTTGGCCCCTGCCTGGTGAGCGCGCGCTGCCGCGAAATCGACCGCTCTTTTTGCGGACTTTGTGCCGTCGTAGCCGACTAAATATAGATCTGACATCTCTCCCTCCCGGGTCGTACTGGCTAACGCTCGCGTTGGCAGATCGAGTCACTGATCGGGTCAATCGCTAGCGTCAATCTTTTTGTTTAATTTTTGTGACACTCAGCCAGTGTGGCAGAAGAAGGCAGAAATGCAAACCTCTTTTAGTGAACTCATTAGTCAGCAAATTCGGGCACAAGTAACTTAATGAAATCGCGTACAAAAGCTCGCCGCGGTGCACCAACCCGCACCGCAACATAGCTCGTTTTTGTGCCAAAGAGGTGCCCGCAGTCCATCGCGACGAGGGGCTCATCAGCCGCTTGTTCATAAGCGACGCTCGCTACCAGACCAACGCCTAGACCGAGCTTCACATAGGTCTTGATGACATCTGCATCCAGTGCCGCCATCGCTATGTCCGGCACAAGATCACCCTCGGCGAACACCCGATCAATGGACGTGCGACCCGCAAATGCTGCGTCATAAGTGAGCAAAGGGTACTGAGCGATCGATTCGAGCGACAGTGGCGACTCCTGAGCCAGCGGATGCCCTGGCGGGCACAGGGCCACGTGCGTCCACTGCATAAAGGGCCACGCGTTTAAGCCATCAATGTTGGCGACCACCTCGGTTGCCATGGCCAGATCGGCTTCGCTGTCGAGGGTCCGGCGCGCCGCCTGCACCGGGTCACTTTGCTTGAGCGATACGCTAACGTTCGGATATTGCTCGCGAAACTTCATGATTACCGGTGGCAGGGTGTAGCGGGCCTGAGTGTGAGTGGTCGCAATGGTCAGCTCACCTGATTGATCATCATCATGGTCCGTACCAATTCGTTGCAAGTCCTCGACGCGATCGAGCGCCTGACTGGCCAGTTCAAGCGCCGTCTTACCGGCATCGGTTAGCGCGATCAGTCGGCGCCCTTTGCGCACAAAGATCTCCACGCCGAGCTCGGCTTCAAGTTCCAACATTCGGCGGCTGATGCCTGGTTGGGAGGTGTGGAGTCGTTCTGCCGCGCGTGTCAGATTCAGATCAGAACGCACAATCTCGCGCAGGTATCGCAACTGCTGCAAATTCAATTCAGTATCCCGATGAGGAGGGTCAGGTGAGGTTCAAACGATTTTCAGACGGCTGGCGCGAGTCGGTGGCATGAAGTGTTCGTCTATTTCGGCCAGGTCGTCCGCGCTTAGGTTCACATTGAGCGCGACCAGGTTTTCCTGGACACGCTTAGGACTGGCTGATTTTGGAATCGCCGTCACGCCTCTGGCTATCAGCCAGCCCAGGGCAATCTGCGCGCAAGTGGCATCGTGTCGCTTCGCAATGGGCAATAGGTCGGGATGGGTCGTGAGATCTCCCTGGTCGAGCGGGCAATAGGCCATCGCGGCTATGCCTTTCTCAGCGAGCAGCGGGAGCAAATCAAACTCTGCACCACGTTCGCCCAGGGAGTAGTACACCTGATTCACGGCACAGGTCTCAGCCCCCGGCGTGGCTAGCAATTGCTGCATGCTGCGAACATCAAAATTGGAAACTCCCCAGCGGCCAATGGCCCCACGTTCAACTAACACCTCAAACGCGCCGATCGTTTCAGCCAGCGGAACGGACCCGGGCCAGTGCAGCAGATACAGATCGATGTAATCCACGCCAAGTCGCTCCCGGCTGCGATCGCAGGCTGCTAGCAAGTCATCATGGCCAGCGTTGTGTGGGAGCACCTTCGACACCAGATAAAGTCCATCCCGACGCCCCGCGATTGCCTCACCGGCAATGGCTTCAGCCTCGCCGTCGGCATACATTTCAGCGGTATCAATGAGTGTGGCACCGGCATCCAGTCCGGCCACCAGCGCGGCGACTTCGGTGTCTTGCTGTCGCCGCTTTTCGCCCATCATCCAGGTACCCAAGCCGAGCAAGGGCATCTCGGGCAATTGGGGGTTAGGGACTGGTTTCATTGCGCCGGCGCCTCGGGACTGCGTAGTGCCCAATCAACGATTGCTTCGCGCACGGTCGGAATTTCGGTGAGCGTAGGAACCACTGAGAAGCTGACATCCGGCCAACGCGCCTGCTCCTGCGCGACCAGTTCGGGTAGGTCACGTCGAGTATGCCGTCCGGGAGCAAGGAAAAGAGGCACCACACGCACATGGCTCGCCCCTTGCCCGATGACATCAGCCACAGCGTCTTCGAACGAAGGTGTCATCAATTCCAGAAATCCCAAAGCTGCAGGCTGATCGGGCTGCGCAGATCGGTATTGCGCCATGATGGCTTCAAACGGCTTGCGCCAGTTGTCATCCCGAGCGCCATGACAAAAGAAGACACAACCGGTCACCTCGGAGCGATTTTTAGACATTTGGTGACCTCATCAATCACAGAAAGTTATCCATATGATAACGGTGCTGTATAGACGATTTTGTTATGAGCTAAGCACCAGCAATACGTTCCATCAATCGTAGCGAGCCTCTATCTTTCGGCCCTCACAGAGGAATTCGCATGTATCAATACGACCACCAGGATCAGGCCTTTGTTCAGGCCCGAGTAGAACAGTTCAGAGAACAGACCGAGCGCTATCTGGCAGGCGAACTCACCGAAGATGAGTTCAAGCCCTTGCGTCTTCAAAATGGTTTGTACGTCCAGCGCCATGCCCCGATGTTGCGCATTGCCATCCCCTACGGTGTGTTGTCGTCGCATCAAATGCGGGCATTGGCACAAATCTCTGAAACCTACGACGAGGGCTACGGGCACTTCAGTACCCGACAGAACCTGCAGCTAAACGGTCCGAAACTGGAGCGGGTTCCCGATATTCTGGCCGAGCTTGCCGATGTGCAAATGCATGCCATTCAGACCAGTGGCAACTGCATCCGCAATGTCACGACCGATCAGTTTGCCGGTGTCGCGGCAGACGAAACGGCAGACCCGCGCCCTTATGCCGAACTCATCCGTCAATGGTCATCATTGCATCCGGAGTTCGCTTTTTTGCCGCGTAAATTCAAGATTGCACTTACTGGTGCCAGTGAGGATCGGGCTGCGGTCAAGGTGCACGACATTGGCATTGCACTCGTGCCAGGCGACGACGGGCAAATGAGGTTTGATATTTACGCGGGAGGCGGTCTGGGTCGTACGCCCATCATTGGCTCGCTGATCAAACCCGGTTTGCCGCAGGCGCAACTGCTCAACTACCTTGAGGCTGTGCTGCGCGTGTACAACCGTCACGGGCGCCGCGACAATCTGTACAAGGCCAGAATCAAAATTCTCGTTCGCGCCCTGGGCGCAAAGGAGTTCTCACGCCAGGTGGAATCTGAGTTTGATGCCATGCTGGCTGATGCCGCAGCTGGTACGCCTACCGGGCCTGGCGAAGTTGATCAGGCCAGCTTTGACGCATTGATCGCCCAGTTCGCTGACCCCGACTACGTAGCGCTCACCCCTGAAGAAGTGCTCGGGATGGAGGCAAACCTCGCGACTCAGGGCGCCGCCACCCCAGCGTTTTGGCGCTGGCTGTCGCGTAGCCGTCATCCTCACAAGCGGGCGGGTTATTGCGCCGTCACAATCTCGCTCAAGAATGGCAAGCTCCCGCCGGGCGACGCAACAGCTACTCAAATGCGCTTGATGGCCGAGGCCGCTGACAGATTTGGTTTTGGTGAGCTTCGCATTACCCACCATCAGAACGTCGTGCTGCCGAATGTGCGGCTCGATCAGCTTCACGAACTGTTCAAAATGCTCCAATCCGGCGGGCTGGCCAGCGCGAATATCGGCTTACTGACGGACATTATTGCGTGCCCTGGCGGCGACTTCTGCCAACTTGCCAATGCCAAATCAATACCGATTGCAATGGCGCTGCAGGAAATCTTTGAAGACCTCGATGAGCTATTCAATATCGGCGAGCTTGAGCTAAATATCTCAGGCTGCATGAATTCCTGTGGGCATCACCATATCGGTCATATCGGCATTCTGGGCGTTGATAAAAAGGGCGACTCTTTCTATCAGATTTCCATCGGCGGTATGCAGGGGATGGATGCTGCCATCGGCAAGATCATTGGCCCTTCGTTCAGCGAGGAAGATGTTCCCGATGCTGTCGAAAGGCTGATTCGCTTTTATTTGCTCGTGCGCCATGATGCAGACGAGCGCTTCGTTGATACGGTAAACCGGATGGGTGTCGAGCCCTTTAAGGAGGCGGTCTATGAACACGCTGATTAATCTGCAAAACGTCATCGCCAATGACTGGGTCGTTTTTGATGGCGATGCCGGCGAAGTAAATGCTGGCGCCAGCGTGCTGCTGCCAGTGGAAGAGTGGGTGGAGCGTACTGAGATCTGGCGCTCGCATGCCGGCCATGTGGGTATTTTGCTAGAGCCTGCAGATGATCCCGAGCGCCTGCTCCCCTGGCTCAACGAAATTGAGCTGATTGCCATCGACTTCCCCAAGTTCACGGACGGACGTGGTTTTAGTGCCGCACGCCTGCTGCGCACCCGACTGGGCTTTGCTGGTGTCATCAGGGCCGTTGGCCATGTACTGCCGGATCAGGTGCCGATGCTCAACCGATGCGGCTTTACCGAGTATGAACTCAGCACTTCAAAGCGAGCCGATACAGCGCTGAAGCTGTTGAGTAAACAGTTGCCAACTTACCAGGCAGCCGTCGATGGTGACGCCAGCATTTCACTCCCAGGCCAGCGCCTCGCGCATACCCATTCATGAAAAGACTGCCCGATACTGATTTACTCGGTGATACGCCTGTCACCGGCGCCGACCGCAGCCGCGCTCGCATCAGTTTTGTGGGCGCCGGACCAGGCGCCGCCGACTTACTCACCGTTCGCGCCATACGCCTGCTCGCGCAAGCCGATGTTGTCCTGCACGATGCACTCGGTTGCGAGGAAGCCCTGCAGTTTTGCCCCCAGGCCTCGCGAGTCGCGGTTGGCAAACGGGCGGGTGGCAAGTCAGTAGAGCAGTCTTTCATCAATCAGCAATTGGTGGCGCTTGCGTCACAAGGGTTGCACGTCGTTCGCCTAAAGGGCGGTGATCCGACCATTTTTGGCCGTCTGGATGAAGAGATTTCGGCCGCTGTAAACGCCGGCATTGCTTATGACATCACGCCAGGGATTACCGCAGCCAGCGCGGCCGCAGCCACGGCTGGCGCCACTCTGACCCAGCGCGGCTCTGCGCGGGCAGTCACGCTCGTGACCCCGGCAGTGGGCAAAGATGAGCAAGCCAATCCAGAATGGGCGCAAGCTGCCAGTAGCGGCGCCACCGTGGCGGTCTATATGGCTGGTCGGCAACTGCGCCGAACAGCCAGCCAGCTACTCGCTGCTGGGTTCGCCGCAGACACGCCGGCGCTGGTCGCGGCGGGGGTAAGTACGGCTGATCAGTCATTTGAATTCAGCACTCTGCGCCAAATTGCCGATGGCGCGCCGACCCGGTTCAAGCCTGGTACGCCATGCGTCTTTCTGGCCGGAGAAGCAGTGCGACCGCGCAAGCAGGCTAGCCGCTCGGCTGATCACAAGCAAGGTGCCTCCGATCAAACGGATGCCGCCAAGCTGGCTCGTGCTCAAGCTGCGCAACCGGTGCTAACGCCGGCCTGATCAACGCACTGCTCGCAGCCCGGCTGCGAGCAGTGCGGTACCCTATCAGGCATGGCCTTACTGTCTTTGCTTGGCGCCGAACTCTCCTTCGGTGATACCCCCTTACTCGATAACCTCGACCTGTTTGTTGAGTCCCGTGAACGCATCGGCCTGATCGGCCGAAACGGCACGGGAAAGTCGTCTCTTCTTTCTGTCATCAACTCACGGCGTGACCTTGATGATGGCGATGTTCGCATTGCCGATGGCACTCGAATCGTCTCGGTCGAACAAGAGCCCGAGCTGCCGCCGGCGGACTCGCTTGGCGAGAGCTTGCAACAGCGCATGGGCCTTGACGACAGCAACCAGGATCGCGATTACTGGCAATCGATTGCCGCCCTGGCAGCCTCCGCGGAGCGGCTTGGCGTCGCCCTTGATGCACCGCTGCCCGGTCTATCTGGCGGTGAGCGAAAACGGGCGGCACTCGCCGCAGCGCTGGCTTGCCAGCCAGACCTGTTATTGCTTGATGAGCCGACCAACCATCTGGACATTGCCGCGATTGAGCAATTGGAAGGTTTGCTAGTAAAAGGCCCCACCTTGATCGTCATCACTCACGACAGGCGCTTTCTGGATGCGGTTGCCACCCGCATTGTGGAACTGGACCGGGGCAATCTGCGCAGCTATCCAGGCAACTTCACCGCCTACGAAAAACGCAAGTCCGAACAACTCGAAGAAGAAAAGGAAATCAACCGGAAGTTCGACAAATTCTGGAAGCAGGAAGAGGTCTGGATACGTCAAGGCGTACAAGCCCGGCGCACCCGAAACGAAGGTCGCGTTCGGCGTCTTCAGGCTCTGCGTAAAGAGCGCGACAGCCGCCGCGAGCGGCTGGGTTCCGTCAAGCTCACGCTGGATAGCGGCGAGCGTTCGGGCAAACTCGTGGTTCAACTAGAGAACGTTTCAAAGTCTTATCCCTTGCCGCCGCGCGATGGCGTTTCCCCGGGCGAGCGACGGGTGATTGATGACTTCTCGATGATCATTGGTCGCGGCGATAAAATTGGTTTGATTGGCCCCAACGGCGCGGGCAAGAGCACCCTGTTACGGCTCCTCACCGGTCAGGAGCAGCCCGATACCGGCAAGGTCAAACTCGGTACCAATCTGAACATCGCCTACTTTGATCAAATGCGCGCCCAGCTCAACGACAACGAAACGGTTGTCCAAACGATTTCGCCCGGCTCCGACTGGATCGAAATCGGCACCGAACGCAAGCATGTCATTAGCTATTTGGGCGACTTCTTATTCTCGCCGCGGCGCGCCCAGTCACCAGTGGCCAGCCTATCCGGCGGCGAGCGAAACCGCCTGCTCCTAGCCAGGCTTTTCGCCCAGCCCAGCAACTTGCTGGTGCTTGATGAACCAACTAATGATCTGGACATTGAGTCACTCGATGTATTGGAGGCGACGCTGGATGCCTACAAGGGCACCTTGCTGCTTGTCAGCCACGACCGCGCGTTTCTGGATCAGGTGGTGACGCAAACGATTGCATTTGAGGGCAACGGTCACTGGCGTGAGTATGCCGGCGGGTATAGCGACTGGCTCAGTCAGGGCGGCCGGCCGATTGCCGCCAGCGCTGCAGCCGAAGCGCAGGCGATGGCGCGCGGTGCCGCGCAACGTGAAGCGGCGGCAAAGCCTACCCAAACACCAAAGGCCTCGCCCGCCTCAGCACCAACGCCCAAGCGTGTGAAACTGAGCTACAAAGAACAGCGCGAACTCGACAATATGGCCGAGACAATTGAAGCGCTCGAAACCGAGCAATCAGCGCTCAATGAAAAAATGTCGCAGCCCGACTACTTTAAATCTGACACAGAGCAGCAAAGAGTTGATCAATCCCGCGCAGCCGAAATTGATCAACAACTCTCAGACAGGCTCGAGCGCTGGGAACTCCTCGAGGCAAAGGCGAACGGCACGGTGTCATGAGGCAAGGCGATCAACAGGTCGATGTTGGCGATTTGGTCCGCGCGGATACGGTACACCGCGACCTTTATTGCTCGCCTGTGGTTTATGCCCATGAACAAAACACTGTATTCAGAAAGGCCTGGTTGTTCGCCGCCCATGAGAGCCAGCTCCCCAATCCCGGCGACTGGATCTCGCTGGATCTGGCCGGCCAACCCATCCTGATTGTTCGACAAGCCGATAGCAGTATCAAAGCCATGGAGAACCGCTGTGCACACAAAGGCTCGCCGATTATGTCCGGCGCCAGCGGCAAGATTCGCGGTCAGTTGCGCTGCGCGTATCACGGCTGGACCTATGAACCTGATGGCAAGCTTGCCGTCATGCCACTCAAGCAGGCGTACGAGAACACCGGCCTGAAAGACAGCACCAATGGCCGCGGCTTAGTGCCCTTTGAACACCTGGTGAACTATCGGGGTTTCATCTTCATTCGGCTCTCAAACAAAGGCCCTGATTTCAAGGCCTGGTTTGGGCACGCGCTCGAGGCGCTTGACAACATGGTGGAGCGCTCGCCGTCAGGCGTGCTGAAGGTGGCCGGGGCACCGCTGCGACATCGCATTAAATGCAACTGGAAAATTTACCTCGAAAACATCAACGATGCGATTCATCCGGTAACAGCGCACCGGTCGGCTGCCATCGTCGCCGCGCAGCATTGGCGCGAGCAGCCGGACGATGCCAGCAAGCCGATGGTGATTGAACAAATGCTGCCGTTTGGTGCGAGCTACGATTTCTTTGATGCGATGGGTGCCACCCTCTTGCCAAACGGCCATAGCTTTTTTGGCACGCAACAAAATATCCATTCTTCGTACCGGCAACTCGACGACTACGGCGCGGCGATGATCGCTGCCTGGGGTGAAGATAAGGCGCAGCAAATTTTGGCGTTTCAATCGCAAAACACTGTTCTGTGGCCAAGCGCGTCAGTTAAAAGCTCGCCGCTTGCCATTCGTGTGCTGCGCCCCGTCAGCGTGAACGAAACCATTCTGGAGTCGTGGGCGTTTTCGGCTCAAGATGCGCCGGCGACGCTGACAGAACGCGCACTGACCTACAACCGGGTGGCGTTTTCCCCGATGTCGGTTATTGCACACGATGATGTCCATTTGTTCGAATCGATTCAGCGACAACTCGCCGCCGATGGCAATCCGTGGATTAGTCTGCACCGCAATGCGCCCCGTGGCGACACACAAGCAGAACAAGCCCTTGCCACCGAGGGGCATAGCGAGCAGTCGGTCAACAGTACCAGCGAGGCGCTCATGCGTAACCAGTTCAAGGCCTGGGCACACCTGGCGCAACCGGACTGATATGGCAATAACTCAGCCAGACAATGCCCAAGTCTCTGAGTCAGAGCTTGCTCGTTTCATTGCCTATGAGAATCAACTGCTTGACGACGGCAGGTACGAGCAATGGCTTGGTCTGTTTTGCGACGATGGCCACTACTGGCTGCCGCTATCGACCGACCAGCATGATCCGGTCCAGGCCCCTTCCCTCGCCTATGAAGACACGCTCACGCTATCGGTCAAGGTTAAGCGCCTGAGCCATCCGCAGGCGCATTCGCAGCAACCACCGAGCCGTTGCCTGCATGTTTTGCAGGCCAGTCGCTTGCTCGAACCGCCAATCGAGGGGGTTCCCGGCTGGCAGCTACGCACTCCCCTGAGCTACTTCGAGCAGCGGGGAGAGTCCCAAATTCAGCTTGCCGGGGTGGCAACTCATCATCTGATAACAATTGACGGTACACTGCGCATCAAGCTAAAGCGGGTGGACTTGCTGGAAGCGGCGACAGCCTTGCCGATGATTCAGCTCTTCCCCTAGTGTTACCTCGGGATTGCCGGGCGCTTCACGCAGCAAAAGGCGCCTGCATTCTCCAAACGCCCCGCCAGGCTGACTATCAAATAATCAGCGCGCGCCAACTTATTGAGGTTCAGAGTGCGTCTTTCCAGGAGGAAACCTATGAAATTCCCGACCAGCGTGATTGCCACCGTAGCGGCAGCGGCTATCGGCCTGGCGGCCACGGCGAGCCCGGCCATGGCCAAAGACACAATTTCGGCCACCCATGCCTTTCCAGCAACCCTGATCTACTCCAAGAGCTTTCTGGAGTTTGTAGATAAGGCCAACAAAGCAGGGGAAGGCGTTTTTGAGATCAAAGTGCGCGGCGGCCCGGAAGCCATTCCGATGATGCAGCAGGCTAATGCAGCCCGCACCGGGGTTGTCGATATGGTGCATGTGCCCTGTGCGTTTTATGCCGGCACGGTTCCCGAGTGCGACGTCGTCTCCGCTTCCAACCTCGATGGCCCAACCGTGCGCCAAAATGGTGGTCTGGCCCTGCTTAATGCTGCGCACAACCGGCGCGCTGGCACGGTTGCCCTGGGCTGGATTGACTCGGGTGTTCAGTTTCACTTGTGGTCTGTTCGCGAACCCAAGCTTAACTCGGCAGGAGCACTGGACGTCACTGGCTTCAAAGTGCGCGGTAACGCCATCTACAACGCGTTCTTTACCAACCACCTGAAAGCCCAGGTCATCAACGTCAACATGCCTGATATCTACACAGCGCTTGAGCGTGGAACGGTTGAGCTGATGGGCTGGACCGAGATCGGCCTGATGGACCCCAACTGGGACCGCTTCCTGAAGTATCGGATCAACCCGGCGTTCTTCTCAACCGACGTCATGGTCATCATGAATCAGAAGAAGTGGGAATCACTCTCGGTGAAGTCTCGCGCCATTCTGACAACCGCCATTGCCGAACACGAAGAGAGTTCACTCAAGGACCGCAAAAAGCTGGCAGCCGAAGAAAAGATCGAGCTCGAAAAGCGAGGCATCAAAACAGTCGATCAGTCGCCGGAAGCATCGGCCGGTTTCGTTGAAGCAGCGGTTGCTGAGAACCTGAACCGCATGCGCGAACGCATGACCAAAGCTGGCGGCACTGACGGCTATGACGAGCTCGTCGGCAAGTTCATCGTCAACAAGTAAATCATCGTTGTGACACCACCGAACCGGTCGCCCGCGCCTTTGCGGACGGCCGGTTTTTAATTGCAGAGTAAAGTGACTTGAAGCTGAGCAACCTCTATCTCTTGCTGGTTCGTGCGATGTCGGTACTGGCCGGCGTGCTCATGGTTTTCATGATGGTGTCTATCGTCGTAGACGTCGTCCTGCGAAACCTGGGCACTCAAAGCTCCTCTCACATCTTTACCTTCAATGAATATTTTCTCTTTCTGATTCCCTTGTTGGGTGCGCCTCTGCTGGTGCGCGAGAAAGGGCACATCTATGTCGAGGCACTGCTCATGCAGTTCCCCGAGAACGCCAGGCGCTGGCTGATTAAACTGATCTTGGTTATCTGTGTGGTGACCTGCGCCATTCTGACCTGGTTCGCGTTTGATATCGCGCTGACCGACTATCAGCAGAACGAGCTCGATATCCGCTCGCTCGATATGCCCCGCTGGATGCTGACCAGCTTTATGCCGTTGTCATTCTTCTTGATGGGCACCGAGTTTCTCCGCTTTCTGATCATTGGCGAAGACCCGTATCAACGGGCCGACGGCAAGATCGCTGCGCATTAAAGGCTGACGCTTCAATGGAATGGTATAGCGCGATCGGCCTGCTCTTTGCATTGATTATCGGCATGATGCTGCTAGGCATGCCGGTTGCCATTGCATTTCTGGCCAGCAACATCATTGGCGCTTACATCTTTATTGGCGGCGAGATTGGCGTGTCGCAGATGTTGCGTAATGGCTTTGGCGCGATGACGAATTTCTCGCTCGTGCCAATCCCGATGTTTCTTTTAATGGGCGAACTTTTCTATCACACCGGCCTGGGTCAACGCATGTTTAATGCGATTGACAAACTGTTTGGCAACATTCCCGGCCGCCTGTCTTACGTGACGGTTGCCGGTGGCACCGGCTTTGCTGCGCTCTCTGGGTCGAGTATGGGGTCAACCGCCCTGCTCGGCTCACTCATGGTGCCCGAGATGATGAAGCGCGGGTACAACAAGTATCTGTCAATCGGCCCCATCCTCGGCACTGGCGGATTGGCGGTCATTATTCCGCCAAGTGCCCTCGCCGTACTGCTGGCGACGCTCGGGCAGACCGATGTGGCCGCACTGCTTATCGCCGGCATTATCCCTGGTCTGGTCCTGACCACAATGTATTTCACGCTGATTTACACCTGGACCAAGATTGACCCGAGCGCAGCGCCCGGCTACACCGCCGAGACAGTCACGCTTGGTGAGAAACTTTTCCTCGTCATTAAAGACATACTCCCGCTCGTCAGTGCCATCATCCTGACTATTGGCGTGATGGTTACCGGGTGGGCAACGCCAACAGAGGCGGCCGCGATTGGTTGCGTGGCCGTGATGGTGCTGGCCGTAGCCTATCGCAGCCTCTCGATCAAAGCCTTCATCGATTCAGTTAGCGGTGCACTGCGGGTTACCGTGATGGCGTTTCTGATCATCTTTGGCAGCGCTACGTTCTCGCAGATTTTGGCGTTCTCAGGTGCTTCCAGCGGGCTCATCAACTGGGCAACCGGCTTTGAAACAGCCCCCATCGTGATGCTGCTGCTCATGATGGCGGTGCTGCTTTTCTTGGGTTGCTTTATGGATCAACTCTCCATGATGCTGCTCACCGCCCCCATCTACTTTCCACTGGCGCAGACGCTGGGTTTCGATCTGACCTGGTTTGGCATCATCATGTTGCTAACGCTTGAGATTGGCTTCACCACGCCACCGTTTGGTTTACTGCTGTTTGTGATGAAAGGCGTCGCACCGCCGGGCACCACCATGAAAGACATCTACTACGCAGCAACGCCCTTCATCCTTTGCGTCTTCACCCTGATTGCGCTGATCATCATATTCCCGCCACTGGCCACCTGGCTGCCCTCCGTAGCGAATTAGCGAGTGGAGATGACTCGATGAAGATCACAAACATCAAAGCGTATTGCCTGAGTTCACCTCTTGAGCACCCGTTTGCTTTTTCGCAGGGCTGGGTCAATGAGCGCACCTGCACGCTGGTTGAAGTGCAGACTGACGAAGGCATCAACGGCTGGGGAGAAGCGTTCAATCAGGGGCTGGAACCTCCCCAGATTTCGGCCGCCGCGATTGAACATGCGTTCGCCCCTTTGTTGACAGGAGAGGACCCGACTCAAACCGAAGTGCTCTGGCACAAGATGTACCACCAGAGCCGCGACTATGGCCGTAAGGGTGCTGTCATGGCCGCCATCAGCGGAATCGACACGGCGCTATGGGACATCACCGGCCAGGTCCGTGGCCTGCCAATTTATGACTTGCTCGGCGGCGCTTTCCGCAAAGACGTTCAACCTTATGCCACTGGCTTCTATCGCATTACCGGCCAAGGCGAGGCGCCGCGTCTTGCAGATGAAGCGAGGCAGCACCTGGCCAATGGCTTCAAGGCGATGAAGGTCAAACTGGGCTACGGCATTGACGATGACATTGCCGTGATGCAGGCGATTGGCCGCGCCTTGGATGGCGAAGCGGTAGAACTCATGGTCGACACCAACCACGGCTACGGATACACCGACGCACTGCGACTGGGCAAAGCACTGGAACCGTACAAACTGCGCTGGTATGAAGAACCGGTGGCGCCGGAAGATCTGGCTGGCTATTCAACGCTACGCAATCAACTCAGCATGCCAATCGCAGGCGGCGAGAACGAGCACAGCCTTTACGGCTACCGCCAGCTGCTTGAACAAGGCTGCGTCGATATTGCTCAGCCCGATATCGGCTCATGCGGCGGCATCACCGGTGCGCGCCATATCTGGACCCTTGCTCAGTCGCACGGCGTGATGGTCAACCCGCATGTATGGGGCTCGGCTGTCGCCCAAATGGCATCACTACAAGTCATGGCCGCGCTGCCAGTCACACATCACGGCCTGTTCCCGACTGAACCCATCCTCGAATACGATCAGTCTGAGCATCCGTTCCGTCAGGAACTCATGGCCGAGACGCTCGAAATCAAAAACGGCCGGGTGGCCATTCCTGACCAACCCGGCCTTGGCATCACGATAAACCGTGAGCTGATTGAGCGGTTTGCTATAGCGTAAGGCGGATGATCGAGCGCGAGATCTGCTCAAAGCAATTGTCGATTTCAGTTTGGTCTGCCGCCCAGCAGTACAAGCCTTCCGGTTGATTTGGGTTGAAGGTATCGACGTCAGCCGTATTGGCCACTCGTTTCAGTAGGTTTTCGCCCGTTTCCGCCGTGTCCGATGAAAATGGACAATCTTCCTTCTCCACCCGCAGAAGGTTAGTACCGAGACCAACTGAATAGACAATGATGCCGGCATTGCGAGCGCGTTCCGCAGCGTTTTCCATCATATTGCGAGACACCTTGTTAAGGTTGCAATGAGAAAATCCACTGCTTACATCGCGCGGAGTACCGGTTGGAACGCCTCCGAGACCTAGTGGGGGAATTGTCGTTGGAATATCTGGAGAACCTCCCGGAACCGACCCGCCGGCTGTTCGATCCGGATTCACGAACCTATCGAAATCTGGCAGCCCGGCGCGCTTCCTGACAGCGCCTGAATGTACCCAGTTCGCTTCGACTGGAACACCGCCTCGAAGTGCCTGCGCGCCAAAAACATTGGGAGCGCCATCAGAGAACAACAACATAACGCGTAGACTGGATCGGCTTCCTGGAGGAATCGCTTGGAGTTCTTCAAACCCTTTCCTCAACCCTTCGCTCGTCGCGGTTCGCCCACTAGCAATCATCGCATCAATGGCAGTTTCGACATTTGACTTCGTGAACCCTCTTACGCTTGTCTTATTAATTGGCTCATTAATCTCCGAGCCATACGCATACGTAACAAAGCCAACTCGATCGCCCCCAGGGCCTGGTATAAATTTGTCTAGAAAGTTGTTTTTTGCTGCCACTTTCAAGGTATCGAGCGAGCCAATCATAGATCCCGACGAGTCAAAAACCATCATCAAATCTAAATCGCGCCTAATTGCCTGACTCATTGTAGCAATCGGCGTGTCATTGAAACCGAGCACACGCGCAAAGGTTGTCGGCAGATTCGCTTGAGCATTGACCGTGACACGCCACTGGCCATTAGCCTGTTTCACGACGTTAGTTGCCGGGGCCGTAACAGTTGCGCCGACTGTGTTCTGGGGAAAGTTCAAGTTAAAGAACTGCGCAGCACCAGCTTGTGCGTTCGCAATCCTTGCCGCATCCGTTGCGCCCTCGGCAAGATTCCGAACACCTGCAATCGCTGCCGCATCAGTCGCAGCCGCCAATCGCGCCTTCGCGCCGTAGGCACGGCCGCTATCAATTGAGATCGCCGCGAATCCTGCAATAACCACCAGACTGACTGCCACCAGTATCAATACTGCGCCACCTTGAGTCTTTCCTGGCGCGACCAGTGTCTTTGAACGAATTTTTGAGTTTAGTTTGTTCATAAGGCAACTCCGGCTAGAGGGCGGTTACTGCATAGAGATCGGGGCCTGCATTAAACAGGTATTGGGTGAATAGCTGGTAGTCGTATCTCGCCTCAACGATAGACACCTGCTCACCTTCTGCCAGTGGCGCTGCCAACTGAATTGTCGGTTTGACGCCTGGTAATTGGCAGCTTCCATCACCCTGCCATGCCGGGCAGTTGTAGAGCTGGCTTTGCAAGGAATTCTGTCCCTGGGTTGCGCGGTACTGCTCTTCAACCCGGGCACGACCGTTAGCAAGTCCTTCGACCCGAGTGATGTAGATCATGCCGTCTTGATTAATATCGAGCGGTTGGGCCGTTCTCGACAACACCGCAATGATGTTGTTCGGAGGCACAGTTGTCCGCGACGCCAGATTCGCCCCTTCACGCGTAATGTGAACCAGGACATTATCGAATTGAATCGCCCGAGACAAATCCACAATACCAAACAGAACCGTGAGAAGGATCGGCAAGACCAAAGCGAACTCAATCATCGCACCGCCGCGATGGGCGCGGCGACCTGACGCTGTTGACTGGTGCACAGCAGACCTTGAGTAGCGTGCCTGAAAAGACTTAATCATTGAAAGGCCTCGTTCTTCATAGTCGTTGCCACGGTGAACTGATACTCGCCGTTGTTAAAGAATGGGCGTAGGAATGGGGTGATGATTTGGGCGGTTGACTGAACCTCAATCACAATAATCTCGCTAGCGTTATAGCAAGAGCCATTGGCAACATCGGTTGTTGAGCCGTCAGGTGCAACCGTCTTGAATGCCACCTCGGCAGCCACACGATCGAACGTACCCAATGATTGCTCGCGAATCTTCGCGATAGCTGCCTGACATCTCGCGTCAGCTGCTGCTGGTGTCGCTGCCAACGCGGTACTCCCTGTCACTGCGAACCGGGTTCCTTCCCTAACGGCGTGCTGCATCGTCAGGTTTGAGTAGAAGAGCTGCCCAAAATCAACGATGGTCAACAACCCGGTTAACAGCAACGTCGTCACGAATGCGAACTCAACGATCGTGCTGCCCTGATCGTGTCGAGCTTTTCGAGTGAGCCTGGTTTGCCTTGTTCTCTTGCCTTGCATCATCGAGGTCTCTTGTGATTTGTCGGCGCAGCGCTAGTGGGTCGCTGCTACTAAGTGCATACCGCTTATTGTCCTTTTAGTACCGTTCATCGGCTGAGAACTACGTCACCGTATCCGGCAAGAAAAGACAGTTTCGAGTGTCAATTCGGTGATCGATTTCATAACGGACCTACCGTTCGTCGGTCAACAATGGACCTTCTGTCGGCGCTGTCACACCGACACGAATCGCAAACTCTCAACAGCCATACCGGGAGCGAGCGAGCAGCCTTGGCAATTTAGCCGCTTACCTCACCCGCAGTTCCCCACTGCTTGCAAGGAGATCCACATGAACAAGTTCAAAAACGCTGTCAGCAAATTCGCAAATGACGAGACCGGCGCTGGCGCTATCGAGTACGGCCTTCTCGCCGCTCTGATCGCTTTGGTTGTTGCAGCCTTCCTGCCCCAAGTTTCTGGCGCAATTAACGGTGTCTTTGGCCGTGTTGTGACCTGTCTTGGCGGCGGCGCCTGCTAAGCAGTTCATCTGCGAAGACGACATCCGGGCCGTAAGAGCCCGGAGTCTGGATCCTGCCAGGGATCCCATTAACAAACAGACGGCAACGACTGCATGCACCTTCTCTTCACAAAACTGAAGCAATTTCTACTTGACGACTCAGGCTCGTCTGCGACGGAGTACGCCATCCTCGCAGCCTTCATCGCTCTGATCATCGTTGCTTCGCTTGTGCTGGTTGGACTGGAAGGCCAGGCCATGTATCTGCGCATCTGTAACGGTATTGCGGCTGCCGCCGGAATCGGCAACTGCTGAGGCAAGAACGATGGATGCACATTTCATGCTGATCCGCAGCATTGTCATCTTCACATTGATCGTCATCATTGCCGCGATCTGTGTCAGTGACTTCCGCTCGCGTCGAATTCCCAACGTGCTTGTCTTGACAGGTTTGGCCATCGCATTCTCTTTTCACCTGTTCGCACCCGCTGGTTACGGCATCTTTGATCGCTTTGCGCCGGGTGGTATCGGATTCACTCAGGCCGCCATCGGCGCATTGATTGCCTTTAGCGTATTTCTCGTGCTGTACATGATTCGGGCGATGGGCGCCGGCGACGTCAAGCTAATGGCCATGTTTGGCGCGTTATTTGGGTCAGAGCATGTGATCGGCCTGATTGTGCTGGTCTTTCTCTGCGGCGGCGTGCTGTCAGTTGTTCGCCTTTTCAATGCCGAGCGCCGCGCCAAACTCGCCACGAATATGCGCTTGCTACTGATGCACAAGCTCGCTGGCGAAGGCGGCGACACAAACACCTCATTTGACCCACAACACGACACCGCTGACCGGCTGCCTTTTGCCGTTGCCATCAGCTCGGCAGCCGTGTTGCTGGCAGCTTTACTTGATCAGGGCTACCGACTGCCCTGGTCAATCGCGATTTAAACAATTCCTAAATTCAGACCATTGGAGAACTGAGATGCGTGGAACTAAAGGAGTCTTACTGCTCGTGCTGAGCGGCGTGGCCGGGCTGGCTGCTGTTTCCATGATCGGGCAGCAAAATCCCGCCGTGGCAGTCGCACCCGCTTCAAGCGTGAAGATTGTGATTGCCAAGGAAGATCTGCCTATGGGTCAGATGCTCGACGAGAAGATGCTCAAGTCAATCGACTGGTCTGCAGCCGATCTGCCCAAGGGCGCGTTCAAGACCATGGACGATTTGAAGGGCCGCGTCATTCGCACGTCTCTCACTCAGGGCGAGCCTATTCTTGAGCCCAAGCTAGCCCCCAAGGGAAGCAAAGGCGGCCTGTCTGCCCTGATTGGTCAAGGCAACCGCGCCATTACCGTTAAGGTCAACGAAGTCGTTGGTGTTGCGGGCTTTGCACTCCCCGGTAACTACGTTGATGTGCTGGTCGCCACGAAAGACAACGTCGACAAGCCCATCTCCAAGATTGTGCTTGAGCGCATTCTGGTGCTCTCAATTGCACAGCAGACCCAACGTGACGACACAGCCCCTCGGGTTGTTAATGCTGTCACGCTTGAAGTGTCACCTGAACAAGCCGAGCGACTCGACCTGGCTCGCAGCATTGGTGCGCTGTCACTCGTGCTGCGCAATCAAGTTGATCTGCAGGCTGGCGCCACCAAAGGCGCCCGCAAGACAGACCTGATCGGCAAAGAAGCCAAAAAACGGGCAGCGCCAATCAAGCGCCCTGTTCGCCGCATTGCCAAGTCTGAAAAGAACACTGTCGAAGTTATTCGCGGTGTGCAGCGTTCTAACAAAGCCCTCTGATCCCGGAGAACTCGATGAAAATGTCCTCAACTTCACTTAAGCCGATCGTTTTTGTCCTGGGACTGGCCTTTGCCACCGGCGCTGCCGCCCAGAACAATGCGGTCACTCTAACGCCAGCTGCCAAGCCTGAACAGGTCAAGCCAAATACTGATTCTTCGATCGCCCCTGCGATGGAGTTGATCGTAGGTAAGTCCACGCTCATTCGCCTCAGCAAGCCCATTCAGCGAATCTCGGTCGGTAACCCGGCCGTGGCAGACGTGACGCTCATCAACAACCGTGAGCTCTACCTGCTAGGCAAAGGCTTTGGCTCGACCAATGTCATGCTCTGGCGCAAAGGTGGGGGCACGACGATTGTTGACGTATCTGTCAGCGCCGACGCATCTGCATTGGAGCAGCGTATCCGTACGCTGATGCCAGCCGAGCAAAATATCGCTGTGAGTGCTGCCGCAGACTCGCTCGTCCTGTCAGGCTCTGTTTCCAGCATTTCTGCTGCCGACTCAGCCATGCAGATTGCCGAGTCATTCATTGCCGCGTATTCACGCAGCCTGAAGGTAGAAGACATCAGCGGCGACCAGAAGATCACCCAGGACCAGCTTCGCGGCAACGGTGCAGGCCCCCGAGTCGTGAATCTGATGTCAATCGATCAGCCCCAGCAGGTCATGCTCGAAGTCAAGGTTGCAGAGATCTCGAAGTCATTGCTCGACCGCCTCGGCGCAGGCCTCAATGTTGACCGCTCACGCGGCGGCTGGCGCTATGGCATTGTCAGCAACTTATTGTCAGACAGTGCAGGCGTGCTGAGCGCAGTTCGTAATGCCGGTGACGCCATTAGCATCGATGCTGAGCAGCGCAACGGCCTGGTCAAAGTTCTTGCTGAGCCGAACATCGTTTCTGTTAGCGGCAAAGAAGCTAGCTTCCTGGCCGGCGGCAAGATCTTCATTCCGGTTGCCCGTACTAACGGCGCGCTTGGTGTCCCCACCATCACACTTGAAGAAAAAGAGTTTGGTGTGGGCCTGAAGTTCACCCCCACGGTCTTGAGCGGCGGCCGCATCAATCTGTCTGTCGCGCCTGAAGTGTCTGAGTTGTCACAGACTGGCTCGCCGTTTACCTCAGTAGACGGTTCAACAACCATTTTGCCAAGCTTCACCACTCGCCGGGCACAGACCACTGTGCAACTGGGCGACGGCCAAAGCTTTGCGATTGCCGGCCTGATCAAGAACAACGTCACCAGCCTGGTCAAGCGCCTGCCGGTGCTCGGCGAAATCCCCATTCTGGGTTCGCTGTTCCGAAGCACTGAGTTTCAGAATGATCGCACCGAGTTGATGTTCATCATCACGCCTCGTTTGGTCAAGCCTGTAACTGAAGACATCGCTGTCCCGACTGATCACTATCAGGCACCGACCCGTACCGAACTGATGCTTAACGGCATGCTGGAAGGCTCAGGTGGTCGCAAAGATCTGCCGGCAGACCGTCCCGGCACGGTCCCCAAGACAACTGAAGTCATCACAGCTCCTCGCGCCGACGGCCTGGGCGACTACTTCATCAACTAATTCCGGGATACAGACATGAAATCCAAGCAATCACTCTCGCTCAAGGGTCGACTCTTTTCCGGCCTGTCGCTGACCATCGTTTCGTTCGGCCTCGCGGCCTGCGGCACACCGGGCAACGGTGAGTTCACCACCGGGCCCACCCTGACGGATCAGGCATTTGGCGACTCCGTTCGAAGCGCCCGCGCAATGCAGACCATTGATGTTGATGCCGGTACGAAACACGGCAATGTCGCCGGAACAGATGGCACGACTGCTGGCCTTGCATTGGAGCGCTATCGCAACACCTACCGTAACCCAGAGCCCAAGATTCAAGTGCTCGGGATTGGATCAGGCGATAACTAAAGCAACGACCGTCTCAATAAGGGGTTCAAACATGAACGTCAGCGCCATTGCATTTCATCAAGACCGACTGGATCCGCTTGCCGATCAACTCGAGGCAACCGGCCTTGATCTGGAACTGTCTGTTGCCGTCGGTGGGGTCGATCTTCTGATCGATCAGATTCAGCACCAGGCCTGCGATCTCATCGTCGCAGAGGTCTCGCGAATGCAGGCGCCTGACCGAGTGGCCATCGCCGAGGCCCTGCAAGCCAACCCAGCTTGCAAACTCTTGCTTATTTCCGCTGACTATTCGGCTGAATTCCTGCTTTGGGCCATGCGAGGTGGTATCGGTGAAGTCGTGCCTGCGCCGGCAGAACTTGCTGAGCTGAAAGACGCGGTCATGCGCCAACTCAAGCGCAGCACTGCCGGTGCCAATCCAAGAGCCGGCGCACCTCGTGCACCGGTGACAGCCTTCTTGCCCGCAAAAGGTGGTAGCGGCGCGACCTTTCTTGCCACCAACGCAGCGGCCGCCCTGGCCGCACGCGGCAAGCGAGTGGCCGTTATCGATCTGAACCTGAACCTTGGCGATGCGGCCATGTTTCTCACCGATGAAACACCCAACCGCAGCATTGCTGACGTCTGTCAGGACATTGACCGGCTTGACGGCGAAATGCTTGAAGCCAGCATGACCAAATCAGGCGAGCAGCTGTGGATCCTGCCAGCGCCAGAGTCACCTGAGGCGGGCATTGATATTGATCCTGCTGCGATTGACCGCGTCATTGAGCTAGCTCGGGATCGATTCGATCATGTTGTGATCGATGCGGGCCGGGTATTGGATGCCCGCATCCTACGCGGCCTGGATGTGGCACAGACCATCTACATGGTGATGCAGCTTGCCCTGCCCTATGTACACGATGCCAAACGACTCAAAGCCATGTTTGAAGGCCTTGGCTATGCGAGCAACAAGCTGCGACTGATCGTCAACCGCTATGAACGCGGCACAGATATTGGGGTTGGCGACGTGGAAGCCAGTTTGCAAATGCCGGTGTCTTTGAAAGTTCCCAATGACTTCAAGACGGTGACCTATGCGATTAATCACGCTATCCCGGTATTTGAGCACCGCAAACGCGGCGCTGTGATCGATGCCATTGCGGCCCTAAGCAACCAGATAGATCATGAAGAAAAGCCCACGAGCCGCCTGCGCAAAGCATTCGGGATGCGCTCGCCGCTCTCACTCGCACCTTCGAGGGGATAAAAGATGCTACGCGACAAAATCAACGCACCGGTTACCGGTTTGATTAAACCAGCCCCGACAGCCGAGCCGAATCGTCAGTCAATGGTCAAACGAGTCATTGACCAGGCCACCGGCAAGGCCAAGCGTGAGGCCGGCTACCGCAGCCTGCGCGCGCAACTACATGCCAAGCTGCTGGATGACGTTGATCTTGAGGCGATGAGCAAACTGCCCGAGGCAGAAGTGCGCACAGGGCTTCGCAAACTGACCGAGCAAATCATTGCCGAGTCGGGTTCAGTGCTCAACGCCGGCGAACGTGCGAGCCTAGCGCTTGATATCGAGCATGAGGTGCTGGGCATGGGGCCTATCGAGCCTTTGCTCGCAGACCCCAGTATTTCAGACATTTTGATCAACGGCCCTGACCAGGTGTACATCGAGCGAGCCGGCATCCTGGAAGAGTCAGACGTCAAGTTCGACAGTACCGATCACCTGATGCGCATTATTGACCGCATCGTGTCGCGGGTGGGTCGCCGCATCGATGAAACCAATCCGATGGTCGACGCCCGTCTTGCCGACGGCTCGCGAGTCAACGCTGTCATCGCCCCCTTGGCACTCAATGGCCCGATGGTCTCGATTCGTCGCTTCGGTGGTGCACCGCTCACAGCGGAGGCACTAATCAAGAACGGCACCATCAACGAGTCCATGGCCGAACTACTCGCCGGACTGGTAAAAGCGAAACTTAACGTCTTGATTTCTGGTGGTACGGGCTCAGGCAAAACGACCTTGCTCAATATTCTGTCAGGTCACATTTCGAATCGCGAGCGCATCGTCACGATTGAAGATGCCGCCGAGCTTGTCATTCAGCAGCCGCATGTGGCTCGTCTTGAAACCCGCCCAGACAATATCGAGGGCAAGGGTGCGATTGGTCAGCGTGAACTCGTCAAGAACAGCCTGCGCATGCGCCCCGACCGAATCATTGTCGGTGAGGTTCGTGGCGCTGAAGCGTTTGACATGCTGCAAGCGATGAACACCGGCCACGATGGCTCAATGACAACAGTCCACGCCAACACGCCGCGCGATGCGCTGTCCCGGGTTGAAAACATGGTGTGCATGGCCGGGCTCGACTTGCCGCAAAGAGCGATTCGCCAGCAGATTGCCTCTGCAATCTCAGTGGTTGTACAGATTCAACGCATGACCGACGGTACGCGCCGCCTCATGAATATTGCCGAGATTACCGGTATGGAAGGCGATATGGTCACGATGCAGGACATCTTCACGTTTGAGCAATCCGGTGTTGATCGCAAGGGTCGAGTTCAGGGCGAGATGAAGGCAACGGGTGTACGCCCGCAGTTCCTGAGCAAGCTCAGCGCACATGGGGTTGCCATTCCGCTCGGCATGTTCGACCCGACTCGGCGTGTGCGCTAAGCACGAGGAGACTGATTGATGGATATCGTTCATATCGCTGGCCTCATCGCCTTGTTCATTGCAGTGGCTTTTCTGGTTCAGGGGCTGTTTGAGCTCACCATTGGTGGGCAATCAGATGATGAAGCGCGTCTGGATAAAAGAATCAAGCAATTGCGCTCTGCCGCTCGCTCGGCAGATGGCTTCAGCCTTCGCCGCAACAAAGTCAATCGCCAGGAAAAGGCGATTGCCAAGCTGCTCAAGCAAATGCCGCGCTACGGATCATTGTCAGAGGTGCTGGCTCAAGCGGGTGACCCCGCCAGCGCAAGCGGCTTCCTCGCAGGCGCAGCGTTTTGGGCGCTGCTGGGCGCCGCCATTGCGTTCGTGATCGGTCAGTCCGCAATCATCATTCTTGCGGCTGCCCTGTTTGGTTTTGCCATGCCGTTCATATTGCTCATGCGCAAGCGTCGCAAGCGGCTCCTCTCGTTTGAGAAGCAACTGCCAGAAGCAGTCGACCTGATTGGTCGCTCACTTCGCGCCGGCCATGCATTTGCTCCCAGCGTTCAGATGGTGGCCGATGAAATGCCAGAACCCATCGCGACCGAGTTTAGGCAGGTGAGTGAAGAAATCAGCTTTGGACTCTCTACCCGTGATGCGCTCGTTTCGCTCACGCGCCGAATCCCGATTGATGATCTTCGCTATTTCGTCATTGCCGTGCTGTTGCAACGGGAAACAGGTGGCAACCTCGCCGAAATTCTCGACACGATTGCAGACCTTATCCGTCGCCGTTTCAAGCTGCTCGGTCAGGTGCGGGTGTTAACCGCAGAAGGTCGGCTATCCGCCTGGATTCTGTCGCTCCTACCATTTGTTACCGGTTTCGGTTTACTGATTATCAACCCGAAGTTCATGAGCGTGCTCTGGACCGACCAATACGGTCAGGTGTTGGTGTCTATTGCCCTAACGATGATGGCAGTAGGCATCTTCTGGCTAACCCGAATTGTCAAAGTTCGAATTTAAGGGGCACTGAACATGGATCTGACGGTCATTGCACTCATCTTTCTGGCGGCGGGCGCTGGCACGTTTGGCATCGCCGCTTTGTTCACACAAGAGAACACGACCAAGGCAAGACTGGCCCGACTGACTGGTCAGGCTAAGCGGACGGCCAAGACCCAAAAGTGGGCCAAAGCTGCCAAGCTGGCGAGCCCCGTCGCGCGTCTGACCAGCGCTTCTAAAGATGAAGTGGCTGGCCTTAAAAAGACGCTGCTTAACGCAGGGATCCGTGGCGAGAATGCGCCCACCATCTTTAACGCAACCAAAGTACTATTGCTGGTGTTTCTACCCCTGGTCTTGCTGACTGCCATTATTTTCTTTGGCGTGGAACTCACCGACATCCAGACGCTTGCGGTATTGCTCGGCGGCGCTGCACTCGGGTTTTACTGGCCGGGCATCTGGCTTCGCCGTCGCGCTGACCAGCGCCAACGCGAGTTGTTCAATGCGTTTCCTGATGCAGTGGATCTGATGGTGGTGTGTGTCGAGGCTGGGCTTGGACTGGATGCTGCCATCGCCCGAACTGCCCAAGACCTCGAAAACCGAAGTGTTGCTATGGCAGAAGAACTGCAACTGATCGGCGTTGAAATTCGGGTGGGCGCCACCCGAGAGCGGGCGCTGCGCAACTTCGCCCAGCGCACTGGCATTGAAGAAATCGCAAGCTTCGCTGCCATGATGATTCAGGCGGACCGCTTTGGTACCGGCGTGGGCCGGTCACTGCGTGTGCAATCTGACGCACTTCGGGTGAAAAGACACCAACGGGCTGAAGAAGAAGCGGCAAAACTGCCTCTGAAAATGCTGTTCCCGTTGATATTCTTGATTTTCCCATCACTACTACTTGTTCTGCTTGGCCCTTCGATTCTTCAGGTTGTTGCCACCCTGACTCGATTTGGTAGCGGTAGCTAAGCAGTACTCAACACCGAATAAAACACAGAAGCTGATCCGTAAGGAAGCTGGAGAGATCATGAAAAACGCCCGTTTGCTGTTGCCGCTATTTGCTGTCACCCTCGGTGCCTGCGGTACATATGCCCCAATGGTCAATGATGATCAGAGCAAGAGTATCGGTCAGAAAGTGGCTAACACCGCAGCGACCAAAGACCCGCTTACGACGTTGTCGGTTGAACCAACCACCCGCATTAGCAACGGCGTCTCAGAAGATCGCGCTGCCTATTTGACGGGTAAGAGCCTGCTGGCCGAGCACAAGACAGACGCCGCCATCGACTCATTTGCAAAGGCCCTCTCCCTTAACCCGAAAATGGTCGATGCCTATGTCGGGATCGGCATTGCTCAAAGCATGGCTAATCGCCAGCCGCTGGCCATTGCAGCCTTCGGTGAAGCTGTCAGGCTGGAGCCAGGCAAGGCGCAATGGCGTGCCAACCTCGGTATGGCCATGGCCCGTAATGGCGAGTTTCAAAAGGCTAACCAGGAGCTATCAAAAGCATGGGCGATGGCCCCTTCAAATCGACGCATCGAAGCGCAATACCAGCGCGTTGCAGAGACTGCGCGCCTTGAGCGAATCGTCGCTGAACAAGCCGCTGCGCGGCAGGCCCAAATTGATGCAAGTGGCATGACCGTTGTCACGGCTGAGTCGATGGGCTCAGGTATGCGACAAGTCAACAAGCGGGTATATGAACTCGATTTGGAACCAAAAGCTGCAACGCCTGTCGTCGCATACCAGCAGGTCTCGCCCGTAAGCGAGCCTGCAGTCTCCCCCCAGGTCACAACGACCTCCACCACCTTGCCACCGCTTGTAGCAGCTGAGCCGGACACCCAGACACTTGAGACGGAGACCGCGGACAACACCATCACCGAGGTTAGCGCAGTGAACGCCGACGTGATTAAGCCGTCTGAATCCGCGACAGAAAACTTGGTCGAAGACAAGCAAGTGTCTCCCATGCTGCCGCCAGCAATCCAGATCACAAGACCTGAAGTCAAGCCAGTCACAGCTTCGGTCGAGCAGGTAGTGATTTCAGACATGCCGGCCAAAGCGCGAGTAGCTGACGATCAAAGCATCCAAGAACCCGTCAAGTCGACTATGTCGGCATCAATGCTTGGCGCGACCGCGATCGGATCATCCGAGCAGATGATCGACCAGGCAAATGTTCAAGCAAACGTTCAAACGATCGAAACAGTGCAAGAAACCGAAATGCCATTGACACTGTCTGCAGAGCAAATCGCCAAGGCGGAGGCGGAACTGACACGAAATGATGCACCTGCTTCAAGCATCGCGTCGACTGAGGCAGTCATAAGCGATCAGGCGAAAACGATGGAAACAATGGTTGAAACTGCCGATCAGCAAGAGCCTGCCGTCATGCAAACACCTGAGACGGCATTCGAGTCACGCGAAGAAGCGCTCGCATTGGCCCGCCAGCGACTGTTTGAGCGCAAACTAGAAAGGGCCCGCATCCGCGCCGCCAAAACAGCCCGTATCGGACTGGAAGATCAGGCACAGAACTGATCTCCCCGCTCAAACACTAGAGAATCAACGCTAGGCCGACATCATTATCGTTAGCCAGGCCACCATTAGTTAGGTATCTTGCGCTTACAAGCTATTTGGAGCGCAAGTCATGGCGGATCAAAAAGGTGTTGGCAAAGTGACCGGCATTGGCGGGGTCTTTTTTCTCGCCAACAAGGACAATAAAAGCCTGGCCAAGTGGTACGAAGAGCACCTGGGCATAGCCCTGCAGGAATGGGGCGGCGGTGTTTTGGAGTGGCAGAACGACCAAGCCGAAGATGGTGGCTCGACCGTTTGGAACGTTGCCGCAGCCGATAGCGACTGGTTTGCTCCAAGCCAGGCGCGCTTCATGATCAACTACCGCGTCGATGATCTTGCGGCCCTGATGGCGAAACTCACCTCAGCCGGCGTGCCGATTCTCAACGGTCCCGAGCATCATGAAAATGGCTCGTTTGCGTGGATAGTTGACCCAGATGGAAATAAAGTCGAACTCTGGGAACCCATGATCTGGGATGATAAGAACAAACGCTAAATCAAGATCAAAATCAATCAGTCAACTGGCCCATGAGTGTCAGGGGTTGCCTGCCTTCCCGCTACGCAACCGAACCGTCACACACGGCGCCGCTGCCATCTAACCTGAACGGCTTTGTCAGGCGAACCACTGATTGCTTTTCCGGGTAGAAGCCCTGGGGTCGATACTCGTCTGTATGCATATAGCAGTCAATCGTCGCGTCTGCCGATCCATCTTCAAAGGTAAACAGGCGCGAATGCGGCATTGCGTGATCCTTCACGAACCATCGCGTTAACGCCGCAACATTCACGAAGGTGGTGCCGCCGTAGCGCTTTTCGATATGACTCTTGCCTCCGCGCATGTCATCGGGGTTGGTATGCGTATGCGCGCCAAGCCAGAAATCTACCTTGCCGGGGTTATCGTTGAGCCACTTCTCAAACTGCCCTGCTCCGGCCTTACCAGCCACCCAATACAGATAGCTCGCAGCCTGCGGATTACCCTCGGCGTAGTACCCGTGGTAGTCCGTAGTCCATTGACCGCTCGCGTTGCGCTTCATGCCTTCCCAGTCACCTGAAGCGACAGTCGTTTCGCGCAACACGTAGTGATGGGCGGTGATAATGATTTTGTCGCTATGGTGGCTGTTGACCTGATCAACCCACCAGTCGAAGGTGTCACGACTAACCACACCGCCTGGATTACCACCAAGCTCGCCTCGACCTTTGGCCTGACTCGTTTCGTTGACATCGCTCATCATTAACAGACGCACGTTGCCAATATCCACGTAATAGCGCTCGAAACTGCCCACGGGCACGTGGCGGAAACGCGACTTGCGCACACCCGAGGTCATCGGGTTATCGCCAAGCGGGTCGATGTACTTGCAAAACCACTGACCGGCTGGCTCATCGGGCGCATTTCGGTCGTGATTGCCGCAGATCGTATAGATGTCTTCGCGGCGGTGTTTCGCCAGCGCGGCAAACTGGCGCACGATCTCGAGGCCTTCTTCATCAGTCGGCAATCCGAAAGCCGCAGAAAAATCGCCAAGATTCACTCCGACATCCCAATCAAAGTCGCGCTCAGCCTGACGAATCGCATCGGCAAGACTTTCCCGGCCGTTGTGCTTGTCGGCAACAACATGCGCACATCCGGAGGCCCAGATCTTGAAGGTCTTACCGCTCATGCTGAGCCTCACGGATGACGAGTTTGTTCATGTGATTTTGCCGATCCGGATCTGCTTGCATAGATGACAACGCCAACCGCAGCAGCCATAAAGACTGCTGCAATCGGATTGGTTAAGAGAAAATAAGGGTCATTCCCGCTGGCGGAGAAGGCCTGGCGGGCGCTTTGCTCGAGCTTATCGCCAAGAATGAACGCAATAACAAACGGTAGTGGCGATATGGCCAGCACTCGCATCAGGTAACCGAGTACGCCAAATGCAAGTGCGAACCACAAGACCTCAAAGCGGGGGTCCTGCACATAGATCGCCGTTAGCGTTAGCAACAGAACCACTGGCAGCAAGACTTGCTTGGGAACGCGAATCATGATGCCCATGGAGCGCATGAATACCCCGCCAATTGTCCAATTCAACAAGTTGGCGATGACCATCGCTGTGAATAGCCCGAACGCTATGACAAGTTCCGGGTTCACCGCATCTTGTGTGAACTTGAATACGGCCGGGCCTGGGTTAAAACCGCCAATCGACTCGGCAGCAAGAATCAAAAACACAGCCGCTGCGTTACCCGGAATGCCAAGCGACAACACCGGAATCAGGTTAGCGCCGGAAACTGAACTATTGGCAGCTTCAGTGGCTGCAATACCTTCGGGCACGCCATCGCCAAAGCCAGGTTCATTTGCTTTTCGCTGACGATCATAGCGCCGCTGTCCGAGGGTGTAGCCAATGGTTGCAGCCAGTGTGGAGCCAATGCCAGGCAGCGCACCGATCATCGTCCCAACCACGCTCGATCTCGCGATGTAAGGGAACAAGCGTCTCAGGTCCGCAAAATGCAGGCGCTGATCACCCACATGCCGGCTCGCCGCGAGTTCGCTGTTGGCTCGTTTCAGTTGCCAGAGTTCATCAAGCTCCTTGAACACGGCACCAATGATCAACACGCCCAAAACGGCAGTTGTAATCGGCAAACCTTGATTTAGCACTGGGAGGCCCATCGACAGACGAGGATAAAAATCTTCACCGGTGCCAACGTACACGGCAAGCAAGCCTAGACCTGCCGAAATCAGTCCTTTGGCAGGAGACCCGCCAATGACCGCCGCAATGAATGAGAGTGACAGAATAAGCAGTGCGGTCTTTTCAGGCAGATCCAGATAGCGTTCAACCAGTATCGCCAGGAACGGCGCGCAAACAAACAGCACCATGTCAGAGAATGAATCTCCTGAAACCGACGAGAAGTGGGCGATGCGCAATGCCTTGCCAGCCTGCCCGCGTCGCGACATCGGGTACCCGTCAAGCGTGGTCATGTAGGCATCAGGTGTGCCAGGCGTGTTAAACAAGATCGCTGGGACCGCACCCCCGACCGTCGCCCCTTTCATCACCCCGACCAGAAACCCCATCACGGGCAGTAGCGCCGAGGGCGTGTATCCAAATACTGAGATCAGGATCGGCAGGGAAATCGCCATGGCCACCGGGCCTGCCAACCCAGGGGTAGCACCCACCATAATGCCGATCAGAAAACCAGCCAGAATCATGACCAACGTGATCGATACGGGCAGCCCGGCGACACTGAACAGCTCAGGTCCCTGGAAGACGGCCAGTATCCCGAGCCAGATGTAGTCGAGTGTGCTCATTAAACGTCGCCGTTGGGCGGCAACAGCAAATCGTCAAACGGTAGATCGTAGATCGCAATCATCACGATGACTGCCACAACGGCAATTCGTAACGCGCGCATGCTCAGCCGTCCTTCAATGATGGCAATCGTCCCTGCCACCAGCAGGCCTCCCCCACTGATAAACCCGATGTATTTCCATGGCACCGTGTCACGTAGCAGGCGATACTCAAGCGACTGATCCCGGCCCGCGCCAATCAAATGAGCCGCGAGCGGGCCGGCATACCTCATGAGCAGCAAAGCAAGGAGCAGCAAGCCGAGCACAGATCCGAGAAACCTGAGGTTAGCGCTCGTGATCGCCGCTTGCGAAGGCGCTCGACCCTCGGTGATGATCAGTAACAAGCCACCCAAAAGCACAAACACGGCGGCCACCGTTGGGGCGAGCGAATCACCCACCACCAAGCGCCGGCGAACGGTTTCAATCACCCCTGTCTCAATGTCCAGCGGAATCCAGATGAACAGCACGATCAGCGCGAACACAAGACAAACAGCCCCTAGAAACAGATTGCTGTTTGACGTGTTGTTCATGGCGGGCTTATTGAGCGGCGACCGCCTTCATCAATTTGTTTGCGTTTGCGTAACCGTCAGCCAGGCGCTTGTCCAATTCTGCCCCCTTAATGGTCTCCGGCCCGCCAAACGCACGATTAATGATGCCCGCGACCTTGGCTTTTGGGTCGTTGGCGACAGCGGCGATCGCCTCGCCAAGCGCCTGCTTTGCCTGAGCTGGTAATCCTTTGGGCGCAACGAATACAAAATGGCCGTCGGCGTTGAAATCAACGCCAAGGTCGGCGAGCGTCGGTGCACTAGGCGTCATTTTGAGAGGCACGGACAGCGCCGATGCCAACTCGACAAGATCGCCCGCCTTCACACCTTTTGCCTGAACCCCTGCGACAAACCCCATATCAACGTCACCGGCATTGATGGCATCCAGAACGGCTTTACCGCCCTTGTAACTCACCACATTGAACTGAACGCCATTGGCTTGCTCAAGCAAGTAAGCTAAATCTGCCAGGCGCGGACTCATGACACCGAAGCGCAACTGCTTACCGTTCTTGGCTGCCGCGATCGCCTCATTCATGTTTTTATAGCCCAACTTGGTTTGAGCAACGATGCCCAACTGAAAGCCGGCTGTTGTCGTGAGGCCGGTGAAGTCGTCTACTGTCAATCCAGCCTTGGCTGCGACCAGGTTGTAGCCAACAGACTCGGTCACCGCCATGCCGATGGCGGTGCCATCGTTAGGCAGCCCAGACAATGTCTTGAGCATATTGACCCCGCCTTTACCCGTGACTTGTTCGGGAATGAATTTCCAGCCTGTGCGCGCCTCAAGCTCCTCGGCGATCAGGCGCGCCTGCGTATCTGCGCCACCGCCCGCTCTAAAGGCAATCAGCAACTTGATCGGCCCTGGTGGCGCCCATTCTGCGGCTACGGCACCGGCAGCAAACATCATTGAGAAAATCGCCACGCCGGCTGCGCTCAACATCTTTTTCATGGTCTCGTCTCCTAATTTTTTTGGTTGGACGAAATCATTCTCTGGCTATATAGTTGAACTGTCAACAAACTCGTTGACTCATCAAAGAGACTGATGACCGCATTAACATCCGGCAAGCTAGAACGCAAAGCTCGCGAACTGAACCAACTGCTCACGGCGCAACTGTCGCGGGTCCAGGCAAAACTTAATGCCCATGCCAGCCGTACTCTACGCGAGCACGGTAGTCTTTCGCTCATGCAGTGGCGGATTCTGGTCATGCTCGACCTGCTCGACCAATCGACCCATGCACAGATAGTCCGCTACACCGGCTTCGACGCAGGTCAGTTGAGCCGGGCGATCAAACGAATGGTTGAACTGGGGCTGGTCGCCAGTCAGGGTAGCCCGTCAGATGGTCGCCAGCAGATGCTAACGATAACCAAAGCAGGTCGGCACGCATTCGAAAAAGCCCAGCCACACATGCGTAGGCGACGCGCGAAGCTACTTAATTGCTTGTCTAAGCCAGAACAAGAGGTCTTGGTGTCAGCGCTCGCTAAGCTGGAGGCAGCGACTGAAGATGATGTCTCATCGCTGTCCAGACCCTCAAGCGCTGGCCGACTATGAATAAAGTCAAAAGCAATTTATTGATCATCATGTCTGACGAGCATCAGTGGCGCGCAATGTCATGTGCAGGTCACGCTGTAGCGCAGACACCCCATCTCGACCGACTCGCCTCTCGGGGCACCAGATTCGTCAATGCTTACACCCCCTCGCCGATCTGCGTGCCTGCCCGGGCATCGTTTGCAACCGGTCGGTACGCGCACCAAATACGCCTGTGGGACAACGCCATGCCCTACACGGGGCAGCCCCGGGGTTGGGGCCATGCACTACAGCAGCAAGGCCGCCGAGTCGAGTCAATCGGCAAACTCCACTACCGGGATGAGCGTGATCAGGCTGGCTTTGATGTCGAGCACATCCCGATGCAGGTCGTGGATGGGGTCGGCATGGTGTGGGGGTCGATTCGTCGAGAAGACGAACGTATCACGCCACAGTCGCGCATGCTGGGCAAATATATAGGTCCCGGCGAGAGCCGCTACACCGAATACGACCGAGCCATTACCAATCACACCTGCTCGTGGCTTGAGCAAGCGGCCAACGCGACAGATGAGCAGCCCTGGTGCCTGTACGTTGGGCTGGTTGCGCCGCACTTTCCGTTAGTCGTTCCCCAAACCTATCTCGACCGCTATCCGTTTGATATGTTGCCAGCCGACAAGCTGCATCCGCGAGACGGCTACCAGCAACATCCTTGGATCGCCAAGACCGATGCCGTCATGCCAAACGAGAAGGCGTTTCGCGACGAGGACGAGCGCCTCATGGCCATCGCGTGCTATTTCGGTTTGGTGAGTTGGTTGGACCACAACATCGGACAAATCCAGGCCACACTGCAAGCCACCGGCCTGGCTGAATCAACCACCATCATCTACACCAGCGACCACGGCGATAACATCGGCGCGCGCGGGCTTTGGGGCAAGAGTAATCTGTACCAGGAGGCCGCTGCCGTCCCGCTAATCGTTTGCCCGCCGTTGAACACGAACGCCGCATCAACGCCGACTGTTTGCGAAACACCAGTTAGCCTGATCGATATATCTGAAACGATTCTTGATCACTTCGATGCCACGCTCGAGGGCGAGCGCCCCGGTTGCTCCCTCTACGAAATTGCAGCCGTACCTACCGATAACCAACGCCTGGTATTTAGTGAGTATCACGCGGTTGGTGCGGTTTCCGGTGCCTATATGGTGCGGCTGGGTTCGGTGAAATACATTCACTATCACGGCTTTGAGCCCGAGCTGTTTGACCTTGCGATTGATCCCGAGGAAACAACGAATCTTGCGGCCGACCCTGCCTACAAAGCTCTGCGCGAGCGCATGCACGCCGCACTCTGTTCCGTCTGCGATCCAGCTGCCATGAACGACCTGGCATTTGCCGATCAAGCGACCATGATCAAGCGTTACGGCGGGCGCGAAGCAGCGCTAAAGCTAGGCGCCCCCGCGGCGACACCGGCACCAGACGTGTCGCGATGACCCTTAATCAACCGCCTTCCTATCTCTGAGACAAAACTCTGCCATGACTCGTGAAACCCAGCAGCGCCGACCCAATATTCTGTTGATTACGTCAGATCAACAGCGTGCAGACTGCTTCGGATTCGAAGGGAGGAAAATCAAGACTCCACACCTGGATGCGCTGGCCCAGGACGGCACCCGGTTTTCCCGTTGCATTACGCCTAATGTCGTGTGCCAACCCTCGCGCGCATCCATCCTGACCGGCCTGCTGCCTTCAAGCCATGGCGTGTCGGACAATGGCATTGATCTGCCCGCCGAAACCGGCGACCAGGGATTCGCCGGGACGCTCGCCCGCGCCGGCTATTCAACGCGCATGATCGGCAAGGCGCATTTTTCATCGTTTCATACCTTCTCACCCACCGGCACGCCTGAATGCGTCAAAAGCTCCGCTCAGTTTGACGATCAATGGCGCGGCCCTTACATGGGCTTTGAAAGCAATGAATTGCTACTGATCGGTCACAACTACTGGTTGCCGTACGAGCCGCCCCAAGGCCTGCAGTACGAAGCCTGGTATCACCGTGATGGACGTGGCAAAGATAAGGGCGCCGCCTACGTGGGCTATGCACCACGCACCGAGACACCGCAAACCTATCATTCGCAATTGCCCGTGGCGTGGCACAACTCCACCTGGATCGGCGACCGGGCAATCGACTTTCTTCGCGAACAACATGATCAACCGTTCTGCGCCTGGGTGTCGTTTCCTGACCCGCACCACCCGTTCGATGCGCCCGAACCCTGGAGTCATTTGCATCATCCGGACGAAGTAGACATTCCAGAGCACCGGCGGCGCGATTTCGAGCAACGGCCCTGGTGGCATCAGGCGGCGGCGGAAACTGTCCCCAAGCTATCCGGCGAACTGCGCAAGATACGGTCGGAGTATTCACGCATGGCCGAGTTAAGCGATGCGCAGTTGCGCGAATTGACCGCGAACTACTACGGCATGATCTCTCTGATCGATCATAACGTGGGCCGCATCCTGATCGAACTCGACGCGCAGGGGCTGGCCGACAATACGCTCGTTGTTTTCACGACGGACCACGGCGACTGGCTTGGCGATCATGGTCTCGTGCTGAAAGGTCCGATGATGTACGACGGTTTGTTGCGGGTGGGTCTGATTATGCGCGGGCCCGGCATCCCGGCCAACACTGTCATCGGTGATCCAGTCTCGACCCTGGACTTAATGGCAACCTTTCTCGATTTCACCAACGTGACCGCCCAACGAGACTTGGACTCCCGGTCTTTGCTACCGATGCTGACTCAACAGAAAACGCGCGACTTTGCCTATAACGAGTGGGACTTACGAGCAGGCCGAGTCGGCGTCGCACTTGATCTGAGAACAGTCAAAACAGCTCGCTATCGGATGACAACCGAGTGCAAGTCAGACACAGGCGAGCTATACGACCTGCAGGAAGACCCGCACGAGCTGAACAACCGCTACGATGATGCATCGCATGCCGCCGTACGCCGAGAACTGAGCGACATGATGGCAAGTAGCAGAAGCACAGCGCAATCACGCGATCTGCCAGTCGTTGGAACCGCTTGACGGGGAATCGTCCACACAAGCCGAACTACGACGGAATCACCACCGGCATCTTCGTCCAGCCATGGACAAAGTTTGAGAATGTGCGCTCAGGTTCACCGGTGATCTCGATTCGGTCAACCCGTGCGAGCAACTCCTCCCACAGGATGCGCAGCTGCATCTCGGCCAATCTGTTGCCCACGCAATGGTGAATGCCAAAACCAAACGATAGGTGCTGGCGCGCCCTGGGCCGGTCGGCAATAAACTGGCGCGGCGAATCGATCGCGCGCTCATCGTAGTTGCCCGACAAATACCACATCACGACCTTTTCTCCGGCACGGATCTTCTGGCCAGCGATTTCGCCGTCGACCCGAGCAGTTCGTCGCATATGGGCTAACGGTGTTTGCCAGCGCACAAGCTCGGGCACGAAACTTTTACCGATTAGGGTCGGGTCAGCGCGCAGTTTGGCAATCTCATCGGGGAAGCGATTCATCGCCATAATGCTGCCCGACATCGAATTCCGGGTCGTGTCATTACCCCCAACGATGAGCAGCACCAGATTGCCCAGAAACTCAATGGGCGGCATTTCGCGGGTTGCCGTTGAATGAGCGAGCATCGAAACCAGGTCCGGACGTGGTTCGGCGTTAGCGCGTTCACGCCAGAGCCGGGAGAAGTACTCGAGGCACTTCATCAACTCGGCCTTACGCTTGTCCTCCGTGTCGATCGCAGTACCGGCGGTCAAATCAACTGTGGCCACATCAGACCAATACGTCAGCAGCTTTCGATCTTCAAGCGGAAAATCGAACAGCGTTGCGAGCATGAGCGTGGTGAGCTCGATCGAGACGGTCTCGACCCAGTCGAACTCAACATCACGCGGTAGCTCATCGAGAACCTTACAGGTTCGCTCGCGAATCGTTTGCTCCATTCGAGCCAGATTGTCAGCCGCAACAATAGGCGTGACAACCTTGCGCTGATCATCGTGCTTGGGTGGATCCATGGCGATAAACATCGGCCGCTGATGTTCTTTAGGAATGTCGCGGATCGTGATGACCGGCTCGGACGAAAAGACCTCGTGATTCAGTTCGACCTGGCGAATGTGCTCGAACCGCGTGACCGACCAGTAGTCACCAAAGCGCTCACTGTGGCCGCGATGCACCGGGCATTCGTCGCGAAGACGATCGAAGTACAAACCAACGGTGTCATTGCGAAACAACTCTGGGTCACTGACGTCAATTTCTTCGAGCGGAACATCGCGAACGGCCTTGCGAGCCTCGTTCATCGCAAGAGAATTGGTGGGCATTAAAGCGCTCATGGCGGCCTCCTTGGCCAAGTCTCCTTTACTGCCCTGATGCTACCCCGATCCGCATTCAATCCCGAAGAACAAGCCCTGGAGAGTTCGTCAGGCGCTTTGAGTTCTTGAGGCCTACGCTTCAACGATACAATCTAATCGAAAAGGCGACGCTCGATCTGGGGATTATGTTGCCAATACTACTGGACTGCACTGCACATGCCTGAGTCGATCGACAAAGTCGCAAAAGTGTTTCAGGGAGCGCATCAACGGTATTCGTTGATTCTTCTAGCCGTGGTTGTCTGGCTAATACTCTGTTTGCCACCCCTGCTCTCAAATCGTCCAGATTCGTTTCAGGCTTCCGGGTCCATCATCGTTGTAGTTGCCATTCTGATCTATGCGCGAGAACGCACTCGCCGAGAGAGTGAAGTTAGCCAGGCTCAACGAATTCAGATCGTTGCTTTACTTGATGAACACGAGAACTGGGGCGCTTATCACGAATCACAGGTGATAAGAAGCGCGATGGAGAACGAACTTGCACTTCTGCAGTAGCGTCAATCAATGGCGAGTAACGCTGAAAGCGATATTGAACTGAGTCGCCGCATTGAGACATTGCTCAAAGAGTTGCAGGACAGTAGCGAACACCATGAACAGCTTCGTCAGAAAACGCTGGATGCACACGAGTACCGATCCAAGGTTCACCGTGATGCCGAAAACGTCATTCACTCACAGGCCCCTGCAGCGAAAACACTGGAGAGATTTGAAATCGCCTTGATCGTGTTAGGCACACTTCAGTGGGGCTATGGTGATCGCTTGGTTGTCCTGCTACACAAACTCATCTAATTGACCACCTTTGCGAAGTCAGGGTCGGCCAGGATCGGTTCGTCGTAAGCTTCGAAATAAGAAAGCCCCGCACGCTGGCGGGGCTTGCGACGCGATCGATTTACTTGCGCCCCTTGCGCGAAAGACCGATAGCGAGCAGTCCAATGCCCAGCAAGGCCAATGGTATCGGTGCCGGTACAGGGGTTGCACTACTGGAGATCGAAACGAGCGTCGATCCCGTCCTATCGCCGATTGCATTGGTGGTGTCTAAGTTCCCGAACCTATTCCAAGAGAAAAAGCCGACGCCGAAAGTACCAACCAAAGGCGCCTGGGACCAATTGTTCGACGTGTAATCGTAGTCGCCAAACGATACTAGCTGAGAAAACGGAGCGTCAATGTCGCCAATGAGAGTTCCTTCCCATAAGAAATCGGTAAGCTCGCTGAACTCCAAAATGCCGTCCATGTTGCTATCCGTGCCGGTGAACGAGCCCGGCGCGAAACTCGGTGTGAACCCGGCGGTGAACGTGGCATCAACCACAAGTGAAGCTTGCGCGGGAACCGCCAAGCAGAGCGTGGCAGCAACGGCTGCAATAAATCTGGTAAGTATCGCCACAAAAAATCCTAAGTAGTGAAAGAAGCAATTGACAAAAATCCGCCACCGTCCAAACCGTTCGACAAACACAAGCCTTCTGGCCTAACGAGCGTACCGGTTCAATCGGTCAATTCAGACAGTTAATGACGGTAGTCGAAGCAAAAGTCATGCCACTCACAAATTAAACGCCAATTAGTCCAAAAGAACAAAGACTTGCCCTATCTAGGTGAAGGCCTAGGCTTTGGGCAATGGCGGCTCACCAGGGATTTGTAATAAATATGGACACCACCCGTCGAATGCCGAAAAGCGGCGAGCTAAGACCAGCAATCTCCCAATATGCTTGCTGACTCGGACATGACTGTCTATTCCAGACTAGCGAGCGTTAGCTTGAACAAGTGCGGCTCGTCAGCCTCATGATCGTTCTGAGTCCAACCAGTCAGAATCCGTCAATCGACAAATTGACAAACGCGCGAACTTTTGGAGACATGTATCGGCTAGACGCAAACACCGCATGCACCGGCATTGGGATTCGGCTCCATGCCGGCAAGACAACTTTCAAGGCATTACTTCGAACTTCGGGATCACCAATGAAAGATGGGAGAAGAGAAATGCCGACGCCTTCGATCGTCATGCCAAGTGCAGCTTGGCTGTTGTTTACTCGGTAGCGTGCCAACAGTTGCCTGCCATAATTTCCTGGGCCTAGTCTCAACGCTTAGAGGTTTCAAAATCAAAGCGGGCGGACTATCTAGCTAAACATTGCCTTCTGAGGGGCCGTCAGTATCAATTGGTGGTTAATTTGACGGGCTAATTCGACAGGCACAAACGGTTTGGTGATGTAGCCACTGGCGCCAGAGGCCAGCATCCCCGCGACTTCGTGCGTGTCGCTTATTGCCGAGACGACAAGCACTGGAATAGTCGACCAAGACTCGTCTGCCTGGAAACAATCGAGCAGCTTATCGCCACTCAATCCAGGCAACATGCGATCTAAGAGAATGAGATCTGGTCGCTTTCCGGACGCCATATAGTCAATCACAGAGCTACCGTCAGAGAGGCAATCAACACAGGCTCCCACGCTAACAACAAAGAATCGCAAAAGCTTCAGAATATCCTCGTCGTCCTCCACGATCAGGATGCTCGCCGCCCGGTCCATCTGGAGCGGATCCAGCCAGACCGGTCTTCTCGCAGCATAACGTTCTTGGCGTAGCTTGGGTTTTTTGGGCATGGATTCTCCGTACTGTTCCCAGTCAATAAGTTTGCGATTTCGTAAAGGCTGCGCGATCGAGCAAACCGGCCGTGCACTGCTTCTACCCACCGATTTTCGTATCGGCATTTGATTGCTAAACGCAAGGCGATTTATCGGCCAGAGTATTCCTCTTGTCTTAGAGTAAACAGGCTCAATGACGGATGAATAAGTGTGAAGGCTCATCGTTCAGTCGGCAGGAGATGAGGCTAAGTCGCAAAACACCTGGCTATTGACGAACGAATGGCTCGCAAGCGCCTGCAGTACCTGTGATTGGGGCCGAACTCGAAGCCCTTAGCCGGTGGAAAATCAGGTCGCGCGGGTTGACGTAGTCTGCTGAGCAGCAGTTGTATTGATTATTGGCCGATGCAGACCCGATTGCGCCCAGCATTCTTGGCTTTGTATAGCGCCTGATCAGCCCGATCAAACAACTCGGACGCGCTATCGCCAAGCCGGAATTGGGCAACGCCAGCGGATACGGTCACACTAAACGCCTTAGCGCCGGGTTTACCATGCCGGAACGTCGCACTGCTAACGGCGTGCCGGATCCGCTCGGCAACCATTGCCCCGTTATCTTGATGGGTGCTCGGCATTAACACTGCAAATTCTTCCCCGCCGAACCGGCTCACGTAGTCTCTTCTCATAACTGACTCGTCGAGTACCTTTGCCACCCCTCTGATGACACTATCGCCCATCAAATGACCGAAGCCATCATTGACGCGCTTAAAGTGATCGATGTCGAACAGAATCAGCGTGAGTGATTGTTCCTGCTCGGACTGACCGAGCGCAGCCCGGTTAATGAGTTCGGCGAGCACACCATCAAGACCACGCCGGTTCAACAATCCGGTTAACGGATCTCGTTTTGCTTGAAGACGGGCCTCTGTCAACTCTTCACTTAGCCGGCTCACATTAATGCGAGTCGTCTCTAGATCGCTCTTTAGCTCCTTCATGGTCGCATTTACAGACAAGACATCGGCCTTCAGTCCTGACAGACTTAATCTGTCATTAGCAGCTGTGTCATTGTCTAGATGCGCCTGCGCAAAGGATTCAAGCTGACCGTCCAAGTGCTTCACGCTCTGAGTCGACGCCCGAACGCTGTCGTCAACCTGGTCTACCAAGCTCAGAAGTCCAGCTTGACTTTCACGCAGATTCCTTTCGGTTCGCGTGATGACATGCTCTTGGTACAACTCCAGAGTGTCATCTGCAGAGATTCGGCCAGTACTCGCGATCGCACTATCAAGTGTGTTTATTAGTTGCTGATTCTCGCCGCGAACGTACTCATACCAAACAGTGTAGGAGACCGGCGAGAACCCTCTGCCGTGTTTCGTGATCACTGGCAATGTCATTCGAAACAGCTCAGCGCTGCGTTCTGTCTCACTGTTATCAGGTACCACCGACTGACCTGCGGCAGCGCTTGTTTGGGGTGAATCTGCGAGTGTTTTTTCGGTCATGACTAACTAGTCGAAAAGGCACCACTGTGACAGTGGAGCGATGATTTGGAGCGTCGCTATCAGGAGTCGTGCCCAGACGACCCAGAGCGACTCTCCAGTCGCCCTGGGCTCACCCGGCCTACAGCACGTCAACCAGGAGCGCAACTTATAGTTTGAACATTGAAAATTGAGGCTGGTCGGCGGATTAACCAAGCTGAACAACCACTGATCAACGTTTTAGAGAGAACAGTCAACTTCCCGCAACGAAGATTGGGCAACCCTATGATGGCAATGAAAACGCCTGCGGCGGATTAGCTTCTGGGCTACCTGGCAACACCTGATAAACAGACGCAATCGCTCAGTCGTTCTCCCGAAGTCGAGTGACCAGCACAGCCATCGCTTCATCAGGTGCCGGGTTTGCGCCTATCTCATCAAGCGTGATCCACGGGTAGGACAAACCGCCTGCCCACTTAACAAGCGCCGGCGCCTGCCGCTCTGGGACGACCAGCATTTCATCAATGCGAATGCTCAGCGCCCGAACCTTGCCGGACTCTGCTGCAAATGACCAATCGTAGGTGCCATAGCCCAGACGGCCGCCCTCACCGCTGCGCGAATGCATGGCAACCATCCACTGGCAGGTAAATGCCGGGCGCTGCTCGCAGCCCGGATGACAAAAGCAAAACGTTCGCACATCTTGCCAGGCCACTGCAAAGTCTTTAACGAGCACTTGTTCAATGAGCTCTCGCCCGCTCAATACAGGTGGGAAACTGATTGTGTCGGTTCGCGCTTCAATGGTCACCACCGCTGCGGGGTCAAACGCCTCGGTAATCAGCGCAGGTTGGTGCTGATCTTTGGCACGAATGTAAAACTCAATCGCTGATGCTGGCAGCAGTACTGCTGGGGTCGACATTTAAGTGTCCTGTGGTGTTGAGGCTGGCCTGGATGGCCTGCCCCAACATAGTAACCACTCGGCAGTTTCTGAGCCTAAATCAGATCCCGCGTTTCGGTTTGCCCTATTGCCCAATCAACGAGTTCGTCACCTTGGTTGCCTTGAGTCTCACGATCAGACGAGTCGCGATTAGACGTCTGGCGACCAATCGCTTCACTCAACAAAGGCCGCAGTCCGTCCATCACCACCTCGATCACGTCAACTGCGCCCTCAGTGGTTGGAAAAGCAAGGCTTAGGTCTTCACCTGTGAGCATGGCGGCAAAGACAGCTTCGCGATCAGTCAGGTGCACAACCTGGCGTGTCCCTTTCTCGCTACTCAGCAGACGGCAGACGCCGGATATCACGCCAACTTGTTTGGGTGAGTTCAAGAGAATCGGGTACTGCGCCTGGGGCGTGCACTGAGAAACCGGCTCCACAAACACATTGCACTGGCCGCCAGCACATACCGTGGAGACCGAGCCACCCGCGCTCTTTCTGGTGACCTCAACCGCCTGACCACCCTGATGTTCAATCACCTGCCATCCTGGCATCGTCATCGCAGTGGCTCGCTTCTGTTCGGCACCCGCACTGTGATTTTCGGCATTAGCTGCCAACGGCGTTAGCGCGGCCGCCAGCACCCAAAGCGCAGGCATTAAACGTTGACCCAATGAACGGGAAACATCAGAGGCATTTGTTTGAGTTTTCATTTCATCATCTCACTTGGCAGTCTGGACTGCACGATCGGCTGGGATGATGATTCGTCGGCCTATGCGAGGATGATTACAGGGCACCCCTTGCTCGCTATGGATTTGAAATCTGGCCGAGACAGCGGCGAGACTGACGAGGTTTTTCGCCTGTCTCGCTCAATCGGTCTACTACGAGAGCCTATAGCTGGTAACGGGTAGTGCTACGAGCCAGCGCTACATCAATGGCACCCGGAGGCTGCGGTTCAGCTTCGGCTTGTACTCTGTTCTTGTCGGGTGACGGCGCCGATTTAAAGTCCGGCGCACGATGCGCAATGGCCGACTTCAAGAGCGGAACCACACCAGCCATCTCAATTTCTATGACATCCATATCGCCGCCCATAGTGGGAAACGCTAGGCTGAGATCGTCGCCGCTGAGCATGGCTGCGAACATTGATTTGCTGTCGAGTAGATGCACCACCAGGCGGGGGCCTTCGTGCTTGTCGTCAAGCAAGCGACAGACGCCCGTCAATACGCCCATCTTTCGTGCCGAGTTCACCAGGATTGGATACTTCACATGGGGCAAGCACGCAGAGCGTGGTTCTACGAAGACATTGCATTGGCCGTTGCTGCAGACGGTTGACAGAGCGCCACCTTCACTGGCCCGGGTTAATTCAACAGCCTGGCCGGCCTGGTGCTCAACCAGGTGCCAGCCTTCAACCGTGGCCGGGTGCGGCCGGCCAGCCTGGTCATAGTCGAATGCAGAAGCGGCGCCCGCCAACAAACTCAGAATGATGAAAGCGATGCTACGGCGAATACGGGAGCGGAAGTTGGGCTTCATTTCGTCATCTCGCTCGGCAGGCTCTCCTGCCAGGACGGGTCTATTGACGGCAGATCAGGCCTGTAAGCGTCCATGAACTGCCACTTGATCATGAGACGCCGCTGGCGAGGCAAAGGTTCACCGCATGGCACAATCTCAAGGTGACAGCCTCTTCTGAGTCGGTTTCGGCCGATTTCCCCAAGCACACGCCCACAGACCCGTCTGTCCGGCGCACGATCCTGATGCTTGGCATGGTGTCGATGAGCAGTTCAATGTCGATGCGAATCGCCGACCCGATGCTGCCCGACCTCGCCCGAAGCTTCGGCGGCGCGCCAACCGACATGGCTGGCGTTGCGATCTACTTCAGTCTTGCCTATGCCTCACTGATCCTGATCCAGGGACCTTTGGGTGACCGGCTGGGAAAGCTTCAGATCATTCAGTGGTCTTGCATGGTCGCTGCAGCAGCTTCGCTTGCTTGCGCACTCGCACCAGATTTGGCGACACTCAATGCCTTCAGATTTATCAACGGTGCCGCTTGCGCCGGCCTGATCCCGCTTTCGCTTGCCTGGATTGGCGATAAGGTACCGCTCGAGAGACGCCAGCAAACCCTTGCACGGTTTGCCTCGGCGGCAATTTTTGGTCTGATTCTGGGGCAGATCTGCGGCGGGATCATGACTGACACAGTGGGCTGGCGCTGGGCGTTCGTGCCACCAGCACTCGCGTACCTGACGGCTGGCGCGGCCCTTTTGTCGCGCCGGAAAGAGGCGCCGCAGGGCGCCGCTGGCGGGCTGCCACCTCCAGGCCTGGGCGATACCATCAGGCAGACGATGGGTCATTATCGATTGCTCTTCATCAATCCTTGGGCTCGCATCGTGATGCTCTGCGTCAGCCTGGAGGGCGCACTCTACTTTTCGGCAGTCGCCTTCATTCCCTCCTACCTCCACCAATCAACCGGCATTGCTCTCTGGCGAGCCGGTCTTATCGTCGGCTTTATAGGCATCGGCGGATTGGTGTTTTCGGCCGCCTCAAAGCCGATAGTCTCGCGCTTTGGGCTCATTGGCGGCGCCCGATTAGGGGGCGGATTGTGCGCCGCAGGTCTTATGACCGTGATTGCTGGCGTCCTATTGAGCGGTCCGGCGGGTTGGTCACTGGTGTGTTTTGGATGCGGAATCATCGGATTCGGATTCACAATGCTGCACAACACACTGCAAACTCATGGCACCCAAATGCTGCCTCAGGCGCGAGGTACCGCAATTGCGGGATTTGTGATGGGATTGTTCAGTGGTCAGGCTGCCGGTGTTGCCTTAACAGCACAAGTCATTCCTCACGCGGGCTACGACATCACGCTGGGCGCGCTCGGGCTGGGTCTCGCACTGCTTGGTCTTGTCTATGCCAGCAAGCTCAAGGCCCGTGAGAGTGAATCGATGGCCTACAATGCGAAGGGTCGCACCTGAAGAGGTAACGTCAATAACGTTAGCGTTATCTTGTGCGATGCCAGAAAGACCTGCTGGCCCTTTCAGATGGGCCAGACAGCATTGATAACTCTTACTAAGGCTGATGCGATGACCACACTCGCCCAAACGAACTGCGCAAAACTCAGTGTTATGAATGTATCCAACTCAGTTAGATGGCTCACCGTCGCCGCGGCGATCACGCTTGCGGGCTGTGAAACGGTTGATCTTGGCGGCGGATCCATGGTCGATAAAAAGATGATCGGTCCGGCCTGCGAAGTTGCACCAAGCGACTACAAAGTGCTCGCCTATCTGCAGAAAGGTGGCGATGCCAAGAAAACGGAGCGAATCACAGAAGTCTTGAAGAAAAAGTACGCGAAAGACGGGGTCGCCCCGGATGCCAATCCGATTGTGGCCGCCCAGTCTTTTGTCGCATCGAAGGCCGATGTTGATCCGAGCCAGATTTCAGACCTTGTGTCCAAGGCGTGCGCTAAGTAGTTCCCGCTTTCTCTTTCTCGCTGGTTCGGGGCGAGTAATCGCTCGCCCCGTCAAACGCCCCGACAATCACGGGGCGTTTTTTGGTTGCATAACTATTTGGGTTAGGTTCGTTAGTTGGAATGGGTAGTTGCGACACATTCATCTACAGACATAAACTACAAATCGGTAGACGATAGCCACCCTCGCAAGAACTTGGGAATACATGGCGGTTTTTGTTGCCCCGTCTCAAGCATGTTTATTCTTGTCGCAGGTTTGTCCAGGCCCCATCCGATTAATAGGTTGTGGCCCCTTCTCGGTTTCTCTCGTATGACGGTTCTCGCAGATTGCATGAAGGTTAGCCATGACGCACGGTAAAGCCAACGCAACAGCAATCGGAGAGAAAGCGCTTTCAATCCACGATCGCTCTCCAGAGATTCAGCAAGTTAGCGAAATGCTGAACCAGTCGGAGTGTCAACTCGTGACGCTCGCCGGCCCCGCCGGGATCGGTAAAACCTGCCTGGCGAAAGCGATTGCAGCCGCTGCCCCAATGCAATCGGCTTTTTTGTCATTCGCTGACACTGAGTCGGTAACAACTGCCACGAGCCTCGCCCAGATTGAGCAAATACTCACGGGACTCGGGCATGGCGCATGCAGCGACGCAGCTTGGCCGGCACTACTGGTAATTGACGGCCTTGATGAGTTGACCGACCGATCAAGTATTTTGTCGCAGGTGCTATCTGGCAGGCCCATGCTGAAGGTTCTAGCGACCAGTCGCTACCCGCTCGAGTTGCCGCAAGAGTGGGCACTCAAGGTTCGCGGTCTAGAATTCCGCAAGGCTCCAGACAACGCAGATGGTCTGACCAGCGCGGCAGAATTTTTCGTGAAACGTGTTCTAGGCCATCAGCAAAGTTTTGACCCTGCCCCTCATCGACGAACGATCAACGTGATCTGCGCGCGCCTGGAAGGGTCGCCGCTGGCGATCGAGCTGGCCGCTGATGCTGTGGGCAGGTTGTCCGTCGTTGAAATTGCCAAGCAGCTGTGCGAGGACTTTGATTTTCTGCGCGCGCGCGATCAATCCCGTCCAGCCCGACAGGCCAGCTTGAGAGGCGCAATGGATTCCTGCTGGGATCAGCTAACGCCGGAGGAGCGTAGCGGCTTTGCTCATCTATCGCTGTTTGCCGGCGGCTTTTGTGATGCTGCTGCGCGCGAAGTTGCCTGCTGCGATCGCAAAACGCTTGCAAGGCTTGTTGAGCGTTCTTGGTTAAGACTGGAATGCACTCGCACGGCTACTCGCTACTTAGTTCATCCGCTGCTGCGCCGGTACGGGCTTGAAAAGCTATCAGACGCAACCACGCAAATTGACTCGCTAGCTTGCACCCTGAAGCGAAAGCATGCTCAGTTCTACGGGAGACTCCTATGCGAGCAAGCCGATGCGCTCAATGCAGTTGACGACGAGTCTTTCTATCAAGTTGACCTCGAGCACCAAAACCTTCGCCTTGCCTGGGCCTGGCTAAAAGCAAACCCTTCAGATATCGATGTGATTGGTTTCGTCAATACGCTTCATCTCTATTGCATTTATCGCAACCATCGACACGAAGCAGCGGCGCTGTTGGAGTCGGCCTTGACGCTCCCTGATCTACCACATGAGCAGGTAGCGCAGTGGCAGCATTTACGCGACGAAACAAGGCTCAAAGCGGAGCGTATCCACGGTGCTGAGCGCAGGTGCCTGCCGCGCCTCAATCACGGCGAGGCAACATTAGTCCCGTCACGCCGGCTGACCAGCCTGACACCTCCACCTCAGACTCGCAGGCCTAACCTGGTTCGTCTGTAGATCTGCGCTATCCCAGGCGCGCGCGATACAAACCTCCCCGCGTCACGCGCTATGATCCGTGCCTGCCAGGCATTCGCGGTCAAAAGGTGCGATAAGTCTCATTATTTCGCGCTGTTGCCTGATAGGTTCTGGCGGCAGCAGCGACTGACGGAGATAGGAAAGATTTCGAGACCTGCATCCCTGCCAGCACAGCCAAAATAGAAAGAAGCCCTGTGGGCTCACCCGGAGGACGATTGAGCCCGAACAACGCCGATTCATCTGCTTCACAACCCCCCAATTCGTCTCGCATGATGCTGCTGGTCAAAGTGATGGCGGCGCTATTGCTGCTGAACTTTCTAACCAGTTTTGAGAATGTCTGGCCAACCCCGCTGATTAAGCCTGATGCGCGGGTGGGGCCAGAATTTGTCGGCCTTTGGGTCTTGCTGCTGATTTGGGTGGCGCTATTTAAACGCGTTGGCGCTCTGGCGTTGTCGATCACCACCGGGCTGTACCTCCTGATCGTCATCGGCCGATACACGGATGTCACGGTACCGGCGCTCTTTGGCCGTGAGCTAAACCTGTATTGGGACGGACATCAGATTCCGAAGTTTCTGGAGGTCGCAAGCCAGGCGCTTGCCGGCTGGCAGATCGTGGCGATTTTGCTGGCGATTGTTTTGGGTGCCTGGTTTTTGATCTGGCTGATACGAACCTGCATCAAAACCCTCGCCAACCATGCAGTGCCATATGCGCTGCGTTCACCGATCCTGTTGGTCATAACAGTCTTCTGGATGGGCATGGTGGTCGGTAACGTCATGAAAGTCGAGGCGACGTGGCCGTATATTTCGCGCCCGGTCGTCCCAATCTACCTGCGCCAGGCAGATCTGCTACTCACCGCCTTTTTACCGAGCAGGCTGGCCAAGGTGTTGCCCGCCTCTCCGCCGCTCACGTCTGATCTTGACGCACTCAAAGGCGCAGAAGTCAAAATGCTCTTTTTGGAGTCTTATGGCGCCACCACTTACGAGCATCCAGAAATCTTCAAAGCGATAGATCCGGCACGCGCAGAGTTTGAGCGCGCAGCTAACGAACAAGGCCGAACCGTTCTGTCGGCGTTCATGCGGGCCGCGACTTTCGCCGGCGCCTCCGAGCTCTCACACCTGAGTGTGCTCTCAGGCATTGATCTGACCGACCCTCTGCGGCACGACCTGCTGCTAACGACCGATCGCAAAACAATGATCGACACGTTCGAGACGGCAGGCTATCGCACGATTGGCCTTTACCCTGCCATGAGTTGGGACTGGCCTGAAAAGTCTTTCTATGGGTTTGATCACTATCATGACGCGCCCAGCCTGGACTATGAAGGCCCGAAGTTCGGGCTCTGGTGGTTGCCCGATCAGTTTGTGATGGCACGCATCGATGAGATGTACCCGCCCAGCCAATCGGACAAACCGAGATTCATTTTCTATCCGACCATCACCAGCCATATTCCGTTCAGACCCACGCCGCCCTATCAGTCCGACTGGTCGAGAGTCACCAGTGCTCAACCCTACGATGATGATGAAACTGAGCAAGCACTCGCTGACAAGATCGACTGGACAGACCTCTTCCCGCCCTATATCAGCACCATTGAATACACATTCAAGTGGCTGGCGGGCTACGAGGCTTTACCTCAGCCGCGAGACAACCTACTGATCCTGATCGGTGACCATCAGCCGGCGAGTAGTGTGACAGGCCCCAATGCCAGCTGGGATGTGCCGGTCCACATTGTGTCCAGTAACGAGATACTGCTGGACAGACTGCGGGCGGCCGGTTTCTCCGAAGGCGTCAACCCCAGGCGCCAGTCACTGGGCACCATTAATGCGTTGAACCAGATACTGCTTAATGCGTTTAATAGTGCGAGCACCAAACTAGCTGGTTCGGCTTCTCGAAGCAACTGAACCGCGGTTCTATACTGTCGGGAGAACAGATCTGTTGCGAGCCAAATTGGAGACCTTCGCATGCCCCAGTCAGATGTTTACCTCCCGAAAAACAATCGCTCAGAAGTCGCCGGCCCGACCGACACGCCGCTTCTCACCAAAACGGTTGCTCAGGCGCTTCTTGATACGGCGCAGCGCCTGCCCGACCAGGAAGCTGTTGTGTTTTGCGATCACCATGAGCGCTGGACCTGGCGCGAATTTGCAGACCGCGTAGACGCCCTGGCCCATGCGTTGCTGGATCTAGGCCTTGAAAAAGGCGATCGCATTGGTATCTGGGCTCCCAACCGTCCGGAATGGCTCCTGGCCCAGTTTGCCACTGCCCGGATTGGCCTCGTGCTGGTGAATATCAACCCAGCTTATCGACTTGGCGAACTTGAATACGCGCTGAACAAAGTTTCATGTCGTGCTTTGATTACAGCTGAGCGCTTCAAGACCTCTGACTATCTGGGTATGTTGCGTGAATTGGCTCCAGAACTGGCGCAAGCCACGCCAGGTGAGTTGTCCGCAAAGCGCCTGCCTCACCTGATGACCATCATTAAGGCAGGCGATGACGCAGAGCCCGGGATGCTTCGCTTCAATGACCTGATTCAAGCCGGTGCTAACAAATCAAGCGCTAGGCTTGATGCCATCACCTCAAGTCTGTCGCTGGATGATGCGATCAACATCCAGTTTACGAGTGGCACCACCGGCTTGCCCAAGGGGGCAACCCTTAACCACCGCAATATTGTTAACAACGCGTATTTCGTGACCGGGGCAATGCGCTTTACCGAGGCTGACCGTCTTTGTATTCCCGTGCCGTTTTATCATTGCTTTGGCATGGTCATGGGGACGCTTGGCTGCGTGACACGCGGCGCAGCCATGATCATTCCCGGTGAGGGGTTTGATCCGGAATCAACCCTGAGTGCCATCTCTCAGGAACGCTGCACGGCCGCCTACGGTGTGCCTACTATGTTTGTTGCCATGCTGGCCCACCCTGCTTTTGAGTCGTTTGACCTCAAATCACTGCGCACAGGCATCATGGCGGGCGCTCCATGCCCGGTTGAAGTCATGAAGAAAGTGCAGTCAACCATGAATATGGAGCAGGTCACCATAGCCTACGGCATGACCGAAACCAGCCCCGTCTCGTTTCAAAGCGGCACTGATGACCCAACAGATAAACGCGTGTCGTCAGTCGGTCGTATCCATCCGCATGTGGAAGTCCAAATCATTGACGAACAGGGTCAGGTCGTGCCGGTAGGCGAACAGGGTGAGCTCTGTACACGAGGTTATTCAGTCATGATTGGCTACTGGGACGATGAAGAGCAAACCAGCGCCAGCATAGACAAAGACGGATGGATGCACACCGGTGATTTGGCAACGTTGGATGCTGAGGGCTATTGCAAGATCACCGGCCGCGTCAAAGACATGATTGTGCGCGGCGGAGAGAATGTTTACCCGCGTGAAGTGGAGGAATACCTCTACCGCTTGAAAGGCATCGCACAGGTGCAGGTCTTTGGCATCCCCGATGAAAAATTTGGCGAAGCTGTTTGCACCTGGATTGTCACTGACGAGGGCATACAACTGACCGAAGACGACGTGCGAGACTTCTGCGCAAGCCAGATATCTCACTTTAAAGTGCCCTCCGTCATTCGCTTCGTAAAAGAAATTCCGATGACTGTCACGGGCAAGCCGCAAAAGTTCGTGATGCGCGCTGCCATGGTCAAAGAGCTGGGCCTCGCTGAAATCGAGACTGCTTGATGGCAGGTCGTAACGCTTCCCAGCTCGCGCGCCCGGAACTCATTATTTTTGACCTGGGCGGCGTGATTATTGATATAGATTTTTCCCGTGTTTTTCAGCATTGGGCGAGGTTGACCGGCCAGGATGCACAGCAGATCCAGCAACGCTTCGCGGTTGACGACGCCTATCGCCAGCACGAGCGCGGGGAGCTCACAACAACCCAGTACCTGGACTATCAGCGCGATCTGCACAACCTGAGCCTCAGCGATGAACAAATGCTTGCCGGCTGGAATGCGATTTTTGGACCTGAGATTCCCGGTGTTCGAGCGCTCATTCAGCAGGCCGCTTCAATTGCACCCTGCGTCGTGTTTAGCAACACCAACGCTGGCCACCAGGCCTATTGGGCGCCGGTGCTGACCGAAACCCTCAATCTCTTTGAGCATGTTTTTGTATCGAATGAGCTTGGGCTACGCAAACCTGACGCAGATGCGTTTCTCGCAGTTTGCAATCCGATGGATGTAGCGCCAGAGCAAAGCCTCTTTTTTGACGATACACAAGAAAACCTCGACGGTGCTGATGCGTTGGGCATAAGCGCTGTCAAAGTCAGCAGCCCGGCCGACATCAAGCGATGTTTGGACGAGCTGAGCAAAGCGAGCGGCGCGCAAGCATGAGAGCGCTGGCTGCCCGCTGTCCGGCTGCAGTTTATTTCGTGTTGATCGGGTCTTCAGTTTTGGTCCTGATCTTGACCCTGAGCGTGCCATCACTTGCGGCTTCCCCAGCCGCAGCCACGCCTGCTGTTGTCGCTCGCGAGTGTTCCGTCGGCCCTGACCATGCGATCTTCGATGGCAAGAGCTGGTACGGCCTGTATTGGGAGGGTGCCAAAGTTGGCTACATGAGCGGCTCAGCTCAAATGGGTGATCATGAGCAAATTGTCATCAACACCCAATTGGCGATGACGCTTGGCGAAGTTTTGTCGGAAGTGAGCGAGCAGAAGATCTTTGCCAGCAACCCACCTCACAGCCTGATTTCGGGTTTTATCAAGCGCCGTGAAGGACACATCCGCTACCTCCAAGAAGATGATGGCATTCAAGTTTCTTCAGAAAGTGGTGTTTATGACATGCCAGGGCATCGTTGGACCTTGTGTGATGAAGATTCGGTTTACATGCCTGATCAGCTCGCACGTTTACGTCCCGGCGCACAGTTCACGTCAACCTATCTCGACGTGGAGGCGCTAGAAGTAACGCGGTTTGATCATGTGCTTCACAGCGTCCAGCAACAGTCGATTGAGGGGAGCTCTCATCTGTTTCAAACCGTTTTAAGCAAAGTCCAGACCAAAGGCACCACTACCCGAATCCGTCAACGGTATCGTGATGGTGAGGCGTTGACGCTGCAACTTGGCCAGCTCGAGGCCCGGCTGCAAAGCCAGGAACAGGCTCAGGGGCCGATTGAAAAAGTAGATCAAATTGAACTGTTGACGGTAAAGTCAAATGGCCGCCTTGACGGTAGCGCCTTGGGTAAGATTAAGACGCTGTTACTCAAGGTCAAAATCGATGACCCTCTGGCACGGATCGATGAAGTCATAACCGATGGCCAGATGCAGCGCGTTCAAATCGTCGATCACAAGACAGCTATTGCGCGTATCGCTGACTATCCAGCACCGCCCCAGCCATCTAAAAACAGCAAAGACATAAGCAATTATCTGGCGGCCAATTTCACCTACCCAGTCGACCATCCACGCATCAAAGATTTGGTCGAGTCACTGAGAGCCCAATTACCCGCTAACGTATCCGACCGGGCATTGGCTGAATCCCTCTCCACCTATGTAGCCGGCAAGATTAGGTACGAACTAGTGGGCACTAAATCTGTGCTGGCGATGCTCGACGATCCGGTTGGCGATTGCACAGAGTATTCGCAACTACTGGTGACACTCGCGCGCGCAAACGGGCTACCCGCCCGCGAAGTGAGTGGATTCATCTACTACCAAGATGATCCGACCAACCCAAACCTCGGTCAGTTTGGCGGACACGCATGGGTAGAGATTTACATTAATGGGCGTTGGCAGCACATGGACCCAACCGCCGGGGAAGTTTCCCCAAACAAGTCTCATGTGCAGTTTAATCAGATGATGGTGCGCGGACTCGAATTTGAAATTCTCGACGCTCAGTATTACTGATTTGTACTAGAGTCTTTCATGTGCAAGCCGAACGCCCAGGGCAATGAAGACGGTACCCATTAGCCTATTGAGCCACACTGAGACGCGTTGGTTGCTTCGCAGGCTCCCTGTCGCTAGCCCGGCCAACTGAATGAGTATCAGGTTGATTACTAGGGCGATGACATTGCACGTCACGCCCAGCATAAGCAGTTGCTCCGTCACTGAGACTGTGTTGCTCCCAGGGTCAACAAATTGCGGCAAGAACGCCATGAAGAAGATCGCAACCTTTGGATTGAGTGCATCGCTAATAAGGCCCTGCCAAAAAATAGCTGATCGGTTGATCCTGCGCCTGCGCCCGGCATCCATCGCAAGCGTCATAGGTGGCGCCCTAAATGCCTGAATACCAAGCCAGATCAAATACGCGGCGCCCACCCATTTCACCACCGTGAATGCCCATGATGAAGTCGCCAAAATGGCCGTGAGCCCAAGCACGGAAGCCAGCACGTGCACATACGCGCCGGCATTTATGCCGACCGCTGCCAGGGCGCCAGCCCGCCTGCCTTGAGCAATCGTTCTTGCAAGCATAAAGGCCATATCGGGGCCAGGCGTGATCACGAGCAACACAACTGCGCCCACGAAGATCAAGAGGGTTGCAGAGTCAATCAAACGAGGCTTCCTGAAGTGAGTGGATGAAAATTTCACAAGCGCTGACTGTGTACATTACAGGGCGTGATCCTGCGATAAGAACACACCTGTAAAAGGTTTCGACGCCAGGCTCCGAACCAATGTTTATCACCAAAGGTAATTGCATGTCCAACAAATCAACTCGTCTGTCACTCGCCGCAATGGCCTTGCTTTTCGCAACCGTTATGTTTGCTTGCGGAGGTGGAACGGACGGTGACGGCGATGGTGACTCGGGCACTCAACAACCGCCTGACAACGGCGGCGGCATCGCAACCAACACGGTGTCTTACGACGGTAAAACCTACCCTTTAAGTGCAGGACTGGAAGAAGTGTTCCGACCGGATGACAACCATGCCAACAGCCAACTCAACGTCACGAACGGCGAGTTCTATTCCGTTCAAGTACCCATTACAGGCAATCTAAGCTTGATATGGCGAGCCAGAAACGCATCAATCTGGTTCTACGCAGATGTCTACTCACCAGGTACCGGTCAGTTGCAAGGGGGCACTTTCTCTTATGTCCCACGCGGCACGGATGAAGACGACCCTGCACTCGCTCAAACTTTCTTCTTTAAGGACGGCAAGTTCGCGGTTGATCTCAACGGCGACGGATCAGTCAAAAGCGATGATGGCGAATTCCTGACAGTCACCGGCGGCACAATCACGCTTGAGCCATCTGGCGCCATCTACAAAGTGGACTTTCAATTCGAACTCGAGAATGGCCAGACGGCTCGCGGCTCGTTCACGGGAGACTTCGCTCAGGTTTAGATTGGTCAAGCAGCCCGCCTTTCGGTGGGGATTGTCATCATTTCGCCACTTTTGAGTCTGCGAATCGCCAGATCTGCTCCTTAAACTCAATGCCTGTTAACTAACGTGCAGGCGAATCATGACTAAGAGCGTCGCCCTTCTGTTCGGTGGGCAATCTGCAGAGCATTCGGTATCGGTCCGTTCGGCCAGGAAAGTCCACGCCGACCTCCGCTTAGCTGGGTACGACGTCACGCTGATTGCAATTGATCTATCAGGTGTCTGGCGACTCGCACCGTTCGTTGCCGAACCCAGAAGCTATTGGCCATCTATCACCCTGCTGCCAGGCGGCCGGGGTCAGTTGCTGGTGACCGATAATCCGGGGATCAAGATGACAGTTGATGTGGTCTTTCCGATGCTGCATGGGCCCTATGGCGAAGACGGGTCCGTGCAAGGTTTGTGCAAGCTCGCAAACCTTGCCTGCGTCGGCGCAAACCTCTTGTCCAGCGCCATTTGTATGGACAAGGACATCACCAAGCGACTATTGCGGGCGGCTGGCATACCCACGGCATCATCACAAACATTCCATCAAGGTGACGGGGTTTCGTATGCTTTGCTCGTCTCCAAACTCGGGCTGCCGCTGATCGTCAAACCCGCCAACATGGGCTCATCCATCGGCGTCAGCCGAGTTTCGAATGAGCCAGAACTCCGGCAAGCACTAACGCACGCGTTCAATTTTGACGACAAGGTGATTATTGAGCGCTTTATTCGCGGCAGAGAGATTGAATGCGCAGTCTTGCTTGCCGACGACCCCTTCGCGGCGGCACCCGGAGAAATCATTCCGGCAAGCGACAATGACGTCTATAGCTATCATGAAAAGTATGACCAGCACAGTCATACCGTCACCTGTTGCCCGGCCGAATTGCCCACCCCCGTCCGGCAGTCTGTACAGGTGCAAGCCATTGCCGCCTGCAAAGCGCTGGAAGTGGACGGTATGGCAAGGGTTGACTTCTTCATAGGGCCTGACGGGCGCCTACTGGTCAATGAAGTCAATACGCTACCGGGCTTCACTAACATTAGCCTTTTTCCCAAGCTCATGAGTCTGAGTGGCGTTAGCTCGAGCGACTTGCTAGAGCGGCTCATCGACCGGGCTTACGCGCAACAGCAACAGGCTTTTGAGCGGCAACAACAACCGGCCAATCAAGACTCCCCGCCGCCAATGGTTCAGCCTCCAAACAAGGACAGGCAGCCCGATCCAGTCAGTCAGTTTTAAGCGCGCTGAACACGCGTTGAAAGTGCTCAAGGCAGGCACGGGTTTTAGGCAGGCGATGGCGATCAGGAAGCATGACCCCGTAAATGGGGAATCGCGAAGGGTCCTGAAACTTCGTGAGGATTTTGACGAGTCCGCCTGAGGCCAGTGCCGGGCCCACCAGTGTGGTGTTCAATCTCACAATGCCAATGCCGGACATCGCCATGGTCAGTGCGAGTGCCGTATTGTTAACGCGGTGAAAACCATCGATGGCCATTTCATTCACTTTCCGACCGGTCTTAAACCGCCATTTGTTAAGGCCACTGTTGCTGACAGCCAGCGTAATACATCTATGGCGTCGCAACTCCTCCGGTGTTTCTGGCGTGCCGTAGCGCTCCAGGTAATGAGGTGATGCATAAATGGAGCGGCCATACTCGCCGAGTTCCCGAGCTACCAGGTTTTCGTTCGCAACCATGGTTGTGCGAAGCGCAAGATCTATCCCCTCGGTTGCAAGATCGACCATATTGTCGTTTGCAACCACCTCGATCCGTAGTTCAGGATAGCGTTCAACTAGCTCTGGAATAGACGGGATAACCTGCAGGCCAGCCATGATCTGACTGACCGACAGGCGCACCAGACCAGAAGGAGAACCTGAGCGGGTATCGAGCTCGGCGGAGAGATCATCCAGCGACTCAACCATTCTGCGCGCGTGCGCCAGGAACATCTCGCCTTCGCCGGTGACAGTCAAACCGTGGGTTGAGCGGTTGATCAGCTTGACCTTGAACAGCGACTCTAACCGGGTAATGGCACGAGAAATCTGCGACACCGGTACGTCTCGTTCCAGCGCTGCGGCAGACAAAGTGCCCAACTCTGCAACACGCACCAGGATGTGCAGATCTGACATTTGAGGCTCAACCCGGCCATCCTTCGGGGTATGCCCCCTCAAGCGGTTGGCCACCGCCGATGAACGGTTGATTTGGGTCGTTTGCGAAGATTTGGTTTTGCGGCTCATGCAAAGCCATTTTCCCTGTTTGGGGCTTACCGAGTCAAGGCGAGATCGCTAAAGTTCATATCACTGGAGCAAAACAAAAAGACTCCTCCCCTCCTCCGAAACGACTTTAAAAGGACAAACACCATGAACACGAATCTCAACAGCACCTCACAGTTCAGCAACGACGCAGACGTGTTTGCTTATCGTGGTCAAGCCGCTCGCCTTCGCAGCGAAGAAGTTCGCAAACTCTTCGCTCGCTTTACCGCCTGGTTTGGCGCAGCGAAGGCAAATGCCGCTAACAACACCGGCCGCCAGGTTGAGTGCGAGGCCTGCTAATTAGCCCCCAAGCCTAACACCCCAGCCGGTCTGCCAACTCGAAAAAGGTATCAACCACGAGATCGCAGGCTGGATTGGGGTCAGGGTCTGGCGGTCCGGCCGGACCCCATTCAAGCGGCCTTCTCACGAAGGCCGTTCTGAATCCGGCAGCCCGCGCCGCATCAAGATCAAAATTGTGGCAAGCCACCATGCAAATCTCGCCAGGATCAAATTGCAAGAGCTTTGCGGCGGTGAGATAAGCCTCTGGCAGGATCTTGTACTTGCCTATCATCTCGCACGAGATCACTGCATCCCAGCTAAGGTTATTGCGCCGAGCCGTATCGACAATCAAACGAACACTTAGCAGGGTGAACGAGGCGCAGATGTACTTGCTTCGCAACCGCGGGATAGCTGGCGGAAAATCTGGCCAGCACTTGAGTCCATGCGGTGTGTCCCACCAAACCAGACGCCGCTCTTCCGGTGTAAATACCGAGATGCCATGGCTCGCCAACACCTCATCAAGGGCGCTTTGATGGGCACCATCAAAGTTGTAAGCCGGTGGCTCGTGCTCACCCAGATTCACCATCTTGCCAAGTGATTCGCGGCGAAACTCATTGGTAATCGTCGTCCAGTCGTGATCGAGCTGATGCTTTTCCCCCAGCGCCGACAACACAGATGAAAAACCCGTATGCCAATCGAGAATAGTGCCCCCGGTGTCCAGGGTAAGAGCCTTAATGTCTTTCAGATCTTGCATGTTCAACGCACTCCTGCAGGGTTGGGCCACTGGGCCTGACTAGCGCTATCATGCCAGCCCGGCACCAGCCCAACGAGTTGGCCGGTCATTCCTTCTTTTCGGCACCCTTTCTTGCTTCATCAAGACAACGCTAAAAACCGGCTGCTTGGCATTGGTCTGGCCTCGCTCGCCGTGTTGCTGTTTGCCATCCTGGATGGCCTGGGCAAATACCTGACGCTGTACCTGCCTGTGTTGCAGGTCGTCTGGCTACGCTTTGCTGTGCATGTTTTGTTGTCGCTTGTTGTGTTGGGGCCTACCTATAAGCAAAGACTTTTTCGAACCAAGCACCCCGGCCTACAAGCTCTAAGAGCCTTCCTGATGGGCGCAATGACTTGCATGAATTTCTATGCGCTCCAAACTTTGCAACTCGCGGAAACCGGCTCGATCATGTTTCTTGCCCCTTTGCTCATTGCCGCGCTGGGGTGGCTATGGCTAAACGAGCAGCTCGATTTAGGACGTTGGCTCGCCATCCTGACCGGTTTTATTGGCGTGCTGGTGATTTTGCAGCCCGGGAGTGGCAGCTTTAAGCCAGCCATGCTTCTCCCACTAGGCATTGCCTTCATGATCGCGGTGTTTAGTATGGTCTCGCGCAAGCTCGCCGCAACCGACAGGCCGGCCGTTACGCAATTTCTGTCTGGGCTGGGCACGGCAATCGTACTGGCGCCGGTGGCGCTATGGTCCTGGCAGTGGCCCGAAACACTCGGCCAGTGGGCGCTTCTGGTTGGCCTTGGCGCGGTAGGCGCTTATGGCCACTATTGCCTGGCCGCTTCATTTCGCTACGCGCCAGCCTCTACCCTTGCACCTTTTCAGTATTTTCAGATTTTCTGGGCGGTCGCCATCGGTTATTTGGTCTTTGGTGATGTGCCCAGGTGGTCTGTTGTACTGGGCAGCGCCATTGTCGTTGGTAGTGGCTTGTATCTGCTGTATCGCGAAAGCCGGGTAAAAACAGCGCCCGCCCAAGGGTGATGGTCAGCACTAAAGCGCGGCCAGTCAGTCCACCTAATTGCTGCGCTTTAGCAGACCGGCCGTTTGATAGAAGTCGAGGTATCGCAACACCAGTTCAGCCGAAAGCTCGGGAATCGTTAGACCCATCTGACTTAAAGCTTGTTGGCTCCTGGCGCTCGATACGCGACGGTCGCTACTTTGCAGGTAGCTCTCATAGGGCCGCTCGCCGGCTCTGTTCGCCTGAAAGAAGCGGCGGTAAACGTATAAGCGCTTTCCCATTCGATCTCGGTTGGTCAAGACAGTCGACATCCACTGCTCGTTGGGCTCGAGTCGAACCGGGCAGCCGTATTGATTGATCGCTGATACAAAATCGCGCCAGTTTTGCGGAGCAGACTTCGGATAACGAACCGCCTCAGAAATCCACTCGCTCCTGTGATCAATGCCGTGCGCGGTGGTCCGGCGCGGGTCACGCCGGATGGATATATCCGATCGGCCGCCCGAACGTCTTCGGCCATCTCCGCGGCCAAGCTGTTTAGATCGCTCACCCTAGTGACCTTTGCACATAGAGCGCACGAAACAACCTTGTGAATGTGACGGCACAAACCGTCCAAAAGCTTCCCGCATTTCTCCCTCGTGGCTTAGGTCTGGGGTTGGTTTTTATGAGCCTCTTTACAAGACTCTTTGCCAGACTCATCAGCGCGCAAGGTTCGCATAGGCGACGATCTAAATCGACGTTCTATACATGCGGAGCCACTTTTTTACGATTGATACATGCAGCCCTGGCGCTATGCTAAATACGGCCTAATCGGATTGAGTGAGAAGAAATTCTGACCTATGCATGCCCGCTGAAGCGCTGATAGGCGAGCACAGCAAGCGCCAGATCACCCAGTGCGTGCCCTCTGAATACAAACGCCGTGCGATCCTGCGCATTTGCCCTGCCCTTTACGCGGCCATGGACAAGATCTGCCAGATCACCATGCACGTGAGCGGGATCGGCCAGCTTGTTGGGTAGTGCAGCCTCTTGTTTAAGATCGTCAACGGCAAGTTTGTCCAGCACGCTGAAGCTTTCTTTATGCCACGGCACACCCAGATCAACGGCCGAGACAAACGCACCAGGTGAAAGCCAGTTGGCTCGCAGAAAGGGACCACTCACGCCTGTATGGGTCACCGAGGTAACAGCAAGCGCAACCTCCTCCAGCGCCTGCTGTGCTGTCTCGCACACCTGAACTTTTAACCCCGCATTGGTCGCTGACGCAGCAAGGCGATCAATATTCTTTTGTCCACGGCCAAATATCTTGACCCGCTCGAGCGGAAACATCGCCTTGAACGCATCGAGATGGCTTTGCGCCTGCACACCGGCGCCAATAAACCCAATTGAAGCGGCGTTTTCGTTGGCCATGTACTTAGCTGCAACAGCACTCAAACCGGCCGTCCTCACCGCTGTTACCCAATTGTTGTCAACAGTTGCAACCGGCAGACCCGTTTGCCCATGAAGCAGGCTCACAAGTCCGTTGATTTGCGGCAGGCCTTGCTCAAGATTGCGTTCGTTCAAGACAAGGGATTTCGTCACCACCAGCGGGGGCTCATCTATCGCCGCGAGAGTCGCCATAACATAACGGCCGTCCGGCGGCGTCATAAAAGACTTGGGCGCACTCCACACCGTACCGGCCTCACCACCCCGGATAACGGTCTCCATCATCGCAATGATGTCTTGAGTGTCGATGTTAAGACTGATTAGCAAGTCTTCAGACAGGTGCGGAATGGGACTGGGCGCTTTCATGGTTTGAGTTTACCGGTAGAGTCATAAGATCACCATTGCCTGGCACCCAGAGCGAACTCACTGAGCAGACTTAGCCTTTGCAATCACTGCTGAGCTATACATGTTGCCCACCATTAATCGGAATTTCTGCGCCGGTCACGTAAGATGCTTTGGCACTACAAAGGAATGTGACCACCTCAGCGACTTCCTCGGGGCTCCCCATTCGTTTCATGGGAACGTCACGCTCGACAATTTCTTCAGTGCCCGCTGACAAGATTGAGGTTGCGATTTCACCTGGGGAGACAGCGTTAACACGCACGCCCGTATCGCCTAACTCGTAAGCGAGCTCGCGCGTCAACGCCGACAGGCCAGCTTTGGAAATTGCATAGGCGGCCCCAGCAAACGGATGAATTTGTGACCCAGCAATCGAGGTGACGTTAACAACTGACCCTTGAACCACTTTAAGTTGTTCAAGGAGTTGTTCGGTCAACATCAGCGGGGCTATCAGATTCACCGTCTGGACATCCTTGAAAACCTCAATAGAGGTTTCAGTCGCTGACAAGCGGCCTCCATCGTCAGCCTTCGGTGACATGCCTGCATTGTTTACCAGTGCATTTAGACCGCGAGAACCGAGCCGCCCCCTCAGTGTCGTGGCAGCATCGCGAATCGATGCTTCGCTGTGTAGATCAACCTCAATGTGCTTCACAATCCCTTCTGCCCATGGACAAACATTCGAAAATGGCGTCCTGGCGAGCGTGAACACCTCCCAACCTGAAACATGGAATGCTTTTACGATGGCATGCCCTATGCCGCGACTCGCACCCGTGACTGCAACGATGGGTTTTTCATACGGGCTGTTGTCTTGCACGTTGCTTGTTGTCATATGCGGCTCTGGTTTTTTGTCTGGGTCAGTCAACTCGTACTAAGCGTATTGCGCGATCCCATTGCCCAGAGACCAATCTTCCTTGGCAACCTCGATAAGACTGATAACAATATCTTCCGGGCGGACACCTGGGTCGGCTTGAAACCGTCTTGCGATCTCTGCATAGAGCGCCTGCTTCTTTTCAACTGTTCGCCCTGCATTGATCGTAATGCGTACAAAAACAATATCCTCAGAGCGATCAATGCCTGCGTAGTCGCCGCTGTTGTTGAAATTGCCTGGCTCCAGCTCGGTCACGGTTGCAAAGCGATCGTTCTCGGGAATCGAGATCGTTTCGCGCATCGCGAGGTAAACCTGCTCCATGAGGGTCTTTCGAAACTCGAGCGACTTCCCTTTCTTGAGCGATATATTGGTGAATGGCATTAAATACTCTCCTTAGGATTAGCGGATCATGAGTCAATTTAGGTTGCGTCTCAGCGGCTCTGGAGGAACAACTGAATCGACCTTCGGTAACGCTTGAGAATGGCCGGGGCGCGTTCGACCTTGGCCCTAAGTTTGGCGCCCTCTAGCCCAGCGATGACAAACTCAGCAAGACTGAGTGCTTTGTCATCGTCGCGAATGGTGCCGTCCTTCTGTCCCTCTTCAATGCAAGCGGTCAGCGCTGAGAGTCGAATTTCGTGAATCTCCATAAGACGCGAGCGAAACTCCTCGACCGCCGCAAGCTCACTGCCAAAGTTACCGATCAGGCATCCGTTATCGTCGTAACCCGCAGCAGCGAGATAGTCATCAATTCGTTTAAGTGCCCCGGGCCCACCAGCCTGGAGCTTCTGGCGCGCGGTGTGTCCTGCCTCCCAGAAGCCGTTCAGTACAGCCAGCCCTAACGCATTCTTACTCTCGAAGTAGTGATAGAACGAACCCTTAGGCACACCAGCCCGTTTAACAACATCCTGAATACCACTGCCGTGAAAACCCTGCTCATGAAAAACAGAGAGTCCGGCAGCAAGAAGTTTTTCGCGATCATTTGATTTCGACATAGGCGGAAAATGACTGGTCGTCTAGTAAATGTCAACAAATTGTCTCCGCGATGGCCGGCTTTCTGTGCCTAACTCACTCGCTTGGTCTACTCGCACGGTTTTCGGTTAGAACAAACGACCGCATGAGCGCGTCAGACTTTGGGACGCGCTCTACCTCCCGACGGCTTTTAGAGACTCGTTCCGTTATTGAGAATCATCTTCCGATACCAGTCGAAAGACTTCTTGGGGGTACGCTTTTGCGTGGCGTAGTCCACATGGACCAGGCCAAATCGCTCTCGGTAGCCTTCAGCCCACTCAAAGTTATCAAGCAGACTCCAGTAAAAGTAACCGCGAATGTCTACCCCATCGCCCGCGGCACGGCGCAATTGGCGCAAATACCGACGCATGAAGTCGATCCGCTGCGGATCCTCCGCCTCGCCGTCCAGTGATACCCAGTCAGTCAGGCTAAGTCCGTTCTCAGTTACATAGACGGGCAAACCGTAGCGCTCATGATAAAAACGCGGCCCCCAATACAGCGCCTCAGGGACTAGCTCAAAAACCCAGAACGCGGTGCGCGGGTTGCCCTGTGGTTGGGGCACATTTTCAGGTTTGCCATCGGCGCCGGCTTTGACGACCACACCCTGGTAAGTATTCATCGCAAAGAAGTCGAGCGGTTGCGCCATGATCTTTAGGTCGTTCGGATCATGCTCAGGCACTTGTCCTTCGTATTCAGCAAGTTGCTGCTCGGGATACGCCCCCTTGTAGACAGGCTCAAGCAACCAGCCCGCGAGGCCGCCGAACGTGGCCTTGCGAGCCGCAGCAATGTCTGCCTCGCTGTCGGTGGCGGGAATTGACGGCCACAAAGCCGCGACATAGCCAATTTCAAGTGGCTGCTTGGCAGCCGCACGCATGGCCTGCACAGCCTTGCCGTGAGCGAGCATCATGTTGTGCGAGATTTGCAGAATATCGGCCCATTCCCGCTTCTCACCGGGCGCATGCGTACCCAGGTGGTGGCCCAGAAAAATATGCACCTCCGGCTCGTTATGCGTGAACCAATGCTTGACGCGATCGGAGTAGCGCTCAATGGCCGCCTGAGCATAGTCGGCGAACCAATCAGTTGATTCGCGCACCATCCAGCCACCGCGATCCTGCAAGGCTTGTGGGTAATCCCAATGGAATAGCGTTATCCACGGCGTGACACCCGCGGCCAGCAAATCATCAATCAGGCGATCGTAAAACTCGAAACCCTTCTCATTTCGCCGGCCCGTTCCTTCGGGAAACAAACGCGACCATGCGAGCGAAAACCGGTAAGCGCCAAGCCCGAGGTCTTTCATTAGCGCGACGTCTTCTTTATGGCGGCGATAGTGGTCACACGCGATATCGCCCGAGTGCCCGTCTCTGATGGCCTCCGGCTGCCGGGTAAACGTGTCCCAGACCGATTCCCCGCCGCCGTCATGAACCGGCGAACCCTCGATTTGATAGGAGGACGTACCCGAACCCCACAGAAAATCGCGCCGGAACGCAGATGAATCGTCATTCGACGAGGCGGAATCTCGGGAGTCAGATGATGACGCGTCAGTCATGGGTAATCCAGTCAGTCAATGAAAAATTCGGTGTGCCGTTTACGGCTAATTGTGCGCCGTCCGGCAGATTTACATGATCAGCGAACCTTTCGTTGCAGTAAAACGACTCAAAAAGAGCAATGCCAATGCAATAATTGTTACGGTGGTTACAAACAGGACAGCAAATGTATCCAAATGCCAGTGAGATCAATACGCCCGTCGAAGAACGGATTACCGATGGCGGGCAAATTCGCCGACTGGCAACGAGCTTCTGGCGAGGAGAAAAACGAGCATTTGCCTGGCTGCTGACGCTATCGCTGGTAGCTCTCACCATCGCACAGGTCTCGATTCCCGTCATGCTGAATTACTGGAGTCAGGCGCTGTTCGATGCGCTTGAACAACGTAACTTTGACGACGTTGTTACACAATCGGGCATTGCCGTTCTTATCATTGCCGCAAACGTGGTGGTAATGGCCACTCATATGTGGACTAAGCGCCGCCTGCAGGTGGCCTGGCGCTCCGACCTGACCCATCGCCTGCTCGATCGCTGGACGATTCAGGGCCGCGACTACCAACTCAGCCGCTCCGGCACAGGACGCGACAACCCAGATGGCCGTATTGCCGAAGACGTCAGGATTGCAACCGAATTCTCAATCGATCTGGCGCACTCGCTGACCTATTGCGTGCTGCTTCTCGCCAGCTTCACCCAGATTCTGTGGGTCTTATCGGGTTCGCCCGAGGTCGTGATTGGAACGTGGAGCTTCTATTTGCCAGGCCACCTGGTCTGGTTTGCATTGCTCTACGCAAGCGTGGGCGCGGTTGTGGCCACCCTGCTGGGCAAGCCACTCACCCGCGCCGCTAATCATCGCCAGAACAAGGAAGCGGATTTCAGATTCGGCCTTGGACAGGCGCGTGAAGATGGCCCACCCGTTGAACTTGGCGCACCTGACCCGATCCGCCGCGAAAAGACCGGTGGTCTCTTCGCTCAAGCTACCGCCGCATGGCGACGCCAGACCCAGGTGTTGTTGCGCTTGGTGGTGTTCTCTTCTACCTGGAGTGTGCTGTCACAGGCGGCTCCTATTCTGGTGGCGGCGCCCCGTTATGTGGCTGGCACCATCAGCCTGGGCGCTCTGATGCAAACCGCACAAGCTTTCCAGCAAATGATTAACGCGCTTTCATGGCCGATCGACAATATGCAAAAACTCGCAGAGTGTCGCGCATCATTTGGCCGAGTGGCGCAGTTGGATGCAACGCTGGCCGAGCTGTCACAAAATGAAGCCGGCAAGACCGAGACCATTGAGACTGATCTCGTTCCGGCCGAGCCAATATTTGTCGGACCCGTCCTGGCGAGCTGAGTCAGACGCGTTTCATGAAGCTTGTCTAGAGCATTAAGTGCCCGCTTGCTCAACTGAGCGGCGGGCCTTGGCCACATAATCGGTATACCACTGCGCAGAAGTCTTGGGCGTGCGCTTGAGCGTTTTGAAGTCGACGTGGATCAAGCCAAAGGGATTCGTATAACCCGAGCCCCACTCAAAACTATCGAGCAACGACCAGACAAAGTAACCGCCCACGTTCGCGCCGGCCTGAATGGCTTCCTGCATCGATGCCGTATAAATCTTGAGGTAAGACACCCGCCTCGGGTCATCGACTACGCCATTCTCATCCGGCGCGTCATTGCTGCCGCATCCGTTCTCTGTGACAAACACCGGTAGCCCGTAACGCGACAATTCAATAAGCTCATCCCGAAACGCATCCGGAAAAATCGGCCAGCCAATTTCCGGCAAGATCTCCGAGTCGGGCGGTGAGTCGCCCCACGCAAACCCCCAAATGGTCGACGGATCGGCCTTGGCAAAGATTGGTCCGTAATGGTTCAGACCAATCCAGTCCTGCCGTCGGCAGATCTGAGCCATATCGCCCGCCTGTACAAAGGGTTCAATCGCTTCGCCCAGTAGCGGCGGATACTTTGCCCGCATCTGGGGCTCGGGAAACGCAAGATTCCAATGCTCATTGAGCATATCGGCAGCGCGGCGATCTTCGTCACTGGAAGTTTCAGGGTGAACAATCTGCCGGTTATGAATCGCGCCAATCGATGCGCCACGGACCGAATCGCGCAGGACGTCAACACCGCGTCCATGCGCGAGGTTCAGATGATGGATGGCGCGCAGATTGGCGGTGCGATCCATTAGGCCAGGCGCGCACCAGTCCATCGCATAGCCGAACAAAGTAAACACGGAAAACTCGTTAAAGGTTGCCCAGTGTTTAACGCGGTCGCCCAGGCGTGCCGCAACAATTGCGGCGTAGTCCGCATACCAGCCGGCGCTGTCGCGTGCAGCCCAGCCGCCCAAATTCTCCAGCGCCTGCGGGAGATCCCAGTGGTAAAGGCAAGCCCATGGCTCAATGTTCTCTTCTAGCAGCTTGTCAACCAGCCGGTCATAAAAATCCAGGCCAGCCTCATTGACCTTGCCGCGCCCCTCGGGCAGAACTCGCGGCCACGCAACAGAAAACCGGTAAGCGTCAACACCAAGCGACTTGATGAGCCCGACATCCTCTTGGTAGCGGTGATAGTGATCACAGGCGACCTCGCCGGTACTCGCATCGGCCACCTTGCCGGGCTGCGTGCAGCGGAAATCCCAGATGCTCTGTCCGCGCCCATCATCACGGCTCGCACCCTCAACCTGAAACGCGGCGGTTGAAACGCCCCAGACGAAGTCTTTCGGCCAGAGAGGTTTTTTGTCCGGAGTCTGCATCAGCGGTTCCTGTGAAAGAAATAACAAACGATGACAAATATCGGCTACTGCACCAGATCTGACGAATCGCGAAGTAGCAAATATCGCTCGCGACGATACCACCTGCAATGCGAAAAAGTGCCCCACTCTCTTGTAGAAAGACGACAGTAAGTGAAACAAACGCTAACGGGTTCTCCACCCCATGACCAGCAAAGGGGCATCAGCAGCCACGCCATGGTTTTTTGCACGGATCAACAGCCCTCGGTGCGTGGCACCGGGCCTTGGTGCGGTCCTTGACGCAGGCTTTAAGTTGACCTACCTCTGGGTGTAGAGTGAGCCGATCCATTTAATCCCGACCGCCAGGAGACAAAGGCCCGGTACGCACTGGAAAGTCAGGCCTAAGCAAACACCATGAATGCAAACTACTCAGAGAACCTCCTGCACCCCATGGTGCACCCCAATGTTGTCAAGACACGCGAAGCCGTCCATATCGTCTCGGCCGATGGCGTTTACCTGACCGATGATCACGGCAACCGTCTGCTGGATGCGATTGCGGGGCTGTGGTGCGTCAACGTGGGGCATAACCGGCCCGAAGTCAAAGCGGCCATCACGCGTCAACTGGATGAGTTGCAGTATTTCCAGCTATTCAATGGCAGCTCGCACCCGCGGGTCGTGGAACTGGCAGAACTGGTGCGCGAGATCGCCGCGCCTGAGGGCGTGCGCCGGGTCTTTTTCAGTAGCGGCGGCTCAGACGCAAACGAAACGGCCATGAAAATCGCGCGGCAGTATCACCGCGTTTGTGGCCAACCAGAAAGAACCAAGTTTATTTCCCTGAAGCAGGGTTATCACGGCACCCATTTCGGCACCTCCTCAATTAGTGGCGGCAATGTGTATCGCCGCAACTATGAGCCACTTTTGCCGGGTTGCTCGCAACTCGATACACCATGGCATTACCGTAACCCACTGACCGATGATCCAACCGCATTGGGTGAGCTGTGCGCCGCCCAACTGGAACGCGAGATTCAGTATCAGATGCCCGACACGGTTGCCGCGTTTATTGCTGAGCCAGTACAAGGGGCCGGTGGCGTCATCGTGCCACCCGCCAATTACTGGCCTTTGGTGCGCGAGATCTGTGATCGCTATGGCGTCTTGCTGATTGCCGATGAAGTCGTCACCGGTTTTGGCCGATCAGGATCTATGTTTGGCTCAAGGGGCTGGGGTGTAAAGGCAGACATTATGTCGCTGGCCAAAGGCTTGTCTTCTGGCTATGTACCGCTCGGTGCCACAACGCTGAGCAACAAGATCAGCGACGCATTCGACACCAACTCCGATTTCACTGGCACGATCATGCACGGCTACACCTACTCCGGGCATCCACTGGCCTGTGCCGCAGGCATTGCCGCGCTAAATATAGTTCGCGATGAAGACCTTCCTGCCAATGCGGCCACGCAAGGTGCCTACCTGCTGGAACAACTCAAACCGTTCGAATCGAGATTTAAATCGGTCGGCGAAGTGCGCGGTAAAGGCTTGATGCTCGCCCTTGATCTCGTGATAGACAAACAAACCCGCGAACCGATTGATCCGAGTGGCCGGTTTGCGTACGACCTCGCAGCGGTTGCGCGGCGCGAGGGTGTGCTGGTCAGGCCGGTGGGCAGCATGATTATTCTATCGCCTCCCCTGGTGGTCACACAGGCTCACTGTGACCAACTCGTTGCAGCGCTCGACAAAGCGTTTACCGAGGTTGATAAGTGACCGACTCGAGCTCAAGCACGATGAAGACCGGCCTCGTTTATCACGAGCTATACATGTGGCATAACACCGGCAACTATGCTGGTGTTATGCCATTTGGATTTCCGGTTCAGCCTTACGAGCATGTTGAAAACCCGGATACGAAACGGCGCATACGCCACTTGCTCGATGTGAGCGGCTTGTCGAAACTACTCGCCGATATTGAGCCGCGCAAAGCAACCACTGAGGAGCTACTGCGGTTTCACACACAGGCGCACATCGAAAAGATTAAGTCTCAAGACAATTTGATTGCGAGCGAGGCAGGCTCCAACACACCGATGGGGCTTGGCAGTTTCGAAATAGCGTTGCTCTCGGCAGGCGGTGTGATCGAGGCGGTTGATGCCGTGATCAATGGCTCGGTGAAGAATGCCTATGCTTTGGTGCGTCCACCGGGGCACCACGCCATGCCAGACTTAGCCATGGGGTTCTGCTTGTTTGGAAATGCAGCGATTGCCGGGCATCACGCAATGGCGATTCACAGTTATAAGCGGATCGCGTTTGTCGATTGGGATGTTCACCACGGCAACGGGACGCAGGCAGCGTTCTACAACGATCCGCGAGCGCTGACCATATCGATTCATCAAGACAGAAATTTTCCGTCGGACTCCGGACTTGTCACGGAGACTGGGGAAGGTGATGGCGAAGGGTTCAATATCAACATCCCCATGCCGCCAGGCTCCGGCGTTGGTGCCTATGAGGCTGCGTTTGATCAGATTGTTGTCCCGGCACTCAATGTGTTTGAACCAGAACTTGTCATCGTACCCTGCGGTTTTGACGGCGGTGCATTCGATCCGCTCGGACGCCAGATGATGACCAGCAGTGGATTTCGATCTCTAACCAAAAAACTGATGGCAGTTGCAAACGCGCACTGCCAAGGCAAACTGGTTCTCTGCCACGAAGGTGGCTATAGCGCCCCGACAGTGCCCTTCTTTGCACTCGCTGTTATTGAAGAACTGAGCGGCATTGACTCCGGCGTCGAAGATCCGTTTGAGCCTATCTTGTCCGCCATGGGTCAACAAGAACTGCAAGCGCATCAGGCCGCACTCATTGACGCAGTCGCGAATACGTCGCTCCCTGCATTGAAAACCGCCACCTCGCGCTAGTCCTGATCTAAAGCCCGAACGAGTACTGCGGAGACTCCGGCCCTTCCCCACGAAATCACTTAGAACTCCCCACCTTTTCCTCAAGCGACTAACGTAGCCAGAACTAATAATTTCCTTCATCGATACCTCAGGATGAAGTGATGACAGATTTAGTTCTTACACCAGCAGCCTGGCCTCTCCATGAGTCGCCACCCCATCTGCTCAAAGACGCTGCCAGCGACTCGGCCATCCCCTCAGTTCTCGCATTGCATTGCTCGGGGGGCAATCCACGACAATGGTCTGAGCTCGCGAGTCGGCTGCCTGACCAAACCTGCCTGCATTGCCCGAGCTATCAAACAGTCCAATCGGCAGGTGTAGCAGCAAATCCGCAGGCGTTCCGACTTAGCGATGAAGCAAAGCCCATGCTTGAGTGGGTCGCACAGCAGCCGGGGCCAATCCATCTTGTCGGTCATTCCTATGGCGGAGCGTTAGCCTTGTTTGTCGCCCTGGCGATGCCCGAAAAGGTCGGGACGATGACTTTGCATGAGCCGTGCATGTTCAATCTGATGCAGATCGACGGCAGTGCCTATGACGTGGAATACGCCGAAATCTGGCAGACCGCCGCCTTCATCAACCGACACATTCAAAGAGGTCGGCCAGATGTCGCGATGCAGCACTTTGTTGACTACTGGAATGGACCAGGCAGTTGGGCGTCAATGCCTACCAAAGCCCAGGCAAAGCTGATTGAGTGGTCTTCGAAAGCGCCCATGGATTTTGCTGCGCTCTTCGCCGAGCGGCCATGTGCGCTCGCATTGCAAACGCTGGCTATCCCAACGACAGTTGTGGTGGGCGAATACGCCCCGCCGCCTACTCGCTCAGTGGCTGACGCACTGCGCAAGCACTTGCCACTCTGCTCGCGAAAAACATTGGCAGGCGCTGGTCATATGGGACCGGTCAGTCACCCGGGCGAATTTGCCGACCTGGCCATACGTGCCATGGGCTTTGGCAAGACTGCATCTACGAACGTCGCTTCATCACTGATGTGGGCAGCCTAGTCCCTTTACCCCTTTTACTTTCCCGAGAGAACACCATGAAAATCACCCATACTTCCGAATTCAGCGTTACGCAGCAAGTTAGCGACATCATTGAGCAATCGCTCAACATCGTCATTGAGTGGCACGACCGCTGGCAGATGTCCCGCGCAGAGCGCGCTATGACGCGCCTTGCCATGAGCGATCCCAGGGTGGCAAGAGACATTCAGGTTGCCAAAGACCGAGCTGAGTGGCACTAGGCGCTGAGCAATCAACCCGCTTCGTTCAAGCTGATTCGGTTCAACCAGCGTTTTACCCCCTTTGTCATGGTTCTTGCTGCGCCCCCACTGACCCACTCTCAGCGATTGGTTGCCCCTTACTAAGTCGCGCTACGATTAGGGCAATAACGATGCCTTAATCGCGGGATGTGTTGATGCCGGCCAAGCTGGCAAACAGAGGGGATTTGAATGGTTTTTGAGCTAGGACCTATCACCTTGGATTGCCCGGCAAGAGAACTGCGGCGCGATGGCAATATCGTACCGATTGAAGCTCGCGTGTTTGACCTGCTGGTGACTCTGCTGACGCATCACGACAGAGTCATAAGCAAAGACGAACTCATCGAACTGGTCTGGTCAGGTCGAACAGTCTCTGATGCTGCCATTGCGAGCTGCATCAAAGCAGCGCGCGCGGCCGTTGGCGACGATGGTAAGCGACAGGCCGCTATCAAGACCGTTCATGGCGTGGGCTATCGCTTCATCGGTCACTTTGAATCGACCGAACCAAATCGCCCATCTTCTGCCCCAGAGACGACCAGCGAGAAACCCATTCAAGCCAGGCCGCTTCCGTTCGACCGCCTGGCCTTGTTTGGGCGTGAAGCAGACATTCAAAGAGTTTCTGAGCAGCTGACTGACTACCGCCTCGTTTCCCTGTTAGGCATAGGCGGCACTGGAAAAACCCGTCTCGCCGTTGCCAGTGCCCACGCGACACAAAGCCGGTTTCCAGAAGGGGTCTGGTTCGTCGATCTCGTTCCCGTCAAAGATGCGCCGGGCATATCACTTGCCATTGCTGAAACCGTTGGGTTGCGACTTATAAGCGATGATCCTGACAGCGAACTCGCCACGTTGATCCGCGACAGGCAAATGCTTTTGATCCTGGACAATTGTGAACATATCAGGCCAATCCTTGCTCAAGCTGTCGATACCTTAAGCGATCGAACGGAAGCGCCCAGGTTTCTCATGACAAGCCGCGAGCCACTTGATCTACCGGACGAATGTCGGATCTATATTGAACCGCTGACCGTCCGATCTGATCAGGGCACTGGCCCTGCGCTTGAATTGTTTCAGGCAGCGGCACAACGACTCGGTGTGCCCATCCCCGACGATGATCTTCCGGTGGCAGAAATGGTGTGCGCCCACCTTGATGGTTTGCCGCTTGCGCTCGAACTCGCAGCCGCGCAATTGCGCCAATTGAGTCTTCAGCAACTGGCCGAGCGACTTGCAAACAGATTTGCACTACTGGCCGGGCGAGCCCGCAGCGGGCGAGAGCGGCAGGCTAGTCTGCAGGCAGTGCTCAAGAACACCTGGGAAATGCTCACAGCCGATGAGCAAAACCTGCTCGCACAACTCTCCATGTTCTCAGCCCATTTCTCGATTTCGGACATTGAAGAGATGGTGGGTGATCCTTATGAGATACCCGCTACCAATCTGTTTGGTGACCTGATAGATAAATCACTGGCCAAAAAAGAAGGTTCACGATGGCGCCTGCTGGAAACCGTTCGACTATTTGCGCAACAGCAATTGACCGATTCCGAGCAGCGCGCACTGGCTGACGCCCATGTCCAATGGTGCTTGAAGCGCGTTGGCGACAACGCACAAGATCATCTTTATAGCTGGCCACTCGCCAATTGGTGCGCCACTCATTACAACGACCTTGAGGCCGCCCAAGACCATCTAACGGCGTCAGAAATGCATGATGAGGCGGCCAGTCTTGCGGTCGCGGCAAGTCTTGCATTGCACCGGGATAATGGCTCACGAGCATCGCATGCGCTGCGGCGCGCAGGCAGCTATCTCGAACTTATCAAAGACGCCCAGCTCATTGCACGACTGCACATCATGGCTGGCTTGTGCGCGATGGCCGCTCGCGACCCAGCCAAACTCAAACACCACGGCCTGGCAGCGGTCGAGACCGCCCGTCGCAGTAGCGACAAGTCGTTAGAAGCCATTGCGTTGGTCATTGCGTCTTGGAGTACCTTCGCCCGCGATCCAGAGGCAGCTCTGGCGCAGACCCGCGAAGCAACCCGTTTAGCGACCGAGGCAAACGACGACGCGGCCCGGGACATTTCCGAGAGCTATTCGGCCTGGCACCTGGGCATGTTGCGCCGCTATGACGAGGCCCTTGAGGTCGCAAAGCAAGTTGTTGGCCGTACCAGCGACGGCCCCATGTCAAGGGACTATCCGGCAAGAAGCGCCTCAGCGCTCGTGGCGACCGTTTCAGCGACCAGCAATCCTGAAGAAGCGAACCGTGTGATGGAGGCTGGCTTCGACCACGGCGGCGAATTTCAGATGTGGTCATTCATTTTGCTGTTCGCCTACACTCGCGCTTCAGCCAAACGATTTGAGCCAGCAGTTGAGACGTGTCTTGAACTGGCTAACAATCTGGCTCGCGCCGGAATCAACAGTCTGCCCGATTTGCTCATTCCGGCTGCTCGTATTGCGGAGCGGATGGGTGAAAAAGATCGCGCGCTAAGATGGTTAAGAGCCGTTAAAGAAGCTGACCTTCCCACTCAGAGCTTCATCATGGCATTGGCGTACAGAAGGCTCGCGGAGTTAATTGGTCTGGCCAAAGACGATCCACTGCAACACTCGTCCCTGTCTGATGTCGGAGGCGAAGCGCTGCAGTGGTTGAACCAACTCGCAACGAAATTTTCAGCGGAGAAAGAGCAAGTTGGGAACGATCTCGCCTGAGCTGTCAGTTGCGACAGCGAAGGTCTGACGACTAGCGCCGCGCATCAGGCCGTAAGCCGGGAATAACCGATGGCGTGGTCTTACGGTACTCGCGATACTCATCGCCCAATTCAGCGACCAGTGTCTTTTCTTCGAAGTACAAACCAATGAAGACATAAGACGTCATTACGATGTTAAAAACCAAACGGCTCACGGTTAGGGTAGGAACTGCCCACAACGCGATTAGAACGCCCGTCATCATTGGGTGGCGCACCATCTTGTAAAGCAACGGTGTTACGAAAACATCCTTCTTGGACATGACCTGCGTGTTTGACTGATAGGCCTGCTGCAACCCAAACAATTGAAAGTGATTAATCAGGAAGGTTGAGAACAGCACAATCGCCCAACCCAGGAAATAGACACCAAGCAAGACGTGCCCAACAAGCGATCCGGATGTGTCCCAGAGGACGGTTGGGAGCGGTGCCCAGAGAAACACCAGCGTCGCGGTGGCTAAAGCAACAAAGATCAAATAGGTGCTGCGCTCAACGGCGGGCGGGACGATGCGCGTCCACATGCGCTTAAAACCTGGACGTGCCATCACCGTGTGCTGGGCACCCCAGAGCGCCAACACGCCAACATTCCAAAGCACGGCCTCCAGACCGAACAGCGACGGCGCAATAGGCGAAGCCTGCGTCAGGCTGACAGGCACGGCCATATCGGCGATAAACAGGATCAAGTAGACCAGCGCAGCTACGCCGATGAAGTAGCAGGTGATGCTGTACGTAATCGCTAGGGCTCGGCTGACCATGGCCGACCAGTTTGTGCTGACTGCGGGCAAAACACCCGCGACGTCTGTTTTTGTGTTCATTTGAAATCTCCTGTCAGAGGCTGGGGGTTAACGAATTGACATCAAGGTGCGACAGAAGCAATGATTAGCGAACAGGCCAAAGCCGGCTTGTAGGAGACATGGGGGAATCATGGGGAGTTTGTGGTTTCCACCGAAACACCCCAAAACCTGGGGCTCACAACTGCTACCAGTCGCCGGTGGCCTCACGGAGAGATGCGAATGAATGAAGCTGAAGTTGCCGCCGGACTCGCCCCAACGCCGGGCTACCGATATGCCGACCGCATCGGATCTCAACTGTTCGTCGCCGGGCAGGTGCCCCACGATAAAGACGGCCAAATTGTGGCAATCGACGATCCGCACGGCCAGGCGACGCAGTGTCTGGACAACTTGCTGTTGCTATTGAGCACGCACAAGTTTGCAGTGGCAGATATAAGAAGGCTTACGGTTTATGTCGTTGGGGGAGTGATCAGCACCTACGCCAGGCCTGGAAAGGCGTAACTGACTGGTTTCAGGATGGCGTGCCGCCGGCAACGCTTCTGGGGGTTGCGAACCTTGGCCATGAGGGGCAGCTGGTTGAAATTGATGCCACTGTCATTACGACTTAGATCTAGCGCTAACGTCACGCGTCTTGCACTATTGAACCGGCGCAAAGAATTGAGGTGCTTCTGTACGCTCATACATGCCATAGTCTCTGGAGACTCTCGCGAATATGACGGTGATCGTGTTGCTGTCACCTTGGGCGCTCGTACTCAATTTCTGCCCGGCTTCCTCACTTGCCACTTCAGCAATTGATATAAAGGAGTTGGCCTCAGTAACGCTTTCAAAGCACTCGCCATATTCGGTGTTTGGCTGAGCCTTGGCCCTGATAATCGTCAGGTAGCGAGCATCAGCGCTTGCATTTTCGGCGTACATCCCGGCAGTGCTCCATTGATGCTGCTCGCCTTCTTCGTCATAGTGCACGAGTGCGTGGGAGATTCGGATTCGGTAATCCTTGAAATGCTTGTAGCGTCCCGCTGCCTGTGATTGATGATGATGTTTCTCTGTGCGCCACCGGGCAATGGAGGCCTCATCACGCCATAGTGAGTGTGACAGCACGACGCCTTCACGAGACAACGACCGGTAGCGCTCAATAAACAGGAGTCCATCGTGCTGCATCAGGATCGGCCGTAACTTCGCGGCATGAGTAAAGTAGTGCTCCTCATGGCCCTGTCGAGGCTGAACCTCAAATAGCAGTGTTTGCATAGCGCTTCCGTGGGGGTCTGAGTTGTCATTGTCCAAGAAGTACGACCAACACAGGGTATAAACCCAATTGGCAAACGGTTTGCTCAAAAATCCAATCACAGGCAAACTTATTGGGTGCTGGACAAAATCTGACCTAAACAGGAACTGATTCGTAACCAGCACCGACCAGTACTCGGGGTTGCGAGCACCCCAACCGAGGCCATCAATCCATCATGCGGCCCAAGCATCGCATCCAACTCAATCCGCTGAGGCGGAAAGGATGCGCGTATGGCCTACCCCCCTAAAAGATACCCCCTGATTCTGTTGCTGCGCTTGTCAATTGTGCGTGCGCTTTGGAGTTTCTACCTCGCGGCTTACAAGCCTCCCCGGGTGCCCGTGCGGCAGCGGCTCAAGCGACGCCTTGCGTGGCTATGGATCGCTAACCGAGTGGCGCGCGAGCGGCGAATGCTCGCCAAGCTGAGTGCTGATCAACTCAAAGACGCTGGTATTAGTCGACATGCGGCGCGCAAAGAATCCAGGCGTCGATTTACAGACATACCCACTAATAGACTGCACCAGCCAGGGCGCAAACGAACAGACAAGCGTGCGCCCGATTGACAAGATGCTCAAGAGCGATAGGCATGGCACGATCCCCTAAGAAGTCGAAATTGCAACTTAGGCGCCTGGCCCGCTATGTTTTGGCATAAAGATATCGAGCTTTAGCGTGTCACTGTCACCCAACCAAACCGCACGGTCGCGATGGTCAACCAGATCATCGCCCGTGTTGGGGTGTACAAAGACCGTCAGGCCGTCGCGGTGCAGCGTGAGCCACGTCACGACATCAGCCAAATGCTCCGGCATAAACGCAAGCTGACAACTCCACTGCGGATGCGGTCCAACCGGCTTGCGGTGAACCCTACCCTGTTCAACCGGTAAGGCCTTGGCTGCCGCTTCACAGAGCGCCGTCGCTTGTTCTACGGTTTGCTCACCGTAGTAAACGTGAGCATGCCAGCCGGTGATATCGGTTTGTGTATCTGAAGAAGTCATGCAGCTTGCCCGGTTGTCTGGTTACGTACAGCATTGGCGGCGTTCAGTTCGCCAATTGCTTTCTCAAGTGCTTTGCCATCCGCATCGGCGAGCGCCGCCCCAATAAGGTAGTCAAGGATGGCGCCGCCATCATCGCGGCCCATCAAGCTGTTTGCGATACCCCCGAGGCGCTCGTACAAACCTGTGCCGCGCTCGTGCGTATCGCTATAGCCCTTGATAAGTCGCGCGGTTCGCGCAACAGCCCTGCCGAGAGGAAGATTGTCTTTTCCGAGGCGCTCAATCGATTCGAGCCACGACTGGATTGACGCCATCTCCCTTGCATGCCGCGGAGACTGCCGGCGCCATCCACTAAAGCGCGACAAGACCCAAATCATGATGAAGCCGCGCAATGTGCTGGTCCGCAGCAACATGCCCTTGCCAAATGCCTTGTTCACCATCGACTGCGCTAGCTTGCTGTTTTGCAGGCGTTGCGACCACTTCATCGGAAGCGTATCGACGATTTCTTCAAGCCGCGGGTGCATGTACTCGGTGTGGTGAATGATCTGACGATCAGCGGCGCGCACTTCCTTGGCAATATCGTCAAAGCGCTCGCGGCGGGCTTTGAGATCAGCGACGCGGATCGGGTCTTCGTAGCACATCCTCAGGGCAAGCCAGCGGGCCACCTCGGTAACGAGTTCATCATCAGGCATCTTGTGTACCAGCGCCTCAAGCTGATGAAGATACTGGTTGGCATAGTCCTGATCAAGGTAGTCAATACAGCGTCGGGTGCCCTCCAAAGCAAATGCCTGAGCGGCCATAGGCATGGCGGCCAGTCGCTCGCCTAACTTGCCAGATGGCAATGCCAGAGTGGGTGCTTCAGCGGATGAATCGTCGTCACTTACTGCACTGTTTTGCACAGTAGCGCTGTTTGGCGCGCCAGGAACACCGCCTGTCTCACCGCTTGCCGCCTGTTGCGCCTTTGCCTGTTCATACGCAGCGTGCAGGCCTTTGAGACTCCTCTCAATACCTTTGCCACCGGCTTTGATCGCTGCCTCATAGGCAGACAGGTCAAATGGCAGGACATCGGTTGCCGCGACTGCGCCAAATAGAGGCGCCGAGATCACAGTGCCGGCCTCTTCTGCAATGCTCGCCATATCGAACGCAACCAACTGCCGCGCTGCCACAGCGGCCGCCTGCTCAACCGACTCACCATCGGCCATGCCGTTACCCGGCACCATTTTTTCAACCGTGGCGTAAGCGCGGTGGGTCGATGCAATGAAGGTGGTGCGATCAGGCGTAACGAGACCTCGCATGATGGCGCGGCCTGCCTCCATCCATTCAGCGGCAATCACGAGGTCGACATCGCCGGAGCCGGGCATCAGCGCGAGAACGGGCTCGGCTGTCTCTCCCGCTGCGCGCTTGAATAGCTCTATGTAGTAAATGGTAGCGCCCGTGCGCTGAGCGACGCCAGGCACAGAGGTGTTTTGAACGATCCAACCATTGGCCTCAGCCAGACTCACAAACCAATCGGCCAAAACACCACCGCCCTGCCCGCCCATCGCCACGATCGCGATGCTGATGCGCTGCCCTTTTGAAGCGACCGCTGGCGAAGTTGTTTGAGCAGTGGTCACCGCAGTTGATTGCTGTGTGTCATCGCTCATGCCGAAAACCCTGCTTCACGTAGGCGGCTGGATAAACGCCGTTTGCTTCGGCCTTGCAGCAGCTTGATCATGCCGCGCGACAACTTGCGACCAAGCCGCTCAAAAATGCCCGGGTTGTGCACCAGTTCAACTTTAACGAATGACGGGCAGAGAATCGCAGCGTGTGCATTCTCGCCGCACAGGCCGCAACCGACACACGAGTTATCAACATAAGACACCGGGTCAACCCGCAGCGGGTCGGGGTTGGCACGAATGGTCAGCGACGGACAGCCCGACATCCGAATACAGGCGTGGTCTCCGGTACAGGTCTCCGGGTCGATGTAAAAACGCTCACGCACCTGGCGCTTACCATCGGCAATCGCTTTATTCATGATGGGTTTTTCACGGCGCTGCCGGTTGAGCATGCATTCACTCTGCGCGACCAGCACTTTGTGGCCTTCACCTTTGGCGTTGACCGCCTCACGGATCAGGTCTCTCATGTGCGAGACATCGTATGTACGCTTGACCTCTTTGACCCAATTCACCCCAATGCCCTTGACGGCTGCGCTGATCGGATTGTTGGTGGCCCTAGTGCGGTTCAAGGCGCGCGACGACAGAATATCTTGTCCGCCAGTGGCTGCGGAGTAACCGTTATCCACGACGATGGTCAGGCTTTCGCTCTTGTTGAACACTGCGTTGCCAATGCCACTGGTCAGGCCGTTGTGCCAGAACCCGCCATCACCCATGACAGAGATAGCAGGTTTGCTTGACGGCACATTAAAGGCCGACGCTGCAGCCGCACCAAGCCCGTAACCCATGGTGGTTTGACCCAGGTTGAACGGCGGCATTGTGGAAAACAAGTGGCAGCCAATGTCACAACTCACATGCAACGGGCCAGTGTCTTTCTCTGCCAGGCGCATCGCCGAGAAGATTGGACGCTCCGGGCAACCGGTACAAAAACCGGGTGGCCGTGGGGGCACATTGTCTGCGAGTGCTTTAACGGGTGATTCTTCGCGGAGCTTTTCTAACGCGACGGTGGGCTCTGCGCCATTGCGAAGCAGTGAGGGCTGCACCCGCTTGAAGAAATCAGTCAGGCCCTGCAATACCGCATCACCGGTGTATTCGCCTGCGGGTGGCAGAACATCTTTGCCGTAGATGCGAGCACGCACAGACTGCTTGCGCAAAATGCTGTTCACGGCCTGTTCGATGTAATCAGGCTGCCCTTCCTCGACCAATAGCACTGCGTTCTTGTCTTTGCAAAACCGTACCAGCTCAGACTCTATGAGCGGGTAAGTCACATTGAGAACGTAAAGCGGCACTTCCGTCCGGCCAAACTCATCGGCCAGTCCCAGCCGCTCCAGTGAGCGCATCACCGTGTTGTACATGCCGCCCTGCATGATCAGGCCGACCTGATGCTGTTTGCCCGGGAACACTTCGTTGAGTTTGTTGTCTTCGATGAATTTAACCGCAGCCGGCCAGCGCTGATGCACTTTCTCTTTTTCGTGCATGAAGAGCGCAGGCGGTAACACCACTCTGGACGTATCAGATTGCGGTGCTTCGGCTGCCTGCTGCACTGTCATGGCAGGTCGAATGTTGTCTTTAGCCGTGAATCGGCCGTACACATGGCAGGCGCGGATACGCAGTTCGAGCATGACCGGTGTGCTGCTGGCCTCCGACAACTGAAAACCCTTCTCGACCATATCAACAATAAGCGGCAGATTCGGGCGCGGGTCGAGCAGCCAGATTTGCGACTTCATTGCGAACGCATGCGTACGTTCCTGCATGATGCTCGAACCTTCGCCATAGTCTTCACCCACGATGATCAAGGCGCCGCCCATCACGCCGCCTGAGGCAAGATTGGCGAGTGCATCGGATGCCACATTGGTGCCAACGGTTGACTTCCAGGTGGCGGCGCCGCGGATGGGATAGTGCACCGAGGCTGCCAGCGCGGCGGCGGCGGCGGCCTCACTCGCGCTTGATTCGAAGTGAACATCCAACTCGCTCAGGATCTCCTGCGCGTCAGACAACACATCCATCAAATGAGAGATCGGCGCGCCCTGGTAACCCGTGACGTAACCCACACCCGATTGCAACAAGGCTTTGGTGACAGCCAGAATGCCCTCACCACGAAACTCCTCGCCCTCGCCAATTCTGAGTTTCTTGACTTCTTCGGTAAATGAACGCTCTGCCATTAGCTTGCTCCGGGCCCGGTGTTTTGCACCAGCGCCAATACTCTTAGCGGGCTACCAGAGCCCTGTTGGATCTTCAGCGGCGGGCATATCAGCACCGTGCCAGTTGGCGGCAATAAATCAAGATTCTTCAGGCACTGCAAGCCGTACTTGTTATTGCCATGCATGAAGTAATGACACGGATACGGCGGACGCTGGTGAAACCCCTGCCCTGCATCGGTGCCAATTGCCTCAGTGCCAAAACCAATCACCGCGCGCTCGTTAATCAGGAATTGCACGACTTCACTGTCTGGGCCAGGCGTGTGCTGGCCCTCTTCATCAAAGTTCTGAAATTCAGCAGGGTCGGTGCGCTTGGACCAGTCGGTGCGCATCAACACCCATGAGCCGTCTGCGATGCGACCATGCTCGGCCTCCCACGCTTTGACAAAATCCACCGTCAGCAAGAAGTCTGCATCTGCGCTTGATTCTGCCGAACAATCAATGACGACCGCAGGCGCGACGAAGTTCTCCACCGGCACGGTATCGACCGTGTTGTTCGGCTGGTTCTTACCGCTAATCCAGTGCGCCGGCGCATCAAAGTGTGTGCCGGTGTGCTCGCTGCAGCTGAAATTATTCCAATACCAGCCAGGCCCGCGCGCATCGTATTTGGAGATTTCTTCCAGGCGAAACGGCCAGCACTGACCCATCTCAGGGGGCAACACAATTTGCGGGAACTCCGGTGACAAGACCTGGGTGAGATCAACAATGCGGATCTGGCCGCTGGCCAGACTGGCCACCAGTTGGGTCAGGACGTTGGTGCGTTCAAGGACTTCGCTCATGAGCTTTCCTGCTATAGAACTTAATAGGTGATCGAGCCGACGGATGTTCCGCCGCACACAAACAAGGTTTGACCCGTGATGAAGCTGGATTCTGGCGCCGTAAAGAAAACGACGGCGCGCGCCACATCGTCCGGCTCGCCAAGCCTGCCCACTGGCACATTGCCAGCAATTTGATCAAGCTTGGGGCTGTCTTTTGGGATCACGTCGTGAAACATTTCGGTATCTTGAATCGGGCCGGGGCACACCACGTTGCAGGTGATGCCGTCGCCCGCCAACTCAAGCGCCCAGGTACGTGCCATTCCAAGCATGCCGGCTTTAGTGGTTGAGTAAACGGTTCGTTTAGCCAGACCCAGCACCGCACGGGTAGACATCAACAGAATACGGCCATAGCGCTGCGAACGCATGGTGGCTAGATTGGCTTTTACGAGCGCCATCGGCGCGCCCAGGTGCAATTGACTTAGTACCGCGAGATCGTCCTGAGTCGCGTCATCCAGCAACTTCTCGCGGATGATGCCAGCGTTATGAATGATGGTGGTAATGGGGTACTTCGCGGCGAGTTCGGCGGCTACCTGCTCAGTAGCATCGCGATCGGCCAGGTCTACCGCCACACCGATAATCTGTTTGTCAGTCACGGCCGGCGGCCGGCGCGACAATGACAAAACGGTATAGCCGGCCGTTACCATCTGCCGGCTAATCGCCGCGCCAATACCGGCGCTGCCACCCGTCACAATCGCAAAACGTTCAGCATCACTCATTGGCCAACCTCGCGCTCAAGCACTTTGGGGTTATCCATGTAGCGGGCGAGCCAGTCCTGCGCAACATCGCCCGGATACACATCTTCAACACCTGATTGCAGCGCCTGCAAAATCGCCCTGGCAATCGCCTGCGGCGCCAGCTTGGGCGGCGGCATCAGTTGATTCCATTCATCATCAATCGGACCGGGGAACACATTCACCACGCGCACACCGGACGGTGTCATCTCGGCGCGCAAACACTGGGCAAGCGAAAACGCTGCCGCCTTCGAAGCGGAGTAAGTACCGTGGCTGGGAAAGTTACTCAATGCATAGATAGAGAGCAAATTCACCCAGGCCGTCGCGCTGCGGACGCCATCGGCTCCCCTTGCCCGCATCACCGGGCCAAACTCCTGGGCGAGTCTCAGCAGACCAAAGTAGTTGATGTCCATCTCGGCGCGCGCGGTCTCAACCCCATAGCGAGACGCAATGCCTTCACTGCGGTGATACTCGGCGTTGTTCACCAGAATATCGACCTTGGCACTAATGGATCCGGCAAGCTGCTTGACGCCCCGAGAATCGGTGACATCAAGCGGCACCATCTCAACCTGCGGCAACTGCTCCAGCTCATCCATGCCCGGGAATCGCTTCCAGGGTTCGGCATAGCCAACCCAGACAATCTCGGCACCGGCATCAATCAGACCGCGGGTAATGGCCTGACCAACCGCAGTCTTGCCGTCGGTGACAAGCGCGCGCCTGAATTTGGGGTTTGAGGTTAACTCTCTGAGTTGCGGGTCATCCGCCATGTTTGCTGTCTCCGTGACAGGAAAAGCCATCAACACACCCTGCCCCGCCCGATCCAGGCCGGCAGACACTTTCACCTGGGCGGGTGCTTTATCGCAGTCGCCATGCAGGTGAGCTACAACCGTTGGGCCGGCATCCAGCCGGACCATGCCTAGCCGCCAGGGCAAGCGTTCGCGAAAAAACAAGTCGTTACTGTGGCGCAGGATGGTTTCAGAAATCAGTTCGCCCTTGCCATCCTGCTCACGCCATTGCAGCTTTTCAGACAGGCAGCGGTGGCAGGCTTCGCGGGGCGGGTATTGCACGGCTTCGCATTCTTCGCAGACCTGTAATTCGAACCGGCCCATCGCAGCGGCCGCGGTCAGGCCCAACGCCACCCGGCTACGACTGCCCGGTGGCAAAGTCGGTGCGCGGGTTTTGAGAACCGGGTTCTTTCGGCCTGGCCTCGCTAACGGTTCTGTCATGGCGATACTCCGGCAGCGTCGGACCTGGCCGCCTCGGCGTCAGTCACCGCTTGCGCATAGCGCGTGGGCGAATCTGCTTCAGGTACGTAGGTTTCTATCATGTGTTCGCGGTATTGAGCGCTCGCGGCGGTATCCAGTTGCTTACCCACGCCCAGGATCGCGGCGCTGCTGCAAACGCCGCGGTCATAGTTGATCATGCCGAAACCGCACACCAGACCGGTTGTAGCGTCAGGTACGGCACTGCCCAGGCGCTCGCCCGTGAGTTGCCGAATCGCTTCCACCGTTCCCAGATAACCACCGGCCGCGCCAGCCTGCCCGACCGACAACTGACCGCCAGACGTGTTGAGCGGGAAGCTACCATTGTTGTCGAAGCTGTGTTGACGAATAAAGTCTGATGCGCCGCCCTTGTCGCAAAACCCAAGATCTTCGAACTGCATCGCGGTAATTACCGGATAGTCGTCGTAGGTTTGCATAAAGTCGATCGTGTCAGGTCCTACTTCGGCCTGTTCGTACAAATCATCACGATCCATCTCCCAGCCACCGCGCATTTGAATCGGGTCATCCGCAAACGCATTGTGGCGTTCGATTGTGCCGAGCACGCGCGCATACGGAAGCCCGAGTGCCTCAGCCTGATCTACCCGCATCACCAGAAACGCTTCAGCCCCTGCGCATGGCATCACGCAGTCAAACAGGTGCAGCGGATCGGTGATGGGTCTGGCCTTCATATATTGCTCAAGCGAGAGCGGCTTCTTAAACAAGGCCCACGGAAATGCCAGCGCATTGTCTCGCTGGGCCACGCAGAGCTTGCCGAAGTCTTCCCGCGTTGCGCCGAACTCGCGCATGTAATAGGCCGTTAACAGCGCAAAGCTTGCGTTAGGGCCGCCCGAGCCATAGGGATAGACCGCATCACGTGCAAACTGACTGAAGTTGGAAATCATCAGCCGAAACGAATGCACATCATTGGTGTCGGCAGAGACACACGCAACAATATCTGCATCGCCGGCCTGCACCGCCCGCGCGGCGCGGCGAATGCCAATCACACCGCTAGCGCCACCGGTGGGAATGTGATCCAGCCATCTGGGGGCCAGGCCAATGTGCTGCATGAGGCCAACCGCTGTATCGGGCGACAACATGAAGCTCGTAATGCAGGCGCCGTCTATTTGCTCCTTTGCGAGCCCGCTGCGTTTCAGTAACGCAGACAAACCGCGCGCCACCCACCAGTGCGCAGATTTGATGGAGTAGCGCACGTAGGGAATCGTGACCGGGCTGACGATTGCAATGTCGTCATAGCCCTGGCGACGCCGGCGTGAGCCTTGCTTTGCGTGAGTCACACTATCCATTGCGCTTTTTAAACTCCCGCAGATCAATGCTGCCGTGTGCTGGGCCAGCTGCGCCCAGTGCCTGTTCGGCACACGCGGCAGCCGTTTTCTTGAGCTCGCCGCGCTGCACTTTTTGGGTCGCGGTTAGCGGGAGCTTGTCGACAAACGCGAGATAACCAGGCGCTTTGTAATAAGCCAATCTATCGAGGCAGAATCGCATGACATCCTGAGCGAATGCTTGCTGTTCTGCTTCGCTGCCAGCATTGGCCTCATCACTTAACACCACACAGGCCATGACCTCATCACCGCGAATCTCATCCGGTACCGGCGCAACCCCGCAGGCCGCAATGCCCTCGTGCTGCATCAAGACCGCCTCAACCTCCACCGCAGCGATGTTCTCCCCGCTGCGACGAATCACGTTTTTGCGGCGGTCAACAAAGTAGTAGTAGCCATGCTCATCAGCTCTGACGATATCGCCCGTGTGGAACCAACCGCCTTCCCAGGCCTCTCGGGTAGCTTCTTCCTTGTTGAGATAGCCCTTAAAAAAACCAAGACTTGGGTCCGGTCCAGCGCGCCTGACGAGTAGCTCGCCGTTCTCACCGGATGGGCAGTCCTTACCCTGCTCATCAATGATGCGTGCCTCGACCGCAACGGGTAGCTGACCAAAATTGGCGGTGCCAATTTTGCGCGGTTCATGGTTGGCCAGAATGGCGCCGCCCATGCCGGTTTCGGTCATGGCCCAGCCTTCGCTCAACGGAAAGCCAAAGCGTTCTTCAAAAGGCGCATGGTCGGCTTTGGCCACACCGGCGCCAAAGCCAAAGATCACCTCGTGCTGCCTGTCTTGCTCGCTCTCTGGCATACGCAAGAGAATGGCCGGCATCACACCCAGGTAGTGGATGATGCTGGCGCGCGACTCGCGCACCGTCTCCCACCAACTTCCCGGATGAAAACGATCAACCAGCACAATCGCCCCGCCGGTAATGATCATCGCCACGCTTGAACACGCCATCGCGTTCATATGAACCAGCGGCAAAGGTGAAAGCAAACGTTCACGACCAGGACGGATAGGACAGATCCCGCCCATCTCCCGATAAATGACGCCGGCCACAATGAAATACTCGTTGGGCAGGATGCAACCCTTTGGCGAGCCAGTGGTACCTGAGGTGTAGAGCAGCGCGCACTCGGTGCTGAGGTCTGGCTGAGTCTGCTTTGCATTTGGGACGGCATCACGCTTTGGTGCTGATGGGATGTCCGCATCAATTTCATGCGAGCCAATCGGCAGATCATGTTTCAATGCAGCAGCGGCATCTGCGAGGCGCTGGTGATGCGAAGGCAGCGCAATCGCGAGCGCCAGGTTTGCATCTTCAATGAGATATTGAAGCTCAGCCGCCCGAAACTCTGCATTGATTGGCACAACTGAAATACCCAGCGCATTGAGCGCCAGCCAATGCCAGAAAAAGGCAGGCCGGTTTTCGACCAGCAAACCAACGCGGTGGCCACGCCGCCAGCCGGCAGCCGCATAACGATCACGCAGCGCATTAACTGTTGCAAGTGCTTGCGCATAGCTCACTTCTTCCGCGGCGATATCGTAATGCTTCGCCGTATGCGATGGCACAACCAGCATGGGCTGATCTGCGTGGGCCTGCGCAGACGCTTGCAGTGCTGCATAAACAGACGCCGGTTCTCGACTCAGTGAACCGAGAGGATTAGTTGCAGTCGTCATCTAAGCATCACAGAAAGAGTTGGATTGAGCCAAAACCGGCATCGGGGTTCACTAACTCGACCTTTTTGTGTTTCATCCTGATCTGTCCGTCTTGCAAAATCAGATGATGGAAGGCCGTCGCGCCTAGCACCTGCTGATCATCGCCCTGGGTTTCAACATAAAGAAACGGTGTGCGGATGATCAGCGTGTCATTGGTTCGCTGTTCAACCATCGGTTGTTGCAATACATGATGGCAATAGCTACGCACGCCTTGCGAGTAAGACCGGGGGCTCTTGAGCCGCTCGATACGCACTTTAAGCAACAACTTGTCTTCGTAAAACAGCGAATTGTGATTCAGCCCATCGGGCTGATTGCGCGTCAGCGGCATCCAGTAAATTGAATCTTCAGTAAACAAGTCGTACCAGTCATCAAAGCGCTGCTCGTCAATAATGCGAGCCTCCTGGTAAACGAACGCTATTGCAGCAGCATCATCGGGCAACAAAACGGCCTGGCTTGTCATCTCAAGCGACCTCCCCCGAGACAGGCGCGGTCTGCTCTGACTGCATGGACTTCATCACCACGTTTCGCCAAGCGCGGAACTGTCCCCGCATGGAGATCTCTGTATTGCCGTCGTACTCACCAGCAACACCGTCCTTCTCAGCAGCATCGTATCGACGGTGAAGACTAACCCACTCATTACCGGGCGCCTCCAGCCCTTCCTGAATCGCTCGATAGCAATGCAAATCATCATGACCCACCACTGAGGTAGGCGCGTTAATCAGCCTGGAGTACATCAGCGTTCGCTGCAGCAAATCATCGGGCGCGCCAACCAATCGGAAGGTCCAGCTTTCAATCATGGTCTCGTCGTGCGAGATCGGCCGGGCAATGCGGATGGCCTGAATCGCACCCTTGATGGTGAGCGTGGGGTAATACACCGTGTTGTGACGCACTTCATTCGTGATGGCCCTGGCGCGCTCTTCACCGTAAGCCTCAATCATGAGCTTGTCGTACTCGGAGACTTCGGAGTAATTGGAGTGAATCGAAAACTTCACCCCGCTGTAACTATGACCATTCTCGTAAATCTTGACGCCCATCTTGTCGAAGAAGTCATAGCCAGAAACAAACGGCACAAACTGCTCAATCACCATAGGCTTGGGTTTGTCGGCGGGCTCCTTTGACCATAGCCTGCGTGCGGTACCGGCAGAAGATTCATGCGCCACCATCGGGTGCATGGAGTCATTGAGGTTTTCAACGAACATCTTCCAGTTGCAATTATGTTTGTAGCGCAAGATGCCGCCTGCCAGTTCAAGCCGCCCAGCCGGTGCGCGGTCAACCATGTTGTCAATCGAACTGAGCGAGTCACCAAACCAGTCTTCCAGCGACGGCCCGTCTTTATTCAGGCACGCAAAGATAAAGCCGCGATAGTTACGCACCTGACCGACCGAGGCCATGCCACGCGCTGCCTCGCATTGATGAAGCTGGGTATTGTCGTAGCCGTCTTTGCCAGGAATCGCCAAAATGGAGCCATCAAGCTTGTAGGTCCAGCCATGGTAGGGACAGCGCAAAAACTTGCCGCAATTGCCGCCCGTACCGCCGGCCACTTTGGCGCCTTTGTGCGCGCACCGGTTCTCCAGCACCTGGACTTCACCTTCGCTGTCACGCAGCATCACCACAGGCACCCGGGCAATTTCGCTGGTGATGTAGTCGCCGGCATTCGGCACCTGACTATCATGCCCGACAAAGATCCAGGTATTGGGAAAGAGATGCTTCATCTCCACCTCGAACACCTCAGGGCTGATGTAAAGGTCGCGATGAACCCGGTCATCTTCGACGAGCGCTGCAACGCGCTCTGGACTATCAAGATAGGCGGACATTTTCTCCTCCGGGAAAGGGTTTGCCGCTGATACCGGCAGGTTCAGTATTCGTGACAGAGCTCACAGGTGCGCCGAGAGTTGCGGTCATTTTTTCGAGTGTCTCGCGCAGCGCCATGAGATGCTCGGCATCAATATCTTCAAATGCCCAGTCTTCAATAGCGCGAGCAAACTGCAATAGTTCCAGATATTGTTGACGGCCTGCATCGCACAAGTGCACCTCAGTCTGGCGGGAATCGCGCGGCCCGTTTTGGCGCCGAATCAGGCCGCGCTCCTGAAGGCGATCCAGGGCGCGGGATAGCGTTGCCTGGTCGGTGACGGTTCGCTCGGCCAACTCAGAAATAATCAAACCATCGCGTTCATACAAAAAGCCCAGCACGCGCCAGTGCGTCATGGTCATCGCCCGTCTTTTCAACTCACGCTGCATCGGCGCGTTGATCAGACTGACAACCCGGTTCAGTAAATACGGCAAGTATTCGCTGTGGGTTTCCTGTTCGCGATCAGGCGTGGGCAAGCGGTTCATAGCACGGGTGGCTTGATGAGGTTTTGCTGGCGCAGAGATTCAACAAAGCGGCCCAGTGTTTCATCTCGAAACGCATCAACATCTTTGCCGCGCCAGTCGTACAAGCCCTGACCCGACCGAACGCCGACATCGCCGTCGGCCATCATCTTCTCGACCATAGGCGGTGAGGCATAGCGGTTTTCATCAATAGCACCAGCTAAATAACGCGACGCATAGTAGAGAATATCCAGACCGCCAAAGTCGACAAACTCGAGTACACCCATAGAGCCATAGCGTAGGCCAAAGCCCAGCCGCGCTGCCTTGTCGATATCTTCAGCGCTCGCGACCCCTTCTTCGACCATTCGCACCGCTTCGTTCATCACAAGCGCCTGCAGACGGGGCACGATGTAGCCCGGGCTCGCCTTGCACACCACCGGCTCTTTGCCAATCTGCCGAAGCAGAGCATTCATCTGCTCGGTGACGCCGGCATCAGTCCCTGCATGCGGAGATACCTCCACCAGTGGAATCAGGTAAGCCGGATTGAGCCAGTGAGCATTGAGAAAGCGCGCCGGCATACTCAGCATGCCCGCCAAATCAGAAGACAGAAATGAGGACGTGGTTGAAGCAATCGTGCAGGTCTCAGGCGCAAATCGCTCAACTACTTCAAACGCACTGCGCTTGTTTTCCAAGACCTCCGGAACCCCTTCAAACACAACATCGGCTTCAGCGAGGACTGACTGCGCATCGGCAATGGGCCTAATACTAATGCGCCCCGCAAGCATCGCTACCGCCCCCTCATCTACCAGGACACCCAAGCGATGAAGCGTGTTCAGATGACCGTTGATTTCTGCCTGCGCACTGGCCCGCAATGCATCAAACCCAGCAGCATCCCGATCTTTCAAGTCAAGCACGGTCATGGGTAAACCGGCATACGCAAACGCCACCGCCATGCTCCGTCCCATGCGTCCGGCGCCGGCTGCTACGAGTGTTTGACTATTGGCCATGATCAGAGCCCATCCTGCAACAGGCGTCTTAGCGACGAGGCTGACATGTCTGCCACGCCGAGCGACTTCAGTGAGCGCTCGCCATAGGCAAACTGATTCGAACAAACTGCTCGACCCAGCGACAACAAGCTCTGAGCAATCGGCGCAGGTGTTGCCGCATAACGTGCCACTGACACCAACAGGCCCAGGCCATAGGCAACATCTTCGGTCATGTAGCGATGGCTCGTGAGTTCAATCTTCTCCCGCCAGTCGCCGCTGTCAGTGAGGCGGTCATGCGCATCGCCGTACATCCAACGATCACTGCTGTAGTGATCGGCCAGCGGATAGTGGTTGGGCTGATAGCCAAATGACTCTCGAACCGCAATCCGTTCCGCATCCAGCAGGTCAGTGACCCGCCGGATGGCTGGCTGAGTACCCTCGTTATGAATGTCCCATTGCTCAAAGTGTTCAAGCGGGCCTGCGTTCATCAGGATCAGCGGCGGATGAATGATCGGGCCGGCATTCATGAGTGCGCCAGACAGGGCGTCTTCGATGGCATGCACAGATGGATAAGCAGCCTGAATAACGGCAATGGCTTTGTCGCTGTTGTCTGCCGGAAAAACACCCGTGGGCAAACGCTTGGCGCGAATGGTGATCGCGATAGTCTGGGCATCATGCTTGCGCGCCAGGTAAGGCAAAGTGCCCGTCTCGGCCCAGGTGGCCGCAGCGCCGCCGGCTTTGCGCACGATTTGCGCCATCGCCAAAGTACCGAATGTCCCTGGTGCGAGGAAAACGATTTGCTCAGCTTTTAGGTGCGGCGCTATGGCGCGTGCCACGTCTTCCTGGGCGAATGCCGGCGTAAAGATCAAAATTAGCGTCGCACCATCAAGCGCCTCAGCCATATCGGCGGTGACGGTATCCAATGCAACGGGTCGCTCACCTGCGTGATCCTTAAGCGTGAGCGTCTTGTGGGCGGCCAGGTCACCAAACTGACTTGCGCTGCGCCGCCACAACGCAATGTCATGCCCCTGCTCGGTGAGATCGGCTGCCGCGGCGTAGCAGCCGTGCCCGCCGCCAAGTATCGCAATCCGCATCTGGCTGTCTCCACGCTCTTTATCGTTGGCAGCATATTATTTGCATATGCAAATAACTTCAAGCGGCGTAAAAAAACCGACCAGACTGGGTCGGCTCTTTTTCAGCTAAGTCGCGCTCTGGCGCTAGACCCGCCAGCGGTACACCCGCATCGGCGGGATATTCAATGCCTCAAGCTCATCACGCTCGGCGGGCCCAAAGATAGGTGTCGAGAACGTTGCCACATGCGGGCGGAACTGATACGCCACAAATCGGCCACCCGGCGGCAAAGCATCATGCACTCGCTGGGCGATCAGTCGGCCTAACTCCGGGGGCATGGTCGAAAACGGAATACCCGACAAAACTACATCAGGTCTATCGAGCCCATGCTCAGCGCAAACCTCTGCGACGTGCTCGGCACTGCCGCGGTGAACGATGAGACGGGGATCGTCAATTTTGCTCACCATTTCAACAAAAGACTGATCAATCTCGATGCAGACCAGCTTGGCGTCGGGCCGCATCGCATTAAGCAGCGCTCGGGTCGTCCCGCCAGTGCCGGGGCCAAGTTCAACGACGACTTTGGCGTCCTGAAGTTCGGTCATCCGAACAATCCGCCGCTCCATGAAGCGCGAGCTTGGGATGACTGAGCCGACTCCGGCCGGGTCTCGCAAGAATCCCCGTAAAAAAGCAAGAATCTCGTCAATGCGAGGAATTTTCATTGCATCGGGCTGACGCATTGGGCATCTCCAGCTGACTGCGGGGCAGGCCCGCCTGAGTTTTTTGCGGGCCAATCCCGCCATATTTATCGTAATTGTGCCTCGGTTTGCCCCATAGAGGAGCAGCGATTGGTAACGAAATCCGACCATCGATTCGCCACCAACAGCGGGCATATGCTAACGCCGACCGGCAATAACCCCGATTGCGTCTCCGGCTGCCGCCATCCCCATCGCCGCCGTAACGGTCATCATCGAACCATAACCGGCACACGCAAGCGGAAAATCTCCCGCCGAACCGGGCGCATCACCCTGCGGTTGCTCGGTTGAGTAGATTGCGGTCACGCCGAACCGGCGACCCTTTTCTCTAGAAAAACCATGATGGCGACGCAGCCGAGCACGAACGCTTGCTAACAGTGCATCGCCCGTGGTGCTGGCCAGGTCACCACGGGTTAGCTTGAGCGGGTCCAGCCGCGCACCCGCGGCCCCGCACACCAGCACCGGCACCTGGCGTTCACGAGCCAGAGCGATAACGGCCGCTTTGGCAGACGTTTGGTCAATGGCGTCGATGATGACGTCGGCGGCTACCGGGATCAGTTCCGGGGCATTTTGCGGGGTCACGAATGACTCTACTGAATGAATCAAGGCATCGCTGATCTGGCTTAACCGTTCCTCCATGACCTGCACTTTAGCGGCGCCCACAGTGCTGTCGAGTGCATGGACCTGGCGATTAATATTCGACTCGGCCACCTGATCTTCATCAATGAGCGTAAGGGCACCCACGCCAGAACGCGCGAGCGCTTCTGCGGCCCATGAGCCCACGCCGCCAATCCCGATGACCGCAACATGAGCGGCCCGCAGCCTGGCCAAACCCGCGTCACCCAGCAGCCGGGCTGATCCGCCAAAACGGCGGAGCTGCTCGGCACTGGGGTCAGCAGCCATCACCGTCATGGCAGCAAAATCGTCGACCCTGTCGTTTTGCGGGCCTCGAGATCGGCATGCGCCTGGGCGGCCTTGGCGAGCGGATAAGTCTGATCGATGCGGATTTTCACATCACCCGACTTCACCATTTTGAACAAGTTGCGAGCCATTTTTTCCAGCGTTTTACGGTCGCCGGTGTGCGCCATCAGCGATGGCCGTGCGATGTATAGGGAACCGCGAAGCGCTGTGAGTGGCACCGGTGGCACCGGCCCCGAGGCATTACCAAAGCTGACCATCAGACCAAAGTTCTGCAGGCTGTCCATCGACGCCTGAAAGGTGTCTTTACCGACCGAGTCGTAGACAACCGGCACCATTGCGCCCTTGGTAATTTTGCGCACCCGCTCGGCAACATCTTCCGTCTTGTAATAGATGATGTGCTTGCAACCGTAGGCTTTTGCCAGGCGCGCTTTCTCCGTCGAACCGACTGTGCCGATGACGGTCACGCCAATCGCGCGTGCCCACTGCATCGCAATCAGTCCGACCCCGCCTGCAGCGGCGTGAAACAAGATGGTGTCGCCTTTTTTGAGCTTGTAGGTCCGATTAAACAGGTATTCAACCGTCATGCCTTGCAGCATCATGGCGGCGGCCGTTTCGAAGTCGATGCTCTTGGGAAGTTTGACAACCGCCCCCGCCGGAATGTTGCGCACCTCGGCATACGCGCCAGGCGGCCCGCCCGCATACGCGACCCGATCACCCACCTGAAAATCTTTAACACCACGCCCCACCCGGGTCACAACCCCGGCGCCTTCAAGGCCCAAGCCGCCCGGCATTTCCTGCGGGTACAGTCCGGTGCGGAAGTAAACATCAATGTAGTTCAGGCCAATGGCCTTGTGCTCAATCTGAATTTGGCCGGCGGGCGGCGCTTTGACCGACACATCAACATAAGCCATGACGCTCGGGCCGCCCGGCTTACTGATTTGAATCGCTTTTGACATTACTTTTTCTCCTGTCTTGCTTGTTGTTGGAATGCGCGGTTAAAACGTGCCCGGGAAGGCGCCACCGTCAATCAGTATGTTCTGGCCGGTCATGTAACCGGCCTGGTCGCTGCAAAGAAACGCGCAAGCCTGACCAAACTCCCAGCGATTGCCTAAACGGCGAGCAGGGACGCCAGCCACGCGAGCCGCCTCGATTTCTGCAACAGACTTACCCGTTTTTTCAGAAAGAACACCAAAGTTCTTACGTAAGCGGTCAGTATCGAACGAACCCGGCAACAAATTGTTGATCGTGACGTTCGGGTGACCGGTATTGCGGGACAGCCCGGCAATAAAACCAGTTAGACCACTGCGCGCGCCATTGGACAAGCCAAGGATGTCGATCGGGGATTTAACCGCGCCAGAGGTAATGTTGACGACCCGGCCAAAGCCGCGCTCGATCATCGGATCTATCGTGGCCTTAATCAGTTCGATGGGCGTCAGCATGTTGGCATCGACAGCGGCCAGCCAGTCTTCGCGGGTGAAGTTTCTGAAATCTCCCGGCGGCGGGCCACCAGCGTTGTTCACCAAAATATCAATGTGAGGCGCAGCGGCGACTGACTCCCGCCGCCCAGCCTCTGTCGCGATGTCGCAAGCGACTGCATGCACCGTCACACCGTATTCATCGGCCAGTCGCTTAGCGGCTTCCTTGAGGGGGCCTTCGGTGCGCGCATTGATAACCAGGTTGACACCTTCGGCCGCGAGCGATTCCGCGCAACCCAAACCGAGCCCTTTGCTCGCAGCGCACACAAGCGCCCACTTACCCTTGATGCCTAAATCCATGATGTCTCCTTATTAACTGATTTGCTCAGACGACAGCTTGCCTCTAGCGCTTAAAGAGCGAGCCAAGAACGCCGCGGATCAGCGTACGACCCAGTGACGAGCCAATTGAGCGGGCGGCACTTTTCGCAACCGACTGGAGCATGGTGTCACTCTTTCGGGCACGCTTACCCGCTAGGCCATCCATGGCGCCGCTTAGAATTTCACCAACCGGCCCACCAATGCCGCCTGTGTCTTGCGTACCTTTGGGCGGCTCTACCGGTTTGTCGGCGGCTTTTTCGGCTCGTGCCAGCAGCTTCTCATGGGCGGACTCCCGATCGATCGTTTTGTCGTAGATGCCACTGACAACAGACCGCCGCATGACATGCGAGCGCTCTTCATCGGTGACCGGCCCAATTCGTGACGAGGGCGCATTCAAAAAGCTGCGCTCGACGACAGTCGGCTGGCCTTCTGCATCGAGAAATGAGAGCAAGCCTTCGCCAACGCCCAGATTTGTGATGGCTTCTTCAGCGTCAAATGCGGGGTTTTGCCGCATCGTGTCGGCTGCGGCTCTGACGGCCTTCTGATCGCGTGGCGTGTAGGCGCGCAGGGCGTGCTGTACGCGATTGCCGAGTTGCCCAAGCACATCGTCGGGGATATCCAGCGGATTCTGAGTCACAAAGTAGATACCGACCCCTTTGGAGCGAATCAGCCGCACGACTTGTTCGACTTTTTCCATCAACGCTCTGGGCGCTTCGTTAAAGAGCAGATGAGCCTCATCAAAAAAGAAAACAAACTTTGGTTTGTCAGGGTCACCCACCTCGGGCAACTCTTCAAACAGTTCGCTCATCATCCAAAGCAAAAACGTTGCATATAAGCGCGGCGAGTTGAGCAACTGGTCAGCAGCGAGGACGTTGATGACCCCACGGCCGTTTATGTCGGTCTGCATCATATCGGCCAGATTCAGCATGGGTTCGCCAAAAAACTGATCGGCTCCCTGGTCTTCCAAGGCCAGCAGTCGGCGTTGTATGGCGCCCACCGACGCAGACGAAATGTTGCCGTATTTTGTTCTGAGAGCCTTGGCATTCTCACCGACAAACTGGATCATGCTGCGCAGATCTTTGGCATCAAGAATCAGCAGTCCGCTCTCGTCCGCCACCCGAAAGGCCAGGTGAAGCACGCCCTCCTGAACCTCGTTGAGGCTCAGCATGCGAGAGATCAGCAAGGGGCCCATATCGGATACCGTGGCTCTCAGTGGATGCCCCTTCTTGCCAAAGACGTCCCAAAGCGAAACCGGCGCGGCCCGAAAATTGGGCACGGGCAGATTCAACCGCTCCAGCCGCTTGGTTAACTTAGCCGATTCGGTCCCCGCCTGCGACAGACCAGCCAGATCCCCCTTAACGTCGGATAAGAAGACCGGCACGCCCATCTCGGAGAAATGCTCGGCCATCACCTGTAACGTCACGGTCTTGCCAGTGCCCGTGGCCCCGGTGATCAGGCCATGCCGATTGGCCATTTGCGCCAGCAGGTCAACCGGACGGCTTTGATCAGCCTGCTCATTATTTTCGGCATCCATGGCGTAGCCGATTGTCATCGTTTTCATCTTGTTTCCAGTACCTGAGAGCTCGTCAGACAGGCCCAAAGCGCGAGGGGGCCGGTCGGATCGGATGATAAGATTTGTCTTATAGGTGCTGGCCCTGCCAAAAACTGGATTTGGCCTGCACCGTGGCTATCGTAGCAACTGACCGTCGCAGACACGAACTACAGGAATTGAGAGCATATGGCCGGGCATTCCAAATGGGCCAATATCAAGCACAAAAAAGAACGGGCCGACTCCAAACGGGGCAAGCTGTTCACGCGCGTGATCAAGGAATTGACCGTCGCTGCCCGCGACGGCGGTTCTGATCCGTCAGCCAATCCGCGCTTGCGCCTGGCAATGGACAAAGCGTCTGACGCCAATATGCCCAAAGACACTGTCACGCGTGCCATTCAGCGTGGTGCTGGCGAGTTGGACGGCGTCAACTATGAAGAGATGCGCTATGAGGGCTACGGGACTGGTGGAGCAGCCATCATCGTTGACTGCCTGACAGACAACAAAATCCGCACAGTCGCTGAAGTGAGGCACGCATTCTCAAAACACGGCGGTAACCTCGGCACAGACGGGTCTGTCGCCTTTCTGTTCAATCATTGCGGGCAATTCCTGTTTGCGCCAGGCACCTCTGAAGAAGCCGTCATGGAAGTCGCCATCGACGCCGGCGCGGAAGACATCGCCACTGATGATGAAGGCGGTATCGAGGTGGTCTGCCCGCCAACCGATTTCGCGGCCGTGCGAGATGCGTTTGCCGCCGCTAATCTGGAAGCAGAAGTCGCGGAGATCACCATGAAACCCACGACTGAAACCCTGTTTGAGGGCGACCAGGCGGCCAGCATGCAAAAGCTATTAGACGCGCTGGAAGGCCTCGATGACGTGCAGGAGGTCTACACCAATGCCATCATCGACCTCGCTGAATAGATGCAGATGATCACCCAGGAACCGCGCTGATGAAACTGCTTGTCATCGGCGGCGGAGGCCGAGAACATGCCATAGCCTGGGCGCTGTCCAAATCTCAAGAGGTGAGCCAGGTGTTTGTAGCGCCGGGTAACGGCGGAACTGCCAGAGAGCCCGGGCTCACCAATCTGGCAGCTACTGATTTTGACGAACTCATTTCGTTCGCACGCGCAGAACAAATTGCCTACACCGTGGTCGGCCCGGAAGCGCCGCTCGCTGCCGGGATTGTGGACGCCTTCCGCGCGGCTGGGCTCGCGATTTTTGGTCCCACCCAGGCAGCGGCTCAACTTGAGGCGTCCAAAGACTTTGCCAAGTCCTTCATGGCCCGCCACAACATTCCCACCGGCCACTACCGTACTTTTGAACATCCGTCACCCGCCCATGCCTACATTGATGAGCAAGGGGCGCCCATCGTCATCAAGGCAGACGGCCTGGCTGCTGGCAAAGGAGTCATAGTCGCACTAACGGCTGATGAGGCTCACCAGGCGGTTGACGATATGCTGGTGGGCAACCAGATGGGCGATGCCGGTGCTCGGGTTGTGATCGAGGAGTTCCTCGCTGGCGAAGAAGCGAGTTTCATCGCATTGGTTGATGGTGAGCATGTGCTCGCGCTTGCCAGTAGTCAGGACCACAAAAGACTGCTCGATGAAGATGCTGGCCCGAACACCGGCGGCATGGGTGCCTACTCGCCCGCGCCCATCGTGACAGACGCAATGCATGCCCGGATCATGCAAGAGATCATTGAACCGACCGTAAAAGGCATGACAGCCGACGGCTCGCCGTTCAGTGGTTTTTTATATGCTGGCGTGATGATTACCGACGATGGCAGCCCCAAGACACTCGAGTTCAATTGTCGCATGGGTGACCCCGAAACCCAGCCGATCCTGATGCGTTTGAAATCGGACTTTCATCAGGTCATGCGGGCGGCTGTTAGTGGAACATTGAACACCGTTTCACTCGACTGGGATTCCCGGTGCGCGCTAGGTGTCGTGATGGCTGCCGAGCGCTATCCCGCCTCACCGCGCACGGGCGACGCCATTCATGGCCTGCCCCAAACTGGCAATGCGCCCTCGGCGGACGCGATGATTTTTCATGCCGGTACCAAACAAGATTCTGACGCCGGGCAAACGGTCACTAGTGGTGGGCGAGTACTGTGCGTCACGGCCCTTGGTGCGAGCGTAGCTGACGCGCAAGCCAGTGCCTACGCTCAGGTCAGCCAGCTGTGCTTTGACGGCTTGCAATACCGGCGCGACATCGGCTTTAGGGCCATCAATAAATGAACCCGAAACCTTCCAGTCAAGTATGTGAGTAGAGAGCAGTGAGCACACAACCAGATTCGGGCAAGCCCGACACTCAAGCCGTGAAATCGTTCTTCCTCGATTTGCAGGCACGCATCGTGGCCGGTCTGGAAGCGGTAGACGGGCAAGCCTTTCAGCGTGATGAATGGCAACGACCGGCCGGTGGCGGGGGCATTAGCCGCATCATTGAAAACGGCAACGTGTTTGAACGCGGCGGGGTGATGTTCTCGCACGTCATGGGCGACGGACTGCCCGCTTCTGCCAGCGCATCGCGCCCCAACATTGCGGGCAAGTCTTTTGAAGCGATGGGCGTATCGCTCGTCATTCATCCGCGAAACCCATATGTGCCGACGGTTCACCTGAATGTGCGCTTTTTCTCGACAGTCGCCACGGCCGACGAACCAGCGATTTGGTGGTTTGGTGGCGGGATGGATCTCACGCCCTACTACGGCTTTGAGAAAGACGCCGCGCGCTTTCATGGCGCCTGCAAAGAAGCGCTAGACCCATTTGGCCCGGAATATCATCCGCGCTATAAAGCCTGGTGCGATGAATACTTTTACCTCAAGCATCGACAGGAAGCGCGCGGAGTGGGCGGAATTTTTTTCGACGATCTGAGCGAAGCGGGTTTTGACACCTCGTTTGCTCTGACTCAATCAGTGGGCAATGCATTCTTGAACGCTTACCCTGAAATCTGCGAGCGTCGCAAAGACATGACCTATGGTGAGCGGGAACGAGACTTCCAGCTCTACCGGCGCGGTCGCTACGTTGAGTTCAACCTGGTGTTCGACCGCGGTACGCTGTTCGGCCTGCAGTCTGGCGGTCGTACGGAAGCCATTCTGGTGTCGATGCCTCCACTGGCCCGTTGGCAATACGACTGGACGCCTGAGCCAGGCACACCAGAAGCAAAGCTCTACACCGACTTCCTGCCACACCGCGATTGGGTATGACCGAATCAGCACCTCGGGTGCCACGTCACGGCTTGCTGGGGGGCTCGTTTGATCCCATTCACGTGGGTCACCTCGCATTGGCACGAGCCGCGCAGACAGCGCTCAGGCTCAGCGGCCTGATCTTCATGCCAACCGGACACTCCTGGCAAAAGAAAAACCAGCGAACGCCTGGCGAACACAGGCTCGCCATGGTGCGGGCCGCACTCGCAAGTGCTGATGGCGCAGCACAAGGCTGGCACGCCGATGCTCGCGAAGTTCAGCGAGAGGGCCCCACCTACACCATTGACACGCTCAAGAGTCTTCGCGAGGAAATGGGACCACAAGCGTCAATTGTGCTCCTGATGGGCAGCGACCAGCTTCAGAATTTTGCGACCTGGCATGAGTACGAACGTGTGCTTGAGTATTGCCATATTGCCGCAACCCAACGCGAACAGGTTAACCTGCATTCGTTTCCAGCCCCCGTGGAAGCACTCTTGACCGAGCACGGGCGCGAGGCCTTGTCTGAGAACCCGGCAGGCGACATCGTTTTCTTTCGAATGCCCGCGGTCCCGGTCTCTTCCACTCGCTTACGTGAGCAACTCGCACGCGGCGACTCTTATCCCGAACTCCTCCCCGATGGGGTTGGTGACTATATCAACCAACATCGACTCTACCGTCAGGTGGCCTAGCCAATGGATGTCAGAAAATTGCAGCGAACCATCGTGGACGCGCTTGAAGATGTGAAAGCCAAAGACATCAAGGTTTTCAATACAACAGCGCTGACCGGCTTGTTTGACCGAGTGGTCGTAGCGACCGGCTCATCGAATCGGCAGACACGCGCGCTTGCCGCTCATGTGCGAGATCAGGTTAAGGCAGCCGGCGGCACCGTGATCTCCGTGGAAGGCCAGGACACCGGCGAATGGGTTCTGGTAGACCTGGGTGATGCGGTTGTCCACATCATGCAGCCTTCAATCCGCGAGTACTACAACCTTGAAGAACTCTGGGGCGGAAAGGCCGTGCACTTAAAACCAAGCGCGCCAGCCGGTGTCCCCACGCCAAAAAGCCCACCAGCCGAACGCTGACCTGCCAGGTGCGAAACTTAACCAAACATAAACTGGGCCTGTGGCACTGAATTTGTTAGCCGTTGGGACTCGGATGCCAGCCTGGGTCAGCGAAGGTGTAAACGAGTACAGCAAACGCATGCCGACGGAACTCGCGCTGAACTGGCGTGAGGTCAAGACTGAGCCCCGGCAAAAGGGCGGATCAGTTGCTCAGTGTCTTCAACGAGAAGCCGCGCGCTTGCAGGCAGGCATCCCGAAACAAAGCCATGTTGTGCTGCTCGATGAGCGCGGCCGTCAATGTACAACCGAAAAACTGTCTGCCCACCTGGCTCGCTGGCAAGGCCTTGGCACCCCCATCACGATCATCATCGGGGGCCCCGACGGCGTGGACCCGACGATAAAGCAGGCAGCTCATGAAACACTCAGGCTATCTGACCTCACACTGCCGCATCCTATTGTGCGGGTGCTGCTCGCCGAGCAGTTGTATCGTGCCTGGAGTATTTTGACTAACCACCCTTATCATCGCGCATGATCTGGCTAGCCTCGTCCAGTCCTCGACGCGCTGAGTTGCTGACGCAGCTTGGCGTGACCTTTGAAAAGTTGTTGCCTGACGACCCGCTGGCGGCAGAGGCGCTCGAAGCCGAACGACAAGGCGAACCACCGAATCAATATGTGTTAAGGGTCACACTAGCCAAGCTTGAACTTGCTGCTAACAAGCGTCGCGAGCAACAGCTTATTGACCGGCCAATCCTGGCGGCGGACACGACGATTGCGCTGGGTGGTCGCATTCTAGGCAAACCACAAGACACCGAACACAATGCGCTCATGCTACGCACATTATCGGGCCGCACCCATCGGGTGCTGACCGCTGTTGCAGTGGGTAGAGGACCTCGCATCGAGCACTGCGTGCATGTTTCTCGCGTTTGGTTCGCACGACTAAGCCCCGATACCATTGCTGAGTATGTGGCAACGGGCGAAGGCTTGGACAAGGCTGGTGGTTATGGCATTCAGGGCAGTGCAGCGCGCTTCGTGCGAAAGATCGAAGGTAGTTACTCCGGTATCATGGGTCTACCCTTATACGAGACTGCCAGACTCCTTAGATGCTGAAATCCGCCGCCCATGAAACCGCCTGCCCCTGACACCCTGTCACAGACGACGAGCACTGCGCACGAACCTGACAGAACCGTCACGGTGAATGATCAGCTACCGGCGACACCGCACCGCATGCAGCCGCAGGAAATTCTGATTAACGGTTCCGCGCACGAAACCCGCGTCGGCATTATTCAGCACAGCACCCTGCAAGAGCTGCACATTGAGCGAACTTCTAGCAGGGGACTTGTTGGCAACCTTTACCTAGGTAAGGTCTCACGCGTGTTGCCAGGCATGCAATCGGCCTTTATTGATATCGGCCTTGAGCGAGCAGCGTTTTTACATGTTGCCGATCTCTGGCAGGCTCGCTCTGCAGGTGCCTCGGTTGTACCCATCGAAAAATTGCTCTACGAGGGGCAATCGATGATGGTGCAGGTGCTGAAAGACCCCCTGGGCACCAAAGGCGCTCGGCTCACAACCCAAATCAGTATCGCTGGGCGAATGCTGGTTTACCTGCCCCAAGACCCACACATCGGCATCTCTCAAAAAATTGGCGACGAAGCCGAACGCACCGCGCTACGCGAAACCATCCAGCGCATTAAACCGGCCGATGAGAAAGGCGGCTTTATTGTTCGCACGCAGGCAGAAGATGCCAGTGAAGACGAATTGCTTGCCGACATTGCCTATTTGCGTAAACGCTGGCAGCAAATACTGGACAATACCCGGCTCAATCCCGCACCTCTGTTGCTGTATCAGGAGTTGAGTCTGGCTGAGCGAAGCCTGCGTGATCTGGCCACCACACTGACCACATCCATATTGGTTGATTCACCTGAGGCGTTGGAACGGCTGCAGACCTTTGCAACCGCGTATACCCCGGAACTACTTGATAAGCTCGCGCTTGCGACCGGCGACCGGCCCATGTTTGAGTTACGTGGCCTTGAAGAAGAAATCGAAAAATCAATGTCACGGCGGGTTAACCTGAAATCCGGTGGCTATCTGGTCATTGACCAGACTGAAGCCATGACAACGATTGATGTCAACACGGGCGGATTCGTTGGCGGGCGCAATTTTGACGACACGGTCTTCAAGAACAATCTTGAAGCGGCACAAGCCATTGCCCGGCAACTGAGGCTGCGCAATCTGGGCGGGATCATCATCATTGATTTCATCGATATGCACTCGGCTCAGCACCGCCAAACCGTATTGGAGGAGTTAGAGCGCGCGCTGGTCAAAGACCGCACGCGCACGAGCGTGAGTGGCTTTACCTCACTCGGCCTGGTGGAGCTGACGCGAAAACGCACGCGTGAGTCTTTGGCGCACATCTTGTGCGAGCCTTGCCCAACTTGCACCGGCGCGGGACAGATTAAAACCGCCCAAACGGTTTGCTATGAAATCCTGCGCGAAATCCAGCGCGAGGCGAGTCAGTTTAATCCAGGGGAATTTCGAATCATTGGCTCTAACGATGTGATCGACCTGTTCCTGGACGAAGAAAGCCAACCCCTCGCCTTGCTAGGAGAGGCCATTGCCAAACCGATACGGCTGCAGGTTGAACCAACCTACCACCAACAACAATACGACATCGTGCTTGGCTAAAGAACATGACTGAGCAAACGCTTTCGCTGTCGCAAGCCCATGACCTGATTCTGCAGGCGCTCTCCAGAGCTGGCGCCAACCAGAACGCCGCCAAAACGACGGCAGCCGCGCTGGTTGATGCGCAGGCTCGTGGACTCGGCTCCCACGGCCTGTCGCGAGTGTCGCAATACGCCGGTTTTCTGAAGAACGGCCGAGCCAAGGGTGCAGCCAATCCCGCTGTGATTTCAGAACGAGCTGCTACAGCACTGATTGACGCCGACAATGGCCTTGCTTTTCCCGCCTGCGCGCTGGCAATTGAAACTGCCATCGCGAAAGCGCGCATTGCCGGCAGTTGCGTTGCGGCCGTGACCAATAGCCATCATTTTGGTGTAGCGGCATGGCATCTTGAGGCGGTCGCTCAGGCCGGCATGATCGGCCTGGCGATGGGGAACTCGCCCGCTGCGATGCCTGTGCCAGGTGGTCGCCAGGCGCTACTGGGTACTAACCCCCTCGCCGCCTGCTTTCCTCGAGCCAACCATTCACCGCTAGTCATTGATTTGTCCATGTCAGAAGTGGCGCGCGGCAAGATCATGGTCGCAGCCAAAGAAGGCAAACCGATTCCTGCCGGTTGGGCGGTCGATAAAGATGGTCAGCCCACCACTGACGCCAAGGCGGCGCTTGCTGGCAGCATGCTGCCACTTGGTAGCGGTACAGGTAGCGCCAAAGGCGGCATGCTTGCATTGATGATCGAGCTGCTCGCCATTGGCTTAACCGGCGCGCACTTTGGCGCTGAAGCCGATTCCTTTTTCGAGGCTGATGGCAATCAACCCAGACTGGGTCAGTGTTTTTTTGTGATTGACCCTGGCTCAATGGCAGGTGGTGACACCTACGAGGCACGCGTGGAAGCACTGGTGACAGCCATGCTTGAAGATGACACCGTTCGCCTGCCTGGCGTTCGGCGCGAAGCACTTTGGCAACAAGCAAGCAGTCACGGCATCACGATTCCGACTGCGCTGTATGAACAGCTTCAGGCACTTGCAACCGCGTGAGCCTAACGCGCGTTTGCTCGGTTGGTCTGTACTTGGTTGCCCTAGTACTCCTTGCTTCGGCCTGTACATCCAGTAGCGGTAATTTCTCTCAGTATCCGGGCTTTGACGAATGGTATGCCGCCAACCCGCCCGTCACCCACGGGCCAACTGAAGCTGAGCAAACTTTGCTGGCCCGGTTCCAACCAAGACTGTTTATCGCGAAAGACTCCGGTCGGCCAATTAGCTTCTACGAAGACTACATCGCGCACGGTCGATTGTTTGGCTCAAACGGCCAAATCATCAGCGACGCGGTTGATCAGTCCACCCTCAACACAGTCGCTGATGACCCTGGCGCAGTGTTTGTTCATCACCCCAGCGAATCTACTACCAACAAGCCGAGCGCAGTTGCCCGCATCGATCGAGAGTCATTGCCGGCTATCGAAGCCTTTGCCGAGCGACCGTTGATTTTTCTGACCTACCACTATGTCTTTGCAACCTCAGGCGTTGCCGCAGGCATTCGCTCATGGCAACGTTTTTTCATCAACTTGTTTGCCGACACTAGCGACTGGCATCAGCTCGACCATTACACGGCCGTCAGTGTCATCCTCGATGAAACCTCGCAGCAGCCGATTGCACTCATGTTGCAGCAACACAATTACTTGCGCACATGGATTCTGACCGCGGAAACAGGACCAGGCCGAACTCAGTTGCCGCCGGATGGCAGAGTTAGTGTTGTGGCTGCCCGCGACTCAAATGAACTCTTCCTGCGCCGGGACGATCAGCCCTTCAGGCGCGCGGTCCCAATGATGACCTCAGAAAATGTCCGCTGGTTGGTCATGGGACAAGGCCGGCCCATCGTCACCGCGGATGATCTCACCAGTGCCGACACTGAAGTTGCCGCATCGCTTCGTTTCCTGCCGCCATCTGATGCATTCTTTACGTTCAAGGGCTGGTTGGGTGAACGTCGCATCACCCCAGGACGCGACGGACCTCCAGGCGCGGACTTCAACACCTGGCCTGACATGATGCCGCGCGCGCGGCAGCTTGCGCGATTCTGGTGGCACGAAAACGACCAGGACTACGTCGATCTGGTTGAATCAGGCAGCGAACGGGGCGCGACTGAGCTTGCGCCTTACTGGCGGCGACTGCATAGGGCTTTGCCGCCACCTGTCACGACCGATCAGGCCGAAACTCAAGACCTGACAAGGCGAGCTCCCAGCTCCTGACAAGCCAGTAAACCGCGAACGTCCATATGGCCGCCAGCTCAACAAAGTACAAGGCGCTCTGATTATCAAAAAACTGGACCAACCAGTAAGCGGCCAGAGGTAACGCCAGCATGAGTACTGACAGTGTTCTATAAATCACCTTGAACAGGGTTTTATTGCCTTTGTCGGCAGGTAAGAACTCGAGCGTCTTACATGCACACACCCAGGTCACGATCGCGAGCATCAAGAAAAGGCCAATGCCGGCCGCATAGTGAATCACCCAACCCGTCTGAACCTCAGCCCATTGCATCACCGCCGGACAAGTCTCGAATAGTTGTGCGATGCGCGGGTCAGTCAGCGCCTCTGCCGTTGTGATGCGCTCGGGGAAGATGGCAAGCAGCACAATACAAACAGCCGCAATATTGAGCAGGCGATTCTCTAGTGGTGTGAGCCCCTTATAAAAAAACAGGCCGGCAGCCATCGCAAACAAGTAGCCAAGAAAGAGCGTACGCATGGGAAAAGTCGCGCACTGTCCTTCGATCGCCACGTAATAGTAGGCACTCAGTGAAGATTGGAGTGGCAAACCATAAAGCTGCTTGGCTACCCAATAGAGCACGACAGGAAGCGTAAGGGCAAGCGCCGCCAAACCCATACGCAATGCAAAGTAAGTTCCCCCAACGAAACTAGCCAGGGACTCTCGTCGGCCAGAGCTAACGCCAGCATTATCCACGTCTTTATCAGGCATACCGAGCACTCTCCGGGCATTTGTAAAGGTCAGTTATCCTCCACTATGACCAACTGCTCAGACAAAAACAACCCGGACAAATCTCGTATGGCACAGAACGACAGCCCCACTCAGCCGAACCACACAGATGAGGACGCCCCGCTGTCAGGCCTCGTCGTGATCGATTTCACCCGCGTGATGTCCGGCCCCTATTGCACTCGCCTGCTGGCAGACATGGGCGCGACGGTGTACAAGATAGAGCGGCCGGGCGAAGGCGATGAAGTGCGCTATGTGCTGCCTCAACTCAACCCGGAGCGAAGCGACCAAAGCGCTTACTTCGCCCGTCTGAATGCTGGCAAGCAGAGCATTGCGGTGAATTTTGCCCAGCCTGCAGCAAAAGAACTAATTCACCAGATGGTGGCCAAAGCCGATGTGCTGATCGAAAATTTCTCACCAGGCGTCATGGCGAAGTACGGATTTGACGAACCAAGTCTTCGAGCGATCAAGCCCGGCTTGATCTATTGCTCCATATCTGGCTTTGGCCAGACCGGTCCGCTCACATCTATGCAGGCTTATGCGCATCTGATCAACGCGTTCTCCGGCATGATGGAACTTGAAACGGGCGGTGTGCATGCGCCGCGCGCTTCTAACCTTCAGGCGGCTGATGTGCTTGCGGGAGGTCAGGCCTTCGGAGCCATCTGCGCGGCGCTTCTGCGCCGCAACCGAAATGGCAAAGGCGCGCACATTGATGTCTCAATGCTTGAATGCCTCGTTGCCGGCGATGACATTAACTACCCTGCTCTGCTCAACGGCGAGCCGGCCCCTCGTCGACCACGCCCGGGTATGCTTGTACAGCCTGTTGGTGAGCGAAGCATTGCGATGCAATTGGGCGGCGCACCCTCTATGTGGCCACGCATGGTTGCCCTGATGGACAAACCCGAGCTGGAACACGATGAACGATTTGCAACACCTTCAGACCGGCGAAATAACTGGCCTGCGTTGTCAGCCGTTATCGGCGAATGGCTCGCAGAGTTTGAAAACACTGACCAGGCGGTTGAAAAACTCTCGACCGCTCGCATCCCCAGCGTGCCCATGCTGATGCCCGAAGAGATCGTTGACCATCCGCACATGGCAGAACGGGGCGCATTTCCGAAAGTGAATCACCCAGTAGCAGGGACCGCAACCGTGACGGCGACGCCGTTTCAAATAGACGGCAAGCCGGTGACGCCAGCCGGTGCAGTGCCATACACCATTGGCGAGAACGGCCGCGAGGTACTGGCTGACTGGCTGGGATATAGCGACGCTCAACTGCAGAAGCTTATCGATGAGAAAGTCATTGAGTTACCCAATCTCGACAAATAGGCTCACGAGTCAATCAACCCCTCTTCAAGCGCTTTGATCTGCAATGCCAGATACTTTGAATTGATACGGCACTGCGCCAGGCTCCCCGCGATAAACCACAAGCCAGGCTGTGGTGTCTGACAGTACATATTGCGTAGTTCAAGCGAGTCGCCATAGCCCCAAATGGGTCCAACGCGCTCGCGAACATCCACGCCAAACAATCGCTCAACCAGTACTTCTTGCGGTTGATAGCCGGTTGCGAGTACGACGAGATCCGCTTCAAGCGTTTCGCCGTTGTTGGTTTTGAGGCCGCTCGCGGTAAACCCTGCGGTTTGATCAAATGGCACAAGCTTGACTTTGCGATCAACGAGTAAGTCTGAGCAGCCAACATTAAAGTAGTATCCGCCGCCGCGGGTTAAGTACTTAAACTGCCAGCCGGTATTGTCTTCTCCGAAATCAAGCTTGAAGCCCACGGCCGTTAGGCCGTTCAGCAAGGACTCATCGAGCTGTTTGGCCTGCGCGGTGTAGTGCTGGTGCGCTCGGCGCACCATTGGCAAAGGCGTACCAACCACCAGCAAATCACATACTTCGGTTGGCAGGCCTTCGTTGTAGAGCGTGTAAGGAAGCTGTGCGCTGGGTTCAATGCTGACAACCAGCGTGGGGCTGCGCTGCACCATGGTCACAGACGCACCGCTTGAATAGAGATCTTGCGAGATATCGTGAGCGCTATTGCCAGTGCCGATCACGATCGCCCGCTTTCCAACCCAGTCTTCGCCATCTGTATAGGCACTTGAATGCATGACCTCACCGGTAAACTGATCGAGACCGGGAAGTTCAGGACGGTTTGGGATACCGCTGACGCCAGTAGCCATCACAATGTGAGTCGGACGCATCGTACGAGTCGACCCATCGCGCAGGCGCAACTCGGCAAGCCAATGCCGCTCTGTTTCGTCAAAGCTTGCATTGATCAGCTCGCAGCCCGTCCAGTAATTCAACTCAAGCGATTCAACATAGGCCTCAAACCAGTTAGCGAGCTTGTCTTTGGGAATATAGGCGGGCCAGTTAGGTGGGAACGGCATGTAGGGCAGATGATTGACTTGCACCTGGTTGTGAAGCGTGAGCGCATGGTAGCGTTTGCGCCAGTTGTCGCCGACACGCTCGTGCTTATCAATGATGAGCGTGTCTACATTCAGGTGACTCAGTCGCGCCGCGGCAGAGAGCCCAGCCTGACCGCCCCCCACAACCAGCACTGTTGGATCTCGATCATCATAAGCTTGGCGAGCAACTCGCTTGTCCAACCAGTTGGGCCCACGAAAATCCCGCGAATTCGCTTGTCCCATGGGCCGGCGCTCATGAACAGCCTCTTCATACTCTTTGAGCTCATCGAGCTCGGTAAGCAAGGTCCAGGCCTGCCAAGCATGGCTATTCGCCGGATCTGGCACTAAACGCACAACGCCTCTGCCACGACCTGTATTAGTCTCGAACCGGAACCCGACTTCGATCACCTCCCGGCCGAGCCGTACGACGCGAACAGGCGCCAACAGACCAGTAGCCATCTCTAGGGATGTGAGACCCACCTGGCGAGCGGACTCGACCAGCGTGCGGCCGATCGCCTGACTTCCCTCAATCGTTTGCAACTGCCAAGTCAGCGCCAGTGCATCGCGCCAATAGCCGTCAGGCATGAACAAGTCAGCCGTCATTTCGGATGACTCAGCCTTGACCGCAGCGGTCAATTGCGCCAGCCAAGTCGCTACGGTGTCAGTAAGCGAACGCTCAGTTTGCTCTAGTGTTTCCGGCACAGTGCCTCCCAAAAAATTACGCTTGACGCTGTCAGATCAGTGATCGCCGGGTCTTCCTGAGCCACAAGGATTCGACACCGTCATGCCCATGATACCGATCTCCGTGCACCCACTCATCCATGGGATTCCCGGCCCCTGTTTCTTGTGGCTACACTCAAGCGCTGTATTTGACTGTCCGGCCGTATCCCAATGACGATTGCTCTGTTTGCCCGCTCCTTTTACCGAACTCGATTCTCTTTCGGGTTAACGGGGATTCTCATGATGATGATTGCAGCGGCAAGCTTTGCAGCTGTTGAGCCGGCAGATAGTCAAATAAAGGGCGCGCTTGGCGACATTGCCCGGTTCGAACAACAAGCCACTGGCCTGACCAGTAGCCGGGCATCGAATATCAAGCGCACCTTGAAGCTCATGAAGCTGACCCGTCAACGCCTGGATAGTTCACCTAATCAAAGCCACCCATCCTGGCAGGAAGCCGACCGCCGCTATAAGGCCCTGGAAGCATCTCTTCAAAGCTTATTGGCTGGCGGTAGCGCGCCAAAGCAGGCAACGACGAATGCTGCGGGCTCAAGCACGGCAGCTTCAGCCGCATCAGGCGCAGCGGCAACGCAGCCAAGCGCAGCGAAGCAAACATCGGAAGGCCGGCAGCTCGTATCAGGCCAGCGCGTACAGGTTAAAAAGCTCGCCAGAGACATCACTCATTCAAAGAACGATATTGTGACAACCGGCCCCTCGCCGATGCAAGACTCACGCGTCGTGGGCCAGTACAACAAACGCCTCAAACGGTATGCCGATGCGCTATCCCGATACAAAGGCTACGCCAAAGATCCGGATATCGGCGCAGCCGTTGGCGCGTACCAGGCGTTGGTGTCAGCCGTTAAGCAAGAGTATGAACGGGCCAAAGCACAGCTAGCTAAGGTTGGAAACGCTCAGGCCAGACTCGCGGCAGCGAACCAGAAGCTAAGAGACCATGCGCCGCCGGGTAACCTGCTGGTGCCTTTTACTGATGATCAGGCTCGGCAATGGGCTAACAGTTTGGCTGCCACTCGAAAGGCTGCCAGTGAAGTCGTTAGTGAAGTCCAGGCCATTACGCCTATTGCCTACCTGCCAGAGGATGCTCAGTACTCCCTGCAAAAAGCCAACAGCCTGATGCGCTACGCTCAGGACACCCTGCGAAAGCTCAATGAGAGCGTTGTGGCGGGTGCCAACCAACTCAAGCATGGTTTCACCTTTGCAGAAAAGCATGAGATGCCTTTTCTTAGAGATCTGGATCCAAATGATGAACATCAGAAGGCCAATCTCTTCTTGAGCGAAGGCGCCGAGGCCAATGTCTACTCCCGAATTGACAAGCAGCGGGTCAACACTGAGTCATACGCGGCTTTTTATAAAGCCTTTGATAAACCTGTTCCCGCCGAGATCACGACGCGCCTGGATGAACTGGCTCAAATCCGAAAGACTTACTCCGCCAATCGCGTCAAGGCACTTGGTGCATCAAAGCTGCCATCTCCCAAAAGCACCGACGCCTCCCTACTCGCAGCAGCAAAAGCGATTCTGGCTAACCCGGATTACAAGTTTGGTAAACACGGACCGATTGTTCTCACGACTGAAGAGATTGTGACCCGAGAAAAAGAAGTGAGTCGCGAGACCATTAAGGAAGTGGACTTCAGCCTCTCGGGCACCATCACGATGAAGGGCACTCGCGAAACCTGGAACTACAAATGGGACGAATTCAAATTTGCTACGCCGCTACAGCATGAGGATGGTAGCTGGTACATCTGGTGGATCACGGCCAAGAAATATGAGTCAGGCTGGGAGAGAACCCCATTGGGGCGCTGGGTATCGGGCCAATCGACTCAGGGCAGTCTTATCCTGAAAGAAAACTTCTGAACTCGGTGTTCTATCTGGCCCGGACGCAGCGCATCATCGGGCTCAACGCCACTACTCCCATGCGATAAGTTCAAGAGTGTATTTACCGCCTTTCATGAACCGTGAAGGCGTGGGCTCTTCGCGCTCAAGTTTAACTAAGCCAACCTGTGGGCAATACCACTCACGGGTTGTCAGCGGAACGTTTCGCCAAGCCAACGCGGCATCTACATACAGCCTAATGGCAGCGCGCCCCAAGACCAATAAGCAGGCCGAAAACTTGCCCGCTTGTGTGGCCACATCGATATCAACCGCGTCGATTCGATATTCCATCGGGAAGAAGCCGTGGGTTTCACTCACACGCTTAGGCTTCTGGTTGTATCTTTCGAGCAGATAGGCAGTCGTGGGTGCAGACCAGCTCGAATCAATTGCAAAGGGTTTCTTCAAGACATATCGAGACGGTTTATCAACGACGGCTTTGTTGTCCAGGCCGTGTTTGCTCGCAACACGGATAATCCCGGTTTCGTCGGGCCTTAGCCAGTATTCAGATCCAGTATCACTGTAGCGCCGCCAGACCGTCTGCCCATCGATTGTGTCTGACCCCAGCGCTTTGATGTTCAATTCACTTTCAATCGGCGCCTGCCCCTGATAGTTGGTGGTCACCTGATAAGTCCAGCTACGGCCCTTTTCCAGGGGGAACATCTCGTCTCCGACGGGCGTCTTGTCACATGCACTAAGCAAGACCGCAATGAAAATGATTGGGACTTGATAGCGCATTATTTCTCAGGCAATTCTGGTCTAGGCAAGTCGCGTATCTCAATTTCCTGATCTTCGCTACCTGGTTGCAGTAGACCGACCCCTTTGCCCTTACTCATCTTCTTGCTCTCGATCGCACGGCCCATCTGGCTGACCCCATCACGACTTCGACGCAATGACTCTTCGATTCGAGTGTGTAAGTCCCGCGTGTAAGGTAGCTTGTAGGCTCGCGGCGAAATCGTTGTCACCTGACCTTCTTGAAGCTCACTGATCCACAAATAAAGTGCCCCAGAATTCTTTGGAGTTGGTTCATCAACCACCGCTGAAATCATGACAAATTGATCTGGCAGTGCATCAGTGCTCGGCGTTCCCCAGATAGCATGCACCGCGGAATACCCCAGAAAATACATAGAGGTGACGCCAGCCACCAGGATCGCCTTAAACCACATTGGCCAGCGCGACCAAAGCAACGACAAAAGGCTCAAAAAGACTAGTGCAGCAAAACCGAGAATGATTCCGAGACTCATGTGCGATTCCGTTCGCCGTTATTAACCAACTATCTGGCCAGCTTCTTAGCCAGTGTATTTATGCCCGACACCTCGCCATCCGCTGCGATCGTGAAACGAGCCATTGTCACTTCGTCCCCTTTGTTGGAAAGCGTCTTCTGGCCGTAAAAAACAACCTCGGCCCGCGGATTCACTTTGACAACGGTCAATGTGACAGGCACGGCCTGACCCGCGGCCGAATTTGTCGTTTCAGCACTTTTGGGCCCTTTGTTGGATTCGTAGTAGTGAGCATTGACGACATACTCGCCCGGTGAAATCCCTCTGATCGTAATGACCTCCTGGTTGAGTGGATTAATGAATGTCTTGCCATCAACCACTACCTTGTCATTGGATAAACCACGATCGTCCCGATCCAGGTGCATCAGCCCAGATTCACGCGCTCGGAACCAGATCAGCTCGCCGGCAGGTCCTTCAGCCCACATGTCGAGATCATTGGGGTCATTGTCCGGCCAGCTTAGCGTCACGATGTACTCCGCTTTTGCAGGAACATCACCGGCTTTCATCGCACGCGGATTGATCGCGAGCAGCGCAATGATGAAGCAGAAAACAAAGGCGATCAGCATGTTGAATAACATGTCGTAGAACGGATCAACCTCCGGCTCTCTGGAGCGGTGACGTGAGCGCACTTAGTCTGCTCTCGCTAACAATGTTTGTTGTTCCGTATTCGCTGCCATGATGGTCATGCCGTGCATTTGCGCGAGCGAAACGATTTCATCTGCGAATCGATCAAGGCGGGTCAGCTGCAGTCCAAGCAAAATATTGCCGACAAGCCCCACCATCGTCGTGAGCAGCGCCACCCCTAGACCGGCGGTGAGGCTTTTAAGCAGTGTTTGTGCCTCAGAAGGATCAAAGCTCTGAATCTCGCCAATTTGAAGCGCCAGAATAGAAAAGCCAATCACCTTACCGAGCAAGCCCAGCTTGAGTTGAATGCCGTTAACCCACCAAGCAGTTGAATGGGTGCCGTGGCTACGCTCGAGCAATAGATCAATTGGCGCCGCAGCATCAAGCGGTTTGGACTTCAGGGCAACCCAGTATTCTGCCGCCCAGCCATCGTCAGCAGTCGCTTGATTTCCGCGATTAAGTGCGGCGGTCAGCGCCGCCCGTTGACGGCCGAGTTCTCGGGCCCGAGAGCCACACCAGAATGTGCCGCCAGTGAAGATAACGACAATCACCAGGGTAATGCCAGTGGGGTCTGAGTTGAGCAACAATGCCCAGACACCTTCAACACCTAGCAGCCAACCAGCAAATGCCAACAATCCAGCTAGGGTGAGCCATTCAAACCAAATTGGTTCGATAAATGGTGGCGGCCTGCTCGGTGCGCGCTCAGCTTTGACCAATCCCGCGCTCATGATTTTCGTCGCCATCCTGACTGCCCCTGGTGTTTCTTTCTACGACTGGCCTAAGGCCCTAAAGTTAGGCCGAGCTTTGCCTTAGGCCGCCGGAGCATCATTTTTGAATGGTGCGCAAAAACGCCATGACTTCCTCAAGTTGCTGGTCGGAGAGGATATCTTTCCAGGTGGGCATGCCGTAGTCTTCGATGCCGTTGAGAATGGTCTCGCGTGCAGTCTGCTCCCAGTCGGTGTCATACCGCAGTCGCAGACGGCGCAGATCCCGAGGCTTCACAAACTGAACACCATTCGTCCCATGGCAGTGCGCGCAGACATCGTTAAATCTCACAGCACCCGCTTTGGTCATCTCCTCAGGCGACGTGGCGACACTCACTGATTCCGGCTTCGAATTGGCCACCTGATGAACCGCACCTGACGGCACTTGAACGGATGAAGAAGTTTTTTCGGGTGCCGCCGCTAAGGACAGCTCGCTCATGTCGACTGGACTGGCGGCCGGCAGACCGTACTTGTCAGCCAACTCGGCAATCTGCGGCTTAAGCTCAGTTAAGGCTTTATCGATCCGCGCCTTTAGTCCCGTGACTTCGCTGCGGACAGCAACCGACACTGCACCTTCCAACTCACCACCGGACATCGGTGTCACTTGCCAGCGCGATTCGTAATTTGCCTTGTTTTGATAACCGGCGACGGGTCCCCACAGCATCGCAGCATCGATTTCCTGCTTGGCGAGTCCGTCTAGCAAGTCTTCCGCCGTGCGGTATGTTTTAGTTTTATAGCCTGGCTGCATTGACATCAGCACATGCGGATTTGTCTGAAACTGCACCCCAACCGTTTTATCGCGAAGGTCTTCCAACTTGGTAAACGTCAACTCAGGCGGCGCGACCAAGGCATACGACAAATTCAGGAATGAGACAGATCGGTCCAGGCCGCGAGCATGCCAGGCCTTGGTGGTTGGGACCGCAAAAATGGCATCGCACTTACCTTGCTTGACCGTGTTTCTCATGGCCTTGCGTTGGTTATACGTTAACCACCAGATGTATTGAATGGGCTCGTTGAGCTTCTGACCAACCAGTTCAGCGAGTTCTACATAGAGTCCTTTAGTCGGGCCAATCTCTTTGCTAAACGGAAGATTGTCAGGATCTACACATACGCGAACTGCTTGAGCATGTGCCGCCGGCGCTACAAGAGCGCCAGCGACACAAACCACTACAGATGCGCATAGAAGTGACCAACTACGCATCGAAAACATCAATCATTCTCCACTGATTAATCGAGGGCAAACACGAACATGGTGCCACCTTCAGGACTCGCTTCAACCATCTTCTCGCCAGGCGCACCAAAGAACGCAGGCATGGTTTGGGTTCGTCCGGACACAACGGCAACATACTGCTTACCATCGAGGATGTAAGTCATGGGTGCGGCCGAAATACCCGAACCTGTCTGGAAGCTCCACAAAGACTTACCCGTCTTGGCATCGAGGGCTCTGAACTCACCGTCAATTTCACCGTGGAAGACCAAACCACCCGCGGTAGTCATCGTGCCCCCACCGAATGGCAAGGCTTCTTTGTTGAACCACACCTCTTTTTGGGCAACGGGGTCCCATGCTTTCACGCCGCCAAGGTGTGAACCTGGCCCTGGTTTACCCAGATCAAAGTTCACGCCAAGGTAAAACGCACCGCGCTTGTATTCCGCCTCGATCCCTTCCATATCCATGCAAAGGTTGTTGGTCGGCATATAAACGAGCTTGGTCATGGGGTTGTAGCTCATGGGCTGCCAGTTCTTGCCGCCAATTAGATTGGGGCAAACATCAACCGCATTTCGCTTCATCCCCGGGCGCTTCACATTTCCCGGCGTCTCGATCGGCATGCCGGTCTTGAGGTCAATACCAGTGGCCCAGTTAACGCCATCAACAAAAGGCTTCGCAGATAGCAACTTGCCGTTGGCTCGATCAATCACGTAGAAAAAGCCATTACGGTTGGCCTGCATGATGACCTTTTTGTTTCCGCCGTCCATTGGCAGGTCAGCAAAAACCAATTCATTCACGCCGTCATAGTCCCAAGCGTCGTGTGGAGTGAATTGATAGTGCCACTTGATTTCACCTGTTTCTGGCTCGAGGGCGAGCGCAGATGTCGTATACAAATTGGTAAATTTGCCGATATCAGATGAGTCATTGCCGCGCACAACAGCAGACCAAGGCGCCGGGTTGCTGGTGCCGTAGTAAACCAGATTCAGCTCTGGATCATAGGAGCCGATAAACCAAGCCGCACCGCCACCATACTGACCTGAGTCGCCCTTCCAGGTGTCGCCATTCTTTTCACCTTGCAGTGGCACCGTGTAGGTCCGCCACTTTTCCTTGCCGGTTGCCAGATCAAGGCCGACGAGCGCGCCGCGAACACCATATTCACCCCCACCAAAACCGGTGATGACAACCCCTTTGGCGACGGTTGGCGGGGAGGTAATCACCGAGCCCTGCTTGTAGTCGACGATCTTGGACTTCCACATCTCTTTGCCGGTCTTTGCATCCAGCGCGACTACGTTGGAGTCAAGTCGCCCGACTAGGATTTTTCCGTCGGCGTAAGTGACACCCCGGTTATTCACGTCACAACAGGCAAACTGGTCAATGCCACGAGGCACGTCAGGTGAGTAGCGCCACTTCTGCTTGCCAGTCTTGGCGTCTACAGCAATGACGTTTTTGGGGCCGAAGGAAGACGTGACGAACAAGGTCCCGTCAACCAGAATCGGCGTTGACTCCTGTGACCGCGTTGTCCCCAGTTGAACTGCAAACTTAACCCTCAAGTCTTTTGCGTTCGAGGTGTTGATAAGGTCTGCTTTACTGAAGCGAGTATTTCCGGTGTCACCACCATAGACGCCCCAGTCACTCGCATTCGCCACGCTGGCGCATACCAGCAATGCGCCGAGCGCAAGCGGTTTGACAACTGCTTTCATTTGTCTGCCTCCTAAGCCTTCAGGCTCTTGTGTTTAATTCGGACCGAACGGTCCCATGGCCAGATGGCCAATCTAAAACGAACGAGCATTCCGTTTTCGCTAAAGGCGACCGAATCAGTCTTACCCACTCGGCCTCTTTTAGTGATTTGCTGCAGTGCCGCGAACTGATTTAGTCACGCGAGCTAGAGCCAATCAGTCATCGCTATAAACGGACTACCTGCTTTTGCTACAAGCCCATTGTGCATGATTTCCGACTAAGATTCCTAGTCGAGATCCATCCAATCTGTTCCAGACGCTTACTATGCGTGCTTGCCGAGTCCGGATATCCAAGCTTGGCCCATGACGCATCAAACAATAGCCAAAGCCATTTGGCACCCATCCCATTTAGTGACACCCAACCCGTTCGCAAATTGAAGCATTTGATTCACTTGATCAATTTAGTCGTGAAATGGCTGGCACTGACCGCCGCATTTCTGGGTTTTGCACTAAGTGCTCATGCCGGACAGTTGTCGCCAACACAGCTGACCGAGATTTTGCACACCGATGTCTCTGAATCGCTCATCCTCGGAGAGCGCAATTCGCTAGTGCCTGTTTGGCCCGTCTTCAGGCCCGTACCGTCAGGCCATGGCGGGACGCCTGAACCACAGCTGTTCGCATTCCTATTTGAGTCGATTGATGTTGAACCTGTTCGTGGCTACTCAGGCAAACCAATCAATTTGCTGATCCTGATGACCCCGGACGGCAAGCTTCTTAATGTGCGACTGATTCAGCACTCGGAACCGATTTTTGGCGGTGAAGCTGGATTCAGTGAACTCGCTGTCTTCTCGAAGCAATACGATGATCTGACGATTAACCACGAAATTCAGATCTACAAAGCGAACAGCACGCCGAGTCGCGATGAGGTAACGGCGAGCCTGCACGGCATTTTGCGAGGTACCGTCACAGCCATTGCGATTAATAAGAGCATCATGTCTGCTGCCGTACAGGTTGCTGAAGCAAGGCTGAATGACCCCAACGCCGCCCCTGCGGCGTTTGGGCCGTCCGGGCGAAATGAGAAGTACGAGCGAATGGGCTGGAACCCTCTCATTGACACCGGGCTGCTCCAACGAATCGAACTCGAAAACCGTGATCTTGAAGGGCTGTTCAAAGGCACGGCTGGCACCAATCAGGATTCCACGGCAATTCTTCGTCCAAGCGCACTGTCTCTGGATGCTTGGGTCGCCCCGGTCAGCCTGCCACAAGCCGGTAGAAACATGCTTAGCAGTAAGGGATGGGAGCAGGTAAGAGCGCTGCGCGAGGAAGGCGCCCAGGTCTTCATTGTTCAGGACGCCAGCCGGTATTCCATTTTGTCGTCCGAGCAAAAGAAACCGCGATACGCCGCAGAACTACTGCTAGAACAAAATGGAAAACGATTTCCACTAACCAAAGTCGACTACGCTCATCGCGTGCGACTGACCGGCAAAGGCTCTGGTGTTAGCGAGGGGTCAGAGCCGAAATTCTTCAGCACCAAACCCGGCGACGGTTTCGATGTCATGCAAGCTTTCTCGGCCATCTTTGTGGTCTCCCGCTTGCGTCAGGATCAAGCCGTGACTGTCGATGTTGAGCATGTTTTCGATATTCCTAATGTTGCGCAATGGCTGCCCGTCCTCGAAACGCCCCAATGGGTGAAAGTGTGGCAACAGCGTAAGACCGACATCGCTATTCTGGTTGGCGCGCTGCTTGTACTGACGATCGCATTGATTGCTCAACGCCAGCTCTCTGTCAGCGCCCGTAGGCTTTCAGTATTCAGAACCTTATTCCTAATCTTTACGCTTGGCTTTATAGGGTGGTACGGCCAGGGGCAACTCACCATTGTCAACATCACTTCAATGCTTGAAGCTGTCACGTCAGGCCAAAGCGCTGAGTTCCTGCTCGCCGACCCGATGGCTGTCACTCTTTGGGCATTTGTGCTCGTGACCCTGTTCGTGTGGGGTCGGGGAACCTTCTGTGGCTGGCTTTGCCCTTTCGGCGCCTTCCAGGAGCTGATCAACAAACTTGCTTCTGCGTTCGGACTGAAACAAAGAACACTGCGCTCGGCCACAGATGCGGCTCTGAAATGGGTCAAGTACGGCGTGCTCGCCATCATTCTGGTTGCAGCCGTCTTGTCAGGCACCTGGACCGAGCGTTTCGTTGAAATCGAACCATTCAAAACAACAATCAGCATGACATTCCAACGGGAGTGGCCCTACATCGCGTGGGCGATCGCCTGTCTGGCGCTGAGCTTGTTTGTGTACCGGGGTTACTGTAAGTATCTGTGTCCGCTTGGCGCCGCGCTTGCGGTGATGGGCAGGGTTCGTCTCTTAAAGTGGATTCCGCGCAAAGCCGAATGCGGTACACCGTGTCAAACCTGCCGTTTTCGGTGTGACTATCAGGCCATCACACCGGTCGGAAAAATTGATTATCAGGAATGCTTTCAGTGTCTTGATTGCGTCTCGATTCATCAGGATGATCAGCGCTGCCTGCCATTGATCTTAGAGCGAAAGCGCGAATACAAACCCATCGAGATCAAGCGGGTGGCAGCTTGAGCAGTAAGGCAAATAAAGCGGACCACTCTCGCGCTTTGCGGCCGGTTCGTCGGCGGCACCTTTGCTGGTCGCTTGGGTTAGGGGCGTTGCTTGCAAATCCGATGCAATCAGCGCGGTCTATCGCGAGGCCTGCTGCCCTGCATTGGCAACAACGTGTCATGCTGGGTTTTGGCACCAAGCTTTGGCTTCGAGCGGGTCACCCTGACGACGCCCGATTAGGGATTGCGCTTGATCAGGCCGTCAAAACGATTCGACACATTGAACAGCAAATGAGCCTGTTCAACGCTAATAGCGCCGTCAGCCGATTGAACCGCACCGGCACTCTGCTTGCCCCCCACCCTGACCTTGTGGCCGCGCTGACGCTTGCCAGCCATGTCTCGGCTCGAAGTGATGGAGCATTCGATGTAACCGTACAGCCCCTGTGGCGAGCATGGGCCGACGCGCAAGCACTGGGCCAACCGGCTTACGAGGAAGCACTTCACCGAGCCCGCCAGAAAGTTGATTGGCAGGCAGTAGACCATAAGGCTGGCAAAGTAGCCCTAAGGCGCCCTGGCATGGGCATTACGCTTAACGGTATTGCCCAGGGATATGCCGCCGACCGGGTTCGTGAGGTATTACGTGCACATGCTGTTGAACACGCTCTGCTCGATACCGGTGAATGGGCACCCATTGGATCTGGCCCTAACGACGAGCCCTGGACACTGGGCATTGAGGACCCGGCCAATAGCAAATTGACAATTGCAACGATCCGCTCAGATGGTCGCCCGCTGGCAAGTTCTTCCGACGCGCACTACACCTTTTCTGCAGACCGGAAGCATCATCACATTCTGAACCCAAAGACCGGTTACTCTCCAACCAAAGTGGCCAGTATCACCGTTGCGGCCCACAGCTGCGCGTTGGCCGATGCGCTGACAAAAGTCATGTTTATGGGAACCGTAGAGCGTGCCCTGGAGATCGCTAAGCAATGGGAGGTAGACGTGTTGGCTATCGACAAAACGGGGCGCTGGCAGGCGTCACCAGATATGCCTGTCGTTTAGTAACCGCTAACAAATAAAACGGCCCTTAAAGTTTCTGCACAACATAGCCTTTATCTCGAAGCATAGCCAAGAGGCTGTCTTTGCCGACCAGGTGAAAGGAGCCAACCAGGACGAGTTCAACGTCATCGGAATCAAACAGCGATTCGATCTGAGGTAACCAAGCCCGGTTTCGACCAACCAATACCGATTCATATATGGCCGGATAAGTCTTGATGATTGTCATCGGGTTGTTTTCTATCCACGCGAGATCTCCACGACGCCAAGCGCTTGCCCAGTCGGTCAATGACTGTTGCTCTAGCTCGGCTTCGTCAATCGCATGCAACACAACCGAGTCAGGATCATCCTGACCGAGCGATGAAAAAAACCGAATCTGCTCAACCAGCGTCTCAAGATTGCCAACGGGTTTGCCATCCTGAAATGCTCGCTCAAGATAATGGGCATCAACACCATCAGCGACAGGTTCGAGCGACTGCTTTTGAACCATCGTTAACATCACCATTAGCATGCCTGGCTTATAGCGATGAATGCTCTCGATAGGTACCTGGTGCTTATCCGTGAAGGCTTCAAGCGCCCGCCACGTAGCAGGCCTGAGATGATCCTTCAGAGTTGTGCCATCTCTGATTCTCGCTTTGTGCAGCAAATAGTTGCGCCCCTGCCGCGTCAGGTTGAGTCCACGGTCACTCTCAAAAACCACCGTCGCGGCTTGATCGTATGCCTTATCAAACTGAGTTGGTAACGGATAGTCCGACTCACTAAGTGCATGAACGGTCGCACCAAGAAATATATGCTGCCCGCCTTTCGTGATCTTCCATAGCGAAGTCTGATCAGCATGAGCGATTGTGGTGACCAAAGCAATGATCGTCGCAAATAAAGCCTTGATGATCCTGATTCTGCGTTTACTTATCATGAGTCGTCTTTGCCTTGTGTGTCGATTAGTATTCGCGGAAGCTTACCCGCAGTCTATCCCAGCACCACCCCGTCGATTCTCAAAGCCCGCGATCTTGCAGGCAGTCCTATGCCGACAGTGATCGCCAATAAGCGCGCACAAAGGACAAGTAACCCTTCGATACGGTCCCTGGCTGGCTTTGAAGCGCTATGTGAAGAAGAGGCAAACGGTGAAACGGTACACCGGGAAGCAAATGATGCTCGATATGAAAGGGCATATTCCAGGTGACAAACCGCACTACTTGGTTGGTTACAACCGTACGCGTATTGACCAACTTACTTGCTGCTGATGGGCAAAGCCCATGTTCGGCAAGATGATAGAGACGCAGACAAGGAAAGCCCAACAACAGCGGTAAAAACCAAACCCAAAAGAGTATGGGTAACCAAAGTATTGCAGCAACCAACAAACCGCCATAAACGGATAAGTACATTCGAGCCTCTAGCCGCAGACGCGCATGAACACCAATTGGCACGTAGTTGTCTGCAACGGTCCCAAGCGCATGAGCGCACAATAGATGGACCTTGCTCCGCCAATACAGAACGCATGACAGAAAGATCAACAGGGCGAACTTGGAGTCAGGCTTGGGATGCCCAATCAGTTCGGGGTCTCGCGCCGGGTCATTGACATAGCGGTGGTGCGCCAGATGAAAATAGCGAAACCAGATAAATGGCTGAAACAAGATAAACCCTGTTAGGTAGCCGACCGTCTCATTCAACCAGGGCGTTTTGAACGCCGTTTTATGAGTACATTCATGAGCGAGATTGAACAAAAATGCCAACAGAACGCCTAATGGGAAAAGCGCCAGCCACCAACCGGGCAACGATGTGGCGACCGCGTAGACTAAGAGTGCAATTAGGCCTGTGTAAATAAGCAGATGGCAAAGTGCTGGGGCATCCGCCTTTTGATGAAACTGAACATAGTCTGCGGGATCATGCATCGTTTGCAACTCAATTCATTCGTAACACGCAAAGCCAATCCATGACCAACAACACTATCCTGATCATTGGAACCTACGACACCAAATCCGACGAGCTTAACTATATCGCCGAATGCATTCGCACGCAGCACAGCAATGTTGTTTCGATGGATGTCAGCGTCCTTGGTGAGCCGACTAATCCTTGCGACATATCGAAGCACGAGATAGCAAGCGCTGCCGGCACAACCATCCAGGCGGCCATTGACAGCGGCGAGGAGAACCTCGCAATGCAAATCATGGCTCGAGGGGCCAGTCAGATAGCGACGGAACTCGCAGCCGAAAACCGCATTGACGGCGTCCTAATGCTCGGCGGCTCAATGGGCACCGATCTTGCACTGGATGTCTGCCAGGCACTGCCTCTGGATCTACCCAAGGTGGTGGTCTCCACCATTGCGTTTTCCCCACTCATTCCGGCCCACAGATTGTCGCCGAATGTTCAAATGATCCTTTGGGCAGGTGGCCTTTACGGACTCAACGCCATCTGTAAATCATCACTGAGTCAAGCAGCAGGCGCTGTTCTTGGTGCGGCTCGAACCGCCGCCCCAATCCAGAGCAACCGACCAGTCGTTGGCATGACATCGCTGGGTTCATCCTGCCTCTCTTACATGAAGCTGCTCAAGCCGGCACTCGAGGAACGTGGCTTTGAAGTAGCGATTTTCCATGCAACAGGTATGGGTGGCATGGCATTCGAAAAAATTGCCTCTCGGGGCGGTTTTTCGTGTGTGATGGATTTTGCGCTGTCTGAGCTTGGCAACTTACTCGCCGGCTCTGTTGCCCATGCCGGTGAAGATCGCCTGCTGAGCGCCGGCCGGGCGCGCATTCCACAGATTGTGGCGCCAGGTTGTCTGGACCTGATCGACTTTGCCGGCTGGCAAGAATTGCCCGATAGCACAAACGGCCGTCCATTCCATGCACATAATCGCCTGATTCAGTGCTGCGGGATGAGCATTGACGAACGCCGCCAATGCGCCCGAGAAATTGCTAAACGTCTCGCGCAGTCGCCCGCGCCCGCGAAGTTCATTCTTCCGCTTCAAGGCATTGAAGCGTGGGACAAACCGAGCCAGCCCGCCTACGATCCGGAAGGCCTGGCCGCGTTTATCGACGAAGTTCGTATCAGCGTGGCACCGATGATCGATGTGACAGAAGTCGACGCTCATATCAATGATCAGGCATTTGCCGACACCGCTCTGGCAATATTCGATGCCTGGGTGGCAGACGGCACGATTGACACCAGGCCTACCCCCTAAAGCACGGGATGCGACAGTCGCGGTATCCTTCGTGGATTGACCTTCTAACGAGAAATTGACATGGCAAAACCATTTGCATCCTCAGCCGATCTAGCTGAAAAAACAGAAACTCTGGAAGTACTCGCAGATGGCGTCTATGCGCTGACCGCCGAAGGCGACCCTAACGTTGGGGCAATTGAGGGGGAAGACTTTATTGTCGCCATCGAAGCACGGGCGACGCCGCAAGCCGCTCGCGACTGGCTGGCTCAGCTTCGCGAGCATACGGACAAACCCGTTCGCTACCTGGTGCTCACTCACTACCACGCCGTCCGAGTACTCGGTGCCTCCGCTTTTGATGCTCAGGAAATCGTGATGTCTGACACCACCCGCTTTCTTGTAGAAGAGCGCGGCAAACAGGACTGGGACAGTGAGTTTGGTCGGATGCCGCGTCTGTTTAAAAACCCCGAAGAGATTCCGGGGCTGACGCGCCCTACCCTGTCGTTTGAGAACGCAATGAGAATTGAACTCGGCGGTGACCGTGGACATCTAGACTTGAAGTTCTGCGGGCGCGGTCACACGGCAGGTGACATTGCAGTCTGGTATGACAAACATAAGGTTTTGTTTGCGGGTGATTTAGTCGAAGCGGAAGCGGCGCTCTACACGGGCGATGCATTCCATATGGACTGGTCTAGCCACACACTCGATAACGTTAAGGCGTTCGAAGCAGAGTTTCTAATCGGGGGGCGCGGCGCTGTTGCCAAAGGCCGACAGGCTGTAGACGCAGCGATCGAGCAAACCCGAGGATTCCTGCTTGGTATGCGGGAGCATGTTGAGGCGGTCCACAAGCGTGGCGGCACTCTGAAAGAAGCCTTTGAGGCCACCCATGCTGCGCTTGAACCCACCTTTGGCAAATGGCCCATCTTTGAGCACTGCCTGCCATTCAACGTTCAGCGGCTCTGGGATGAGTATGACGGGATTGACTGGCCCCGCATCTGGACGATGGAGCGCGATCGCGAGGTTTGGGACCAACTGCAGAACTAGGCGTTTTCTATTGCATGAGCGGGTCTTGAGTACCCGCGCAACTAACTGGGAGCCTCACTTGATCACCCGCAGTTTCTTTTCTATCTGTAGCGATGATCTTGAAGCGTCTTGCCAGTGGTATGTCGGGCTTTTCGACTACACAGTCGCATTTCATAGCGAGTGGTTTATCCACTTGCAGGCGAAAACGTCTTCGCAACTCGAGCTGGGCATCATTTCGCGTTCGCATGAGATCGTCTCGCCGACTATTCGCGGCGCGGCGAACGGCGGCATGCTGACTCAGGTTGTTGATGATGTCGACCGACTGCATCAGCACGCCCTGGCGGTCGGTATTCCGGTAATCGAAGCTCCACGAAATCTCTTTTACGGTCAGCGTCGCATGCTGCTGCGAGACCCCAATGGGTTGCTGGTCGATGTCTCAAGCGAGTGCCCGCCAGATCCAGCATGGCTGGATAGTATTCGTTAGATCTCAAAGCAGCTGAGACATTCTTGCTTCGCTGACGCTGCCCCATGCGCGTTAAAGTTAATGCTGGGGCCTCCACAGCAGACAAAGATCGAAATCCAATACATTAGGCCTTCACCCGTTGGTGTGAAAGCGCTCCCGCGACTACCGTCGAGCCGACAGAATGCTTCGTTTATGACAAAGCAGGCCGATATCTGACACTTATTCATATCGAATTCGCTGACCCCTAACGACAAGAAATGAGATGCTCGAGGGCCACGAACGGTGAAGGGGTGAAGTGGTACTGCCAGCCACCTTGTTCACGGTTAGATTGTGCTCTATCGAGGCATCAAGATGCTCAGAATTATCGGACAGTTTTCAATTGGTCAGCGACTGGCCTGCCTGGCAGTTATTTCCATCGCACTCACAGCAGTACCGACTGCCCTATACGGTCTGTCTTCATGGCAGCTCCTTCGTGCCAATCAATACACCGCGACCGGCATTCAACCAGTCGCTGATCTGCTCGACGTGATTCGGTTAACTCAACAGCATCGAGGCATGACAGCAGTCGTGCTCGCAGGCAACTCAGAGGTTTCCAGTCGACGCGAACAAAAAAGTCGCGATGCGTCTGCCGCTTATGAAAAACTGACGAACTCAATAAAGTCAGCCTCTAACTCATCAGAGTTTTTCAGCAAGTGGGATGGACACCACAAGCGCTGGAAATCGATCAGCGATCAGGTTTCACGTAATTCTCTAAGTCGAAAAGAGAGCTTTGAAATTCATAACAAGCAAGTCAGAGAATTGATCGAAACGCTTGCAGGACTCGACGTTGAGTTCGATCTGTCCCACATTGCCGAGCCCGCCTTTGGAGAAACGATGCATGCGGTGCTCTACTCGATACCGCTCATCGGTGATGCAATGGGCAAAGCGCGTGCACAGGGATCAGCCGCCCTCAATGCCACAGGACAGAGAGCGACAACGAGCGAGCGCGTGAATATTACCGCGCTGTTATCAATCGCCCAAAGCCATATGTCTGCAATCGGGGATCAGTATGAAATCGTCTTGCAGGAAAACCCAACGCTGCAAAGTGCCTTACTTGAGAAGCTAAGAAAGACACGGCTGCTCGCAAGTAAGGCCTTGGCTTTGTCAGAGTCAGAGATACTAGGAATCGACGCCATGCGCCTCAGTCCGAACGCCCACTTTCGGACCTATTCCGAGGCAATCGATTCTCAATTCGAACTCAGTCTGCTTGCTTTAGAGAGTTTGAACACAGTCCTGAAAAAGCGAATTCAATCAGACGAAGTCCAATTGTTCTCTGTGGCGGTCGTCATGGGACTGTTCATACTCTTTGGATTCGGCGCCGGAATTGCCATCGCGCATTCCATTGTCCGCCAGCTCGGCGGTGAACCAAGGGAGGTTGTGGCGATGGCAAATGCAGTTTCGAGCGGCAAGCTGGCAGCCGGCCCCGAATTTATTCATGCTCAACAGGCCGACAAAAACGGCGAGAGCATCGCTGCTGCCATGGCTCGAATGCGGGAATCTCTCTTCGAAATCGTGACTGATGTCCGTCAATGCAGTACCGAGATTTCTGCCGGTGGCAATCAGCTTCTTGCTGCGAATCAGGAACTCAATAGCAAGACGATCGAACATGCCGACCATTTGCAAGAAACGGCGGCTGCAGTCGTTCAAATCACCGAAACTGTCAGGCAAACCTCGGAGGCGGTTGCCACGGCCACGAGACTCGCTGGCAGCGCGAACGATGCAGCAACTGAAGGAGGCGAAGTTGTTCAACAAGTCTATGACACGATGCTAACGATCAAAGACAGCGCGTCTAGAATTCAGAACATCATTACGGTTGTTGATGAAATCGCCTTTCAGACCAATATTCTGGCCCTTAACGCTGCAGTGGAGGCTGCGCGGGCAGGAGAACTTGGGCGAGGGTTTGCTGTGGTTGCGACAGAGGTACGCAGTCTGGCCCTGCGCAGCTCGGAAGCGGCCCAACAAGTGCGATCCCTCATTGAGGAAAGTGTTGAGAATGTTGCCACCGGTTCAAAATTGACTGACAGGGCTGAATCGTCCACTCGAACAACCGTTGAACAGGTCAGATCAGTCAGCGAGCTCTTGGTTGATATTGCTAATGCGAGCGACGAGCAAACCCAGGGAATTGCCAGAATTGGCGTCGCGATGAACTCAATTGAAGACACCACTCAGAGGAACATAGCGATGGTGGGCGAGTCCACCACATCCACCGAGTTGCTTAGCCAGCAGGCCAGTCGCCTGAACAGTATTGTCGCGAGGTTCAGACTGGAAGCTTAGCGAAAAAAAGACCAGTTAGTGCGGAGTCTGGCCGGTACGCTTACGGTCCTCTTCGATTATTCTTTGATTGTCGGTATTAGCCAAAAACCAAGTAATAGTGCCTGACACAACGAACAGCATCCAAAACAAAAAGAAGCCCAAAGTGTAAGCCGCGGGGCGGCTCGAGACGATACTCAAGCCAACGAGCTCAATCTGTAGTGGGTCAATCGCTGAGAAGAACAAGCCGACCGACATCGCTGCGCCCATAAACGCCGGCCAAAGCACTTGCCCGGCACCCCGGCCAAACTTGCTCAGTCTCGGTCGGCCCGAACGCTCTGCGCCCTCAGGTAGGCCCAACTCATCAGACAGGCCTGGCGTTGAACCGCCACCCGTATGTTCTGAATTCATTGCGCCATACCTGGCGTTAACTCGGGCCGAGGCTGCAGCTTAAGGTTTGCATCAGGCTCGCCTTTAAACTTGCTGCTGACCAGGCGCCACTGACCGTCAGGGTCTTCCAGGTGCAACCGCCAATAACCACGTGTGGGCATACTCGTGCTAGCGAGGTATTCGCCGCCGGGCATTCGCGCAAACGACAAAGACTGATCCAGGGACGCACTCGCAATGTGGACCAGTTTTGCGCTGAGTACCGGCGGCAAGTGCTCGCCCTGCCCGGTTAGCCTTAGCTTCATACCGGATTCGCCAGCCGAAACCAAAGCGTTCAAGCCAAGATCAGCGGCCTTTTGATCGCGTGCAATGCGCTCGTTTATGGCTTTGCCTTGTTTGTAATAATCACCTACAACTAGCGAATCTGCGCCGTTGATAGCGAGGGTGAGCATCACGATTCCGGCAACGACGGCGGCACCTGGAATACCGATAAGTGCCCACGGCCAGCCTTGCTTGTACCAGGGGGTCACGGGGGCGGTCATCGCATTCATCTCCTCTGTCTCCCAATTATCGAGTTGGTGCTGGTATGAAGAACCGTGCATTTTCGTCAATACTCACAGCCGAGTCGTCTGCGGCTGTAATCGTAAACACAAAATCATGGCTGCCGGCAGGCGCCGCATTCGCAGGTATGCGAACTCGAACGGGCACGAGCTTGTTCCCGGCTGGCCCTACCTCAACAACCGGGTCAGTATCCAGTTGCATGCCGGGCAGACCATTAACCGAGATAGTAAACGAGCGCGTCTGCTCAATGCTGTTCTGAACGAGCAGACGAAACACATTCTCAATTCGTCCGTCAACCAACTCACGCGCGAGCGTTGCTCGATCACGGACGACATCAACTTTCAAAGGTGTTCTTAAAGCGAGAGTGATGATAAAGGCGGCGCTAATGGCGAGCAGTGCTAGCGTGTACAAGATCACCCGCAGGCGGAAAATGCGAGTAATGGATTGCCACCGGCTTAAGCCGCTCTCAACACCATTGAGGGTGTCGTAGCGAATCAAGCCACGCGGATACTCCATCTTATCCATCACCTTGTTGCAGGCATCCACGCAGGCTGCGCAGCCAATGCACTCATATTGCTGACCATCGCGGATGTCGATGCCGGTCGGACAGACATCAACACAAAGCCCGCAATCAATACAATCACCAAGACCAGCAACAGTTTTGTCGGTTTTGCGACCTCGCTTGCCTTTCGGATCGCCTCGCGTTTCGTCGTAAGTAATAACAAGCGTGTCCCGATCAAACATCACACCTTGGAAACGAGCATACGGGCACATGTAAATACAGACTTGCTCACGCATCACGCCGGCATTGCCGTAAGTGGCGAAACCATAGAACAAGATCCAGAACGTCTCCCACGGCCCCATACTCAGACTGGTGACCTTACCTGCCAGGTCGGCAATAGGCGTGAAGTAACCAACAAATGTGAAGCCAGTCCAAAGTGCCAGCGCAATCCACAGCCCATGTTTGGTGAATTTGAGACGAAGCTTTCGCGCGGACATGGGCGACTTGTCAAGCTTGATTCTCTTGCCGCGCTCACCCTCAACCTTGCGCTCTATCCAAAGAAAAATCTCGGTGTAGACCGTTTGCGGGCAGGCATAGCCACACCACAATCGCCCGGCCACAGTGGTGAACAGAAATAGGGACAGCGCACTGATGACCAGCAAAGCCGTCAGGAAAATAAAGTCCTGCGGTGTGAGCACCAGGTTGAAGATATAGAAACGCCGCGCTTCGAGATCAAACAAGACCGACTGACGGCCATTAATGCTCAGCCAAGGCAAACCGTAGAACAATAGCTGCGTAAACCAAACCAACGCCCAGCGCCAGCCGGCAAACCAGCCGGTGACCGAGCGCGGGTAAATCTTTTTGCGAATCTCGTAAAGCGGAACCTCAGATACCCCAATCGCCGCTAGCTTCTCCTGGGCACTTCGGCTTACGTCGCCGGCATGGCTGCCCTGCGACGTGGTGGACTTATCAGTTGCAGTCTGATTCACTTAGCGGCCGGGGCCTGAGCGCGTGCCTCTTTTGACAAACTCCAGACATAGGCTGCAAGCACATGCGCAGGCCCATCATCAACGAGATTGCTAAAAGCGGGCATGGCATTTTGAACACCATTGTTGACGACATTGGCGATCGCCGCGACACCAACGCCATGGAGCCAGATGTCGTCGGTGAGGTTGGGGGCGCCAATAGCCGCATTACCCTTACCGTCAGCGCCATGACAAGCCGCGCAAGTACCGAACTTTTCCTTACCACGTGCCGCCTTGATATCGTCATGGGCAAGGTCGGACAAGGAGGCGACATAATGCGCCACATTGTCGACATCTGGCCCAAGAGCAGCAGCCATCGGGGGCATCACGGCATTGCGCCCGTTCAGGATGGTCTGCTTGATGTAGGCTGGCGTGCCGCCACCGAGCCAGTCATTGTCGACCAAACTCGGGAAGCCGACTGACCCGCGCGCATCCGATCCGTGACACTGAATGCAATAGGTCAGGTAAAGCCTCTGACCCATTTCGACAGCTTCAGGAATCTCAGCAACATCAGATATCTTTTGCCCGGTGTACTTTGCGTAGAGCGGTGCGACCCGCTCTTTGACTTTGGCCACCTCTGTTTCGTACTGACCGGTTTGGGACCACCCAAGAAGCCCTTGATAGGCACCCAGACCGGGATACAGCACCAAATAGATCACGCTAAAGATACAGGTGATATAGAACAAGTACAGCCACCACTTGGGTAGCGGGTTATTCAGTTCGGTGAGGTTTTCATCCCAGACATGTCCGGTTGACTGAATGTTACCGTCTTCATCTGCAAGCACCTTGCCGCGCGACATCGCCAAGGCCAGCACATAACACGCAATGATGGAAACGATCGTAGCGACCGCAATAAATATGCTCCATCCAGAAGAGAAAAAATCAGCCATCTTATTTCCCCTCCTGCTTGTCAGAATCGCTCAAAACACTACGCGCGTGAATCTCCTGATCATCAAATGGCAGGTTGGCTGGCTCGCTAAACCGTTCCTTGCTTCGCGGCCCATAGGCCCAAAAGACGATCAGTAAAAACGAAACAAAGCACAGAGTTGTGAGTATTGCTCTCAGTAAGTTCAGATCCATCATTGCACCTTTGCGACTTGACCAAGACGCTGCAGATAGGTGATCAACGCGTCCATTTCGGTTTTGCCCTTGACAGCCTCGGTGGCACCCGCGATTTCCTCGTCGGTATAGGGGTGACCCAGTGTTTTCAGAACTGCCATCTTTTTCGGCGCTGACTCAGCGTCCGCACTGTTGCTTGCCAGCCAGGGGTAGCCCGGCATATTTGACTCGGGCACTACGTCTCTTGGGTTCATGAGATGGACTCGATGCCACTCGTCTGAGTAACGCCCGCCAACCCTAGCCAGATCAGGGCCGGTTCGCTTACTGCCCCATTGAAACGGACGGTCGTATACGAATTCTCCAGCAACCGAGTAAGGCCCATACCGCTCAGTCTCGGCCCGGAACGGCCGAATCATCTGCGAGTGACAGTTGTAGCAACCCTCGCGGACATAGATGTCACGCCCGGTTAACTCGAGTGCTGAGTAGGGCTTGAGCCCGGCCACTGGTTCCGTCGTGGACTTCTGGAAGAACAACGGCACGATCTCCACGATTCCGCCGATCGAAATGGTCAGCACAATTAGCACGGCCATCAGACCGATGTTTTTTTCAATCAACTCATGTGAGAGTTTCATGGTCTCAGTCTCCTTAGGCCGTGGCGCCAACAGCAGAGCCGCCGGAGGTTGGAATACGAGCAGTGACATTGGCACTGCCCTCGCGAATGGTCATGAGTGTGTTGTAAAGCATCAGCACCATGCCCCCCAGATACAAGGCACCACCTAGGAAACGAATCACGTAATACGGATAGGTCGCTTTGATCGACTCAATGAATGAGTAGGTCAGCGTGCCATCTACATTTGTGGCGCGCCACATAAGGCCCTGCATGACACCCGCAATCCACATCGAAGCGATATAGAGCACGATACCGGCCGTCGCAATCCAAAAGTGGACCTCGATCAGCTTCTTGCTGTACATCTGCTCGCGGCCATAGAGGCGCGGAATCAGGTAATAGATTGCACCCATGGAAATCAGGCCAACCCAGCCCAGCGCACCGGAATGTACATGGCCGACGGTCCAGTCGGTGTAGTGCGAAAGCGCATTGACTGTCTTGATCGACATCATCGGCCCTTCAAAGGTCGACATACCGTAGAACGACAATGACACGATCAGGAATTTGAGCACTGGATCCTCACGCAGCTTGTGCCACGCGCCAGACAGCGTCATCAGGCCGTTGATCATGCCGCCCCAGGAAGGTGCCAGCAGAATCAGCGAAAACGTCATACCAATTGACTGAGCCCAATCAGGTAGTGCGGTGTAGTGCAGGTGATGCGGCCCCGCCCACATATAGGTAAAGATTAAGGCCCAGAAGTGCACGATCGATAGACGATACGAGTAAATCGGACGCTCGGCCTGCTTGGGGATGAAGTAATACATCATGCCCAGGAAGCCAGCGGTAAGAAAGAAGCCCACTGCATTGTGTCCGTACCACCATTGAATCATCGCATCCTGCACGCCGGCATAGGCAGAGTAGGACTTGGTCATGGACACAGGCAGTGCTGCCGAATTAACGATGTGCAAGACCGCAACGGTCAGGATAAACGCACCAAAGAACCAGTTCGCCACATAGATATGCTTAACCTTGCGCTTGACGATGGTCATAAAGAACACCACTGCATAGGCGACCCAGACGGCTGCGATCAGCAGATCAATCGGCCACTCGAGTTCAGCATATTCTTTACTGGTCGTAATACCCAGTGGCAGGGTTATGGCCGCGGCCACAATCACAACCTGCCATCCCCAGAACGTGAATGCGGCGAGCTTTTCGCCCCACAACCTCGCCTGGCAGGTTCGCTGCACGACATAGTAGGAGGTAGCAAACAGTGCCGACCCTCCAAACGCAAAGATCACCGCATTGGTATGCAACGGCCGCAAGCGGCTGTAGGTAAACCAAGGCAGATCAAAGTTAAGTGCAGGCCATGCTAGCTGGGCGGCAATGATCACCCCCACCAGCATACCGACGACCCCCCAAACTACCGTCATAACAGCGAACTGTCGTACGACGCGGTAGTTGTAAGTGGCGTCCGAACCGTTTGCGGTCAGATCCGTCATTTGCTTACTTCCTGTGATTATTAGATTTGTGTGAGCAACTGCTACTTCAACCAACAGATCCTAGAGAAAGATGAGCGATTGATTTTGACCTTCGTCAAGGAGCGCCTGCGAAGCCAGATGAGCTTAATCAGTTGTTGCCTTGGCGCATCATCAAAGAAGCGGGAGAGATGGCGTTTAGTCCTTTTCGTCAGCGTCTGTCTGCGGCAAAGAGGGGCGATCATCGTCCATCAGGATTCGCCAGGCAGGCCCTTCCGGATCATCAAACTGTCCACTGGCATTCATACGCAAAAAAAACCAAACAGCCACGCCGACGCCTACCAAAGACAGGGGAATCAGTAAGAATAGAGATTCCAAATGTCAGCTCACAATCTGAGTGGCTGCAAGCGAAGGCAGCGTCTCTGTCTTTGCCGAGGCTGCTGCGTCGTGGTGCCAAAGCCGACTCGCATTGGCAACCACCAGCCATGAACTCAAAGCCATGCCGATCGCCGCTGCCCATGGCGCGACCCAGCCCAAAGCCGCAGCGGGAATCATGAGGCCGTTATAAGTGGCAGCCCAAAGCAGGTTTTGTGCAATCACTCGGCGTGTCATCCGAGCCCGTTCGAGCAGCAGGCTCAGTGCTGCTGGCGAAGGATTCAGCGCAATCACATCGGCCGCCGTTCTCGCCAGATCGCTCGCGCGTCCAAACGCTATAGAGGCATCGGCCATCGACAAGACAGGGGCATCGTTCATACCGTCGCCAATCATGACCACTCGTTTTCCCTGCGCTTGCAGACGCTCAACATAGGTCTGCTTATCTGCTGGTAGCACGCCGCCCGCCACTTGCTTGATGCCAAGCTGCTCAGCCACAGCGTTTACTACACCTGGCTTGTCGCCAGAGAGCAAATGCAGCTTCAGATCACGCGCGGCAAGTGAACGGATTTCGATCTCTGCCCCTTGGCGAAGGGGATCGGTGAGCGCGAAACGAGCAAGCAAGACGGGACGGCCGGATTGCGTGGCGGCTGAGTGATCACTCACGCTAACTAGAAACACCTCACTTGATTGTGGTAGCTCTGCCCATTGCTCAGCGCCGCGAAATGGCTCAGTCAATGCGTCCAGACCACACCATCGGGCTGAGCCCAACCGATAGTGAACCCGGCCACCCGAATCGTCCAACGCAAATCCGGCAACGCCATGCCCTGCCTGATGGTCGGTCAAGGTCACACACTCGTCAGCGGTGCATCCTGCCCGCGCGGCTGCTTGGCGAAGCGCGCGCGCAAAAGGGTGCTCTGTGCCCGTTTCAAGTGCTGCTGCCAGACCGAGAGCCTGGTTGCGATCTATCAACTCAACCGTATCAACCGCTGTGACGGTTGGCTCGCCTTGAGTAAGCGTACCGGTCTTATCAAAAACGATATCGGTTGCACTGGCCAATGCCTCAAGGGCATCAGGCTGCGTCACCAGAATGCCCTGTCGGATCAGGCCGCTGGTCGCCGCGCTGAGCGCGGAAGGTGTTGCCAGCGAGAGTGCGCAGGGGCATGACACGACCAGCACCGTCATCGCCACGGGCCATGCCATTGACGAATCGACTACTATCCACGCAACCCAGACCGCGATGGCTAACAGAATCACGGCCGAGACAAAGACGGCCGCCACACGGTCAGCAAGCACAACCAGGCGGGGCTTGTTTTCAAAGCCACCCGCGACGAGGCTTTCCAACCGTGATACCGCACTGTCGCTTATGGTCGCCGTAACCATGAGCCGGACCGGATTGCCGCAAACGAAAGACCCAGCCGGGACTAAATCGCCAGAGGTAACTCCCACCGGCACACTTTCTCCGGTTAGAACAGATTGATCGATGCTGGTGGCTTGTCCCGTTAACTGCGCGTCAACGGGCACAGCCTGGCCACTGGCAACCAAAATTGTGTCACCCGGCCTAAGCGCCGATGGGCTGACCAGCGTCTCCTGACCATCGACAATCTGACGCGCAGCGGTTGGAGTTTTCGCTCCCAGGGCATTAATCTGCGCCAGGCTGCGTCTGCGAACCAACCATTGCAGATGTCTTGCCAGCAACAGCAAGAACACAAACATCGCGACTGAGTCGAAATACACCTCACCATCACCTGAGATGGTGGCGTAAACGCTCCAAAGGTAGGCAGACAGCAAGCCGATACTCACGGGCACATCCATGCCAACTCGTCCGAATCGCAAACTCTGATAAGCCCCGAGAAAGAACGGCCAGGCGCTATATAAGATGACTGGTGTTGTCAGTACCAAAGCGGACCACCGAAGCAAGCCGGCGTATTGGTTTTCGATCTCGCCTTCACCGGCGAGATACCCCGGCAATGCGACCATCATGACTTGCATCATGCCGATGCCTGCCACGAACAAGCGTTGCAGACTGGTGCGGTTCGCTTTGGCGATGCCAGCCTCGCGCTCGCTGCCTTCAAACGGCAGGGCGCGATAGCCGAGCTTTGCAATCGACGTGAGCAGGTGTGTCAGCGTCACCTGACTCGCATCGAAACTGACGCTTGCCCGCTCGTTTGCCAAATTCACGCTCACCGAACTGACGCCAGGCTGAGCCTGCAAGCCTTGCTCCAGGAGCCAGACACAGGCACCGCAGTGCATTCCCTCAATCACCAAATCAACTTTCTTTGGGTCAGGCGGCAACGCCTGATTTTCAGATTTGAGTTGAGATCGGTTGGTATCTGGCCGCGCGATGTCGGCCTGCAGGGCACCCAGCTCTACCGCCTGGCTTAGCGTGGCAGACAAATCGCGAGCGACAGTCGCAGCGCTATCAGCTTCAGGCCGCTGGCGATAAAAAGCCTCCAGCCCGGCAGCGAAAATCGTGCCCGCTACCGCCTCGCAGCCAGCGCAGCAGAGCGGTTGCATCTTGCCGTCGAATTCAACGTGCCAGCTACCGCCCGGGGGCACCGGCAGAGAACAGTGAAAACATGACAGCGCGCTGTTTGGATTCCGGATCTCCATCTTTACAAGAGACCGCCAGGCACAACGCAAAAAATCGAAGGATCCAAGGGCTGCGCACTCAAGGCCCGAAAGAGCCCAACAAACCCAAGCACAATAATGATCGATGCAATGACGCGGCGAATACCGGTGGCGCCGCCTAGCCGGCTAAGCCACTGTGAGCCGGCACCGATAAGCAGCAGATTGGGCAGCGTGCCCAATCCAAACGCGGCCATCAACATTGCCCCATCGAGCGGATTGCCGGCACTCAACGCAGCAAGCAAGACCATGTAAACCATACCGCAGGGTACAAACCCCCAGACAGCACCGGCCATCAGCAACTCGCCGGGTCGACGAGCATTGAATCTACGGGCAGCAAAAGGTTGCAGATGCCGCCAAAATCGTTGGCCGATCCGCTCTGCGAATACGAGCGGCTGGCGAAGCCCAAGGAGCCAAACGCCAATCAACAGCATCAAAGCACTGCTTAGAAAGAACAGGCTTCGCTGAACGGGTAAGACATTCTCAAGCACCCACGCGGTAGAGCCAGCAGCGCCGGCGGCGGCGCCAATCATGGTGTAGGAGAGAATTCGACCCGCATTGATAAAAAGTGGCCGGGTATCGGGCCCTGTTGCGGTCACAGCGGTCGACTGCGTGGTCGTTGCCGTATTGCCCATTGCCACGGCTTGAATGTTGATGACACCGGTAGCCGGGGGTGACTGAGGCATTGGCGGCCTGAATGTCATTGCCGCCACGAAGCCACCGCACATCCCGGCGCAGTGCAGCCCACCGAGCAGGCCAAGCAGGAAAACCGCAAAAATCGTCATGCGCTAAGGATAGAGGGGTAACTTGAGGCCGGCTTGACGACGGTCAAACGAAACCGCTTACCAAATTGCTAACTTGCAGGGTCGATGACTACGCTTATCCCGCAAAAAACAGTATGAATACAACCATTGATCCAACCTTACGGTATCTCGGCTCGCATGCCGAGTTGATGGTCATTCTCACTCGACTGCATCTCTTCTCACAGATGGGCCACCTGATGGAGCCCGAACAGCAGCGCAAAAATGCGGAAGACTTTATCAACCCCATTCATGCTGCCATCATGGAGCATCATGCCGAGGAAGAGCGCGAGTTATTTGTTGAACTCCAAGCCCAGCCTGCTTCTGATGAAGACAAACAACTCGTCGTCTCGCTGGTAAACAGACTGACCCGAGAGCATCGCTCAATAGAGAGGCAATGGGATACGATCCATCAGGCGCTCAACACACTGCTCGCAGGCGGCTCCGAGTTGCCGAGTCAAGAAGACTGCGGCGAGTTAGCGGAGCGCTATCAACAGCACGCTATGTTCGAAGAAACTGTGATGCTACCTTTGGCGCGTAAGCTACTGTTGAACCAGGACGGCAGCAGCTCGGCTGAGTTGAGCCACCGGATCGACCATATGCCCCGATTTTTCTGACCGCGGCAAAACACCTGCAGGATAAGCAAGTGCTTGCGTTGCCGCGTGATTCAAAACCTCAATGCGGCGTTGAGTCACTTTAATCAAGCCTTGCTTGGCAAACCGGGTCAATCCGCGACTCACCGTTTCAATGGTCATGCCAAGGTAGCTCGCTATGTCTTGTCGACTCATAGCCAGTTCAAAGTCTTGCTCGTTGAAACCGATCATGGCCATCCGCTCGCCATGACTAAGTAAAAACCTGGCCAGGCGAGACGGGGCCGGCAGTGTGCTGATAGCAAGCGTGGCGAGTTGGCTATTGACCATTTGGCGGCTGATGATCTGCAGCAGTGCTGCCTCAAGTCCAGGTTTTAACCGAGACAAGTCACCGCGCTGCGCGAACGGAATCACCACGACGTCGGCGACGCCCAGTGCGATGACCTCGTTCAAGTACTGAGCAGACCCAATCCCGTCAGCACCCAATAGATCGCCCCGGGCCGAAAAGCCCATAACCTGTTCTTCGCCACTTTCATCGACGAACACTGTCTTAAACCAACCAGCGTTGACCAGGTAGAGCGATTCAAATTCCTGACCACCATGCACAAGCCGTTGCCCGGCCTTGAGTGTGCGATGGAAAAACTGCGGGACCCCATCTCTGGGTTCGCGGCTGAGCAACTCGCTCAAGTCACTAGACCAGTTTTCAGCCCGCTTTCCCTGCCCCATACCTTGCGGGACGGCTGGCCTGATCAGCTGTACGTTGGTATTCATGACAATTCGCTCATCAATCTCAAATCTGGAAGTACCAGTCTGAGCGCTTGAGCGGACATGAGCCATCAGCAATGGCTGATAACAGCATCAGATTAGTTACGCGAAATGTAGGAATAGTCCTACAAGTCTATGACGGTTCCTGTTGGTCCGATACCCGAATCGGGGCACTTGAGCTAAGTGATAGCCACCTGCTACGCACCCGTCAAGCCATCGGCCGCCGGCTTCTCAACGAGGTTATGTTCAAGTGCGTAGCGGACCAGCTCAGCGAGTGAGCTCAAATGCAACTTACCCAAAACACGTGACTTATGAGTACTCACAGTCTTGACACTGAGGTTCAGCGAGCGAGCCACTTGAGAAACCGTTGTGCCCTGGACAAGCATTCGTAAAACCTGCAATTCGCGATCGGTTAGCTCTTCATGCAATTGACTATATTGGCCGGGCATAGCATGAGTCGCCAGTTGTTCTGCCACCACCGTCGAGATGTACGGTCTCCCCTGAGCAACCTTCCGAATCGCATTCACCAACTGGGTATTTGCACCCTCTTTTGTGAGGTATCCCGACGCGCCGGCCCTTATGGCCCGGACTGCATACTGTTGCTCATCATGCATGCTCAAAACCAGGATAGGTAGGCGTGGGTGATCAGTGCGCAAACGTTTGATCAAGTCAAAGCCGCGGGTGCCAGGCATAGACAAATCGAGCAGCAGGGCATCGGGCTTGAGAGCGGCCACCTCACTGATAACGGATGCGCCGTCGTCGGCTTCGCCACACACGACAAGGTCTTGCGTACCAGACAAGATTCGCTTTAAGCCCTCGCGAATCAGAGAATGATCATCGGCTACCAGAACTCTAATCATCGGCACAGTATAGACAAACTTGCCTTAAACTCTGGCTCGTTATCGACTCCGCAAATGCGCGCAATGAGTGACCCGGAGCAATTGAACCCACCGAGTGAGTTACAACGCCTGAGGATCAGCCAATTTGCTGATGCCACGCCAGATTCGATCATTTCGGTCAACGCTGACCAGATCGTTGACTACGCCAACCCAGCGGCTTTGGCCCTGTTTGGCTATTCCAACCACGAAATGATTGGGTCCAGGCTAGAGAGATTCATTCCGGAGACTTTTCGCCAGGCCCACCGCCAACTCGTTAAGGATTTTGGCGAGGCTGGGACCAGTGCCCGTCGTATGGCCGGCCACCGGGCGATCTCAGCCCTAAAGGCCGACGGCACCGAATTTCCAGTCGAGGCGTCGATTTCACACGGTCAAATCGGCGGTCAGCACGTCTACACCGTCATATTGCGCGATATAAGCGACCGGGTTGAGGCCCAACGCGCGCTGCATTGGGCCCAATCGAGACTGAGACAATTGTCGAGTCGATTACTAGAAGTGCGGGAAGCAGAACACCGGCACCTCGCCCGCGAGCTACATGATGACATTGGACAACGTCTGTCAGTGATCAAAATGGACATTGCCCGTGTCAAGAGTGAATTGTCCGATAGCCGTCCGGACCTGTTTGATGAGCTTGACCAGGCGGATGATATGGTCAGCGAAACCGTGGCTGCTGTGCGCGGTCTGGCGACTGGCCTGCGCCCGAAGATCCTGGACGATCTGGGTCTGGTTGCTGCCCTTGACCACTACCTCCAGGAAGTGAGCAACCGGTTCCCCCTAGCCTGCCAGCTTCGGGTAGACGACCACTTACCAGTGAGTCAGGAAGGCGGAATCATGATCTTTCGAATCGTGCAGGAGGCAATCCACAACACTTGTAAGCACGCTCAGGCAAGCACCTGCGAGGTCGAACTACAGCAAACGGACGATGGATTACGTTTATCAATCAGCGACGACGGTTGTGGCCTGAAACCGGGAGACGAAGACAAAGATGGTTCCCTCGGCTTGATGGGGATTCGCGAGCGGATTTCGGGCGTGGGCGGCACGATGGTGATCGACTCCGAGCCGGGACAAGGCACCCGGATTATTTGTCAGTTGCCACTAGTGCTTACGCAGCCTCAGACTGCACCATCTGATTGATCGTTTGAATAAGCGCTTCAGCTTCAAGTGCTTTATCAAATTGTGCAAAGGCACCCGCTGCCATTACATACGACGTCATTTGAGGTGCAGGGTCCTCGGTCAAAACAATGACTTTTGGCGACCTGGGCTGCCGAACGATGTTTTCAAGAACTTGTCGACCCGATACATTAAGGGGGCTGCCGAGGCCTAGATCGAGAAGCACCAGACTAGGACGGCATTGCTGAATCCCTGGCTCAAGATCTTCAAGGTTACAGACAATCTCCACCGCATTGGCGGGCGTTTGACGCATCAGCGTAGATGCCAAGGCATGGCAATACATCGGTGAGCTGTCAGCCAGCAAGATTCGCAACCCCACCGGCCGGGTCGGAATTTGACCAAGGCTTTGGCGAGGGGGGTCATATGTCGACAGCATGGACAATAGTTTGACAGTTTAGTTGCGGTTCTATTTTGACGCCCGTCAAGTCAGACTACGAGAAGATCGTGGGATTCGACCATTATTGATATCAGGCAGGTTAACTTTCGCATTGAGACGATTTATGCAAAACGACCAGCACAAAATAATGATGCATCAAGCGAGCACAGCGGAAGAGCTCATCGTGCAAGACATGCGCCACGGGGATGGCTTTCACGCTCTGGGCGTGAGAGGAGATGACGAACTCATCGACCCCTTTCTGATGGTGGATCACTTTTGGATGAGCCAGCCAACCTTTGGCCCGCACCCACATGCGGGTTTTAGCGCCATCACATACCTATTCGAAGACTCTGCAACCGCATTCCACAACCGAGATTCGCTTGGCGACGACACCATGATCGAACCTGGGGATCTGCACTGGATGATTTCCGGCGAAGGCATCGTTCATGACGAGGTGCCGCAAACGCCTGGCCATGTCGCTCATGGGCTCCAGGTGTTCGTGAACCTACCGGCGAGTCAAAAGCATTGCGCACCCTCAGTCATGAAACTCAAGAGTGCGCAGATGCCGAGGATCGAACAGGCAGAGGGGGCCATCGTCAAGCTGGTGTTCGGCGCCTATGAAGACACCACTCGGCGGATAGAACCGCTATTGCCGCTACCAACCGAAGTCAGTTTGTTCGACATTGAACTCCCATCAGGTAGTCGATTCAGATACCCGCTTGAATCCAACAGCACAGAGTTCATTCTTGTGATCAGTGGCGATGTCAAGCTGGGCCGTCACCGGCTCGGCAATGGCAAGGCAGTTGCGTTTGATCGTGTGGGCGGTGAATTACAAATCAGCGCCATGCAAACTGATGCGCGCATTGCCCTTTTTCTGGGTGAGCCGATCGGCGAACCGGTTGTTCGTCATGGTCCATTTGTCATGACCAATCAGATTGATATAGACCAGGCCGTTGCGAACTATCAATCGGGCAAGATGGGAAGCCTGTAGCGCCCAACGCAACGTAATTACCGGTCAACTCCCGAGGGCGACGCTTCACCTATGAGCTTACTCTTTAGCCGCGCTAATATATAAGCAACCTAAAGAGGGAGGCCACTTGGCTGAATCTAAACCCGTAGCACTGTTAACTGCCGCCGGCTCAGGAATGGGCGCTGCTGCTGCTAAGCAACTAGCTGCCGATGGCTTTGACGTCGCCGTGATGAGTTCCTCGGGCAAGGGAGAAGCGCTCGGCAATAGTCTGGGCGGGTTTGGGTTTACCGGGTCTTCTTTGTCTCCGGATGATCTTGGACGTTTCGTCGATCGAACCATGGCACGCTTTGGGCGAATTGATGCCGTCGTGAACAGTGCCGGGCATGGCCCTAAAGGGCCCGTGCTAGACCTAACCGATGACGAATGGATAGAAGGGCTTGAGGTCTACCTGCTCAACATCATTCGGGTGACCCGTCTGGTCGCGCCCATGATGCAGATAGTCAAACGGGGCTCAATCGTCAACATCTCGACCTTTGCCGCAGTCGAGCCGGAAAGCATGTTTCCAACCTCTGCTGTTTTTCGGGCAGGTCTGAGCGCTTATACCAAGCTCTTCGCTGACCAACAGGCCCAGTTCAATCTGCGGATGAACAATATTCTTCCCGGGTTTATCGACAGCCTGCCCGAACGGTCCGAACGGCGAGTAAGAATTCCGCTTGGCCGCTATGGCACGGTCGACGAAGTGGCCCATCTGGTTTCATTCCTGGCCTCGGACAAGAGCGCCTACATTACCGGCCAGAATATTCGGGTCGATGGTGGCATAACGCGCTCCCTTGGATAACGCGCTGGTGCTGCTTGTTGCAGCGACTTTCGTTTTTGCCGGCAGCATCAAGGGCCTGGTCGGTATCGGACTACCCACGGCACTGATCTCAGTATTGGCGCAAGTGCTTGACCCCAGAACAGCGATTGCACTATTGCTGCTGCCGTCTCTTATTTTGAACGTTTGGCAGATCTGGCGAAGCGGCGGTTTTATTCAGAACCTCCGGAAAGTCTGGCTATTCGCGATCGTCATGTTCGTTGCCATCTGGTATTTCTCGCGCTTTGCTGCCGAACTCGATGTCGAGATACTCGTCATTGGCATCGGCGTCATGATCCTGCTGTTCGTCATTTCGAGCCTGCTACGGCCCCCGCCGCCTATCTCGCGCCGATGGGACAAACCCATCCAGGTGGGCGCCGCACTAATAGCTGGGGTAATTGGCGGGCTAACCGCCATATGGTCCCCGCCAATGGTGATGTATTTGCTGTCACGAGGCGCCACGAAAGATGAGTTTCTTGGCACGCTCGGCGTGCTAATTTTGTGCGGCAGCATTCCCCTGTTCATTGGCTATTGGCAAGCTGGTCTGCTGACCGTTCCTTTATTTGGCCTCTCTGCCCTAATGACTATCCCGGCTGTTATCGGTTACGGGCTTGGCGAATGGGCACGCCGCTGGCTCGACCCAGAGCAATTCAAGCGATTTGTTCTGCTCGCGTTCTTCTTGATGGGGCTCAATCTGATTCGACGGGGACTGCTCTAACAAAGATCGTCAATTCCCGATGTTTCGCCAGATAATCGCCACACCAATCACGACTAACCAAGCCGAGAACAGTCGTCGAAACCAAAGACCAGACAACCGCTTTTCGAGTGCCTGACCAATACGCATACCAACGAGCCCTGCAATCGTCGCGAGGACTGAAAGGGTCAGCCACGTCGTGCGTGGCAACGCATTCCATGCTGACGAGTTGACCCAAAGCAATGCACCCAGCGCCAACGTGCCCACGGAAAACATCAGCCCCAACGCCTGAACCAGCAAGCGACGTTCAAGACCAATAGCTTGCAGGTAAGCGAGTCCAGGCATTGACATCACGCCAGTTGCACCGGCCAGAAAACCAGTCAGCACACCGGCTGCCGGCCCGATACCTGCCTCATAGCGAACAGGCAAACGAGATACAACCCGCTTCAATGACAGCAAAGCGTACACAATGAGCAGCACTCCCAACGCCATGCCAACTACGGCCTGCTGCGCGCCAATCATGAAATCAACCCCAAACCAAACGCCCAGCACCATGGCCAGCATCATGGGGGCAAGCCTGCGAGCGACTGCCAGCGTTTCGGGCCCGGCGAGAAACTGCCAAACATTGGTAACCAACGCAGCGGCAATCACCAAGCTGGCTGCCTGAGTTGGAGGTAATGCCAGGCCGAGAAACCCCAGCGACACCGTCGGCAGCCCCAGCCCCAAAATGCCTTTGACGGTACCGGCTGTCAGAAACGCAATGACGACATAAGCCGCCAGCCACAGCGAATCTGGCTCGCTCAAGGCAGCGAACTAATTAGCGCTGTTGGCCAGCATCAAATGCCTCATCGACCGGGATTTGCAGGCCATTGAGAAGATGGTTCGTCTTACCTGCCAACGACACCACGCGTAACAACTCTGCGTGCTGAGCCTCTGTCATGCCACGCGCTTTCGCGGCGGCGGTATGAGAGTGCACACAGTAGGAACAGCTATTGGCGATAGAAACCGCCACATAGATCATTTCTTTCACCATCGGATCGAGTGTGCCGGGTGTTGCCATCACAGCCTTTACCTGCGCCCATGTTTCTTCAAGCAGGGTTGGATCGAACGCCAGATAAAGCCACAAATTGTTGATGAAGTCAGAGCCGCGAGTTTCTCGAATATCGTCGAACACAGCCTTGACGCGTGGATCGTGTTCTGGATTACTCGGCAAGGTGACTGTACTCATGATTATCTCCGATTGTTATTCAGGCTAGATGGCCTGCAATGTGTGCCAGACGCCAACGCAAACTCGCATGTCCACTTACAAAATCCAACGCGCGGCTGACGGTATCACATCTACGTCCTGTGTCTGTTCGCCATTCATGCAACCATCAAGAGCAGTTCACATCCCGATTGCCTTTAACCGCCGATATAGCGTTCTCTCACTAATTTGCAGTGCTTTGGCCAGTTCAGTTCGCGATCCACCAAAGCTCTGCACAAATCTTCTAAGCGCTTGCTCATCCGCCAGATGGGGCCGTGCCAAAGATTCCAGCCTTGGACGGACTGGCTGCGTGGAGCCCCCTTCGCTAATCGTTCGATCGAAACTACTAATGTGTTCAGGCAAGTCTTCAGCACGAATCGCAACGTCATCAGTAACCAACTTTGCCCGATCAATCACATTACGCAGCTCTCTGATATTGCCGGGCCAAGCATAGGCTTTTAACTTGGCCATGGCTAACTTATCAACGGTAATGGTGGCGCCAGATGGTGGTTGATTCAGAAACGATTCGACTAAGAGCGGGATATCCTCCGTACGATCTCTAAGCGGTGGAATACGAATCGGAAACGCGCTAATGCGATAGTAAAGGTCACTTCTGAACTGACCGCTCTCCATCATGGACTCAAGCGGCTTGTGCGTCGCAGCCACCAGCCGGAAGTCGGTATTTCTGGTTTCAACACTACCCACTCTTCTGAAGGTACCCGTTTCGATCAGTCGCAGCAGCTTGATTTGCATGCTAAGCGGTACGTCTCCAATTTCATCCAGAAACAGAGTACCTCCAGCAGCTGTTTCGACCAGCCCGGGCTTTTGAGTCAGGGCTCCCGTAAACGCGCCCTTTTCATAACCGAACAGTTCACTCTCAAACAGCGTTTCGGTCAATCCTGAGCAGTCGACAACGACAAACGGTGATGAAGATCTCGGGCTTGATTGATGCACCGCATGTGCAAAGAGCTCTTTGCCCGTTCCAGATTCGCCCAACAGCAAAACGGGAAGCGTCGAAGGCGCCACCCGGCCAAGCGAAGCAACAACCTGACTAAACTGCGCCGACTGCCCAATCAGCCCAGTTCCACTCGCTTGGGCAGAAGCACTGCGTACCGTACTCAATCGCTCAACGTAAGCAGTTGTTGAGCCACTCGTATCGAATACGGGTCGCAATTCGACATCGACATGTTCTGGCCCGCGCGGTGTGTGATGGATATGCAAGACACGGTCGGGGGCTCGCCGCTTTTCAGCTGCAAGCATAGGGCACTGCTCTCCGGCCTGATCGCACGGGACATCAATGCCATGGGAAACTTTGTGACACTTCTGGCCAATGTAGGCTTTGTCAACGGTGCCAAATTGCCGCCTGTACGCGGTGTTTGCGGCAAGAATCTCATAGCGCGGACTTAGTACGATCATCGGTTCAGACTCGTGCTCTAAATACGAAACGAGGACCTGCAGATCAGGATCGTGTGTATTCGCGGCAGTTGTCATCGTTAGGTTCCTGGGTGCTTGAGCGAATGAGCCAAACGCTTGTCGCGTTGACGCTGCCATTCTGCCACCCTTGGCAGCTAACGTCTGCCAAATGTGGCAGACACAAACCCTTAGCGACGCCCCGCCACTCGTACGGCCCGGAAAAAGCTCGATTATGGACAGCTCAGTAGGTTGGCACGCTTTATGCACTGTCTGCTTTGAGCCATCAATCTGATAGAGGGAGACGCGCTGTGCAAATAGAAGGATTCTTTGACCCGGCAACCTGGACGATCAGTTATCTGGTCGTCGACCCTGATACCAAAGTCGCCGCCATTATCGATAGCGTGATGGATTACGAGGCGAGTTCTGGTCGAACCAAAACAGACTCAGCCGAGAAACTGATTCAGCGAGTGCGCGAGCTGGGGGCTTCGATCGACTGGATTCTGGAGACCCATGCCCACGCCGATCACCTCTCAGCCGCTCCTCACCTTAAAGAACACTTGGGCGGCCAAATCGGTATCGGGGTTCGAATCAAGGAAGTTCAGAAAGTCTTTGGCAGCTTGTTTAACGCCGGCAAGCAATTTGCGCATGACGGTCGGCAATTCGATCAACTGTTTCTGGATGGCCAAGAGCTATCGATTGGCAAACTAAAGCTGACGGTGATGCACACGCCAGGTCATACGCCTGCTTGCGTTACCTATGTTGTGACAGATGGGAAAAGTACAGCTGCATTCGTGGGTGACACCTTGTTTATGCCTGACTACGGAACGGCCCGGTGTGACTTTCCGGGAGGTGACCCCAAGACACTCTATCAATCGATTAGCCGAGTGTTGAGTCTGCCGCCCGACACGCGGCTTTTCATGTGCCATGACTACCAACCGGGCAGACGTGAGGTGCAGTTCGAATCAACTGTTGCACAAGAGCGAGCAGAGAATGTCCATGTGCGCGACGGCATTTCGATAGAAGAGTTTGTCGCGATGCGTTCGGCGCGGGACGAAACCCTCTCGATGCCAACGCTACTCCTGCCATCCGTGCAGATCAATATGCGCGCCGGACAGCTTCCGGAGCCAGAAGACAACGGCGTGGCTTACCTCAAAATTCCGCTCAACGCGCTTTAGCGACGCATCAGTACTTCACATCCCACCGTACAAAACAAGTGGTCCACGCTTGGGGGCCACTGGAGACCAACTCATGGAACTTCACCGTTTCACCAATAACTTGAGTATTAGCGGGCAAATTGACGCGACCGATCTTGAAGCGTTGGCAGCGCGCGGCTTCCGATCAGTGATCTGCAACCGACCGGATGGCGAATCGGTTGATCAGCCAGGACACGCCGAAATCCAGCAGGCCTGTGAAGCTATCGGATTGGCCTTTCACTACCTACCGGCCGAGTCGGGCAAGGTGACCGATGAGCAGGGTCGTAAGTTTGGGGAACAACTCAGTCGCTTGCCCGGCCCCGTTCTCGCGTATTGCCGCACTGGCTTGAGAAGTGCCACGATGTGGGCGCTACACAGCGCAGAGTCGCAGACAATGCCAACCATCCTGGCCACAGCTCAAGCGGCCGGTTACGACCTCAAAGCCGTCATTCGCCGCATCAGCAACGGCGGCAAGATGCCAACCCAGGTGGTCGACGCGACCCATGATGTTGTCATTGTTGGCGGTGGCGCTGCTGGGATGGCAGTTGCCTCTAGCTTGTTGGCGCGCGACCCGACACTTGACGTCGCCGTGATCGAACCAGCGCCCATTCATTACTACCAACCCGGATGGACCCTTGTGGGCGCCGGCGTGTTCGAGCCATCAGTGACAGCCAGAACCATGGCGTCTGTCATACCAAGCGGGCTGAAATGGATCCAGGCGGCTGTTGCCGCGTTCGAACCCGAGAACAATTCTCTGCTCCTGGAGGGTTGTCGGATCGTTCGCTATGCGCAACTAATCGTCTGCCCGGGATTGAAAGTAGACTGGGAAGGCATTGAGGGCCTTGCCGAAACGATCGGCCACAACGGCGTGACCTCAAACTATCGCTACGACCTGGCCCCATATACCTGGCAACTGATCAGACAGATGCGCAGCGGCCGGGCCTTGTTTACTCAACCGCCCATGCCCATCAAGTGTGCAGGCGCGCCACAAAAGGCTATGTACCTGTCGGCCGATCACTGGCGGCGATCAGGTGTGCTGGGTAATATCGATGTCTCATTTCATAATGCCGGCGGGGTGCTGTTCGGGGTGGCTGCCTATGTACCTGCGCTGATGGCCTATGTTGAACGGTATAACATTGACCTGCACTTTAACGAGCGATTGACGGCTGTTGACGGGCAACGCAAACGTGCGACTTTTGAAGTCAAGAACGGGCACGACACACAAGTAGAGGAACGGGAGTTCGACATGATTCATGTTGTGCCACCCCAGACAGCGCCGGACTTCATTCGCGTGAGCCCCCTGGCAGATGCGAGTGGTTGGGTCGATGTGGACAAAGACACGTTACGCCATGTTCGCTATGACAATGTCTTTGGTCTTGGAGATGCCGCCAATACGCCAAACGCCAAGACAGCCGCTGCTGTGCGCAAACAGGCGCCTGTTGTCGCCAATAATCTGCTGGTCACACGCGGCAAGGCGCAAAGCGACGTAAGTTACGACGGTTATGGGTCCTGCCCGCTGACGGTCGAGCGCGGGAAAATCGTTCTGGCCGAGTTTGGTTACGGCGGCAAACTGACACCGACTTTCCCCAAGTGGATCATTGACGGAGAGCAGCCCTCCAGGCTTGCCTGGCTTTTAAAAGAACGGCTCCTGCCACCGATGTACTGGCGCGGCATGCTGCGTGGACGCGAGTGGCTGGCTGGGCCAAAGGCACCTGCCTGATGCCGCAGCTACCACCGACAGGCATTCAGAGTTGGCGGCGCTTCATGCCTCGCCTGCCGGTGCTTGAATGGGGGCGGCACTACCAGGTTTCAACCCTGGGCGCCGACACATTCGCTGCGGTGATTGTCACGATCATGCTGATCCCGCAGAGCATGGCTTATGCCATGCTCGCCGGCCTCCCGGCCGAAGTTGGTCTATATGCAAGCATTGCACCGCTGGTCGTGTATGCCTTGCTTGGCACGAGCAGAACGCTTGCCATTGGCCCGGTCGCGGTCGCGTCGTTGATGACGGCAGCAGCCATCGGCCAGGTCGCTAAAGTGGGAACTCCTGAATACTGGCATGCAGCGATTTTGCTCGCGTTTCTATCGGGTTTGATGCTCGTCATACTCGGGCTGTTCAGAGTAGGCTACCTCGCAAACTTCTTGAGTCATCCCGTGATCTCAGGGTTTATTTCAGCCTCCGGTCTCATCATTGCAGTCAGTCAGGTAAAGCACCTGATTGGGGTCGAAGCCAGTGGACACAACCTGCTCGCATTGATGAGTTCAATGTTTAGCCAGCTTGGCTCTGCCAACTGGGTGACCATGCTGCTTGGGGTTACTGCAACAGCCTTTCTGTTTTGGTCACGCTTTCAGCTACAGCCTTTGCTTGCGCGCATGGGCATGGCGGCATCTTTGGTAAATGCGCTGACCAAGGCCGGACCAGTGGTTGCCATAGTCGTTACCACCCTGGCGGTCTGGGGGCTTGGGCTTCACCACCATGGGGTTGCCATTGTGGGGCACATCCCTGCCGGCTTACCCCCTTTCACGCTGCCTGAATGGAACCCGACATTGTGGGCTGAACTCGCTAGCCCCGCCCTGCTCATCGGCATCGTTGGCTTCGTTGAATCCGTGTCGGTCGGCCAGACTCTGGCGGCCAAACGTCGTCAGCGGATAGAACCCGATCAGGAACTCGTGGCGCTTGGGTCGAGCAATTTGGCAGCATCCCTGACCGGCGGTTTTCCGGTTACCGGCGGCTTCTCCAGATCAGTTGTGAACTTTGATGCGGGAGCCCAAACCCCTGCTGCCGGCGTCCTGGCGGCCGCTGGCATTGCGCTGGTATCAGTAACACTAACGCCAGCCCTGTTCTATCTCCCGAAAGCAACACTCGCAGCGACCATCATTGTGGCCGTGTTGTCATTGGTAGATCTCCGCGTTTTCTCGCGCACCTGGCGATATGCAAAGAGTGACTTCGCCGGCGTCTTTACGACCTTCGTCGTGACCCTTGCAATTGGTATTGAAGCGGGACTAGTCGCAGGCGTTGGGGTATCCATTTTATTGTTACTGTATCGAACCAGCCGCCCACACGTAGCGCAAATCGGTCTGGTCGCAGGCACGGAGCATTTTCGCAATATCGACCGCCACCAAGTCATTGTGAGTGAGCGACTGTTGAGTCTACGTGTTGATGAAAGCCTGTACTTTGCCAATGCGAGATATCTTGAAGACACGCTAAATGAGATGCTGGTGGCAAAACCGAATCTTGAATTTGTCGTGTTGCAGTGCTCTGCTGTGAGCGAAATCGACGCCAGCGCCCTCGAAAGCCTGGAGGCCATTGATCGCAGATTGGCAGCAGCAGGCCTGACGCTCTCGATGTCGGAAATCAAAGGACCCGTTATGGATCGCCTGAAACGCAGTGATTTCCTAGACCATCTCAGTGGTGGGATTTTTCTCACCCATTACCAAGCAGTAATGGCCATGACGCCGGAAATTCTGAGCAACTCGGCAGCCACTCAGCCAGACTGACAATGACAGAATGCGCGCTCAACCTGACTCACTGTCTCCGAGGCGGGTGACCACCACGGTGCCGCAAGGACTGTTTAAGTAGTCTTCAAACTCGGTCACCGCCTCAAACCTTAGATTCAGGCCCGGCCCAAAATCAGCATGATCACCGGGCTTGAAAGGATCAGGCGAGGCGAGCGCATAGTTCACCAGTGCAAAGAACGCTTCAGACACTTTCTGAGAATCTGCGTTGACCCCTTGCATCGCAAGATCCGGGCGCCCCCAACGGTGCATCCCCTTCGTGCAAAACCAAATGTCTTGCTCATTGACCATTAGCTTTACAAAGCCAGTCCATAGGCCGGCAGGCGCTGCATTGCGAAAGGTATTTAAACGCTGCGCCTGAGTGATATCAGTTAAGACTTTGGCCGGTAAACAAGTCCACGCTTCCGGATCAACAACGCCAGTCAGACCGTCGCCCACCAAAGCGGCAGCCAGCCGGTGGGAGGCAATTATTCGCTCGCCGGGGTCTTCATGTTCCCCAAGGTAGTAGCAGACAAAATGAGCCGCGTGCTCCTGTAAGCGGGCTTTGTCAGTTTCGGGCCAATGCGAGCATTGGATTGCCCGATCCAAGCTGTCGTCTCTTGCTTGTGTGCCCTGCCCAATCAGACGAAACCGATGCTGGTCAAACGTAATGCCGGCATGCCACTGACCGTCTTGCTCTATAACGTCTGTCAGCTGCAGTGGCATAAGCAACTCGTGTTCACCAGACAGGGCCGCATTCATACGGGCAATTATCTCCGGCGCCTGTTCATCGCGATCACTAAGCAGATCAGGCATGCGGTCGAACACAAACACCTGGGCCAGCTTCCAGGGCGTTTCTTCCTGTGATGGTTGTGGCTCAGTCATTAGAACCAGTTCTCCTGCATATCCAGCGAGGTACGGTCAAGGTTCGCCAGGCCTTCCAGCATGGGCTTCACCTTGGGAAGTTCCCAGGCATAGAACCACCTCGCCGCGGCAAGCTTGCCCTGGTAGTAGGCTCGGTCAGCGTCGCTTACGCCGGCACCCGCCATTGCCCGGCTTGCCACAGTGGCTTGCTCCAGCCAGATCCACGCCAGTACTGTGTGCCCAAAGGCCTCAAGGAACACGGTTGCATTGGCCAGCGCCAAATCCAGATCGCCCTGCCCGAACAGCGTGCCAAGCGTGTGATCAATCCGCTCAAAACTCGCCAGCAACGGCTCAGTCATCTCTTGCAGACCCACCTCGTTTGCGACGCTGACCGCATCATCAACTTCGGCTCTGAATGCCTGTAAAGCAGCACCGTCAGCCATACGAACTTTACGGCCGAGTAAGTCCAGCCCCTGAATCCCGTGGGTGCCTTCATGAATAGGATTCAAACGTTGATCACGCCACAACTGCTCAACCTGGAAGTCACGCGTATAGCCATAGCCGCCATGAATCTGAATCGCCAGACTATTGCCTTCCTGGCACCACTGTGAGGGCCAGCTCTTGGCCACTGGTGTTAACAGCTCAAGCAATAATTCAACTCGTTTCGCCTCGGTTTCGTCACGAGCGGTTTGTTGCCAATCGATGAGTCGCGCGCAGTAAAGATTTAAGCCCAAAGCCCCTTCTGCATAGGCTTTTTGCGCTAAGAGCATGCGACGGACATCCGCATGTTCGATAATGCGAATAGGAGGCTGCTCGGGGTTCTTGTTCTGTGGCCGCCGCCCTTGCGTACGCTGGCGGGCATACTCCAGTGAATGAAGGTAGCCGGCATAACCAACAGCAGCGGCCAGGTTGCCAATCATGATGCGGGCGTCATTCATCATATGGAACATACAGGCCAGGCCGCGATGCTCAGCACCGACGAGAGTCCCGACCGCCCCAGCCCGCCCATCAACCGGATACTTACCCTCGCCAAAATTCAACAAACAGTTTGGAATGCCGCGAAACCCAAGTTTGTGATTCAGGCCGGCAACCGCAACATCATTGCGCTCGCCATGACTGCCATCGTCATTGACTAGAATCTTGGGCACCGCAAAGAGAGAAATCCCCCGCGTACCCGGAATGGGACGACCATCAGGCCCTGGAATCTTAGCCAGGACAAGATGGACAATATTCTCCGAAATGTCTTCATCCCCACCCGAGATCCACATCTTGTTGCCGAACAAACGGTAGGTTCCGTCCGGCTGTGGCTCGGCTCGAGTCGTGATGTCAGACAGGGATGAGCCTGCCTGCGGCTCTGACAAACACATCGTGCCAAAGTAGCGCCCTTCCAGCAGGCGCGGCACATACACCTCCCGATGAAACGCAGTGCCATGCTTTAGCAAAGTGGACGCATTAGCCGGTGTGAGCCCCGCCAACCCTGCGCCCACCGATGCCGCGCTTAACCATGCGCCCGCTGCTCTTTGAATGACGGAGGGCAACTGCATACCACCGACGTCATAGTCAAACCCTCCCGCGAGTAGCCCGGATTCTACGTAGGCTTTGAGAACAGGCTTGAGTTCAGCGGGGGTGTGGACTGTCTCCCCGTCAAATCGGGGCTCCTGTGTATCGAGCAGGCGATTGATTGGATAAAACTGCTCGACGGCGATTTTCTCGGCGACATCCAAGACGGCTGTGAATGTCTCGCGCGTGTGCTCGGCAAAGCGTTCACGCTCGATGAGGGCAGTCGTTTCCAACCACTCGTAGATCATGAACTCAAGATCGCGCCGCGATAGCAATAGAGAAGAAGACATGTCTGGCATTCACTTTCAAGAAATTGAAGATAGAGAGTAACGGAAGCGCCCCTCACCTGGACTATTATGACGGCATGCACACAAGACAAATTGGTCCGATGACCACCTCTGCGATCAGCGCTGGCTGCATGAGCCTGTCGCACGGATATGGCCCACCTCCCTCAGAGCAAGATGCGATTGCGTTACTTAATCAGGCACTGGATCTGGGTTATACGATGATCGACACGGCCGCTCTTTATGGCTTTGGGGCGAATGAATCGCTCGTAGGCAAGGCTATCGGCCATCGGCGTACCGAATACCTGCTGGCCACCAAAGGCGGGATCTTTAGAAATGAGGCTGGCAAACGCGCGATTGATGGCAGCCCCCAGACCTTACGAGCTTCCTGTGAGGCCAGCCTGAAAAGACTAGGCACGGACTATATTGATCTGTACTACCTGCATCGCTGGGACAAAGCCGTTCCAATTGAAGACAGTATCGGCGCGCTCAGTGACCTGGTGACTGCCGGCAAGATCGGCTATCTCGGTCTGTCAGAAGTATCTGCCCAGACACTGCGAAAGGCGCATCAGGCACACCCGATTGCAGCCGTGCAAAGCGAGTATTCGCTCTGGACGCGTAACCCCGAAATTGAGATCCTCAAGGCCTGTCGTGAGATTGGCGCAGGCTTTGTTGCCTTCAGTCCATTGGCGCGTCAGTTCCTGACTGGGCGTTTAACGGATGTCTCGCAGTTGCATCCAACCGATTTGCGCCTTGGTATGCCGCGTTTTGAGGCCGAAACTTACCAGGCCAATCTGGCACTGCTTGAAGACTACAGCGCCCTTGCTGCTCAAGTTGGCTGTACCCCAGGGCAAATGGCACTTGCATGGCTGTTGAACCAGGGCGACGACGTCGTGCCCATTCCAGGCACCACCAACCCAGAGCACTTACGGGAAAACGCCGGCGCGGTTGACGTTGTCTTGTCGCCAGAGGTCATGGCGCGTCTGGATAGACTAATAAACCAGAACACGGTCGCAGGACCCCGTTATAACGCCAACAATCAGCGCGAGGTGGATTCAGCGGAGTACGAGCACCACAAGCTGATCTAGCAGGCACGCATCAATATGACACTACAATCTTGCCAAAATGTTGGGCCTGAGCCATGGCCCAATAGGCGGCCGGCGCGTCATTGAAACCAAACGTCTGGTCAATCACTGGTTCGATCTGATTGGCTTCAATGGCACGAATCATTTGCTTGAACATGCGCTGCGATCCCACGTAGATTCCCTGCACCGTAATCGACTTACGCATCACGGCGGTTGGATCAAACTGGCCCCCGGTCAGAATGCCAATGAGCGCGACTTTGCCAGCAACACGGGTGGCGGCCACTGACTTGGCGATAGTGCCTGCCCCCCCAACTTCGACCACCAGATCAACCCCCTGGCCGTCAGTCATCTTGAGCACTTCCTGCTCCCACTCGGGTTTGTCGCGATAGTTAATCGTCTGCCAGGCGCCCATTTGGCGCGCGCGGCGCAGCTTCTCCGGACTCGATGACGTGATAATCGCTCTCGCACCCAGCATGTTGACAAACTGCAGCGCAAAAATTGACACGCCGCCGGTACCAAGCAGCAAGACGGTATCGCCAGGCTTGACCTGCCCTTCCTCAACGATCGCACGCCAGGCCGTCAGCGCAGCACAAGGCAAGGTGGCAGCCTGCTCATAACTCATCGCATCCGGAATCTTGACCACGCCGCGCTCATTGAGCATGACTTTCCGTCCCAAAACGCCGTCAATAGCGCCGCCGAGCGCACTGTTCATGGCTTGCATCGAGCACGGGCCATCGACCCAGTCTTGAAAGAAGCAAGAGGCCACCCGATCGCCAATCTGCACATCGTTGACGCCATAACCGACAGCCACCACCTGCCCTGCGCCATCCGAGTTAGGCACGCGCGGCAGGCTGATCCCGCGCGAGACTGGATCGCTCACGATCATGTAGTCGCGGTAGTTCAGTGAGTTGGCTTTCATTTCAACCAGCACCTCGCCCGGCGCAGGATCGCGCTCTTTAGGCTGAAACTGCTCTAGCCCATCGATTCCATCGCCAGACACCATTTGCCACGCCAACATCGACTGCTCCTTAAAACAAACACACTCAAGTTTTGGTTTTGGTTCTCAGCGTTAAATCAATTTCGTGCAGGCTCTTGAAGGCATGCTCGGGCTCTTGATCACCAGGCTCATCATTCTGCGCTAATTCCGGCCGCCTGAGCCATGCCGCCCCAAAGCCGGCACTGCGAGCCGCAAGGCAATCGACTTCAAGGTTGTCGCCAATGTGCAAAATTTGCTCTGGCCGTACGCCTGCTTGTTCGCTGGCCAAAGCAAAGATCCGCGGATCGGGTTTCGCCATACCGACCTCATGCGCGCTTATCTTGACGCTGAACCACGCCCCCAGACCGATACGGTCGAGGTCCGCATTGCCATTGGATATCGCAATCAAGCTGACCTGTGCCTGCCAGCGCTCAAGGACAGGCCTCACATCATCGAACAAGGTGACCTCTTGCCTGGCAGCCAGAAAGACTTCAAAGGCCTCGTCAGCTAGCGCTGGATCCTCCCCCGCATCGCTAATGGCATCGCGCAGCAACTGCAAACGAATAAAACTCATGTCATGGGCACGCTCTGGATGGCGAGCGACCACGGCATTTCGCCAATGCGCTCGCGCCTCCGGAGTCAGGCGGCCTGCTGTGGCAGGTGCATGCTCAGTCAACCAGACCTTGAGCGTTTTTTCAGCCTGTATTAGCGTTGGCAAAACGGGCCACAGAGTGTCGTCCAGATCCAAAGAGATGGCCAAGATATGACGCGCATTGAACGAGAGCGGGGTTTTCGTCACCGTCTGGGCCGGTGCGGACCCGCTTGAGTCAGTCACATTTCGCATCGGCGCATTCTAGGCCAGCCATTTGACTGAGTATGAGAAACCCGGCTCACAGCGGTCAATTGACAAGATTGAGTTGACTTCCAATTCATATAAATGATTTAATTGACTCATTCAAGAGGAGCCTCAAAATGATTCATTTCGTCGTGCATGAAAAAGGCGATGGCGTTGGTGTCGTCGTCGTTGAAGGTGTCACAGCCGGCCAGACCCTGAATGGCTGGATCATGGAAGAAGACATGGATATCGAGTTCAAAGCGGTTAGCGATATTCCCATCGGTCACAAACTCGCGCTTCAAGACTTCAAAGAAGAAGACACCGTCATCAAGTACGGGGTTGATATCGGCAAAGTCATCAAGCCCATCAAGCAGGGCGAGCACCTGCACGTTCATAACGTCAAAACCAAGCGCTGGTAAGGATCAAAGACATGGATATCAAAAACACAAGCTTTTGGGGCTACGGCCGCGAAAATGGCCGCGTCGGTGTTCGTAACCACGTCATCATCCTGCCAGTGGACGATCTGTCCAACTCGGCATGTGAAGCGGTTGCCCAGCACATCAAGGGCACGATGGCCATTCCCCACCCCTACGGCCGTTTGCAGTTCGGTGCAGACCTTGACCTACACTTTCGCACCCTGATCGGAACCGGTTGCAACCCCAATGTTGCAGCGGTTGTCGTGATTGGAATCGAGCCGGGCTGGACAAAGAAAGTCGTTGATGGCATTGCAGCTAGTGGCAAGCCGGTCGAAGGTTTTTCGATTGAAGGCAATGGCGACATCGCGACGATCGCTGCGGCCTCTCACGCTGCCTACAGATTTCAAAAGCACGCCACCACACTGCATCGTCAAGAGCATCCGCTCGCAGACCTGTGGGTTTCAACCAAGTGCGGCGAATCGGACACTACGTCGGGCTGCGGCGGCAATCCCACTGTAGGCAACGCATTCGATAAGCTCTACGAAGCCGGCAACACACTCGTTTTCGGCGAAACGACCGAGTTGACCGGCGGTGAGCACCTAGTGGCTGAACGCTGCCGCACACCGGAAATTCGCGAGCAGTTCATGGCGATGTTTGACCGCTACCAGGCAGTGATTGATCGGCATAAAACCAGTGACCTGTCTGAATCACAGCCCACCAAGGGCAATATCGCTGGCGGCCTGACGACCATCGAAGAAAAAGCCCTCGGCAACATTCAGAAAATCGGCCGTAAGTGCAAGGTCGATGGTGTGCTTGATAAAGCCGAAGAGCCTACCGGTAGAGGCCTGTGGTTCATGGACTCTTCATCGGCTGCGGCTGAAATGGTCACCCTTTGCGCCGCCTCCGGGTATGCCGTCCATTTCTTCCCCACCGGGCAGGGCAATGTGATTGGTAACCCGATCCTGCCGGTTATCAAGATCTGCGCCAATCCTAAGACTGTTCGGACTATGCCGGAGCATATCGACGTTGATACGTCTGGTTTGCTGCGCCGTGAGATGAAGATGGATGAAGCAGGTGACGCCTTGCTTGATTGCATGCTGCGAACCGCCAACGGCGAATGGACGGCGGCTGAGTTGCTAGGCCACCGGGAGTTTGTGCTCACCCGCCTTTACGAGAGCGCATAAGCCCGCGCTAGTCTTTGCCGGAGACGACTACTGATGAACCGCCTTGCCCAATTGTTTGATCTGACAGGCAGACGTGCTCTCATCACGGGAGGCAACTCCGGCATTGGCGAGGCGATGGCCCGGGCCCTCGGCCTGGCCGGCGCCGAGGTCACACTTGTGGCCCGGCGCCAGGACTCGCTCACGGAAGCTGCTGAACGACTGCGTCAGGACGAAATTGTTTGCGAGACGCTGAGTCTCGATCTGTCCGACATTACCGCTACAAAAGCTGCGATGGCCGAGTTACTGGCCAAACACACCTGCATCGATATTCTGGTCAACGCCGCTGGGGTGAATCTTCGCGAGCCATTTGAAGACGTTGACGAGGCCGCCTGGCAGATGCATTTGGCGCTTCACCTGAGCGCGCCTTTTTTTCTAACCCAGCAACTCGCGCCTGCGATGCAACTACAGCAATGGGGCCGAGTGATTAACCTCGCCTCGTTGCAGTCTTTCCGGGCGTTTGACAACAGCGCCCCGTATGGCGCCGGCAAGGGTGGCATTGTGCAACTGACACGCGCCACGGCGCAGCGGTATTCGCGCGACGGTATTACCTGCAATGCGATTGGTCCGGGGTTTTTCCCAACGCCACTAACTGCACCGGTGTTTGCCGACGCTGCCCGCGCAGAAAAGCTGGCCGAGCAAACGGCGATTGGCCGCAATGGCGAATTGTCAGACCTGTACGGCGCCACGGTGTTTCTGGCCAGTGAGGCGGCGGGATACGTGACGGGGCAAACGCTCATGGTCGACGGCGGCTTTACCGCCAAGTAGATTTTCAATCACAAGCCGACACCCAATCACAAGCGCTAAAAAACGACTGCACGACTCGCTACACACACAAGGAATTGCTATGAGCACCTCTGACACGATGCCCGCCCTGATATATGCCAAACCCAATGAAATGGCACTACAGGAAACGGCTGTCCCAGCACCTGCGGAAGGTGAGGTGCTCTTGCAAATTGATGCCGTTGGTATTTGCGGCTCTGATATGCACGCGTTTCATGGCCACGACCCTCGGCGCAAACCGGGTTTGATTCTCGGACATGAGTTTGCAGGCACCGTTATTGCCGGCGCTGAGCGCGGACGACGCGTCACGGGAAATCCGCTGATCAGTTGCGGCAAATGCGAATACTGCCAGCAAGGACGGAGCAACCTCTGCGACGACCGCACCATGATTGGCATGAGTCGTCCCGGTGCGTTCGCGCAATATATGACCATCCCCGAAAAAGTGTTGATTGACTTACCAGACACGATGACGGCCAAGCAAGGCGCCCTGACCGAACCAGCAGCAACTGCGCTTCATGCGCTGAACCTCGCGCAGAGAATTCTGGTCAAGCCAATCGAGCAAGCTCGCGTACTCGTGATTGGCGGTGGCGCCATTGGCATGCTCGCGGCGCTCTTGCTACGGGCGCGCGGCGCGACGGACGTCTGGGTCGCTGAGACGCATCCGCAGCGCCGCGCCTCTGTCGCCGAACACAGTGGCGCAAAAGCCTTTGACCCGATTCACGAGCCTGGTCCAGGTGAAAACAGCTGCGACCTGGTAATGGATGCCGTCGGCGCCGCACCGACACGTAAAGCCATGCTCCACGCAGCAAAACCTGGCAGCGTGGCTGTGCATGTTGGCTTGCAAGACTGGGACAGTGAAATTGATATGCGAAAACTGACCCTGGCAGAAATTACGTTGATTGGTAGCTATACCTACACTGATGCAGATCTTGCGGACACGGTTGCCGCCCTACAGCGTGGTGACTTTGGTGATCTTGCGTGGGTGGAGCAGCGCCCGCTTCACGAAGGTGCGCAGGCGTTTGACGATCTGCATAACCAACGAACGACAGCAGCCAAAGTGCTGCTGTGTCCACCGCAGGCCTAAACGGTGTCGGCGGTCGTCAAGCTGGGCATCAACTCAGCGGAGCCACTGTATAGAGCCGCCCGAAACCGGCTGCTTGAAGCTTTGGCGAGCGGAGACTACTCGCCCGGTCATGCTCTACCCCCTGAGAAAGACCTGGCTGCTGAGTTCGGCATCAGCATTGGCACACTGAGAAAAGCTGTTGATGAACTGGTTAGCGAAGGCATTCTGATTCGTCAACAGGGTCGTGGCACGTTTGTAGCGAGTCATGATCGAGAACGACTGATGTATTACTTTTTTCATGTCGTTCCGTTTGACCGTGCCAAGACGGAATACCCGGTCGTAGAACTGGTCAGTTTCGCGCGCGGCAAAGCCGACCAGCACATTGCTGACAAACTGCAAATCAAAACCGGCGACCCGATCTTCAAGATGCGTAACCAGCTTTCGCTGGCCGGCCAAACCGTGATGATTGACGACATTGCGCTGCCATCTCATCGCTTTAGTGGCCTGACTGCCGAAAAGATTCGAAAACGCAGCAGCACGATCTACCAACTGTACCAGGCGCAGTTTGGCCTCACGGTTGCTCACACAGAGGAGCGACTTCGAGCGGTCAGCGCGCCCAGCGATATCGCGGCACTGCTTCAGGTAGCACCCAACTCACCGGTGCTGATGATTCGACGCCTGGCTTCAGGCTATCAACGCGAACCCATTGAATGGCGCGTTTCACATGTTGACACCCGCAGTCACGAGTATTTGAGCGAATCAGTCGTTTAAACCGCCTGAAGCGAAGAAAACAGGCACCAGGACACAACCTGACAAGTCCTGAAGGATTGAAACCGGGAATCTCCGGGCCCATTTACACTGGTGACCTTATTCTCTCGGAGGAGGCATCGATGCCTCGCCTGTTACTCATTATTGGACTCGTGTTTCTGGTGGGGGCCGTTTTGCGGCGCCTGCTCGATAGCGGCATTTTCGGGCCCAACAATACCTATCGTCCCCGGCAGCGCCCCTTTGGAGGAAGTTTTGGGGGCAGCAAAAACCAGCAAGGAGGCTCGGCGACCTTTTTGGTTTCGCGAGCCGAACTGACCGGGTTGCGCGACAGTTTCACGGCTGAAAGCATTGATCCGGATCGGGCGCTTATGCGGTGTCCTGCCTGCCAGGCCTACTACCATGCCGACAGCGTCAAAGTGCTCGAACGTGAGAACGATGGCAAATGCGTCACCTGCTCCGGGACCTCTTTTGATCCGGTCCAGGTGACTCACTAAAGCGACTCCCTGACGTGACGAGCGCCATTTCGCCCGCTACCGACACCCGGTATCTGCGCCACACCCAGATTGACGGCTTCTCACAGCCATCGATTGCCGCTCTGAATGTGATCGTCGTTGGCGCCGGTGCCATTGGCAATGAAGTCATCAAGAACCTGGCGCTGCTTGGGGTCGCAACGGCCGGAGGCAGCCTTACCGTATTTGATCTTGACCGCGTTGAACGACACAACCTGACGCGCTCGGTGCTGCTACGGGAAACAGACATTGGCCGGGATAAAGCGCATGCAGTCGTTGCTCACGCGCAAGTGCTTGAGCCTGCCTGCCATCTGATAGCCGTAAACGGCGATATCGCGGAAACGCTCAGCCTTCAGCAAGTGGCAGACGCGGACATTGTGATCGGCTGCATCGACAACTTCGAAGCGCGTATTCGTATCAACCAACTCTGCCTGATTGCTGGCACGCCCTGGATCAATACGGCGATAGACAGTCGATATGCCTCGGTAGATATCTTCCCATTCGCTCAGACGCAACCCTTACCTTGCTATGAGTGCACCTTGCCTGCGAGCGTCTATGACCGCATCGCCGAGCGGCGCTCATGCGGGGGCCTGCTTAAAGTGGCGCAATCACAGCAGGTCATGCCCACCACGACCATTACGACAAGCGTCGCAGGTGCGCTCGCAGCAAACCAGGCGCTCGTATTAACAGGTTGCGACACCCGATTGCCCGGTGGGCGCTCAGGATCGTCATTCAGACTGTTCGCTGACCTGCTGACAGGCATCACCACGCGGAGCGATCTGGCACGTGCTGATCTTTGCGCGGGTTGCGATGCATTTGAGTGGCATGCGGGTGTGGCGCATCAAGCTGTCAGCGCTACTGAACTCAGGGCGTTTATCCAAGATGATCAACCACATACGCACGATGTCATGCTCAGTGATGCCTTGATAGCCGCGGCTGCCTGCACCAACTGTGGCCCGCGGCAGCACACTGACTCGCTAATCGGCCGGCGCGCAGCCAGTGTCCCGGATAGCGTGATTGTCTGCGCCGAGTGCGGTGAGGCCTCGGTTGCGATTGATATTCAAGATCAGTTTGAACTGCCCACCCTGGTTGATCTCATGGGCACTAAGCCTCTGCCCGGTGCTTGGGCTAGGCTGGATCATCAATTTGTTTCGCTCGGAATTCAACAACAAGTGCCTGCGCGAACTTCGACTCCTTCGGAGAACTCATGAACGAACTCAGACGAACCGACGACATTCCCCTAACCGTCCGCACCGCTGACCAGACTCGCAAAGCTGCGGTTGAGATTGACCCGGGTAGCACCGGCGCTAAGGTAATCCAGACGGCAGCCGAGAATTGGTCTTTACCCACCAATACCGACTACGCGCTTGTGAACACCACCACAGGCAAGATGATCGCGCCCAACGATACGATCAAGGATGCAGTACGCCCGGGTGACACACTCGAAATCCAGCCCGTGCTGGTGGCCGGGTAATGAGTGGTCTGGAGAAGCGCCGCGCAGCAGATATCGAGCGCTTGCGAGCACTGGAAACAGCCTCCAACGGACAACTGCAACTGATTGGCACGGAGCGCAACAATGCGGTGCTGAAGTTTCGCCTGAGTTTGCCGACAGCTGGTTCGGAAAAGTATCCAGCTAGTGTGCAGCCGGAGAGTCGCTTTGAAGTGCATCTGCCAGCTCGCTACCCGTTTGAAGCGCCCACCGCTCGCATGAGTGGCACACCGATCTTGCACCCTAATGTGTTTGAGTCGGGTGTGATCTGTGTGGGCAGCCGATGGGTAGCAAGCGAAGGCCTGGACCTTTATGTTCGCCGGCTCGCTCAGTTGCTCTGTTTTGACCCGCTGCTGGTTAATCTGGGTTCGATAGCGAACTCCCGCGGCGGGCACTGGTATGACCGCGCCCGGCGGGCGCACCCCAATGCATTCCCAACCGCCGTCATCGACTGGCCAGCAGCCGCAGAGAAAACGATAGTTACCTGCCCAAAATGCAACGCAAAGATGCGCTTGCCTAGCGGCCGTTCAGGCACAGTGGCTTGTCCAAAGTGCCAGCACGAGTTCACGGCGAACACCTGAGCCCTTATGAAGTGGACTGACCAATCCCCGCCTGCAGACTTGCCCTTGTTTCAAGACCAATCGACTGGCAAGCATGCGCGCAGGACGCTGACTACGGGGGATCAAAGCGCAGCCGCATCAATCGTCACGATTGATGCGGCGGTACACCAGACTGTGCTCGCGCATCTGCGCACGAGTAACAAGGAACTGGGCGGTCTGCTACTGGGTCGGGCGTGGGGAAATCCTGAGAACCCGGTTGAAGCCGCCTGGGTTGAAGTGCTGGCGAGCATACCAGCAACCGATTCAAGCGGCACAGGGTATTCACTGCGTATGGGCGCTGGCGTGTGGTCAGCTGCGAATGCAGGCCTGGACGATTTGAATGCCGCTGCTAGCGCGCAAACGAAAGGTGAAAACGCAGCCAGAATTATCGGTTGGTATCACAGCCACCCCGGACTGGGCGCATTCTTTAGCGCTACAGACCGCACCACGCAGGCAGCGTTTTTTACCAACGCCTACAGCATTGGCTGGGTGATCGATCCCAGTGACGACACCCATGCTTGCTTTGTTGGGCCCGATAGCCGAACCGTTGCTCAATGCGTGCTGGTCTGATGCCTCGCTTCTAGACTCCGCAATGGCTGTTACTACCAGGGCCAGCCGATCCAACTGAGAGCCTGTGTCCACGCCCCCGCGAACATTGTCATGATGGCGCCGCCAAGCAAGGTGCCGGCAAGCGCAAACAACGCCGCCATGACCACCATCAACAGCACCAGTGCTGGCACCGCTGCGAGGACGGCCTTTATGCCAAAGGCCACCATGGCACCGAACGGTACGGCAAATCCAGTGACGACCACAGGCTGTGGCTTGGCCTGTTCATGGGACGCGCTCGGCGACCTCACTGGAGATTCGATCGGCCGGTGCTCGCCTGCGGCTGTTTGACCATCTGTTGTATTGGCTACAACCGTCTGCCCGTCTTTCGACCATGGGTCTCGCTCAGGCTCTTGAGTCACGAGTTTGCGCGCAGCGACATCAGGATCGGGCGAACGAGACATGTCGATTAACTCAGCGGTCACTCTGCCGTGCTAGCGCTTTTTCTTTTCGCGCGGCACTCGTCCCATCAGGTAAAACTCTTCATTGGGCATCATGTTGGACACATTAGCCATCCGGTTAGACAGTGCGAAGAATGCGGCGATTGCCCCAATATCCCAGGCGTCTTCATCAGTGAAGCCATGCTCATGCAGCATCGCGAAGTCTGTATCGGCTATCTCGGCGGAATCGATTGCCACCATCATCGCAAAATCGATCATTGCGCGTTGACGGTCTGTCAGTTCTGCTTTGGCCGGATTGGTCGCAAGCTGATCGGCCAGACGGGGGTTCTTGGCGTAGATACGCAAAATAGCGCCGTGAGCAACAACGCAGTACAAGCAGCTGTTGGTCCCGCTGGTCGCAACGACAATCATTTCCTTTTCAGCTTTACTCAGATTATTCTCGCGCAGCATCAAAGCGTCGTGGTACGCAAAAAATGCACGAAACTCATCTGGCCGCCGAGCCAGTTTGAGAAATACATTGGGCACGAATCCTGACTTTTCCTGCACTTCCAGCAACATAGATTTCATGTCATCAGGCAGTGAGTTGATGTCGGGTGCGGGATATCTTTCGTTACTGGTTTTGTTGGTTTTGTCGGTTTTGGCCTGTGTCATTTTGGGTCCTGAGAGTTCATCTGTCTGACGGTCAAAGTAATCATCATTAGACCATGCCGCCATAAGATCAACGTCTTTAGCCAATCAACCCTGAACGGATTCCTCACGACGCAGGCGACCGGCAATCCGGTAGCGCAACCACGTGCCATACGCGTTGGCCCAGGCCAGTTTGAAACCGTACAGACCATCGAGAAAACCGAGCCGAAGAAATGCCCCCCGAATGAAGGCCCAGCCGCCATGAACACAGGCCGACACCAGCCCGCCTTTGCCACGGCTCGCCACCCGGGGTGCCGCAGCCTGCGCATAACGATGCGCCTTGTCTCGCGCATCTGCCATCGAATCGAGCGTGTAATGCATCAGACGCCCTTCAAGCCGGGCAGTCGGCCCGTCACACAACAGTTGCTCATGAACCGGCACATCTGAAAACCGGGCATGGCCGTTTCGCACCAATCTCAAGACCCGGTCGGAAGCCCAGTCACCAAAACGCAGCGGCCGTCCCGCAAAACAGGACAAACGGCTCAGAACGAATCCGCATGCCGGTTCTCCTGAGCGCCCGGTGTCGGTGGCCAGCACTCCCGAAACGATTTGCCGGATGGATTCGGCCAGTTGTTCTGTCACCGCTTCGTCAGCATCAATCGACAAGACCCACTCGCGGGTTGCCATGGCAAGCACACGGTTTTTCTGTGCGCCAAAACCGGGCCACGCCGCATCAACCACTACCTTGGCACAGTGAGTCTTTGCGATTTCGACTGTGTTGTCGTGGCTAGCGCCATCCAACACAATGATTTCATCAGCAAAGGATACGCTGGTGAGACAGCGATCAAGCCGCCGGCCTTCGTTCTTGGTAATGAGGATTACCGACAGTCCTGGCGCGAAATCCGTCATATCGACGCGTTCTTTCCGTTTGTCAAATTTGACCCGAATGGGTCTCGGTTAGCCTGTACCAGCCCTATAAGAGTGGTCATCGTCAATGCATAGTAAACCGATGCAAACTGAACATAGAAAAATGCATCAAACAAACAGAAGATCACGGTCTGGGTCGCAATCAGACTGCCTGCCAAAGAACAACTCTGGTGTCGCCGCAATCGAGCATCGGCCGGACCTGGTCCGGCCCTGCGCACCGCCTGCCGCGTAAAGTAGATCAAGGGCCCGAGCAAAGCGGCTGCAACCCCCAGAAAACCGGCAATCCCGGCAGTCGACCACCACATCAGAAACTCGTTGTGCGCATGGCCGTGATCTTCAACCTGCCGATCAAGGCGACCCTGCTCGACAAGATTGCGGAGCCACTCGTTGTAGTTGCCAAGGCCCACGCCGGTCACAGGTTGCTCTTGAATCATCACGAGCGCGCCGCGCCAAAGTTCGAACCGCTCTCCAATCGAGCTTTCTTCCCAGCCACCGGCAAAATACTGTTCAAGCTCAACACTCGTTTTTGCCCAGCGCTGCTGAATAACCTGTCCTTCAACATACGCAAAACCAATGGCGCCAACCGTAATCGCAGCAAGCAGACCAACCCTCAAGCGCCAACTCACTGATCGGTTCAACACGAACCAACCACCCAGCGCACAGCTAAACGCCAGCCAGGCACCGCGCGTGCCGCTCAGTAACAACGCGGCCACTGACAAACCACCGCCTGCGGCCAGTACCAGCAAAGGCGGGCGATCGGATTTGTCGAGTCGGGTAGCGGCCAGGCAGGCAAGCGCGGATACCGCCGACAAATATGAGAACTTATTAGGGTTGGATTGCAAACCAGTGGCCAGGCTTGCCTGTGTGAAATGGACTTGGTAGATCGCCATCGCGCCGCCAAACATGCCGCCTAATGCATTGGCATAAAACCAGTTGCGCGGCGACGGTGCGAGCCCGGCCACAACAATGGCCACTGGCAACGCAAGCAGCATGCGAGATGGATTGTCCAGATGGGCGAGGCTACCGCCCACCAACACAATAACTGCCAGCACCAGAAGCGGGAAGATGGCCATCCCCACCGCTCCGAAGTTGGCCAGGGTTTGTGCGGCCGGGCGTTGCCGGACGGCATGGACCCACGCCAGTAACGAAAAAGCCAGCCACGCCAGCCCGACCAATCCGGTGCCGCCTTCCGGTCCATAGACGAGTATGGGTAGTGACAGCAGCATGAGTGCGCACGCGCTGCGCCGCCAGTCAGACAGCGGCCGGTGCGCACCGGGCATCGAGATGACACTCATACGGCAGTCTGCGCCAATCCATCGCGCGCTTTGACGCTGGTGCTTCGCATAGCCTGTTCAAGCAGGGCCTGATTCTTTTGCGCCGCATCACGAGATTCCGGCTTGTGCCACAAATGGAAAACACCAAGAGACAGGCGCGCGGACCTAATTCGACACCCTGCCCTAAGCGCCCTAACCGCAAACTCTGAGTCTTCAAAACCCCAACCCTTGAGATCACACTCAAAACCGTTAACTGCAATGAAGTCCTGGCGGCTGATGCCGGCGTTGGCTGTTCTAAAGGTTCTCCAGTCGCGGCTGCGCAGACCACGCCCCAGGCGGAAAGGCCAATGCCGCAACGGCAGCATTCGATTAATCCCACCGTGACGTTGGGCCTCGCGCCACTGCGTCGTTGTCCATCGATGGATCGGCGACGCGTCGTTTTCGACTTGGCGGGTCAGTGACTCGGATAACATGATGCGATCACCGGCTAACATCGTGCCGGGTTCGGCCAGTCTCACCAGACGTTCAACGAAACTCATCTGGGGGACACAATCACCGTCGAGAAAATGAAGCCAGTCACCGCTTGCTTTGCTAGCGGCAAGATTGCGAACAGCACCCGCCCTAAAGCCCTCATCCGGTTGCCATGCATGAATCAATGGGGTGGGAAAGCGCTGGCGAAATTGCTCAATGAGCGCCGCGGTGTCTTGCCCCGAGCCGTCGTCAGCCACGACAACCTCAGCCGGTAACTGTGTTTGCTCCTGCAATGCATGCAGCACTCTGGCTAGAGCGCGAGGCCGGTTGTAAGTGGTAACAAGGACCGATATCCGCATCAATCGCCTGTGTTACTGGCAAGGGGTCGCTCAGAAGTATTGAACTGCAAGCGATGCAAACTTGCATAGACGCCATCCAGCGCAAGCAGATCCTGATGCGTCCCCAACTCAACGATACGGCCCTGGTCCATAACAGCAATGCGATCAGCTCGCTCAATCGTTGACAGACGGTGAGCGATTACGAGTGTCGTGCGATCTGCCATGATGCGTTCCAGCGCCACTTGCACTTCGCGCTCAGTGCGTGAGTCGAGCGCAGAGGTCGCTTCGTCAAGCAAAAGAATCGGCGGGTCTTTGAGCAAAGCGCGCGCAATGGCCATGCGCTGCCTTTGTCCGCCTGAGAACTTAGTGCCACGCTCGCCAATTTCGTGATCTAGCCCACCGGGCAGGCTGCGCACGTGATCTTCCAGTGCAGCGCCCCGCAGCGCAGCCCAAACCTGGTCGTCAGTGACAGCGTCGTCCATCCCGAACGCCACATTACCGCGAACCGTGTCATTGAAGAGCACGACATCCTGGCTGACGAGGCCAAACTGTTCGCGCACATTCTCAAGCACCAATTCGTTTAGCGGAATGTCATCCAGATAGATTTTTCCAGCCGTGGGGTGTACCAGGCGCGGGAGCAGGTTGATCAGCGAACTCTTACCCGCTCCGGAGGGGCCCACTAGTGCCACCACCTCACCGGCGCGGATATTGAGATTGATGTTTTGAATGGCGTCGGATTCGGCGCTTTGATAACGAAAGCTCACATCCTCGAAACGCACTTCACCGCGGGAACGGCCAATGGTGCGGGTGCCAGTATCAATCTCGGCGTCTTTATCAAGTAGCTTGAAAACGGCTTCGGCCGCCGCCAGACCGCGCTGCAACTCAGCGTTAATGTCAGCCAGGTGCTTAAGAGGCGCCAGCAACATCAGCATTGCAGTGATGAACGACACAAACCCGCCGACACTAGTCTGCCCATTCATGGACTGGACTAGCGCAATGGTCACCACGACTGACACTGCTACTGCGGCGCATAACTGCGTAATCGGCACTGTCGCACTACCAGCAATCGTCATTCGCATGGCGAACCCGCGTAGCTTTTCTGCTGTTCGTTCGAACAAACGCCCTTCTTGCGCATATCCACCGAAGATTTTGACAACCTTGTAGCCGTGCACTGCCTCTTCGACCACGCGGGTAAGTTCGCCGGTGTACTCGAGGTTGCGACGCGACAACACCCGCATACGCTTGCTGTAGACGTTGATGATGAAGGCAGTCGCGGGAATCAGCAGCAGAGCCACGAGCGTAAGCCGCCAGTTCAGGTAAAACAGCCAGCCCAGAAGACCAATGACAACCAGAGTGTCTTTGACCAAGACGGTGAGCACACGTGTGGCAGCGCCCGTTACATTGGTTACCTCAAAGACGATCTTGGAAATCAGCAGACCAGAGGCTTCTCGCTCAAACTCATCGGACGGCAATCGCAACATATGCTGGAACATCTTGCGCCGCAGATCGATCAGCACTTTGTTGGCCACCCAGGCAAGCGCATAGCTACTGCCAAAGGTCGCAATGCCGCGTACCGCAAAGATGCCAATCAGCGACGCCGGCACAGCCCAGATAGGAATATTCCCCTGATTGACAAAGCCATCATCGAGCAGTGGCTTCATGAGAGCGGGAAACAACGGCTCGGTGGCGGCCGCAATGATCATCCCCACCAGCGCCAGGATGAAACCACCACGGTAGGGCAACGTATGCGCGAGCAGGCGTTTGTATACCGCCCAGCTTGCCTTCACGCGCGCACTCCCTGGCTATCCATAGTCAATTTCCACACTGGCATTATCCAGCCAGCCACGCAGGTTGAGCAGCAAATCGTCGTCTACGCGCAAACGCCATTCTGAGGCGAGCCTAACCCGGCACGCCGCGCCATCGGTGAGATACTCGATTTCGACCGGGCAGCCCGGCTCATCAGCGGTGGCTTTATAGGGTTGAATCTGCGCCCTGAGCTGCTTACCGCAGGCATTGCCGTTGAGCTTTAAACGCAGCCGACGCGCAAATTCGTGGCGCGCACCAGCCAGATCCAACACCCGGTCAGCAACAACTCGCATGCCGCCTGAGTAATCATCGCGCGAGATCTTGGCAGAGATCACCAGGAGTTCATCCTCGCGAATAAGCGCCCGACGCTGCTCATAGAGCTCGTTGTAAATCGCGACATCAACGCTACCGGTCGCGTCGTCCAGCGTCATGAAGACCATCTTGCCGCGCCGGGTGTTCTGTACGCGGGTTTCAGTGACGATGCCTGCCAACATGATGGGCGACGGCTGCGGCGCCGCATTCACAAGTCTGGTTGTCACAAAGCGGCGTACTTCTTCGGCATAACCATGAAACAGATGCCCTGACAAGAAAAAGCCCAGCGCAGATTTTTCTTCGGTCAGGCGCTGACGCTCGGTGAAAGGCTTGGCATCGCGCCAAACTGGCGCATCGGCGCCGGTTTCTTCTTCGCCGCCGAACAGACTCACCTGGTTCACCGACTCAGCCGCCACTTCGGCCAGTTCTATAGCCGGTCCAATGTTGGCTAACAGTCTTGCGCGGTGATCGCCAAAGCCATCCATTGCCCCGCTTCTTACCAATGCCTCCAGTGATCGCTTATTAACCAGCCGGCGGTCAATGCGTCTGCAAAAATCGAACAAATCAACATACGGGCCGTTCGCACGCTCAGCAATGATGTTGGCCATCGCGGCCTCGCCTGCGCCTTTAACCGCGCCCAATCCGTAACGCACCGTGCGATCACCAACAGCAGTAAACGGCCAGGCTGACTCGTTGACATCTGGCGGCAAAACTTCAACCTTGTTAAGCGCAGCATCTTGAACAAACAGCCTGACCTTGTCGGTGTCGCCCATATCCGAGGACAAAGTACCGGCAAAAAACTCTGAAGGGTAGTGAGCCTTTAACCACGCCGTGTGATAAGTCACCACAGCGTAAGCTGCTGTGTGTGACTTGTTGAATCCGTACTCGGCAAACATTGCCATCAGGTCAAAGAGCTGATTAGCAAGTTTGTCTTCGTAGCCTTTTTCTACCGCACCGGCGACAAAGGTGTCGCGGTGCTTGGCCATTTCCTCAGCCTTTTTCTTACCCATCGCCCGACGCAACAAATCTGCGCCACCAAGCGTATAGCCACCGATAATCTGCGCAATCTGCATCACCTGTTCCTGATACACAATGACGCCGTAAGTTGGCTCCAGGGTTTGCTTCAGGTCTGGGTGGAAGTAGTCGATTTCCTGCTGACCCTTCTTGCGAAGAATGAAGTCATCGACCATACCTGAGCCGAGCGGGCCTGGCCGGTACAAAGCGAGGACAGCAATGATGTCTTCGAAGCGATCAGGCGCGAGCTTCTTGAGAAGCTTTTTCATGCCATCACTTTCCAGCTGAAAAACAGCCGTCGTGTTGGCGTCTTTCAACACCTGGTAGGCAGCCGGGTCGGTAAAGGCCAATTCATTCAGATCAAGATTCAGATCAGGGTGGCGTTCGCGAATCGAATCCACCGCGTACTGAATAATCGTGAGGTTACGCAACCCAAGGAAGTCGAACTTCACGAGGCCAACCGCCTCAACATCGTCTTTGTCGTACTGGCTCACTACACCAGTCTCAACGCCGGGCTGGCGGTATAGCGGTGTAAAGTCGGTGAGCTTACCGGGCGCAATTAATACGCCACCAGCGTGCATCCCGACATTTCGCGTTAAATCTTCGAGCGGCTCTGCAAGCGACAGCAGGCCGCGCACTTCGTCTTCGTTTTTCTCACGCTCGGCGAGCTGGGGTTCAGCCTCACGGGCCTTGGCAAGCGACAGCGGCTTGTTCTGAACGACCGGGATCAGCTTGGAGAGCTGATCGCAAAAGTTGTAACCCATATCAAGCACACGGCCGGTGTCCCGAATCACCGCTTTGGATGCCATGGTGCCAAAGGTTGAGATCTGAGACACAGCTTGCGCGCCGTAGCGCTCGCGCACATAGTCGATCACGAGAATCCGTTTGTCCTGACAGAAGTCAATGTCAAAGTCAGGCATCGACACACGCTCGGGATTCAAAAAGCGCTCAAACAGCAATGCGTAGGGAATCGGATCCAGATCTGTAATACCCAGGGCATAGGCCACCAATGACCCCGCACCTGAACCACGGCCCGGCCCGACTGGTACGCCGTTAGCCTTAGCCCAATTGATGAAGTCCGCCACAATTAGGAAGTAGCCGGGGAAACCCATTTCAACAATGGTTTCGCACTCGTGGATTAGGCGTGATTCATATTGTTCTCGGACCGATTCGCGCTCGGTCTCGTCCGGAAACAACTTGAGCATGCGCTCAGCCAGGCCGTCCTTAGCCAGCTGAATCATGTAGTCGTCGAGCGTAATGCCCTCAGGCGTTGGAAAGTCAGGTAGCTGGGGCTTACCCAGGGTCATACTAAGGTTGCACCGCTGGGCAATTTCAACCGAATTCGCGAGCGCAGCGGGTAAGTCTGCAAATCGCTCAGCCATCTCGGCCTGCGACATGAGGTATTGGGATTCAGTGAAGCGTTTCGCTCGGCGCTTGTTTGCGAGAATCTCGCCGTTGGCGATGCAAACGCGCGCCTCATGCGCACGAAATTCATCTGCCTGCAAAAACTGTACCGGATGAGTTGCGACCAGCGGAATGTCGAGACGCGCGCCTAAGGTGGCGGCAGCGCGGACATGGTCTTCATCTTCGGCGTGATCAGCACGCTGCAACTCAAGGTAGTAGGCATCGGGAAAACGGCTTAGCCATTTACCCGCGAGCGCCTGAGCCTGATCTTCGCGCCCGGCCAGCAAGGCTTGCCCGACGTCACCCATGGCGGCCCCGGACAACACAATCAAGCCTGTGTTGTCGGCGTTTGGTTCATCGAACCACGCCGGATCGAGCTCTGCACGGCCGCGCCATTCGTTTTCGAGCCATGCGCGTGACAGTAGTTCACAGAGTCGTAGATAGCCGGCATCGTTTCGGACCAGCAACAACATGCGAAACGGTCGGTCGCGATCTTCGTGATTGGTCAGCCAGCAATCGGCCCCACAAATGGGTTTGATGCCTGCACCGCGCGCTGCGCGGTAAAACTTCACCCAACCGAACAGGTTCACCAGATCAGTGACGGCAATGGCCGGCTGGTGATCCACAACCGCCGCTGCCACGAGCTTCTTATGGCGAACAATCGAGTCGCTCACCGAGTACTCGGAGTGCACTCGAAGATGGATAAAACCTGGCGCTAGATTTGCTTGATTTGCACTCGAATCTGACATCGGCCCGGACGGTGGTAGGTGACGGTTTGCTGGGGTCATTCTACCCGTCGTGGGCGTGGTGTCAGGCCAGCCCGGTCACCCGCTCGGAATCCTGATCATGGGCTTAACGCAACTGGCCCAGGGCCGCGCGCGCAAGGCGCTCGCCATATAGAACAGCGGTCTCGATATCGCCCTCCGGTGGGCTTTGCTCAGGTGGGACGTTATCGGCCTGAGCCATGACGCCCATGTAACTACCTAGTCGGTTCACAGTATCGGGATCGCCAGGATCGTCTGATGGCATGAGTGCCGTCCCCACCCAGACCATGCCATGCTGCATCGCCAGCGTCATAAAGTAAGTGAGCGTTGACGATTTATCGCCGCTCATGGCCCCCGAGCAGGTAAAGCCACCGGCAATTTTGTTTTTCCAACCCTGGGTAAACCATATTTTTGAGCTCGCATCCGCGAACACCTTGAACGGGCCTGACGCACCGCCCATATAGGTCGGAGATCCGAACACTATTACGTGCGCGCGGTTTAGGGACTCCCATCCGGCTTCATCAAGCTCAGTGACGTCTAAGAGGTGGGCACTCACGCCATCAAGTTTGTCGGCACCCGTTTGCACTGCCTCAGCGATTTTCTTTGTATGGCCATAGCCTGAGTGAAAAGCCACAACGACCGAGACATCTGCACCGCTCATTTCCATCTTCTCCGGAGAACCTCACACTGTTTTATTGCTGGCACGCATTAAAACCCTGGCAAATCGAACAGCAAAACCTCAGCATCATCCGCCTGAGTCAGGTGAATGGGAAGTGCATGGCCAGTCGCCTTGATTTTGAGCGCATCACCTGCCTCTAACGGCTGATCATTCACTTGCAAGGTGCCTCGCACCAGATGCAGGTAGGCGGCTCGCCCCGCCTCCAGCGTCCATGATGCCTGTTCATCCGCATCGAACAAACCAGCGTACATCCGAACGTCCTGATTGACTTCAATGACATTGCGGTCACCCCGGCCAGACGCAACCAGCTTGAGACAGCCGCGTTTGCTACTTTCATCAAAGCGACGCTCCTCATAGCCCGGCGTCAGGTCGCGGCTTCTCGGCTCAATCCAGATTTGCAGAAAGTGGGTCCCAGCGTCGGACTGCGGGTTGAATTCGGAGTGTTCAATGCCGGTGCCAGCCGTAATACGCTGAATATCTCCGGCGCTGATTGTGGACCCGTTTCCCATGCTGTCTTGATGCGCGAGTTCTCCCTGTAAGACATAGCTAATGATTTCCATATTGCGGTGACCATGAGTGCCAAAGCCGGCACCAGCAATAACCTGGTCCTCGTTGATGACCCGCAAAGGGCCGAAACCCATATTGTCCTGATCGAAGTAACTTGCAAAAGAAAAGCTATGGGCGCTTTTGAGCCAGCCATGGTCAGCCATTCCGCGCTCGGCACTCTTTCTGATCTCAAACATCACAACTCCGACTGTGTTCTCATATTGCCAACACTTTGAGGCCAAAAGCAGGGCCGGCAAGACAATCAGGCTCACTGCCCCATTCAAAATTTTTGAATGAAGTAGCCTTGGAGTGCTAAGCTCCAGGCATGCCTCTCAACCTGCCCGATCTGTTGCTACTCGACACGATTTCCCGGCATGGTAGCTTTGCGGCTGCCGCCCGAGAGCTCGGCAAAGTGCCGTCAGCATTGACGTACAGCGTCCGTAAGTTCGAGGAAGAACTCGACGTGCTTTTGTTCGACCGGCGCGGCCAGCGAGCCGTCCTGACGCCGGCCGGCAAGAGTTTGCTCCATGATGGGCGGCAATTGATCGCGCAGGCCGACGCAATCGTCCACCGCACCCGGCAGATCGGTGCTGGCTGGGAGATTAGCCTAACCATTGGGGCGGATGCGCTTGTCTCGTTTCAGGCGCTCGCGCCGCTCTTATCTGACTTCGACGAACTGGGCGCGCCGACCCAGTTGCGTCTAAGCTATGAAGTGCTGCATGGCACCTGGGACGCTCTAACCAGCGGGCGCGCCGACCTCGTCATTGGCGCGCCTGGCGCTCGGCCACCAACACAACCCGCGGGCTTTGACACACCTCCAGGCATATTCTCGACCGTTCAAAGCGCCCCAATGGGGGAAGTCAATTTCGTTTTCTGCGTGCCACAAAAGCACCCGCTGATCGGCCAGTTTGCTGGCGCCGCGCTGAGTGCAGACTTGCTTCGACAGCACCGCGCTGTCGTGGTGGCCGACTCGGGTAGGCGCCCCGGTCGAAACTCCCAAGACTTCAACCCTACCTTCGGTGTTGTCCCTGGGCAGGATTGCATCTCAGTGGGCACATTGGAGCAGAAGATCCTGGCTCAAAAGGCAGGCCTCGGCGTGGGATTTATTCCAGAGCCATTCGCTCGCCCGCACCTGGCCAGTGGCGAACTCGTCGCGCTGCCTGTTGCCATTCAACGGGAGCCTCTACGTGTCTACTATGCGTGGGCGGCGCAACCTTCCGGCCGGGCCCTGGCCTGGTGGTTAAACAAGCTTCAAACCCCAAGGATGCAGCAGCGTCTGCTCAGCGGCCCCGCTGAATGACTAATGCCGGGTACGTGGGCCGGTTTGCGCCATCACCAACCGGCGCACTTCATGCCGGATCGATGGCAGCCGCACTGGCGAGCTACCTGGACGCGCGAGCGCACAACGGCCATTGGTTTATTCGCATCGAGAATATTGATCCGCCGCGTGAGGAGCGTGGTGTGGCCAGCCACATCATCGAACAACTTACCGCCTACGGGCTAACACCCGATGCGCCAGTCAGTTGGCAGAGTCAACGCACTGCAGGCTACTCAGCCGCACTTGAAAATCTTAAATCTGCCGGCCTCGCCTATCGCTGTCATTGCTCGCGCAAAGCCATTCAGCTTCGCCATCAGACGAAAGGCGCAACGCCGCCAGCGCCGGGCCAAGACCTAATCTACGACGGCTTTTGCCGGCAACGAGCGATCGACGAAGACCAGCCACACGCCTGGCGTTTCAACACCCATTCGTCGGCAATTGAGTGGCACGAGCGAGCCGACGGTCAGATTTATCAAGAACTGGTGGAGCAGGTTTGCGGTGATTTTGTGTTGCGCCGGCGGGATCTGCTCTGGAGCTACCAGCTCGCCGTGGTTGTCGATGATGCTGCGCAGGGCGTGACGCATGTTGTGCGCGGTGATGACCTGGCCAGCAACACGGCACGTCAATGCCTGCTGCAAGCCGCCTTATCGTTGCCCCGCCCGGAGTACCTGCATATCCCGGTGGTTCGCAACGCGAACGGTGAAAAACTCTCAAAACAAACGCGGGCGCCGGCGGTGGAGCTACCAGGGGACGATGCGGACAGAATCACTGTGTTGAATCGGGCCATGACACATTTGGGTCTCGCGCCAGTCATGCATGCTTCGCTCAGTGCTTTCTGGGAGAGTGCTGTCGGGCAATGGGCAAAACGTTATCGTTTGGCCTGATCGTATCGACGGCCTAAACGGAGTCGTGCACAAACCGCAGCGAACGGCCTTTTTCTGCGAACTGCAGTACCAGGGGACGATGGCCGCTATCGACGCTTAGCCACATCGACACTTCAATGGTTGCGCGAGAATCTGCGACGCGAGAAATGCGATAGCCAGATTCGCTGGAGCGACCGGGCCCACCCGAGTCTAGCTGGCGAGACAAACGCTCCGGGCCCCGCACCCGCCATCGACTGGCAGTGACGCGATTGACCCGAGCAAAAGGCAATTCATGTTCGGCATTATCAGACAGCACCGTCTGATCACGCTGACTCATCCAGATGACTTGCAAGATAAGACTAAGCCGGTCTTGCGAACCGGGCGGCACATGCAAGGTCTCGCCCGACATCGTGTTTTGCAGTGCCGGGTTGTCTGTATGAACATAATTGACAAGCTTTTGGCGCGCGCTGCGAAAAGCCACTTTACGATGCTCGCGATACTGAAGCGGCACAAGCCCCTCTGGCCCTACCGTGCCAGTGCTGCGGTAAGTGAGATCAGCCAGAAAGCTCTCAACAGACAGCACAATTTCATACTGGCCCCCTTGCTCAGAAGCCTTCAGGCGAGCACTTGCCAGCGGTGTTGCACCGACACCGCTCACCAGGTAACCGGCATACTCCATGTCGATTGGCTGCATGCCAATCGATTGGTCCGCCGCCGATACCAGCCGACCCATCGCTGAGCCTGCAACCAACGCTAGTCCATTGCGCAGAGTGTGCCGGCGAGCAAGAGAAACCGACGAATCGGATCGCTTATCGGGGCGATGGCCCGCTTGCATTAACCCGCTTGCTTAAGGCCACCGAGCAGCGCGGCAAGCGGCGCTTTGCCGCTTTTGCGATTCTGATGGCGACGGGGAACGATTGAAGAACCAGACTCGTTCGATGGGTTGACCTCTCCGGTACCAGACTCAGCAGCACCAGACTCAGCCGGCTTGGCCGGTGCGTCATATGGCTGAAAGAAAAACGGGTCTGTCGAACTCCCGGGAAGCTTGGCCGGCGGGGGCGCCGATCGGCCTCGCGATCGGCCGCCACGTTCGGCGCGATCTGATCTGCCTTGGCGGTCCTGGTGTCCAGCGCGTGGCGAACGTGATCTATCTGACTCTGAGCGCTCTCTGACTTCGCCGGCAATCGTCATTTCAATAGGCACGAGCGGCTTTTTGATGAGCTTTTCGATCTCAACGCGCAGGCGCTCCTCTTCCTGGGTCATGATCGATAAGGCCAGCCCGCTTGCCCCAGCACGACCGGTACGCCCAATCCGGTGAACATAGTCTTCTGCTGAATACGGCAAGTCGTAGTTGATAACACCCGGCAATTCAGCGATGTCTAAACCGCGAGCTGCTACATCGGTGGCCACCAGCACGCGCACCTCATTCTTTTTGAAGGCATCCAGCACAGCCAGACGCTCCTGCTGGGACTTGTCACCATGAATGGCACTGGCATTCAAGCCCTGCTTTTCAAGAATCCGCGCCAGCCGGCTCGCACCGATTTTCGTGTTGGTGAACACAATCACCTGGGGCAGATCGCGATCACGAATCAGTTGGGCAACAGCAGCCCGCTTGGACTCCGTATCACGGACTTTGTAAACCTGCTGCTCAACATTCTCGGCTGTGGCGTTTCGTCGCGCCACTTCAATCAGCTGCGGATCGTTTAGGAAAGTCCCGGCGAGTCTGCGAATCTCTTTTGAGAATGTCGCCGAAAACATCAAGTTCTGTCGTTGCTTGGGAAGCAGCCGAATGATGCGCTGAATATCGGGCAAAAAGCCCATATCGAGCATACGATCGGCTTCATCCAGAACCAGCACTTCCACCTGGCTCAAATTGGCCGTGCGTTGCTCAACGTGATCAAGCAATCGACCCGGTGTTGCGATCAATACCTCAGCACCTTGGCGTAAAGCAGCGAGCTGGGGTTTGATGTCTACGCCACCAAAGACGGCGGTGGCCCTGAGACCACTGTGCTTTGAGTAGGCTGCGACGTTTTCATAGATCTGGTCTGCCAATTCACGGGTCGGCGCCAGCACGAGCGCTCTGATCGGATGTCGGGCGGGCGAGGCGCTGGTGTTTGCATGACGCATCAGACGCTGCAGAATCGGCAGGGCAAATCCGGCGGTTTTCCCGGTACCCGTCTGGGCCGCACCCATGACATCAAGGCCCCGCATCACGATAGGAATCGCTGCGGCCTGGATGGGCGTCGGTTTCTCGTAGCCCATTTCAGCGATGGCGCGATTGATAGGCTCAGCTAGGCCAAACTCGATAAACCGGACATTGGGTTCATCGGCGACCACGATGGGCTCACCCTTGGCAACAGCGTCAGGGTGCGCTTCTTTTGACGCATCCGCGCCCTGGGTTGGCTCGGAAGTGGTGACGACTGCGCCGGCTGGATCTGGCCGGTCGGCAGGGGTGGCAGGGGTTGATAAACCAGTTGTGCTCAAACTTTCAGGGCTCCGTCGATGCTTCGCAGTTGCTTTGTAGGAAATGGCGTTATTCGGAGTAACGCTCGGTAAAACAAAAAGTTAACCCGGTATTGTGAGGCCTGCGCGGGCCAAATGGTGGCAGGAGTTGGCGCTTTGCTTCAATATCGTGCCAAATAACTGTTCATAAAGCCAGTATTACCGGTTTATGATGGTCCGGAACATCGCCCAGCTACTCTCCTGAAACCCAACAGAACCGATCTGCCGTGCCTAGCGTTCGCTCCGCCCTGCAAACCGCCTTGCAACCTTTAGCGCCAACGCTCGCCTTCGTTGATGTGGAAACCACGGGTGCAGCGCCCGACAGAGCCCGCATGACTGAGATTGCAATCGTTACCGTGCAGTGGCCGGCGCCCGCTGCCGGGCCGCCGCTGGTCGAACATTGGTCGCACCTGATCAACCCAGGACAAGTCATCCCCCCCGAAATTCGCTTTCTCACGGGTATTGACCAATCGATGGTGGCAGACGCGCCATGCTTTGCCGACCTTGCCCCTGAAATTGAACAGCGCCTGAGCGGTGCCTTATTCGTCGCCCACCATGCGCGCTTCGACTACGGTTTCATCAAAGCCGAAATGACCCGGGCTGGCTATCAATACCAGGCCAAGACGCTGTGTACCGTGCGACTGTCGCGGGCGATGTCACCCACCGCTGACTCGCACACCCTCGACGCCATCGTGCTTCGCCACCGCTTGCGATGCCTGCAGCGTCATCGCGCGCTCGGAGACGCAGAAGTGTTGTGGCAGTTCATGCAAAAGCTTGTGAGCGAGCATGGCGAGTCGGCAGTGTTTAATCGCGCGCGCGCACTGGTGAGCCGCCCTAACCTGCCCTCGCATCTGAATGTCCCCTCACTTGATTCTGTGCCGGCGGCGCCAGGCATTTACTTTTTTCATGGCTTGAATCAGCACCCGCTCTACATTGGCAAGAGCCTGAACATTCGTCAACGCATCGCAAACCACTTCTGTACCGATTACCAGTCAGAACGAGGACTGCGCTTGTCGAGCGAAACGAGGCGACTCAGCTGGCAAGAAACGGCTGGCGAGTTCTCGGCGCTGCTGGCTGAAATTCAAGCCATCGAACAGTTCAGACCGGCTCACAATCGCGCCCTACGAAACCGGCAGCAAAATTGGTTTGCGGGGTTTGAAGCTGACTCGCCGCAACCGGTGTTTTATCGCATCACTGAAATGCCAAGTGACAATGCGCCGGCACGTCACGCAAAGTCGCCAGGCGGCTTGCTCGGCGCATTTCCCTCACGCGCAGCTGCCCGCACAAGGCTGATTGACCTGGCGCGTGAGTTTGGTTGGTGTCTGGCGAGCATGGGCCTGGAGAAAGCGCAACCAGGCTCAGCCTGTTTCGCAAGGCAGCTAGGTCGCTGCGCCGGGGCTTGCGTCGGGGAGCAGTCTGGCGCAGCGCTTGCCCAGCAGATTGAAACGGACCTGCAGGGCTCGCGTCTGCCCGAGTGGCCAGCGGCCAGGCTGCTCTTGGTCGAGCATGATGAGTTACGTGCGCGCAGTTGCTGGCACTTGTTTGATTATTGGTGGTGGCTTGGCTCTTCAGAATCGCCGGAAGATCTCCAGGCATACCAATGTAGTCAGGTCGAATCAATCAGTTCATCGGTGGATGAATCGGCGGGGCCGCCCACAATGCCTCAGCTGAACCGCCACGTTTTAAGCTTGTTACTCAAGACGCTATTTAGCCGCAAAGCAATGCCCACGCAGATTAAGGCGCCTAGCCATCTGTCGCATCTGCCCGATTTCGACGATGACGATTTATGGACTCACCAGCCCCGACGCGGTGCCAAGCAGAGCAGCCGATTGAGCTGGTGCTGGCTCGCGCGACCTGATTTCGATGTTTGTCGCAAAGACAACGTCAACAACACTAATCGCAACAAAGATTGCGATTGACTGGTCTGAAACATCCGGCTGAAATCTGCCGCTATGACGACTGGCGCAGGCGACACTCAGTTGCCTGAACAATCTCCCCTTTACCGTTCTCTACGAAAGCGGCAACACCCATATTGGCCAGGTCCACATCGCCGGGCAACTCAACAGATCGCTCGAAATCAGCTGATGTGGTGAGCGGTTCAGTCAGCGATTGCGGCCTGGCCCACGCGCGGACGACCCGGTCATGTGTCAATAACTCCCCAGCGTTCTCGCCGCGACTAACCTCAGTGGACAGCGAATCTTCATAAACCATCAGATGGACCTGCGAGCGCTCCGGTAAATCGTCTGCGCCGGCGACTGGCGCCACTGCAATACTCACTTGTAACGGCGCGCCAGTGACCTCGCCAGCACTCGCCGACAACTCGATGCTGATGCTGGCTTGCTCCTGGTTGATAGCGCTCACCCGTGACAAAAAAGATCGCGCCCGATACCAGTCACGCGTGTCCTTGCCAGCGGTCACGACCTGCGGGGTATAAATGTTTCGCAAACGATTGTTGACCGCATGGTTGCGCTGCCGTTTGGTATACCGGGGATCTGCGAACCGGTCCTTCCAGCCAATGTAGTCCCAGTAATCAACATGCATGGCCAAAGGCAGCACTTGCTTGGTCGACAGTCCTGACTCTGACAGTGCAGACAACCATTTATCCGCCGGCGGGCAACTGCTACAGCCCTCCGAGGTGTAGAGCTCAACCAACGCGACCCGGTTTTTGGGGCTCAGTACGGAGCATTGATGCTCAGCCTGCGCAATTGCCGGCGACACGAGCGCCGCCAGTATTGCGAAACCCATCGGGATTCGCATAAAACGGCTCAGTGAATTTACTTTCATTTCGGGCTCCTTGCCGTGGGCACATCGCACATTACAAAACGCCTCACGTTATGCTGAGTCTTGCCAATGAAGGGGGTCTTACAGTCAGTAACCATACAGGCGGCGGCGCGGCTCACCAATGGCATTCTCAGCCCCAGCATCCGGGCGAGATACCCGAACTGATCAAGGTTCTTGCTATGCTCGCCCCAAAGACACATCAAGAGGAGAGGAAATGCGCTGGCGAGGACAACGGGAAAGCTCCAATGTCGAGGATCGACGTGGTCAGGGCTCGGGCGGGCTAGGTGGACTGGGACGCGGCCGGATGCCCAGAATGACAGGCCGTCGCGGTGGCCTGGGCCTGGGTACTATCGTTCTCGGTTTGATTGTTGCCTGGTTACTCGGCATTAATCCCATGACGCTGCTTAGTATGTTTGGCGGCGCTGGTGGCGGCGCACCGACCTACACACAGGGGCCGCAGATCAATCCGCAGATTGGCAGCGGATCGGCCAGCTCGGGCGGTGCACCATCAGACGATATGGGTAAGTTCGTGTCTGTCGTTCTGGCAAGCACCGAGGACGTCTGGGCACCGAAATTCAAGGCCAGTGGGTCTCAATACCCCGCGCCTGATCTAGTGCTGTTCTCTGGCGCCACGAGCACCGCTTGCGGGCAAGGGTCTGCGGCATCGGGGCCGTTCTACTGCCCTGCCGACCGCAATGTCTACATTGATCTGAGTTTTTTCCAGATGATGCATGAGCGTCTGGGTGCCCCCGGCGACTTTGCCCAGGCCTATGTAATTGCCCACGAAGTCGGTCACCATATCCAAAACATCACGGGCACGATGAAAAAAATGGATCAGGCTCGCCGTCAGTTGCCCAAAGTCGAGTACAACCAGATGTCAGTCAGGCTCGAACTACAGGCCGATTGCTATGCTGGCCTGTGGGCTCGCGAGTCTCAGCAGGCAAGAGGCTGGCTTGAAAGTGGCGACATCGAAGAAGCTATGAATGCGGCTGCTGCCGTTGGTGACGACAATATGCAAAGACAAGCCGGTGGACGGATTCGCCCGGAGCACTTTACACACGGCAGTTCCAAACAAAGAGCCAAATGGTTCAATGTTGGGATGGAACAAGGCTCAGTGAAGGCATGTGACACATTCGCGACGCGTGCACTGTAGTGGCAGCAATTGCCGGTCCTTGCTGGGTCGGCAATCATGGCTCGCGATCGGCGCTGGTAAATGGTGGGCCCCCGGAGAGTCGAACTCCGCACCAACGGATTATGAGTCCGCTGCTCTAACCAACATGAGCTAGAGGCCCGCAGCCGCGAGTATAGCCAATGCCCGGCCGGCTATCTGGCTCAAGCGACCGGCCCGGCGATGGAGCAGTCAAATGTCGATCAGATCACGGCAAAATGCTTTGACAGGGCGTAAGCTTCAGCCCACACCTCAACTCTGATAGCGCCGCTCACAGATATATTTATGACCAATAGCCTTGACGCCATCGGACATTGGCTCGCTCCCGATGATGCCGACCACCTAGAACAACGCGTCCAGGCACTGGGCTCAGCCCAGTGGCGCAGCGCTATCCTGCTGTTGAGTCTGGCTTTACTGACCAGCTTTTTAGCCGCCGAGAAATTCCAACTTTCCGCCTTGATCTTGGGTGGTGTTGCAGTTGCTGTGCTCATCACACTCAATTCGATCATCTTGCGAAGAGTGCGCCCAGGCACCGAGCAGACATCCGAGGTCTTTCGTAAGACTGAGTGGATGACCGCGGGCATCAACCTGCTCATCACAGGCTATCTTGCCTGGCTGGCGATCGGCCAGGGCATGGTTTCGATGGATCGAGAAGTCGCGCTGATCATGCTTGGCTTATTGGCGCCGCTCGCGCTCGTCAGGGCGTTTGGAGCAAGCCGGTTGACCTTCGTCGCGTCTGCAACGCCCCTGCTTATCAGTGCGGCCTGGTGCATGATCCAACTTGGCTCAACCATCAAACCGGTGCTGCTGCTTGGCTTTGCCGCTGCGGCGCTCCTGATCGTCGAACACAGTCTGCGCGTTCTGCAGGCGATGGATCAGGCGATGCGCGCGCGCTCCCGAGAGCGGTCTTTGCTGTCACAGCAGCTCGCGCTGTTTAGCACCAGCCAACTGGGCATTGCTCAGACAGTTGACGGCAAAGTCGGCCGTGCTAATGCGAAGTTCCGCAGCTGGTTTGGCGAAGGATCAGGTGAAGCCTTGCTCGCCGATATGGCCTCTTCAATTGGCTTGAACAGCGAACGCCTGCTGCGCATGATCGCGCGGGCCAACAAACGCATTAAGGGCCATGACAGCCGGCACATCAATGTCCTGCTCAATGGCGCGACGCCTCGCTACTTTAGCGTCCAGGTGCGCCGCTTCGACCCAACCAATAACTCGCGCGGCCTGTTGTGGACCGTGAGCGATCAAACATCGGATTGGCTCAGCCGCAAGGCCTCCGAACGAGCAGCAACCCGAGACCCGCTCACCGGCGCATTGAATCGGCGTGCTCTGCATAAACGGCTTTCATCTATGCTCATGCGGGATCTGCGCCGGCAACCTTTTGCAGTGCTATGTGTGGACATTAACCGGTTTGGCGATCTGAACAATGCCAACGGTCAAGGCTTTGGCGACCAGATTTTGTGTATCGTGACGCGACGAGTTCAGCGCATGCTGCGCGAGCAAGACGTGATTGCCCGCACTGGCGGCAACGAGTTCGTGCTAGTGCTCGAGAATGTCAATGGCATGGAGCGCGCTACCAACATTGCCGAAAAAGTGATGGAAACCTTGTCTGCCCCAATCGTGCTCACGAGCATGACATGCTCAATTGCTGCTGCCGTAGGCGTGGCGGTTGCGCCGGCCCATGGCCGACGCACGGATGAGATCCTGAGTCGCGCTCGCGCGTCGATGTTTGCCGTCAAGCGCACTTTGGTGCAAGTGCAGGCTGGCCATATGGGAAAGCGCTAAATACCCAGCATCCACTGAATGATGCTCTTAGCGATAAAGCCGAGCATGCCGAACGCCAGCACAAAGAACAGTACGAACGTCCCGAGCTTGCCGGCTTTTGAGTCTTTGGCAAGCTTCAGGATAATGAAGAGCATGTAAAGAATCAGGCCGCCAACGCCAAAGGTTGCGCCGAAGGTTGCTATCTGCTCTTCCGTAAAGCCGAACAACATGGCCTAGTCAGCCCGCATCGTCGGTCTGGACCAGTTCACTGTACGCATGCCAGGTCGCATGACCCAGAACCGGCAGCAAAACCAGCAGCCCGAGCACACTGGCCACGCCAAGCATCGTCAGCAGCATGATCAACACTGCCCACAGCACCATTGCGATCGGGTTTTGCCCGACAGCTTCAACGCTCGTTGCCACAGCGGTACGAACCGAAACCGATTGATCTATTAGCATCGGTAGCGAAATCGCGCTGGCCGCGAAAACCAGAGCGGCCAGCATGCCCCCGGCCAGCAGCCAGAGCCAAAACAAAAAAGGGTTAGCCTTACCGGCAAAAAACTCTAGATAGCCGGCGACACCACCTTGGTTAATGTTGCTCGCATTGACAATTAAGGAAGAGCACAACACCCACGCTGAGCCAACCAGTGCGAGCAGTAAACCAAAGCAAACCACCGATCGGCCTGCCCTGCGCCAGGTGTCACTGACAGTAGCAAAACCTGAGGGCTCGGAGCGGGCCAATGCTCGGCTCTGCGCGTACATACCGGTCAAGAGCACCGGTGCAATCAGCACAAAGCCAGAAAACGCGCCCGCCAGCAACACGGCATGCGAATAGCCAATCGCAATGATGGCGAGCATGACAAGCAGCAGCGCCGCACCATGCATCAACGACAAACCAGGGACCTGCCGAAAGTCATGCCAGCCAAGCCGGAGCCAGCGCAAGCTGGCAAACGGCTCGATCTGACTCCTAACGGCTGGCATACGCGCAGTCTTGTTTACTGCCCCTCAAGGAAGCTCTTGAGCTTGTCTGCGCGCGACGGATGACGCAACTTGCGTAGCGCCTTAGCCTCTATTTGGCGAATCCGCTCACGCGTCACATCAAACTGCTTGCCCACTTCTTCCAGGGTGTGATCGGTACTCATCTCAACACCAAAGCGCATCCGAAGTACTTTCGCCTCGCGCGGTGTCAGCGAATCCAACACCTCTTTGACAACGTCACGCATCGAGTCATGCAAGGCAGCCTCAGACGGTGCCAGCGTATGGGTGTCTTCGATGAAGTCGCCAAGATGCGAATCATCATCATCACCAATAGGCGTTTCCATCGAAATGGGCTCTTTGGCAATTTTGAGGATCTTGCGGATTTTGTCTTCCGGCATCTCCATCTTCTCTGCCAGGGTAGCCGGATCTGGCTCCTGCCCGGTTTCCTGCAGGATCTGACGGCTGATGCGATTCATCTTGTTGATGGTCTCGATCATGTGGACCGGAATCCGGATCGTGCGGGCCTGGTCGGCAATCGAGCGCGTGATTGCCTGACGAATCCACCAAGTGGCGTAGGTTGAAAACTTATACCCACGGCGATACTCAAATTTATCAACCGCCTTCATGAGGCCAATATTCCCCTCTTGAATGAGGTCAAGGAATTGCAGGCCACGGTTGGTGTACTTCTTGGCAATTGAAATCACCAGGCGCAGGTTTGCCTCGGTCATCTCGCGCTTGGCACGTCGAGCACGAGCTTCACCGGCGGCCATTTGACGATAGATATTTTTCAGATCAATCAGCGGCAAGACGGTTCGGGCCTGAAGATCAATCAGCTTTTGCTGCCTGTCTTGAATCGCCGGAATGCTACGCGACAGCACCTCCGAGTAAGGCTTACCGAGCGCAAGCTCACGCTCGGACCACTGCAGGTCGATCTCGTTACCCGGGTACTCCTTGATGAAGTACTCATGGGTCATCCCGACTTTATTGACGCAGATATCGCGAATGCCACGCTCAAGCTTACGAACATCATCGACCTGACCGCGCAAGGTGTCGCAGAGCTTCTCAACCATTTTGGCCGTGAAGCGAATCGTCATGAACTGATCTTGAATAATCTGCTGGGCCGCGTTGTACGGATCAGAGAGATAGCCGTCGCTTTCGTAAGCAGCACGCATCTTTGTAAACGCTTTATCTATCAGCGTGAACTTATCAAGCGCCGCCTCTCGCAACTCGCCCAGTCGTGCAGCATGGGCAGCTTTTTCGGCATCAGGGTCATCGGCATCGGCCGGACGCGGACCGAACACAACGTCTTCGGCGTCTTCATCCAGAAGACCATCAACCACTTCGTCAACACGCATGGTGTTCGCGCGGATTTTTTCTGAATCAGCCAGCGTTTCAGCAATGGTCACGGGACAGGCCGAAATAGCCTGCACCATGTGCTTCAGGCCGCCCTCAATACGCTTGGCGATTTCAATTTCACCCTCGCGCGTGAGCAGTTCTACCGAACCCATTTCACGCATGTACATACGCACCGGGTCAGTCGTACGACCAAACTCGGAGTCCACCGTCGAAAGCGCAGCCTCGGCTTGCTCCTCGGCATCATCATCCGAGTTGTTTACCGCCGTGCCATCGCCAATCAGGAGTTGCTCGGCATCAGGTGCCTGCTCGAACACCTTGATACCCATGTCGGCAAACGTGCCAGTAATGTTGTCAGTTGATTCGCTGTCGATCAGATCTTGCGGCAGATGGTCGTTAATCTCGGCATAGGTCAGAAAGCCCCGCTCCTTACCCATCTTGATGAGCAAGCGAAGGTTCTCGCGAGTCGCCTCTCGCTGAGCTTCGGACATACCAGGTTTGCCGCCAAACTCTTTGAGCAGAGCGCGCTCTTTTGCCCGGCTGCCGCGGCGTCCTTTGCTCGGCTTTGGCGGCTCAGGAATCTCGACATTTGCTGAATCGTCTTCGCCTTCGCTGTCGCTCTCCAGGACGCTATCGTCAGACTGCGCTGCTGCCTTGCCCTTGGCCGCTTTGGTGGCCTTGGTGGCTTTCTTAGCTTTGCCGGTGCTTTTCGAACTGGCTTTCTTGACCGCCTTGTTTATGACGGCGTCAGCGACAGCATCCGACAGTTTTTCAATCTCGGCCCGGGTGACCTTGGTTTCTTTGGCTTTGGCCGCAGTTTTTGTCGCAGCGGCTTTTTTGGCCGCTGGCTTCTTGGCAGCAGGTTTTTTAGTCGCGGCAGCCTTCTTGGCGGCAGGCGCCTTCTTAGCAGCCGGCTTTGCCTTAACAGCAGTTTTGGTGCTGGAGGGAGACTTAACAGATGATTTGGTCGCCGGCTTCTTGGCTGCAGGCTTTTTCGCTGCCGCCTTTTTAGGGGTTGTCTTGGCAGTTGCCGGCTTTTTTGCCGTAGCCGCAGCAGACTTGGTGGCTGTCTTGCCAGTCTTGCCTGTCTTGGTTTTGCTTGCGCTCTCTTCCTTTTTCGCTGCCATCGACTTCCTCGCAAAGTTTGGTTCAGGCGTCTTGCGCCCGAAATTGCAACCTTATTTCTACCAATTGATCACCCCAAGAGCCGTCCGGAGTGCTGGGTAACGATGTCTTTTGCCTCGCCAAAGCGGGCTAGCACCGACAGCCAAACCGGACTCGCTTCAATGAGTCGATCCGACGGGCCGCACTTACGCCCCGCCCTGAATATTCAAACGCTCTATATGTGGATCCTGCATACACCCCGGATAACAGTCGAAAACAGACGAATCACCTGCCTTGACTGTCAAGACAGGCACATTCTGCGCACGAAATGACCGGCTGGTCGGGTCAGGCGACCATTCCAGACGGTTTCCAGGGCACTCACTGCACAACTTGTGGCGGCCTTAGAAGGCCATGGGGCAAATTGCAAGGCTGAGAGCGGGCTCCGCAGGCTTGTGCCTTCCGGGCTCGGTGCTTCAGACCAGTCGCTTGACGCCCACGCTAGTGACATCTTGTACAGGTGCGGGTAACTAGCAAGTTTATCAAGTTCAGCGCTTGCTGGCCAGTAAGTCCCGGTGAATTTTGCGCTGTTCTTCCGTTTCCAGGCCAGATTCAACAAGCGAGGTGGCAGCTTGGCGGAGTGCGCGACGCTCCAGCTGCTCAAGGGCACCCTCCAACTCTTGAACGGCCTCTTCTCCAGTCAGCAGACTGACCCCGCCAAACTGACCAGCCAGGTCTTGTTCGACCTGTTCCAGATCAGGAAACCCGACCGGCCGCAAAGCCTGCAAAACTGCCTGCGGGCTGGCTTCAGAAGGGGCCTCGGCCACTGCCTCAAACCAGCGGCGCAACTCGGGAGTCATGATGCCCGGATCAATTGACTCAAGCGCAGCTCGGCACAGTGCTGGGTGACAAATGCTCAACAAACGCAAGCGACGATCCAGATTGGGCCGGCCCGCATTTACAGGACGCCCTCTCGACGCCCGACGACCGCGCTGCCACTGCCCTTGTCCTTGGTTTCGACGGCCGCCACCGGCATGTTTCTGAGTTTCAGCGTCCCCGGCAGGCGAGGGACTGCCCATTTGGGCGCGCCAGTCTTCATCATCCCCTGCCGAGGCAGATTGATTGCCCGTGCTCCGAGCCACCTCTTCTCGCCGGCGCGCATACCCGCGTTCGCGCTCGGCCTGCGCCTGTGCGGCGGCTTCGCCCGCCTCAAGAAAGCGGTCTAGTTCTGCGAGGCCAACCCGCCCCTGCTCGGCCATCTCGTGCCGCAACTGCATTTTGAGCCCTTCTGCCTTGAGCGCCAGCAATAACGGGCGGGCGGCCGACAAGAACTTAGCGCGCCCTTCAGGCGATTCCATATCAATGCCATCGGTAAGGCCTTGCACCATAAAAGCAGATAGTGAAAGCGCCTGCTCGATTTGGCCGTAGAACCCCTCCGCGCCAAACTCTTGTACGTAGCTATCTGGATCGGCGCCCTCAGGCAAGAACAGGAATGAGATCTGCTGGGTGTCGGTCACAATTGGCAAGGCTGCCGTCAGCGCACGCCAGGCTGCCTTTCGCCCCGCTTTATCGCCGTCGAAGCTAAAAACCAGATGGTCAACCTGACGGAGCAATTTGCGAAGGTGGTCGGCCGTCGTGGCTGTGCCGAGCGTGGCAACTGCATTGTCAACGCCATGCTCGGCCAGCATGACCACATCCATGTAGCCCTCAACAACGATCGCCTGGTTCTTTTCGCGCAGCGCTTGCCGCCCTTCAAACAGACCATAGAGTTCCCGGCCTTTCGAAAAAACGGGTGTTTCAGGCGAATTGAGGTACTTGGGTTCACCCTGATACAGGATCCGCCCGCCAAAACCGATGACCCCCCCGCGGGGGTTTCGAATCGGAAACATGATCCGGTCACGAAAACGGTCATAGCGCTTGTCTCGCTGCCCCTCGCTGGCCCCGCTGACCTGCTGATCGCCAGTCACGCCAGCTTGTTGCTCAGCGTTGGTCTTGACCAGACCAGCCTGCTCCCAGGCGGCGTCACTGTAATCACTGGCGACGGCTTCAAGATTGCGCCAGCCCGGTGGCGAGTATCCAAGTGCAAACCTTGCCGCTGTCACGCCACTCAAGCCGCGCCCCTTCAGATAGTCAATCGCCTGAGGCGATTCGCGCAGCCTGCGTTGGTAGTAGCGGGTTGCCTGACCGAGCAACTCGATCAGGTTCGGCCTGCCGGGATCAGGTGCACTTGCACCGGTGCCCTTCTCATGCGGCACGGTAAGCCCCTGCTCACGGGCCAGATCTTCAACCGCCTCAACAAAGCTCATCCCAGCGTGCTCCATCAGGAAGGAGATCGCTGAACCATGAGCCTGACAGCCAAAGCAGTGATAAAACTGCTTACTTGGACTAACTGTGAACGAAGGCGATTTTTCGCCATGAAAGGGGCACAACCCGAGCAGGTTTGCCCCGGCTTTCCGCAGCTTGACGTGTCGCCCGACAACGTCGGCAACATCGACTCTGGCAAGTAAATCCTGAATAAAGGCCGGCGGGATCATGGCTTGATCTTACCGGCACCGGGCTCGCGCATAGCGGAAAAAGAGCCTAGCCCAGCGCGGCTTTCACCTGCCCGGACAATTTGCCCATATCGGCCCGACCCGCTAGCTGCTGCTTGAGCACGCCCATGACTTTGCCCATGTCCTTCATCCCTTGCGCGCCCGTCTGGGCGATGGCGGCCTGAATCGCGGCGGCAACATCCTCGTCGCTGGCCTGCGCAGGCATGTAAGCGGACAACACATCAATCTCGAAGCGCTCAATTTGCGCAAGATCATCGCGACCGGCTTTGTCGTACTGCTCAACGGAATCGCGTCGCTGCTTGATAAGTTTGTCGACGATAGCGAGGGTCTGCGCATCGTCAAGCTCAATCTGCTCGTCAATTTCCTTTTGCTTCACGGCAGCGATCAGCATGCGAATTGCCGAGAGCCGCTGCGCCTCTTTGCTGCGCATTGCGGCTTTCATATCGTCAGTTATCTGGGCTTTAAGAGACACGGCTACTCCCGGGAAATGACTGCCTCAATCGAGCAGGCAGTTTTTTCACTAAAACGACAAAGCCCGCCTGGGCAAACCGTGGCGGGCCTTTCTTGCTTGCCGCGCCTGAACCCATCTCGGGCCGGGCGCGCAAGAATAAGATGCTCGGCGGGTTAGCCTAGTACATCTTCTTGGGCAGCATTTGACTGCGCAACCGCTTGAAGTGACGCTTCACTGCGGCTGCCTTCTTGCGCTTGCGCTCTGCGGTGGGTTTCTCGTAAAACTCACGTGAACGTAGCTCAGTGATGATGCCCGCCTTCTCGATCGTGCGCTTGAAGCGGCGCAGCGCAACATCAAAAGGCTCATTTTCTTTGACGCGAACCGTCGGCATAAGGGGGATGACTCCAAACAGCGGTGATTAGGTAACCCGGAAGTCTATCGCGTTTTGACTCTGGCGGGCAAGGGCAGCCGAATCGCCTCAAAGCGTCAAACGCTGTCGAATCAGCCAAACGACCAGTCAACACGGCAGATTCGGTTGTTTCAGTGGCTCTTCAGTGCCCGAATGGAAGCAGCACATGGAAGCACCACAAAAGGGCAGCCCAACAAAAACTGGGGCGACCAACATCGGCGTGTCACTACAACGGTGACAGATCAGCCCCGTCCCCCCCAAAATGAGCGTAGCAAAACGTGCACAAAGCACTCATTGCCGCGCACGTCCTGGCTAACCTGCGTGAGATACTGAGGGGCCGGTAGCTAAGCGCTGGCAACAGATTGTTCCAGGGTGAAGCGCTTTGCTGAAATTGCGCTAGCCTGCCGTTTTGTGAATCTGGTGATCCAGGTCCATTTGTGGACCCGGCACTGCCTGGAGCGGCACATGGCGCAGGTCATTCTCGTCCAAGTTGAGTACGCCTACTTACTGGTTGCCTTCGTAGCCCTGATCACCGCACTCGGTGTGTTTTTGCTGCGCGCGCTCGAACAGAAGGCGCCCCGTGTGATGCCACTGTTTGTTGCGGCACTGGTGTTGGGTGCCAGTGCCCTGCTAGTTACTGCGTTCGACAGCGCCGCAGCCCTTGATGGCGAACCCATCATCTGGGCCCATGAAGCAGCAATCATTTTAGGCACAGCGGCCATGGTGATTGCGGTTGAGGTTGCGCTGCGGCTGTTTGCCAACCGGTCAGAACTCAAACTCATGATGCTGACAATCGGCGCAGTCGTGCTGCTTGTATTGCTCGTCTCGCTAATGGGCGGCAGCGCCGCCGCGCAAACCATTGCCGGAGAAATCGTCACGCTCGTGGCCTTTTTAGTGGGCGGCTGGTGGCTGACAACCTCAGACTATGCTTCCCTGACGCCTCACTTTAAGCGGCTGGCCAGCATGCTTTTGTTCACGTTTGCTCTGGCCAGTCTGGCCGGGATTGTTCTGGTCATTGGCGGGCATTGGGTTAACAGCGCTACCGCCGTCGAGATTACGCCAGCCATTGCTTTGATGTTGATGGCCAAGATGGTTCTGCCAGCGGCGTTCACCGCCTTACTGATGCTTGAGATCAACGCGCAAAACGTCATGACTTTGCAGCGCAGGGTTGACACCGATGCGCTGACTAATTTGACTTCTCGAGGCAGTCTGAGCGAACGGGGCGAGTCGCTGATCCAGCGAACGCGTCTGAATGGGCAATTGGTTGCCGTGCTGATGCTCGATATCGACTACTTCAAGAAAGTCAATGATGAACACGGCCATGAAATTGGTGATCACGTGCTTGAGCATTGCGCCAGCGTGTTGCGTCAGAACCTTCGCCCGGAAGCGGTCATTGCCCGATATGGTGGCGAAGAGTTCTGCGCTATCGTGCCCATCAATAATGAACAGGATTCCTGGGTTGTCGCTGAACGCCTGCGACAGGCTGTGCAGAGCCAACCCTATCGCCAGCAAAAGGTGGTCACTGCGTCTGGCGATACTCGGCTCAAGCCGCTGACCCTGCCAATCACGATCAGTGTTGGTGGCACCATCGCGAAACAAGGCGAGCAGTTGGACGAATTATTAGCCGCTGCCGATCAGGAACTCTATAAAGCCAAGCGCGCTGGTCGCAACCGCGTCAGCCTGAGCTCGCATACAGATGCTGGCACGCCCGATTTGTTCGTCGTGTAGACCGCCGCCGTATGCTGATTCTGGGGATTGAAACCTCGTGCGACGAAACTGGCATTGCGCTGTTTGACACACGTCGAGGCCTACTTGCGCAAACGCTGCACTCGCAGGTGGAAATGCATCGCGAATACGGCGGGGTAGTGCCTGAACTGGCCTCTCGTGACCATATTCGCCGCGTAACCCCGTTGCTAGAGCAGGCGCTAGACATCGCTGGATGCTCTTTAAAGTCGCTCGGCGCAGTCGCCTACACGCGCGGCCCGGGATTATCAGGAGCGTTGCTTGTGGGCGCCGCAACTGGCGCAGCGCTTGCCTATGGGCTAAGCGTGCCCGCCATCCCGGTCAATCATATGGAGGGGCACCTGTTATCGCCTCTGCTCAGTTCGCCAGCACCGACCTTTCCTTTTGTCGCCTTATTGGTGTCTGGCGGACACTCGCAACTGCTCGCCGCGCACAAAGTGGGTCAATATGACCTGCTCGGCGACACCCTGGATGACGCCGCCGGCGAAGCCTTTGACAAAAGCGCCAAGCTCATGGGACTACCCTACCCAGGTGGCCCGTCGATAGCAGCCATCGCCGAGCAAGGCACACTGGGTCGATTCAAGTTACCCCGCCCAATGCTGCGCTCGGGCGATCTTGATTTCAGCTTTTCCGGCCTCAAGACAGCGGTGCTTACCCAGGTCAGGAAACTCGAACTGGATGACGAAACACGCGCCGATATGGCCGTTGAAATTCAGGAAGCCATCACAGAAGTGCTGGCCGTCAAAGCAAGTCAGGCGGTAGTGCAAAGCGGCATTAAGCAACTTGTCGTTGCGGGCGGAGTCAGCGCTAACAAACGCCTGCGCGAGCGCTTGCAAACGCTCGCGAAAAAACATCAATTTGAAGTGAGTTTTCCGCCCATTGCGCTTTGTTCTGACAACGGCGCCATGATTGCGCTCGCCGGAGCATTCAGGTTGACCGGGGCGAATAGCCTGGAAGACATGGCGCGTCTGACCGACGATGAAATTCTGAGCGCCTACACCAAGCGCCCTGACTCGCAGACAATTCCGGCGTTCGATATTCAGCCGCGCTGGCCGCTTGATTCAATGACCACCCCTGCCTGATCGATCAGAAAGCCGACGGGAAAAAATGTTTTCAGGCGGATTTCCGTTGCCGTTTTGCGCGATTCTTTGCGGACGACTTAGTGCCTGCGGCGGCAGGCTTGTTGCCCCCGATACGAGACTCCTTTCCCTCGATGAGTTTGCTGATGTTTGCGCGGTGACGCCAAACCAACAACAAACTGATCGCCAGCACGATGAGGCCGGTGAAGTTCAATCCAAACAGGAAGGTGTAGTAAAGCGGCGCGAAGATTGCGCTGATCAGCGCTGCCAGCGAGGAAACCCGAAAGAAGAACGCAATAATCGCCCAGGTTGTCAGGGTTGCCAGGCCCAACCAGAAGTTCAGGCCGAACAAAACACCCGCCGCCGTCGCAACACCCTTGCCCCCTTGAAACCGGTGAAACACCGGAAACAGGTGACCCAGAAAAACGGCCAGAGCCACCAGACCAATATCGACCTTGGTCAGGCCGAACTCACGCGCGAAATACTGGGCGAGCAGGACAGCTACCAGCCCCTTCAGTAAGTCGCCAAGCAGTGTCAGGACGGCTGCGGCTTTGTTGCCGGTGCGCAGCACATTAGTCGCCCCCGGATTACCGGAACCAAAGCTACGAGGGTCAGCCAGCCCAAACACGCGGCTCACGATTACGGCAAATGACACCGAGCCTAATAGGTAGGCAAGCAATACAGCAATGACGCTGGTCATGTGGTCGAACTCTTGTAGAGATTAATCCGTCAGCGCACAGTTTACCGCTTGCGCGCGAAGCTTCTCGACCAGCGCCGCCGGTGCCATTTGGACCAGCATGCCCCGGCGCCCGCCGTTGATGAAGATCTTGTCTAAATCAAGAACCGAGGCTTCCACATAAATAGGCATCGCCTTTCTCAACCCAAATGGCGACGTGCCGCCCACCTGATACCCAGAATGGCGCTCGGCGTCCGCGGGCGCACACGGCTCAACGGATTTGCAACCGATGGCGCGGGCGAGATTTTTAGTCGATACCTGATAGCCACCGTGCATCAATATGATGAGCGGACGACGAGCTTCATCTTGCATCACGAGCGTTTTAACAACCTGATGCTCATTGATGCCTAGCTGGCGTGCCGACTCTGACGCACCGCCATGGTCAATGTAGTCATAGAGGTGCTCTGTGAAGGAAATACCTGCCTTCTTGAGGCATTGGGTCGCTCGGGTTGCGCTGTGTTTCTTTCCCATGCAGGAGCATCACTCGTTTTGATTTTGGGCAAGCATACCAGCGCTGCGCTTGCTGAGCTCAATTATCCGCTGCGCCAGACTTATCGTTGATTCAGCCACGCGGATGGTGCGCCGCGTGCAACGACTTAAGTCGCTCCCGCGCGACATGGGTATAGATCTGGGTCGTTGAAATATCGGCATGGCCGAGTAACATTTGCACAACCCGAAGGTCTGCACCGTGATTCAATAAATGAGTCGCGAACGCATGCCGCAACACATGGGGTGACAGGTGAGCACGGATGCCTGCTGCGCTCGCATAGCGCTTAATCATGACCCAGAACATCTGACGGGTCATCGCACTGCCGCGCCGCGTTACGAATAAATCATCACTAACACGCGGACCAAGCAAACTCGACCGCGGCAAACCAGAGTATCCGCGAATGGCCCAAACAGCTTGCTCACCGAGGGGCACCAGACGCTCCTTGTTGCCCTTACCAATGACCTTCACCACACCTTCAGTGAGCGATACCTCGTGCACTTGCAAACCCACCAATTCAGACACACGTAAGCCCGTGGCGTAGAGGACTTCAAGCATGGCCAAATCACGAGCACCCAGATCAGTCTTTGGGTCGGGCGCTCGCAACAACGCCTCCACCTGTTTTTCCGTGAGTGTTTTCGGAAAGCGCGGAGCCTGGCGCGCAGCGCGAATTTGCTCGGTCGGATCAGACTCCCGGCGGCCTTCACGCACCAACCAGCGAAAGAACCGTCTCAGGACAGAGAGGCGCCGATTACCGCTGGTGGCTTTTGAATTGGCGTGGCGAGCCGCGATGTAGCGATGCAGCCCCTCGGCATCTATGTCTACCAAGTCTGCCAATGACTCTTGTGCGAGCCATTTCGCTGCAGCGCTTAAGTCTCGCTTGTAGGCAACAATCGTATTCTCAGCGAGCCCGTCCTCTAGCCATAGCGCCTCGCAAAAGCGTTCAATTAGGTCTTCGGTTTGATCGCTTGGCCCGGTCATGCCACAGCCCCATCAGACAAGCGGGCGTGGGCCCATGCCACATGCTCCCTGACTAACGCAGACGGATCATTCAGGCGTGCCGACAGCGCCAATCGCGCGCGAGCTAACAAGGCTGGTTCAGCATCGGTATCGCACAAATTACCCAGTCCGACAGCAAGGTTGCGAGACCAACGCTCAAAACCAATTCTGCGTATGGCCGACCCTCTCGTATTGATGTCAAAGGTGTCTGCATCCCATGAAAACAGTGTTAGCAGACTCGCACTGTCCAGTCCGTGTCGGGCCTCAAACGAGGCATCTCCCACCTGCGCATACTTATTCCACGGACAGATCAACTGGCAGTCATCACAACCGTAAACCCGGTTACCGATCAGAGGCCGCAACTCGAGGGGGATGGCTGTTTTAAGTTCGATGGTCAGATAAGAGATGCAGCGGCGCGCATCCAGTTCATACGGCGCCACAATCGCCTGGGTAGGACAAATGTCAATGCACCTCGTACAGGTGCCGCAATGCCCGCCAACCTCTTCGGCATGAGTGCCGACTTCTGAGGGCGTTGTGCTGTCAAGGTCGCCTGGGGAGAACGGCAAGTCTGTAAACAAGGCGCCCAAAAAAAACATTGAGCCCCGCGTGCGATCAAGTAGCAATGTGTGTTTGCCGCGCCAGCCCAAGCCAGCTTGTTCGGCCAGCGCCACCTCCATGACTGGTGCCGAATCACAAAAGGCACGATAGCCAAATGGCCCTACGGAATCGCTGATGCGATCAGCCAGCTTTTGCAATCGGTTGCGCATGATCTTGTGATAATCACGCCCACGGGCATAGTTGGAAACATAGGCCGCACCAGGTATCTGAATTTGGCGCCACTCCTGCGCCGCCCAGTCCGCCGGGGCTGGTCGATAGTCCATCGCCACCATGAGTGCGCTGACGGTCCCGGGCAGTAATTTGCCCGGCTGAGCCCGCTTTTCGGGCTCGCGGGCCATATAGGCCATTTCGCCGTGAAACCGCTTTGACAACCATGCCGCGAGCGGCGCCTGGCGATTAAAGCCGCGGGTATCAGCAACACCCAGCGCACAAAAGCCCAGATCAGCCGCCCAGGCCCGCAAAGTTTCCATATTGGGCGTGCTAATGTCGTCAGCGTGCCGGTTCTCAGACACTTAACAACTCCATTGAATGCCCCTGACAATAGCCCGCCTAACCCCCCTGGCAGGGACAGCCTTAGCCTGGGTTTGGCTGATGAAGCCGCCACGGCCCTTGTTGCCGAGGTACTGGGCCAGGCGTTGCGGCCAGGTTGCGTCATTCATCTGTCAGGCACTCTCGGAGCAGGCAAGACGGCATTTTGTCGGGCCTTAATTCGGTCGCTTGGCTACAACGGTCGTGTAAAGAGTCCTACCTACACCCTCGTTGAACCTTATAGACTTTCCAAATACGAACTGTATCACTTTGATTTCTATAGGTTCTCTTCAGATCAAGAGCTTCGCGAAGCTGGATTTGAAGAATCGCTGGACTCTGATGCAGTGGCCCTCATTGAGTGGCCAGAAATGGCCGCCGACAAACTACCCAAGCCCGATGTCCTGTTGCGACTGGCCCTTGCCGATGATGACCAAGCCCGCGATTTGCATGTTCAAGTGCACAGCGAGGCAGGACGCGCATGCCTAAACGCACTTCTGGCCAATCAAACGATCTGCCGCTGGCAGATCGAAACGCCGACGCTTTAGGGTCGGTCGCAACTGGCAATCAGCGCCGGCGCGCACTTGGCCAATTGCTCGGTGGCAGTTTGGTGCTGGCAGTTCCTGTCCGCAGCGCACATGCCGCCGTCATTGTGGCGGTTCGCGTGTGGCCTGCAAAAGACTATACGCGGGTCACGCTCGAATTAGATAGACCGCTTAAGTATCGCTACCACACGCTTGCCAATCCGCAACGGCTCGTTGTTGATATCACAGGTGTGGACATAGACGGCGACATCCGCGAATTAATCGCCAAAGTCAAAGCGGATGATCCCTACATCAAACATGTGCGAGTGGGTCAATACAAACCCAACGAAGTGCGCCTGGTGTTTGATCTGCGTAAACCGGTTCACCCAGAACTGTTTACGCTTGAACCGATTGCCAAGTACAGCCATCGACTCGTGGTTGACTTGCATCCGGTGCAGGCCCGTGACCCACTAATTGCGCTGCTCGATCAACAATCGAGTCAAGACCCTCTCAATCAACTGCTTTCGAGCCGGCCCAAACGCACCGTAACGCCGCCCGATCCGATTGCAGATTTACTTGCCCGTCGCCAGTTTCCCTCTAGTGCCCGGCCGGCTCCACCGAAACAGGCCCGACGGCGCAAACCGGACAAAAACCAGCAGGCGCAAAATCGGGCGCCCATTAGGCGCATGGTCACGATTGCAATTGACGCCGGGCATGGTGGCGAAGACCCAGGCGCCATTGGGGGGCTAGGTACCTATGAGAAAGATGTCGTGCTCGCCATCGCTGCCGAGTTGCGGCAACTCATCAAGCTTGAACCGGGCATGCGGCCGTTTATGACCCGCGAGGGTGACTACTTTGTGCCGCTGGCCAGGCGAGTAGAAAAAGCGCGGCGAGTATCGGCTGACCTGTTCGTGTCGATTCATGCTGACGCTTTCGTGCATCCGCAGGCCAAAGGGGCGTCCGTCTATGTATTGTCTGAGCGCGGCGCAACCAGTACCGCTGCGCGCTGGCTTGCCAGACGGGAAAACCTTGCAGATAAGGTGGGCGGCGTGCGTCACGGCAAGGTACAAAGCCGACGCGCCAGAGCCTTACTGGTTGAAATGTCTGCGCGTAGCAAGCTGACCGAAAGCGACCGCCTTGGGCGCAATGTTTTGACCGCACTGAAAGACGTTGCCGCTTTGCACAAGCCCGCGATTGAGCGAGCAGCTTTTGCTGTGCTCAAAACACCCGAGATTCCCTCTGTCCTGGTAGAAACCGCTTTTATCAGTAACCCGGATGAAGAAAAGCGGCTGATTGATCCGCGTTATCAGCGCAAGGTGGCCGGTGCTATTTTTGAAGGTCTCAAGAACTACCTCAAGAGCAATCCAGCGAGCCCTCGCCGCGCAACCTGAGACAACCCTTGACCCTCACAGAAATTGAACAGCTGCTGGCCGACTACCGCCGGCACACCTTGCATGAAATGCCTGAAGATCGCCTTCCGTTTGAGATTGAAGATCGGGTTGTTGGCAGCGTGTCCCTGCCAGACGCACAGCTTCTGAGCACTCAAGTGCCTGGCGTTGAACTCAGCGATGACGCGCTGAGCATTTTGCCCATTTGTGCACCAGATGCGCCCGCAGTCTTGCAGGCAATGGCACTAGTCCTGCGCGACAATGGACGGAGCAATCGCTGGCGCGATGAAGACCTGCCGGTTTGCGCTGACGATGGCACGTTAATGGGTAAGGTGGAGCGCGGCTGCTCTCGTCCGCTGGGTATCCGCACGTTTGCGGTTCATCTGATTGGCTGTGTTGAGCAGCCCGGCCAGGCTCAAAGCTTTTGGTTACAGCGGCGTGCGCCAGACAAAGATGTTGACCCTGGCATGCTCGATACCCTCGCTGGGGGACTAGTTGGCATGAATGAGCAAGGCAATGCCATGGAGGCGTTCGTCCCTGCGCTGGCCCGCGAAGTGGAAGAAGAAGCCGGCCTGACGCGCGAGCAATACGCGCCGCCAGTACGAGTTGGCTCCTGGCGCATTCAAGCGCCGGTTGAGGGTGGTTATATGGTCGAAGACCTGCTGGTTTGGCGCGCCGCCGTCAACCCTGGTTGCGTACCAGCAAACCAAGACGGTGAGGTCAGCGAGTTTTTACTGCTCACCCGAGATGAGCTCGTCACTAGACTGCGTCATAAGGAATTAACCCGAGAAGCCAGCATCGCAAGCTTGATGTGTCTGAAAGAGCTGGCCACCTCACTATAATCGGGACATGAAAGATGTCGAGAACGCCCAGATAGCGGCCCTGCCAGATCGGCTGATCAGCCAGATTGCCGCCGGCGAAGTGGTTGAGCGCCCTGCCTCGGCCGTGAAGGAGCTACTGGAAAACGCAGTTGATGCGGGCGCCACGCAGATCGAGTTGCGTATTGAGCAAGGGGGCGCGCGTCGAATTGTCATCACAGACGACGGTCACGGCATAGCCCCTGGCCAACTGCCGCTTGCCCTGCAGCGACACGCCACGAGCAAGATCCGCTCGCTGGATGATCTTGAATCTGTCAGCAGCATGGGCTTCAGGGGTGAAGCACTCGCCGCGCTTGCCGCCGTGGCCGATCTCACCATCACGAGTCGGCAGGCAGATGCGACGAATGCGAGCCAGATCTCGGCTGCCACGCCTGACAGTATTGAGCCCGCTGCAGGCCCGCCTGGTACGCGTATCGAAGTGCTCGATCTGTTTGCGCACACACCTGCTCGGCGCAAATTCCTCAAGAGCCAGGGCACAGAGACGGCCCACTGTCTGGATGCTTTCAGACGCATTGCGCTGGGGCATCCGGACATTGCCTTCACCGCATTCGTTGATAATCGGCGCGTAGAGCAGTTCAAACCCGGCGACTGGACGGCTCGCGCTCTTGCCGTGATGGGAGAAGACTTTGCGACTCGCCATCACAGCATCGACAAAACGGGCGCACTCTCGCTTTGCGGACTGATCGGATGGCCTACTGCCTCCAGAGCGCGCGCCGATCGTCAGTTTTTATATGTTAATGCGCGCGCTGTACGCGACCGTCTGCTCGCGCACGCGATCCGCCGGGCTTATCGAGATGTCTTGCACGGCGACCGCCATCCGGCTTACGTGCTGTATCTGTCAATCGACCCGTCTCTAGTTGATGTGAATGTGCACCCTGCAAAAGCAGAGGTGCGCTTCAGGGACGCACGTGCAGTGCATGAGCTCATTTACAGAACCGTGCGTGATGCGCTGGCCGTTGGCGCCGGCAGTGATGGCCGGCCAGGCCCCGCGGTGCCCGAAGGCGCGACAGGCCTGGTCGATACTCAATCGACTAGTGCCCCTTACGCCGCTGGCAACTCACAAGCTCAAGCGCCCGAGCAATGGCAGGCGGGTCTGCCGTTGCATCAACGGATCGGTAACGACAATCCCATCGAGCGTCAATCAGCCTGGCTCGCTCAGGATGCAGGGCTACGCCAGTCAGCACCTGCTACCCTGCCGAGCAGACCAGCACGGGCGGCCATAGATGCCGCCCTCGCCGCACAACGACCTTTTGACAGTGAGCAGGCAAGTGGCTCAGCCACCAATCTCAACGAGCATCCGGACACAACAACAAACGCTGACATGCCGCCGCTTGGCTTCGCGCTCGCTCAACTACACGGCGTGCACATCCTCGCGCAAAACCAGCACGGGCTAGTCGTAGTAGACATGCATGCTGCGCATGAGCGCATCGTTTATGAGCAGATGAAGACTAATCTGTCTGAACAAGAAATACCGGTTCAACCGTTGCTCATACCGGCAACTTTCCGCGCCGACCCGATTGAAATAGCGGCAGCCAACGATGAAGCCGAGACGTTGAATGCAATCGGCCTGACGCTCGATGAAATGTCGCCTACAACACTGGCCGTGCGCTGCGTTCCCGCTGCCCTGCGTCGAGCCGACCCTGCAGCACTGGCACGTTCAGTGCTAACCGACATCATCGAGAACGGCGCCACTGACCTGGTTCAGACGAGACGGGAACGCCTGCTGGCGACAATGGCTTGCCATGCTGCCGTGCGCGCCAACCGGCAACTCACCATTCCTGAAATGAACAACCTCCTGCGAGAAATGGAACGCACACCAGGCGCCGATCAATGCAACCATGGCAGGCCGACCTGGGTGCAGTTTGGTATGCAGGATATTGACCGCTGGTTCCTGCGCGGACGGTGAGCCGCATCAATTCCGCCTCGCCTGTTCTGACGATTCTGGGCCCAACGGCGTCAGGTAAAAGCGCGGCAGCTATGGTGCTCGCGCAAACCAGGCCAATTGAAATAATTAGCGTTGACTCTGCACAGGTCTATCGCGACTTGAATATTGGCACCGCCAAACCTAACGCCCAAGAGCGCGCTGCTGTGCCGCACCACCTGATCGATATTATTGATGCGGACGATCGTTACTCGGCAGCTAAATTTGTTGAAGACGCTTCTCGCCTGATTCAAGACGTACGAAAGCGCGATCGCGAGCCCGTACTCGTGGGCGGCACGATGCTCTATGTCAAAGCGCTTATCGACGGGATGCACGACCTTCCCCAGGCCGACGCGACACTGCGTACCAGCCTGGAAAAAGAGGCGGCAACCTCGGGCTGGCCAGCCATGCATCAAAAGCTCCAACAGCTCGACCCGCCCACCGCAGCGAGGCTAAAGCCAACCGATTCACAACGAATTCAGCGGGCGCTCGAAATTTGCCTTGTAAGCGGCGAACCCATGTCCGCCTGGATAGCAAAGCCCAAACCGACCAGGACAGACGAATCTGGCAACTCAATCGAGTTTCGTTTGATTGCGCTCGAACCATCAAACCGTGCTGCGTTACACGAACGCATTGCTAACCGATTTCATCAAATGCTTGAACAGGGGCTCGTTGACGAAGTCAATGGACTGATGCGCCGCCCTTCTCTCAACGCCAATCTGCCCTCCATGAGAAGTGTGGGTTATCGCCAGGTCTGGCAATGGCTCGACGCCGGCGCCAAAGCCAACGAAAGAGCGGCCATGATCGACGCAGGGATTGCTGCAACCCGGCAACTTGCCAAGCGACAACTCACGTGGCTACGCTCAATGCCTGGCCGAATCTCAGTTGATTGTCTGGCAGATGACAGTGCTAAACAAATCGCCGATATTGCAAACCAGCCGTAGCCAAGGCATGCTCGTCAACCAATGCGCCACCAGCGCAACACCAAGAAAACCAGAAACCGAATCATCAATCGACTCAAACCAACACTTAAGTCAATCGTCGCGCTGGTGATTGTAGATAAACATATCGGCCCTCAGGATCGGACGAATGCTCGACTCGCCTCCTATGGGAAATTCGCCGTTTCCTGACCCAGACTCAGAGAAAGCGTCCCACTAGCGCCCCCCCTTTCTTACCAGTGGGCACCTCTGGACGAAACTGGAAGTACATCTGAAAGGCATCGGAGGCAAGCTGCTTGGGTTGCCGACTGTTTCCCCATGAACGACAAGTAGCTAACGCAGGCTTCTTCACGTTGGACTGCCCTTGCCTTTTTGATACCTTTTTCAGTGGGTTCGGAATGCCGAGTCAGGTCCCTTTGCGATGAGCTGTTTGGCCCGCAACAGTCTTACCAATCGTTAACGCTTCACCTCGATGGAAGCCCATATGCTCAGCGACGATTACAGCCCAGAGTGTTAAGACAGGTGGCCGGTTGATTTCGACGGTATTCATTCACTAAGCATGCTGCGATTAAGCCCTGACTTGAACAGTTGCCAGTTGCTCCACTACCGACAGTCGAAATCAATTCTGGGCGTTCTTACTCTGTGATAACGATGCCTGAAACCGGCTATTCAGAAAGTGTGAATGTCAGTCAGCAAAGGGCCAGGAGCGGTCGGTCGTCATCGATGCCATTTGTTTGCCTTTGACTTGCCAAACAAGCCTTGATTCCTTACAATAACTGATTAAGTAAGGAGCCCCACATGGCTGAAGCCGCACTAACAAGCAAAGGTCAAATCACCATACCTGCTGAGATCCGGCGGCTCATGAACCTAAACCCGCAGGACAAGGTCGTTTTTACGTTGCTTCCAAATGGCACAACGATTATGCGTGCAAAAAATCGCTCGATCACTGCCCTGGCCAAATCCGTAAAGTCATCAAAGAAAAAGGTCAGCATCAACGACATGAAGATGGACTGAGATGGCGACCCTCGATACGAACGTGCTGGTGCGATACCTTATTGCTGACGACAAGAGGCAATTTGAATTGGCTAGAGCATTCGTCGAAAGCACCATTCGCAAAGAATCGCTTTTCTTGCCCGTCTCTGTAACAGTTGAGCTCGAGTGGGTCCTACGCTCTCGTTAC
>JBGCFG010000023.1:0-176747 GCA_045106815.1 Burkholderiaceae bacterium | reverse complement strand
AACCTATACGAGGAAAACACTGCAGATTTTGCGGACTGTCTGCACCTTGCGATGGCTCATTCAAATAGCCAGACGCCAATGGTGACGTTCGACCGGAAAGCCTCGCAACTGCCTGGGGCATCCCTCCTAGAGTAGCTGCAGGCTACTTTGCCTGAGCTTGATACCAAGCTGACGGACCGGATTGGGTCGCATTGAGTCGTTTCATCTGCCAAGTTGATCGTCCGCTCTAGCGCACGAAGATTTGCAGTCGCGATTAACGCGGCTGCAACCTTGTAACGATTTGTCTATGCCAGGCAGACGATCAGTCGACTAATCAATCGTCAGTCATTGGGTGTCTTTCGACGTCCATTCGTTGATGCAAAATACGAGCGACAAGAATCCCCGTCGCATTGGCGATGTAGTAAATGGTGTGCGACTCGTAACTCCAGGACCGGAGATCATCTGCGATGTGATCGGTGCCCTTGCCGATCAATGGGTTGTCAGCGAGCCTTTGCAGATTGCCGTTGCTCGGCTTCTTGCCAAATGTCTGCCACGGTTCGATTACTCACGCCGCTATCGAGCCCTTCCTGAATTGCTCGTCTAAGGGCTAAGAATTTTCCGTTTTGATCTTGATCCCGGCGAATCAAATCTCGGAAGTACTCGCTATCGTTCGTAAAGTCACCACTTTCGATCCGTGACTTGACCCACGCGTCTTGCTGCTCCGACAAAGTGATTGTCTTTCGGGTAGTTGCCATATTGCGCCTCACGTCTTACACGATAAATCATACTATTGGTGCAATATAGCGTACAACAATTTCTGGCCATAACCAACTTGGGACGAAGAAATTCGGTTCGCGACCGGCTGCTCAGGGTCTATTCCGTTGAAAAACTATTCGATGTTTCTGGCCTGAGACGAGTGAAATGACAAGGGTCGAACAGCGGAGTCTTTAGTCATGATGGGTCGTCAAGACGATAGTCAGGATCGCTTGTTTTACTCGTTCAATCTGGAAGAGCACGTACCGCAGGATCACCTGCTCCGGCACATCGATCGTTGCCTGAACTTAAATGGGTTTCGAGATCACATGGCCGATTACTACAGCCATACTGGCCGCCCCTCGATTGATCCAGAGCTTATGATTCGTATGCTGGTTGTGGGATATAGCCTGGGCATTCGTTCTGAACGGCGGCTATGCGAAGAAGTTCACCTGAATCTAGCGTATCGATGGTTCTGTCGACTCAGCCTGGAAGACAAGGTTCCCAATCATTCGACATTCTCAAAGAACCGCCACGGCCGGTTCAGAGAAAGCGATGCGCTGCGCATCTTAATCGAGCAGGTGCTTCAGCGCTGCATTGATGATGGCCTCGTTGGTGGAGAGGGGTCGCAGTAGACGCCAGCGTTGTGAAAGCCGATGCGAGTCGGCAGAAGCATCATGAAGACGATGATGACTGGGGCAGTGGCGGCACCCGCGCAGTCCGAGACTACCTGGAGAGTTTAGACAAAGCCGAAATGAAAAGCTTCGTGCCCGCCAAGAAAGTATCGCAAACAGATCCTGCTGCTAGCTGGACGGCAGCGTCGGGCGGCCCCGAATTTTATGGCTATTGCACTAATTATTTGGCTGATATCGATTCAGGAATCATTGTTGATGTTGAGGCCACTCGAGTGAATCGGTCACGGGAGGTCGATTCAACGAAAGCGATGGTTGAACGACTTAACAAACGCACCAAGATTAAACCACGCAGATTAATTGGCGATATGGCTTACGGTACTGGCGAGATGCTGAACTGGATGGTCAAAGAACAGAACATCGAGCCGCACGTGCCCGTTTGGGACAAAGCCACAGGCAAGTCGGGTCTATTCACAGTGTTCGACTTCAGGTGGGATGAATAGGCTGACCAATACATCTGCCCTGCAGGGAAACTACTCAGACGAAATCAGAGAAACTTCACGAAGCCACGTAGCGGAATCACCAAAGAGAACACGATCAATTACGGTGCCTGTCAGTTTGACTGCGAGAAATGCTCCATGAAGCAGCAATGTACGCCGATGTCGCAGGCCCGACGCATCAAGCGCTCGATCTATGAAGAGTCACGAGAACACGCCGGCCAGATTGCGGCAACGCCGGAATATGCTCAGTCGAGAAAGGACCGCAAAAAAGTGGAAATGTTGTTCGCTCACATGAAACGGATCTTGAAGATGGACCGATTGCGCTTGCGCGGAATGAGTGGTGCACTCGATGAGTTCTTATTGACCGCGACAGCGCAAAATCTAAGGCGAATGGCGCATCGAAGTAGGCGTAGATTTGCCGAAGTTGCAACAACGCCAGCGATCGGGAGTTGCTAAGAGTGATATCTGGGCGAATCGCCCGGGAAAACCCTAAAGTCGCCAAGCTTGGCTGACCTGACTCTGTTCGAAGCAGGTCATCCAGTTGCATCAGCGCCGGTGTTTATCAACGGAATAGGTCGAGCACCGCCTTTCGAGCTGACAAATCGAACGACAGCATTCCGAGACCAGTCGTTCAAAACTTCCAGAGCTGGTACGCCACACACGTTGCTACGTGTCGGGAGCCGACCTTCGCATTGTTGGTGCAGGCCTAAATACAAGATTGCACATGGACTAGTAGCCGACATATCTGACTGCACCAAAAGAGATCTGCAACAAGCTGCAATACATAGGCCAGTCCGATACCTACTATTCAGCAAATAAAGTGGACGCTTTGCATCGAGCCCATGACACTCGCCTCATAGATGGCGCAGTTCAGTGCCACGATCCCCTCGATACTAATACCAGGAGTTTCAATGACTAGCAATGCGACTGACATGCAGATTGATCGCAGCGTTTCCAACAGACCAGCAAAAGATGCCGCAGCAGTGGGTGGCTGGAGCATCGTACTTCGGTGGTTTGAGCGCTATGCCGCCCGGCGGAGCGCGCAAGCGATTTCTCGTGTAGCGGTGTTTGACTCACACCTTGGAGCGAAAATTGGGGAGTGTGCCGATACGTTGAACGACATCGGTAACCCAGCGAAGTCGAAGAACGACTGATATATGACCCATCAGGAAGCCCGATAGCCAGAGTTGGTGCTTAAATGACCGCTAGTGACTACTCATGTGTGGAGGTCGCCGCTTCCGGCGATCCAATCGTCGTTCGCGTAATCAGTGGCGTTGACAGCTACGCCATTCAAGACGGCATCAGACGCTTAAGTGAACAGTCGTATTTTCATCGTTTCCTTGCTTCCAAGCGTCCTTTTTCAACGGCTGAACTGATACAACTCGCAAATCCCGACTACGTCGACCACGTTGCCTTGATCGCGACTGAATCCAGCAAGGCTGGCACCCGAACGCTTGGCATAGGTCGCTTTTATTTGGTGCAACATGCACCGATTGTTGTGGCTGAGTTAGCCGTTGTTGTCTACGATGATTGCCATCGTCGTGGGATCGCAACAGCCCTATACAAGCATCTCGCTCAGATCGCGCAGACCCTTGGTGTTGAAGAGTTCTGTGCGATCGTCCACTGGAGCAATCAACCGATGCGATCGTTTCTGCTTAAACAAGGGTTCTTAAGAGTCAACGAAGCGTCGCAAGGCAACTTACAGTTTGCGTGTCGATTGAGTCAATCAACGCCATCACCCGGCTTCTGAAGGACATGCGCATTAGGCAATGTATCCACACACAAGTGTCAGGGTTCGTTAACGCGGGGGACTTCGTCCGCCTTTCCAGACCGTCGAAAGGCGTCTATTCATGTCATGAATGCCAATCATTCCAACAATAAATCGGACAAGCTCATGCTCCGCCGCAACTATCAGCTCACAGCAATAACGGACAACAAGAGAACTCAGTTCCTGTCCGACCCTCCTCGATAAACGATTGATATAAAGGAAGTTCAAATGAGCTTGAATACGACCGCAACTGAAGGCTTTGAGGCGCCGACGCGTCCCCCGAATGCAGCCGAGAAAGACACCAAAATTGCCGGTAAGTCTTTAATACGCCGAATTTTTGACAAGATGGCAGCTAACGCCCAACGTCAAGCATTCGCCCGCCTGGCGGTGACAGACCCACGAATGGCCGCTGATCTGCGCGCCGCCTGGGATCGCGCTATTGATGAATCGAAAGGTTGAACTTCTGATCGGACATTTGGCCAGGCTGATCCGTCTAGGTCGGTCGGTCGATTTGCAAATATAGTAAAGAACCAGCCTTGCGCTGGCTCTTCAGTTGTCTCCTCCACTCCTCTTCGAGTGGATTAGCCCACCGCTCTGGTTGAGTGACGGGCTTTTTCTTGGCTGGTTGTTAGTGTCTGATACTAGTAGCTAGATTGGAATTGTGACGGCTTCGATTCACTGTTTTTTGATCAATGAAGGCAAGTGCCGTGGTGTCGCTGTTCGTCAAGAAGCACAACAAGCCTGACTTGCGAGGGTACAAAGTCCGCTCAGGGTCGTTGCAAGAATTTTGTGGGTTCGAAACGACCGTCAACTTTCAATCTCGGTAGCCCGGGTAAGCCACGTCTGAATGCAATTCAGTACAGTTTGTTGACATATAGATTGGACGTTTCTGACATCTGTACTGGACACCGAAACCGGTTGTTTACTCTTCGCCGAGGGTCCTCGCGGTCGGGCATGGTGCACGCTAGGCCTGATCAGTCCGCATGAAGCGGTACGAGCTCAAGCGGTGAAATTGGCATCAAGTACGTCATTACCGACTCAGGATCGCCAGCGGCAAATATTGGATCGCCGCCGGCAGGTTCGGGCCTTGCCGACGGCGATCTGGGCAGGTGGTTTAGCAGCTCTTGTTTCGTTCGATAATCAACCGCTTTTCTGCGCGCCCCTGCAGCCCGGCCAATTGCTTTTGGAATCCCTCTGGGTCAACCAGCGGATGGGGTTCCCCAGCTTTACGATCCGGAATCTTGCTGGCAGCTTCGGGTAGCCCGGTACTAAAACCGTGAGTGGTGAGGTGTACCGTGATCGGCGCATTGTTTGAAGCAGCTAGATCTTGAATGCGTTTAACGCTGTCAATGTAAGCCTTGACCTGGGCCTCACACTTAATCGCATTGAGACCAAGGCCTCCGACCGTAAAGGCATGGTGGGTGGTATCACCATCCTTGGCCTCAAAACCATATGAGGCTGTGCCAAATGTATGACCCGGCGTTTCGTAAGCAGTGAAGGTGGCGCCACCCAACGTAAACGCTTGCCCGTCTTTGGCGACGGTTCCGATCTTGTCGACAAATGTCCACGGTCGCCGTCCACCCTGCGACTTAGCCGAACTTGCAAATCCTTCGTCCCAGCCGGCTTGAGTCATCACGAACTCAGCATTAGGCATTAACGGCTTGAGCTTATACGCACCCCCCACATGGTCAAAGTGACCATGTGTCATCAGCACATACTTGATGTCCGCCATATCAACACCCAGCTTTTCGATGTTGCCGATCAGCAGATCAACAAACGGCTCATGCAGCGTATCGATCAACACATAGCCATCGCTGGTCTCAACTAGCCATGCTGACACCCAACAAACGCCCACGTAATGCACGTTGTCAAATGCCTGATATGGCTCGACTGCCTGCGCCTTGGGGTCACCCAGCCAGCGGCCGAGGTCAGGCGGCATCTTGCCGGTTTTGCCAAACTGGATAAAGCGCGACAGGATCGTCTTCGACGGGCAACCGTCAAGAGAAGACGCTGCGGGCGCTTCTTTTGATTGCGCCTGGGCAAGTGGCGCGCCCAAGCACACGGTCAATGCAGACACAGCGATGGCTTGTATGAATAGATTAGATGCTTTCATTGTCTCTCCGTTCGTTGACTGTCTTATTCGTCTGTTTGTGCAGACTGTTAACCCACTCTTCGCGCGCTTGTTTGCGTAAAGCGGCTTGTTTGAGATTCATCCAGGCGTCCTGAATCGCATAACTGTTTGCGGTCGTGGTTAGGAGGTCCCCACCACGATCTAGTAGATTCGGTTTAGTCTCCGCCTGTTGCTTTTGCTTCGCGCAAGTTGGTGCGTAGATGTTCGGGGACACGTTCATCAAACCCCAATGCAACCCGCTGAACTTCAGGCGAATCTGTCGGCGCATGGCCGACCCCGAGCGCTGCTGCACGCGGTGCTTCAATCGCCGTCACCGTCCCGGCTATCCGGCCGATGCCGGTTACTTCGCATTCAACGACATTGCCTGGGTCAACCGACCTTGAGTGGCATGGCGTCCCCATCAAAATGACATCACCAGCGTTTAGAGTGATATGGCGCGCAATGTCAGCTACAACATAGTGAGGCCCCCAAATAGTTTCATCGGCAATGATGGCTTCCTGAACGACTCTGCCGTTGACGTAAGTTCTGAGCGTTTGCTCAAAGAGGTTCACACCCGTCACCAGCCCAGGCCCAATCGGCAACAGGGTATCGGCACCCTTTACCCGTAGCATGCTGCCCTGATCGGTGTCCCGAAAGTCCTGCAGACCCATATCCAATGCCGCACAAAATCCGCCGATGTAATCCCACGCTTCATCAGGCGTTACGTTGCGGCAGGTCTTACCAATCACGACCGCATACTCGCCCTCATAGTTGAGATACTTGCAATCCGCGGGCTTCAGAATCTGCCCACGATGCCCATTCAGTGCGGTGGATGGCTTGGTAAAGTAGGTTGGCGTTGCGGTGGGGCGCGGTTTTTGCCGGGTTTCCATGCTGCGCGAGCTGTACGATATATGGATGGCAATAATCTTGCTCGGCTCTACTGGTGGCAAATGGGTGACGACATCAGCGTTCACCACCCGACCGTCATCCAGCCTGAGCCGCTCAACCTTTCCTTCTTCTTCAATCAGCGTCGCCCAGAACGGGCTGCCGCCTATCAAAACATGGCGACGCTCGACCCGTGGGCCTCGCATAACGGCAGGTAGCTCATTAAACGGAAACTCGAAATTCATGCTCACCTCAGGGTTGTCCGAACCAAATGTGAATGTTGCCGGTACCGCGCGCATTTTCGTATTCGCATAACGGCTCTCCGGTGGTACGGCAGCCTCGACCACCCATCGCACCAACCATCTGCAGGTAGTGCGCCCCAAAGGCTTCCCATGGTTTTTTACGATAGTCGTCATCCCAACGATCAAGAATCTGATCATGGCGCCCTTGCTTGAAGAACTCGATTGCCTGCTTATCGCTTTCAATATTCTCGGGGCGCGAGACATTGCTCTCGTGAAAGATCCGCGGATGGTTCGGCTTCCAGTCAATATTGTTGAACTTGTGACTCAAGGCGCCCGACGCCAGTAGTACAACTTTCAAGTCACTTAAACGGACGGCTTCAGCGACTGCCTCGCCAGACTTGAGAAAATGCTGCCAATCGCAGTTCTGGCATGAACTCACCGTTACTACCGGGGTGTCAGTCAATTCAAGTCGCAGATGCTTAACGAGATTAATCGTCGCGTAGTGACGTCCCAGATCCGGGTTTCGCACCGTCCGGTTGAATCCGCCTTGCCTGCGTGAGACATCTTCAATTGCCTGAGCCAAACCCGGATGGCCGCGATAGTTATATGGCACCCCATTCAGGTACCACGGCATCTCGTCAGATACAAATGTCCCGCAGTAAGCATCGCCGCCATCGACCAGGTGATAGCCCGTAGTAAACCAGTGCGAATCGAATATGATGACAACATCTGCCTGCGCTGATTCGATTCGCTCTCGCAGGCGCGCATAGCCTTCAATGAGCGAGGAGTCTTCCCCAGCGCCTTGCAGACGTCGAAATTCCTCGCATTGCATCAAACCCGGATGGTGGGAGACTAGCGCTCCGCCAACAATTTGGCCCATGTCGTATTCTCTGTTGAGGTAAATTGAAATTAGCGGTGACTGAAACTGGCTTTGAAAGGCTTTTTTGGCAAAACAATATCTTTGATATTGCTGAAAAACTCAAAACTCCAGTCACCGCCTTCCCGGCCAATGCCGCTTCGCTTGATACCGCCAAACGGAGCGGCAAGATCGCGAATGCCGAAGCTGTTTACCCAGATGAACCCCGTCTGCACCTGCTCGGCAATATGAGCCGCGTGATTGGTTTCGCCGTAGCAAACTCCGCCCAGGCCGTAGTCGGTGCCGTTGGCCATTGCCACCGCCTGATCGTCATTCTTAAAAGTCTGTAGGGTTAGCACCGGTCCAAACACTTCGTTTTGAACGATTTCAGCCTCTTGCGTAACATCAGTAATCAGCGTCGGCTCGACATATTGCGCACCGTATGAATGTCCGTTGCCTCCCCATAAAATGGTTGCACCGGATGCCTTCGCCCGTTCGACGTAGCCAAGAATCTGCTTGACCTGGCGAGGATGAATGATGGGTCCAACCTCGGTGTTCGCGTCGCGCGGATCTCCCACCGTCAGTTGCTCAACATTTGCACGTAGTGCCGTCGTAAACGCCTCCGCCACTGCCTCATGAACCAGTAGGCGCGTTCCGGCGAGACAGACCTGCCCGGCGTTGCGATACATCAATGCTGCCGTAGCGGCAGCACTGTCTATGTCGGCATCTTCGAGGACGATAAACGGACTCTTGCCGCCAAGTTCCAGGCTGCATGGCACCAGATTCGCACCAGCCGCCTGCGCAATGACTTTGGCGGTCGGGACAGACCCAGTAAACGACACTCGCGCGATACGGGAATCGCTAATGAGCCTTGCCCCGGTTCTTGCGCCATCGCCTTGCACCACGTTGAACACGCCCGGCGGCAGACCAGCATCATGCGCGGCGTCTGCCAGCAGCGAGCAGGTCATGGGCGCCCACTCTGGTGGCTTCAGAATGCAGGTGTTACCCGCGGCTAACGCAGGCCCCAGTTTCCAGGTAGACAACATCAGCGGTGCGTTCCATGGCGTGATGATCACAGCAATGCCGGCTGGGTCATGGCGGACGCGGTGTTCAGCTTGATCCGTGTCGATTACCTTGTCTTGCAACTTGAGTGCGTGCTCAGCAAACCAGGTGATGTTGAGCATTGCTCTGGGGACAACACCATGCTGCATGCGAGACATCAGAACACCCGCATCGTTACTCTCCAGCGCGCCAAACGCTTCTGCCCGTTTGCCTATTTCTGCCGCAAATCGGTCAAGATAAGGTTTTCTTTGCGCGGCCGTGAGGGCCGCCCAGAGAGGAAAAGCGGCTTGAGCCGCTGTGATGGCTTGTTCGACATCATCAGCCGAGCCTTGCGATACCTCGCCCAGCTGGCGCTGATCTATCGGGCTGTTAACGGCAAAGTGCTCTGTGCCCGAGACGCGCTCGCCATTGATGTAGTGATCGCCAGAGACTTGGATACCGGCAACTTCAAAAGTGGGCTGTCTCACGAACTGTTCTCCCCGGTCGGTTCATTGCAAATTGCAGTGAACAGGGAGTGTGAACAATTCCGATTCACAACACAATCAACAAATATTTGCCTTTTATCAAGTTATTGTTGAAAATAGGTCAATGCCTTTTAGCCGTTTCAATTTGCGCCAACTCGAAGCTTTCGCGGCAGTCGCTGAACTACATAGTTTTAGTGCAGCCAGTGACCGACTCGCCCTGACCGCTCAGGCGGTGAGCCGACTCGTGGCCGAACTGGAATCTGTTCTCGGGTTCAAATTGTTCGAAAGAACCACCCGAAGCGTGCGCCTGTCGGGCGCGGGCCGAGAGTTCCTCGCCTCAGCAGAAACGACGCTACGCCACGTCCGGCTTACCGAAAAGACTGCTGACGATGTGCTTAACCGAGCATCAGGCGTCTTGCGAATCGCAGCACCCCAGGTGCTTGCCAGCATGGTGCTGCCTGAAGCCATCAAAGCTTTTATCGACCAGAAACCCAAAGTAGTCATCCGTATCGTCGATGCGAAAGTAGAAGAGCTGGTCGATACCGTGGTCGATGGTGACGTCGACCTGGCCATTGGCCCGGACCGACCGGCCGTGCAAGGGCTGACCCGTCACCCCTTGTTTGATAGCTCATGGGTGTTGTGGTGCCGACCAGAACACCCGCTGGCGTCCAAGAAAAAAGTAACCTGGGCCGACTTGCGCGAGCATCCCTTGGTGGCAGCAGGCAATGATCACGAACGTAGCGTCGCCCAGATGCGAATCAACTTACCCGAGGGTGTGCGTGTTAGCCCGGTCGATGTGGTCGACAACATCACAACCGCGATGGGTATAGCGGCCAACGGTTTGGCGGCGACCTTAGCACCTGCCTATGTTGGCATCATGGCTAACAAATTAGGGTTAGTGATGCGGCGGGTGCTGGAACCCGAGACCGTAAGGCAGGTTTGCCTCTATCTCAATGACCGTACAAGTACGCCACGGGTCACTGAAAGTTTTTCTGAGTTCCTGGTTCAATGGATGCCTCTGTGGCACGCTGAACAAGAAAAACTCAACAGACCAAAGAACCGATCGCGCCTACAAAAACGATAAATCGCTACGGACCTTGCGCTGGTGTTGTGGCTTCAATCGAAACCGGGTCAACCCAGTCGAGTCGGGCGGCATGTCCGTGCAGCCCAAATTTCAAGCATTAACGGCGAACGACCGACCTCAAGTCTTATCTGTGTCCGTCGATCAACACTATCTACTGCCTATAGACCTGTAGCTGTAGCAAGCCAATAGTTAGCTGCTTGCTCATAAGCCACGGGAGCACGATTCATCGACCCGCATGCCGTTGATGCATTCATCGATGCTCGCTCCAGCATCCTAATCGCTTGGAACACGTCAAGCTAAAATGTTCAATACTAGGTACACCCTGGGGACCGCTGACTCAGGAAGCTGTTAAGCGCTGAATTGAATTGATCAGCTGCCTCAACATTCGAATAGTGGCGCAGACCTTCCAACACGACATACCTCGCAGCAGGAATTGCTTCAGCCATCGCTTGCGTATGTTCTGGGGATGAGACAGGGTCATCACTCGCTGCCAAGACTAACGTAGGCGCCTTGATGCGCGGCAGCTCTGGTCCGTAGGCCAGGTTCATAACCGCATGCATGCCACCAACATAGCCGGAAGCAGGAGTAGCCAGAAACATGTCGCGAACCCACTGGTAGTCCGGGCCGCCCGCTTCAACATAGGCGTCACTAAACCACATCTTATGCGTCAACGGCCAGATCGGCCGTAAGCCTTCCCGAGCGACAATCCCCTCACGAAAATCAGCAAACTCTCGATAAGTTGCACTGGCCATCGACATGGTGTTGCACAACGACAAGGATTCGATTCGCTCGGCATGGTGAATGCCCAGACCTTGTCCAATCATCCCGCCGGTAGACAAGCCAACCCAGTGAACTCGCTCCAGTTGCAGAGCATCCATCAAGCCAATGGCATCTGCCTCGAATTGAGCCAAGGTATACGGGCCAGGTGGCGCATCGGTAGACCCATGACCGCGCCAGTCATAGCGCAGAATGCGATATTGCTTGGCTAATGCAGGAACCTGCTTATCCCAGATGCGGTGATCAGTGCCTAGTGCATGCGCCATCATCAACAAAGGCCTGGACGTGTCCTCTTTCGGCCTTCCGTCCCAGCGGTAAGCAATGTCGATATCGCCGACTCGAACCTTTTCCATTGCGACAGTTTTCATTGAAATGAAGTCATTTAAGTGCTCCGAATACTCAGTGCGAGTGTTCACCGCACCCTACTTGAGATGCTGCTGCATCTGTTTCTAACATCATTGCCAGCGCATGTAAATTCTTTCGACTAGTCGTTCTTAGATAATGCACTCGCTTGTGCGTGACTAAATTTGAAATTATTCGCGGCCGACTAACGAATCAATCCATTCAGTCTGAACTCATGGGAGAATCCACCTCAAAGAAGATGTGTTCGCACCGATAGCGAACCGACCGAATCAGAGGGAAAAACCATGACACCAGCAGTCACCATCAGGTCGCCGTCGGGCGCCGAAGAAACTCTTCCGCTTGCTGACAGCGTACTTTCGCTCGATGCGATTGCCGGGGCGAGTTACCGTATCGTCGACACAGAGAACCCAGCGCAGACATTTGAGGCCATCATGCGTCGGGTGGGTGACGACTTGTTAATCGATTTACTCGATACGAATGGCGATGTCCTGCTGGTTGACTATTTCTTTATCTGCGAACTCGACTATCGCGGCTGCGCAATAGAGCTCGACTCACTGGGCGGGCCAGTCGGTGAAACGCTCACGCCAGCCAATCAGGGTGCCACAGAGTTGTCAGATGGGTCGATTTTGCTATGGACCACACCACCAAGCACAGTCGGCGTCACACCGCCTGCAACTTCAACGGCCCAGACCGAGGCTGCACAGGTAAGCGACCAAACGATCAATGACAGCGATGATTCTTCATTGCCCATTTGGGCCATCGGGGGAGGCGCTGCGGGCGTTGCGCTCCTGGCGTCTCTTGCAGGAGGTGGCAGTAGTGATAGCGATAGCGCGGTCGACTCTGATGGTGTCGATAGAAGCGGTAGCGGGACGCTGGCTGATCGTTCGGTGACACTAACGCGCATTGAAAGTAATGAGCCCGTGCCAGTTGATGAAGATGGACAAGAGCTGACTGACCCCAGTGTCGATCTGAGTGTTGGCGAAATTGCCCAGGGCGGCCAGACCAATGATGCGAGTCCAGAACTTGCCGGCACACTCGACGCTGTTCTGGCAAGCGGGCAGGCAGTTGTTGTGTTCCGTGGTGGGCAAGAGGTTGGTCGCGCCACGGTGGACGGACTACAGTGGTCATTCACTGATTCCGGGGTACCAGCCGGCGAGCAGACTTACGCCGTCCGAATTGCCGACGGTGACGGTAATCAGTCTCCGCTGAGTGCTCCCTATTCGATTTTTGTTGACGGGAATCCGCCCGCTCCACCGGTGGTCAATGCGGTGACCGGAGACAATGAAATCTCGGAAGCTGAAGCAGCCGCTGGTGTGGCGGTTAGTGGGACAGCGGAAGCCGGCGCCCGTGTGACTGGTCAATGGGGTGACAGTACGGTAACAACCGAGGCAGCAGACGACGGTCGATTTGTGTTGCAGTTTGATTCCAGTGACTTACCTGGCCAGGGCGTCCAGGTTCTCGAAGTGACGGCGATCGATTCATTTGGAAACACGAGCGATACGGCGGAACAGGCGGTGCTCATGCCGGGTAACTCCATCGATATCGTTGGCGTCATTGACAATGTTGGTAGCGTCACCGGCTTGCTTGGCGACGGCAGCATCACCAACGATACCTTTCCGACCCTGATTGGGACGTTGGCGCGCCCATTGGCACCCGGTGAACAATTGCAGGTATGGCGCAATGGCGGCGAGGTTGCTACCGGTGTTGGTGACGGCGTAATTGCTGACGGCACCAACTGGTCGTTTACGGACGGCCGCCTGCTTGACGGCATTTACTCGAACTCGGCGCGGATTGTAGATAGCAACGGTTCGGTTGTAGACATTAGCGACGACACATTCACTTTTATCATCGCTCGTAACGCAACCGGGACCCCTGCCATTCAAACAGTTGGCGCCAACTCGGACAATGAGACAAGCACAGCCACTATCAGCAGTGCCGACGTATTAGAGACAGGCGATATAGCCTCGGGGCCAGCCGATTCAAACAGCGCCGAAACATTGGCACCAGTTGCATCCAACGCTGCCGCTGATGGCACCCTCGGGCAGTGGCTGAACAATAATCTCGATCAATATCAAAGCTAGTATCGGCCGGCAGGCAATCTGGTAACTCGCGAGCCTTGCCTGATGCCACAACTTCGATAGGCCTTGAGATCGGACGGAAAGTAGCGGCTTCGCAGATCGCCGGCCGTCTCATGCAACTGCCTTACTAGGCAGGCACGGTAACAACACCCTTTTTTCGTCCCGGCTGGTCAAGTCGGCGCCTGACTAGCTCCGCTATGACGATCCCTAAGGGCGCGGAGAACCAGATGCAAATCAGGATTGCCGCCGCTTCGAAATCTCGAAGCAGCGGATCGATCACGAAAAGCATAACTCGAAATAACCAGAACGAGCCCCACATTGATCCGGCATAACGGAACATCCACTTACGATGGGAGTCAGTATCCTTCGACCGGATTGCCACTATCCCCATAATGGCAGTGGCGTACACAAATGCAGACATTGAGTAAAAACCATACTGGGACAGTACGCCACCATATTCCGAAACCGATCCATGCTGCGAGGCAAGCCATACGGCGCAGACAACGCTGATGGTTAGAAACAAGAATGAGATGCGACCCAACAATCTGTGTGAATCCCGATGCCCCGCAAAGCCAGGACGGAGAATCTGGATGTGTAGCAAAACAAACGCCAGGGAGTTGAACAATATGTGCCCATAAAGCAACGTTGAGCGAAACTCGGGGCCATTGGCGAACCGTTCGTAAAAGGCCACTCCCCAGGCGGGATGATTCGAGAAAGTTTCCCCCCAAACGCTGCACGCGTTGCCCGCGCAGGTCGTTACAGCGGCGGCATCATCTGCAGAGACTAAACCAACGTTAATGAGGACATCGTAGATCGCAACAAAATTGGCGATCGAAGTACTTGCACCGGTAAGAAAGTAGCCAACGTTCAGGTACAGCATCAGCCCGATGCCAAAATAGATGGACGGTGAAAACTGCCTGCGCCTTAAGTCGTATACAAAAACAAGCAGCCAAGTAGCTAGTGCAGCATAGATCACCAATACATTCAGTGGCATGTCATCTCCCGGCAGCGCCAAAGTTTATGGCCAGACTCTTACTCTCTGGGCTAGTTTATAGCGACTGTGTTTTGTGATAGCAAGCGCTGGGTCTTGTTACCGAGCGATTTAGAAATCAAACAGGAACTTATCGACCAAGTCGGCGTACTTACTGAGATGATTTTCCAACTCACCCAATCGGTTGTTTTCAGAGGCCAGGTGTATTTCCTCGACGACCACGGCCATTTCCTGCGCAAGTGTCTGTTTCTCGCCGCTTAAGTTATCAGCAAAATACGCGACGCTTTTTTCAAGCGAGTACGTGATGATATGTATCTCGGAAGCCTCGGCTGGGCCGACCGTTTTCTTGCGTCTGATCTGTGCGGTGGTGTCGATGAACACTTCTTTGGCTACTGCCATGGACTCTACATCAGCCACCTTTAGATGCTGAGTTGGCTTTTCCTTTGCTGCGTCTGCCGCCAATGCCCATGTAGAAAAAACCATGCCAGCAATTAGCAATGAGATGGATTTCATTTCTCTTCCTTTGATATTCAAAAATTCGAATCGACTAAGCCACTGTAGCTCAGCGCGGCATGGTTTTACGCAGGATCAGCTAAGTAAGTGTTGATCCAATTGGCTATATTCTACGGATTGGCATGCCCTGAAAACAAACGCTGGGTCAATTCGAACGCTCGCTTGGCTCGTTGATTAATCTGGCTACTAGACAAAGGACTCACTCTCCCCAGTGCCTGGCGAAACTGCGTTTCCCCAAACAGCAGTGAGAGGTAACAATCGGCGGCATCTTCAACCCCACCATCCAGCTTGAAGTGGCCCGACTGCTCAATGGCGCTCATCAATGAGCAAACCAAGGGATACAAGGCGCCGCGCGCAGACTCATCAATCGCTTGCGCCAAAAGGCCGGTTTCAGCTGCGTCAGCAACAGCCGCGCGGTTCACGATAATCGCTTTGTCACTGGCGGTGAAGTTCAGCAATATTGGCCCAAGCGCTTCTAGGGAATTGAGTGGGTCTGCGCTTTTGACCAACGCTTGCTCCAGATACTCTCGCACCTTCCGCCCGTTGCTCTCGATGATGTCGGCAAACAGCTTTTCCTTGCTGCCGTACCAGGCATAAAGCGTCTCATTCGAGGCTTTTGCTCGCCTGGCAATTTGCAGCATGCTCGTGCGTCGATAACCCCTTTCCGCCAGAACTGCCAGCGCGGCCATTTCAATGTCCAGTCGCCGCTGCGTCTGATTTTCCACTTTCATCGAATCTACTCGTGATGACTTGACGACAAGTGTACACAGGTATACGGTTATATCTAAAGCGTACACATAAGTACGTTTTCTTTACTGGGTTGCGTCTTTGTGATGCTTAACAAGTCACGGGCAGGAATCAATGAAAAAGCTAAAAGCAGTGGGTGTATCAACAGCGGTCGTAGCACTCGTGGGCGCAGGCGTGCTCTGGTTCGCTTCGCGCGCCACCGAGCAAGACATTGCTGCGTTTAGCAAGCGAGTGGTCAATCTGGCGGCGACCTCCCCGTCACCGGCAATAGACCGCGCTGGGTGGTCACAACTTCCAGCACCAATACAGCGCTACTTTGGGTTTGTGTTTCCAGAAGATGCGCCTGCCAACTCGGTTGTGGCGCTAGAAGCGGAGGGCGAGTTCCGGCGCCCACTAACAGAATCGTTCAGCCCGACAACTGCAGAGCAAACCATTGCGATTGGCGAGCCAGCCCTAATGTTCTCTGCAACAACTTCTGTACTGCCGGGTATTTGGGCAAGAGCTTATGACTACTTCGCGCAAGGCGAGATGGAAATGAAGGCCAAGATCCTTTCGCTGGTCACCGTCGTCGACGAAAGCGAAACGCCTACGCTCAATCAGATCTCACTGCGACGCTGGTTATTGGAAAGTGCCCTTTACCCGCAGGCACTGTTGCCTGGTGGTCCGGTGACCTGGGAGGCGATTGATAACTCAAGTGCACGCGCTGTTATTGAGCAAGGTGGTTTGCGAGCGACCATGGTGGCCCACATTGATGAAGCCGGGCGCATGACCCACATGTCCGCCGAGCAAGACGGCGATCTTTTAACGCCGTATCACGGCTCGGGTGAACATGTATCGCGCTCAGACTATCAACGCGTTGGCAATCAGATGATCCCGATGGACTTCACCATCTCAAGAGCGGCAGACGGAAAAATCTACCCGTTCTGGGAAGGGAGCATCACATCGATCACTTTTAGATAGACACTCGAAAACCCCCTCAAACGCAGGAAATTTTGCAGTGTTCAAACCGGTGGTAGACGGCACCATGCCCGACTGGAGGATAGTTCAAGCAGACTGTATGCCGGTCTAATAATCTACGGAAACAGATAGATACCAGGCTTTTTGATCCGGTTTATCCGCAATTCGACCCAGGTCCAGAAAAGCAAGAGTAACGTTAATCGACCGGTGAATGAACCAAGTCGCAAAGACGTCTATCGCGCTTTCTTCACCAAAGCTAGCGAGCAAATCAGGTTTCTTACGGTACTCCGCACCCATTAGAAGCCGATCGTTTAGGAACACGGCAGTAGACACTTCCGGCACTATGGTTCTCCCGCCACGTGGTCCCGAGAATCCAAGCAAACCGTATTGATTGGCCGCAGTGCTTCGGATGGTCAGGCTAGTCACGACGTTGCGTCCGGCCAAACCTGCAAGCCATACTTTGGTGGCGCTTACGTACAGGTCAGTACCGTTGCCCCTATGGGCACCCAGGAGTCTGGGGATGAAATCGAAGTCGGTGTGCCGCTTATGTTGCAGCCCGATCGAAACCTGGGGCCACCACGAATCCTGGTCGTAGACAGCGTCTCCAAACAGTCGCACTTTTAGACCAAATACGTTCATTCGAACATGCTGCCCCGGGACAGTGGTTCCGAGCCCGAGCCTGACTCTTGCGGCTGACAGCTCGACTCGGTTGTACAAGCCAATGGCAATACCAACTGAACTCAAGCCGAATCCATCATCGGTGTGCGCCCGGGTGACATACCCGCTACCGCCAATCTCATCTGCTGTGCCATAGCCGGCAATAACGGCCCACGGAGTCAGGCCACCTCCTGCAGCTCCCTCAATCTGTGAGACGCCACCGGTTGCAACCAAGCGACTGCCCGCCAAGGCGCCCTCGGGAACCACAGCAGACGCAAGGACTAGAAGAAAGGAGAAGAAACGGACAAATGAAGAAGTCAATCTGGGCTCAAGAACAATGAACTTATGGCATACAGAATCGGGGTAGTCATTTTGACTTCATTTTAATGAGTGTCAGGCGTGATAAGCCTGGCTTTTACAAGGCGAATGATTCAATCTGATAAGCGCGTTGCCTCGTATCCTGCCGATACCCACCTCCTCAGTGCATCTCAACGCCTGATCAGTACACATTCATCGATGGACTCACGACTTTTAACCATAGAGCTGCCGCCTGGGCCGCCGCGATACGTTCGATTGCGAAGACTTGCAAACCGCTTAATGGTTGCTGTAGCCACCCTCCTGTTGATAGGCGGCACCATTGGGCGAAGTTCGATGGCAGCAGGCACCTCGAAAGCAATGGCAAGACTCACAATAGAAATCGTCGGTGCAGATCAGAACCCGGTTGAAAACGTTGTTGTCACCTTTACGCCCAGCGACACCCAGGTGTCACTTGGGCAATCGGAGATTATTGAGATCGGTCAGAAAAATCGGCAGTTCATGCCGCAGGTTTCTGTCGTTACGACCGGATCTCGTATTTCGTTTCCAAACTTTGACAACCTGAGGCATCACGTCTACTCATTTTCCAAGGCGAAGGTATTCGAACTTCGTCTGCTAGGCAACGAACGCCCTGACCTCGTGTTGTTGGACAAATCCGGCACGATCATAGTCGGATGCAATATTCACGATCAGATGGTTGGGTTTATTCGAGTTGTCGACACGCCTTATCACGGTGTTACTGGTACTGAGGGCCTTTACGCTGCTTCACTTCCACCCGGCAAGTACCAGGTTGAAATATGGCACCCCAATCTGGATATCGAATACGCGCAGCAGGTTGCAGACATTACATTGGGTGCAGAAGGCGCAACTTATCGCCACGCCTTACCCATCCGTTAGAGCTTTCCTGGAAATGAGAAGAGTGGAAATCAGAATCCGTCTGTCGTTCGCCCGGCTCAAAACGGTGGTTTTACCAGTCTGCCTGGTTGCCTGTGTCTCATCCTGTGCCTATCCTGGGTCAGGTAGTACGAGCGTCGCCCCCCTGTTTGACCGAATCGGGGGAATATCTGTCGCTCGAGAAGTTTCAGATGATTTTTTTTGATTTGCTGGCTGCTGACCCCGCCACGAACCGAACCTTCGAAGATGTCGATCTAGACAAACTCAAATACAGCTTCGCGACCCAACTTTGCGAGCTTACCGGAGGGGGTTGCCGATACGAAGGCGAAAGCATGAAAGATGCGCATGCGGGAATGGACATCACAGAGGCAGAGTTTTCGCGAACCGTTGCGCACTTACGAACAGCGTTAGACGAGCACGTTCATAGCCGCGAGAAAAACGAAATCCTTCGACTGATGGCCGCCATGAAGCGCGATGTTGTCACGGGGCCATTCAATGGTGAATGGGAGACGATTTCGCCACCCAAACAAGCTCCCCTACTGCCGAAAAGGCTCAAGCCTCTGCAACGCCTTTAAGTCGAGTTGTAGCGCCTCTCTGAGGCAACGACAACTACGTTAGCCCAACAACTTCACCCACCCGTTGCGTATACCTTTTTGCAGCGCACTGTGACCGCTTCGCGGGCTCAAGCCATGAGCTTGCTACCTCGAAGCCAGCGAGGTCATCTTCAGGTTCTTCCCGCCAGATCCTTCATGTGCTGAACGACTGCTGACCAAGATTCGTATTCTGGACGTCGCTAAAGGTAGTCCTGAAGACTTACCTAGCTACCCAGAACGGGCTAGTTGTAATTGGGCACAAAGCAAAGCTGAACTTTGTATACGCTTTTCCTCACCTATGTTGAATGAAACATTGAGATTTGAGGTTCGAAATGAAAGTTCGCATGACATCTTCTGCTTCGCGAAGCCTCGCGCTTGCAATTGTGGTGATTGCAGCCGGTTGCGGCGATGGAAATGATTCCGCCGTAAGTGCTTCACCGGCCCCTAATCCCGCGCCAGCGCCGGGCACCTCTCCGGCTCCCGCGCCAGCACCGCAGCCCGTACCGTCGCCACAGCCCTCGCCGGTTCCAGCGCCTTCACCCTCACCCTCACCTTCGCCTTCACCTGCTCCTTCCCCAGCGCCGTCGCCACAGCCTACGCCTGCGCCAGCCCCTACACCAGTAGGTGTTCAGTTGCAGGGAGGTTATCCAACGGTACGCTTACAGTGTGCGGTGAGTACACCGATGAAATTCCAGCGTGCCTGGGATATGAACTACAACGGCGGGGTCATCCGTTTCACACCAGAAGGCGAGTCAGAACAATTAGTCATTTGGGAAACAGCCAACATGACCACTCAGCAACACAGTGGTAGTGCCACATTTAGCGCACCAACTGTTGATGGTCGGCAAGCCTGGATGACAATCTCAACAGACGGGCAGATCATCGGTGGCGGTGTTCACGGTAACACTCAAGAGTCTTACCTGCGGTGTGGCGTCGCGAGAAACGGCGTTGCAACCGTTGGCATTGAAGAGTTGACCTGGCAATGCCGCTCAGGGATATACCGCGACGAAGACGGAAACGCCAGCCTGCCGGGCACTCCGAGATACACACCAGAGACACCCGTGACGATTAAGTTCGACTTTTCTGTTTATCCGTTTAAGTCGATCCAGGCGGAACCGTACATTCCGGAAACTTTTGGCTATGACGATTTATATGCCCGATCAAACGATGACACGGTAATCGACGGTAGAGCAGCAAACCAGTATTTCTACCGAAGTAGCAGCGGTTCATGGTCGCTCATCATTCAAGACGGCGAACTGGTGCTTCTAAAGGAACTGCGCCCTTCTCCGGCCGTCGTTATCGATACTGAATGCGGTAAGTTTTAGACTACCTTTCCAACTCAGCCTCATGGGTACGCACCATATCCATCATGCTGTTGAACTGGAAATCATAGCGAGGCATATCGCCAGGGTTCATCGTCGCACCAAAACCCTGGCGATCATGTCGCCGGTATATCCAGCAATTGGCCAAGCCATGCCGGTTGGCCGGTGCATGATCATGAAACATGCTCTCGGCCGTATGCAAAATGTCTTCTTTGCCGATGCCCCGGCGTTCCAGCATCTCAAGCATGTATTCAAAATTGCGGTCAGCCGGCTTATAGCTACCCACATCTTCAGCCGTGAACACGCCATCAAACTGAACGCCTAGCCGCGCATTCGATCCCGAAAAGCTCAGGTTATCTGTATTGGTCAGCACAATGAGTTTGAAGTGATTCTTGAGATAAGACAGAGCTTGCAGACTATCGTCAAACGCGGGCCACTGGCGAACCGACAAACCGTACGCCTCACATTCTTCCCAGGTAACTTCGGCACCCCATTCCTCGGCAAGGCGACGATAGACAACGGGTAACAGCTCACTATACTTTTTGGCCGGCGTCCAGCGTTGCGCAGTTGATTCGTGATAAGCGTGCGCTTCAAGAATATCGTCGCGAGATAGATGCTTGCTGACCTTGTCGGTCAGCGGTTTTAGAGCGGTAACCATACCGCCCTCCCAATCTATTAGCGTGCCGTAGACATCAAAGGTCAGGGCTTTGTAGCTGCTCAGTTTCATCAGGTGGTCGCTCGCGGCGTCAGGGGTCATAAATCAGCGCGAACTTAGCACGTTTTAGTGCCTTTCACCGGCTACGCAAACTGGACGCTCGCACGACTACCTCTTTGCACTTGATTTCGCCCCTGATGTTTTCCTGCGTACATGGCGGTATCTGCTCTCTTAAGTAGCTCGTCTGCAGTCTGACCATCAATAGGTGCCAGGGCGTAGCCGATCGTCAAGCCGATCTTGCAGTGCTGACCATCGACAACAAAGGGCTCATCGATAGCAGCCAGCAGTTTCTGCCCGAGTGCCCGGGCAGCCGCTTCATCCGGTAAGCCACTAACCACCGCGACAAACTCGTCACCGCCGAGCCTTGCCACCACGTCTTCGCTCCTAAGGTTAACAGTTAGTCGCTTACCCACAGCCACCAGCAGAGTGTCGCCCGCATCGTGACCGTACTGATCATTGACCGGCTTAAACCCGTCAAGGTCCATCATGTACACCGCGCAGAGTTTGTCTGGGCTTGTATTATGTAATTTGACCTTCAAGTGATCATTCAAGCCGCGACGGTTAGGTAAGCCAGTGAGCATGTCAGTGTGCGCCAGATTCCGCAAGGTATCATTTTCAACACGGGCGCGGTCAGCATGTTGATGAATACTTTTCACACGGTTACTAAGCACCGCCATCCAGGCTGACATTTCAAACATAATGGCAATCGGATAGAGGTGCTGCGTCCAAAACGATGGCTCTACAAGCCCACGCACAATGCCCGCAAGCGTCAATGAGCCGAATGCATATGCTCCCCAGCCTAGAAAAACGAATAAGGCATCTTCATTGCCACGACGCATACAAAGGGCAGCGACAGGCAATGCAATCACTAATACTGTGAGCCCAAGTACGGTCACCAGGGCCTGTGCAGTTCGATATTCCATCAGATCGAAGAGCAACCCAAAAAGACCCAACAAAGCAGCTGCGGCTGACGCCTGCAGGATTAAATCGATCAAACGACTGATTTCACGTACGCGCAGGGTCGTGCGAATAAAGCGCGTACCAGCCATCACCGCGAGCATGACACCCATTGGCGCTAGTTCTACTGATATCTCGGGCGTGTCTGGCCAGAAGTAGTGTGCGCCCAGGCCAAAGTAGGCGAGACCGAACATCGAGTTACCGATGAGCAGCAGTGCATAGTCAAGAAATACCGAGTCGCGCAGGTTCACCCAATTTGCCAGGCTGTACAGCAACATGCCCAGAGCAAGACCAACCAAAATACCCTGAGTCAGGTGGACGTCAGCTTCATCGCCAACAAAGGCCGCCACAGTCTTGATTGAGACCGGCAGCACATACGTGCTCGTGGTATCGACCCGGAGCAAGATTTCGTACTCCCCGGCTGACAAGACTAAGGGCGCAGCATGGATACGAGAAGCCACGGCACGCTCACTCTGGCGCAGTTCGTTACCCATACGCTGATGCGACTGCACCTGGCCATTACGTAAGACGTAGAGATCAATCCGGTTGAGCGGCGGATAGTCAATGGCCAATACACGATGCTCAACCGCAACCTCTTCTACGACAACTGCGGCCCGCAACCAGACCGCCTCAGTGCGTCGCCCCAGATTCTTTGTCGTGCCGCCAGGCGCTGAAAAACGCTCAGGGGTGAGCGCCACCTGTTCGGCGCTAAGCGACCCGGTTGGATCACTCATAACCGTAATGGCCGGCCACAGATCTACATTGGATCGACCGTCCAGCCGAATCTGTTCCGCTAAAGCAGGAAATCCGACCGTTAACAACACGACCGCGACCATCAGGTGGCGCAGCAGGTCGAAACGGGGGCGGAAGGAGGTAGGCATGGTCTCAGGTTATCGGCAGCTCGCACCGCGCACTTGAGCAGCCCCCCTTCCCCGTTAGCCACTTGGTTAGCCCTCTGGGTTGAGTACCACGACCAAAGCAGTCGAGTCTGCCTTCAGGCTCTTTCCCCTATGCGGTAGGCTCGAATCAAAGTAGACGCAGTCGCCGGGTTCAAGCACCCAGGTTCTGCTGTCTTTGTCCTCGCCAACCTCAAACTCAATTTGGCCGCTCAGAACATAGAGAAACTCTTCCCCATCGTGCTCGAAGCGCTTTTTTGAACCAGTCTTTGATGGGAAGCTGAAGACAAACGGCTCCATGCGTTTGAATCGCCGTTTGTGCGCCAGGCTCTTGTAGTCATAACCAAACTGACTGCCGCCCCGTTTGATACTGCGTCGCTCGGCAACCCGCACCACCGATACCCGCTCAGTTTGATCGAGTGAGTCTTCCTGCAAAAAATAACTCACATCGGTATTCAGGGCGCTGGCAATTCTTGCCAGCGTCGCAATAGGTGGTGTCTGACGCCCATTCTCGATTTTCGACAAATAGCCTTTTGACAAGCCAGCCATTGCAGCAAGCTTTTCAAGGGTCATGCGCTGCGCCGTACGCAGCTTTGAGACCTTAAATGCAATGATCGCCTCTACAGATCGACCAGTCGCGTCATCTGCTTCTTGGTTTATGCGCGCTTGTTTTTGTGCCATCGGTTAAGTGCTTTTGAGTGCCTCATTCATTGGCTTTGGCAAAACTGCCCGCATTGGCGGCATAGGCCCGGTCGTACTCAATGATCTGCGCGGTTTCGGTGGCTACACTGTCGCCGCAAAATCGCTTCAGCAGGTTCAAGGTGGCATCGATACACAGACTCACTCCACCACCCGTCATGACATTGCCCGAGTCTACCCAGCCAGTCTCTACCACCTCGACATTCGGATACATTGACTTGAGCAAGGCCAATGGACTTTTTTCGGGCGGCACATTGCGTCTTTTGGTCGTAGCCTGCTTGCCATCGAGTAGGCCTGAGGCAGCCAGAATCATCCCGCCGGTACAGACCGCCGCAACTTTCGCAGATAGCGCTGCACGCTGCACAAACGCGAGTGTTGGCTCATGCTTGCTTTGCTCGGGCCAGCCTGGGCCGCCCGTAATGATTAACACGTCGGCGCCCGGCCAGTCATCAAAACCGTAGTCAGCCAGCACGCGTAGTCCGTTAGCCAACGCCACCTCGCCAGCCCGTTCGGCCACGACATGCATTTGAATTTCGGGGTCAATCCGACGCGCCATGGACAGCACACCGAAGGTGGCCAGATCGATGGGTTCAGTCCCTGGGTAAATGAAAACAGCAAAACGGATGGACATCGTGACAACCCTGTAGCTTGAACCGCGTCAAAGACTTCTTGACAACGATTGTACCTTAGGAGGAAACTTTTGTTTCCAAACAGGAGAAACGACTCATGTCTCAAGCCCAAGCCGCCTCACAAGGCACGCTGACCCGTGACCCCACACCAAACGCATCAACCTATATCAACCCGGCGGACATGGACTGGCAACCATCACAGTTCGAAGGCATTCAGATCAAAGTGCTTTACGAAGACAAGCCTAAAGGCGAGATGACTTGCCTGCTGAAATGGGCGCCGGGCGCACGCCTGCCCTTTCACAAGCATCCGGAAATCGAGCAGTCATTTGTACTTGAAGGTTCTTTCTCTGATCACGATGGCATTGCACGCGCGGGCGAATACGTCTGGCGCACCGCCAACTCGCAGCACGAAACCTACAGCGAAGAAGGCTGTGTGATTCTCGCCATTTACCGCAAGCCGAATCTGTTTCGAAACGGCAGCGGCTATGACGTTGGGAAGAAGTAAGGCGTCGCAGTGGCCTAGAGCAACACCGCCTAAGGCTTTATCAAAACCTCGGCCTCGATTTCTACTGGGATATCAAGTGGCAGCGCAGCCATACCGACTGCGCTGCGACTATGCGCACCTACCTCAGGCCCGAACACCTCGAGAATTAGGTCTGAGCAGCCGTTAATCACAGCGGGCATACGATTGAAACCCGGTGCAACATTAACCATACCCAGCACCTTCACCCAGGCAACAATCCGGTCAAGGTCACCCAGTTTTCGCTGCAGGCTGCCCAACATCGACAGCGCCGTCATGCGCGCCGCCTGATACGCCTGCTCTTCTGTCACTTCACCGCCCACCTTGCCCAGCGGTTCCGGGAACTGACCATCGGGTAGTTGTGGACCATGGCCACTGACCAAGGCGCGATCCCCGACGACATGAACAAACTCGAACGGCAAAACAATGCCTGGAAGACTCATCTCAGGTGGCAGCACAAGGCTGAGCTCGGACAGACGTTTCTCTATCTTTCTCATATCAGGCCGGCACCGAGTCAACTTCTTTGGTTTCAAACGCCGCTGGCATGACGATCTCCAGCAATTCAAGATCTTCACTATGGCCCAGTTCACGATGACGAATACCAGGCGGCTGATGCACGCTTGAACCTTCGATCAACCTCACAACGCCCTGCCCCTCATACTCAAATTCGATCCAGCCTTTCAGGATGTAGACGAACTGAAATTGAGTTTCATGCAGATGCGGTTGACCAGAAAAATCGGCGCCTTCCGCTGCACGAATGACGTGGGCAACGAACTGACCCTCTGTCGCTTTCGCAATGCCAAGGTCGCGATACTCAAAGAATGCTCTCAGACCCCGTTCAAAACCCGAGTCTGCTGCATGGCTCACAACGAATCCTTTGGTGGTCATAACTCAAGCCTCCTGTTCGCTCAGCGTTGTCTTGTAAATGAGGTGTTGCCGCTTGCGTGTATGGGGCCGCACCTCGGCGGGCCACCGCCCGCGCTCGACAGCCTCGGCCCATGCCGGACTGTTGAGCACATCAGGGTGATCAATCTCATAGACGGCGGTATAGACGGGATCTGCTGCAGGCATGGCTTTTTCTTCGCCGCCAATCATCATCGAAAACGGTTCGCCCTTGATGCGGGTGACAGCCCGAACACCAGGCACTGTGAGCAGGAATGGCACATGCTCCTGGTCATAGACCTCGTTAAACACGGCCTCGTGCTCGGGTGCCACATCCATTGACGCGAGCAGTACATAGGGGGTTTTAAACGGCATGGCAGGTCTCCTGGTTAGTCTGATCGACATAGCCTGAGAGCACCTGCTCGATAGCACCGCGTGTAGCCTAGGTGAAGGCCTTACGCAGCAGGTTGCTCAGGGTATCGACGATAGTAACCGCAACCAGAATCACAATGAGGATTGCACCCACCTGCTGATAGTCGAGCAGCCTGAGTGAACCGATCAGCTCCGTGCCAATACCGCCTGCGCCGACCATGCCCATCACAGTCGATGCCCGGAAGTTGTACTCCCACCGATACATCGTGACGTCAGCAAACTGGGGAAAGACTTGCGGTAAAACGCTATGTGAAACGACTTGCAATGGGCTGGCGCCCGTTGCCTCAGCAGCTTCGATCGGGGCCGGATGCGCATGCTCAATGGCTTCGGCAAAAAACTTGCCCACCATGCCAACAGAATGAAGGCCCAGCGCCAACACGCCCGGCAACATGCCAAAGCCAACGGCTGCGACAAAGATAATGCCCAGGATCAATTCGGGAATGGCGCGCAAGGTATTGAGCACCATTCGCGCCGCCTGATAGACAAACTTATTGGGGGTTGTGTTCGGAGCCGCCAGTAAAGCAATTGGCACTGACATCAGAATTGCTAGCGCAGTGCCCGCGACCGACATGGCAACCGTGTCGACCAAAGGGCCGACCCACGCACGCCATCGCGTGAAATCGGGCGGAATCATTTCACTCACGACAACGCCAATGGCCGGCAGGCCTTCGGCCATTCTGTCGCGGTCAAGGAACCCGGTAAAGAACAAGCAAAAGATAATAACTGCGAGAACAACCAGCAGTTGGCCAATCAACTTTAAGCGGCTGGCGCGCTCAATCCGCAAAACCTTGGCAACACCCTCGTCAGAGGGCTTGCCAAGCAACTCAGTACCAGCGCGAGCGGCGCCATCGGCGCCTGGCTCAACAGGTTGCAACATGCTCGCGCAGCGCCGAGTCTTTAATTGCCGCTGACGTTCTTACGAATGTCGCGAATGATGTCGTAGTCTTTGTCGACCACGGCACCGAAGCCTTCAGCCTTAAACGGCTTCAGTACAGCGTCACCCTCAGGCGTGCCTTTCTTCAGGCCAAGGAAGGCTTCTTTGATGCTGGCCGACAATGCGGGGTCAAAGTCGGTACGCATGACCCACGGGTACTGAGGAATCTTGGCCGAATAGCTCAGTACGCGAACCTTGGACTCGTCGACGGTGCCTTTCTCAAGCAGGGTTTCGAAGATCGGACGGCTCAGGCCACCCACCTGCGCATTGCCACGCTGAACGTTCACAGCAACCGCGTCATGAGCACCCAGGAAATTCTCTTTATAGTCTTTTCCGGGCATGACGCCAGACTGCATAAGCGTGAATTTCGGCGCGAAGTGGCTTGAAGTGGACGCCTGGTCACCATAGGCGACTTCGATTCCTGAGCCTTTCATATCTTCTACAGAGGCGATCTTGCTCTCAGCATTAGCGATCAACACTGACTGATAAGTGGTTGAGCCACCCTTCAGGCGCGCGGCGAAAGGCTCGATGTCAAGCTTGCCGCCAGCCATCTTGTCTTTGGCGATGGTGTAGGAGGCCGGGCCAAAGTACGCCAGGTCAATACGACCAAAACGCATTGCTTCAATCATTGAGGAATAGTCGGTGGTAACCACCAGGCTAATTTTCTTGCCAAGCGTCTTCTCAAGGTAATCCTTCAGCCCCTGGTTTTGCTGGATGATGGTTGCTGCGTTTTCATCGGGCAGCAAAGCCACTTTCAGTTCATCCGGGTTGTAGTCTGCCGCGAAGGCAAGGTTGGCTGAAAACAGGCCGGCTGCGGCCAGAGCAGCAGCTTTGTAGAGAGTTCTGCGGTTCATAAGTTTCCTCGGTGATTAGTATTTCTTGGAAAAAGAAGCGAATAAAGAGCGGCGCAATAACTAAGTAAGGGCCGCTTGGATGGCGCATTGCGCCTCGATATGTGGGGTGTCAGGATTCTATTGGGATGATGTGAGTCTCTAAGTTCCGTATATCCTGACAAGGGCGTCATCGTTTAATTCAGCGGGCGGTCCGTCAAACACCACCTTGCTACCTGCCAGTCCGATAATTCGATCTGCGAATTCCCGAGCGTAGTCTAATTGGTGCAGGCTCACAACCACCGACAATTTGTCTTCACGGCAAATTTGCCGCAACAGAGATAAAACCCGCTGGGAAGAAGCAGGGTCAAGGGAGGCGACAGGTTCGTCCGCCAGGACGATACTCGGCTGCTGCGCTAATGCTCTGGCAATGCCGACTCTCTGCTGCTGCCCGCCTGACATATTGTCACATCTTGTGAGCGCTTTTTCGAAAAGGCCGACCCGATGGAGTGATGCCAAGGCCATTTTGCGCTCTTTTCCTGAAAAAGGCAGCAATGTTCGCCAAAACGAATGCTTACCAAGTCGTCCCGTCAGCACATTTTGTAAGGCTGTCTGGCGACCAATAAGCTGGTGCTGCTGAAAGATCATCGCCGTGTCCCGGCGGTGCGCCCGAATACCGGCAGTATCTGCCAGCGCCTGACCGTCATGATTGATCACCGACCCAGCGGTAGGCCTGACAAGCAGGTTCAACGTCCGTAAGAGGGTAGATTTGCCCGCCCCTGATGGCCCCAACAGCACCGTCATCTCGTTTGCACCAATATTGAGCGTGGTGGGGCTCAGGCCTACGGTACCGTTTGGATAGACAACCTTAACCTCGTCAACTCGCACCGCAGCCGGCTGCTTACCTGCTGAGTCAGACATCGGGGGCCTCTGCCCCGCTGTCTGATTCGGCTGCGGAAGATGATCATTCAGTTCGGCTGTATTGGCCGTCATAGGTGCTCTGGCTGGGGATGGTGAACGGGTTTAGTCATATAGTTTCTCATTTTCCCGGCCAGCGCGTTTTGCCCGTCTTTTTGCCCGTTCATTGGCTTCAGCTATCACCATATCGGTGCCTGCCTGGGTGATGTAACTTAGCGCTTTTGCAACCGCCTGAGGATCCCGACTGTGTCGCATCCATCCATTGACTTGTCAAACGCTAAACGGCGAGCACCAGCCGACATTGTCGTCGCCCAACCGATCGAACTCGAGACACTCACGCATCTTGAGCAGTGCGCTTCGACGCGCATGAATGCTGGCCCGGAACCGTTTGATGTCGAGCAGTTAGTAACAGAATGTCGGCAGGCCCGGGCGCTCATGGCTTTTATGACTGAGCGCGTAGATGAAGCATTGCTGTCGCAATGCCCAAATCTGAAGATTATTGCCGGCGCTTTGAAGGGGTTCGACAATATTGATGTTGATGCCTGCTCGCGGCGAGGCATCGCGGTCACCATCGTGCCTGATTTGCTAACCGAGCCAACCGCTGAGTTGGCGATCGCGCTCATGATCGATGTGGCGCGCCATATTCGGTCGGCAGATCAGCATGTGCGAGCCGGGCAATTCGCGGGTTGGCGGCCCACCTACTTTGGTCGGTCGATCATGGATTCGACTATCGGCATCGTTGGCGCCGGCAAGGTCGGCCAAGCCATCATGCAAATGCTGACCGGCTTTCGCTGTACGCGCCTTTACTACGACACTGAGCCTCTGGCGCCCAACTTAGAGTCCCAATTAGGCGCCACCTTTGCTTCCCTCTCAGAAGTGCAGTCGAAAGCAGATTTCTTGGTGCTTGCTCTACCGCTCACCGAAGAAACACTGGGGCTGGTAAATGACTCATTTATTGCCAACATGAAGCCCGAAAGTTTTCTGATTAATCCGGCACGGGGTTCTCTGGTGGTGGAGTCAGCCGTTGCCGACGCGCTCGAGCGTGGTCAACTCGCGGGCTATGGTGCAGATGTGTTTGAGTGCGAAGACTGGGCCCGGCGTGACCGCCCATCGTCAATTGAGCCGCGCCTGTTGAACGCTCAGAACACGATACTGACCCCTCACATTGGCTCAGCCGTCACCTCAGTCCGCCGGGCGATCGTATCGTCGGCTGCCGACAGTATCGTGACGCTGCTTGGCGGCGCCATACCAACAACCACTATTAATCCCGATGCAATCAAAGCGCCGGGCTCAGCAAGCTAGGCACCCACTATGCAAGCAGATGCTCAGGTCGTCCGGGTAGGACAACAGCGAATATTTGTCAGCAGTGCCGGGCAAGGCGAACCCCTCTTGCTCTTGCATGGCTTTCCGCAGACGCACCGCATCTGGCGGCAGTTAGCCGAACAACTGAGCGACCGATTCCGACTCATCATGCCGGACCTGCCAGGCTATGGCGAAAGCGAAGGGCCGGCACCGGGCGCAGATTCCGCCGCCTATGCCAAGCGCTCACTGGCGGCGACGCTGCGCGAGATGATGGCGCAATTGGGCCACTCGGACTTTCATCTGGCCGGCCACGATCGAGGCGCCCGCATTGCTTACCGGATGGCACTGGATACGCCAGCATGCGTCAGGCGGCTCGCACTGCTTGATATCGTCCCCACGCTTGAAGTCTGGGAGGCGATGAACGCAAGATCTGCCCTCAGCGCGCACCACTGGTTGTTTCTGGCATCGCCCACCCCCGTACCAGAGAACCTGATTAGCGCAGACCCTGATACCTACATCGGTCATTTGCTCGACCAATGGGTGGCAAAGGATGGCGCTCTCGATCCGGCAAGTCGTCAGGCCTATATCGATCAGTACCGGCAAGCGTCGGTTGTTCAAGCGAGTTGTGCGGATTATCGTGCCGGGGCAACCCATGACTAGGAGCATGATGCTGCTGATCGCGATCAGGGCAGGCGAATCAGTTGCCCAACCTTGCTGCTGTGGGGAAAAGAGTATCTGGGCAGAATGAAAGAGTCACCGGCCGATGTCTGGCAACGATGGTGCGAGCAGCTTCAAGCGGTTGAACTGCCATGTGGTCATTTTTTGGCAGAAGAAGCGCCCGATGAATGCGCCGCGCAGTTGCGAGCCTTTTATGACAAGACTGCCTGACGCGCTACTCCCACCGCTGGGACAAGCGCTTGAGCTTGCAACTTTAGATGATTTTGAATCCAGGATGCCGCAAGCTGATCCTGACTGGTTGGGCCAGCCAGCGCCAGCCCACCAGTTGCTTCACGAACTCTGCCCCGTCCCGGCCGTCATCAATGCGTTTAGAAAAATGCTTTCTCAGCCGGTACAGCAAGGCGTTTATCGCGGCGGCCGCTATGCAACTGCATTAGGTGCCTACCTGTTCCATCTTGATGAAAACGGCACATTGCTCACGTGGCGCTGGAGTGCTCGCGGCCCAGTGCCGATCAGCGAACACGAGGTAGGGCTGGCGCGCATCGTCAGCCAACCCGACTGGCTGGAACAAAACGCCAGCCTGCTTGGGTCTCGTCTGTTTGAAGTCAGCCGTCAGCGCCCTGCCCACCCGGGTTTTGATTTGCCTGTACCGCCAACCGCCAGGGCTTATGGGCAGTTGTTGATTAATGCCATCGCCCGGAGATTCTTGACGCTACCTGTCATTGAAACGACACAGCAGGCATTGCAACATGCGCTATGCCTTCGGAACGACCAACTGACTCTGGCCGGCTCCTTGCCAGCACGCACATCGGGATGTCAGGGGGCAAGCGTTGGTGACTACAACCTGATGGTCGCCAGCGGCAGGGAAATTCATCAGATTCGCCAAGACTCACCTCAGGTCGCAGATCTGTACCCGCTGTTCTGCGATGCACCGGATTTCGAGCAAACGCTTGAACCAGCAGCGGCACTGAGACAGTTTTTGTTGATGAACGGCGCCGATCAAGCAAGCTGGCGCAGCGTGTGCGCGATGGGTTCGACGTCTCTGGAACCTTTTTTGTCACTCTATGATGCCCCGCGCGACAAGGCCATGCTCGACCTGCTGAATTGTCTTCGGGCGCTGCGAGTGCGTGAAGCGACTCAGCTCTGGGCACTTGCCCATTTGTTTTCGACATTTGGCGCGCATGGCAGCCGTCCGATGCAATACCTCAAAAGCATTGATTGCGACCCAACACTCGTTCACATACTGTCGTGCTCACCGCGCAGGCTAACACCTAACCCACAAGACCTTGATGAACTTGACCTTGTGATTCGCTGGGCGATGGACGAACACATTGCTCAGTTGGACAAACGCCAGCGTCAAGCAGGCTGGCCATGGCTCTTAAAGCAAGCCAGGCAATGGCAAAAACGGGAACAGTTTCGACTTAAGGCGAGCAAGCAGCGCTGGCAGGCACCCATCACGGCTGTCAGCATCGACCAACTGACTTTCGAGGCCTTGCTCACAGAATTGTCGCTCTGGGACGAAGCGCTGGCGTTACGTCACTGCGCCGATGTCTATGGGCACCGCTGCCGGGACGGCGCCTACCTGATTTACTCGGTCCGATTGCCGGCAACCCTGGCAAGTGCACAGGCTGACAAGCGGCTGGCGACGCTTGCGCTATCCCGGCTTGGCCCCAAATGGCGTCTTGACCAACTCGTTGGGCCTGCCAATACGGGTGTGAGCGATGCGATCGAACAAGCCGCTTTGACGCTGATCAAGCTCCTCAACACCCAGACTGATGCAGTATTTGTGGGTGTTCGCAAGGGCCGGCTGGGCCCAGACGGTGCACCGACAGACCCTTACGTGCGTTAACAACCAGGCGCAACACTTCTTTACCCATTGCTCACGAACTGGGCTGATAATCATTTCATCACCCAGCACTGCACCGCACAGGAAAACAATATGAAATCCCTGCTGACGTCGATCCTCACCATCGTCACGCTCGCTCTGGCGTTCTCTTCAACCGCTCACGCTCAGCGTTATACCGACTCTGAGCGTCTCACCACAACATCTGGCGGCGGCAGCGGCATTGGTATTGAGGTGCGTTTTGGTCCGTCATTCACCACCGACAATTTTGGCGCTACCGACCTGGGCGACGGCTTTGGCGGCGAGTTTCACGGTAACTGGTTCATCTCACCGAACTTTGCGATCTTTACCGGCGTCACTGGTATCGTCTTTGACGCCAACGAAGATTTCACCGGCCGTGACAATGCTATTACTGATTTGGGTTATGTCGCTGGCGTCAAATTTGGTGGTCGCTTTGGGCAGAGCCGGGTTGGATGGCAGGTGCATGGCGCTGCTAACTACGGCGAAATCAAGCTGTACGAAGAAGACACCGACAGCAATATCGGCGAGACCGGTCACGAGCTTGGCTGGGAGGTTGGCTATGCGGTCACCATCGCGCTACCCAACAAATGGGTCCTTACCCCTGGCATGACATACCGCAGTCGGCGGGCCAACCTAACGGTGAATGGTGTGAGTGAAGGGGTCGACCTGAACTACGTTACCGTTGGAATGGGATTTTCGCGTACGTGGTAAATCAATGAAAGCTATCGGCCTGACCCGTTATTTGCCCGCGACAGATCCAAACGCGTTTATCGATACCGAACTGCCTGAACCAACACCTGGTGACCATGACTTGCTCGTGAGTGTTCAGGCGGTTTCTGTTAATCCAGTTGATACAAAAGTCCGCGCCTCGGGACGTAAAGAGGAGAACCCGCCCAGAGTGCTTGGCTGGGATGCGGCAGGCATTGTCAGAGCAACTGGAAAAAGCGTCACAGGGTTCGCGCCGGGTGATCATGTCTATTACGCAGGTGACATCACGCGTTCGGGTAGTAATGCCCAGTTGCATTGCGTGGATGCTCGCATCGTTGGGCACAAACCTGAAAGCATGAGCTTTGCCGACGCAGCAGCGCTACCCCTTGCAAGCATCACAGCCTGGGAGGCATTGTTTGATCGTCTTCAAATCAACACTGTAGGCGCGGATGCCGGCAAATCAATCCTTATCGTTGGTGGCGCCGGCGGTGTTGGCTCGATCGCAATTCAATTGGCCCGACAAGTCGCCGGCCTTAAAGTAGTCGCCACCGCGTCGCGCGCCGAAACACGCGCCTGGGTCCAGGGTCTGGGCGCTGACGAAGTCATCAATCATCGAGAAGCACTCGATAAGGCGCTCAAGTCTGCGGGCCTAGCGCCGCCTGATTTCATCCTTTGCCTGAACGACACTGCAGGACACTGGCAGGCAATGACACGGGCACTGGCGACCTTCGGGCGCATCTGTTCGGTGGTTGAAACTGACGAGCCCCTTGACCTGATGCCACTTAAGCGCAAGTGCGGCAGTTTTAGCTGGGAATCCATGTTCACCCGGTCGATGCTGCAAACCCCGGACATGATCGAGCAGCGCCATTTGCTTAATCAGGTCGCGGCGCTTATCGATCATAGAAAGGTAAAAGGAACAGCTAATCGTCAGCTCAGTCCAATCTGCGCCGACACGATCCGACAGGCCCATATTGATGTAGAACGCGGCGACACTATTGGCAAGATCGTGATTGAAGGATGGGCGCCGTGATAGGGCGGGCTTTGATCGCAGTGGTTGTGGTTTTTGGGCTCGCGAGCTGCGCCCTGTTTCAGCCCGCTCCTCAGCCCATCGTCAAAGTGGTAGGCCTGACGCCTTTGGCAAGCGAAGGTCTGGAGCTGCGTTTTGGCCTGAAACTGCGTATTCAGAATCCCCGCGATAAAGCCATCGAGTTCGACGGCGTGTCTGTCTCGCTCGATCTCGACAATCAAGGACTGGCCACCGGCGTGAGCGCGCAGACTGGTGAAATTGCACGCTTTGGAGAGGCGGTCATAGAAGTGCCCGTGAGCGTTTCTGCGTTCACTGCACTACGCCAGGCCATTCGACAAATAGGCCAAAACAAACAAGCGCTGGCAACCCGTGACATACCCTACACGCTGAGTGGCCGTTTGAGCAGCACAGGTTTTAATGACATTGTTTTCAGCTCTAGCGGTAATCTCTCGTCCTTAGAGAGTGCAGGCCGCCGAAAGTAAGTCGCTGGCGATCGGGCTGCCCGAGCCCACCGTTTACGCACCGTTGTCTGAACCGAAACGCCATGTTCTTGTTTGACCCCTCAGGCCCTGTCATCGCAATCAGTTTTCTTCTGGCTGCGCTATTCTGTGCTGATGCTGTAAGGCGAGCAGGCATCCTGCAGGCCAGCATGCGCGACCACATGATTTGGGCCCTGGCGACGGCGGCAGTTTTCCTGGGTCATCAAATGTCGATCAACCTGCCGGGTGGCATTGAGCTGCACTACATGGGCAGCGCGTTCCTAGCTCTGTTATTGGGCTATCCGCGCGCGCTATTGTCGATGACCCTCGTACTGCTGGGTTCTGCCCTGATGAAGGGCGCAATCACATCGCTAGGCGTGCAGATTTTTTTTCATGCGGTGATTCCCATCACACTCATGATGATCATTTCCCGCACCATTCAAAGAACCCTGCCGCCGAACCTTTTCATCTGTCTGTTGGGGAACGGCTTTATCGGGCTCTTTCTGGCCTATGCATTCGAACACTTGATTGCTTTGGGCGGACGAGCACTGCTCATCAGCGATGATCTTGGCCCCGGCGCGATGACGCTGAGCGACATCACACCTTATGCTTTGCTTTTGGCGAGCGGCGAAGCATGGCTGGAAGGTATGGTCATCACCGTGCTGGTCGTGTTTGCCCCGGGAGTCGTCCGAATGTTCGACGACGCATTTTATCTACGCCCTCCGAATGCGCCAGGGGCATCGGACCCAAACAATCGTCGCTAAAGCGGCACAGCAAGCATGTTGTCAACACCAAAGGTGTCGGCAATAACAATCATCTCTGCGAACTTTACCTGGTCGTTCACCAGCACAACGCGCGCTCGATACTGACCAACACTAAAGAGTTTTGTCACGCCGTCATTGTCAGTTTGCATTAGTTGGTAGTTGGCTCGCAAGCTGGCCTGCTTCTGACTGCACGAGACAATACGCAGGTTGGCGATGAAGTGGCGTTGATACATCTTGCGATAGGTCAGCGCCTTTTTGAGCATCGTGACCCGGTCGACAATCATGCCGTGCGTATCGCAATACATGATGGCTGCCGGCAACCCTAAAGCTTCATTCTCAGCAGAGCGAATTTCGTATCGGCAGCCAGTAGGATCAAACCAGTCAGGCCACTGGTCAAATTGCTCGGTATCCAGGGTGTCGGCATAGTCACTAAGCAAGTCCCGGCATATTTGCCACCAACGCTCATCGTTTAAGGGCATATCGCTCATGCCGTGGGCCCGCGCGTCCAGTCTGAGGCAAAGCCCATCACGCGATGGTAGTGGCGCCAAAACCCTCGAATAGAGACTTCCTGAGCGAGGTAGTCGGTATCCACTATGTCGCCAACTCCGCCCATCTCTAATACCTCATGCTCACTTGCGCGCTGCCTGATGCCTTCCTGCACGAGCCGCAGCGCTTCGCCGTCTTCCATTGAGATATACCCAGCCGCGCCGATCATGTTGGCGCATCTGAGTTTGTCGAGCGTGCGACGTTCATCATCGTCTTCAAAGCCCAGATAAGTCATATGCAACTCGACAGTATCCGGCCCTTTGGGACGTAGGTGCCTAATGGTGTAGGTGTTGTCCACCTGGGCAACAATGAGCGCGGGAAAAACCGACAAGATAGTTGTGCGAATGTTGTCGTCTAGATCCAGCGGCACCTGCACGATAGAAGGATCAGCCATGCGCATTTTCGGTTGAAACTTACCCGTGCCTTCATAGGCCTTTTCAAGGGCAGCTTCATCGGCCTGCTCGTCACCCGTCACGATGGAATGATTCCAGGTGTTCTTGCCATCATCATCCATCACGATGCCCCCCTTCATCGCCGGGGTTTGAATGCCAAAGGTCACCTGAAACAAGTGCAGTAGCGGCGCATGATAGGGATCACGAACGTTTTCGTTGTAAAGCTTCCAGTTGCCCGGAATTCGCTGCCTGAAGTAGCCGAGTACTTTTGGCTTGCGTTGACCCAGCAGTCGGTCGATTTGCTCGCGCGTTGTGGGTCCCAGATAAGTGGCGAGGTCTTGCGTTGGCTGACCAAAACTGCCAAACACCAGACCACCGTATTGAGCCACTTTCATCTGCCGCAAACCATGACATTTTTTATCAAAGCCGGTCGGCATTCCGCCTTTACCCTTCATGCCTTTTTCAAGCGGCACACCAACCAACTCTCCCGACAATGAGTAGGTCCAGAGATGATAAGGACAGGTGAGCCTCATACTATTGCCGCGCGTTTCCGTGACGAGTCGTGCGCCGCGATGCGCGCAAGAATTCTCCATGGCGTGAAGCTGACCCTCACGATCACGCGTGAGAACAACCTGGGTCTCGCCGACGAAAGTTGTCAGGTAGTCGCCTGCCGTGGGAACCTCCGCCGACAACCCAAGGTACTGCCACCCATCGCCGGCGAAGATCTGTTGCATCTCACGCTGATAAATCGCCGGGTCAGTAAAGACTTGATACGGCACTCTTGAAAAGTCAGCCGCAGGCCAAATCGGCTCGGACACGCGCTATGCCTCCAACGCGCGTTGAAATGCCGGGCGGGCCTTCAGGCGCTCAACGTAAGCGGAAACATTCGGCTTATCAGACAAATCACCACCGAACCGGTCGGCCACGGTGCACGCGTGACCGGTCATGAGGTCGGCAGCACTGAATTCACCGGCCAGATACTCTTTGTCAGCCATGTGTTGCTCAACCGCAATCAACATCTTGTTGAGTAGCTTGGCCGCGCGGTCAGCAATAACCGGCGTTCTTTTTGCCTCGGGCAACAACACATTTTCAACCACGAGCGTATTGACGGGTGGCATCAACATGCCCTCGGCATAGTGAAACCACTGCAAGTAGTCGCTAAAACTTGAGTCGTCGGTCGCCGGTACTAATCGTCCGTCACCATAGCGGGCGAGCACATACTGAATAATTGCGCCCGATTCGAAGAGTCGGGTATCGCCGTCTTCAAGTACGGGCACCCGGCCTAGTGGATGAATCTTTTGAAACTCTGGTGAGCGCATAGCAGGATGCCCCAGTTCGTAACGCTCCAGTTCATATGGCAAGCCGAGCTCTTCAAACAGCCAGACAACTCTCACCGCCCGGGTGTTCGGGGCAAAATAAATCTTCATATCCTCTCCAAGAAATGATGGTCAGCCGGTGAGTACCTCAAAGCCACCGGCGCACAGATACACGATAGTCCTCGTAGTCTGCGCCGAACTGACTCAGCAGAAAGCGCTCTTCAGGTTGAATCTGAAATCGGTCGATATAAAGGACAAACAAGGGCAGCAGTAATAAAGCGGCGCCACTTTGAAGATATACCGCCCAGGCAGACAACAGGCACAACATGCCAACATACATTGGGTTGCGGCTCACCGAATAAACACCAGACCTAACGATACTCGACGTCTTTTGCGGGCTCAGCGGATTGATGGTTGTTCGCGCCTTGATAAACAGCCAGAGTCCGGCGAAATCGAAAGCGAGCCCAATCAGTAATAGTCCGACCGCCAGCCAACGGCTCGCTGCCCAATCGACAGTGAGTGCCGGCACCATGGCAGCGGCGACCCACATCAATACCGCCACGCTGAGGCCAACCAGCGGGGGCGGTATTTTGAGTTCAAGTGATGACATCGGGGCCTGACTCCAGAGTCATGTAAATTGGACCTTGAGAACACTACCAATAGCACACCAAAAAACCGAAGGCACTTATCCGCTATGAATGACACTATCAACCAGCTCAAGGCCCACCGCTCCATCCGAAAATTTACTGATGAAGCTATCCCGACTGAATTGTTGCACGAGCTCATTGAGGCAGGCCAGGGTGCCGCAACATCCAGTTTTCTTCAGGGCACGACCGTCATTCGCGTGACGCGTCCGGAGGTGCGCCAGCAATTTGTGGAACTCGCTGGCAATCAGGCCTACATTGGCACTGCAGCGGAGTATCTCGTGTTCTGCGCAGACTTGCGACGTTCCTCCAATTGCTGCGAGATGCATGGCAAAACAGCAAGCCAGGGCATGACTGAACATTTCATGATCGCAACAATTGATGTTGCCTTGTTTGCGCAAAACGTTGTAGTTGCAGCCGAATCCGCCGGCCTGGGTATTTGCTATATCGGCGGCATCAGAAACAACCCTCAGCTTGCCGCAGACCTGCTTGAGCTACCTGACAACGTTTATCCGGTATTCGGGCTATGCCTGGGCCACCCTGCACAAGACCCCGAAGTCAAACCACGCCTGCCGGTTGAAGTCGTTCTTAAGCAAGATGTCTATGATGATGCGATTGATCCTGAAGTCATTGCCAACTATGACAAGACCGTGCGTGAGTACTACCAGAGTCGAACCGGCAACCCACGTGAGGCGAGTTGGAGTGAGCAAATGTCTGGATTGCTCGGTAAGGAGTCGCGCCCGCACATGAAAGATTTTCTGGCACGCCGGGGCTTCACGATGCGCTAGGACGGCGCTGTAAAGATAAGCTCAACCCGATCAACCTATCAAAGTCAAAACACGATGAAACTCTACAATTCAGTTGGCCCTAACCCGCAAGTCGTACGCAGCTTTATGGCCGAGAAAGGGATTGAACTGCCCATGCACACAGTGGATGTACGCGGCGGCGAAACCAGACGCGAGCCATATATTTCCAAGGTCAATCCACGCGGTCAAAGCCCTGCCTTAGAGCTTGAAGATGGCTCTATCCTCACTGAAATCACGGCCATTTGCGAATACCTGGAAGAGCTGCACCCAAGCCCGCCGCTGATTGGCAGCACACCCGAAGAACGTGCGGAGACTCGCATGTGGACTAGGCGGATGGACATTGCTGTTTGTGAGCCTCTTGCCACCGGTTTCAGAGCGGCTGAGGGCTATGAGCGATTCAAAGATCGCTTTCGCCTGCTGCCGCAGGCCGCTGACGATTTAAAGGCAATCGCTCAGGACAACCTCAAATGGCTTGATGCCAATCTTGGTGATCGCGAGTTTTTGTGCGGCAACCGATTTACGCTCGCTGATATTCATTTGTACTCGTTCCTGGCGTTCGGTACTCAGGTTGGTCAGCCTATGAACCCTGACAACACCCATGTGATGGCCTGGTACGAACGCATGGCGGCCAGACCCAGCGCCAGCGCGTAAGCAGAGGAGCCAAGCCATGAAGTTTTACGACTGTCAAACAGCGCCCTCGCCGCGTCGAGTGCGTATCTTCATTGCCGAAAAGGGCCTTGAGATACCAACGGTTGAAGTTAACCTGCGCAACCGGGAACAACTGACCCCTGAGTTCCTGAAAATCAATCCGGATGCGACTGTGCCTGTCATCGAGCTTGATGACGGCACTTGCTTTACCTCAACGGCAGGCTGTCGCGCCTACCTGGAGAGCCTGCATCCCGAACCGCCGCTGCTGGGTGCCGATGCGGCCGAAAAAGGCCGAGTAGCCGACCTGGTCTCGAAAATCGAGGGCGGCGGCCTCATGGCCGTGGCTGAAGCGCTTCGCAATTCTGCCAAAGGTATGAAAGACCGGGCGATTACAGGCCCTCACAACTATGAACAAATCCCCGCGCTGGCAGAAAGAGGTCGGCTAAGAGCAGAGCGCTTTTTCCCGGTCCTTGAAGCGCTCCTGGCCGACAAGCCCTATTTGGCGGGCGATCGATTCACCGCAGCTGACATAGATGCGTTCCTGTTCACTGAGTTCGTCCAATGGGTGAAGGTATCCGTGCCTGACTCACCCAATTTGACTCGCTGGCGGGAGTCTGTGCGATCTCGCCCCTCTGTGCAGGGCTAGTCTGGCGCGCTAAAAATGCAAGGGGCCATCCGGCCCCTGCCCCGTTTGACGGGGCCCCGTGTTCGTCATTTAAGATGTGACCGGATAGAGGCACCTCTATGAGTGCCCTCAGGAGAAAAACTCATGAAAACATCGCGGCCAATGCGTCCCCTCATTGCCCTGTCTGCAGGCGCTCTATTGCTCACTTCGTCGCTGTCGTTCGGGCAATCCCTTGGCGACCCTCTTGCGCTCAGATGTGAGTTTCAGTCCACCGAGCGCTCGCTGACAGTTGTGTATCCCGAGTTGGCCGAAGGCGGCGGATGTCGGGTGGTCTACGAAAAACCTGACGAGGGCATCGCCCCCCGGGTACTTTGGCGCGCCACGAATGACCTGGCCTTTTGCGACCGTAAGCTCAACACCTCCGCCGACAAACTGGTCGCCAGCGGCTGGAGTTGTTCGCAGCGCGACAATGCGACCGCTTATTCCCTAACACTTGCGGCCGCTCTTCCTGGCATTGAGGCTCGGGCCGCCGAAAAGGCTGCGGGCAAAGCGGCTGACGCTGCCCCTGCAACCCCTGCAGCGTCTTCGCCAGCAGTCGCGCAAAGCGAACCAGCGCTACCGGCCAAAGAAGCCATGAGCACACCAGACGCTGACCGGGTACTGCCAGAGAAATCAACTGCCGCGACGATTGCCGCCAAGCCTAATACCGCAGAGCCGCAAAAGAAGACCGTTATCGCAAAAGCACCTGCGGTGTCGCCGGCATCATCATTAGTCGCCAAGTCACCTGCGCCCGCCAAAGCGACTAACGAACCAACCAAGCAAGCCCTGGCGACAGGCCGCACCAAGACCAATGAGGGCGAGTACGACGACTGGCTGTTCCGTTGGGACGAAATCAGTAAACAACTGGTTTTTACGCTGTACAACTCAAAAGATGGCACCAAAGTGCACAACTTTTCATGGGCACATGAGCAGATGGATGAATCTGCTGCCAGTCCCTCAAACATCGTGTTGGCGCAAGACGAATATGCCAACCAAGTGCTTATCATCGCGTGGCCAGGCAAGGACTCCCAACACATCACTGTCCTTGATCCACTGGTAAAAGAGCGGCCGGTCTGCGAGATTGAAACGCTCAGCAAACGCGACTCTGACTGGGGTTATGGCGTTGAAGAAAAGAAACTCTTTCTCAAGGGATATAAGCCAAGCGACGGCGACCCCAAAGAGCTCGTTGAGTTTCGGGAGCAGTGCACTTACATCCGCTGATGAGCGTTGTTCAAAGCCGAATCGGTTGATCAGGCTGCCGCACCGCCGCCGCGACCGATTTCCCGGCTGGAGAGATACAGGTTGGTTTCGCTGCGCATGATGCCCGCAATCAACCGAATCCGGCGTAGAACCAGATCGAGCTTTGGCAGACTGCCAGTCCCGAGTTCGACAATGAGATCCCAGCGCCCATTGGTGGTGTGAATCACCTGGACCTCAGGCATCGCTTCTAGTTCGTGAATGATGCGATCGGTACTCCCCCCTTCAATTTCAATCAGCATGACACCTCGGGTCGGGTGCGGGCTCGACTCACTTTTGAGTTTGATGGTGTAGCCAATAACCACCCCACTCTGTTCAAGACGTTGCATCCTCGCGCGCACCGTCGCGCGCGATACGCTTAGCTGCTCCGCGAGCGACGAGACAGAGGCTCGCGCATCGCGCCTTAACAGGGCGATTAAGTTGCGGTCGATTTGATCAGCATCGGCAGTCATGATTTATCAAAATGAATCCAGTATTTGCCTATATTGAACCAAAATGGCGCTTTCGTCGCTCTTTATGGTCAATTTTGTAGAGTATTGAGCATTTTGACACCTTATTCTCGCCACAACGATCTGATTGAATGGAGGATGATTCCAACCGACTCAAAAGGCTCCGTTAATGAGACCGATCAGATTGACCGGCGCACCGGTCGACAGTGGTAGCCCATTCATAGGGTGCGCAGGCGGCCCAGACGCATTGCGAGCCAGCGGCTTGATAGATGCGCTCGCGGCAAACGGCCGGCCTGTGATTGATGCCGGCAACTTGGTACCCATGCCGGCGCGGCCCATTTCGCATCCAAACGAGTCGATTCGTACGCTGAGTAGCGCGGCGGCGTGGGTGCAATCGCTGCAACAATCCATCGCGGCCCAGCCCGAGAACGATTGGATTGATTTATTTCTAGGTGGTGATCATCTGATGGCCGCCGGCACTATCCCGCCACTGGCTGCGCGTGCTGAGCAACTTGGTCGCCCGCTATTTTGTTTGTGGTTAGACGCCCATACAGATTTTCACAGCTTGTGTAGTACCGACACCGGGAACCTGCACGGCACACCCGCCGCCTATATCTGTGGGCAACCCGGTTTTACTGATGCGTTTCCCCCTTTGCCGGCAACGCTTGAGCCGTCAAAACTATGCATGCTGGGCATACGGTCAGTAGATGAAGCGGAACTAGCCTGGCTCGAGCCATTGCAAACTCGCCTAATTGGTATGGAAGAACTCGATACTGTCGGCGTTGCGGCGGCAGTCAAACCGTTTCTGGACAGGGTGCGTCGAGCAGATGGATTGCTGCACCTGAGCTTTGATGTGGACTGTCTTGACCCCAGGGATGCCCCTGGCGTTGGTACTGCCGTGCCCGGCGGCGTCAGACTCTCACAGGCCCAAACCCTGATGAGGTGTTTGAATGAGAGTCAACTCGTGACATCAGTCGACATTGCAGAACTCAATCCAAAGATTGATCAAACGGGTCGGACCGCTGCGGTGGTGGTGGACCTCATGAGCCAACTCTTTAGCCAAACGAGTCGTCAAGTTGATTTACCCAGCCAGCGAGTGACTCAGCCACTGCAACAGGTGCGCAGTCACACAACGCAATTTTTGGCGACCAACTTAAGCGAGGTTTGAGATGAATACCCATCAAGTTGCCTTCGTTGATGTCACCAACATGCAAGCGCTTGTGAGACAGATAGGCCTTGAGCGAATCCTTACAGACCTGGCAGAAGCAATTGAGACCGACTTCATTCGGTGGGAGGCTTTTGACAAGACCGCCAGAGTGCCTGCCCACTCGCCAGAGGGTGTCATTGAACTCATGCCCACCAGCGACGGAAACCTCTACAGTTTCAAGTACGTCAATGGTCATCCGGATAACCCCGCCCGCGGCCTACAGACCGTTACTGCATTTGGCGTGTTGTCAGACGTCGAATCTGGCTACCCGTTGCTGTTATCAGAGATGACTTTGCTAACGGCCCTGCGCACCGCTGCCACTTCGGCAATGGCTGCCCGCGCCGTGATGAATCGCCCGGCCCGCGCAATGGCCTTGATTGGTAACGGCGCCCAAAGTGAGTTTCAAGCGATTGCGTTCAAGCAACTGCTTGGCACACGCACGCTACGCCTATATGACACTGATCCCAAGGCCACGCAGAAGTGCGTGGCTAACCTCGCATCCTATGGGTTTGAGCTTGTTGTGTGCGACAGCATTGCTGAAGCTGTTGCGAATGTCGATGTGATCACCACGATCACCGCTGACAAGCATTTCGCTCAAATTCTAAGCCAGGACATGATTAGAGCCGGTGTTCATCTCAATGCGGTCGGCGGCGACTGCCCTGGTAAGACCGAGCTCGATCCGGGCATTCTGAAGCAAGCAGAAATCTTCGTTGAATATGCGCCGCAAACGCGGGTTGAGGGGGAGAGTCAGCAATTGCCACACGATCATCCAGTCACACCCATCTGGCAAGTGCTGGCCGGCAAAAACGTGGGCCAGCGTGATCAGAGCGCTGTGACGGTATTTGATTCAGTGGGGTTTGCCATTGAAGACTTCTCAGCCTTGCACTATGTGTATCGACACCTCATGGCAAGCGCGCACCAACAGAAGCCTGCACAGCTTGATCTGATTGCCCAGCCGAAAGATCCCAAGGATTTGTTCGGACTGCTCGCGCCACCGCAACTTGAGGCAGACCATGCTTCACAAGCCGTCATGGCATAGTGCCGTAGCATTGGTCGCTTCGATGAGCGAGTGCATTTGAGCGATTCCATGACCGGTCCAACAACACCTGACATTCCCAGCGGGTTTCAACCATTAAACATTCGGCCCAATCCGTTCTTGGATCCGCTTGGCCCGCTCTACGGCCGGCGCCACGACAACGGAATCGCGATGGGAATTCGCGTCCAGCCGCGGCACTGTAACCCAGGCGGTTTTTGTCACGGTGGCATGCTGATGACGCTCGCCGACATGCTGCTCATCTTTAACAGCAATGCGCAATCGGACATCACGCAGTTCATGCTCACAGTTAACCTAACAGGCGACTTCGTCGGACCGGCCCCCATGGGCTGCTGGCTGGAAGGACGGGCTGAGATGCTCCGCGCCTCAAAGAACATGGTGTTTACTAACGGGATTTTCACGGCCGATGACAAAGTCGTGCTGCGCGTGAACGGCATCTTTAAACCCTCTGGGGAACCGCGACCGGCCTTCGGTCCGGATGAACTACTGGGCCCGCCAGAGACCTAAGTCAGGCATTAGTTGGCCGTGACGCGGTAGCCCACTCGAGGAAAATGCACGGCTACATGGCCGCATGATTCATGATGACGATCAAGGCTGATGTGATCACGTCCAACCGAGCGCACCGTCCCTGACACGCCTGACTCGCCACTATCGGTTAGCGGCGAGACACTGACTGCCATCCCTGGCTTAAGCCCTTGAGGGTCCCGGTCATCGCTTAACTTTTCGCTGTCAGGCTCCGACGATATAGCCATTTCAAGCGCCTGCGTGGGTGTCAGGCCGGTGGCATCGCCATGACCGATTACGCGCATTCGTTCAGCCCATGCATTGATTTGTCCGAACTCAGCAAAGAAGGCCGACGCATGTTCATAGCGGTCTTTGACGAACCAGATGATGTACCAAGCGAGGAGATCAGGCATGCCAGGGACATCACCCAAAATATAGTCTCGGCCGGTCTCTAGTCGAGTTTCCAGCCAGCCAAGCTGACCCCGTAACTGCGCCAGCACATGGGGGAGGTCTTTAATCTCTTGAGCAAAATCACCACCCGGCCCCAGATAAAGCCTTGCGCGGTCCGCCACAAGTTCTGGTGGCAGAGATGCAGCGACCGGCCCAAACGCAACCCGAACCGCCGCATCAAACAGCGGCCCGTCAGTCCAGCGCGAAATGGCGAAAGGCAAGCCCGCACCATCGTTCGGAAAAAAACTGGGCTCAGGGTGGCGTCGCTCAAGTTCGCGCAAAATGCACTGTGTATCGCAGTAAATATCAGCACCAACCTGCAGTACCGGAATACGCCGATAGCCACCGGTCATTGCAAACAACGCCGGGCGATCAGGCAGACGGTTTTGCTCAACCGAATGCCACGCCAGTTTCTTAAGACCCATTCCGGTTCGGATCTTCTCCGATACAGGTGATGGCGGATAGTGGTGCAAGACGAGATTGGTCATAGGGAGAAGTCTTTCAAGAAGTCGCTGCTCGCCGTCTCAGCCATGACGGCCTCTGGTGTTCTGAATGTCTCGGCCTGTTGACGCTCGGCGGCGGTTTTGATCTGTGCTTGCATGTAGGCGCCGAGTTTACGAGCGCGATCAACCACAAACCGACCCACCGCGACACGCTCACGATCAAAATCGCTCAACGCACTCGCTGACACATCGCCACTGCCAAGCGCTGCTGCAAGTGCCATCGCATCATCGGCGGCCTTGGTCACACCCATGCCCACGTGCGGCCTTGCCACAAACGCTGCGTCGCCCATCACCACCACCCTGCCATGCACCATTTTTTCAACTGCAAGGTCGTAAATGGGCTGGAGAAATGGCTCCGGACACTTGTCGACCATTTCTAAAAACTGCGGCGACAATGACGATCGCGCATCTTGACGCATGGCATCAATGACTTCAGTGCGAATCAGGTTGGGGGCAATTGAAGATCCATTCATTTGCCCTTCACGGTCAGTCAGCAAATCGACCAGCACCGTCTGTTCATCGGCCGGGCGATACCAGACAAGGTTGTAGCGACGATGCCCCGGTCTGACATCGTTCGCCTCACCTGCAACCGGGTAGCCAAGTACCTGCTCGCCACGCGGTAATGTGAATCCAAAGAAGGGAAACAACTCGCTTAACGCTTGTTCAGAGAGCAGGTTCTCAGGCACCAGTCCTCGCCAACAGACATAACCGGCATAGAGTGGTTGTATCTCGGGCATAAGTTGTTGACGCACACGAGAGTAAATGCCATCAGCCGCGATCAGTAAATTGGCTGACTCTGACTGACCGTTACTAAAAGACGCTTGCACACCCGAGTCACTCGCAGAAAACTCGAGCATTTCAACGCCGCCGTGATAACAATCATCAGGAAACGCATCACGGAGCATTTGGTACAACCGACCCCACGCCGTCAGTACCTGAGGCCTGTCAGCCCGCCCGATGACACTACCGTCGCTCGCGAAAGTCACACGGCCAGGGACACTCACGCCCAGAGACGACAGGTCAGTAATGCCCACCGCATGAAGCGCATCAAACAAGGCCTGGTGGGTAACAATGCCGGCACCTCTGCTTGCCAGTTCGGCAGGCACACGCTCGTAAACCTGCACATCCCAACCCTGCTTAAGTAACGCCAGTCCGGCAAACAACCCACCAACAGAGCCACCAACAATCAAAACGCGCCGCTTACTCGTCATGGGCAGTCAAGCCAGCCGTCTTCGGTTTTCAGGCGATGGGTGATCGTGGTGCCAAGCGTTAGGGATTGCTCAATAAAACACCCCTTGCGCGCAGCATTCAAAAGCGCAACCCGCTGTTCAACAGAACAGTCAGCCTCAATTTGAACATCAAGCGCAAAACCAACCGGTTCGCTGACGTAGGGCTCATTGTCGATTTGTTCAGCCCGCCAATGTAAACGCGCCGACACCTCAGCGGCCTCGACCTTGATCTTCATGCGTTTTGCAAAGGCCCGAATTTGCGTCATCAGGCAGCCGGTCAGCGCTGCTGTAAAGAGCGCAAGTGGCGGTGGTGCCGTGCCATCACCACCGTGAATGGACCCTTCATCAGTGGCTAACTCAAAGGTTTCATTCATCGTCGTGAAGCTGACGGAAATGTCGTTGCGCATCTTGCCACTGGTGCGGCCAACCCCCTCGAACACCAACTCAAAGGCTTTGGTACTCCCCGCCTCAGACATGCGCGCTCGCCGGTTTGGCGGTTGAGATTTCATCAGCGGTCACAAAGTTCAGTTCAATCGTGATGCTGTTGGGGTCTTCAAAGAAGACCTGCGTGAGTTCGCCAACCTCGCGTACTCTGGGTTCAACCCCACCGGCTTTGAGGCGGGCAAGACTTTCTTGCAGGCCGCTGGCCCGAAAGCCAAGATGGTCCAACGCACCAGTCCCCTGCATTTGATCTCCGTCAGAGCCTCGGCCTGCCACGTTTTCGGATAGGTAGTTAGCTCGAGCAGAATCATTATCAACCGCCACGAGATGCACGCATGGGGTGTCACCGATATAGAGCCAGTAACCAGGAAACGGAAACGGCGCCCGCCAGCCCTCTGTCAGGCCCAGCAACTCAGTGTAAAAACGCTTGGTTCCTTCGAGATCCTGGGTCCGCACAAGATAATGTTCGAGCTTGGTGATATTCATGGCGTATGCCTCAGGTGAGGGGTTGTTGATGATTGAACCAGTCAGCGATTTCCCCGCCGGTCATCCAGTTCACTTGATCATGGGAAGCGACATAAGTGAGTAACTTTTCAAGCGCAGCGATTCGGTGTGGTACACCCATGATGTAGGGGTGCACTGAAATCGCCATGACGCGCGCGCTTTGTTCGCCTTCTTTGTAAAGCTGGTCAAACTGAGCCTGGCCACGCTCGGCAAATACCCGCGCTTCATGCTGCTGCAACGCGACGATTGCGATGTCATTGATTTCGACTGAATACGGCACTGACAGAATTGGGCCGTGTTTAGTCCGCAGCCGCACGGGCTGGTCATCCAGCACCCAATCGGCCACATATTCAATGCCAGCTTCAGCGAGCAAGTCGAGTGTGTCGTCGGTTTCCGTGAGGCCCGGGCTCTCCCAGCCGCGCGGCGCAGCACCGGTGGTGTTACGGATGGCATCAATCGTCTGCGCGATGGCCTCTCGCTGGTTTTCTACCCGGTGCATGGGCCCTTGAAAAAAGCCATGACCGATGAACTCCCAACCGGCATCATGAGCCGCACTTGCGACCGCCGGATAGGATGAGCAAACCTTGCCATTGATGGCCAGTGTGGCTTTGATTTGCAGTCTTGCCAGCAACTCGTGAAAGCGCCAAAACCCCACGCGCATGCCGTACTCATGCCATGCCCAATTGGGCAGATCAGGCCGCAAGGGCTCACCCATGGGGGGCGGCAAAACCGTGCGGGGCATCGGATGGGTACTGCGCCAATGCTCGACATTGACAATCACCCAAACCGCCACGCGGCCACCGTTAGGTAGCTGCAGCCGCGGGCGCTGGGTAATCGGTACGAAGTCGAGTCGATCTTCGAGGTTCATGCGGCGATCACTTCAACTGATACTGAACCGGCCATTTGTAGCCAGCCTTGGTGACGGCATCAAGGTAAGACTGCATAACGGCCGAACCTGGCATGTTGCGGCCATCGGCTTCCTTGGCCTGCTTCATCGGGAAACCGGTAAGCGACTGGGCCCAACCTGCGCGAGCCTCTTCTGGCAACTCCTTGATTTTGGCGCCTACTTTCTCAAGACCGGCAAGACCTGCTTTCTGACGCTCATTCAAAGCAGGGCCGGACTTTTCTTCATAGCCTTTGCCGACTTCAAGAATAATTTTCCGAACGTCTTCCGGTAACTTGGCCAGGCTGCGCTTATTGATGGTCAACCCGTTAACGGCCATCGCGCCAAAACCAATCTGGGTGTAATGCGGTGCAGGCTCATAGAATTTGAAGCCGAGGTAGGCAGACGGGAACATCAACCAGCCGTTATACACGCCAGACTGCAGCGAGAGGTAGCCATCGGGCAGTGTCGATTGCACTGGCACAGCACCGGCAAACTCAAGCCACGGCAGGTTAGGACCAGCGCCGCCGATCTTCACGCCTTTGAGGTCTTCAACTTTGTCCCAGGGGTCTGTCGTACCCAAGTGGTAGTTATCCCAGCCCGACAGACCAAGCAAAACCTGACCATATTTTTTTTCGAAGGTTTCAGTCAGCCAGGGATTGGCGTCGTAAACGGCGCGTGTGGCCTTCATCGCCTGGGCAGAATCTTGCGGCCCGAAGGGTGCGTAGTAAGGGAAGTTATGCAGAAAGAGTTTTGCCGGTTCAAAGCAAAAACAGTAAGCGCCAATATCGAGAATGCCGTTCTGAACCGCCTCGAGTGTTTCAGCAACGCCGGCAATCGCACCGCCATAACCTTCCGCAAAATTGATCTTATGCTCGGTCTCTGCCTCAACACGTTTCTTGACCTCGGGAACAAAATAATCTTTGACCAGAGCGACATAGACTGCTGGTCCCGCCGGATGGCCTGAGCCGATTCGCATCGTGAAGGTGTCAGCCTGAGCGGCGGTTGGTACGGCGGCCATCAAACCGAACAGGCCGGCACTGAAGGCACCCGTAACAACGACTTGGGTTAGTTTCCTGGTCAGACGATTGGTCGCGCTGGTAACGGGCTGGGCAGCCTGCATAGGCAAATGTTGGGATACGGGCATTACGTGGGTCTCCTCACTGTGAACGGTCTCAAGCGGACCTTATCAATTGATCATCCCGAAGAATATAGGAGTCGTCAACAAAGCCCCAGCGCAAGACCTAGCAGTGCCAACGGCCGCTCGTGCAATACTCCGCACAGCCGTCGATTGAGCGTCAGTGCCTGTCGGCCCTGCCCACGCTAGGCATGCTATGGCGGCACAAGGAGGAGACTATGTCCGCAATGGCGGTTCGATTTGCCCGCATGCTGCATGTGTTGTCAGCTTGCTGGATTCTGTTGCTAGGCGTCATCATTCTGATCGACGTGCTCGGCCGTGCGTTGTTTGATTCGCCGCTGCTCGGGGCCACCGAAATCATCAAAAACTCGGTCGTCTCAATCACCTTCCTGCAACTGCCGCTGGCCATCTATTCGGGCTCCATGCTGCGCACCACGATCATTTCAGACGCCGTGGGTCCTGGTGTGCGCAGGGTATTGCGGACGATTACCGGACTGCTGGGTGCGATCTTTTTTGCCGTTTTGGTTTACAGCGCCTGGGACCACATGATCGAGGCCTGGGAGATCGGTGAGTACGAAGGCGAAGGCGCCTTACGAGTGCCGACCTACCCGGTAAGAACCCTCATGATCGCCACCTCGGTCTTTGCCTGCTATGCCTACCTCATGATGATCTGGGTGGACTGGCGCGGCGAACTGGAGGACGAGACAAGCTACCCCGGCGCACATCGCTTTCGGGTGGAAGACGGGGAGGCTCGCTAATGGGCACCGATATCGTTTTCTACATGCTCGGCCTGCTGGTCGTAATGGTGATGCTGGGCATCCATATTGGCATCGCACTGGGTGTGGCCAGTGCGATTGGTGTGTACCTCATGATGGGCAGTATCGACGTGGCAATGTCGATCATCGGATCGACCGCCTACGAGGCAGTGCGCAGCCATGTCTTCGCTGTGATCCCGCTTTTTGTCCTGATGGGCGACTTCGTCGGCAAGTCCGGCGCAGCAACTGATTTATACCGGCTCTGCGATAAAGCACTTAAACGACTACCCGGCAGACTGGCCGTGGCAACCGTAGCCGGTAATGCCGTTTTTGCCGCAGTAACTGGGGTCAGCATTGCATCAGCAGCTGCGTTTTCACGGGTGGCCTACCCGGAGATGATCCGTTCAGGCTACAAGCGTGAATATGCGCTTGGCGCCGTGGCCGGCAGCGCATGTCTTGGCATGCTCATTCCGCCGAGCGTGCTGCTGATCGTTTGGGCAATCCTGACGGAGATGTCTGTCGGCGCACTCTTTTTGGCTGGTGTATTACCCGGCATCCTGCTGGCTGGCTTGTTCGCGCTCTACTGCACGATTTGGGCAAAACGCCATCCGGAAATTGCGCCGGCCATGCCAGTGGAGGACAGTAAGGATCTAACCTCCAGCCGCTCAGAGCTGGTTGGTGGCGTTGGCATCGCCGCGTTGATTGCCTTGGTTATTGGCGGCATCTGGGGTGGTTTGTTTACGCCCACGGAGGCAGCGGGCTTTGGCGCTGTCGGCGCACTCGTACTCGGCGTTGTCAAAGGCATGCGCGGGCGGGAAATCATGGAGGCGATCTATAACGCCGGCAAAACGACCGCCCCCATCATGTTCTTGCTCATTACCGCATCGATGTATTCGAGGCTTTTAGCGCTTGGCGGTACGGTGAATGTCATTAGCGAGTTTTTTCAAACGCTTGGTGTGGGCGCACCAATGGTGATTCTCGCCATGCTGGTGATTTGGCTGCTGCTTGGTATGTTGATTGACTCAGTTTCGATCATTCTGCTCACCGTGCCCATTTTTGCACCGGTCGCGATGGCCGTTGGCATAGATCCGATGGCCTTCGCGGTGTTTGGCATTCTTGTGATTGAAGCAGGCCTGCTCACACCCCCCTTCGGAATTTTGGTTTACACAGTCAAGGCGGCAACGCCTGATCCGGCTGTCACGCTCGGCATGATTTTCAAAGGTGCCGTGCCTTACTGGATCATGATTCTCATCACAGCGCTCGCCGTTGTGGCGATGCCCTGGTTGGCCACCTGGCTGCCTTCTGTCGCGTTTTAGGGCCTGATTGATGACGGCGGCGGTGCGGGCACTATGCTCGCGCCGCGTCAAGCAGCTTGTCCCATTGCGTGCCAATGCGTTCCACCTCTTCCCGGATCGCCTGAACAAAAAGCGCGGCTGGTTGACTCAGTGGACTACGCGCGGGTTGCAGCAAAACATATTCGGCAAATAGCGCCGGCCTCGTCAGGGGGTTCAGACACCTAACTGAGCAATCCCGGTCGGCGATGCATATCAACCCCGGCAATATCGTGACCCAGTCGGTGCGGGCGACCATCTCCAGCGTGCCGAGCATGGCATCCATTTCAAGCCGGCGGCTGACCTTCACACTATGCGTTTCAAGGTACGCCTCCAGATTGCGGCGCCGAACATTCCCCACACCTGGCACGATCAATTTGATCGGATCAAGTTCATTGAGCGTCACCGGTTCGAGCGCTCTCAGACCAAAGGTCGGTGAGCTGACGAGCAATTCACGGTCGCGCGACAACAATTCAACCCGTAGTCCAACAGCCGGCGCTGCGGCAGGCACCAGAGCGCAGTCGATCTCACCGGCGCGCACCATATCGGTCAGCGCGCCACTGTAAGCCTCGGTCACCCGGACCGATACATTCGGATAGCGGGCCGCATAAGAATCGAGAGCCGGCGCCAGAGCAGCGCGGGTGAAGGCGGGCATTAACCCAACATGAACTTCACCTGCCACCTCCTCAGATAACTCTGCGACTGCCTGCGAGCCCGATTCGAGCGCCCTGAGCGCCTCGGTGCAATGCTGATAGAAACGCTGTCCGGCGCGCGTCAGCGTTACGCCCTCGCGCGATCGCTCAACCAGGGCCACGCCCAATGAAGCTTCTAGGGTAGCCACATGCTGTGAAATGCCAGACTGAGTGGCGTTCTCGCGGCGGGCAGCGGCGGTAAAAGACCCCTCCTCACCAACGGCCACCAGGGCACGAATTTGCTTCAAGCTATGGGACAAACCAACCTCCAACGACCCGAAACCCCCGTATTGCGGGCATGCGGACTATCCAGCACCTTGGGCTCTTGATCATTATAAAATCTAATACCAAACCTTATTTTTTATCATTTTTCTTGTCTTACATAGCCCCCTACACTCCGGCTTCGATTGATTGGCCAGAACAGCAGGAGCAGTCGTTATGGATCTCGGATTCTTCACCATGCCTATTCACCCGGTCGGAAAAGACTGGCGCACATCTTTACGTGAGGATCGGGAGGCCTTTTTACTTGCTGACGAGTTGGGCTTCACGGAAGCCTATGTTGGTGAGCATGTGACTGACTCTGCCGAAAACATCACGTCTTGCACGATGTTCATTGCCTCGCTGGCGAGCGCCGTGAAGCAGATGAAGCTGGGCACGGGCACCGTCAATATGCCGAACAGCCACCCGGCTGCGGTCGCCGCGCAAGTGGCGATGCTTGATCATCTGCTTGATGGCCGGTTTCTGTTTGGCATCAGCCCAGGCGGGCTTGCATCCGACGCGGAGGCTTTTGGCAATCTCGATGCAAACCGCAATGAGATGTTCCTCGAAGCCATCGACATGGTGCTGAAAATCTGGGCGAGTGATTCACCCTACGAACTCAAAGGCAAGTACTGGAACATCACCACCGAGCGAACCAGCCTGACAGATATTGGCCAGGGCATCATGCCCAAACCGCTGCAGCGACCGCATCCCCCAATTGTGGTTACCGCGGTAGCGCCATTCTCAAAAGGCGTCACCGAGGCCGCGGCGCGTGGCTGGGAACCGATTTCTGCCAACTTTCTGATGCCTAAATGGGTGGCAAGCCACTGGCCAAAATATGTCGAAGGTTGCGAACGGGTGGGACGACCCGCGCTTGCCGCCAATTGGAGAGTGGCCAAGAGTGTGTTTGTCTGCGACGACCTTAAGAAAGCCGAAGCCTATGCCAAAGGACCCGACAGTCCCTATCGGTTTTACTACAACCAACTGCTCACCAAAATGCGGCGCCACAACCGAGTTGAATTGTTCAAGCAAGATCGCGACATGCCCGATGATGCCGTGACGCTCGATGATGTGTGCGATGAACTCATCATCTGGGGCACACCGGACAAAGTTGCCGACGATTTGCTCGCGTTCCGCGAAACGGTCGGTGACTTTGGCACGCTGCTCTATGCCGGCAAAGACTGGGCCGACCCGGAACTCGGAAAACGTTCGATGATTCTGGCAGCCGAGCAGGTTCTGCCGCGAGTGAACGCCGCGATCGCTACCGAGACAGCAGGTCAAACTGCCGCTCAAAAGGCTGCTTGATATGACGAAAGTTCAGGTAAATGGGGTTGGCTTGAATACGGTCATCGATGGCGATGACGGTCACAACAAGCCATGGATTGTCTTGTCCAACTCGCTTGGCTCAAACCTTTCAATGTGGGACGACCAGATTGAAGCCTTGAGTCAGACGTATCGCGTGCTTCGCTATGACACGCGCGGCCACGGCGGCAGTGACGTTCCCGCCGGCGACTATCAACTCGCTCATCTGGTGGCAGACGTGATTGGTCTCATGGACGCACATAACATTGAGAAAGCTGCGTTTATGGGCTTATCAATGGGCGGCATGACCGGCATGGGTCTGGCGCTGCTGCACCCCGATCGGTTTTCGGGCATTGTCGTTTGTGATGCGCGGGCAGATGCACCTGAGGGCTTTAAGCAAAGCTGGGATGACCGGTCGGCGTTCATTCGCGAGAAAGGAATGGCCGCGCTGGTTACGCCAACACTGGAACGCTGGCTCAGCCCGTCGTTTCACGACTCAAACCCTGAGCGCACACGCTGGCTTGGCGACATGGTTACCAATACGGCGCCGGACGGCTACATCGGTTGCGCGATGGCACTCAAGCAACTCGACTACCTCAAAGATCTGCCCAAGGTCACGATTCCGATGTTGTACGTTGGCGGGGAGATCGACGCCGGGGCCATGCCAGATGTGATGCAAGCCATGGCAGATGCCACACCGGGCGCCAGCTATATTCAAATCGAAGGGGCTGCGCATATTGCCAATGTTGACAAGCCAGCCGCGTTTAACGAGGCGATCACGCCCTTTCTGGCACTGGAGCGCTAATGGATATGGCCGTAGATGCGCGACAAGATGCCCCAATAGACACAAAGGCTTTTCGCACGGCGATGGGTTGCTATGCAACCGGCGTCACCGTGGTGACGACCCTCAACAGCGACGGCCACCCGGTGGGGCTAACGGTCAATTCATTCAATTCGGTTTCGCTTGAGCCCGCACTGGTTTTATGGAGCTTATCGCGCACTTCCGACAGCTTGTCCGTTTTTAATGAGAACAACACGTTCGCAGTGAATGTGTTGTCGGCCGATCAACTCGCCCTGTGCCAGCGGTTTGCGAGCAAGATGGACGATCGCTTTCATGGCGTTGACTGGACACCTGGACTGAACGGCGTGCCCGTCTTGAGCGGCAGCGTGGCAAGCTTTGAATGCAAAACCGTGCAACGGATTCCCGGTGGCGATCATGAAATCATGCTGGGTCAGGTGCATCGCGTGGCCAGTAGCGATCTGCCAGCACTGGTGTACCGACAAGGCAGCTTCGGTCAACTGACGCCGACCTGACCGCATGCGCCCTTAGGTTAAGGCAGAAGGGTTCCACTGCTCGTGAATTTGAGTGCCAGCGCCTCGAATGACTTTGGCGATGGGACAAAACTTTTGAAGGTCGCGCTTGATTTCTTCAAGCTGCTCGGAACTGGCATCCGATTGAATATCGATCGTCAATGTCACCTCAGGAAACGGCACGTCGATTTCCTGCTCAAGCGACACGCCGCGCCGATCGAACTTGGCATGGGCGTCCACATTCATTGAGCCGATATTGACGCCTTTGTGATGAGCAATGCGCTGGGTAATGACATTGGTACAACCGACCAGTGAAGCAATCATGGTCTCGGTGGGTGTTAGGCCCTGATTGGTACCGCCTCTGGCTTCGGGCTCATCAATGATGCTGGAGACATCACGCACAGAGACATCGGTCCGGGCATGGCTGACTGCCTTGGCCTGCATCTTCATATCAACAACGGTCTTGGGGCGAATCGCCATTGGGGGTCTCCTTTGTTTTAAGGCCTGTTAACACCAGTAGGTTGGCTCAGAGTATAGTTTGTAAAACTATTGAAGGAGATCATGCGTGAAGTTGCCGGCATTTGACTATGTACGGGCGCACACCCCCGAGCAGGCACTCGCCGCTTTCGAGCAGGCCGACGCCGATGTGCGCATTCTGGCCGGGGGACAAAGCCTGATTGCGGCTTTGAACTTTCGCTTAAGCGAACCAACCGTTTTGGTTGACATCAACCACCTGCCCAACTGGGACCAGATTGAAGAACTCGACGGCGTGATTCGCATTGGCGCGCTGGTTCGGCACCGTCAGATACTCGAAAGCGCACTTATCAAATCTCACTTGCCATTGGTATCGCAAGCAATTGTGCAGGTCGCCCACCCCGCCATTCGCAACCGCGGCACCATTGGCGGCAGCGTTGCGCTCGCCGACCCGGCAGCTGAACTCCCGGCGTGTGCGCTCGCCTGCGGGGCGACGGTCGTCACGCTTGGCAAACACGGCGAGCGACGCATTCTGGCCGACGATTTTTTTCTGGGTCTGTACGAAACAGCGCTTGAAGAAGGTGAACTCATTCGCGCGATTGAGTTCCCGAAGCACTCAGGCTCTGGCAGTTGGCATTACTTTGAAGAGATCACTCGGCGACAAGGCGACTATGCGATGGCCGGCCTGGCTATCTGCCAGGTGTCGGGCAATATGCCAAGAGTCGCCTGGTTTGGTATCAGCGATCGCCCGGTCCGGTCTTCAGCCGCTGAGACAGCCTTGGCTAGTCCGGACACTGACCAAAATTCCCAAACGAAATGGCAGAGCATTGCAACCGACGGGGTCAGCATTTTCGGCGACGTTCATGCTTCAGAAGCCATGAAAAAACATCTGGCCGGCGTATTGCTGAAACGCGCCGCTTTGTCTGCATGTCAAAGGCCAACCGTATGAATTCTCTGCCAATCTCTTTCACGCTCAATGGCGAGCAAGTCGAAGCCCACGTAGCGCCACGCCAAAACCTTATCGATTACATCAGGCAAGAGCAGGAACTGACCGGTTCCCATGTCGGTTGCGAGCATGGCGTTTGCGGCGCCTGCACTGTCCAGGTTGATGGTCAAATTGTTCGCGGCTGCCTAATGCTTGCAGCCCAGGCCGATGGCGCCGAGGTAAAGACCATTGAAGGTCTCACCAGTGATGGCAGCCTGGCAAAACTGCAGCAGGCCTTTTGGAAACACAATGCTTTGCAGTGTGGGTTTTGCACCCCCGGCATGCTGTTAACGGCGCTTGAACTTACTCGGCAGACCAATCAACCCTCGCGGGAAGACATACGCGAGCACATTTCGGGCAACTACTGTCGGTGCACCGGTTACCAAGCGATTGTGGATGCGATTGAAGAAGTGATTACCAATTCGAGCGGAGCGGCCGCATGAGGTCACACGCTGAAGGCATCGGGCAATCTGTCAAGCGAACCAACGCATGGCGTCTACTCACCGGCCAGGGCCGCTATGTTGATGACAAAAGCCTCAAGCGCATGGTGCATGCAGCATTCGTTCGCTCTCCCCATGCCCACGCGAAGATTCAGTCGATTGGCGTATCCCAGGCACGGGCAATGCCCGGCGTTCTAGCTGTCTACACCGGTCACGAAATAGTCGCTGAGGTGAGTCCCTGGGTCGGCGTACTCACTCACCTGACAGGCATGCGCTCGGCCCCTCAGCCAGCCATGGCCACCGATACTGTTCGCTGGCAGGGCGAACCAGTCGTTATCGTGATCGCCAGCAGCCGCGCACTCGCAGAAGACGCAGCCACCCTCGTGGAGATTGACTATGAAGTCTTGCCGGCCGCCTGCGATATGGAAACCGCGCTTGATCCGCAGACGCCGATCATCCATCCAGAGTTTGAAAACAATCTGTGCTGGGAAAAAACCATTGACGTGGGTGAGCCTGCGAGTGTGTTTGCTGACGATTCACTACACACGGTAGAACGCGAGTTTCGCTTTACGCGACACACCGGGGTATGCCTGGAAGCGCGGTCATGCATTGCTGACTTTGACACGGCGAGCGACGCGCTGACCTTTCACTATTCTGGCCAGGCGCCCCACATGATGCAGTCCGTACTGGCACGTCATCTCAACCTGCCTGAGCATAAGGTGCGTGTGGTAGCTGAGGATGTCGGCGGCTCTTTTGGCATCAAGATTCACACCTACGGCGATGAAATGGCCGCCGTCGCAGCGTCCCGACTTCTCGGCAGACCGGTTAAGTTCGTCGCCGATCGTCTCGAGAGTTTCCAAAGTGATATTCATGCACGTGATCACATTGTTAAGGCCAAGCTGGCGGTCAATCAGAACGGTCAGATCTGCGCGCTAAGCATGGACGACCTCACGGGTGTTGGCCCCTACAGCGTTTATCCACGCTCCTCTGCCATTGAAGCCAATCAGGTTTTGAATCTCACCGGGGCGCCGTACCGCATACCAGCTTACTATGGTCGTGTTCGCGTGGTTTTTCAAAACAAAAACGTGATGTGTCAGTACCGCGCTGTCGGCCACCCGATTGCGATGGCCGTCATGGAAGGACTCATGGATGATGCCGCCAATGCGCTCGGGCTTGACCCGGCTGTTGTACGGGAGCGTAATCTGATTGCCGATGATGCCTATCCTTGCACGTCGCCCACCGGTATGAAATTTGCCGATCTTTCGCATCAGGCCAGCCTGGCAAAACTGCTTGAGGTCATGAATTACGCGCAACTCAAAGCCGACTGTATGGCGGCCCGGGCACGCGGAGTGTATCGGGGCATTGGTCTTGCGAGTGTCGTTGAGGTGACCAATCCAAGCCCGCTGTTTTACGGCGCGGGCGGCGCGCCCATTTCGGCGCAAGATGGTGCGAGCGTTCGCCTGGATGCCAATGGCGCGGTCTTTGTGTCTTCAAGCATTACTGAGCAAGGTCAAGGCACTGAGACCATCCTCGCGCAAATCGCAGCCGACACCTTGAAGGTGCCGCTGGCGAGTATTCAAGTCATCACGGGTGATACCCAACACACACCCTATGGTGGAGGCACCTGGGCGTCGCGTGGCGCCGGTATTGGCGGGGAAGCCATGCTGCAGGCGAGCATGGCCTTACGCGAGCAGATTCTTGAGGTGGCTGCCGGTCTGCTCGAGGCGGGCGTAGACGACCTTGAACTTGACGATGGTCACGCCAGAATCAAAGGGACCGACCGACAAATCAGCCTGCGAGAAATTGGCGAAACGGTTTACTTTAAGGGCCACCTGCTGCCGGCTGGCAGCAAGCCGGAACTGATGGCGACTCGGCACTATCGCGTCGAGGGCTTTCCCTTCGTATTTACGAACGGCGCCATGGCGTCTTATGTTGAAGTCGATATCGAAACTGGTCTGGTCAAAATGCTGGGGCATTGGGTTGTTGAAGACTGCGGCACTGTGATCAACCCCAAACTGGTCGACGAGCAGATTCGAGGTGGCGTCGTGCAAGGCATTGGCGGCGCATTGTACGAAGAATGTCTTTATTCTGACGACGGGCAACTCACCAACGCTTCAATGGCTGACTATCTCGTGCCGATGGCAGCAGAAATGCCGGACATCGTCGTTGAGCATATTGAAACGCCCAGCCGGACCTCTTTGTTGGGCGCCAAAGGCGCTGGCGAAGCAGGCACGGGCGGTGCGCCTGCCGCGCTCATGAATGCGATCAACGATGCACTCAAGCCATTGGATGCGAAGCTGTCTGAGCAACCGATGACGCCCGAGCGGGTCTTGCGCGCGCTGGGAGCCATCTAGCTTCCCCATTCTTCCAGCTCAATTACCGCGATATTTTGCACAAACCTCAGCTAGTCAATGCCGTCATCGGCATAGGGGCAGCGGCGATGCTGATCTTTGCGATCACATCGCTTGAACAGGCCCGTGGGGGCATTGACATTGAATCGAAGCGGGTAGGCGCGACACCGGTGACCGTGTTCAGCCCGAAAGACACAACGAAAGATGCTGGCACCCCCGTTGTTCTAATCGCCCACGGCTTCTCGGGTTCGCAGCAATTAATGCAACCGTTTGCCCAGACGCTTGCGCACAATGGCTACACCGCGATTACGTTTGACTTTCCTGGGCACGGGCGACACCCCCAGCCAATGCGGGGCGGTCTAAGCGACCAGGATGCCAGCTTGAAAACCTTGCTGGCCAACATGCAGGAGATGGACCGCTATGCCACTGAACTGGCGGGCGACCGGGCGGCCTATGCCGTCCTGGGGCATTCGATGGCGTCGGACATTATCGTGCGCCACGCCCAAGAATCTCCGCGCGTCGTCGCAACTATTGGGGTGTCAATGTTTGCGCCCAGCATTACCGAGCAGTCAAAGGCAAACAGCCCACCAAACCTACTTGCAATTGCCGGTGGTCTGGAGCCAGGCCTGATGGCGACAGAGGCTCTGCGAATCGTCAGCCAATCGGCCGGCGCTGACATCTCTTTCGCGCAAACTTATGGCGAATTCGAAGATGGCACCGCACGGCGTGCCGCTATTGCACCCGGCGTTGAGCACATCAGCGTGTTGTATAGCCAAGCCACTCAAACCGAGGCACTCAACTGGCTGAATCAGGCCTTCGACCAGCCAAAGGCCGATAACCCTTTTGTCGATGCTCGCGGCCTCGCGCTGGGCCTGTTACTGGTCGGCCTGCTCGCATTGTCGCGAGCGGGTGCGAGCATGCTGCTGCCAACGGTTGCGACGCCGCACGCTGAAGGCACCCCAACACGGCGGAAATGGTGGCAATGGCGCGGTTACGCGCCGCTCGCTCTGATCCCGATGGTGCTCACACCATTAATCCTCTGGCAACTCCCCACCCAGTATTTGCCGCTGCTGCTGGGTGACTATCTTGTGCTGCATTTTGGCTTGTACGGCTTGCTGACCATTCTCAGCCTGCGATTACTCAAGATATCGTATCCGCGTATTGCACAGGGCCGTCGTCTGGCGTTTGTCATCGCCACCACTGTTGCCGTTACATACACGCTGGTGGTGGTGGGAGTTGCAGTCGACCGGTATATCTTCAATTTGCTGCCGGACCTCTCACGTCTGCCGCTTGTGCCGGTCATGTGTGCAGGCACGCTGGTTTATTTCATCGCAGACGAATGGGCGAGCCGCCACCGGCATGCGGCCCGTGGCGCCTACCTGGTACTAAAAATCTGCTTTTTGGTTTCGCTCGTGATTGCGCTTGCTTTGAATCCATCGCGCCTGTTCTTTCTCGCGCTGATCGTGCCGGCTATCCTGGTGCTGTTCATTGCCTATGGCCTTATGAGCCGTTGGTGCTATCGTCAAACCGGTCACCCGTTGATTGCTGGCATCGCATTGGCGTTGACCTTTGGATGGTTTATGGCGGCGTTCTTTCCGCTAGTTCGCTAGACCATTAGCTCGTCATTTCGCGAGTGCTCACGCAAGTCTTTCGCATCGGGACTCGGCCAAACCCAATGTGCCATCAGAGAGTCTGATGGCTTTGCGAATCAGGCTGATGATTTAAGCCATCGCTTTAGGCTGTAGTCTTAGGTTGTAGTACGCTACTGTCGAAAGAAACCCCGTTCCATCCGGTTTTCATGAACTGCCGAATATTGGCGTGATCGTTGCCATCTGGATGGGCCAACACATCCTGGCGATAGTAGTCACCAAACAAGGTCAGCGTCTCAGGCTCACCGAGTTGATGCAACTTTGCAAACGCCAGTATTTTGCAGCTCCCTTCATTCTGGCCGGCCTCACTGGTAACCGTGCCATTGCGAAACGCGCACGGTGTGTAGTGATAAGCCTGATCAATGACAGCCATGACATCGGCAAACCCGACCGTCTCGGGGTTGTGTTTGGCAGCTGCAAGGAGTTGTTCAATCGAATTCATAGGAGTTGAGCTCTTGATGGTTTAAGGCTTTGAAGGCGGACACCTCCACCACGTGCCAATGACGACCGCGGCGAACAAAGTATAGGCAAGCGTAAACACCCAGGGCTCAAAGTCATAAAACAATACCGAACTAACCGCGTTTTGAATAAAGTCACCGTCGTAAGCAGACTCGCCGGCCTGCCGACGCAACCAATTCTCAAACACGGTTAGCGGACAATCAATCCCGAGCCAGGCCTCTGCCACCACGACCAGAATGGCAGCGAGATGCAATAGGCGAAATCGCCAGGTGTCTGACCAGCCCCACCCTCGCGCGCGTCCCCACCAAATAAGGAACAATCCGCCCACAATAAAGAGCACCACCCCAAAATGGAGGAGGAGAACAACGTCAGCGAGCAAACCAAAGTGATTCATTGAGATTGCCTGGTTTGTCGGGGCAGATCGAGACTCAGGCAGGCGCTCCGAAGTCGGGGTAAAGCAGGAGAACGTTGTTAGCGCCGCACGCCGGCCAAAACACGCAGCCTGTTCTCTATTATGCTGCCGGTGCAGGACAGCGTTGGCTGCCCGGCCTCCCGGTCATGGGCTTCGCAGTGCACAATACGCGTTCATCCTGCTTGAACATAAAAAACTGTGGATATCCCAACGTGACTCCGAAACTCCTTGGCATTGGCACTGCGTTGCCCGAAACCACCGTTTCGCAAGATGAATCAGCCATTTATGGCGAGCTCTTCTTGTGTGATGAATTTGAAGAAACGCGCCGCCTGCTGCCAAAACTCTACCGAATGAGTGGCGTTGACGAGCGCCGCAGTGTGTTGTTTGACCGGGTCGACGGGGAGTTGGTGCAAACGTTGTTCACAAAGAGCCAGTCGCCAGACGACAAAGGCCCCGGTATGGCCCAGAGAATGGTCTTGTATGCAGAACATGCGCCCAAGCTTGCCATTCAATCCAGTCGGCAGGCCCTGACCGAGTCCGATGTCAAAGCCGCCAGCATCACCCACCTGGTGACGGTTTCGTGCACGGGCTTTGCAATGCCCGGGATTGACCTCGCGCTAATTAAAGCCCTTGATCTACCCCAGACGGTGCAGCGCACCCATGTTGGCTTTATGGGCTGCCATGGCGCGGTTAACGGCTTGCGAATTGCTGCGGCCCTCGCCAGCGCCGACCCCAAGGCAGTCATCATGGTTTGCGCGGTTGAGATTTGCAGTCTGCATTCGCACTATGGCAATGACCGGGAGCAAATTGTTGCCAATGCCCTGTTCGCAGACGGATCGGCAGCGGCAGTCGTTGCTGCCAGCGATGACCCGACCAAAGGCCTGACGAGCCTTGCCGGATTTGGCTCGTGCCTGCTCCCAGGTACAGAAGAGGACATGACCTGGCGCCTGGGTGACAACTCGTTCGAAATTTCGCTCTCCGCCAAAGTGCCCAGCCGTATCAAAGCAGAACTTAAGCCCTGGCTGCATCACTGGCTCGACGAAAACAGTATGACCCAGGACGACATCAAGAGCTGGGCTGTACATCCTGGCGGCCAACGAATTCTGAAAGCCGTGTCAACCGCCCTCAAGCTCGAAGCTGACGCGCTGGCAGTGTCTACCCAGACGCTTCAGACCATTGGCAACCTGTCGTCTCCAACCGTGCTATTCATTACCAAGGCACTACTCGAAAAAAACCCGGGCCAGCCGTTAGTCATGCTGGCTTTTGGTCCCGGGTTGGTAGCTGAGACAGCCTTGCTGAAATAGCGGTTTGATGAAACTGGCTAGGTGGATTCTTGATTCAACTTGAAGACGCCAACCATTTCAGCCAAACGGGTTGAATCGTGACTGAGCGTCTCTGCAGCAGCGGCGCTCTCTTCAACCAGCGCGGCATTTTGCTGCGTCACCTGATCCAGATTTGAGATCGACCCACTGACCTGCTCGATACCAGAGGTCTGCTCAGTAGTGGCGGTACTGATTTCACTGATTAGACCCGACACACTTCTCGACTGGGCCACGATATCTTCCATCATAGAGCCCGCATTTGTGACAAGTGCAGCACCAGCCTCTACTTTGCTCACGCTCACTTCAATCAGCTCTTTAATCTGACGGGCTGCCTCGATACTGCGTGAAGCCAGCGCCCTCACCTCGGTCGCCACAACCGCAAAGCCTCGGCCCTGTTCGCCCGCACGCGCCGCTTCTACCGCCGCGTTCAGTGCCAGAATATTGGTCTGAAAGGCAATGCCGTCGATCACGCCGATGATGTCGGAGATCTGGCCGGAGCTGGATTTGATCTCGCCCATGGTTGACACGACTTCGCCCACCACCTTACCGCCTCGGTCCGCCGCTTCGCTCGCAGAACCGGCCAGTTGAGTCGCCTGCCGTGCCGTATCGGCATTGCTGCGAACCGTGGAGCTGATCTCTTCCATTGCCGAGGCCGTTTCCTGCAGTGAAGCAGCCTGATTCTCGGTGCGGCGCGACAGATCCAGGTTGCCGGCCGCAATATTGGACGACCCCATCGCAATAGAGTCTGATGCTTCTCGAACCTTGCCAACAAGGCTGGCTAATTGTTGCTGCATCTCACCGAGGCTAGCCATCACGCTGTTAGCAGGTGCACGCTCCAGACCGTTATGCTGCCGTAAGTCTCCACCTGCTACTTTTGACGCAGCAGCATTGAGCTCAAGAGGATCAGCACCAAGCGAGCGAAGCACATCCCGCGAAAGAAACCAGGTGAGTAGAACTGCAATACCAGCCGCAAGCACGCTGGCAACGATCAGCATCATTCGGTTTCCTGAATAATCGTTATCGGCAGCCTCGACTCTCTTTTTACCGGTAGCAGCCATGTACTGCAAATAGTCATGGCCCGCTTTGAGTAACTCCCTAAGCAAGGGCCGACATTCAGTATTCATCTTCGCAATAGCCGCAGCCTTGTCGCCTTTCAAGGCGAGGCCAACGATGTCCAATGCAACGGGGCCATACAAAGCCTCGACTCGTTTGATTTCGCTCACTAAGGCCTTCTCTTCAGCACTGGAGGAGGCTAAGGCTGAAACAGCCCCAGAGAGCTCTGCCAGATCATCAACGACCTTTTGATGGGCCTCTTTAACTGCGTCTTCCTCGAGCCTTAAGTCTTGCGTAGTCGTGACCAGAACGAGATTTCGCGCAGCAATCGCGCGTGCCTCAACCGCTTCGAGCATTTCGTTAGCCAGATCTTTACGATGAGTCTCCTTCTGAACAAACCCCCTGAAAGTATCGTGTCCAACGCTCAACGATCGAAGCGACAGCATTGAAGTCACAACAACCATTACGAACAAACATCCAAAGGCCAGCAGCAGTTTTTTTTGAAGGGTCATGAGTTTTAGCCCGAAGAAAAATTAGAAAAGACGACGACTTTCGGCGACACATGACTTGTCTTCGGTCACCTGCAAAAAAAGTTAAGCAGGGAACTACACGACATTTCGGGCGTTGACAGGAAACTCGACCGGGCGTCGATCGACGCTCACCGGCGATTCTTTTGGTTTGCACGCGGTACCGTCGCGCTCAACGGGGTTCTGGGCGGCGCCAAAGCCATATCGCCATCAACGCCAAGCCGAATCCGACAGAGACGGAAACGATCGTCAGGCCCAATAAAAGCGCCGTCAGCGCAACACTTGCAGCCATACTAAGGATTGCCACCTTTTTACTGCGGTGCGAAATTCTCCCGCCATCTTGCCATTGCCTGAGTGGCGCGCCATAGCGTGGGTGACGCAGCAGGCGATCCCGCCACTCAGGGGCGCCTTTACCAAACGCCCAGACGCCCACAATGAGAAAAACCGTGGTCGGCAACAGCGGGATAAAGGCGTTGATAATGCCAATCGCGACAGAGAGCAGGCCAAGCGCTCGCCACGCATACGATGCCACGCCGGTAGCGGTAATCGTCGCGGGTGGGTCGCTAATTTGGGTGAGTTCCATTTCGGGCTCCGGCGGATTGGGTTTGAGGTACTTCATGGATTGTCCATAGGCGCCTGAAATAAGTAAAATCAATTATATTCAACAAGTTGATAGTTATTTAGCATTTATCTCATGCTCAGATCTTGCTGAGGCCCAGCCTGACGATTACCAACCAGTCATCTCGGACAAGCGCCGTCATTTCCGCCCGATCGATGCGCTGACCGGCGCGTTGCAACAGCGGTGGTGCCTATTTCTGGCGCGTCACGATGGCGCTCGTCAGTTCACTTAGACGGCTCTTCTGAACCCCGTCAGAATCGAAATTAGTCGGCTCAAGCCACTGTTCATAAGCGGCCCTTAAGGCGGGCCAGTCTTCGTCAATAATTGAGTACCAGCTGGTGTCGCGGGTTCGGCCCTTGGCAATAATCGCGCGCCTGAACAGGCCCTCGAACTGAAATCCAAAGCGCTTGGCAGCGCGCCGCGAAGGTGCATTGAGTGCGTTGCACTTCCATTCGTAGCGGCGGTATCCCCAAACATCGAAACACTGACGGGCGAATAGGAAATTAGCCTCCGTTGCGACTCGCGTACCCGCAATCGCGGGACCCCAGTAAATATTTCCGATTTCAATCACCTGGTGCTCATGCGAGATTCTCATTAAAGCCTGCCGACCTTCGACGCGGCCGGTGTGTTTATCAACCACAGCATAAAAGAGCGGGTCTGCGAGAGCGCTCACTTGTGTGAGCCAATCAAACAATTGCTCGCGTGATGTCGGCGGATATTCAAATAGATAGAGAAACCGAGCGACAGCATCTTCAGGTGTGGACGCTGCGAAAAGATCGTCGCAGTGCTTCTCAGGGTCAATCGGTTCAAGACGACAATAGTGACCTTCGAGCGCTTCGCGCACAGGCTGCCTTGCCGGCTCAAGGTTCGCCATTTGCGGACCAACCGGTAATCCAGTTGCGGAATCCGTTTCGGTTGGGATTTGAGTTTCAAGACTGACTGGCATCAAAACAATCCGTTGTTGTTCTTCGACTCGCTAGGGACTTCCTGCAATACGTCCCAGTGTTCGACGATTTTGCCTTTCGCATCGAAGCGAAAGATATCGATACCCGCGTAGCTGAGCTCATCGGGCCATTGCTGGTGACAATGCAAAACAACTAAATCACCTTCAGCAATCGCACGCTTGAAACTTACCCGTTTACCAGGGTAATCCCTGGCCATCAACTCAAAGTAGTCGATGAAAGCCTGCTTGCCATCACCAACATGCGGATTGTGTTGAATGTACATATCGCCAACGAATTGTTCGATTGCTTCGCGTGGCTTGCATTGATTAAACATCAGGTCATAGAACGCCATTGCGTTTTTCTTGTTGATCTGATGCGCTTCATGATCTGAAATTTCTGAATTCATAGCGTCAAAGGTTTGTTTTTCGGTTGACATCAATTAGCCACCAATTGTGGGAGAACACTTGATTTTGATCCTTCGATAACAGCTTTTCGCACGTAAGAAAAGCAAAAAGGGTTGAAAAACACAGAGTTTGGGTCACTTTTTCCCACCGTGTAAGATTACCCAATGAAAAACTCAAGTGAAGAAAAAGCAGGGCTCAAAGCCCGAATCAACAAAGCCACTACCGCCAAAGACCCCAACGTCGTCAAAACCGTCTATGACGACTGGGCAGACGGATACGATGCAGACATCACAGGCTACGGTTATGTTGCACCTGAAATCTGCGTTAAGTCACTCATGGATCTGCTGCCGGAAAAAAGCAGCCTTATCTATGATGCCGGTTGCGGTACCGGTCTGATTGGCCAACGACTGAAGCAATCTGGTTATGGACGCGTGGAAGGCGCGGACTTTTCTCCCGAGATGCTCGAGAAAGCGAAAGCAACCGGCGCTTACCGATCTTTAGAGTTGTCTGACTACTCCAAGCCATTGCCACATGTGGCCAGCAGAACCTACGACGGCGTGATCAGCGTGGGCGTTTACTGCGCCGGCTTCCGGGAGCACTTTCTAAATGAAATGCTGCGCGTATTGAAACCCGGTGGCGCTCTGGTTATGACTGCGCGCGCTCACTTTTACGAAGGCGAGATAGAAGTTGATCTGCAAAAGCTTGTAGATGCCGGTCTCATTACAGATTTGGATGTATCAGTGCAGGCCTATATGCAAGGCCAAAACACAGAGGCTTATTACATCAGAGCCCGCAAGTCGGTTCGAAAGACGTAACCGATAGCGCAGCACAAGCGGTCAACACTAGCGGCCGGGCACACCCCAATTGCTCAGCCAGTTAGTTGCTCGGCCCGGCCGAGTCAGCGCATCGAGAAATGATCTTGCCCAGTAGCGAATGTCGTTTGCTTCGAGGGTCGCGAACATTTCACGATAGCGCGCCTGGCGCTCATCAAGCGGCATGTACAAGGCCTGTGTAATCGCATCGGCCATAGCATCGCGATCATGCGGGTTCACCAACAAGGCAGCCTGCAATTCTGCGGCTGCACCGGCGAATTCAGACAACACCAGTACGCCTGGATCCTCTGGTTCCTGCGCCGCAACGAATTCTTTGGCCACAAGATTCATGCCGTCTCTCAGTGGGGTAATCAAGCCCACGCGAGCATGGCGCAACATGCCGGCCACTGCCGTGCGCTGGTAATTGCGATTCACATAGCGAACGGGCACCCAGCCTACATCGCCATAGCGACCATTGACCTCACCGATCGCGCGATTCACCTGCTCATACATCTCAGTGTATTCCGGAATATCTTCCCGGCTTTTTGGTGCAATTTGCAAGTAGGTGACTTTGCCGCGCCAATCGGTTACACGTTCGAGGAATCGTTCGAACGCTTCTATCCGATGCATGATGCCTTTTGAGTAGTCCAGCCGATCAATGCCCAGGACCAGCAACCGGTCTCTCAGGCTGTCATCAAGCTCACTTATGAATGTAGATTCCGCCGCTCGCTCGGCTTCCTGACGAAACAGATCTGGCTCAACGCCAACCGGGAACACGCCAATCCGAAACGAATGATCGCCAAGCCGGTAGGTACGGCCGTCTTGAGTAGAGGCACCTGTTACACCGGTGATGTAGCGCGCAAAATTGGCGGCGTCAGACTCTGTTTGAAAGCCAACTAAATCATAGTCAGCCAGGGTGCCAATGACCGAGTGGTGCTTCGGTAGCGTCTTGAGCAAATCGGGCGGCGGTAACGGAATGTGCAGAAAGAACCCAATCCGGTTACGAACACCGCGCTGACGCAGCGCTCTGGCGAACGGCATCAAATGATAGTCATGCACCCAAATAATGTCGTCGTCTTCGAGTATCGAAACCAGGCGGTCCGCGAAAAACTCATTAACGCGCCGATAGCCTTGGTAGTCAATGCTCTGGTATTCAGCCAGGTCGGTGCGATAGTGCAGCAGAGGCCACAGAGAGCGGTTGGCAAACCCGTTGTAGTACTCCTGAAAATCGTTTGGCCTTAAGTCAGTCACGACATAGTCAACCTTACCCACCATGTTGTGACTGAGCGGCGGAGGGTTTTCGGAAACCTGCCCGCTCCAGCCAAACCAGATACCTTCCCGCTCGCGCATAGCAGCATCAACCGCCACAGCAAGCCCGCCCGGAGGTGTTTTGCCTGAGGCGTCGGGTATTGCTACCCGGTTTGAGATGACGACGAGCCTAGCCATATACCTTCTTCCCAGGACTTCGAAAGCCGCATTGCAGAGTTCACAATGCCAGCCATTGAGTATGTTTGTGGAATGTTGCCCCAGAGTACTCCAGTTTCCGGATGTAAGTCTTCAGAGAGCAAGCCGTATCGGTTTCGAGATGTCAGAAGCGAGTCAAAGAGTTCGCGCGCTTCTGCATGACGCCCGATCGAAGCAAGTGCATCGAGATACCAGAATTTGATCACCAAGAACGCGGTTTCAGGTTCGCCAAAATCGTCAGCCGCCGCATAGCGCAGCATATGGCCGTTACGGTTGAGTTCTCTCCCTATGCATTCAACCGTACTGATAAAGCGGGGATCTTGTGCTTCGATTATGCCCAGGTCATGCATGAGCAAGACACTGGCGTCAAGGTCTTCTGTTCCGATCGCTGCGGTAAACGCCTGGCGTTTCTCACTCCAGCAATCTTTCATAATTCGATTTCGAATGTCATCAGCTTTCACACGCCAGCGATCTGCATCTGCGGCAAACGACAAACCGTAGGCTATTCGGGAAAGACGATCGCAAGCGACCCAGCAGAGCAGGGCCGAATGCGTATGCACGCGACGTCGACCGCGATACTCCCAGATCCCGGCATCGGGCTCGAAAGCGAGCTTGGCCGCCTGCTCGCCGAGCGGCTCCAACCGTCGAAACAGACCCTCATCGCCCGGTTGCGGCAGCCTCTCGTCCATAAAGCTCTGCATCACCGCTAAGATAATTGAGCCGTAAACATCATGTTGATTTTGTTCTGCGGCCTGATTGCCCACTCGCACCGGTCGTTGACCAAGATAGCCGCCCAGATCTGGCGCCACACGCTCTTCAAGCGGCGCATTTGGTACGACACCATACAAAGGCTTAATGTCTTCCACTGCGCCAGCGGCAACCGTCGCAATGTAGTCAATATAGCCTTCCATCGTGCGCGTCGCGCCCAGACGGTTTAATGCTTGTACGACGAAGTAGGCATCTCTTAGCCAGCAGTAGCGGTAATCCCAGTTACGTTCGGAGTCAGGCGCCTCGGATACTGATGTTGTGTGCGCGGCCACGATGGCCCCGGTCTCTTCGAATGAACACAACTTCAGCGTGATGGCTGACCGAATCACTGCGCCCTGCCACTCAAATGGCACTGCAAGCGATCGGACCCAGTCGCGCCAGTAATCTGTCGTGCGCTCGAGAAAGTCCCGGGCAGTGGCATCTGGCGCATCGTTAAACGACTCATCCGGCCCAAACACCATGGTCAACGGCCGCATGAGCGCAAAGGGCGTTTCATCCTGTACATACGACAACGGAGCATCCGTCGTCAGGCGGACCGAAGCGGCGCCCAGCTTGTAACGGATATGGTTGGAGCCAGCCGACACTTTTGACGATACGCCGTAGTCAAAGGTAGGTCGGACCCGGATCGTGATCCGTGGGACACCCGCAATAGGTTCAATGATGCGGATAATCTGAGAGGGCCTGAAGATACGCCCGTAGAGCTTAAAGCGAGGCGCGAAATCAGTAATGCGAACGCGGTTCCCGGCACCATCATCAAGCTCAGTACAAATGATGGCACTGTTTCGTTCGTAATTTGAAACATGCTCCGTCATACCGTCTAGTACGACATCGGTGAAACCCTTCTCTTCTTCACCAGCAAGTAAGCGTGAAAACACAGGATTGGAATCGAAGCGCGGATAACACCACCAGACAATTCTTGCGAGCGGATTAACGAGCGCTGCCACTCGCCCATTGCCAATAAGGCCAAGATCTAAGGGCTGATGATCTGTCATTTGAAGCTCTTCTCAATTCAAAAGTTTAAGGTTCGGTTGAGCGCAACGGCCAACACTTGTGACAATGCGTGACGAACATCGGCCGGATGCTGAAAGACCGCGTCTACGTCCATCGCTCGATCGCCAACGCCCAATGCAATCCCACCAAGTGCACGCACCTGCGCGAAAGCCTTCTCGTCGGTTGTGTCGTCCCCGATCATGATGGGAGGGCGCGACGAAAAGGCATCGCGGTCAATAAACTGGGAAACGGCTTTGCCCTTATCAAAGCCGGCGGCTTTGATTTCGTAGATCATCTTGCCAGCAATCAAATCGGGGGCAACATCTCCTGGTGCGGTTGTCGCCGCCACTAGGTCGTCAACCAGGCGCCGGAGTTTGTCTGTCATGTCTGGGGCCGCCCGGTAGTGCAACGCAATGCTGGTTTGTTTGTCTTCAAACAGCAATCGGTCATCTAGGCGAGCCAGTTCCGCCACACCCTCGACTAAAGCGGGGGCAAGCTCATGGCGCAATGGCGTATCGGCAATCGCTCCGTCGGTCTCAAATCTGAGTTGAGCACCATGCCCGCCTGCGCAGGCGAGCCGAATCGGCGCAAATAACTGGTCCAGCTCCGCGATCGTGCGACCACTCACCAATGCGATTGCACCCTCAAGGTGATGGGCTAATCCGGCGATCAAAGCGGGCAACGCATCAGGCACATGAACCGCATCGGGCGTTGCCGCAATGTCAATCAAGGTGCCGTCGACATCCAGAAACAAGGCCGGTGGATTGTTTGAGTCGATCAGACGATCGACCAGCAACGAATGGGCTGAGGAATGCTGGGAAGTGACCGCGAGCGGCATGGAGATATCTCGTGAACAATGCGCACCCACTCAGGCACGCGACGGGGAGTCAAAAAACAGGAGGAAAACAATCCCAGCATGGCACCGGCTGGTCAAACCAAGGCTGACCAAGCATCAGATTCGGCTTGATGACTTAACCGGCCGTTCGATTGTAAGGGCTGGCGCAGCGTCGGTTATCCTTGGGTTCTTGTTCGTTGCAAAAGGCACACCAAGACATGAGATTTGGGATAGATCTGGGTGGGACAAAAGTCGAAATCATCGCACTGGCGGACTCAGGCGAAGTCGCTCTGCGCGAGCGAACTCCCACGCCTGCGGGTGACTACCAGGCAACGGTTCACGCGATTGCCAATCTCGTCGTGCGCAGCGAAGAGCGCCTGGGCACACAGGGCACGGTTGGCGTTGGCATCCCCGGATCGCTCTCGCTAGCAACCGGCTTGGTCAGAAACGCCAATTCGACAGCCTTGAACGGCCACCCGCTCAAACAAGACCTGGAGGCCGCCCTCCAGAGAGAAGTGCGTATTGCCAATGATGCCAACTGCTTTGCACTATCAGAGGCCGCAGATGGAGCGGGTGCCGGGGCGGCCTCCGTATTCGGCGTGATTTTCGGCACGGGTTGCGGCGGCGGTGTTGTGGTTAACGGTCAGATCGTCGCGGGAATCAACGGTATTGCGGGCGAATGGGGTCATAACCCACTCCCCTCGCCAACGGATGAGGAACGCCCTGGCCCGGGATGCTATTGCGGCAGACCAAACTGCATTGAATCGTGGCTATCCGGCCCAAATTTTGCCCGTTCGTATGTCCGGGCAGGCGGCGATGCCCTCAAACCGCAGGAGATTATTGATCGCATGCATGAGGGTGAGACGCTGGCAAAAACGTGCTTTGGCGCTTATGTTGATCGCGCAGCCCGATCGCTCGCAAGCATCATGAATGTGCTCGACCCTGAAGTGATTGTGCTCGGTGGCGGAATGTCCAACGTAGATGAGTTGTACGATCAGATACCCAAGGTCTGGGCCCCTCATGTGTTTTCTGACCGAATAGACACCCGCCTCGTAAAGAACAAACATGGTGACTCCTCCGGGGTACGTGGCGCTGCCTGGTTGTGGCCGCTTCAGACATGACAACGCTCGAACAGAGTTACGCGCTCAACCAGAGCGGCGCTCTCGATCAAAGCGACGCACTTGAAGCGCTCAAGCGCTATTGGGGCTACAGCAGCTTTCGCGGCCTGCAAGCCGATGTCGTTTCCCATGTTAGCCAAGGCGGCGACGCACTGGTGCTCATGCCGACTGGTGCCGGAAAATCGCTCTGCTACCAATTACCAGCACTGCTGGCTGACGGCATCACAATTGTTGTGTCGCCACTAATCGCCTTGATGCAGGATCAGGTAGGCGCTTTGAAAGCAATGGGTGTTCGGGCTGCCTTCCTGAATTCATCCCTGTCTGCCAGTGAAGCGCGCGACACTGAAATGCGCGCGAAAGCAGGCGACCTCGACCTGCTTTATATGGCCCCGGAGCGGCTGCTGAGCGAACGCGGCATTGAGCTACTTCATCAGTGCCAACTGCAACGGCTCGCGATCGACGAAGCTCACTGCGTCTCGCAGTGGGGACATGATTTTCGTCCGGAGTACGCGCAGATTGCCCAAATTCGGGAACGGTTTCCAACTGTGCCGTGCATCGCTCTGACGGCAACCGCTGATTCGACCACCCGCAGAGAAATCCGCGAACGCCTTGGTTTGCAGCAAGCCCGCGAGTTTGTGGCCAGTTTTGATCGGCCAAACATTCGCTACTCGATCATTGAGCGTGGCAATGCAAAGACTCAACTTGCGGCATTCCTAGCTGAACAGGGGCAATGTCCTGGCGTGATCTATTGCCTGAGCAGACGCAAAGTGGAAGAAACTGCCGAATCTCTCCAAAAAGATGGCTACAACGCGCTCCCCTATCACGCAGGTCTAGCGGCGCCCATGCGCTCAGAGCACCAGCGTCGATTTCTCGAAGAAGATGACTGCATTATCGTCGCGACCATTGCCTTTGGCATGGGGATCGATAAACCCAATGTTCGTTTCGTGGCGCACCTGGATCTACCAAAGAGCATTGAGGGTTACTACCAGGAGACAGGCCGCGCGGGTCGGGATGGCGAACCCGCCAATGCCTGGATGGTCTACGGTTTGCAGGACGTCGTGCAACAAAGACGGCTTATCGATGACTCCGATGCAGATGAAGTATTCAAACGCGTTTCAGGCGCCAAGCTTGACGCCATGCTGGGCTTATGTGAAACAGTTCAGTGCCGACGAGCACGCCTGCTGGGCTACTTTGATGAGCAGCAGCCAGATGATTGGCAATGCGGCAATTGCGACATCTGCCTGTCGCCGCCGACCACCATTGACGGGACCGAAATCCTGCAAAAACTGTTATCTGCCATCTATCGAACCGGGCAACGCTTTGGTAGTGGTCACGTCATTGATGTGTTGCGAGGCCAGGAAAGCGATAAGGTTCAGCGATTTCATCACCACGAACTGAGCGTCTTTGGTATTGGCGCAGACTTCACCGCGAACCAATGGCGGGCCTACCTGCGCCAAGCAATCGCCGCGGGCCTCGTGCAGATCGAGCACCAACAATTTGGCGCACTGCGCCTGACCGAAGAGGCGCGAGTCGTCTTACAGGGCAAACGGACAGTAAGACTGCGCGAATCGATCAAACAGGTCAGCCGCTCCAAACGCCGGAAATCAAGCCCGGTTGATAAGCAGACAGCCGCGCCTGGTTCCATTGAGGAGCGGCGCTTCGATGCACTGCGCGAATGGCGGCGCGACACTGCAAAAACCGCTGGCTTACCGCCCTATGTCATTTTTCACGATAAAACTTTGCTGGCCATCGCCGAGCGCAACCCCGAAGACGAACAGGCTTTGGGCACCCTGCCAGGGTTGGGCGAAAAGAAACTTGCGCAGTATGGACTGGCCGTATTGGAGGTATGCAAACAATGCATTTAAGCGTAGAGCCCAGCGGGCAAAGCTGTGGTGCCATCGTTCATGGGCTTGACTTGTCAACGCCGCTACCTGCTCCTGACTTGGGCAAGTTGCGCCAGATATGGCTAGACCATCAAGTGATCGGCTTACCCGATCAGTCACTGACACCGGAAACTCTGGTGGCATTCGCAAACCAACTCGGTCCAGACAGCGACGACCCCTACCTCGCCGGACTTGCCGAGCACCCGCGCGTGGTTGAGGTCAAGCGTGAGCCCAACGAGCAGGCGGGCATCTTTGCTGATAACTGGCACTCGGACTGGAGTTTTCTCGCTACGCCACCGTCAGCCACGCTGCTTTATGGTCTTGAAATTCCACCGATAGGCGGGGATACCCTCTTTACAAATCTCGCCGCCGCCTACGATGCGCTCTCGGCCAGTATTAAGCAGCAGCTAAGCCAGTTGCGTGCAGTTCACTCGGCTAGACGGGGTTATGCGCGTAACGGCCGCTACGGCGAGTCCGACAAAGGTCGCTCGATGAACATACTGGCCAGCGATTCTGCGCTAACGACCCAGACTCATCCCTTGGTTCGCGAGCACCCGGAAACCGGCAGGCCAGTCTTGTATATCAGCCCTGCCTACACTATCGGTATCGAGTCTTATACCGCTGACCAAAGTACCGAATTGCTTGAAGAGCTCTTTGACCATCTGGAACAAGAGGCGTTTCTGTACCGACATCGCTGGGCACCAGGGATGCTCACGATCTGGGATAATCGGAGCCTGAATCACAAAGCGACCGGCGGCTACGAGGGTCACCGCCGACTTCTGCACCGAGTGACTGTCGGCGAGCCAACCGCAACTGCCGCCCACACCTGAAGTGCCATCGTCAGGTTTCGAGCTGCCTGGCGACCGAGTTATCCTGTTAATGCCCCACTGGCGCGCTGATCTGCCGCGCCGCAACACCGCCTGGAGACCTGATCATGGCAACAAAGCCAGCTGGCAAAACTGCGCCTCAGAAAGTTGAGTTCACCAATAAGCAAGGCGAAAAGCTCGCCGCTCGTCTGGACATGCCGGACGTGACACCGCGTGGATTCGCGCTCTTTGCTCATTGCTTCACTTGTTCCCGAGACACCAAGGGCGCGGCCTACATTGCCAAAGCACTGAGTGAACAAGGCTTTGGGATGCTGCGCTTTGACTTCACCGGTCTAGGCGGCAGCGGCGGAGACTTCGGCAACACCAGTTTCTCTTCCAATATTGAAGACTTACTTTGCGCCGCAGACTGGCTGCGTGATAACCATCAGGCCCCTACCCTGATGATTGGCCATTCACTGGGGGGAGCTGCCACGCTGGCCGCGGCGCCGCAAGTGCCTGAGTGTGTGGCAGTCGCAACCATCGGAGCACCATTTGACCCAGAGCATGTTCGCCACCAGTTTGAGAAAGACCTCGACCTCATCGAGCAACAGGGCAAAGCGCAGGTGAGCATCGCTGGCCGGCCATTCACAATCTCTAAGTCGTTCATTGATGATTTGAGCGGGCAACCACAACACAATCGCATTAAAGACCTTAACCGCGCGCTACTGGTGATGCACGCACCGGACGATAAGACCGTTGGAGTTGATAACGCTCGCCGTATCTTTCTTGCAGCTGAGCATCCAAAATCGTTTGTCTCTCTTGACAGCGCCGACCATCTTCTCAACAGCGAAGATGACGCTCGCTATGCCGCACAAGTCATGGCTGCATGGGCGAGTCGCTACCTGCCTGCCGTGCCTGCCGAAACCGCCGACCAAGAAGCTGTGCCGAGCGGTCTGGTCCGTACTCGCGAACGAGGCACCGGACGTTTTGCCAACACCATCAGTACGGCTGATCACACCTTGATTGCGGATGAACCCGCATCAGTTGGCGGCACGAACTTGGGGTTCACGCCATACCAACTCCTGCAGGCAGCGCTGGGCGCATGCACGGCAATGACCATTCGAATGGTGGCTGACCGAAAGCAAATGCCACTCGAAGAGATCACGGTTGATTGTCAACATGACAAAGTGCACGCATTTGATTGCTCCGGATGCGAAGAAACTCCCGAAAAGATTGATCGCATAGAGCGAGAGGTCTCCTTTACCGGGGATCTATCGGAAGATCAGCGACAATATCTGCTGGGCATCGCAGACAAGTGCCCGGTACACCGCACGCTGCACAGCCAGGACGTTCAAATAACCACCAAACTCAAACCTGCCGACGATGCTATTTCGCCAACTCTTTGATCCACAGTCATCGACCTACAGCTACTTGCTCGCCGACGAACAGAGCAATGAAGCCGTTCTGATCGATCCGGTGTTTGAACAAGTCCGGCGAGACAGTGCGCTGATTAGCGAACTGGGGCTGACACTCGTCGCCACTTTGGAAACACACGTGCATGCTGACCACGTCACTGGCGCATGGCTACTCAAGCAAAGACATAGTAGTCAAATGATGGCTTCGCTGGCTTGCGGCGTCACGGGTTTGGACGTTGAACTCAAGCACGGTGACACCGTCAGCTTTGGGCGCCGTAGCCTGCAAGCTCGTGAAACACCGGGGCATACGAACGGCTGCACAACCTTTGTTCTTGATAATGAATCGATGGCCTTTACGGGTGATGCATTACTCATTCGCGGCTGCGGGCGGACCGACTTTCAAGGCGGCAGCGCCAGAACACTCTACAACTCAGTCCACGGTCAGATATTCACCTTACCCCCCACCTGTCTGCTCTACCCCGGTCACGACTACCGCGGACTGAGCGTGACCAGTGTTGGCGAGGAGCGGCGCTACAACCCCAGGCTAGGCAGCGGCATTGGCGAAGCCGATTTCGTTGGCTACATGAACAACATGAATCTGCCGCATCCGAAGCAAATTGATGTGGCGGTGCCAGCCAACCTGCAATGCGGCGAACCATCTGAACATAAGGCAGCCGAGCACGACCCTGACTGGGCGCCACTGACTTTCACCTTCGCAGGATTCTGGGAAATTCAGCCGCGATCCTTAGAGGAAATACAGGCTCAGGTGCAATTGCTTGATGTTAGAGAGCCTGCAGAATTTAACGGGCCGCTTGGCCATATTGAGGGCGCACGGCTAATCCCCTTGGGCGAACTTGGCGAGCGCCAGGATGAACTCAACCAGGATCAGCCAATTGTCGCTGTGTGCCGTTCGGGAGCTAGGTCAGCCCAGGCTTGTGTGACGCTGAAAAAAGCCGGCTTCGACTCCGTTGCCAATCTGGCCGGTGGCATGTTGCGCTGGCGGACAGAAGGCCTTGCAACCATTGGCGGACTGAACTAGCGGCTTACTTGTCGCGAAGCTTGAGCTGCACAGTATCGCCGCCTGCCCCGTCGGGCTTCATTGAGGCACGAACCGTCACGGTCTCAATAGACGCAGGAATGCTTACGCCACGGAGCGAGCGGGTGAAGGGCTGCTCGGTTTCGTGAGGGTGAACCAGGATGCGCGTACCCAGTACCGTGCCATCGGGCGCGACGATTTCAAATCGATCACAGTAGTAGTCCCAGCCCTTGTCGTTCGAGCGAATCGTCACATCGAAACGCCAGGCATTGCTGCCCTGCTCGGTGGCGACCGCTTTAGTGACATTGGCTTCGCCGGCCACCGCATAGCCAGACATCAGACAGGCGCTGCCGATAAGCAGCAGTGACAAGATCAAACGATTCAGTACGCGCATGGGGTGGACTCCGAACAGATTGGTGAAGATTGTACGATGTCGGTCTGACCAATCAAATTTGGGGCAAGCTCATGAGTAGCGAATCAACCGGCCCGACAGTGGGCTTTATCGGCCTGGGTGTAATGGGCGAGCCCATGTGCCAGAACCTCGTTTCGAAATCCGGACAGACTGTTCTTGCATACGACCGGTCGCCGGCGCCACTCGCTCGCCTCTCATCGCAAGGTGTGATTGCGATGGATTCGGTTGCGGCTTTAGCCGCACGGGTGCAGATCGTTTTTTTGTCACTTCCTGATGGCGATGCGGTCGAGCAAGTCTGTGCCGGATCAGTCGGTCTAATCGAAAAACTCAATCCCGGATCAATCGTGATTGATATGAGCACCTCGCCGGTCGAGTTAACCCGCGAGCTCGCGAAGCTTTGCGCCGCTCGCCGTATTGGCTTTGCCGACGCGCCGGTTGCCCGCACACGGGAGGCGGCGATCAAAGGTGAGCTGAGCATCATGGTGGGCAGTGAAGAACAGGTGTTTGAGACCATTGAACCGCTACTGGCTCACATGGGCACCGACATCAATCACTGTGGACCTGTGGGTCATGGTCAGATGGTCAAGATTCTCAACAACATGATGCTGTTTCAGAATGTTTGTGCGCTGGCTGAAGCCATGGCGATTGCCAGACGCAGCGGGCTTGACGAAAAAACTTTGCTGTCAGTAGTTGCCAGTGGCTCGGGAGACAGCTTTGCGCTGCGCAATCACGCCACAAAAGCCATGCTACCGAGGCAATTTCCTGAGCGTGCGTTCTCCACCTCATATGCAGCAAAAGATCTGCGCTATGCACTGAGTCTCGCAGAGAGCGTCGGTATTGATGCCCAATCAGCCAAGTTGGTAATGTCGCGATTTAAGGCCAGCGAGCAAGCTGGCTACGCCGATGAATACTTTCCGGCTGTGATCAAAGTGATTGAAGACACACCCTAGTCAAACGACCAGAAGTACAGCAGATCAACCGCGTTCTCACTGCCAGTCTGTGCCCTCAGCGAGAGTCTTTGATTGATTTCATACTGAATGCGTAAGAGGTTAAACAAGCCTCGCACGCCTTGCTCATAGCTAATGCTAAGCCGATCAGAAAGTTTCTTGCCGAGCGTGACAACCTCCTGGTAGGTACTGGCAGAGGTTTGGCCGCCCGCACCCGGTAGACCGGTTGGGGCGCCACTGTCGCGCACCCCCTGAGCCTGGCCGGTATCAGAGGCAAAGCCAAAACCCAGCGTATCGAGCCCAAGCTTGTCTGAGAAACTACCACCCGATACGCTGCCATCATCCTGACCGATGATGCGCGAGGCGGCTTCTTTCAGTGCAAGCGATTGTGCGCCGCTTTGCGCGTTATCGATCGGCACACCCAGTACAAGCCAGCTAAGCGTTTCAGCATCCGTCATCGCAGGATCAGAAAACAAGTCAATGCGCGGGCTTAGTGCAAGTCCGGTAATCGAAACACCGGGGGTAACAGGAAGGTTCGGACGGACAGCCTCGATATTCAACGCAGGGTTATCGATCGGTCCGTTAAAGCGCACATCGCCACGACGAATACGTAGATCCTGGCTGTAGGCCTGATAGGTGCCATCTTTGATCTCAACCAAACCTTGCGCACGCGGATTGGCAGGTAGTTGCCCCAGGAGCGTGAGCTTGCCCGTTAGCCTGGCATTCACCCCACCGCCCATAATGCGCAGCTTGTCGCCCAGACTAATATCAAGCGCGGTCTCAACGGCTATTTGATTTTGCTCATCATTGCCAACCGCCTGCCTGGTGGGCGCCGGCTTAGCGGGCTCCGCACTAACAATTTGAACATCGTCGGGCAGTGCCGGAGCACCTGAGCCGGCAATTTCAATCAGACCTTCATCTGCCATCAGATTACCAACCCAGCGCAGACGACCACGCTCGGCGAATAAACGAGTCTCACCTGAAAGAATCAATTGCTGACCGGGGCCGATTGGTACAACGAACTGTTCAGTGTTCAAGTTGAAGCGGCCATCAAGCGGCAACGTAGGTCTAGAGCCGTCTGGCAGATCAGGCAGCGTGCTGGCCTTGAGGATCCGAGCACGACCCGTCATCTCGATCTTGCCATCATCGCCCGTGCGCAGGCGCAACGCGCGCAGGTTTAGGCCGCGGTCAGAAATATCAGCAAGCAACTTGCCTCGATCAAGACGCCAGCCAAGCGCCGGTTGCAATAGAGACAAATCACTAGCGGTCAACCTGATGAGATAACGCGGGTCCGTCAGTTGTCCGGTCACGGTGCCCGCAAGAGTTGCCTGTCCATTTACAACCCAGCTTGGTCCAGTAAATCTTCGAGTGAACCCAAGGGATGGCAGGGTCAGATCGATATCGCCATCAACCGTGCCATCAGTAAACTCAAAGCGAGCCTCGTTGGTTCCTGCCAGCCCTAGTTTGTCTTCGCGAGCGCCCTGCTCTGCAAGCTTGGCTGTCAAAACACCCGTTAAATCATCGGCGCCGGATCCCGATAAATCGAAGGTACTTGTGAGGCGAAGGTTGTTCAGCGTTGATGGCAAGGGATTGGACCTGAACGCAGAAACTAGCTGGGCAACCGGCAGTTCCTGCAGTTGCCCGACGACGCGCGCACGCACCGTCTCCGGCAAGTCGACAGAAAGGCGCTCGATTCGACCAATGCTTGGATTAATCCCCGAACCGCTAATGACAAGAGCCAGATCGGTGAGGTTGACTGCTGAACTCGATGCGCTCAAACCTGCTTTGCTTTTCGAGCGAATCCGAATACGCCCATCAGATCTGACTGATTCAATGGTGCCGCGCCAAGCAGGATTTTCAGACAGATCGGCAGCGCCCTTTGCCTTGAGCGATGTGTTCTGGCCCGACAGATTTAAAGTGGCATCCACCGAGTGCGCGTTGACAGACCCTTCGATCTTGGTACTCAGTGTCACGATTCGCTCGGCGGCGCGCCGCAAGTCACGCGCTCTCAGGTCGAGGCTCAGCCTGGCGTCCGGCTCATGCCCGAGCCGCAAGGGCACACGGGCTTTAACGGTGACTGAACCAATAGAACTCGCCGGCCCGTCTGGTGGTCGAATGCGCACGCGTCGCGCGCCGCCGGTGAGAGCAAGCACGGGTTTGGCGAGCGTGCCACTCACCGCGCCGGTCAGTTTTGTCCGACCTGCAATGCGTGCATCCAGTGCGCTCATCTGCGCGAGGTTCAATTCAAAATCGATGGTCGATCTTTCAGATGCGGACGTTTCGCCCGTCGTCAGTAAAGATGACTCTGCCAATGAACCACTCGCTGAAAACCGATTCTTACCAAAAGCCAGCCGCGCCTTGAGATCCTTGATTAACGCCAGTTGACCTTGCTCTGCGAAGCGAATGCCGGCACGCACATCAGCCTGTAAGGGCTGGCCCGCAAGTCGACTCTCCTCAAGCATGAGCGACAGTTCAACATCGAGCCCCGGCTTCAGCGTGCCGTTGGCCTGCAACTCACCGTTTAGTATCCCCGCACGCCAGCGCTGCGCGATGGGTGCATTATTGGGTAGCCACTGATCTGGTTTGAAAGACGCGATGCTCGCATCAGCCTGCCATCGATACGGAGACACCGCTTGCAGCGATCCGACGGCGCTCAGCGAGGTTTCACCCACCACAATGCTTGCTTGATCCAGCCGCACCTGCTGGTCGGTCAGAACACCTTGAACCTGAACCGACGCTGCCCGACCCGGCAAGGCATCCATGATCACCGTACCTGCCGCACCAGAGGCTGTGACCTTCGTGTTGAGTTGTTTCAGGCCGACTTCAAAACGGTTACCTGACAAACTCACCTGACCAGACAGTCTGGTCTGTAGCTCTGGATTGGAAAAAACAGCCAGGTCAAGCTCACTGACTGATAGCTGAGCACTGGCTTCCGGCAATGATTGACCAACCAGGTTCACGCGTTTCGAAAGATCAATCCTCGCGTCGCCCAATACGGTCGCTTCTCCCTGCGAGGCCAGCAGACTCACGACGACATCATTGATCTGGATCTCGCGGACCGGCGCCACAGTGGGGTCGGCCAAATCAATACTCGCGCGAGCAGCCTTGAGCGGCAAACGTTGCTCATTCAATACGCCAGGGTCGATATTCTTAAGGTCGGCTAGCAGCCGCCAACGCCCAGAGGGGACGTCGTCGTCTGCACTGCTTCTCAGGCGCACAGATAAATCCAACAGTGCACCAGGGGCCTGAGCATTCAACCGATTCGTCGCGAGACTTTCGAGCCGCGCATCGACGGCATTCACAGGTGACACCGCTAACGGTTTGAGAGTCGCCTGTGCGGTCAAGGGCGAATCGATCGCCGATCCGCTGAGGGAGAGCCGTAGCAGATCCAAATCGCCAAAGAGGCGGATGTCTGTGTCGAACTCCACTGGCGCGACCTCGCCAGCAACGCGCAGCCTGCCGTCAACCGGATACGGTCGTGAGTCTTGAAGCGCTAGTCGCCCCTGTGACACCGCGGCCCAGGGAGAGGTTAGCGTGATGTCGCTAACGGTGTACGTGCTGTTCCGATAACGAAAGGACAGGCCCAATTCTTTGAAGACGATCGGTTCAACCTCGGGTTCAACCTCCCCGGCACCAGTTTCGGCACCAATTGGCGGAGCGGGTAGCAGCGACAGATGACGTAACTGAGCGCGTTGCACATCGATTGAGATCGGCAGCGCTAGCGAATCCGGCAAGGTGATGGCTTCTCGGGGGCCAGGCTTGTTAGGCGAAGGTGGCAGGCGAACATCCAGCCGGTCAACAAACAATTCATTGATCGTGAGTTCGCGTTGAAGCAGGTTTATCAAAGACCAGTCCGCTCGCAGCCGGCTTGCCTTGATGGTTGTCACATCGTCTGTCCAGATGAGTGACTCAAAGGACAGTCCACTATACAAACTCCCGGCATCGCCCGTCGTCGTGAGCGTTGCGCCATTGTTAGCCACCAGAGATTTCGCCTGGGACATGACGACCGGTAATCCTAATGGGCTCATCAGAAAGATCACGAGTGCGATCGCGCCACACACCAACAGCACAAGCGTCAGCAAGACAATTCGCAATGTGCTCGCGAGGGTCGCGGATGTGTTTGCCGGTTGGGGGTCTAACGATGCCTCACTCATCAGAAGGTATAGCCCACCGAAAAGTGCGCGCGTAGACGATTTGCCTGGTGACCATACGCCAGATCAAGATTGACCGGCCCGATTGGTGTGCGAAAGCGAACGCCCACCCCATAGCCCGCAAACGGAATGTAGTCCTGACGGGTATCCACTGCATTGCCGTAATCAAAAAAGGCTGCCAATGAATATAAGTCGCTCATCCGGTGCTGGTACTCGACACTACCGAGCAACGCGTATCGCCCACCCACGATGGCACCTGCATCCGCAACCCCCAGAGACCTGAATCGATAACCTCGAATGGTCTGTGCGCCGCCAGTACGAAAAAGGTTTTCAGATGGAATGCCGTCTCTCGATTGGGCCGACACAATCCCCACCTCACCCAGTAGCACCAGCGTGCCGTCTTTGAAGGCTGAATCCTGTGGCAAAGGCTGGAAACGAATCGCACGCGTATAAAAACGCAAAAAAGTTTGATCTGAAAACCAACCCTGCCGAGCGCCTGATATCTGAGCACTAATGGTGTAGCCGTCACGCGGATCAATGGTTGAGTCGAGGCGGCGGAGGTTCCACGAGTAACCCAGCACGAGCGCTGATTGAGAAAAAGTCCGGCCCTGCGCCCCCGAACCTGCTGCGATACGTTGCTGCTCAGTCTGATACTGAACCGACAAAAACGTTTCGATGGTGCCCACACGGCGGCCGCGTCCCACATAAGTATTGCTCGCGGTACTGATGAGTCCTTCAATGTCTTCTCGTTCAACCCGAGCACCGAATCCGTTGAAATAACCGTCTGCTTCATAAGGCGTTCTGATATTGGCGAACGCGCGCTGCCGTTTGGCAGAGACCACCAGGGCCGATTGCAGCTGCCAATTACGGTTAAACAAGTCACGGTGCTCGAGACCGATCTGGCCCCGCGGTCCTTCGTCGCTGCTGAGCCCAATACCCAACGCGGCTCGTTTGGTCTGGCGTTCAGTGAGCTCTACTTTGAGCGGAACCTGGACGAGTTCAGGATCTGATGCAACCTGGTCCAGCCGAGGGAGCACAAGCACATTTGAGAAAAAACCCGAAGACCTTAGTCTCGCCTGATAGAGCAAGAGCACATCCAGCGTGTACGGCTCTCCCTCTTTAAAGGGCCTTAGGTCCGCGACGGTTCTGAGGTCATAGCGCTCCAAGCCCGTCACTTCCAGATCGCCAAACTGCAGCCGTTCGCCGCTATCGACCGTCAGCCTTAATGAAGCGGCTGTAAGCTCGGGCTTTACCTGTGCCTGACTATTTGTGATTCGAGCGCGAAGAAAGCCTTGCTGATGAAGCGCTTCGATCAGATTGCGCTTGCCGTCTTGCCAGGCGGCAGAATCGAAAAAACTGCCTTCGGGCAACTCCCATTTGGATAACGCAAAGTTGCGCACGGGAATGTCGTCTTGAGCTTCTCCGATGATGGTCAATTCGACCAGGTTGACCGTCGTGCGGGCGCCGGCCATGACGGTCACACTCACTCGCTGTTGATCAGCACTCACCTTGACCTTGCCATTGAAGTAGCCACGCGAGCGCAAAATGGCCTGCACCTCCCCTTCGAGTTGAGCCACCAAGCCCTCAAACTGAACAGGCTGAAAGTCAGCCCGTCGTTGCCAGCGGCCCACAAAGGTGCGTTCACGAATCGGTGGGATCAGCGCTTCGGGTGCATTTACTTCGAAAGCGTAGTTATCGGCCCGTGGCGGTCCGGCTACCGCACCCAATGCCTCTTCGAGTAAGTTTCCTTGCGTCTCATCAATGGCCTCGCCCGGGGCTTCTCCTTCACCGGCGAAGACCGACGGTTGTTCCGATAGTGCGGGCTGCTGCTCGCTTACCTGCGGGCCGGTCTTTACCGTGGAAGCACTGGACGAATCCGCGGGTTGAGTGCTGGCGCAACCCGTCAACCAAACGACGAGACACGCGATGACAAGGTAAGCAGCCCGGAATCTAATCGGGTTAAAAGAAACCTCAGGCAAAGACCGTACCGATATCAGCCTCAACACGAGGTTCGATGGTGCCGATGATCTGAACCGATTCGCCCTGTTCACGCAACAACTCCTGGGCTTGATCGACATTGGATGCATCAACCACGACGACCATGCCAATACCGCAGTTAAAGACGCGTCTCATCTCCGCGGTTTCGATTTCGCCCTGCTGCTGCAGCCAGTCGAACAACACGGGCCGAGGCAGGCTTGCCACATCAAATCTGGCCTGCAGATGATCGGGTAGCACGCGCGGTACATTCTCGGTCAGACCGCCACCCGTGATGTGCACCAAACCATGTACGGCCTGCTCTCTCATGAGTTTCAACAGCGGTTTGACATAGATTCGCGTGGGCATCATCAAGTGATCCGCCAGGGGCACGCCATCCAGCGGATGAGACAGTGTGTGTGAATTAACGTCACCCAGGCTTTTTTCGATGACACGCCGAATCAATGAATACCCATTTGAATGAGCGCCGCTAGACGCTAATCCAAGCATGACATCGCCCGCCTTGATCGCTGAGCCGTCAATCAGATCTGCCTTTTCGACGATACCGACCGCAAATCCGGCGACGTCGTAGTCAGCCCCGCTGTACATCCCAGGCATTTCCGCTGTTTCTCCCCCCATAAGCGCGCAGCCAGCCAGTTCGCAGCCACGGGCCACGCCAGCAATCACATCGGCAGCCACATCGACATCAAGCCGCCCTGTCGCGAGGTAATCCAGAAAGTAAAGCGGCTCTGCGCCCTGCACCAGAATATCGTTGACGCTCATCGCGACCAGATCAATACCAATCGTGTCGTGACGTTGCAACTCAATGGCCAGTCGCAGCTTGGTGCCAACGCCATCGGTTCCCGACACGAGCACCGGCTGTCGATACCCGGCTGGCAACTCAAACAAGGCACCAAACCCCCCAATACCGCCCAGGACACCCGGCCGGTGCGTCGCTCGCGCGAGCGGCTTGATCTTGTCGACCAAACGGTCTCCTGCATCGATATCGACGCCAGCGGACTTATACGAGAGCGGTGAATTCATGTTTCTCCGGTGGATTTTAGAGGCACAAACCTTTGCACCCAGGGGCCAGATACGCCCGGTAACTAAGTGACCAATATTCTAGGGCCTGTTCCTTGACCCTAGGGAGGCATAAGTCGAAGTAAACTCATGGCTAGCCTCCGTCGGAATCCCTGCCATGCCCCTGACACCACGCCAGACCCAGACGCTGCTGTGGTCAGGCACCGCCGTATTGCTGGCCGTAGCCCTGTTAACGCTCGGTCCGGTGCTCACACCCTTTGTTACGGCTGCCATTCTCGCCTACGTCCTTGAGCCGGGGGTGCGCTGGCTGGTGCGCTTCAAGTTTCCTCGATCCCTCGCCGTAATGATGAGCCTGTCGACTACTGTGTTGGTGCTGGCGCTTGTCCTGTTGATCCTGATACCGATCGTGCAACAGGAAATCGCCATGATCCGCGAACGCCTGCCGTCGCTGATCTCAACAATCACGGAGCAGTTGCTGCCCTGGATCAAAGAACGGCTTGGCATGGAGATCCAGATTGACATCGCAACAATCCGCAATTGGCTCGCAACCAATTTCAGGGATTTGGGCGACGATGTTGCTGCCAAGGTGTTCGCCTATGCTCGTACTGGCTGGGGCGCGGCATTGCAAATTATCAGTCTGGTCTTTCTGGTCCCAATTGTGGCGTTTTTTCTCCTCATGGACTGGGATCGTTTGCTCAGTCAGCTAAGAGCCCTGATTCCCCCGCGCTGGATGGGTCAGTCTCAGGACTTGCTGCTCGAAGTTGATACCTTGTTGGGCCAATACCTGCGCGGGCAGGTACAGGTCATGATGGCAATGGCCGTGTTTTTTTCGGTCGGATTGCTCATTGCAGGCTTTGAATTATGGCTCCCGATCGGCGTTCTCAGTGGGCTGCTTATGGCGATCCCGTATCTCGGATTTGCGCTTGGGATGGTTTTTGCCCTGATTGACGGCATGTTGCTGCTTGGCCCTCTGTATGGGCTTATCGCGGTCGCCGTGGTTTATGGACTGGGTCAGGTATTTGAAAGCTACTTTCTGACGCCTAGGCTCGTGGGCGAAAAAATCGGACTGCATCCAGTCGCAGTCATTTTTGCGCTGCTGGCGTTTGGCTCGGTTTTCGGTTTTGTCGGCGTGCTGCTGGCCCTGCCACTGGCAGCCATTATCGCTGTTGCGCTGCGCCGCCTGCGCAACGCCTACCACGACAGCGAGTTTTTTCAGCGTACGAGCTAACCGGATATGCAACAACTCACGCTCGATATCGTGCAGCCGGCTGAGCCGACGCTGGATAATTTCGTGATGGGTCCCAATGCCGAAGCCGTTGCGATGGCCAAACAAGTAGCAGACGGTGCTCTGCCCGCCCGCACAATGCTACTTTGGGGTGCGGCCGGGAGCGGCAAAACTCATCTGCTGCGCGCACTTGCACACGCCCGGCCTAGCGCCCATCGTTGGCTCGAACCCACCCGGAAAGAGACTTTCGAGGAACCTCCAGCCGATCATCTCTTGCTGGCTGATGACTTTCTGAGCTGGTCTGATGAGTCGCTGCATCAATTGTTTCATCTTCTTAATCTGCTCCGCTCGCGCCCCGATGTGATGATCATTCTGACCGCGACACAGCCACCGGCGGGCCTGGCGTTGCGCGATGACCTGCGCACCCGTCTTGCGGCCGGCCTGGTCATGAATCTGGCGCTGCTATCAGACGACGACAAGCGTCTGGCTCTGCAACAACATGCAAGCGCGCGCGGGCACAAAGATATTTCACCGGTTAGTAACTGGCTGCTGATTCATCGCGACCGCGATATTCGTCGCCTGCTCACCTATTTGGACGCGCTAGACCAGTACGCCCTTCAGACTCAGCGCTCGATAACGGTCAGACTGTTGCATGAGTTCGAAAGAAATCAGCTAATCATTAATCGAGCCTGATAAACTCTAGATATCGCCATGCAACTAGCCCTCTTTGATCTGGACAACACGCTCCTGCCTATCGATAGCGACCACACCTGGTCAAGCTTTCTGGGCAAGATTGGCGTGATCGACGGCGACGAGCATAACCGCCTCAACGATGCGTTCTACCATCAGTACAAGGCCGGCACGCTTGTCATCGAAGAATTCTTGGCTTTTCAGCTCAAGCCGCTCGCGCAGCACTCGCGCGAACAACTCGATTCATGGCATCGACAGTTCATGGCCGACTACATCGCGCCACATATGCACGCCTCAGCGCGCGCACTGATCGACAGGCATCGCGAGGCCGGGGATCTGATTGCGATCATTACTGCTACCAACGAATTCGTGACGCGCCCGATCGCCCAGGCATTCGATATTGAGCACTTAATGGCCATTGAACTGGAAACACAGAATGGCCAGTACACAGGCCGACATACAGGCACACCATCGTTTCGCGAGGGTAAGGTCACCCGCTTGCACCAGTGGCTTGAACGGCGCGGGCAAGCGCTGAGCGACTTTGACAGAAGCTGGTTCTACAGTGACTCCATCAACGACCTCCCACTGCTCGAGTTGGTCTCTGACCCGGTTGCCGTCAATGCGGATGAACCCCTGACCAAAATCGCAAACGCGCGGGGATGGCCAACGCTGCAATTGTTTGAGGATCACGATGATTCGTAAATTCATCGGCAAGATGCTCGGACGCAGACGCGGTGCCGGGCGTTCTGGCAGCAAGGGAGGACTACGCAAAAACGCGCATCGTTATCGCGCCTCTGAATTGGGCATCCATCATGGCGAAGTCTCTACCGCCGCCATGCGAACTTGCGAGACACTGCAAAAGGCCGGATTCAAAGCCTATGTCGTGGGCGGCGGTGTCCGCGATCTCATCGCCAAACTCCAGCCCAAAGACTTTGATGTCTCAACCGATGCAACCCCTCAAGAAGTCGTAGAACTGTTTCGGCGCGCCCGCCTGATCGGCCGCCGATTCCAGATCGTCCATGTGATTTTTGGCCGGGAGACGATTGAGGTTTCAACCTTCAGGTCGTTGCAAACCAACACCGAGACAGATGACCATGGCCGGGTTCTGCGCGACAACGTGTGGGGAACTCACTGGGAGGATGCCGCGCGCCGAGACTTCTCGATCAATGCGCTTTATTACGACCCGATTGGTGATGAAATCCTGGACTTCCATGACGGCGTCGCCGATATGCGCGGTAAGACTATCCGCATGATCGGCGATCCCGCGACCCGATACCGGGAAGATCCGGTTCGTATGTTGCGCACGGCGCGCTTTGCCGCGAAGCTTGGGTTTGAAGTTGAGGAGCAGACGCGCGCGCCGATGCAAACGCTTGCCTCACTGATTTCTAACGTCCCCAAGGCACGGCTCTTTGATGAAATGCTCAAGTTGCTAACCTCTGGTAATGCCATGGCTTGCTTGCATGAGCTGCGCCGGGCTGGACTTGATCGGGGTTTGCTCCCCTTACTTGATGTCATTCTCGAGCAATCCGAAGGTGAGCGTTTTATTACCGAAGCTTTGTCTCGTACTGACAAACGCGTCAAGACGGGCAAAACACTTTCACCTGGTTTTTTGTTCGCGACCCTGCTCTGGCATCAGGTCAATGAGCGCTGGCAACAGTCGCTGACGGCCGGAGAACACAAGATTCCCGCGTTGATGGACGCCATCGATTCAGTTCTTGACGAACAGGCGGGTCAACTCGCCATTCAAAAGCGCTACACCTCTGACATGCGCGAAATCTGGTCGCTTCAACCCCGATTTGAAAAACGCAGTGGCCAAGCGCCATATCGGCTCATTGAGCATATGCGGTTTCGAGCTGCGTATGATTTCCTGCTATTGCGTTGCGACACTGAAACCGCAGACCCCGAACTGGGGAGATGGTGGACGGATTTTCTAGATGGAGACCCGGAAGCGCGAGAGCTGCTAGTGAATCGAGCGCCGGCCGGAAGCGGGCGTAAACGCAATCGCAATCGTCGCAGACGTCGATCCAAGAATCCGTTATCGGCAGATCCTGACCAACTGGCCAGCAGTGCATCAGAGCTTGAGCAGGCCAACCCGAAAACCAACCATGGTGACGCCTGAGAAAACGGCGTTCGTCGGGCTGGGCGCTAACCTGGGGGATGCTCGGCAAGCCGTTTGCCAGGCGCTGAGCGATTTGGATCGCTTGCCGCAAACTCGTCTTGTCGCCCACTCCTCACTTTACAAATCTGAGCCGATTGATGCCGGCGGGCCTGACTATATCAATGCGGTCGCCAAAACACAGACAACACTCCAACCACTCGAGCTGTTACAGGCACTTCAGAGTCTTGAGAACGCGGCAGGAAGACAACGACCGTTTCAAAATGCGCCCCGGACACTCGATCTGGATCTGCTCCTTTACGATAAACTCGAATGTCAGTCAGAGGTGCTGACACTGCCACACCCACGCATGCATCAGCGGGCATTTGTACTTGCGCCTTTGAGTGAGATTTCCCCTGGCTTGTCACATCCCATCTATGGCGACATTGACAAATTGCTGTCGGCATTGACCAGCCAAACCATCGAACGCCTGGACACCTAAACGCGTGAGCGCATCCTCTTCCCCTCCTTCGCCTTTCGACAAATATCGACATATCGTGATCGAGGGGCCGATCGGCGTTGGTAAAACCTCCCTCGCCACCAAGTTGGCCGAGCGCTTTAAAGCAGAACCTGTACTCGAGGAACCAGCTGAAAACCCGTTTCTCGAACGCTTCTATCGAGACGGCGCACGGTATGCACTGCCTACACAGCTGTTTTTTCTTTTCCAACGGGTTAATCAGCTACGCGACATTGCGCAACGCGATTTGTTTTCGCAAGCTCTGGTAGGTGACTTTTTGTTGGACAAAGACCCGCTGTTTGCGCGTCTGACCCTCGATGACGACGAACTCAGTCTTTACCAGACTCTGTACGAAAACCTTCGACCCCAGGCACCCACACCAGATCTGGTGATCTACTTGCAGGCGCCTGCCGATGACCTGGTGGACCGTATCCATCGGCGTGGCATCTCGATGGAATCGAACATTACAGAACACTATCTACGCACGCTTGCTGACGCCTATAGTCGCTACTTCTATCGCTACGATGAAGCGCCTTTGATGGTTATCAATACCGAACACCTCAACCCGATCGATAACGAACAAGATTTTCAAACCCTGCTGCGCCAACTGGCTGACCTAAAGGGTCGCCGAGTGTTTTTCAATCAGAATTGAGCCTTTGGAGCCTCTGGTCGATACCGGGCAATAGCGAGCGCCCGAACGACAAAACCTGCGCTAAGACATCCCAGGGCAGCGCCAACGGCAACGACGAACCAGGCTGTTGAGGTGATTGGTGAGCCAACACCTTGGACGAAACCGAGCATGAACCGGACGATAAATATCGTCAGGTTCATGCCGAAAGGTAGCCAGCTCTGGCTTGAACTGCTCGACAACGGTGTCAACGGGGCTGACCAGCCCCTCAGATGTACGGTATTTCATGCCTTAATCAGGCATTTGCAGGGTTGACGACTCGGGCATCCTAGAGAGATCAATGTAAACCGCAGGGTCATGCCGTTAGTGCATCCCACCTATGACCGTCTCAGATCTCAGACTTGACAGACACGGACCAAGCGCAGATCTCTCTCATGAGAGCTCTTCGCGAGCGTCGGCGTCGGTTCAATCCTTCAAGTCAAGCCCTCAGCCTATGTCCCTAGACGCACTGGACGTACTGGTGGTGGACGATGACCAAGCCATTCGCGAACTTGTACGCGAGCACCTTGAGTTTCAGGGTTGTCAGATACGTACCGCAGAAGACGGTGAGCTAGGCCTCTCGGCATTTGCTAGTAAACGAGCTGATATCGTTTTATTGGACCTATCAATACCAGGCATGAATGGCTTCGAAGTCTGCAAGGCGCTGAGGCAAAGTGAATCTGGGCGTTATGTGCCGATTGTTATCCTGACTGCCTCTGATGACAAAGAATCAATCGACCGTGCATTTGAAGTCGGCGCCTCCGACTTCATTCGAAAGCCTCTTCACCCGGATTTGCTCGTTCATCGCCTGCAATTCCTCATGCGAACTCAACGCATATCGGATCAGTTTCGAGCGCGTGAAAGCAATATGCTGCAGGCTCAGCGCAGCGCCCGGATGGGCACCTGGGAGTTCTCTCTGGATCAGCGGGCGTTCATCTGTTCGACCGTTCTAACCGATGTTCTCGGGATTGACAGCAATGCGCTGCCCGAAGACATCTTCTTCAATTCGATTCATCCAGACGATCGAGATCGTGTAGAAATCGCATTTGATCGAGCACTGGAAAACCAGAGTGAAACGCAGATCGAGTTTCGATGGCAGACCGCCGACGAGAAGACCTGGATTCTGATCATGCAAACGTGGGCCAGCCAGGATAATCCCTCACTGGCAGGGCAAGACAAACCGGATCTCGCCGGCATGATCAAGGATGTGACCGAACGCCGCGAGGCCGAAGCGCGCATCAGAAAACTTGCTTACTACGACAATACAACGGGCCTACCGAATCGCTCCTTGTTGATTGAGCACCTGGACCAGGCAGCGGCGCTGGCCAAGCGCCAGAAACATGCGATGGCGGTATTACTCATCGATCTCGATCACTTCAAGATGATTAATGAAAGGTGGGGACATCAAACAGGCGACGAAGTTCTTGAGGAAATTGCGATTCGCCTAAAAAGTTGCCTTCGCAGCACCGACGTGGTGGCCAGCGCTGCCGTCTCTTCGCCTTCAGCCAATGCGTCTCGCAAAGTTCTGGCACGAATTGGCGGTGACGAGTTTGTGATTCTGCTTTCGCGCTTGCGGCAGAGTGAAGACGCGGCGCTGGTAGCCAAGCGGGTCAATGAAGCCATTTCAGCGCCATTTATCGTCAAAGAAGCAGAAGTACACCTGGGATGCAGCATCGGCATCAGTGTGTGTCCGGACGATGCCAGCGATTCTCAGGTATTACTCAAGCAGGCCGACAGTGCCATGTACGAGGCCAAGAAAAGTGGGCGTAACGGATTTCAGTTTTATACCGCCAGCATTCATGAGCAGGCGCTTAGTCGAATCAATCTTGAAGCACGATTAAGGCGAGCAATTCAAGAACAGCAATTTGTTCTGCACTACCAGCCCAAGCTCCACTGCCAGACAGGTCAGGTCATCGGCGTTGAGGCGCTGGTTCGATGGATTGACCCCGACCATGGCGTGGTGAGCCCCGGCGAGTTCATTCCATTAGCTGAAGAGACTGGGCTCATTGTGCCCATCGGGCAATGGGTGGCTGACACCGCTTGCAAAGAGATGAAATCCTTGCATGATGCACTGGGAACGCCGATGCCTGTTTCGGTCAATCTGTCGGCTCGCCAGCTTAAGCAAAAGGACCTGGTTGAGCGAATGGTTCATAGCGCCAAGGTGAGCGGACTTGCGCCGGGATGTCTTGAGCTCGAACTAACGGAGAGTCTGCTGGTTGAAGAAGCCGATCGGCAAGTGACGCTCTTGCATCAATTGAAAGCCAACGGTATCCAACTATCAATTGATGACTTTGGTACCGGATACTCGTCGTTGGCCTACCTAAAGCGCTTTCCGATCGATCGGCTCAAAATCGATCAAAGCTTCATTCGTGATCTCGAGAGCGAAGAGAAAGACGCTGCGATTGTGAGCGCCGCCATCACCCTCGCCCACAATCTTGGCATGCAAGTCGTCGCAGAAGGTGTCGAGACACAGGCTCAACACGACCGGCTTGTCCAAATGAAGTGCGACAGCGTTCAAGGCTATCTGCATAGCCGTCCGCTTGCGTATGCCGATCTGCTAGCGTGGCTTAAGCAGCGCGCCTGACTGCCGCTCTAATCAGCGTGGGTCACGGTGCCAACAGGCTGCTCTTCAGGCGGGCGAAACCCGTTGGGGTTGCCTTGTTGCCAGCGCCAACCGTCTGAGCACATTTGCTCGATGCCGCGACTGGCCTCCCAGCCGAGAACGTCACGCGCATGCGCAGGGTCGGCGTAGCAGGTGGCTATATCGCCAGGGCGACGGTCAACAACCTGATAAGGCACTGGCCGATCACTGGCTTTCTCAAACGCCTTGATCATTTCCAGAACCGAGTATCCGTTACCCGTACCGAGGTTCACTGTGATTTCACCCGTGTGGCTTGCCGCATAGTCGAGCGCCGCGAGGTGCCCGCGCGCCAAATCAACCACATGAATGTAATCGCGAACGCCGGTGCCATCGGGCGTGTCATAGTCGCCCCCGAACACCGAAAGAGAGTCGCGCCGCCCCACGGCAACCTGAGCGACAAATGGCATCAGATTATTGGGCTTGCCCTGCGGGTCTTCGCCGATCAGGCCGCTCTCATGAGCGCCGACCGGATTAAAGTAGCGCAGATTGGCGATCGACCAGCTTGGGTCAGCAGCGGCCAGATCGCGCAGCATGAATTCGATCATCCACTTGGTCCGACCATACGGATTGGTCGGGCCAGTCGGAGCGTTTTCGCGAATCGGGACGGTAGCAGGGTCACCATAGACCGTTGCGGAAGAGCTAAAGACGAATCGCCGCACGCCCGCTTTGCCCAGAGAGTCAAGCAAGACGACTGTACCGTTCACATTATTGTCATAGTAGGCCAGCGGCATCTCCACTGACTCTCCGACCGCTTTAAGGCCAGCGAAGTGCATCGTTGCGTCAAACCGCTCGGCGCGCAAAAGTTCATCCAACAGCCTGGCATCTCGGATATCGCCTTTAACCAATCTAGGCTTTTGGCCAGTGATTCGCTCAATGCGGTTCACTGATTCGGCACTCGCATTGCTCAGGTTGTCGTAAATGACAACTGAATGACCGGCATTGATGAGTTCAACCACCGTATGGGAGCCGATATAGCCCGCACCACCCGTGACCAGAACGTGTTGTTTAGCGCCACTGGAATCCAAGGCATGCGCTCCTTATAGATAGAAGGGTCAGTAAGAATAGAAATACAACTGAAAGTGTCGCATTTTTCAGAGCAAATGACTGGCATTGCCGTCTGACCGGTCATGACGGACAGAAATTCGGTCGACCGTGCGTCAGAATGACACTTCCGGGTACTCTGTCACGCCCTTGTCAAACAGCCCTCATACTCTTGGCTCTGGCCATTGATTGTGACATCGCCATGAATGAACGTATTTTGATTGTTGAGGATGAGCCGGCTATCCGGGAATTGGTAGCGGTGAATCTCCGTCATGCCGGTTATCGAGTCACGGAAGCTCCTGATGCCGATGCGGCCCAGTCTTTAGTGTCGCTGGAAAAACCTGACCTCATCGTGCTCGACTGGATGTTGCCCGGCTTATCCGGGATTGACTATGCCCGTCGGCTCCGCGCGGGTGACGATACCCGGCAAACACCCATCATTATGCTCACCGCGCGCGCCCAAGAGGGCGACAAACTACATGGCTTTGATGCCGGTGCTGACGACTATGTCACCAAACCGTTTTCACCACGAGAACTCGCCGCGCGGATTCGAGCCCTCCTTAGACGAAGCGCTGCCGAAGGTCAATCTGATGAAATTCTTGAGGCCGGTAGCTTGCGACTAGAGCAGGAAACCCACCGGGTATACGCAAGCGGCGCCGCAATTGAATTGAGTCCGACCGAATTCAAACTACTGGCCTGCTTTATGCGCAGCCCTGAAAGGGTGATGTCGCGATCACGGCTGCTGGATAGCGTTTGGGGAGATAGCGTATTCATTGAGGAGCGAACCGTCGATGTCCATATTCGTCGCCTACGTCTAGCCTTACGCCCGAGTGGCCAGGACAAGCGGATTGAGACAGTCAGAGGCGGCGGTTACCGATTTACGCCCGAGGCCTGAACGCCCATGATGCCTCCGAAGTCATGATCTGGATCAACAGCCTCGTCACCCTTGCGGTCGTGCTTGCGATCGCGGCAATAGCGGCGGTGTTCTCGCCCCTGGCGGCATTTGGTATCACGGCGCTTGCACTGATCGTGGTGGTTTTGATCAATGCGCTTAATACCAGCCGGCTTCACGACTGGCTGCAGGCACCGCAGGTGCGGCAGGTCCCGGAAGCATCCGGCGCTTGGGGAGACATGTTTGACCGTCTGGCGCGCTTTGTCGGTGGCGAACAGCAAGCCCGCGACGATCTCGCCGACCAGATTGAGCAGATTCGCGAGTCGCTTGATCGACTGCCCGATGCTGTGGTTGTACTGGACTCGGACAACAGCATTCAGTGGTGTAACAGTCCGGCAGAAGACTTGCTCGAGATTGGCGATTCAAGACGCCCGATCACCCAGTTTATTCGGCACCCTGAGTTTGGGCGCTACCTCGCTGAAGGACGGTTCGAAAAACCGCTCGAAATTGAACTGGGTGCGAGAGCCGGGCGCGTGTATGAGGTTCGTGTGCACGACACGGAGGACGACATGCGACTGCTCATCAGCCGCGACATCACCGATCAGGCGATGCTCAATCAGATGCGTAGTGATTTTGTCGATAATGTGTCTCATGAGATTCGTACGCCTGTCACCGTGATTGGCGGGTTCGCCGAAACCATGCTCGACATCACCCTGCCCCCCGATAAGCAACGCGAATACCTCGACACCATTGTCCATAACAGTCGAACTATGCAGCGCTTGGTCGAAGATCTGCTCACCCTCTCATCTCTGGAGGCAACTGGCACTGAAGGTCTCGACGAGGAGATCAATTTGAGGCGCCTGTTTGACGACCTTACGGGCGAGACCCGTGATCTCTCAAGTGGACGACATGAGATCACAAGCGGTGCTCCTGACAATGTGAGCATTATTGGACGACTCTCCGAAATCGAGAGCGCCGTTCGCAACTTTCTTACGAATGCCGTCCGCTACACACCCGAAGGCGGCACAATCAGCTTGCTCTGGGAGCTCCGCAAAGGCGAGGGACGCATTACCGTTCGAGATAACGGGATCGGTATTTCACCGGAGCATCTTCCCCGGCTGACAGAGCGCTTTTACCGCGTTGACCGAGGCCGTTCTCGGGCAACCGGCGGGACCGGCCTGGGCCTGGCCATTGTGAAGCGCATCGCTAACCGACATGACGCAACGCTGGATGTGGAAAGCGAACTGGGCACCGGGAGTGCGTTTTCTTTGATTCTTCCCGCCGCCCGAGTCAGAGCAACCTAGATCAATCCTGGCTCAGGATTTTTGCTCCTGTTCGGCCTGTTCCTGCTCAGCCTGCTCCTGCTCGGCCTGTCGAGCGTTTGCCTTCGCGACGCTGCGACGATGTCGCGGATCAACACCCTCAACGACTGTCACAACATACTCGCCGATATTCTTGGCGTGGTCACCCACACGCTCCAATGACTGAACGACAAACACCACCGCTAATCCCTCAGAAACGGACGCAGGTGTCTGGCTCATTGACTTCATGAGGTCTGCAGTCAGTTCATCGCGCAGGCGGTCAACATCTTTGTCCCGCTTTAGCAGCGGCTCGCAGGCATCAGGGTTCTGACGAACGAACGCGTCAGTCGCCGTGCGCAGCATATCTCTAACCATGATTGCCATCTGGTCGATCCGCTCCATGCTGATGGGCAGTGAGCGACCATGCAAGTCTCTTGCCTTCTTCGCGATCTTTTTGGCCTCATCACCAATTCGCTCAAGGTCATTATTCATGTGAAGCACGGCAATGATTTCGCGCAGGTCAACCGCAATTGGCTGTAAACGCGCAATGATCTGGTGGCACTTCAAGTCAATCTGAACATGCATACGGTTGACTTCTGCCTCGTCAGTCAAGACCTGAGCAACCAGATCGAGGTCGCCCTCACGCACGGCGCCAACTGACCGCAGAAACTGCTCTTCGACTAGTCCGGCCATCGCAGTAACGGAACTCCGCAATGACTGAAGGTCTGTATCGAACTGAGAAATTGTATGGTCCATCAAAGCGCCTCCTGGGGCAGCTAAGCGAAGGGAGTATCAGGGCCTGCTAACCGAAGCGGCCAGTTATGTAGTCTTCAGTCGCCTGCTTTTTCGGTTTCACGAAGAGTTCGTCGGTTTTACCAAATTCGACCAATTCGCCGAGATACATATACGCAGTGTAGTCCGAGATGCGTGCAGCCTGTTGCATGTTGTGCGTCACGATCGCAATCGTGTAGTCATTCTTGAGTTCAGTCACAAGTTCTTCAATCTTGGCTGTCGAAATTGGGTCAAGCGCACTCGTGGGTTCATCCAGCAGTAAAACTTCTGGTTTTACTGCCACCATACGGGCAATGCACAGGCGTTGCTGCTGTCCGCCAGACAAACTCAAGCCACTTTGGTTGAGCTTGTCTTTGACTTCGTCCCACAAGGCAGCCTTTCGCAAAGCCCACTCTACCCGCTCGGCCATCTTGCGTGCGTTCATCGTCTCATACAGACGCACACCAAACGCGATGTTCTCGTGAATTGTCATCGGAAATGGCGTCGGCTTCTGAAACACCATACCAACCTTGGCGCGCAACAAATTGACGTCTTGTGACTTGTCCAGCACGTTCTTGCCGTGAAACATGATTTCACCGTCTGCGCGCTGGTTTGGATACAGATCGAACATCCGGTTAAAGGTACGCAGTAAGGTCGACTTACCGCATCCGGACGGGCCAATGAAAGCCGTCACTTTGTTACGGGCAAGCGAGAAAGAAATATCTTTGAGCCCTTGGAACTTGCCATAGAAAAAACTCAGACTCCGAACATCCATCACGGCTTGTTCACCCGCAATCGCGGCGGCGTTGGCAGCGGCAGTGGTCTTGTCTGCATCGTCAGCATGAGCCGGAGGGGCTTGAGCCTCGGTCACTGAAATATTCATACTCGCTTCACTCATAGTGATTACGACCGCTGGCGGTCACGAAACAAGGTTCGCGCAATTATGTTGATAGCCAACACGATTAGCGCAATAAATGCCGCCCCTCCCCAGGCCAATTCCTGCCAGTTCTCATAGGGGCTCATCGCAAAATTGAAGATGACGACCGGCAGATTCGCCATTGGCTTGCTCATGTCGGTCGAGAAGAACTGATTGTTGAGCGCTGTAAACAACAGCGGCGCAGTCTCGCCGATGATGCGTGCCACCGCGAGCAAAACACCCGTGACCACGCCCCCTTTGACCGCTCGCAGCGCAACAGCCAGATTGACCTTCCAGCGCGGCGCGCCCAGGGCAAACGCTGCTTCTCGCAAGCCGCCCGGCACCAACTGCAACATGTTGTCGGTTGCGCGAACAATGACGGGTAATGCAATCAAGGCAAGCGCAATCGTGCCTGCCCAACCCGAAAAGTGCCGAAACGTCGCCACGGCAATCGCATAGACAAACAGACCAATCACGATTGAGGGCGCTGACAACATAATGTCGGTGACGAACCGAGTCATCGAGGCGAACTTTGACGTCTTGCCAAATTCAGCAAGATAAATCCCCGCCAGAATGCCAATCGGTGTGGAGATCGCGGTGGCCACACCGACCATCATGAGGCTACCTACGATGGCATTGAGCAGACCGCCGCCTTCGGTGCCGGGGGCCGGGGTTGATTCAGTAAAGAACGCAACACTAAAGGCTGAGAAGCCGTTATAGAAAAGCGTCCAGAGAATCCACAGCAAGGCGCTTAAGCCAAACGCCATCGCAATCATCGACAAGCTCAACCCAATCTTGTTGGTGAGTTGTCGGCGGGCATAGCGCCTCGGCTCCAAAACCTGCATGGGTTCTACGGGTTGCATGTCAGAGACCTTGCTTCTTGATGCCGCGCTCAGTCAGCCACTTCGCAGCGGCGAGCACAACAAAGGTGATTGCGAACAGAATCAGCCCTAGCGCGTAGAGTGAGGGAATGTGCAGATCTGGATCAGCCTCGGCAAACTCATTCGCAAGCGTCGATGCAATCGAGTTACCCGGCGCAAACAGCGAGTTACCAATGCGGTTTGCATTGCCAATCACAAAGGTCACCGCCATTGTTTCGCCAAGCGCACGGCCCAGGCCAAGCATGACACCACCCACCACGCCAACGCGGGTGTAGGGAATCACAACATGGCGAACAACTTCCCAGGTGGTGCAACCAATGCCGTAGGCAGATTCCTTGAGCACCGGCGGAACGGTTTCAAAGACATCTCGCATCACCGAGGCAATAAACGGAATCACCATCAGGGACAAGATGATGCCCGCAGTCAGGATGCCGACACCGAGCGGTGGACCAGAAAAAAGCGTTAAGCCAGTGGCACCAAGCAGGGGCTGAATGTAGTCCTGCAAGAGCGGCGCTAGTACGAACAGACCCCAGATGCCATAGATAATTGAGGGCACACCGGCAAGCAGTTCAATGGCGGTGCCCAGCGGCCTGCGCAGCACCATCGGACAGGTTTCAGTGAGGAATACGGCAATGCCAAAACTCACCGGCACCGCAATGAGAAGTGCTATGGCTGACGTGACGAGCGTGCCGTAAATCGCAATGACAGCGCCGTATTCATCATCCGCCGGACTCCAGGTCGTCCCAACCAGAAATCCGGCGCCGTACTCCTCAATGGCTGGCCAGGCCTCATAAATCAATGCAACCAGGATGCCAATGAGCGCAATAAACACCAGCAGGGCAAAACTGAATGTGATGCGGGCGAACCAGCGGTCCTGGCTCGCAAAGCGATCTACGCGTTGTCGTAATTGCGCGCTCAGCCCGTCGCTATCCGGTACGGGGTCGACGGCTGAATCAGGAGCAGTCATGAAGCATAGCGGTGAATCCGTCGAGCGTGCCTAGTTATCCAGTTCCAGAACCAGTTTGCCATCGGAGGTCTTGATTTCTTTCCAGGCTGTCTGAACCAACGAAACGGTTTCTGAGGGCAGCGGAACGTAGTCAAGTTCAAGCGCAAGATCCTGCCCTTCGGTCAATGCCCATTCGAAAAATCGCAGCACCTCTGCCGATTGATCAGGTCGTTCTGCGGTTTTGTACATCAAGATGAATGACGCCGCTGTGATGGGCCATGAGGCATCCCCATCCTGGTTATTGAGGCTAATGCCAAACCCCGGCTCCTGACTCCAGTCAGCCCCAGCGGCGGCGGCCGCAAAGCTCGAGGCGTCGGGCTGCACCACTTTGCCCGCTTTGTTCAACATGGATGTGTGCGACATTTTGTTCTGCTTGGCGAACGCATACTCAACATAGCCAATCGAGTTGCGCAGCTTGAGCACATTAGCGGCAACGCCGGCGTTGCCCTTGCCACCAATGCCGGTGGGCCAGTTCACAGTCTTGCCAGCGCCAACCCGATCTGTGAAATCAGCTTTCACTTCAGCGAGGTAAGTGGTGAACACCGCTGTCGTCCCAGATGAATCCGACCGATACACAACCGTGATCGGCTTGTCGGGAAGCGTCAGGTCAGGGTTGATCTCGGCTAAGGCCTTGTCATTCCATTTGGTGATGGCGCCGCTGTAGATGTCGGCCAGCACTGGACCAGTCAGTTTCATTGCACCGGGCTCAACGCCTGCAACATTGACAACCGGCACAACGCCGCCAATGACGGCTGGAAACTGCAACAACTGTCGCCTATCAAGTTGTTTGCCTGACATTGGCGCGTCTGTAGCGCCAAAGTCGACTGTGCGTTTCTTAATCTGTTTAACGCCACCACCTGAGCCAATCGCCTGGTAATTCATGGCGTTGCCGGTGGCAGCGCGGTAGGCCTCCGCCCACTTGGCATAGACCGGGGCTGGAAATGACGCACCTGCACCCGTGATATCAACCGCTTTGGCAATGCCGGCGGCGCCGATCAGGACACTGAGAACACTTAGCTTGACGATTTTCTGGACGCGGATCGAATTCACGACAACTCCTGTCAGTTGGGGTTGCGCGAACTGTAGACACCGCAGATGACAGAAGTGTGACAGCCGTGACATTCAAGACAAGAACTAGTTGTCAAATCACGAAATTGACTTTTAGTTATTCAAAATCAATTATTTACAAAAAATTCAAAGCCGAGCGACTGAGCTGCCTCACTGTTTTAGCGAGTACCAGGCCAGATCATCTTCGTCATAGTTGACTTCAACCTGGCCGGCCTTAATGAGGTGATTTAGATGAGCCACCGCCTCTCCAGTCGCCATCCCGAGCAAGCCCGATCCGCCTTCAATCTTGCGCGCGAATAAGGCAATAAACGTATCGACCACCAGCCGGGGCTCGTCAAGCCGTTTTAGCAGGCGGGTAAGCGCAACCTGGTGACCGCGATCGAGCGCGTCAAGACGGGCATGTAACCCACGGAAAGGCTCATTGTGAGAAGGCAGCACCAGGACAGAATCGGGGATCTTTTGCCGAAGCTTGGCGATCGACGTAATCCAGTCACCCAATGGGTCGGCTGCAGGTTCGGTTGGGAATACCGAAACATTGGATGAAATTCTGGGCAGCACCTGGTCGCCAGAAATGAGCAACTCAAGCGCAGGACAGTAGAGGCAGGCGTGCTCAGGCGAGTGCCCGTTACCGACGACGATATGCCACTCGTTGTTGCCAATCATCAAGACGTCGTTGTCTGATAAACGCTCCATGTTTTCTGGCAGGGCATGGATATCGCGGCCGAACCCGCCAAATCTGGCACGGTAATCTTCCAAAGATTCTTCCGACCAACCAGCGCGGTGGAAGAACTGAATAGCCTCGGCCGGTGCCTCGCGGCCGGTGTCTGCCACCAGCACCCGGCAGGTCAAGTACTCCAGACGCGTCATGAAAAGCGGGCATTTGAAGCGCCGTGTCAGCCACCCCGCCATACCGACATGATCTGGGTGCATGTGGGTACAAATGACTCGGGTGATCGGCAAACCCTCGAACGGCCCTGCCATAACAGCGCGCCAGGCTTTGACGGTCTCAGGGGTGTTGACCCCACTGTCCACGACTGCCCAACCCTCGCCATCGCGGATTGCCCACAGATTGATGTGATTCAGCGCATACGGGAGCGGCATTCTCAACCACAGCACACCAGGTGCCACCTCTGTGCATTCGCCAGGGCCTGGTACGCCCTCAAACGGGAACTGCAACTTCGCGGCAGACTTGGCGCCTGCTGACTTTGATGCGGCGCTGGTTTTCTCTTCTCTCAAAACTGGGGATGCTCCGGGTAAACGAGCAGTGTAACCGGCGGTTAAGGTCGTTGCGGTTGCCCATCAGTTGCATCGACTGGCTTAAGCATGCCTTTATGATCGTTGTTTGACTGATCCCCGGCCCTTTGCCCAAGACCACTCATGAACCGTCCAGACTCCACCATTATTTCATCGCCCTCAGCCCATCAGATGCCAGCGCTTGACAGCATGCGCCGCGACGCCTGCCGACCCCTGACCCGCATGCTAATCACACTTATCGGGTTGATCAGCTTCAGTGCGGTCCATGCCGAGCCGAGCATTCCGGTCGTGCCAGGCAAGTATGAGATGGTCAATGATCTGGTTGAAAGCAAGAACACGAATTGCTTCAAGGGCGACAAACTCTCGGCGGAAGTCATCCGGGCACAGATGAAGGATCAAGGCGGCAACGAGCAATGCAAGATCGTCGATTCCCGCCTTGAGGGAGATCAACTCGTGCTGGATATGGCATGTCAGTACGACGCCAACGAGAAAGGTAGCGGCACGATGCAGATCGGCACATCGGGCGAGACCATTACCGTGAAATCAGTCTTTCGCCTGATTGTTGAGGGCCAGGAACGATCGATGGAAATGACCAGCGTCGGTAAGCGGATTGGCGGTTGCTAGCTGGAAGCAGCTTGCTGTTGCTGTTCGAGTAGTTTGATAATGGCGGCGTTGTCGTCAGCACCGTGGCCACTGGCCACCATCAAACGGTGCAATTGAGTTGCCAGTGAAAGCATTGGCGTGGGCGTGCCGGTGGCCGTGGCCAGATCGGCAACCATTAGCAGATCTTTTAGAACAATATCGATACGGCCACGCGGTGAGAAGTCGCCGTTGGCCATATGTGGCATGTACTCCTGAAGTAAGCTTGAATCCGCGCGTCCGCCCGCCAGAGCAGCCGGAATCTTGTTTGCGTCAATGCCAGCGTCCATGGCCAACCGCGTGGCTTCGGCAAGTACCGCAAAACCTGCGCCCACGAGTGCCTGATTAATCAACTTAGTGCTTTGACCGGCACCGACCGGCCCCATGCGTGTCATCCTGCCCGCATAGTTCATCACGATGGGATAGACGTCATCAAACACGGACTGGCTGGCGCCTGCCATCACGACAAGGGTTTTGTTCGCAACGCCGGGGGCGCCACCCGACACTGGTGCATCTACCCACTCCATACCAGCCTGCGCTTTCAGGCGCGCGGCAATGTCAATCGTGGCGTCCGGGCTGATGCTCGAATGATCAACTACAACTTTGCCTGCGCTGCCGCCTGCTGCCAGGCCTTCAGGCCCAAACACAACTGACTCGACGGCACTCGTGTCGGTGACGCAAAGTATCATGACATCGCATTGCGTTGCCAGCGCGGCAGGCGAAATGGCGATGCTCGCGCCGGCCTCAACAGCTGGCGCCAGTTTCTTGGGGGAGCGCCCCCAAACAACCATGTCATGAGTGGTGCCGCATAGCTTGAGCGCAATGGGGCTGCCCATGAGCCCCATGCCTATGAATCCGATGCTTGCCGTTGTCATGTGGATAGTCTCTATCAGTCATCGTGAGTGGCCTGCTACTCTGCCATAATCGTTAAATGATTGACCACCTGAGCACCTACACCCAACACTTTGACGCCGCCCGCCCCTTTTACTGCGCGACGCTTGGCGCACTGGGTTATCCGGTCACGTTCGAGATGGTCAGCACCTGGGACGAGGACTTTCCTACAGGGCGTTTGTGCGCGTTTGGTCCAGATGGCAAAGCGGTGTTGTGGTTGATTGAAACCAAGGAACCGTCGACGCCGCGTCACCTGGCGTTTACTGCAGCCACGCGCGACCTTGTGCACGCGTTCTACGACGCGGGCCTCGCCAGCGGTGGGCAGACCAACGGCGAGCCAGGCTTACGGCCCATTTATCACGAACACTATTACGGCGCGTTCCTGCTCGACCCTGACGGCAACAACGTCGAGGCAGTGTGTCATAGTCCCTTAACGTCGGAATAGATCTATGAAGAAACTCTTCGGGCACCCTGACTCGGGCCATGCCTACAAAGTACGATTTTTTATGGTGGCTGCAGGTATTGAGCACGAATACGAGGTCGTCGATATTTTTGCTCCGCGGGACCAGCGACAAGCGGAGTTTATGAAGCACGCCCGCTACCATGAAGTGCCACTCTTGCTCGATGGCGACAAAGCGCTCGTGCAATCCGGCGCACTCCTGCTTTATCTTGCCGAACAAACAAACCGGTGGGGCGCACAGAATGCAAAGCTGTGGCAGCAGTGCCGAGAGTGGATCGTATGGGAGTCCAACAAAATAGGACTATGCCTGCCACAACTATTAGCTCACGAAAAATTTGAATCAATGCGGCTCAATGAAGGGGCACATCAATGGCTTAGCCAGCGATATGACCATGACAGCAAGCTGCTTAATGACGCGCTGGCGGATCAACGGCCCTTCATCCTTGGCGATGAACCCAGCATTGCAGACTTCTGCCTCAGCGGCTATCTGTTTATGGCTGAGCCATCTTCGATCGAGGCCCCAGATAGGGTTAGCGCATGGCTTGGGCGCCTGGCTAAGCTGCCCGGATGGCAACCACCTTCAAAACTACTGGCGGGCTGAGCAGTGAGCGCAGAAAACACTGTCTATGGCGAGTGGCGAGCGTAAGGACTTCGAATTAATAAACTCAAGCAACTCTTTGATGCCTACACGCATCAACCGACTCTGCTGCTGGTGACCGCCGTCCTGTGCTGGGGTGCCAACACTGTATTTGGCCAACTGGCTGTTGATCAAATCTCGCCGGCGATGGTGGTGTTTCTCCGATGGGTATTTGTGGCCGCATTTATGTGGCCACTTTATGGCGACCAGGTAAAAGCCGATTGGCCAGTCATTCGCCCCAAGCTCGGTTTAACGATTCTCATGGCGTCATTGGGGTTCACGGGCTTCAATACTTTGTTTTATGCCGCCGCCTACACAACGGGCGCACTGAATGTCGGTATTTTGCAGGGCAGTATGCCGATCTTTGTGTTGCTCGGATCTTTGCTTGTATTTGGTACTCGGGTGACAAGTCTGCAAGTCATCGGCACCTTAATCGGGCTTGGCGGCGTGATTGCTGTTGCCACTGAAGGGCGGCCAGGCGCCCTGATTGATTTGGATATCGCCACGGGCGACGGCCTGATGCTATTGGCCTGCCTGCTCTATTCGTTTTATACCCTCGCGCTCAAGAATCGCCCGGCAATCAGTGGGATGTCGTTCTTTACCGTGATGGCTCCAATTGCGATGCTTACCGCCGTACCGCTGGTGGTGGCCGACATTGCCCTGAACGGGTTGATGGTCCCGACCTTACAGGGGTGGTTGGTCACTATCGCAATTGCCATCTTCCCCTCATGCATTGCCCAGCTGAGCTTCCTGCGCGCGGTAGATCTCATCGGCCCAGGCCCAGCGGGTGGCTACATGAACCTGACCCCGGTGTTTGCTGCGCTGATGGGCGTGACCTTCTTGGGCGAGAGCTTTTTTGCCTATCACGCAATGGGCCTCGCACTGGTCATTGGTGGTATTTGGCTCGTACAACGCGACCCCGAGAAAAGCAAAGCCCCCAAGACCCGCTAGTACGCTGGCACACGGCCCGCAGACCGTCCCTTACAGGCGCTTTGACAATCGTGCCGAGATTCTCGGGCGGACCATATGGTCGTTTTATGACCCATCAGTCATTTAGTGTCTAATGCGTCATCCCCGGCGTACACGGGGTGTCCTCTCTCTCGACACTTAATTCAAATTTTGGAGTCATCATGAAAAAGATCACCTCACTTGCCGCAGCGGCCGTACTGAGTCTTGGCGTGTCAGCCCAGGCATTCGCCGAGAACATCGTTGAAGTTGCCAGCGGTGCCGGCTCGTTCAACACGCTGGTCACAGCAGTGAAAGCTGCCGGTCTGGTCGACACCTTGTCCGGCAAGGGCCCCTTCACCGTGTTCGCACCGACTGATGAAGCCTTTGCAGCTATCCCGAAAGACCAGCTTGATGCTCTGTTGGCGGACAAAGAGGCATTGCAGAAGGTTCTCACTTACCACGTGGTCTCTGGCAAGGTAATGGCTGCTGACGTTAAAGCTGGCGAAGTCCCCACCGTCCAGGGTCAGTCAATTAAAGTGAGCACGGATGGCGGCGTGAAAGTCGACGCAGCCAATGTTGTCAAGACCGACATCACAGCAAGCAACGGCGTAATTCACGTTATTGATGCGGTCATCCTGCCCAAGTAATTAGCAGCACTCTCCTCCTACTCCTGAGGACGGAAAGGCCCACGAGTCTTTCTGCCTCAAGCAGGTAAGAAAGGGCATCTTCGGATGCCCTTTCTTTTTTCTAAGCGCCTGATTGAACCAGGTGATCGGGAATGTCGTAGAACACCTCAATACCGGCAGTGGCGACGACGACCTGATCGTGCGGTCCTTCCGCCGCAAGGCTGACCCCGCCCAGAACAGCCACGGCCTCGACCGTTCCATAGGGCAAAGAGGCTGCCACTTGTTGGAGGTCAACCTTGTCGGGCTCCTGGACGCCAATGGTCACTTTGATCTGCATCGCATTGCCATCCAGACCAAGACTTTTATAGAGCGACAACGAACTGTGATGGAGCGCATCCTGCACCGCTCTCAACGCAGCCTTGGTGTAGTCGCTACCGTGCAAATCGTTGCCAGTTCCCATTTCGAGAATGATGCGGGCGTGCTTCACTGGCCATCCCCATTAAGAGACTCTTCAGGAAAGTCGAGATAAACCGCCGCAATGACATTGGCAACAACTGTGTTGTCACCATCCGGACGAGCGATATCAAGCCCACCTTTGACCACCTTGGCTGTCGATTGCCCATATGGCAGCACCTTTTGCACGACCGCCGGATCAACTTTGTCAGGTTGCGCAACCGCGATGGTGACTTCAACATGCATTTTTTCGCGGTCAAACCCGAAGGCGGGCGCCACAGACAATGAGTTGTGCCAAAGAGCATCACGCAGGGCCCGCTCTGCTGCCTTGGTGTAGTTCTGCCCATGCAAGTCAGTGCCCATGCCAAATTCAATGGCCATTCGCTTCAAAGTCATCATTTCTCCTATCTGATCACGGAGTGTAATCCAGTCAATTCGCACCGGCGGTCTGTCACCGGCGGCCAGCCATACCGAACAAGCTGGAGCAATTGGAATACATAAGCTAAACCGGGCCCACCTCTAACCTGCCAACGAGCCCAATATGAAACTGAGAGCCCGCCAATTCGCAATGCTGCCGTTAGTAGTCGCTGGTATCGGACTGTCCGCACCAGCAGCAAATGCGGAACGACACCCGCACGATCGCGTCTCGGTGTCAGTGAGCTATCAGATGAGTTTGCCAGTTGATGAGAATGAGGCGCAGGCTGAAGCCAACCTGCGAGCCGCCCGCGCGATGATTTATCAGCAAGTTAAACAGGAGTGCCTCGACATGAAGAGTTTCATTGCCGAGACTTGCAAACTATCGAAACTGGACATTCGCCAATCAAATTCAAATGCGCGCGGCCGCGATAAGCAGGACTACGTCAATCTCCAGGCCAGTGCGAAATTCTTTATCACCCTAAAACCGAACACAAAATAGCCCGCTTACGCGGGCTTATTCTGTGGTGCCGACAGGCGAGAATCACCTACACAAGCGCAGGCCGCTGCCCGGCTTGCAAGCCGGGCCCTTCGATTATCGCGCGCACAGTGCATTGGCACTGTGCTCTCCGGCAATAAAAGAGCCCGCTTACGCGGGCTTGTTTGGTGGTGCCGGAGGCGAGAATCGAACTCGCACCCTGTTTCCAGGACCGGATTTTGAATCCGGCGCGTCTACCAGTTCCACCACTCCGGCACGGGGTGAGGCAAGGGCCGCATTATCGACAATACTGGGCGCGGAAGCAAATGGGCCGTTTATGGGGACCACATGAGGACAACATCCGCAGGCCTTCCACCCCGTCATTACTGGTCATAGCCTGGGCTCACCCGGTCAAGCAATCGAAGTAAATGCGGCCATTCACGGGTGATGGGCGGATCAGGATAGTCCTCAAACTGCTGCGCCGTTCGCTCGCAGATCGTTTCCTCCGGCAGGTGTAACTCGGCCGCCGAATCGGTCATTGCCAGGGTTTGAACCTGCAGACGGCAAGACAACTCAAGTGAGTACATCAGGGAAAAGGCTTCTGCGCAGTCATGCCCCACGGTCAGCAGGCCGTGGTTTCTGAGCAGCATGGCCTGATGATCGCCAAGGTCAGTCACCAAGCGCTCGCGCTCGGACCAGTCAAATGCCAACCCTTCGTATTCATGGGTGGCGAGCCGGTTGTGGAACATGAGGCCTTTTTGATTAATTGGCAGGAGTCCGGGTTTATAGGCCGCAATGGCCATGCCTGCCGGGGTGTGGGTATGCAAAACGCAATGGGCATCGCTGCGTTCGCGGTGAATCGCACTGTGAACCACAAAACCAGCCGGATTGATCAACGCGCCCGGCGGAGCAAGGACATTGGCGGCATTGTCGATCCTGACCAGACTGGACGCCGTGACTTCATCAAAAAGGCTGCCAAACGGGTTGATCAGAAACTGATTTTCCTGGTCGGGCACTCTGAGCGTAATGTGGGTGTAGATCAGATCGGCCATGCCAAAATGAGCCACGAGCCGGTAACAAGCGGCCAGGCTGACCCGCGCTTGCCACTCCGCGTCGCTAACAGTCTCGCGCTGTATGCAATCAAAACCGGCGGTGGCCGCAACCGGGCCTGCCGCTTGTGAATTTTGCTTCATGACACCACCATCTCTTGAGATCCGGCTCGACAAGATCTGCCTCTACAATCGCCGTCGATGAATCTATCTGAATTCGATTACGAACTGCCGTCGGAGTTAATCGCGCAGCAACCGTTGGCCAAGCGCACCGATTCTCGCCTGCTCCACGTCAAAGGCATCTCGGGCGGTGGCGCCCATTTGAGCGACTGCCGATTCGCTGATTTGCCGGCGTTGCTGCAGCGCGGTGACTTGCTGGTTGTCAATGATAGCCGGGTGATTGCTGCCCGCCTCTCCGGGCGCAAAGCCAGCGGCGGGCGGGTAGAAGTCATGATTGAACGACTCACCGGCGAGCGCGACGCAACAGTGATGATTCGGGCAAGCAAGAGTCCGGGTCCAGGTACTGTCATTACCCTGGACAGTGATGACACACTGACTGTGATGGGTCGCGATGGCATGTTCTTTCTGGTGCGCTTCGACCGCCCAGCCGCCGACGTGATTGAGCAAGCGGGCAGTCTGCCCCTACCGCCGTACATTGAACGAGCACCTCAGACTAACGACGCCGAGCGCTACCAAACCGTCTATGCCTCGCAGCCCGGGTCCGTGGCTGCGCCAACGGCAGGCCTGCACTTCGATGAGGTGATGTTTGATGCGCTCGCCCAGCAGGGTATTGATCGCGCCTATGTCACCTTGCACGTCGGTGCCGGCACATTTTCGCCGGTGAGAGTCGACGACATCCGCGAGCATCAAATGCATAGTGAGCAGTTCTGGATTCCGGATGAAACTGTTGATGCTGTCGCTGCCTGCCGTGCGCGTGGCGGCCGGGTAATTGCCGTGGGGACGACTTCTTTGCGCTCGCTGGAAAGTGCTGCGGCGCCTGGCTACGATCGGCACATTGTGGCGGGCGAAGCAGAGACCAGCTTGTTTATCAGCCCAGGCTATACCTTCAAAGTCGTTGACGCTTTAATCACCAACTTCCATTTGCCCCGCTCTACTCTGCTCATGCTGGTCGCTTCACTTGCGGGGCTTGAGAACATCAGGGCGGCCTACGCCCATGCGATTGCCGAGCGCTATCGCTTTTTTAGCTACGGCGATGCGATGCTGATCGAGCCCAACAATGCCAAGCCCACTTACGGGAAATCAGGACAACGCAATGCTTGAATTTACTGAACTGGCCCGCGAGGGACATGCGCGGTGCGGCCTGATCAAAACAGCCCATGGAGAGATTCCCACGCCGATCTTCATGCCGGTGGGCACCTATGGCGCGGTGAAGGCAATGTCGCCACGCGAATTGCATGAGATTGAATCACGCATCATTTTGGGCAATACCTTTCATCTGTGGCTACGGCCCGGGCTAGAAGTCATTAACGCCTTTGGCGGCTTGCATGGATTCAATCAATGGCACGGCCCCATCTTGACGGATTCAGGCGGTTTTCAGGTTTTCAGCCTTGGGGCGATGCGAAAAATCACTGAAGAAGGCGTGCACTTTGCCTCGCCGGTTAATGGCGAGAAGCTGTTTTTGTCTCCGGAAGAGTCAATGCGCATCCAGCGCGTCCTGAATTCGGACATCGTTATGGTGCTCGATGAGTGCACGCCGTACGAAATCGACGATCGCCCGGCCACCATGGATGAAGCTGCAAAATCCATGCAGATGAGCCTGCGATGGGCCAAGCGATCTCGCGACGCCTTCACATCAGATGAGAACCCCAACTCGCTATTTGGCATCGTGCAAGGCGGCATGTTCGAAAACTTGCGGGATGAATCACTCGCCGGGCTGACAGACATCGGTTTTGATGGCTATGCGATTGGCGGCCTGTCAGTCGGTGAACCCAAAGAGGACATGCTCCGGATACTGCGCCACCTTGGCCCGAAACTGCCTGGCCATGCGCCGCGCTACCTCATGGGCGTCGGCACGCCGGAAGATCTCGTCGACGGTGTAGCCAACGGCATAGACATGTTTGACTGCGTCATGCCAACCCGCAATGCACGCAACGGCTGGCTGTTCACCTCGCGCGGCGATTTAAAGCTACGCAATGCCCGGTACAAAGACGACCCACGCCCTATCGACCCAGATTGCGACTGCCATGCCTGCCAGCACTTCTCTCGTGCTTATATTCACCACCTACAAAAGGTCAACGAAATCCTGGGGGCGCGGCTCGCCACGATTCACAACCTGCGGTTTTACCTCCGACTCATGAGCAATATGCGCGAAGCCATTTCGGCTGGTCGTTTTGAGGACTTCAGGCAGACCTTTGCCAGCCAGCGGGCCAGTGGCATCAGCTAGGACCTCTGTTCACCCTAGAGCCCAAGTGCCCCCAAGTGCCCCCAAAAGCCGCCCCATAGCGCCCGGGCATGGGGTATGGCGGGCTATACTTGCCGGCTACTATGGAGGGTTAACGTGTTTATTTCGAATGCTTACGCGCAGGCCGGCGGTGGTGCCGGCGGCGGTCTGATCGGGTTTTTACCCATCATCTTGATGTTCGTCGTCCTGTATTTCCTGATGATTCGGCCGCAAATGAAGCGCGCCAAGGAGCACAGGACCATGCTCGAAGCCCTCAAGAAGGGGGATGAAGTCATCACCAGCGGCGGTGCGGCTGGCCGCGTCACCAAGGTGGGTGAGGCCTATGTATCGGTTGAAGTGGCTAAAGTGGGCGGGGGCAAAGATGGCTCCGCACCTGTGGAAATGAAGTTTCAAAAGGCCGCCGTTCAGACCTTACTGCCTAACGGTAGTCTGAAAGATCTCTGATTCGCCGGCCAATGCCGGAACCTGATGGATTGGCTGGCGTTTACGCCTCTGAAGCACGCCTCTGAAGCCAGCCAATTGATCAACAGCCAGTCCTGTGACGCGTTATCCGACTCGCGCGGGCGATTACCCAATCCAACGAGAAACTCTGCATGAACCAATATCCGATCTGGAAGTACGTGGTGATGGTCGCCGCGCTCCTGTTTGGCTTGCTCTACACCTTGCCAAACTTCTTCGGTGAGGCGCCGGCCGTCCAGGTATCAAGCGGGCGCACAACGGTACAAGTAGATGTCAATATGCTGGACCGGGTGCAGGAAATCCTGGCTAGAAACGAGATCGAACCGGGCAAGATTTTCTTCGACGGCAACTCAGTTAGGGCCCGGCTTGAAGATACGGATACCCAACTTAAGGCCAAAGACATCCTGTCTCGGGCACTTAACCCCGACTCAGATGCGCCTGACTACATTGTCGCGCTGAATCTGCTGACCAACTCGCCGGACTGGCTCACCAGCATCAACGCGCTGCCAATGTATCTGGGTCTGGATCTGCGTGGTGGTGTGCACTTCCTGCTGCAGGTCGATATGGCCGAGGCTTTGCTCAAGCGCATAGAAACCAGCGGATCTGATGCGCGCACGGCCTTGCGTGAAGAGCGTATTCGCCACCGGGGTGTTGAGCGCCAGGGCAGCCAGTTGGAAATTCGGTTCATCGATGAGGCCACCCGCGACCGGGCGAGTGAGGTTGTACGGGTTGCCATAACCGATATGCAATTTCGGGAAGGGCTCAGCGGAGACAGGCCGGCTCTGATTGGCACATTTACGGAAGAGGCAGAAGACCTCATCCGTGAAAACGCGCTGTCACAAAACATCACCACGCTGAGCAACCGGGTGAATGAACTCGGTGTTGCTGAGCCAGTGATTCAACGCCAGGGCGATGACCGCATCATCGTGCAGTTGCCCGGCGTGCAAGACCCTGCCAAGGCCAAAGACATTCTGGGTCGTACCGCAACCCTTGAGATCCGCATGGTCTGCGATGAGCCTGACCAGTTGTCTGCGCTCGCTGCAGGCAATGTCCCGATTGGCTGCGAACGCTACGAAGAGCGCTCGGGCGCCCCGATTCTGGTTCAGAAACAAATTATCCTGACTGGCGAGAACCTGCAGGACGCTCAAGCCGGCTTTGATGGTCAGACCTCTGAGCCCGCGGTCCACCTAACGCTGGATGGCAAAGGCGCGCGCATTTTCCGCGACGTTACCCGCCGCAGTGTTGGTAAGCGCATGGCGATCCTGTTGTTTGAGAAAGGTAAGGGAGAAGTCGTTACGGCACCAGTCATTCGCAGCGAAATTGGTGGTGGCCGGGTGCAGATCTCTGGCGCGATGACCACAGTCGAAGCAACAGACATTGCCTTGCTGTTGCGCGCCGGCTCGCTCGCGGCGCCAATGGAAATCATTGAGGAGCGCACGATTGGCCCGAGCCTCGGTGCTGAAAACATTGAGAAAGGCTTTAACAGTGTGATGTGGGGCTTCATCCTGCTGGCCATTGGCATCCTGGCCTATTACACGCTGTTTGGTATGTTCTCGACCATTTCACTGGCGTTTAATCTGACGCTGCTGATTGCGGTGCTTTCCCTGATGCAAGCAACGCTGACACTGCCGGGCATTGCAGCCATTGCGCTCACGCTGGGTATGGCCATTGATGCGAACGTACTGATCAACGAACGGATTCGTGAAGAGCTGCGAAACGGCAACACCCCCCAAGGCGCCATCAGGGAGGGTTATGACCGAGCGTGGGGCACGATTCTCGACTCAAACATCACCAGTCTGATTGCCGGTTTGGCATTGCTCGCCTTTGGTTCCGGACCAGTACGTGGATTCGCGGTGGTGCATTGCCTGGGTATTTTGACCTCGATGTTCTCAGCCGTGTTCTTCTCAAGGGGCCTGGTGAACTGGTGGTATGGAAAACAAAAACGCATTGAGAAACTTGCGATCGGTATGGAGAAGCAAATGGCACCCCCGCCTCGGCGACGGGCCAAAGCCTGACCTTATCCGCCACCCGCCACTGACTGCATAACTGATCGAGTTCTAGACACCATGGAATTATTCCCCTTCAAACGCACGCTCCCGTTCATGCGCTATGCGATCCCGGCAAATATCTTGTCGTTTTCGCTGTTTGTGCTGGCGGTGATCTTCATTGCCGTGCGAGGCCTCGCGTTTTCGATTGAATTCACCGGCGGGACAGTTATGGAGGTGGGCTACAAGGACGCCGCCAAACTGCAAGAGATCCGGGAAGTCGTCACAGGGCTCGGCTATGCTGATGCGCAAGTGCAGAACTTTGGCACATCTCGAGATGTCATGATCCGCCTGCCACTGCGCGAAAACGCGACAACAGCTCAGGTAAGCGACGAGGTGTTCAGTGCGTTGCAGGCAGTTGACCCTGAAGTTGAGCGCCGCCGGGTTGAATTTGTCGGGCCGCAAGTAGGTAAAGAGCTCGCCGAAGATGGCGCGCTGGCACTACTGTTTGTCATTATCGGCATCATGATCTACCTGGCCCTGCGATTTGAGTGGAAGTTTGCCGTCGCAGCGATTGTCGCCAACATGCACGACGTCGTGATCATCCTCGGGTTTTTTGCGGCCTTTCAGTGGGAGTTTTCGCTCTCGGTACTCGCCGCAGTACTGGCCATCCTGGGTTATTCGGTCAATGAGTCGGTGGTGATTTTTGACCGGGTGCGAGAGAACTTTCGCAAGATGCGTAAAGCCTCGACGGTGGAAGTTATTGACAACGCCATTACCCGCACGATGTCACGGACCATCATCACCCACGGTTCAACCGAAATTTTCGTCTTAACGATGCTCTTTTTTGGCGGCCCGACGCTCTTTTACTTTGCGCTCGCGCTCACCATCGGCATCTTATTCGGTGTCTACTCTTCAATCTTCGTTGGTGCAGCGACGGCCATGTGGCTCGGGGTTAAACGCGAAGACCTGATCAAGCCCGTTAAGAAAAAAGACGAGAACGAACCCGAGTTGCCGTAAATGAGTGTCAACTAGGCGCAACGGATAACAATTGAATTTCAGACCATTAAGTCACACTATGTGGCTAAGTGAGCCAATTCAAGATACTAAGCGTCCATCGCCCTTGCCGAAATAGCACGACTGGACAAAAATTGGCGGGATGAGCAATTCCGTTTCTCGGATGTCCCTAAAACAACTCCTCACAGTGCCCTATGTAGCGCTGGTTATCCTGGCGGCACTCGTCATTGGCCTGCTGTCATATCAGGCAGGCAGCGATGCGGTTAATACACTCAGCGACCGCCTGCTGTCCGAAACTGTCAGTCGTATTCAGCAGGCCGTAGACAAGCACGTTTCGGGCTCAGAAGCAGTCCTGGATACCGCGTTTCCACCCGACATCCCGGCTCCTACTTCGATCAAGGATGAGCTTGACGAGCTGAGAACACGATTTTGGCTCGCCACTACGATCCACCGAGATCCAAACAACTATGCCTACTATGGCAATCGGCGCGGCGAGTTTCTGGGTCTGTGGCGCTTTAGTGAGACTGAAGCTGAGCTACGGCTGAGACCTGATGGACAATCGCCACGCTCAATCTTCCGGTATTCCAAGATTGACGGCGAATTGCAAGATCCGGATATTGAGTCTCGCGTGTTTGAGCCTCGTGAGCGCCCCTGGTACAAGGCGGGCCAACAGGAAGACAAGCAAACCTGGACAGCCATTTACATCGACTTCAAAACCCTTGAACTCGTGAGTACACGTGCCAGACGGGTCATCGGGCCAACCGGTGAATTCGAGGGCGTAGTCGCCACCGACCTGTCGCTCGAATTGCTGAACCAGTTTTTAAAAACGCTTGGCCTCAGCCAGAATGGCTTTGCGTTCATTGTCGAACCGGATGGGCAGTTAGTCGCCACCTCACGGGGCCCGCATCTCCAAATGGGCGAGAACAATCAAAGCACCCGACTAAACGCCGGCAACAGCGAGGACCCGTGGATATCGACAACATACGCTGCCGTTAGAAAGCTGGCTAGCCCGGGCGCCCGCGACAACGAAGCCCTGACAACTGTATTCGAGGGACCAACCGGTGAGTTGGTCCAGGCTGGTTATACCCGGCTGCGAGATGACGCCGGCCTGGATTGGATTGTGGCCGTTGCAGTTCCGCGCGACGACTTCATGCATAAGGTCACGGCCAACGTCAAAAGAACTGCCGCACTCGCCTTGCTTGCCTGCCTGGCCATAGGTCTGACAGGCTATATGGTGCTCGGCATCATTTCCAAAGAACTACGCAAGCTGAGTGCTGCCGTGAAGGCCATGAGCGACGGTGATCATTCAAGCACCATACTCACCGACCGGCAGGACGAAATTGGGGATCTCGCCAAAACCTTCTCGGCGATGCAACAGAAGTTGCTCACCGATCGCCTGACTGGCATCCCCAACAGAGAAGCGGTTGTACGACGAGTTGAAGATCGCATCATCAACAATCGTCGGCGCGACGACCACCACCCATTTGCACTGATGTTCATCGACCTGAATGACTTTAAGAAAATTAATGACCGCCTCGGGCATGACATTGGCGACCAGGTGTTGGTAGAGATTGGTGAGAAATTAGTTGCCAGTATTCGCCCAGACGATATCGCAGCGCGATTCGGCGGTGACGAATTCATCGTGATGCTGGACAAGACAAGAAACGCCGAAGAAGCCAACACCATCCGAGACAAACTCGAAGGCGCACTAAACACGCCGTTAGCGACAATTGATCACCTGCCTCCATCAAAGAGCCGGCCGAACACTATCAGCGCCACAGTTGGTATTTCGATCTATCCGGATCACGGCGCAGACTTTCAGTCGCTCTTAAAGCATGCCGACAACGACATGTACTACCGGAAACAGCAACACAAGGCAGTCGACACTCAAGACCAGTCGTGACCGTTGTCCGGCAAAACTGACAAGCCGCGTCGACTAGTCCGTCACCGGCACCCATATCTCGTATTTCATAGATTCTGGCGAGGCATTGTCGTCATATGGGTATCGCTCAAACACCGCCCCTTCTCGCTGAAAGACGCCTGATTCAGGCAACCACTGGGAGAAGATAGCGTCGAACAAAGTTGGCAACTCGGTTACCGGCCCATGCTGGCGAAATACGGCATAGCGGCCCGCTGACAACACCACGGTACAGGCCTTATCTGGCAGTGAGTCTGGAACCGGATCAATATTTCGCCCGATGGCATAGTTGAAAGTGCCATCCGGCTGCACATCGTAGGACACACCATACGCGGCCTGCTCCTCGTACCCCTGAAACTGCCAGTTTTGCGACCAGAAGTCATGCCACATTGCTGGAATATCGGTACGCGTGGCGGGGGTGAACCTGCCCGACAGGGCAACCAGGCACTTTTCCTCTCCTGTCAGAAACTCCGGTTCTAAATTCATCGTTTGCTTCTCCCATGCTTGTGGCACATCACTTTGCTTATGCTCGCCACACGCATAGTAAACGCCAGCAATGGGTGTTTTCAATCACAGTTCGACAGCTTGCAAAGACGCTGAATCATTTCGTTTTGTCCAGGAATTGCTGCGCTTCCATAATCAGGGGGTTCTGAGGACTATCGGCCCACTCATCCAGCGAGTTCATGTATACGCCAACATTGGAAAAACCCAAACGGTGCATCGCAAAAGCATTCGCTGAAGCGGAGATACCCCCTCCACAATACGTCACAACCCGTTTGCTCCGGTCAAAGGGGTGCAGACTGGTGAGTACCTCATCTGATAAGAAGTGACCGTCATCGGCGAAAACAGTCGGCACGTTGACGGCCGTTGGGATATGCCCACTCCTGCCATACATCACCATTTCGCCTCGGAAGTGGGCCGCGGGCATCGCATCAATGAGCGTGACGCTCGTGTCGCTGATGCCCGCAAAAACCTCATCACGTTGCACGACTAAGTCAGGCCGTAACGAGATAGAGAGTTTGGCCTGGTTGATCCGGGGTGGTTCGGTACTCAGTTCGAATCCTGCTTTCGTCCAAGACGATAAGCCACCATCCAATATGGCGGCGTTGTCAAAGCCAATCCAACGCAACATCCACCATACACGTGCCGCCCAGGCAGAGAAATCGCCTGCGTATAGAACGACGGTACTGCTGTCATCGACACCCAACCTCGCCATGGCTGCCGCAAACTGTTCAGGCTTGGGCATCGCGTACAAGTATTGGCTAGTCGTATCAACAAGATCACCCATCAAGTCCGCAAACGCAGCCGTTGGGATATGCCCTTTGTCATACCTTTCACGGCCGCTCCGAGTCGACATCGCCCCTTTGTCGTCAAACTCTATCAACACGGAAGTATCCAATACGACCAAGTCTGGATCGTTCAAATGCTGCTTCAGCCACTGTGCAGTGACAAGGGAACCGGGAAGAGCGCGATCATCTGCCGCTTGAGCAACATGACTCACGAGGAGCGCGAGTACGAGAAAACCGAAGGAAATGAATCTGCCCATCATCTAGTGCTCCCGATTGCTAACGAGGGCACAGCCTAGCTTTGCGATAAAGGCACGCAGTTGATTCTAGTCAAGCGGGCAATGTGACCGCCCCGTCGATCAGAATTTGCGTTTGCCCGCCAATCAGTACGGATTCACCTTCACGCGAGACAAATACCCTGCCATGTCGATTGATGATCCTCCCCTGGGCAACCCGCATGGTGTCTTTGAGCTGCTTGCGCATGGCAAACCAGTGAGCCAGAGCCGCATTGAGTGACCCGGTTATCGGGTCTTCACTCATGCCGCTTGATGGAGCCAGCATGCGGACCTCGTAGTCGCAGTCTGAACCACCCGGATGAGGGCCAATCAGGCCAATCGATTTCTCATCGGGCCACCTCACCGACATAGCGTCGACCGCCAGGACGTCCTCAGCACTGCGCAACTCAAACACCTGCCAGACCGGTCCGTTGTCGAGCACTGCGGTTTCGACGATCGCGTGCTCGCCAAGGCGAAGCTTTTTCCCGATTCTTTTCCGATCTACTTCCGGCATGGGCCTTATCGCAGTGGGAGGCGCCACAAACGCCGGGACATCTCGATCAACAAATATCTCAACGATGCCAACGCCGCACAGTTGCCGGACGACACCGGGCTGCTTCGGCCTGCCACCGACGTGCAGCCATGCAGCACAACTGCCTAGCGTAGGATGCCCGGCAAACGGCATCTCCCGAACGGGTGTGAAAATTCGCAGATGATAATCAGCGGCCGGATCATCGGTGGGCAGGACAAAGGTCGTCTCGGCCAGATTGGTCCAAGCGGCAAATGAAGCCATTGCCTCATCCGACAAACCTTCTGCGTCAAGCACCACCGCCAGCGCGTTGCCTTTCGTTGGCGTATCGGTGAAGACATCACATTGGATAAATCGACGCGAACAGTCCATAAATGAGGCACTCCTGTTTGGACGGGATCAAATTGTCGGGATCTCAGCAACACGCATCACGGGCTCAATGGCTATGACAGACCCGTCGGTTGTCTGTCAGGCCTGCGCGTCATGCCTCAACAATAACTCGGTCATCGCCACCGCATCGCTTTCTCGAGAACGACTCAGTGCCGTCACCCCGGTAATGTTGCGTGTGTTCGCATCAGCGCCACCAAGCAACAGTGTCTTTGCTGCTTCAAGCTGCCCTGCCTTTTTCTTCGGTCCGAACCGGCTGAATCCTTGTACGGCCCAGAACAAAGGGCTCGCACCAAACTCGGTGCATTTGGACTCAGCGTCTGCGCCCCGCTCCAGAAGTGCCGAGACTAGTCTGGGCAAGCCAGTGTAGGCAGCCCAGTGGAGTGCGCCAGCGCCATGAACGGATGTCGAATCAATCTTCGCACCGTGCTGCAACAGCACGAGCCCGACCTGTTCGGTCCCCAGCGAAGCAGCGCCGATCAAAGGACTCTCAGCCCCATCATTACCGTCGACAGTTGCTCCGGAAGTCAAAAGGAGGCTGGTGATCTGCCCCTCTCAATGGCACGGCGAAACGCCATTTGATCAGCGTCGGTCACGCATCCTCCTGGTCAGGGCAAATGCGCACAGCTGTCGTGGAATCGCTTAGCTGGCACGCAAGGCCTTACGAATGACGAGTTTCAGACCGGACCAGGTGGCATCAACCGCGCATACCTTAACGTCGACCAGTCCCATGGGCAGCGCAAGCTCTCTGACGGTGTGTTCTGTGATTTCAGACGGCACACCGGAACTCTTCTTGGGCCAGGACACCCAGATGGCACCGTCCTGACGTATCTCGCCGATGGCCGTACTGAGTGGTCTGCTCAGTTCGGATCTGGATGTCGTAAAAACATGCCAGATATCCACCGGCGGTCTGAGTCTGCTTGAAAACTTCGCACCCTCAGGCACCGGGGATAACAGCTCCAGATAACCAGGCGGAGCGTTCCTGGTCTTTACCCGACAATGGCTCTTTATGCCTAGTTTCTTATACAAGGGTGTTTGGAATACCCCGCCGCGCGCCCGACGTTTTGCCCACTAGCCACCCCTGGCCTCAGCCACCTAACTCGCGCAGCATCTCATCAAGGTAGGCATCCGCGAGCGCATGAAGTTCGTCACTCGTGCGATCCTGAATGGGATGCGGGACAAACACGTACGCCGGATCGGTACCCAGAGACTTTGCCTGTGCCTCAGCGGCCTGGATGAATTCTGTTGTCGCAATCCCAATGGTTGGAATACCGCGGCTTTCCAACTCTGCAATGTCATGCGTACAGCACGACGTGCAAGAGCCTCAGTCGCTTAGCGCTTCAATCACCAGATCGACTTCCGTCGCGATTTGCTGCGACAGAGCAGTCGGCGCCGGCCTGGTATTCGTTGGCTTGGCGTATCGCTTGACTTCGAAGCCACGCTCAGCCAACTGATGCTCAACACGGTCGAGAAAAATATCGCCCTTGGTCTTGGCGATATCAAGTAAGCCAATGCGTAAACCATCGAGTTTTTCAGGGCGTGCCAGCCGGGGGCGCGAAGCCACCGAGCGTTCCGCCGTTGGATCTAGAATTGTTGTCATGCAGTGATCTCCTTTGTCACAGGTGATGACCCTCTTTTGCCGCTCGCAAGCCACCCACCAATAATGCCGCTGAACATGCCCGCGCCACCGCCGGCACGCACAATCATGAGGCCGCCATCGCGGAATTTCGGCACCATCGTACCGGATGCAAACGCGCTTGTCCCTTCTGCCACGCCGCCCTGGCCCGGCATGATGTCGTCGGCCAGAGTCTGCGTCCTGGTGTGAAGCTCCTTATAGATCCGAGCCTTACTCCACCCCGCATCACGAAACGTCCGTTCATGCTCTGGCGCAACCACGACGATTGCATCGGCGCCCATATAGAGCTTGGGATGCTGCAACGACTTCAGGCACTCAGCAAAAGACTGCGCGAGGCTTTCTGGTTCGCGGGATTTCTGGTCGACAATGCCCTGCAATCCGAACCCGGCGAACACCGTGACCGCACTCTTTCCCTCCGGCACACCGCGCTCGTTTGCGAGCGACTCCCAACATGAGCCTTCTTCGTCTTCAGCAAAGCAATAGGTGAGCTTGCCCGGGTTGCCGAGCGTCGCGCGATCGACCTCTTGCGGTCGACCACCGCCAACATTGCGAATCACGAGTTGCAAAGCGCGACCAATCGTACTGTTGGCACGCCAGCCCTGACCCAGGGCATTGCCCTTGGCATTCATGCCGATTGACCGTCGAATCGGCCCATTCACGATAACCACCGGGCCGACATACATCGTTGTTGCTAGCACCCCGTGCAATGCGAATGGCTCATCGAGCACGGCCTCAACAGCGGCAATCACCACGGGCAGATACTCGGGCTTGCAACCAGCCATAACCGCGTTAATCGCAATTTTCTCAATCGTGCAGTCAGCCAGATCGCTTGGTATCTTGCCAATGATTTCCTGTGGATCGCGAGCGGTACCGCGCAGCATGCGCAAAACACGCGCCTCGGTGGGAGGCACCAAAGGTAGGCCATCAGACCAACCGCGATCGAACAAGGCCTCTATATCGTCCTCTTTGCCGCCCAGCTCGACCCGGCGGCTTTGCAAGCCTGATTCACCATGGCGCACCAGCAAGTCTTCAAGAACACCCGGCTCGATGTTCTTTGCGCCGCAACCCGGGCGCAGCGGCGGCAAAGCTTCGCCGAGTGTCGCAAGCCCGGTCAGCTTACGCCACTCTGTTTTATCCCATCCATAGGTACGGCTCACTTCGCGACCGCCTTCTCTGCGCAGCAGCGTTGGCACCACTTCAACTTTGAGTTGGTGAGACACGTCAAGTGACTCATCGTACTCATGGGGCACGCTCGCGGGAAACGTCGGATCGTCCTGTGTAAAAACAGCTAATGGGCCAGCCTCCGCCAACGCCGCCAACACCGGCTCGGTAAGCTCACAAGTTGGACAATCGCGCTTCACAATCGCAACGAAACCGGTTTCAGGCAAATTCATGTAGCAGACTCATTGGGCAAGGTTATAGATCAGGTGCAGCAGGCAGAGTGAACAAGATCACCTACATAGTGCCTGATGTCCGCAAACCATACAAAAAATATTCGGTTGCGACTGAACGGCTAGTCAAGAAACCTTGCGCGTTGTTCTGGCGTCGGCACGAAACAAATCTCTCGCTTTCCAAACAGCTTGTACCGATTTCGAGCAATCAAATCGTAGCTGGTGTCTCGCAGGAATCGCGGTAACCAGCCAAACACTCTTAGCATCCGCCAAGGCCCAAGGTATTTCAGTACTTCCAAGACCGCATCAGACTTCACAAAGACTTGTTCGTTAGAAACCAACAAGAACGAATCAGGGTCAACAGTCGATATGCCATTTTCTCGCATCAGTCGGTCACCGATGACGCTTTGCACTGGCGCAAACATCAGCTTGCCGCTTCGATCATGCTCAAGTAGAAACTGAACAATCCAGGAACAGAAATGACAAATGCCGTCAAAAACGATGACAGGCCCACTATCTAAAGAATCGCTTGTCATGGTCAGTGTTCAATTCTGATTCACTTCAACACCCACCCAATACTCAAAACATACCGAGTGCCTGCCTCCACACGCGTCACGCTATGAGCCTGCCGGTCAGGCCTGAAAAACTTGATTCGGCGAGACTCATGGATAGGGTTCGCACACACAAATACCCCACCTTCGTCAGCTTCCGAGAGAATGACGTTGACGCGGTAGTGACGCCGCCCATCGACTGGATCTGTGTGAGTTGCAATTTCAGCACCTTCGCGAAAACGCAGCAAATAACAATCAAACGGAACAAAGAACGGATTGATGCCGATCAGCATCTTCTCGTACCCGGATTCCTGTCGCCCACCGCGCCATCGCAAAAAGTCGTTGGCAATAGTTCTGAGCGTGGAGAAAGTCATGTGAGACGGCGCGACTCAGAAGAACTTGCTCTCACTCGAACAATTAGTTCTTTCGCGCGCTGACGAGTAATCGCTCTACAGATGGCTAGGCAAATTCCGGCGTTCATCTTGCCTTTAACGATCACTGTGAATGCTCCAGGGCTGCCTGTAGTGCTGCCCTCGCCAGAAGCTGAGTGGAGTCCAGCGTGGGTAACGGCGAGTTTCCAGCATTGATGATGAGCGGTATCTCCGTACACCCGAGAATGACGGCCTCACAACCATCGTCCCGCAAGTCTTGGATAATCTGCTGAAAGCGCTTTTTCGTTGAATCATGAAAGATGCCACGCACGAGTTCATCCATGATGAGCTTGCCAAGTTCATCGCATTGGCTGTCGACCGGGCGAATGCATTCGATACCCTCAGCGCGAAGCTTCTCTGGGTAAACGTTGCTGGACATGAGCCAATTGGTACCCAGTAGGCCAACCCTCCGGTAGGCAAGCGCCGCGGCCTCGGACGCAACGACTTCGGCTATGTGAAGCCAAGGCAGAGGTGATTCAGGCCGAACGAGAGAAAACGCCTGGTGAATCGTATTGTCAGGACAAATCAGGAGTTTGGCGCCTGCTGCTGCGAGCTTGTTCGCAGAGGTCAGCATCAAGTCGGCAACACCCTGCAGATCTCCAGCATCGAGGCACTTAACGTAGTCTGCGAGCGACAACGAATGCAGTGAGATTTCAGGATGGGCGTGAGGCGCGAGAACGGCATAGCCTTCAGAGCAGATAGTGCGATAGCACAGGGACGCTCCTTCGGCCGAGCAGGCAACAATGCCAATGTGTGCAGGAGGACGCATGTTGGTCGTGGTGAGTGTCAAAACCATAGGATAGGGCAGGCCAAAGCTCAAGCTAATAAGGGATGCAACATTACTAAACCAAATAGTTGACTTTAAGAATGTAGCTCTATACATTCGAGTTATCGGCAGGTGGGGTACCGCACATGAAAAGCATAGACTTAACCGATCGGCAAACTTGGTTGGCAGCGCGCAAATCCTTGCTTGCAGAAGAAAAATCACTAACCCAAGCGCGTGAGCGACTGGCCCAAGCCAGACGCGCATTACCGGCTGTGCTCGTGGACCAAACCTATGAGTTTGAAACCGAGCGTGGCAGGGAAACACTGCTTCAACTTTTTAAAGGTAAGCGTCAGCTCGTCATCTATCACTTTATGTTTGGCGACGACTGGGCGCAGGGCTGCCCAAGCTGCTCGTTCTGGGCTGACAATTACGACGGTGCGATTACTCATCTGGCTGCCCGCGATACGAGCCTCGTAGCAGTTTCTTCTGCGCGGCTAAGTAAACTGCTGACATATCGATCCCGCATGGCGTGGTCGTTTGACTGGGTCTCGTCTGCCGGGTCTGAATTCAATGCGGATTACGGAGTAACGTTTAACACCGATGAGGTGAACAGCACGGGCAACTACAACTACGCTAATCGTGCCGTTCATCAGGAATTGCCTGGTATCAGCGTGTTCGTTCTGCTCAATGATGACAAAGTGGCTCACACCTACTCTACCTATGCGCGCGGGCTAGATATGGTGAACGGCACTTACCAATTACTTGACCTCACGCCTCTGGGCCGTGACGAGGCCGACTTGCCATATGCCCAGTCATGGGTACGCAGGCATGATCAATACGACTGATCCCTTGTCTACTGCCGGGGCAACGGCTCCCTCCTAGGTGCAACGCCTTCGTTTGTCGGCTGTATAACTGTATATGGCCAGCAAGCATACGCAGAAGATCGACCCCAATGACCTCGCCTCGGGTGATCCGGCGAGGTTTGAGCGCCTGGTGCGTCGCTATCAATCACCGATTTTTGCGTTTGCCGGCCGTATGGGGTTCACGGCTGCTGAATCGGAAGATCTTGCGCAGGAGGTCTTTATTCGTCTATGGCGAAGCCGTGAGCAGTTTGACCCCGAGAGGTCTGTGCTTAGTACATGGCTTTGGACGATAGCTCGCAATGCGGCAATCAATCGACTGGACTACAACCGGCGTCGTGCCCCAGCAGCCGATGCGCCGGGTGAAACCGATACTGCCATTGACAATGCGCCCGAACCATCGGCGCTACTGGAAACGCACGAGCGCATGCGCCAACTCGCCGCAGCCGTTAATCAACTAGATCCGCAAGACCGCCTGATCATTGCGCTGGTCTACGTGGATGAACTCGATACCGCTGACGCAGCCAAAGTCTGCGATTGCTCGGTTGGCGCTTTTCGCGTCCGCCTGTCTCGAACACGCAAGCGCCTATTTGAGCGTATGAACCATCAGGAGTCGGTAAACGATGAAACCAGGTGACAACACACCCAATCGGCATGAGCCTAACGACGACCTAGCACTTGATCGTCTCATGCAATCACTGGCCAATGATCCTCCCGATGCTTTTGTCGATGCAGTGATGCGAGAGGTACAGATTGCAACATCAGTTCAAGAGAAGGTTGAGCCATTGACGTTTACGCAGTGGGTGCTGCTGTTGGGCGGTGGACTGCTCGGTGTGAGCCAGACGGGTAGTTTTGTTTTGGGTCTGTGGGCGGCATCGACCGCTTGGTAGGGAGTTAATCATGTCAGCACAACCACAACAACCACATGAGGTGTCGTCGCCAGGTCAACAGGCGCCCAGCGGATTGCCTCCTAAGCAGCGTCAGAAAAATCACCGTCGCCCGGTTCTGGCGGCAGTCATGTCGGCATGCCTGCCCGGTATGGGACAACTGTATAACGGTCAGGCAAACCGGGCGATCTGGCTATTGGTTGGGTTCTGCCTGATTGCTACACCGTTAGGCGCGTTTCTAGCATTGACGATGCCAGGTGCTCTCATGGCGCCCACTATGGCGCTTTGGTTGCTCGCCACAATTGGCCTATGGCTTTGGAACATCTGGGACGCCTGGCGCGGCGCCCGTCTGGCCGCTGCTCCGGTACGGTCGTGGCAAATTAGTGGCTTGTATGCGGCAATTTTCCTGATCTTCGCTGGTTTGATTCTGCCAACTGTTCTAGGCAAAGTACGCGCCGACCTCGTCCACCCGGTCCACATCGTTGGTAACAGTATGGCGCCCACTTTGCTGGCAGGCGACCGATTGTTTATCGACATGCGCGTCAATTGCCAAGGTTGCACCCATGCACTAGAGCGAGGCGACATTGTGTTGTTCACCTACCCTAATGACCGTTCTCAGTGGCACATCAAACGCCTGATTGGCTTACCTGGCGACCGCGTCACCGTCAGTGACGACAGTGTAACGGTGGACGATGCCGAATTGATTGAAGACTCAATCGCGGATCAGGCGCAAACCATCACCGTGCCAACCGGCCATGCCTATCTTTTGGGTGACAACCTTTCGAACAGTCTTGACTCAACCGACTACGGCGTGATCCCTCTACGCGATATCGTCGGCAAAGCGCGTCAAATCTATTTTTCCACCGACCAGGATGCTGTTCGCTGGCATCGGATTGGCCACCAGGTGAAGTGACCTGAATCCACTCAAGCTTGCCCTCGTCGCGCTGACCGTGAACTCGGGGCGGCCACTCGCGAGATGAAGTTGCTTCGCAATGAACTCACGCGACCCTAAGCTAGCCAGGAGGACGCTACTGAATCTGATTGATAAAGCCATTAGCTTCTTCAACCGCTGCGTTGATGTCTTTGATCAGACGATTGACTTCAATATCGACCTTGCGCACCTCGTCCTTCATACCTGACATCGCCGCGGCATTCAGGTTGTGCTTCAGAAACAAAACCTGATCTCGCAATGGGCGCAGTGCCGGCTCAAGTCGGTCGCGAGCCTTTTGCATGGCTGTGAGCATGGTGCCGTACTTTGAGCGAGTCTCGCGCAACTGCAACTCACTTCGCTGGCGAAGTGACTTATTGCTGTAGGAATCTAACTCGCCTTCCCATTCCTCAAACAGCGCGGTGCCGGTGGCCTGCACTTTATCGACCCGATCACGCACATTCGCGGCGGCGCTTTCGCTCGCCTCCAACTGTGATTTAAAGCGCTTGTATTGAGTCTCTAACTCTCCGCCTTCAAAGTTCACGGCCTGGCTGAAGGATTCCAGCGCGCTCACCACTTCTTCTTTTGCTTCTTCCTGCGCATCACGGGCATTCTCAACCCGGCTTACTAGAATGTCTCGCTTCTCATAGCCAAGCTTCTCCCAGGCGGCATAGTAAGCCGTCTGGCAGCCGCTCAGCCCGGTCAGCGTGACGACCGCAAATGCCAGTAAGGCTCTACTAAGCGGGTGGTTCCGCTGACTGGAACGACTAAAACCAAGGGTGGCGCTGCCTGACATAAACACTCCGTCGTGCCTGAGAATGCAATAGAGTTTATCTCAGCCCAGCGCCGCAACCAGCCCGGTGTCGCTTTTCCCTGTTCAATTTATGACTGATTTACTGTTTGAGGGCCTCAACCTGAATGGTCAGCTTGGCCACCCCGCCTGCCGCATCTCGCGAGGCATAAGTCATGCCGAAGTCACGGCGGTTGAATTCGCCCTCAACGTCGGCGCCACACACCTCCCGCTTGAGCATCGGGTGGACAATGCACTTGAAGCTATTGATCGTCAGGTTCACTGGCAAGGTCTTGCCAATCATGGTTAGTTCGCCTTCAACGCCTGACGGTGTGTCACCATCAAATACGAGATTGCCGGTATACGTAATTTCTGGATGAGCAGCCACGTTGAAGAAGTCTTCCTTGAGCGCATGCTGATTCATTTTTTCGTGACCAAAGTCCACGCTCGCCGCATCTATCACGATATTGACGGTGCCTTTGCCCGCAGCCTGATCCATCTTGATCGAACCGGTAGTTTTATTGAACTTGCCAGTCCACCATGAGATGCCTAGATGCGGCGCGCGAAACGACGGATAGGTATGGCTCGACTCAATCATGTAGGTAGTTTCTTCCGCCGAAGCCGGCGCTGCAGCCAACATCGTGGTGCTAGCGAAAGCAGCTATAGCAGCCAGAGATACCGGGGACAAGGTTTTGTTCATTGATGACTCCTGGTTAGTTCGCCGATGTGTCGGCTCAGATTGACGAATTCAGTTTGGTCGGTGAGAAATGAATACTGATCCTAGGAAGCATTCACGGGCACGCTGGCACTACGGCTTGGCAGCAACTATCTTGAATTTAACGATGACTTCATCAGCCACGATTGAGGTGTCGCTCCATTCGGTGGCGCCCAAGCCATAGTCGAGCCTCTTGATTGGCAACTCGCCCATAAACACCCATTGCCCGCTAACCTCTGACAGCACAACCGGCGCAACGACATCCACCGTCTTGCCTTTGATGGTTAGCTGGCCGGCAACCTCATACTGCTGGTCACTGCCAGGCTTTGCGCCGTTAGCCTCAAACACTGCGTCTGGAAATTGCTTTGAATCGAACCATTCAGGCTTGCGGACTTCTGCGTTGTATTCCTCGGCGCCAGGGCCAAAGTCAAAGCTGGCAGTTTTTATCGTAATTTTGGCGCTTGCGGTTTCTGGGCTGGCCGGATCAAACGTCGCGTCAGCAGAGAATTCAGTAAAGCTCGCATCGACGGGCACATTCATTTGAGTGAAGGTCACAGACACTTCGCTGGCTGTCTGGTCAACAGCCAGCGGCGCAGCATGAGTAGGTGTTACTGCCCACATCAGGCCAGCAAGGATCGCGGCGAAAAGCGAAGAATTATTCAACTTGAATAGGGTCATTAGTGCTCTCAAAAAATCTTTAACGTTGTGAGTGGGCATCTGGACGACCCCATGGAAGCATGCGGGCCAAGGTCGTGTCCCGAGACACGACTGTGTGCTTGATGGCCGCCCCAATATGAAGCACAACCAGTGCGGCAAGACCAGTGCTCAGATACCAGTGAACCGCCTTGAGTGTGTCTTTTAGTTCGGGACTCTTTCCGATTAAATCCGGAATGGGTAAAAGGCCGAGATACACCAACGGGAAACCAGTCGAAGATGAAAACAGCCAACCCGAAATGGGAACTGCCAAGAACAGTGCATAGAACAACGCGTGCGTAATCGACGCAGCATGCAATTGCCAGGCAGGTTGCCCGGGGAGTGGAGGTGGCGGCTTATGAGTCCAGCGCCATACCAGCCGCAGCAACGCGAGCATAAAAACGGTGAAGCCAATCCATTTGTGCCAACTATAAAGTTGTAACTTGTCGGGCGAGAACTTGAGGTCGACCATATAGTTACCCATGACCCAGCCCGAGATAATGGCCAGTGCCATCAACCAGTGCAGGACCATCGCTGTCTTGGTATAGCGTTGCACTTGGTTGGTTGCGCCCATCTTGACTCCGTCAGGCCGCCCTGGCGGGCGGGTGCCAATGCCGAAACGCATCGCGCATGCGAACAAAATCCTTACTCAAGGCTTTGAAATCACGCTCGGTATAACCGCTGGCATGCATCATCGCTTGGAGCTCACTCAAGATAGCTGGGTGGGCCTGCTCAAACAAGGCAATGCCTTTGCTGGTTAGCTCAACCCGCAATGTTCGCCGGTCTGTCTGCCCGGCCACCCGACGAACCAGCTTCATCACCGTTAGCCGATCAATCACGCCCGTCAAAGTGCCCTTGGTGATGAGCGTTTTTTCACCCAGCTCACGAAAGTTCATACCGTCGGTATTGCCGAGCGTCGCAATGATGTCAAATTGCGCTGGCGTCAGGCCGTAAGACCTAAGGAATGTTCGGTTAAATGCCTCAAACTCACACAGGGCTTCCGCTAGCTGGCGGATGGTTTTGAGGCACATTTGCGGGTTAGGGGCTGCGGGCATCGCTGAATTCAATAACCAGTTCGAGTGACGATTGTACTAGTTAGAACTATCTGACGGGCTTATGACCGCGAAAGAGTTAAGGGCTTTGCTTAGGGGGCGCTCAGGAGGCGTCGCGGGCAAGCTTTTCTGCGAGGCCAACATAGCTGGCGGGCGTTAAGGCTTTGAGCCTTTCCCGCTCAGGCGCCGGGATTTCGAGCGTGTCAACAAACGCCAGTAAATCGTCGCGACTAATGGCTTTGCCCCGGGTAAAGGCCTTGAGCCGATCGTAAGGGTTGGGCAAACCGTAGCGCCGCATCACGGTTTGAATTGGCTCGGCCAACACCTCCCAGGCACTATCGAGGTCTGCCGCAAGTCGTGCCTCGTTTACCTCAAGCTTGCCCAGGCCCCGCAGCGCTGAGGCATACGCGAGGGCCGAGTAGCCAAACGCCACGCCAACGTTTCTTAAAACTGTTGAATCGGTCAGGTCACGCTGCCAACGTGAGATCGGCAACTTCTCGGCCAGATGCCGCAACAGGGCATTGGCCAGACCCAGGTTACCTTCCGCGTTTTCGAAATCAATCGGGTTAACCTTGTGCGGCATAGTGGATGAGCCCACCTCACCTTCTTTTAAGCGCTGGCGAAAGTAGCCCAAGGAAATATAACCCCACAAATCTCGACACAGATCGATCAAGATCGTGTTAACTCGCGCCATCGCATCGAAAAGCTCAGCCATGTAATCGTGCGGCTCTATTTGGATGGTCATCGGATTGACCTGCAAACCCAGCCCCGCAATGACACCTTCACTAAATGCCGGCCAGTCAAGCTCAGGATAAGCCGACAAATGCGCGTTGTAGTTACCCACCGCACCATTCATCTTGGCAAGTACCTGCACCGACTCCACCTGCTTAACCGCACGATTCAGTCGCGCCAACACATTGGCCAGCTCCTTACCTAGCGTAGTGGGTGAAGCAGTCTGGCCATGCGTTCTGCTGAGCATTGGCGTGCCAGCATGCTCTGTAGCGAGTTGGCTTAGCCCACCGGTGATCTGAGCGAGCGCGGGCAATACAACCGACTCTCGCGCATCAGCAATCATGAGCGCGTGCGATGTGTTGTTGATATCTTCGGAAGTGCACGCAAAGTGAATAAACTCAATGGCACGCTCAAGATCAGGGGTACCCTGCACAGCTTCTCGAATAAAAATCTCCACAGCCTTGACGTCATGATTGGTCGTCGCCTCAATGGCCTTGATCCGCTGGGCACTTGCAGCATCAAAGTCTTCAACAAGGCCATTGAGTAGCGCACGAGACTCGGGCGACAGCGGTTTGAATTCGGCCAAACCTGCATCTGAGAGAGCGATCAGCCAGGCCACCTCAACCTGTAGACGCCTGCGCATAAAACCTGCTTCGGAGAATATCGGGCCAAGCGCACTAACCTGACGTGCATATCGGCCATCCAGTGGAGACAATGCAAAAAGAGAGGCGGTAGCTGCGTCGTTGTTGATCATGGTATTGGCTAGAAATTCGAATGAGGAGTAAGCGAAAAAGTGATGTCAAGAACTGCGCGGGCAAGGCATGTGGGCCTTGCTAGCTAAAGGCGTGTTGGGGCTCGAAGCTCTCGGCCGAAGCCATCGACCAAAAGCGTTTGAATACAGCCGGATCAGCTTCAGCATCCAGTAACTCACCAGGTTGCATCTGCGGATAAACCGTCGCGAGCGTTTGAACCAGGTCTTCCCCGGTACGCACGACGATATGGTGAGGGCGAAGCTGCGTAGGATGCCCCAAGCCGGCAGCGCCGACGAGCTCAGCAAGCGCTTTGAGCGTGTTTTGATGAAAATGCTTCACACGCTCCGCCTTGTCATTCACAACGAGGGCTTTTTGTCGTTCGGGATCCTGTGTGGAGACACCCGTTGGGCAATGACCCGTGTGGCAGGCTTGGGCCTGAATACAGCCAATCGCAAACATAAAGCCGCGGCCACTGTTGCACCAATCAGCACCGAGCGCGGTGGCGCGTGCAATATCAAACGCTGTCACGATTTTACCAGCCACGCCGATCTTGATTCGGTCGCGAAGGTTCAGACCCACGAGTGTGTTGTTCACAAGTACGAGTGCTTCGCGCATCGGCGTGCCTATCCGATCTAGGAACTCAGCCGGTGCCGCACCTGTGCCACCTTCTTTACCATCAACCACAATGAAGTCTGGCGTGATCCCGGTCTTGGTCATGGCCTTGCAAATCGCAAACCACTCCCAAGGATGACCAATTGCTAGCTTGAAGCCAACCGGTTTACCGCCAGACAACCCTCGAAGACGATCGACAAATTCAAGTAGTTCAATGGGCGTGTGAAACGCCGAATGGCTCGAGGGCGAAATGACGTCCTTCCAAGGCTCGACCTCACGAGCGGCCGCAATTTCCGGCGTTACCTTGGGGCCGGGCAACATGCCGCCATGACCAGGCTTGGCTCCCTGTGACAACTTGATTTCAATCATCTTGACCTGTTCGCGTGACGCATTGGCAATGAAACGTTCTTCATTGAATGTGCCGTCCGCGTGACGGCAGCCAAAGTAGCCGCTGCCAATCTCCCAAATGAGATCGCCGCCATGCTCTTCATGATATTTGGAGATTGAGCCCTCGCCGGTGTCATGAGCAAAGCCACCGTCGCGCGCACCGCGGTTGAGCGACAGGATGGCGTTTGCCGAGAGCGAACCAAAGCTCATGGCCGAGATATTGAACACAGATGCCGAGTAGGGCTGAGTGCAGTGATTGAGTTCCGGTTTAGCCTGAGGTTTGTCACCGATCATGACGCGAAAATCATGCGTGGGGACATGTACCGGATTGAGCGAATGATTGAGCCATTCGTACCCTTGGTGATACACGTCCAGTTGCGTGCCAAACGGTCGCTTATCTAACTCTTGCTTGGCACGCTGATAAACGATTGCCCTTTGCTGTCGCGAGAACGGAATTGAATCCGTATCTGACTCAATGAAGTACTGCCTGATCTCGGGCCGAATGAATTCAAAAAAGTATCGCAGATGCCCGATGATCGGATAACTCCGTAACACTGCATGCCTAGTCTGAAAGACATCGCGAATACCGACAGCCGCAATCGCCCCAGCCACGAGACCCCAGCCGAGGCTGATCCAACCCATCGCCCAGCATAGAACAAAAACGGCTGTCAGCAGCAGCGCAATAAAGAGCGGGGCGAAGCGGATTTTTTCGGTCATCAGACTCTCTGGCTCATGCAAATTGATCCTGTAAAGCAGAGGCTTGCCGAGCTTCGGGCTTAACCGGCCTCATGAAACACGCATATAAAAGCGGCACCACAAATAGCGTCAATAGTGTTGCCACGCCCAGCCCCCACACAATCGAGGAAGCAATTGGCCCCCACAGCAGTGACTTACCCCCCAAACCAATTGCCAGTGAAAACAAGCCCGCAATCGTGGTCAGACTCGTAATCATGACTGGCACGACACGCCTGCGGCCTGCCCACACAACAGCGTGCATCACGGGCCAGCCTCGACGCAACCGTTTGTTCATTGAATCCGTCAGCACAATGGCAGAGTTAACCGCAATGCCCACGAGTGCGATCACCCCATACATCGTGAACAGCGATAGAGGATTTCCACTTACCACCAGGCCGATCGTGACACCCGCAAACGCCAGTGGCACGGTTGCAATCATGAGAAAAGGCTGAAAGTAACTCCGAAACTGTGCCGCCAGGATGAGGTAGATCAGGCCAACACCCATCGGGAATAAAACGAACATCGCTTCGAGCGACTCATTGACATCTTCGAGCTCACCGCCGAACTCAAGATTCACCCGTGGATGGTCAATCGCCACTTTTGCCCACTCTTTTTCAATGATCTGATTAACTTCGGTCGTACTGAGCGCCTGCTCACCTTCGCTATCAACTACCAGGTTTCCTTCGACGACAATGCTGCGCCGCAGATTGTAGTGCCGAACCATTGCCCGACTCTTGCGCAGTTCAAAGTCAGCCAGCGCGCCCAATGTTGTGACCTGGCTTGCAGCACCATTGACAGCGGGCAATGCAATGGGGGTTTGCATGATCGCGACAATATCATCGCGCTGAACCTGCCGAGCCTGGACCCGCATCTCAATCCGGTTGCCCTCACTACGCATGACAGACACCACTTCGCCATCAATCGTGAGGCGAATAATGCGTGCCATCGTCGCGGCATCCAGGCCGGCACGCCGCAACGCATCACTACGTAGTTTAAGACTTAGCTCGGGGCGGCCCGGTACATCATCGTCCGTGACATCGACAGTCCCTTCTATTTGCGTGACGATATTTTTCAGCTCGACGACAGCAGCCTGAAGCTCGTTGTAGTCATCTCCCCGCACTTTGACGCTAATGGGTTTTGAGCGAGGCGGCCCGCCAGACAATTGCAGGAAAGACACCTCGCCCGGTGTGTCAAGGCTCTCCACTTCGCCGCGCATACCTTCCACGATCTCGGCGACCGTTCGGCCGCCTTCCGCCTGCGCTTTGAGTGAAATAATCAATTGACCATAGCCATCGCCATAAACCGGCCCCGTCTCGGTGAACTTCAGGCCCGACTGGGCAATGACAGTACGCACTTCATCGTCGCCCAAATTACGCTTGACGATTTTCTCGAATCGCGCCAATTCATTTGCGGTGTCTTCTATGGTGGCTGCCGGCGGCATATCCAGGTGCAGGTAATAGATTCGTAGCGAATCGAACGCAAAAAATTGAATCTTCACCTGCCCGGTGACGAAGGCGCCCACTGCCCCCGCTAACAACCCAGCCACAAGCACCAGCGTAATGATCGGATGACGCAATGCCTTAACCAGCGCCTTGCCGTAAACAAGACGTAGCTTTCGATTGAAACCTGCTCGCCAGTGGCGCTTCTTACTATTGGTATTCAGTTTGAGGCCCGACGCATGAATATGCGTTGGCAGCATCCAGAATGCTTCAACCAATGAAATCAGCAAGGCGAGCGAAACGACAAACGGGATAACAAACATAAACTTGCCCACAATGCCCGGCAACAGCATCAGTGGTAGGAATGCCGCCATGGTTGTCGCCACTGATGACAGCACCGGCCGCCAGACTTCAGCCAGACCTTCGACACAGGCTCTGAACGTGTCTTGTCCACGAGCAATACGGTAGTAGATGGACTCGACCACCACAACCGCATCATCAACGATCATCCCCAGCGAAATAACCGTCGCGAGCAACACCGACACATTCAAGGTAAAGCCGGTGGCATACAACACGCCAAAGGTGCCTGCGAGTGAGAAGGGAATCCCGATGCCCACCAACAAGGCTACTTTCCAGCCCAGAAACACAAAGCACACCAGCACCACCATAAGCAAGCCTTGAAGTGCATTGGTTTGCATGACGCTTAAGGCTTTGCGGGTAGGGACTGTCTGATCATCACCCACTGACAAACGCAGACCAATGGGCGCCAGGCGCGGGTTGGTCTCATCAATATAGTCATTGATGCGGGCGACCAGGTCGAGCGTATTGGTCTTGCTTTTCTTGTTGATCGACAAGGTAACAGCCGGCTGCCCATCCACCCGGGTGATCTGTTCAATATCGCTGCGGGTTCGCTCAACCAATGCCACATCGCCCACGAGGGAACTGGCGCCCGAGCGACTGGTAATCGGAATATTGGCAATCTGATCAAGATCAGTACTTTGTCCGGATAGGCGGACAAGCCACTCCCCCTGACCGGCCACCACTGAGCCGGCGGAAACATCGCGAAACCAGGCACGAATGCCATCTGCCAGATCGGTTGGGGTCAGGCCGCGCGCAGCCAGCCGGGCTGGATCGAATCGAATGCGAAGCTCCGGGTCACGCAAGCCTAGTGCAATCACATTGTCGACACCGCTAATACGCTCGAGGTCGCCCTGAATCAGGCGGCTGTTCTCACGTAAAGATTCGTCATCGGCCTGCCCCTGCAAAATCACGATCGCCGTTGGGAAACCATTGCTGGTGGTGAGTTCGACAATGAGCGGATCACCGGCCTCTTCCGGCAATTCGGCAGAGGCCTCGTTCTGAATCGCACGACGCAGATCGCTAATGCGTTTGTCGAAAGTACGCTGATCAATCTCCTGAAAGCGAATCAACATGGTTGAAACACTTTCGCGGGAGTTGGAGGTAACGAATCGCAGATCAGAGACGCCCTTGATGGCATCTTCTAGAGGGTTCGTAATGAGTCGTTCAACATCTTCTGCTGATGCGCCAGGCAACACCGTGGTGACGTTGACCCAGTTAAAACTGATCTCCGGGTCTTGTTCTCTGGGCAGCATCAAATAACTTGCCGATCCCAGTATTAGTACTAGTGCAAAGAGGATATTTGCCAGCGGGTGGTTGCGCAGCAGTGTTTCGATAAATCCCATCGGCAGGCGTTAGCGAGCGCTGCCAGCAGCATCAAGCTGCTTCGCGTTGACCGGATCGCCTGCTTGCAAGCGTGCCTGGCCGCGCATGATGATGGGCGTCTCGGGTGGTAGGTCGGTCAGAGCCGGACGCCCTTCGCGAGCGCCTGGGATAGGTGTAAACCGAGCGGTATCACTATCAACCGTAAATACCCCTAACTCACCATTGCGCTGAACGATGACCCCGGCGGGCAGATGCGCGCCACCATCTGGCCAGACAATGCGCCCTTCCATGCCAGGCGCCAAAGCCTCTTCTACAAACGCAAAACGTGCCTCGCGGGTTCGGCTGGCACGGGTAATAACAGGAGACAACAAGGTCAGGCGAACTGGTACTTCAATATCGTCACTAACAAATAAAAACCTCGCGGGTGGGCGGCGCTCTATGCTGCGGGCGAGCAGCCCCGGCACCTGGGCTGCGACCCTTTCACCGCCCTGCTCTACGAGCGAAAACAGCACCGCTCCCGGCGCGGTCAATTCGCCTAGTTGCGCCTGGCGCAGGCTCACGACAGCATCGTAGGGAGCGCGCAGCGTGGTTTTGCCCAGCCGACTTTCGGCAATAGCCACTTGCGCATCCACCGCAGACAACTCGGCGCGCAAACTCACCACTTCTGCCGTTCTCTGGCTCACGGTGTCCGCCGAAACAAAATTGTTCGTTTTGAGCTCGCGTGCTCGCTTGAGTTGGTCGCGGGCCAAACGAAGGCGAGCCTGCAGCCCGTTGCGTTGCGCCTGAACCTGGGACAGGCTCAATTGCGCATCTGTTTCGTCAAGCACCGCCAGCACATCACCGGCTTTCACCGACTCACCGACATCAACCGGGATGCGCTTAATAACGGCAGCCAACTCAGCCGAGATTTGACTTTCATTACGCGCCACGACGGTTGCCGACGCTTCACGGCGGGGGTAAACGAACAACTCACTCGCGGGCTGCCAACGCACGTCGGCCGGCTCCCCGGCTTGTCGCGCGTGAGCGGCCGGCAGAGCAGACATTGAAACCAGGTATGACACTACACAGACCGCCAGCAAACCAAAAGACTTTGCCATCACTGCGCGCTCACGATAAACCCACCGCCAAGACACCGCTCCCCCTGATAAACCACCAGGCTTTGGCCCGGCGTCACCGCCCACTGCGGCGCGTCAAATTCGAACACAGCATCATCGCCGCTTTCTGAAACAAGTCGGCATGCCGCATCGGCCTGACGATAACGCGTTTTGGCCGTAAGCGGCCCGGCTGGCGCACGGCCGGCAATCCAGTGCATTTGATCCACGGCGACCTGTGTTGATTGCAGGCGAGGATGATCATGCCCCTGACCGACGATGAGCGTATTGCTCGCCATGTCTTTGGCCAGCACATACCAGGGCTCGCCTCCCGCATCGGCGCGCCCCCCCAGGCCGATGCCCCGGCGCTGACCGAGGGTGTAAAACGCCAGTCCAACATGTTCACCGACCACCGCACCGTCTGGCGTTGTCATAGGCCCTGGCTTGGTGGGTAGATAGCGATTCAGAAACGCCCGAAACGGCCGCTCGCCAATGAAACAAATGCCGGTGGAATCTTTCTTACGGGCATTGGCCAACCCGATGTCAGCAGCCATCTCTCTCACTTTGACCTTGGGTAGTTCGCCAAGCGGAAACATGACCCGCTGCAGTTGATCCTGAGTGAGACGGTGCAGGAAGTAACTCTGGTCTTTAGAAACATCATGGCCGCGCATCAGGCTCGCCGGCTCACACCCTACCTTGGCATAGTGCCCGGTTGCAATTTGCTCGGCACCCATCTTCATCGCGAAGTCCAGGAAAGCCTTGAATTTGATTTCGGCGTTGCAAAGCACATCCGGATTGGGCGTTCGGCCAGCAGAGTATTCGCGCAGAAAGTCGGCAAACACCCGCTCGCGATATTCCTCGGCGAAATTCACCGCTTCAATTTCGATACCGATGACATCAGCGACGCTGGCGGCATCTACCCAGTCTTGCCGGGTAGAACAGTATTCATCATCGTCATCGTCTTCCCAGTTTTTCATGAACAGGCCGATGACCTCATAGCCCTGTTGCTTAAGCATCCACGCTGCAACCGATGAATCAACCCCACCTGAAAGCCCGACAACCACCCGGCCGGCGACTGTCTGTCCGGTAAGTGCGGCAGGTTCCAGCGTAGTGTTGAGTTGATGGGCAGAGTCAGGCATTGGTCAGGCTTGCAGACATCGTGGATCGGTCGTGATGCAATTGAGTGGGTAGCAGTTGCCAGCCAGATGATCTTCAAGGCTTTGCAACACCTGCGGGCTTCGATGCTCGCTTACCCGCTGACGGATTTCTTCCGGGCTGAGCCAGAGCGCCTCGATAATGCCGTCATCAAGCGTGCGTTCGGCTTGATGGCTTAGCGCTCGACAGACAAACGTGAATCGCAAATACGTCACATCCGTTTCCCGGTCTTGCGACTGGTACCTGGAGAGGTACATGCCGACCAGGCCAACCGGCTCAACTACCCAACCGGTTTCTTCAAGTGTTTCGCGGGCAGCGGCCTGTTCAAGCGACTCGAACGGATCGAGGTGCCCGGCGGGCTGGTTGAGTCGGATGCCGTCCGGAGTATGCTCGCGGACCAGTAAGTAGCGCCCCTGCCGCTCGATAACCGCAGCGGCCGTGACTTTAGGATTAAACGGGTTCATCTGGCACTTCAAAGGGCGCCGATGCGCCCTGACAAAGACCTCATTCTAGGCGCTCAGAACAGAGTAATAAGAAGATCTCGCGTCATTGACGCATAATTAACCTTTTAGTGGCTGTTTTGAGCCAGCGCAAGCCGGCGTCGGGCGCGCACCCGACAATACTGATGCCGGTACTGCCCTGACTTTCAGACATGACCGCACGTACTCAAACACATACGAAGCTGAGCGAATTTGAGCAAATCTGAGGGGGAATCCATGCACATCGGCGTTCCGGCCGAAACGCGCCCTGGCGAGACCCGGGTGGCGGCGACTGCAGAAACTGTCACAAAACTGGTCAAGCAAGGCCACTCGGTCACCATTGAGAGTGGCGCCGGAGTCGCCGCTGGCCAGGTGGATGCGGCCTATACCGAGGCCGGTGCAAAAATTGGCACCCGCGAAGAGGCATTTGGCGCACAGATCATCTTCAAGGTCAGAGCCCCTGACCCTGAAGAAATACGGCTCATTCACGAAGGCGCGCTCCTCATCGGCATGCTGGACCCCTTCGATCGAGAAGGTCTGGGCCGTCTGGCACGGCGCAATTTGATCTCGTTCGCGCTGGAGGCGGCGCCGCGTACGACTCGGGCGCAAAGCCTTGATGTGCTGTCGTCGCAGGCAAACCTGGGCGGATACAAGGCCGTCATGGTGGCCGCAAATGCCTACCCCAAACTGATGCCGATGCTGATGACAGCCGCCGGCACGGTCAAGGCTGCGCGCACGGTGATACTTGGCGCGGGTGTTGCCGGCCTCCAGGCCATTGCAACCGCCAAGCGACTCGGCGCCATCGTTGAAGTCTCTGACGTCAGGCCGGCCGTGCAAGAGCAGGTGGAATCGCTGGGTGCCAAGTATATTGAGGTCCCCTACGAGACCGAGGAAGAGCGCGAGATTGCTCAGGGTGTTGGCGGCTACGCCCGTCCCATGCCCAAGAGCTGGATGGACCGCCAGGCAATCGAGGTGGCCAAGCGACTCGCAATGGCAGATATCGTGATCACGACAGCGCTAATTCCTGGGCGTAAGGCGCCCATGTTGATCAGCCGCCAGATGGTGCAATCCATGAAACCTGGCTCCGTCATTGTTGATATGGCTGCTGGGCAGGGAGGCAACTGCGAACTATCAGCGCCGGATCAACATGTTGAGAAGCATGGCGTTCATATTCTGGGCCCAACCAACCTGCCGGCGCTGGTGCCAGCGGACGCGTCGGCACTCTATGCGCGCAACGTGATCGACTTCCTTAAGCTCATTATCGACAAGGAAGGTAACGTCAGTATCGATCTTGAGGACGATATCGTTAAAGCCTGCATGATGACGGGCAACGGTAAGCTCATGCACGACAAAGACGAATAACCGTTCACTGTTGATGGGCCGGCGCCCATTTTCGATCTGGCTCAGGCCAGTCACTGAACCGATAGCAACACCGGGAGAAACCCTTCATGGAAGCGATCAGCCCAACCGTTATTAACCTGATCATCTTCGTGCTGGCCATATATGTGGGTTACCACGTGGTCTGGAACGTAACGGCAGCTCTTCATACCCCCTTGATGGCCGTCACCAATGCCATCTCAGCCATCATCATCGTCGGTGCGATGCTCGCGGCCGCCATGACCACCGGCCTGCTGGCTAAAACCATGGGGGTGCTGGCTGTCGCGCTTGCTGCGGTCAACGTGTTTGGCGGATTCTTAGTCACCCGCCGCATGCTCGAAATGTTCCGCAAGAAAGAGCCCAAAAAATCAATGCTTACCGACCAGGCCAAGTCCTGACCGCGACGGTCTCACTGCCGTACGGCTAACAGGGAAAATTCATGTCACTCAGTCTAGATGTCGTAGTTCTGCTTTATTTGGTTGCCTCGGTGTGTTTCATCCAGGCACTTAAGGGTCTGTCTCACCCAACCACCGCCCGCATTGGCAATGGTTTTGGCATGGTTGGGATGGCTATTGCGATCCTCACCACCATTGCGCTGATCTTCAAGCTCGCACCAGAACTCGCGAATACCGGCATGATCTGGGTGGCAGTGGGCGTGCTTGTTGGTGGCACGATCGGCACGGTCATGGCCAAGCGCGTCGAAATGACGAAGATGCCAGAGCTCGTGGCATTCATGCACTCCATGATCGGTCTGGCTGCGGTGTTTATTGCAATTGCCGTCGTCGCCGAGCCGTGGGCGTTCAATATTGTTGAGGAGGGTCAGCTGATCCCACTTGGCAACCGAATTGAGTTGTTTATCGGTACCTTTGTTGGCGCAATTACGTTTTCCGGATCAGTCATTGCTTTTGGCAAGTTGTCTGGCAAATACAAGTTCCGTCTTTTTCAGGGTAAGCCAGTCACGTTTGCAGGCCAGCATCTGCTGAACCTGCTCCTGGCGATTGTGATGATTGGCGGTGGCATCTGGTTCGCGATTGACCAGTCATGGTTGCCGTTTATTGTGATGACCATCATTGCCTTTGTGCTCGGCGTGCTGATCATTATTCCAATCGGTGGTGCCGACATGCCGGTAGTGGTGTCGATGCTCAACAGCTACTCTGGTTGGGCCGCAGCGGGTATTGGCTTCTCGCTAAACAACCCCATGCTGATTGTCGCAGGTTCGCTGGTTGGTTCATCGGGCGCAATCCTGTCCTACATCATGTGTAAAGCCATGAATCGCTCGTTCTTTAATGTGATTCTGGGCGGTTTTGGCGGTGAAGCGGCCGCCGGCGACGAGGGCGGTGGTGAGCAGCGACCTGTTAAAACAGGCTCGTCAGACGATGCCGCGTTCATGCTCGGTAACTCAGACTCAGTGATCATCGTGCCCGGCTACGGCCTTGCGGTGGCTCGTGCGCAGCATCCGCTCAAGGAATTGACCGACAAGCTGATCGAAAAAGGCGTTCGCGTTCGGTATGCGATTCACCCGGTCGCCGGACGAATGCCTGGTCACATGAACGTGCTGCTCGCTGAAGCTGAAGTGCCGTACGACCAGGTGGAAGAAATGGAAGAGATCAACAATGACTTCGGCGAGACCGATGTCGTGCTGGTTCTCGGCGCTAATGACGTGGTCAACCCTGCCGCAAAAGACCCGAAATCATCTATTGCTGGCATGCCCATTCTTGAGGCCTATAAGGCCACTCAGGTGATCGTCAATAAACGCAGCATGGCCTCTGGCTATGCCGGTCTCGACAACGAGCTGTTCTACATGGACAAGACGATGATGGTCTTTGGCGACGCGAAGAAAGTCGTTGAAGATATGGTCAAGTCGCTCGATTAAAACTGTTGAAAATCCAGCCGCTGCCAACACCGCAGGTCAGCGGAACTACCCGATCTGATCGCCGGCCCGTGCTATGACCCAGGTCAGCGCGGGTACCACGGTTGTTCGCGGTATTGCCTGGATGGCACTGGGCGGTCTTGTCCTGGCCATCATGAACGGCCTAATGCGGTTGATGACCCAGCAAATGGATCCATTGCAGGCGCAGTTTCTACGCTACTTCTTTGGATTCTTTGCGCTCATGCCGATCATTTTTCGGGGGCCGGTGAAACGCTTGTGGCCGAAGAATCTGAGCGGTCAGTGCTGGAGAGGTCTTGCCCAGACACTCGCGCTGGCGCTGTTCTTCCTCGCGCTGCCACATATGCCCCTGGCAGACATGACGGCCATCATGTTTACAACTCCCTTTTTTGTGCTCATGGGCGCAGCAGTGTTCCTTGGCGAACAGGTGAGCGCAACCCGTTGGCTGGGTGCTTTTGCAGGGTTTGCCGGCGTTGGCATCGTGCTGTGGCCCCATCTCACGCTGTCTGATGGCGCCGGCATATGGAGCCTGGTCATGCTGGGGGCAGCTCCTCTGTTTGCGACCGCATTCTTGCTCACCAAAGCCCTGACCCGCGATGAATCAAGCGACACACTGGTTACGTGGCAAAACATTGTGGTGACTGTATTGACCCTCCCGGTAGCGCTTTACTTCTGGGTAACGCCTGACCAAACGCAATGGTTGATCCTGGCCCTATGCGGCGCGCTCGGAACAGCGGCGCACTGGTGCTTTACGCGCGCGTTTTACCTGGCTGATATTTCAGCGGTACAGCCAGTCAGATTTCTCGATCTGATCTGGTCTTCCCTGCTCGGGCTTGCGATCTTCGGGAATGAACCAAGCAAGACGGCATTGCTTGGCGGTATGGTTATCGTGGCAGCCTCGGTCTGGCTGGCCCGGGTTGAGTCGAAACGAGCCAATCGGGCTGCTGCTCAGGCGTGAGTGGGCAGTTTTAAGCTGACAGCGCAGCCGCCTTAAGCGGCTTGTGCATCAGAGTGGCCGTCTCACCGCATAGCTGACGAAACTGGCGAGTCTGACCGATGGCAGGCGGGACGTTCTCACGATCAGCCGCTTCAAATCCAAGGCGATTAAACACCTGTGAAGCCCCTTCTGTCAGCAACCAGGCATGCTTGGCACCAGCCAGCGCGGCTTGTTCCAGCACCATTGGCACGATAGACCACACCAGGCCCTGGCCACGATGTCCGGGCAATACAACGATCGAGCGCACCAGTGCGTGCTCACCATGAATCTCAAAGCCGCCAAAGCCAGTCAAAGCCTGCCGGTCATTCAAGTAGGCAAAAAACTGTCGCCCTGGTTCGTGTACGTCGTCGGTCGGCAAACCCTCTGCCGTCAGGGCCGCCTGCAGGGCGGCAAACATCGATGCCGCGGCGGGGTCGACACGCTCTTGCTGCAGCGCTGTCGACTTCAAAGCGGCTTGCAGATGTTGGTGATTAGACGGTGAAGCCAATGGGCGCTAGCTCGGCAATTGCGATCAGGAAATAAGGCTGTGTCCGCCGAGTGTAGGCGGCCAGTGGGACCATATCCAGCCCGGAAACACACTACCCGACCAGTGGCATATTCCGCCTACCAAAATTCGCGAAACGCACTCGTAAGTAATTGAGAAATAATGACTTTCTATATCCAGATTCTACAATCGGCCAAGACAGGCCGTTGCGTCAGAACGACGCAACGCGGCGGCGTCCGACTGATCTGGCGGTCAGGCAGGTGCTTTTTCTCTGGTGATGTCGGTGGCCCGGATTTCACTGACAAGCTGACGCACGATGTCTTCAACCGGAAGCCCCACATCAACCGTAAGCCCAAATTCATTCGGCCCTAGATGTTCCAAAGTGGCCAGCTGGGTATCGAGTTGTTGCGCCGGCATGAAATGGTCTTCCTTTTCCATCAGGCGTCGATGCATGATTTCGCGGGCACCATGAAGGTGGGCAAAGAATATCGGCTCACCCGCAGCTTCTGTCATGAAGTCGCGATAAGGGCGGCGCAAAGACGTACAAGCCGCTACCGAGCAACCGGGCGCATTCGCCGCACTTCGCCCACCAGCCTTGCGAATTTGCTGCTCGTTGCGGGCCACATGACCCCGCATTGCCCCCATCACCAAGTTCAACCAGGGCCAGCGGTCGTGATCAGCAAGGGCCTCACCACGATCCATTTTTTCGACATTGGCGCGCGGATGGTAGTCGTCGCCATCGATAAACGTGGTGTTGAGCGCCTCGGAAAGAGCCTGCCCAATAGTGGTCTTACCGCTTCCGGCAACCCCCATGACAACCACAAATCGCACCGGTCCGGCATCTGGCTCGCTTGCTGACTGTGGATCGTCCTGCACAACTGATTCGGGCAACTGCTGATCTGACATAGCGCTCGTTCCTTTCCGGCCTAGCGGGACGACATCACCCCACTGAGGTAATGGTAACCTGCCTCCCACCTGCCGTGGCAGCGCACTCGGGCACGCAAGGTTACAGAGCGTCTCCTGGCAATTGAGGAATTAGGGAATCTTGGGATGGGGGGCGCCTTGATTTGCGAGGCGCAGCTTCAAGCGTCGGGGAGCAATCCGGACAATTCAATATGCTCAGCCAATTCAATCAGCCACCGATCTGATCCGGCTGGCCCGAGCAGGGATAGCCCAATGGGCGCACCGTTGTGAGAGGCCAGAGGCAGGGTGATCTGTGGCAAACCCGCGAGACTCGCCGCAGCAGTCATTTCCAACGCCTTGCCGCGATATTCGGTGAGCGCTGATTCGTCAGTGACAGTTCGCAAAGGCGAGACATCATGCATAGTTGGCAGAACCACGACCCCGTCATCCGCCAACTGGCTGTAAATGTATTCCCGGTAGCGTTGCTGGAAGATCTGCGCGGCCGCTCGGTCTGCTTCGGGCATATCACGCCCGGCAAAGAGTCGCTCAGCTACGCCACCACTCACGGGAATTCGATACTTTTCAATCAAAGGCCCGTTTGTCTCCCAGGCCTGGGTTGATTGCATTGATCTGAATGCGTGGATCAGCGAATCGAGCGAGTTCTGGGTCAGCTCAATCGAGCCGGCGGCTTGACCCGTTCGGGCTTGCAAGGCGCTGAGTACTCGGTCGCGAGCAGGGGCTAGCGAAGCCATCACAGCAGGCTCTAGCCGGGCCCAGATATCCTCGGCCACCAATACTCGCGGGGCTTCGGGATGGGGCGCCTCTGGCAGTAGCACCTGGGCCACGCGCGAAAACGTTGCGAGATCGCGCGCGAAGAAACCACAGGTATCGAAGCTCGGTGCTAAATCCCAGCAGCCATTCAAGCTAATGGCGCCGTGCGTTGGCCGAATTCCGTACAGGTTACAGTGGCTCGCCGGCGCTCTGACTGATCCGCCAGTGTCAGTGCCCAGCGCAAAATCAACCAGTCCGTTACTTACGGCTGCGGCTGACCCTGATGATGATCCACCAGCATATCGGTCCGGCGCCGCACCATTGATTGGGGTACTGAAATGCTGGTTCGACCCGACAATCGAAAATGCAAACTCTTCCGTATGAGTCTTGCCCGCAAAGCGAGCACCTGCATCAAGCAGTTGTTGCACGACCAGAGCGTGACGGTCACGCACGCCGAGCAAAGCGAGCATCATCGGGTTACCAACGCCGGTGGGATACCCCGCTACGTCAAACAAATCTTTTACGCCAAAACTCAAGGACGACAAGGGCCCTGCTGCAGCGGACTTCACCGTCGCAGATGGGTACGGGACCAGGGCATATGCCGCGTCGCTGTCTTGCTCAATCATTGTTTTGCCGTGAATTCATTCGAATGTCTGGGCGCCAATAGCGACTAGCGCGGCATTCGCGACAGCCATGTCTTGATCGGCCGAACCCGATCCAATGCCAACGCCGCCAATGACCTCGTCATCGATGATGATCGGGAGGCCGCCGCCGATGCCGGTCACCTCGCCCTGGGTCGCGAAGGCAATCGGTGTGCGGAAACTCTCGGGCACCAATGCCGACGGCGCCCGGTTAGATGCCGCTGTACGCGCTTTGGTGCGGGCGCTCTTAAGGCTGATGAATTTAGCGCCGGTCATGCGGAGCTGCGCCAGCGTCTCGCCGCTCGCGTCCACAATCACGATGCACTGCGGCTGGCCAATCTCAGTCGCCTTCTCGATACCGGCAGCCAGCATCTTCATAGCGCCATCGTGAGTGAGAGCGAGGGTTTTACGGGTGACAGCCATTGCGTATCCAGCGGGGATGAAAAACGGAGCTGGCATTGTAGGCGAAGCAAGCCCCGATGAACCCATCCGATGCACGCTCCACAGGGGCTCAAAGTCGGCAAAATGGAATGGGCAGCCGATCTCTCATCAACGCCATTGCCAGGAGCGTAGATCACCTAGGGAATACCCGTAGTCCCTAGGGACTAGGAGGGGTGAATAAGCATCGATGCCAACTGAGTCGACACGCCTCTATTTGGTGAAAACGGGCGGTCTTGACCCTGGTGACCGGGCGTTAGAACGGACGCGGCCTCGAAACTCCCCACTCCGCTGACGGGCACCTCGCTCCACGCCTCTGCGACCCTGACGGCCCTCCCATCGAGCGCCGCTGCGCCCGCGCGGCCGACGGCCGTCACGATATCCATGCCGGTAGCGGTGGCGGTAACGATGGCGATGGCCCCAGTGCGAGTCATGCCAAAACACAGGAGGTGGCGGCACATAGACGGGGCCACGATCAATGATGACGACGTCAGGTGCGCCGTCAGGAGAACTATCAATTACCTCATCGTCGTCATAAATGACTGTATCGGCCGGTAAAACGACGCAGCCTGATAAAACGAGTGCTGCGCCAGCCAGACATATCGCCCGCAGTCGCTTCAGTGGCAGGACTGTTTTTGTCATGAATAGCTCGCTCTCGAATCAGTAGGGTTACCTTCACAATAACGATAAAAGCGGCAATTGGAGGACAGAGCTTTCTAAGCGGATGTAACGGATTGCGATGAATCATCCGCACCTGAATCATCACCAGCCCCCCGGGTAGGCGAAATGCCCAGGCCACGCGCCGCACGCTCTGTCATGACCAGCAACAAATGCATTGACGCCCGCGTCATGCCGACGAAGAGCTTACGCCTGGCAGCATCGTCAAGCGTTTCGAAGTCTAGTTCGGTTAGGATGATGCACGGTGCGCTTTGGCCCTTGAACCGGTACACAGTGTCAATGAGCACATCACCATCGGTGTACTCTGGATTGCCAAACAAATCGTACTTGCCGCGAAATGCTTTGAATCGATGAGGCCCCAGCGCCGGTCGGTTCAACAGAGTCGATCGCGCGATCCCGACCATCGTGATCACGACAATATCTTCACGACGGAACCCCGCTCGCAGTGCGAAACTGATTGCCTGTTTTGTTTGAGTCTGAAGCCCCTCCGCGTCGCGATAGGTTAGGCACTCTATCTCGCGACCGACCATAGGCCCTGCACCCTGTATCTGATGATCAATCATCAAATGCCGATTCAGAAAATCAACAATTGCGTGCGGGCTGCGATAGTTCACCATCGCAGACAACTTGGGCCAATCATGCGGTGCGGCAACCGGTCGGTCATAGAGGTTTTGCATCGGATCTTCGAGCCACCAGATTTGTCCGCCCGGCTTGCTGACACATCTAAACAAATCATCGCGCCATTGCGGCGAAAAATCCTGGCCCTCGTCAATGATCAGGCAATCGGTCGCATCAGCGTCTGTCAGCTCAAGCTGAGCGGACCGCTCGGCCAGCCAGTCAAACACTGCGGGCTGTGAGAAATCGATAGGCTCATTCGCGGCGCGGATGCGATGCTGACACCACTGATGGTAGGTGTAGACCAATGCGCCATCAGGTACGGCGGCATGAATATGATCTGCCAACGGACGATTAAAGCAAACGTACAAGACGCGCCTGTCCTCGTCATGCGCCTGCGCAATCAGCGCAAGAGCCAATTGCGTTTTGCCCGAGCCGGCGGTCGCAGTGACCCGCAGTCGAAACGGGGAAATATCAAAACGACGCGCCCACGTGGCTAACCCGTCAGACATGCGGGTAAACAATTCATTGGCACGTCCGACCAGGGCGCTCGCATCAGGCACCAGTTCAAGTTCATTGGCTAGAAACCGATGCAGCCTGGGCGCATCACTGCCCGAGTCCTGAGCCTGACGATCCAGGCTATCGAGAAGCGAGACGATTCGACTACTCAATTCGCCACGAGACTGGCTATCGACAATCTGCAACTCATCAAGTCCGGCGGTCGCAGCACTTTTTATGGTGTAGTCCGGACAGAAAAGCAGATAGCTGATCGCAACATCGGACTGCAGGTTAAGCGGCTTCAGACGATGCCGAAGTGCGGCAATCGTCTGATCAAGGTGAACCTGAATAGTGACCGTCTTACCGCGATACCGCTTGGCCAGACCCTGCTCGGTTTCAGATAGCCATCCCGACTTTTGCTCAACCAGCAGCAGCGAGCCCTGTGCAGACAGGGCGATGAAATCAATATCACCAATCCCCGCCAGACCATTGTCGAGCCGACTCCAATGCACACCGTGAAACACGGTGATGTGCTTCGGTAAGTTGCGTTCAAGAACTGTAAGCGTCTCAGCAACGCGCGCCGCTCTCGGGGTTGCGTTGGGCGTTTTCCAGTTCCCCGGCAAAATTCTGGCCACTGGTCATTCCTGATGAGTGTCGTAAGTCGTTAGCAGGCAAGCAAGTCATTTGAGCCGTTTTCTCGCGCATATATTGAACCAGGCGCCCGTGTCTTGCCTTCAGGCCATCGGCTGCTGCTGCAGTGTATCCACATTTAAGCTTTTACAGCTTGGATCGTCTGCTCACTGCTTGCGTCGCGGTATCGACGCAGCATAGACCGTTCCGGCGTTGTGACGTCAGTTATCTGGAGAATCCGTATGAAGCAGCTACTTTCAATTTTCGTTGCCAGTCTGATGGTATTGGCTATTAACGCCAAGGCCAGTACGCAAAACCTACTTGAGGCAGCGACGGCCAGCGGCCAGTTCACCACTTTCATCAAAGCGGTAGACGCGGCCGGTCTGACTGAAGCGCTCAGCAAACAAGGCCCCTACACACTATTCGCTCCAACAGACGAAGCATTCGAAAAGCTACCTGAGCAGGAACTGAACGCGCTGATGCAAGATAGACGTACCCTGCAGATTTTGATTGCTTACCATGTCCTACCCGGTAAACAAATGAAAAGTGAACTGAAAGATGGGCCCGTTAAAACGGTGCAGGGGCTCGACCTGACAATCTCAACCAAAGGTGACACGCGAGTTGAGAACGCCAAAATCGTCAAGGCCGATATTGCTGCAAGCAATGGTGTCGTCCACAGCATTGACACGGTGATGCTGCCCAAGTGATTAAAGCGCGATAGAGTTCGCAGATGAGTACCTGATGGCGTCGCCGGCCGGAGCAAGCTTTCGGTTCGGTCAGGCGGCGGCTGTCCGCGCATCCGATAAATCAACATCGGCCTGTCGCCAGCCAGTTTCACATTCGTGGAGCGAGGCGCAGATGCTCGATGAGCCAACTAATAGCGTGACATCCAGAGGCGCGCCAAGATGATCGACAAAGCTTGCACGCCTGACTGCCTGGCAGGCTCGTTCACCCAATGCCTGAGCAATGTCCGGCTGTAGACCAGGACACGCCACTAGAAAAACCCGACCGCCAGCGGTCGCAACAAAATCGTCCGTTCGGAAATTTTGCTGTAGTACAGAACCAACATCACTGACGGTCGAGCTGAGGTCGCTTGCAACATCGGCGTCGTGCGTGCCAGGCCCTTCGGCGATTTCAAACTTGAGCAAGATGACGCCGTCGGGCTGATTGTGACGAAAATAGTCACTCAGGAATGAGTCGAGCCGGCTTTGATCCGGTAAGCCTGACGGATGCTCGTCATGACCAGTCACGTTACGATGTTCGACCAAGCGAAGACCGATTGCCCATGCGATCGACAGCGAAAGCAGCGCGCCGGCAGTCAGGCCCATCTCAAGTCTGTCCTCGACAGGTGACAAGACAGCAATGCCAAGCCACGCTATGGCAACTGCCTGCACGCCATACCCCAGACAATTTGTATAGCGACACGCACACAACTGTCGGTAAGCGATAGTCAGAGCAAGCCGCGCCGCCACAGCCGAAAAGATCGCCAGCAATCCGAGGCTTGCGCTGACAAGACTCTCTGGTGCTGTCACTGCCAGCATGGCACAGGTCAGTGTCGTAACCAGCGCAGCAAGCGCCGGTAAGGTAATTTGGTAGGGACGCGAAATTGCCGGTTTGCCTGGTGTCGCGTTCAGCAAGCCGCAAATCAGTGCGGCAGCGGCGACAAAGCCCGCGGCAACGATGAACAGGCTGTGCCACCGACCAATCTCAGTGTCAGTGCCGGCTAAGGCCAGTCCGATCACAGCCGCGCCGCCAGCAATCAAACTATGTGTCCAGGCATTTGACTGAGCAATTGCCGCAGAACGCCTGCCAAAAGACTGAAGCAGGCTACCGCTTACCAGCAAAACCAGACCCAGAAACCAGGCGATGAAATCAATCATCATCTTCTAGCCGCCTGCTCAGTCGGTTGCCTGGATAAACACAAGCACCCACTGGAATCAGACGGGTGCCACGAAAAAGATGCGCTCAGATTTCCGAGCGCCCGGCGGGCGGGCGAGCAGACCCGCGCCTTAGAGCTGCTCAAGCGGACTAGTTTCTTCTGAACCAACACCTGCGTTAGCGGCAATCTCGGGCAAACGCGGTAGTACGCTTGCGAGCATGTCGCGCACACCCGTCATAGCAACATCAATGACGTTCATTTCGCCAGCCTGCGTAGGAAATGCAATTGAAAGATCCATTTCTTCGAGCATCGCCTGAAGCATGGCGTTTTGCTCGCGAAACATGGCGACGTAGCGAACGCCTGATTCGGTTGCTTCGTCCTGAATCATCGCGCAGCGGGTCGGCACGACGCCTACACGTTTGGATGAATTAATCAAGACAGGGTAGTTGGCACCTGGGACGCAACCAGCAGTTGGCTCAACAAAAACGCCGCAAGCGTCATCGGTGCATAAAGTTGACAGGGTGCCCCCTTCGTTTCCGGTCACAAGCTCTACAACGCCGCGCTCTGCATGACGCATGATCTTCCAGCTTGGTGCGGCCTTACCGGGTTCTGATAGTGGGGTGAGATCCCCTTCTGCCCGGACAGGTCCGGATGTGACCAACATTGTCACTAGAGATAAACCGAGACCTAGCTGAACTGCTTTGATTGATTTCATCTTGTCACCTCGTGGGGTTAGTGCCAGGAGATGTGCAGGATGCGTGCCGTCATGCCCGTTTTTGACAACCGTTTATCAGCAGACTTAACCGACCAACGGCACTACCGTCTAACGCTCTTTGACAATGCGAAAGAGCGATCTTTTTAGGGTTGTTTCGGCGATTTGAAGCTGGCCTGGAGACATGGCTAAAGCCGTGCGTGTTCACCCTTTGGGCAGGGCCTGTTCAATGTCATCAATCAAGGATTCGACTGGCTCAATGCCAATCGAAAACCTCAGCAAGTCATCTGGACATGCGGTGCCATCACCTTCAACACTTGCTCTGTGCTCAACCAGACTTTCGGTCGAACCGAGCGAGGTCGCGCGGGTGATCAACTGCAAGCGGCCGGCTGTTGCGACAGCTGCTGCTCGGCCGCCCGCTATCCGCAATGACAGCATCGCACCGAACCCTTCAGACATCTGGCAGCGCGCAATCTGATGGCCGGGATGCGAGGGCAAACCCGGATACAAAACCTGCGCAACCGCTGAGTGCCCTTGAAAGTGAGTGGCAATCTGAGCGGCGGCCCGACTGGCAGCCCGAACTCTTAAGAACAGCGTGCGCATGCCACGGGCGAGTAGCCACGCTTCCATCGGACCGCACACGGCGCCGCCCATTGATCGCTGCGATCTGATCGCTTGCCAGTAGCTATCGTCACGGGCCGTCACCAAGGCCCCTGCCACCACATCAGAGTGACCGTTCAAGGCCTTAGTCGCAGAGTGCATGACCAAATCGGCGCCTAAATCCAAAGGCCGCGTGTGAACCGGTGTGGGCACCGTCGAATCAACCACCAGGCGAGCGCCGGCGGCATGCGCAAGGCGTGCTGCCGCTGCAATATCAGTGATTTCCCAGGTTGGGTTAGCAGGTGTTTCGATCCACACCAGATCGGCTGGCAACTCGAGAAGTTTCGCCAGGTTTGCAGTGCCGGCTTCATCGGCGTCTTGTAAGTCGCTGCCACAATGCTCGAAAAAATCGAGGGCTATACCGCGCTGCTCTGCAAACGCTGAGAGCCAGTTTTTCAATCCCCAATACATCACGGCGGGCGCGACAACCCGTGCTCCGGTGGGCAGGCACTGAAACACAGCAACCGCCGCGGCAAGGCCAGAGCCAAACAAGAGTGCACCCGCCCCGCCTTCGAGTTCGGTCAGCATCGCCTCGGCAGGCAGGTAACTTGGATTGTCAGCGCGCGAATACACCAGGCCACTCGCGTAACTTAGATCTGGCTCGCGCTCATAAGTGCTGGCCATGTAAATTGGCGGCGTCACATCTCCCCAAGGAGCGCTGACTCGACCGCCGCCTTGGGCTGTCCGGGCTTCGGTCAATGGCGACTGCACGCCCGCCTGGGCAGGTGCGCTGCGATTAAGGGGTTCGGTTGCTTGTGGCATTGAAGGCGTCCTGACAATGGTTGGCAGGCGCGATGATACTGGGTCGCTCAATCAGTTGGGTTCATAACACCAGCAGCGCCACACCCGCGAGAATCCAGGCCACGATCAGCAAAACAAACAGGAATTTCTCGCGGCGCCAGAGCCAGCGCAACAGGCTGGGCACATCTTCGCTGCTCTCGTTAGCGTCAACCAGACTTCTCATATCCTCCTCCGGCAATCAGTCCGTCGCCCGGTCAACGGAACTTCTGAGAGACGAAGCTCTGTTGACCGGGCGACGGACTGATCCTATCGATGCACTGCCAATGAAGTGTGAAGATATGCCCCTGGCAGGTTAACCTGAGCTCAGCCGAGTTTTACCGGCACGTAGATTCGATCTGAGCCGCGCTTGACCAGCAATGCGACGGCACCTTCTCCGGCAGCGACCATCTCGCGTACCTGATCGACTGACTCAATCGGCGTCGAGTTGATCGATAGAATCACATCGCCTGCCCTCACGCCGGCATCACGCGCGGCACCGCTGACTTTTGCCACCGCAAGCCCTTGCTGCAAGCCGGTATCGCTAAGCTCCTGGGGTTGCAGGGGGCGTAGCGTCAGCCCGAGGCTGGCAGGTGCCTGCTCATCAGCCTCAACCTTGACTTTTTTAAGCGGGGCCTGGTTACTGTCGCCCAGAGTTGCACTCAGTTGGCGCGCCTGCCCATCACGCCAAATGGAAATCTCGACCGTACTGCCCGGTGCTGACATGCCCACAATTGAAGGTAACTCGCCTGAGCTGATGATGTCGCGGCCATCAACCGCCTGGATGACATCACCTATCTGCAGGCCGGCTTTCTCAGCTGGTCCGCCCTGCATCACCTGTGACACGAGCGCGCCAGCCGGACGCGGCAAGTTAAAGGCGCTCGCCAGCGTTTGGTTGATTTCCTGAATCATCACACCCAGGCGAGCGTGTCGAACTTCGCCGGTCTGCTGAATCTGTTGCTTAATATTGAGCGCCAGGTCAATCGGAATCGCAAACGACAGTCCCTGATAACCACCCGAGCGGCTAAAGATCTGCGAATTAATGCCAATCACCTCACCGCGTGTATTAAAGAGTGGCCCCCCCGAATTACCAGGATTCACTGCAACATCAGTCTGGATAAATGGCACCAGACTGTCGCTGGGGAGCGAACGGCCTTTCGCGCTAACCACACCCACAGTCGCTGTATTGTCAAAGCCGAACGGCGAGCCAATGGCTAAAACCCATTCGCCCACCTGCAGTTTGTCGGGTGAACCCAGCTTCACGGTTGGCAAATCCTGTGCGTCAATTTTTAGAACAGCAACATCTGTTCGCCGGTCTGAGCCAAGCACTTTAGCCGTGTATTCGCGTCGATCGGTTAGCTTCACTATGACCTCGTCCGCCTTATCGATGACGTGCGCATTGGTCAGGATTAAGCCATCGCCGCTGACAATGAAACCAGAGCCCTCGCCACCTCTGGGTGCACGATCAGATCTCGGGCCAAAAGCCTCGGGTGGCAAAAAGCGGCGAAAGAACTCCGGCACCTGCTCTGAATTCGATGCGCGATCATCCGCGTTTTCGCGTTGCAAAGCATTGCGTCGAACCGTAATGTTAACGACTGCCTGACCATGTTCCGCCGCAATACGCGCGAAGTTTGGCGCCGCCAGACCCAGTTCACCCGCGGTTGATGTGCGCGACTTGTCGGTGTCAATCATCACGGCGCCATCGGAGCGGGATGATTCATTGATCGCAGCGGTGCCCGGCAAGCTAACGCCAATTGAAAATGCGGCGACAGCTGCTGCGATCGCACCTGCGAGTGGTTTAAATCGAAAAAACGAAGAAGGGGTTGTTTGCATGTTTACTCCGAATCGAATTTGGCCGAATTGGGCTAACGTCGGTCACTATCCATGATTCGTCTTAAACAAAGCTTAAGCCTCAAAGTCTTTTTTACTCGAGGCATCCGCGCCGGGCATCTTTCGTTTTCGTCTTTCGCTTTTACCAGCGTTCAATCAATCAACTGATTCATCCGCAGCCGGCGCAAAACTCACGCTGACCCGTAAACCACCCAGCCTTGGTGAGCGTGCCAGTAACAGTTGTGCCTGATGTCGAGCCGCAATCGATTGAACAATGGCAAGCCCCAAGCCACTGCCCGGAACAACATCGGGTTCATCAGTTCGGTGGACCCGATGGAAGCGCTCCAACACACGTTCGCGTTCATCTGGCTCAATGCCAGGCCCACTGTCTTCTACTACCAGCAGCACCCGGCCTTCCTGCGTTTGGATCGAAACATCGACCGTGCCACCAGCCGGGGTGTATTTGATTGCATTGTCCAGCAGGTTACCCAACAACATATCAACTGCGTCCGGCCAGCCGCGTACGCTCAGTTGAGCAAGCTCGGTCACACCAAGATCAAGCGCAGCGCGCTCAGCGACAACAGCACGTTCAGCAACGGCCGCTTTCACAGCTTTCGCGAGATCGATGACACTGGCCGCTTCATCTTCGCTGGCTGCCGACTCTTCACGCGCCAGCGCCATCAATTGATCAATGAGTCTGGACGCTCTTGCCACACCTTGCTCAAGACGGTTAAGCGCAGCGTCGCGATCAATCTCCGGGCCCGCGTCACGCAGGTTTTGCAATTGCAAATGCAAAGCCGCCAGCGGTGTCCGCAATTCATGAGCCGCATTCGCCACAAACTGCCGCTGGCTTTCAAAGACGCCGCCAGCCCGTATCAGTAAGGAATTGAATGCCTGAACCAAGGGCCTCACCTCGGCAGGCATGCCCTGTTCCGGAACGGGGTTCAAGTCGGCCGCGTCTCTGGCTTCAAGCTGGTCTCGCACTTGACGCACGGGTGCCAGTGAACTGGTAACAGCCCACCAGACAAGCCCCATCAGCAACGGAACGAGAAGAAGCACGGGCAGCGCGCTTTTCCAGGCCATCGAACGAGCCTGAGCTGCGCGGGCCGACAGGTCTTGCGCGACCTGAATGTACTGGCCCTGATTACGCACGGAAAACACGCGCCAGGTTGACCGATCAGATTTGACAACTGAAAAGCCCCGTCCCTGACTCACAGGCACCGTTCTTCTCTGGCTCGACTGAAACAGACGCCGGCCGTCTTCACCCCATACCTGCACTACAAAATCCAGTTCTTCGATACCGCGGTTTGCCGCGCGAATCTGATCACTCATGCGAAACACCATCGCAAGCTGCTTCATCTGGTGATCAAAGACGGCATCAGCCTGTGCCAACGCGCCGCGATAGGCCAGACTTGCCTGAATCACCGCAACCACCAGAACCCCGGCGAGCATCAGCAGTACAAGCCGCCGGCGCAGCGAATGCACAACGGGCGAACGAGTTGCTCTACTCATTAGCCGGCACCATGTACCCCAGACCGCGCACATTGCGGATAGCTTGCGAACCGAGCTTACGGCGAAGTTTGTGGATATACACCTCAACGGCGTTACTGCTGATTTCTTCGCCCCAGCCGTAAAGCTTTTCTTCAAGTTGCGGGCGTGACAGGATTTGGCCGGGCCGTGCAACCAAAGGCTCAAGCACGGCCCACTCACGTGCTGACAAAACCACCGGCTCCCCAGCGACTTGAACTTGTCTGTTGACGGTATCAATCTTGAGGTCGCCAAACACCCACGCAGGCTCGGCCCGTCCGGCGCTGCGTCTAATCAGTGCGCGTAGCCGCGCCAGCAGTTCGTCAACATCAAACGGTTTCAGAAGATAGTCGTCTGCGCCCGCATCGAGGCCATCGATGCGATCGCTCACTGCGTCACGGGCGGTCATGATCAACACCGGACTCTGACCACCTCGTGCGCGTAAATCCCGCAGAACAGTCAGGCCGTCACGGCGCGGCAGTCCAAGGTCGAGCAAGACCGCGTCATAGTCCTGTGTTCGCAGTGCGGTATCGGCAGCCTCACCGTCTCGCACCCAGTCAACTGCCCAATGGTTGCGACGCAATGCATGCTCGACGGCCTCGCCTATCATCGCGTCATCTTCTATTAGTAGTACTCGCATCAGGGTCTGCCCATCATGGCCTGAACTCAAAACTAGCAGATATAGGGGGCTGATCTTAAGCGAGACTTAAGTCACCGTGGCCGTATGGGCAAGCCAGGGCTCGGGAACTAGTGTAGTTGCCGCAATCGATTGATCAAGACACGCGCAATCCGCGGGCTAATCGTGCTGGTCCCGATCATGAGGCCACTCAGTGCTGCAATGACGTCGTGTGCTCCACTGGTTTCCTTCAACAGGCAAGACTGGGCACCTGCCTGAACCGCGACGGTCGCTGCATCAAGACTATGTCGTGACATGAGCGCCATCACTTGAACGTTTGGCCGGAGATTCGCAATAAGGCTCATCGCGCTCAGGCTATCGTTAATGGGCGGTTCCAGATCAACGATGGCCAAGTCCATCGGATGCCGTAAGAGCCAGGTACTCATACCGCGGCGATCAATGCCAGTGGTTTCAAGCAAGAATCGATCACCGGGACTAATAGCACTCTGCAGACTTTCTGTTAAAGATTGGTCAGCGCTAAACAACGCCACCCGAATGCAATCGCCCGTCAGCAAGCCTGGCCCACTCTCAGGCGGATCCGCTGCATGCTCATAATTGGTCCTGCTCAAACGTCACCCCCACCAGCCCTCAGGCGTTCCCGAAAGACTACGAGGCAGTGGTGGGTGATACCAATCCCCGGAATACGGGATCAGGATCAAATTAGGCTGTTCGGCCTACCAATTATCAGTGATTAGCTCAGCGATCGAAGCTAAAACGGTATCCGTGTTGCTTAAGAACGTCTTCCGGACCACTGACCGCGACGACCGCTGCAGCGGGTTCGATACGGGCGCAGGAATAGCTGATTGAGTCGGCCGCGAACTGCAGGTATGTGACGGGCCCGCCCTGCACCTGAGTTGACGCGCCAAGGTTCAGGCGCTTCGCTTCGGCAGCGGCAAATTCGAGGCAAGACTCTGTTGTGTCAATCTGCCGAAACCCGCTCACCATCATGACATTTTCTTGATGGTCCCGATCGGCAATATGCCATGTCTGATTGGTATCGGATGCGCCGTTGCCACCCATCAACTGGGCGAAGACCACGAATGAAGTCGCTGGAATTTGCAATGGCATGTGAGTACCCCTCAAAGATTTTTTGTGTGTCTGGACCAACCAGGCAGGCGCGAGAGCCTGTAACAGAATTGTTACACCGTTGGTGGTGGCCAGCTCCCCCGCTTGGAACAAACGGTCTTTACAGGCAGATAAGCGGCAGTTTTTAGACAGTCTCGACCTAGGGGTAGGCTACTACCCTTAACAAGATGTTACCGTGAAGCCTGTCACAAATTGGGTTAAACACCGTCTCAAAGCCCGCAAACCAACACCCAAAAAGTAAAACATCTTCAAGAACCAGCCGCGAAGCACGCGTCCTTTTAAGCCCTTTGTTGAGCCCTAACTAAAGTGCTCTTGGAGATGCCGACAGATTTGGTCGGCGAATCGGGCCGCGGCAACTGGCAGGGTTCGGCTTTTGAGCTGCCCAACATACAAGGTGCCAGCCGGCGCATCCCGCTCATCAAGCGGCCTCATCACCAGACCCTGCGCAGCCGCATTGGCCTGGTCAAGACCGATGGGAATCTGAAACGAAATAATCGATTCGTTCGCGGCGTAGTTGCGTAAGAACTCAAAACTGTCTGATTCGATAACCGGGTTAAGCGACAAAGATGAATTGATCAACGCGGTTTCGAGCAAATGGCGAACACCGTACGAGGCAGTTGGCAGGGCCACCGGGTAGTGCACACACTCGCGCAAGCGCAAGGGATTGGCCGTCGCCAGCGGGTGGCCAGTAGACATCACACCATGGATGCGCTGGCGCACCGTCATAAGGGTCTGAAATTCAGTCAGCCGGACCGGCTCGAACACTAACGCCAAGTCAGCCGTGTGGTCGGTTAGCGCTGACTCTGCTGCTGCACGATCGCGCAATGACACGCCAAAGGTCACGCCAGGGTGATCTGCCCGGTACGCGGCAATCTGATTAGGAAGGAAATACGGCAGCAAAGCCTGGCTGCAAGCGATCGACACATGCCCTCGCCGTTCACCTGACAAGTCAGCAATCTGCGACTTCACACGCTCCATGTCGGACGACTGCATCCGAATGTGCTGAATCAGAATCTCCCCGGCGGTACTTAGCCTCACCCCGCGCGGCAGGCGCTCAAATATCTGTACGCCAAGTTCATCCTCGATTGCCAGAATTCGCCGATTCAGAGCGGATGGGGTGATGGACAGAGTCTCGGCCGCAGAGCGAATAGACCCTGCTCTTGCCACGGCATCCACATAAGTGAACGGCTTGAGTAAGCGCATAAGCCTTGATTCCTTGGGCAGTCGGAGTGATGCAAAAAATGCACAGGTGCGCTGAGATATTAGCAGCAGACTGAATCAATAAAGCCTCCTAGGATCCGGTCTCTGTTATTGGCACTCATACCTAATCCGGGGAATCTCATGACAAAGACTCGTTTCGCCTCTCGACGATCCGCCCTCAAGACTGGCGCCAGTGTGCTTGGCGCCGCCGCCGGCAGCTTCGTGCTCCCGATGAGTCTTGCTCGCGCTGCTGATATGACCGTCGGTTTCATTTACGTCGGCCCTAAAGATGACTTCGGATACAACCAGGCCCATGCAGAAGGGGCTGCCGCGTTGAAAGGTATGCCAGGCATCAAGATTGTTGAAGAGGAAAACGTGCCCGAAACTGTCGCCGTCCAGAAAACCATGCAAAGCATGATTGAGTTTGACAGTGCGTCGCTCGTGTTCCCAACGTCATTTGGCTACTTCGACCCGCACATCCTGGCCGTTGCGCCGAAATATGACAAGTTGCGATTCCAGCATTGCGGGGGGCTGTGGCAGGCCGACAAGCACCCCGCCAACGTTGGTTCATATTTTGGCTACATCGGGATGGGTCAGTATCTAAACGGCATCGTGGCCGGTCATATGAGCAAGAGCAAAAAGATCGGGTTTGTTGCCGCCAAACCGATTCCGCAGGTCTTACTCAACATCAATTCGTTTTTGCTGGGTGCCCGTGCGGTAGACCCAAGCATCACTTGCCAGGTGATCTTCACGGGTGAGTGGTCATTGGCGGTAAAAGAAGCCGAGGCAACCAATGCCCTGGTCGACCAGGGTGCAGACGTGATTACCTGTCACGTGGACGGCCCGAAAGTGGTGGTCGAAACTGCGGCTGGTCGCGGCGCATATGTCTGCGGCTACCACGCCAACCAGAGCCCACTCGCGCCCGATATGTATCTGACTGGCGCGGAATGGAACTGGGCCAGTGTTTACACGGACATGATCAAGCAGCACGCAGCCGGAGAATCCATCAAGAACTTTGTCCGCGGTGGCCTACCCGAAGGCTTCGTCAAAATGAGTCCGCTAGGTCCTGCCGTCAGCGAACCAGCCCGCAAACAATTTGAAGCGACCAAAGCCGAAATCATGAAGGGTGGGTTCGCCGTCATTAAGGGACCACTGAAAGACAACACCGGCAAAGTGATTGCGAAAGCAGGTGAAGCATTTGTCGAGTCGGATGTCGCGCTTGAGAGCATGGACTACTTAGTTGAAGGCGTGATCGGGTCCACGAGCTAAGCAAACCAATCAGGCGTGGCAAGAGACACCGGCAGACCGACTATGGCTTCTTCGATTGCCGACCCAATACCGACAGGCCAAAGCTGGGCTCGTCTGGCTGGCCTGGCGCGACGCTCTGAACGGATTCTGATTCCGGCTGGCGCGTTGCTGGTTGGTTTACTGGTGTTTTCCCTGTTCCTGCTGTTGCAAGGTAAATCGCCTGCGGAATTTTGGTCACTTGTCTACAAGGCCGGTTTTGGCAGCACCTTCTCATGGGGCAATACCTTGTCGCGCGCCGCGCCCTTATTGCTCGCAGCGCTTTGTGTTGCCTTGCCCGCCAGGCTTGGACTCATCGTGATTGGCGGGGAAGGCGCTGTGGTGCTCGGCGGGCTGGCAGCCGGTGCGATCGGCGCAGCATTGATCGGCTTCGCCCCCACGTTGACCATGCTGGGCATGGCCTTTGGCGCTTTTGCCCTGGGCGCTCTTTGGATTGGCGCCGTCGGTTGGTTGCGTCACTGGCGCGGTGTCAACGAAACGATTGCCAGTCTCCTGATGGCCTATATCGCGATAGCCCTGTTGAATCATTTTGTTGAAGGGCCACTGCGTGATCCGCAGAGCTTAAATAAACCGTCTACCGCGCCGATCGATGAAGCCGTCAAGGTAGGTGTCATGCCCTGGCTGGATGTTCACTGGGGTTTGCTGGCCGGAGTCATCGCCTGCGTGCTCGCCTGGATTTTGATCGACTTCACGCGGTTTGGTTTTGCAGCCCGGGTGGCGGGCGCGAACTTGCGTGCGGCGCAGGTCCAGGGTTTACCGACAGGATGGTTGATCGTTTGCTTTTGCGCGCTAGGTGGTGGACTGGCAGGTCTTGCCGGGTACTTCGAAGTGAGCGCCGTGCATGGCTCTGCGAATGGTTCGCTCATTGCGGGTTATGGCTACACCGGCATTCTCATCGCATTCATGGCCCAGCATCATCCGCTCGCGATCATTCCCGCCACGATCCTCGTGGCCGGATTTGAAGCGTCCAGTGGATTGGTTCAGCGTCGTATGGATCTACCTGACGCGACTGTGTTGGTCATGCAAGGGTGCCTGTTTATTTTCATTCTGGTGAGCGAGACCTTGTACGGCAGGTTTCGGCTGTTTGTTCCCGAGAGATGGCAACGCACATGAGTGAATCAGAACTCGGTCTGTGGGGAATTCCGCTGGCAATGCTGGCCGGCGCGATTCGGGTGTCCACACCATTTATTTTTGTCAGTCTTGGGGAGTGCCTGACCGAGCGCTCGGGACGAATCAATCTGGGCCTGGAAGGAACGCTCGTTTTTGGCGCTATGAGTGGCTATGCCATCGCAGTGCTGACGGGTTCACCATGGCTCGGCGTGGCGGCAGCCGCGCTTGCTGGGATGTTGTTTGGCGCAGTGCATGCGCTTTGCTGCTCTCTGCCGCGTACTAACGACATTGCCATCGGCATTGCCCTCATGATTCTGGGCACCGGGCTGGCGTTTTACTTCGGCAAACCGTTTATCCAACCGGTAGCGCCTGACCTACCGGCGATCCCGCTGGGCTGGTGGTCAGATTCAGCGCCTGTGCAAGCGGCACTGCAGATCAATGTGCTGTTCTTCATCGGCATTGCACTGGCCATTGCGATGGCCTGGATGTTTCGCTCAACTCGGTTTGGCCTGACGGTTCGGGTGGTTGGTGACAGCACAGCGGCGGCTCGTGCACTCGGACTGAAACCGGCACTCGTCCGCCTGACAACCACGGCAATCGGTGGCGCCTTCGCTGGCATTGGTGGCGCCTACCTGTCGCTCTACTACCCCGGTAGCTGGAACGAAGGCATTTCCTCTGGCCAGGGATTGATTGCCGTTGCGCTAGTGATCTTTGCGCGCTGGCAGCCGCTGTATTGCCTGGGCGCAGCCATGCTGTTTGGCGCTGCTGGCGCCATTGGCCCCGCTTTGCAATCGGTCGGGATCAGCAGCGGCTACTACTTGTTTTATGCAGCGCCCTTTGTACTCACGCTCGGCGTGCTGATTGCGACCAGTTCAAAGACCACCCCTTTGGCCGGCGCGCCCGGCGAACTGGCGAACAGCACCAGGCACTGAAGAGCACTGACCCACACTCTCACCCGGAGAAAAGGTATGAACGGACTAGGCGGCCTGAACAAATCACCCAACGGTGTCGTCATCGGCATGGTGCAACTCCAACTGCCGGTGGTTGAAACCGTTGAGCAACTCGACAAACAAACCACCCGCATTGTCGAAATGGTGGGTAAGGCGCGCCGCAACCTCGATGGCATGGATCTCGTGGTGTTTCCGGAATACTCGCTCCACGGCCTGAGTATGGATACCAACCCAGACATTATGTGCACACTGGATGGCCCGCAAGTTGCAGCATTTAAGCAGGCCTGCATTGATAACCGTATCTGGGGCTGCTTTTCCATCATGGAGTTCAACCCCGGCGGCATGCCCTACAACAGCGGCATCATCATTGATGACCAGGGCGACATTAAGCTCTACTACCGAAAAATGCATCCCTGGGTGCCGGTTGAACCCTGGGAGCCCGGCAACATCGGCATTCCGGTGATTGAAGGCCCGAAAGGATGTAAGCTGTCACTCATCATTTGCCATGACGGCATGTTCCCCGAGATGGCCCGCGAGTGTGCCTACAAGGGCGCCGAAGTCATGATCCGAACCGCGGGCTACACCGCGCCGATTCGGCAGAGCTGGCAGTTCACCAATCAATCCAATGCGTTTTGCAACCTGATGGTGACTGCGAACGTTTGCATGTGCGGCTCAGACGGCAGCTTCGACAGCATGGGCGAAGGCATGATCGTCAACTTTGACGGCACGGTGCTCGCCCACGGCACCAGTGGCCGTGCAGATGAAATTATCACGGCCGAAGTACGTCCTGACCTGATTCGGGAGGCTCGCGCGCATTGGGGCGTGGAGAACAATATCTACCAGTTCGGTCATCGTGGCTTTGTCGCAGTGGAAGGCGGCGCCCAGGACTGCCCCTACACCTACATGCATGACCTCGCCGCAGGCCAGTACCGCTTGCCCTGGGAAGATTCAGTTCAGGTAACAGATGGAACTCCTTGCGGCTTTGACCAACCAAGTCGCCGTTACATCGGCGCCGAAGAAGTTGATATCGAGCAGCTCAACGCAATGCCCGCCGCGGAGAAAGCGGCATGACGCAAATTGATGCCAACCCCTACAACTGGCCATATGACGGTGAGCTGACGCCACAGAACACCGCGCTCATGATCATTGACATGCAAACCGACTTTTGTGGTGTGGGCGGCTATGTCGATTCAATGGGCTACGACCTGAGTTTGACCCGCGCACCGATCGAGCCTATTGCCAAAGTGCTCAGCAAAATGCGCGCGGAGAACTACACCGTCATCCACACTCGGGAAGGTCACCGGCAAGACCTGACCGATTTGCCAGCCAACAAGCAATGGCGCTCGCGGCAAGTCGGTGCCGGCATCGGTGATCCAGGGCCATGCGGACGTATCCTGGTGCGCGGAGAAGCCGGCTGGGACATCATTGATGAGCTTAAGCCCGAGCCGGGAGAACCCATCATCGACAAGCCTGGCAAGGGCAGTTTTTATGCGACTGACCTGGAGTTGCTATTGCGTACCCGCGGCATACGCAATCTGATCCTGACCGGCATTACCACGGATGTGTGTGTTCACACGACGATGCGCGAGGCGAATGACCGCGGTTTTGAATGCTTAATCCTGGAGGACTGCTGCGGCGCAACCGATCAGGGCAATCATGACGCCGCAATCAAGATGGTCACTATGCAAGGTGGCGTGTTTGGTGCTGTTGCTAACAGCCAAGCCGTCTTGAAACGGCTCTAGCAATGACTGCTCGCCCTCTATCACTCGAAGTCGTCGGCATGAGCATGCAATTTGGCGCACTGACGGCGCTCGATAACGTATCGGTGAAGATCAGACCAGGGACTGTGCACGCCTTGCTTGGCGAAAACGGTGCAGGGAAGTCGACACTCGTGAAGTGTCTGATGGGGTTTTATCAGCCAAACGCCGGTCAGGTTGCTGTCGATGGCCGTGAAGTTGAGATTCGCGACCCTCATCAGGCACATGCCTTGGGTCTGGGCATGGTGTATCAGCATTTCACGCTCGCCCCTTCTTTGACCGCCGCCGAAAATCTGGTGGTAGCTGGCGAGCAGCACAAGCAACTGATTGACTGGCAGTCAGAAAGGGTGCGCCTTGATGAGTTCATGTCGCGCATGCCGTTTCAGATTGACCTGCATACCCCCGTCAGCGATCTATCCGCGGGCGAGAAGCAAAAGCTCGAAATCATTAAGCAGCTTTACCTGGGACGACGACTCCTGATTCTCGATGAGCCAACCTCTGTACTGACCCCGGACGAAGCAACAGAAGTACTCAGCCTAATCCACGACATGGCTACCGACGGAAACATCACCGTCATCATGATTACGCATAAGTTCAGGGAGGTCGTTTCGTTTGCAGATGATGTCACGGTGCTGCGGCGCGGGCGCCTGATCGGAACGCTGCCGGTGAGCGAAACGACGCCCGATCAACTCGCTCAAATGATGGTTGGCGAAAGCTCACTCAAACCCTCTGCCTCACGCGATAACGCCGTCATGACCGACGCACCAGCTCAGTTACTTCATCTAAAGGCTGCGCGCGCAAGAACGATCAATGGCACTGGGGAGATCTTTATTGAGTCACTCGCCGTCAACCAGCATGAGATTGTGGGTGTCGCTGGTGTCTCAGGCAATGGGCAGGTTGAGTTGATGGAGGTGCTGACCGGACAGCGGCCTTTGAAGTCTGGCGAATTGCTTGTGCAAGGACAACCATACTCGGCCACGCGCGAACAGATGATCCGTCATCAAGTTCGATATCTGCCTGAAGAACCCTTAAGCAATGCCTGCGCCGCATCAATGACAGTGGCAGAGAATCTCGCTCTTAGATCTTTTGATCGAGATGAAAGCGGCAGACAAAGTTTTTGGCTTGACGCTACGCGCTTGCGCCGTCAGGCGAACGAGCTAATTGGCCAGTTTCGAATCAAGACATCTTCTGCAGACAGTCCGTTGGTGACCCTGTCAGGCGGCAATGTGCAACGCTGTGCACTCGCCCGCGAACTAACGGGTGATGTGTCACTGCTCATCGTGGCCAACCCTTGCTTTGGACTCGACTTCGGCGCTGTCCGTGATATTCGGTCACGGCTGATAGCCGCCCGCAATCGAGGTGTTGGTGTGCTTCTCATCAGTGAAGACCTGGATGAAATTTTTGAATTGGCTGACCGTATTGTCGTGATGACCGAAGGCAGCATTCAACTCGAGGTTGATGCCGCGCAGGCTGACATTCAGGAGATTGGGCGACACATGGCAGGCGCTCACGCATGATGAGCGATCAAGTCAAATCCCTCACGCTCGCCGCTGAGCCATTTGATTTTCACTTCAAGCCGGAAGCTGCTGCGCTTATCGTAATTGATATGCAGCGCGACTTCATTGAACCCGGTGGGTTTGGAGAGTCGCTTGGTAACGACGTGCGTCCCCTGCAGGCAATTGTGCCGATCGTGTCCCGCCTTATGAATGCTTTTCGAGCACATCGCTTGCCGGTGATTCATACGCGCGAGTGCCATCGCCCCGATCTGTCTGACTGCCCTCCCGCCAAGCGCGATCGTGGCTCGCCGAGTATGCGCATTGGCGACCCCGGGCCGATGGGCCGGATTCTTATTGCTGGCGAGGACGGGACTGACATCGTTCCGGCCTTACAACCCACTGCCAATGAACTGGTGATCGATAAACCTGGCAAAGGCGCGTTCTACGAAACAACACTTGCCCAAGCACTTAAAGAACGAAACATCAGCCAACTCATTCTCGCCGGTGTCACAACTGAGGTCTGCGTGCAAAGCACGATGCGTGAGGCCAATGACCGCGGGTTCGAATGCCTGCTGGCCACTGACGCAACCGAAAGCTACTTCCCGGCATTCAAGCAAGCCGCTATTGAGATGATGACCGCACAGGGCGCCATCGTTGGCTGGGCATGCAAAACAAAAACAATTACTGACGCGCTGGAGTCTAACCATGATTGAAGCCACCCGGCTGATCGACCCAATCAGCTTTCCTGACCTTTTAAGCGGCGGTTGGCAAAACATGCCGTTCGAGCCGTTTCGCGAGGGCGTGGAGATTTGCGAACTTTGGCATACCGACACGCCGCGCCAGGGCCCGAGGATGGCTTTACTCAGATATGAACCTGGCGCCAGTGTGCCTCTACATGAGCACACCGGCATTGAAACGATTCTGGTGCTTGAAGGTGGACAGAGCGACGAGCGGGGTCACTACGCGGCCGGTTCAGTTGTCATTAACTCAGAAGGGTCGCGCCACTCAGTGACTTCCGCTCAGGGTTGCGTGGTGCTTATCCATTGGGCGCGCCCGGTTCACATTCTCGAGACTAATTCGCCAGTTGAATCAGGAGGTAAGGCTTGAGCCCTGTATCCGATCTCAGTCAGCTCCCCTTCGACCGGCACTCGCTACATCAGGCCTACCAAGGGGGTGCGAGCGCAGAGCAAGTCATACAAGAAGTCTTTCGGCGCATTGCGACAGTCGACGATCCGGGCATTTTCATTGATTTATTTGACCCTGCCGAGGTTATCGCGCAAGTCGACAAGATCGGCAACTTCGCACCCGAAGAGATGCCTTTGTGGGGCTTGCCGTTTGTAGTTAAAGACAATATTGATGCAGCCGGCCACGACACCACAGCAGCTTGCCCCGCGTATGCTTATGCCGCGCCGCAGGATGCGTTTGTGGTCGACCGTCTGAAGCAAGCTGGCGCACTGCTGATTGGTAAGACGAACCTCGATCAGTTTGCGACGGGCCTGGTCGGTGTGCGGTCTCCCTACCAGGTTCCACTCAACGCAATCGATCCGGCAGTCGTACCGGGCGGCTCCAGCTCTGGCTCAGCTGTTTCTGTCGCGCATGGTCTCGTGTGCTTTTCGCTGGGAACCGACACAGCGGGCTCCGGCCGAGTACCAGCAGCGCTGAACAATATCGTCGGCCTCAAGCCCAGCCTGGGTTTGCTATCAGCTAGCGGTGTCGTCCCAGCCTGCCGCACTTTGGATACCGTCTCAATCTTTGCGCTCAATGTTGCAGACGCGGTATCTGTGCTGACAGTCGCCGGTGTCTACGATGCTGATGATGACTATGCCCGAGACTTCGCGCCGGTACAGGGCAGCAACGTACTGGCCGCCGACGAACCGGTCAGTTGGCGTCTGGGCATTCCCGATTCAAACAGCCTTGATTTTGCTGGCGACGAGCATCAGCGCGATTCATTCACAGCTTCGCTGGAGCGACTCAAAGGCCTCGGTGCCGAGATCGTACCAATCGATTTCAAACCGTTTTATGACATCGCGCAGATGTTGTATGCCGGCACCTGGGTTGCTGAACGGTATAGCGTGATCGAATCAATGCTGCGCTGCAAGCCCGATCAGATACACCCCGTGACCCGGCAAATCATTACCCAGGCTGAGCGCTATTCCGCGACTGACGCCTTCAGAGATCAATACCAGCTCAAACATCTCTCGCGGCGTTGCGAGTGGCTAATGCGAGGCTTGAACGGCTTGTGCGTCCCTAGCACGCCTGACTTTTGTTTTGTCACAGAGCTTGAGACCGACCCGATCGGACCTAACAACCGAATGGGTCGGTATACGAATTTCGTGAACCTGCTCGACATGTGCGGCATTGCTGTCCCGGTTGCTAGGCGGATTGACAATCGTCCAGGCAGCGTTACCTTATTGGCTGGCAAAGGCAAAGACACCGCGCTCGCAAAGCTTGCAGAAACACTGCAGCACCAGTGTGGCGAATCACCGGGCGCAACTAACTGGCCGCTCCCTCCTCTCAGTGCGCTGCCATCTGGGAACGCGCCACAAGCTCAGGAGTTCGCCATCGCTGTGGTCGGCGCGCATTTATCAGGCATGCCGCTTAATGGTGACTTAACTGAGCGTGGCGCAAAGTTAGTAAGAGCCACCCGAACCGCAAGTAACTATCGCTTGTATGCCCTTGCTGGCGGACCACCTGCCCGCCCCGGGCTCGTACAAAGCGATGACGGCAGCTCGATCGAAATTGAAATCTGGGCATTGCCAAAATCGCAAGTGGCAAGCTTTCTCGCAACGATTCCCCGCCCGCTAGGGATTGGCACCTTGGCATTGGACGATGGCGGCACCTGCCATGGCTTTATCTGCGAACCAGCTGGGCTGACCGGAGCAACTGATGTCACCGAGTTTGGTGGCTGGCGCGCATACCTGGCCAACCGAACCCCAACTGACGAAACAGCTTAGTCGCGCTCTCACGCATTTTCTTCCCCTCTCCTTAACTCGCCCTTATTGCACACACGCTTACGCCTCACTCTACGGATGTCAATCATGAACAAAGAACCCACACACTCACTTGACCTAAACAGCACCCGACGCAGCCTGCTTAAAGGGGCAACCCTGGGCGCTGGCGTGCTGCCCTTTTTGAAAGTGCTGCCGGCCAGCGCGGCGGCGAGCGAAACGCTGGTTGTTGCGATGGGCCAAACCATCAATAGCCTAGATATTCATCGTAAAGGGACCAACCGGCCCAGCTATCAGGTCGCGGTCAATGTATACGACCGATTGCTAAGTTTCGGCACTAAGACAACTCCCGAAGGCGGTCTGTCGTACGACTACGCAACGCTTGAGCCGGAAATTGCGGAGAGCTGGACTGTCGCTGAAGATGGACTCTCAATGGAGTTCAAACTGCGCAAAGACGGTCGCTTTCATGACGGCTCTCCGATCACGGCTGACGATGTAAAGTGGTCGTACGACCGGGCCGTCTCGGTTGGTGGCTTTCCAACCGTTCAGATGAAAGCAGGCTCGCTTGAAAAGCCCGAGCAGTTCATCGTGGTTGATGAACTCACATTCCGCATCGAGTTGCCGCGAAAATCCAAACTGACGCTGCCTGATCTGGCAGTGCCGGTGCCCATGATTATCAACTCGAAAGTGGCGAAGGCTAATGCCACCGACAAAGATCCCTGGGCGACTGAATACCTCCATAAGAATCCAGCTGGTTCGGGCGCATTCAAAGTTGCACGCTGGGAACCGGGTAGCCAGTTGGTCTATGACCGCAACGATGACTGGACGTCGGGCAAGCCACCCGCGATTAAGCGCGTCATCGTGCGCGAGGTACCGAGTGCCGCCACCCGGCGGGCTTTGCTTGAGCGGGGCGATGTGCAAGTCTCATTCAATATGCCCAATAAAGATGCGGCCGAGTTAAGCGAGATGGACAAGCTCACGATCAACACCACCCCGGTTGAGAACGCGATCTATTGTCTTAACCCCAATCTCTCGTTTGAACCGTTTAAAGACAAGCGCGTCCGGCAGGCAGTGGCATGGGCTGTTCCATACGAAGCAGTTTTCGAAACCGCCGCTTATGGCAGAGGCAAACCGATGTGGGGCGGCAAGGTCAGCAAACCCGATGACATTGCTTGGCCTCAGCCCTTTCCCTACACAACTGACCTCAAAAAAGCTGGCGAGCTGCTTGAAGAGGCAGGCATGAGCGGTGGTTTTGAGGTGCCGCTGTCAATCTCGCTCAGCCAGGTCGACTGGATGGAGCCAACCGCTTTGCTCATTCAGGAAAACCTAGCCAAGATTGGCATCAAAGCACGCATCGACAAGATCCCGGGCGCGAACTGGCGCACTGCATCCCTGGTTGAAAAGCGTTTGCCCCTGGCTCTTGAAACTTTCGGCGGCTGGCTGAACTATCCCTGCTATTACTTCTTCTGGGCGTACCAGCACGGGCACTTGTTCAATTCGTCTAACTATCGCAACGAAGAGATCGAAAAGCTCACCACCGAAACCCTCCACATGGCGACAGATGACCCAGCCTACGCGCCTAAAATTCGGCGCATGATCGAGATTGTTTGGGATGAGGTCCCTCGCATTGCGATGTGGCAACCTGCGCTCAATGTGGGTTTGAATGGTGCTAGCGACTACGAGTTCTGGTTTCATCGGCAACTCGATGCGCGGCCAATCAAGCGCGGTTAAGCGCACATGAGCAACTCCTCCGCATCACGGTTTGCGCTCGTCGCAAACCGTGTCTGGCAGGCAATTCCCGCCGTCATCGGTGTTGTGGTCGTGAGTTTTTTGCTGACGCGCGCGCTGCCGGGCGATCCAGCGGCGTACTTCGCCGGCCCGGCCGCAACTGCCGAATCGATTGCGCAGATCCGATCGTCTATGGGCCTAGACAAACCATTGCTCGCACAATTCTTCACCTACGTTAAAGATTTGCTGAGTGGAGATCTTGGTCAAAGCTTGTCAACTGGCCAGCCGGTCTTGGAGGAACTGACCCGTCGCTTACCTGCTTCGCTGGAATTAACGCTGGCAGCACTCTTGCTTGCCGTGTCAATTGCGGTGCCGCTTGGTGTTCTGGCCGCCACACGTCAGGGCACCTTGTGGGATCACCTTTGCCGAGGACTCGTCACAGCCGGAGTTTCGCTGCCGACCTTTTTCACCGGCATCTTGCTGGTTTATGTGTTTTATTACTTGCTCGGCTGGGCGCCCTCCCCGATTGGTCGGCTGGATTTTCTGTATCTGTCGCCGCCTGAAGTCACGGGCTTTTACACGATTGATGCCCTAATCGCGGGTGATCTTGAAACCGCTGGCGGCGCACTGCGACAACTGGTTTTACCCGCAGTAACCCTCGCCCTGTTCACGCTCGCACCGATTGCGCGGATGACGCGCGCCTCCATGTTGCAGGCCTTGTCGTCAGACTTTATTCGAACAGCCCGCGCCGCCGGACTCAGCCGCATGCGGATTGTCTACGGCTATGCACTGCGCAATGCCTTGCTACCCGTCATCACAACTCTCTCGATGGTGTTCTCGTTCACCCTGGGCGCAAATGTATTGGTTGAGAAAGTGTTTTCCTGGCCCGGTATTGGCTCATATGCGGTGGAGGCATTGTTTGTGTCTGACTATGCGGCAGTGCAGGGCTTTGTTCTCGCGATGGCCGTGCTGTTCATCTTATTGAATCTGGTGGTCGATATCACCTACACACTTATTGACCCCCGCACCCGGCAGACAGGCACATGAACGATCTCACGGCTTCGCCTGCCAACAACAACTTCTTCTCGCACGCCCTATACGTTCTTCGTGGCAACCCCATCACACTGATGGCGTTCGTGCTGCTTGGTGTGATCTTGTTTGTCGCGATCTTTGGGCCGGCACTCGTGCCATACGATCCCCTCGCTTCAAATGCCGCGATGGCTTTGCAACCGCCGTCCGCTCAGCACTGGTTCGGAACCGACACCGTTGGCCGGGATGTGTTTTCCCGGGTAATCGTTGCAACCCGCCTTGATCTAAGTATTTCAGTGGCGGCCGTCGCCTTATCCTGCATCGTCGGCGCAGCCTTAGGAGCAGCAGCGGGCTACTGGGGCGGTGTCATTGATGCTGTCGTGGGCCGCATGATCGACACCATCATGGCTTTCCCACTGTTTGTACTCGCGATGGGTATCGTCGCCGCACTTGGCAACACGATAGAAAACATTGTCTATGCCACCGCCATTATCAATCTGCCGTTTTATGCGCGAGTTGCACGCGCCGAAGTTCAAGTCCGAAAGATGTCCGGCTATGCGCAGGCTGCACGTTTGTCTGGCAACACTGACTTCCAGGTACTGACGTTTCATATTTTTCCCAATATTGTGCCCGCGATGATGGTGCAAATCTCGTTGAATATGGGTTGGGCCATTCTGAACGCTGCCGGGCTTTCCTTTATTGGTCTTGGCGTCCGGCCGCCCACCCCGGAGTGGGGGATCATGGTTGCCGAAGGCGCCAACACCATTGTGTCGGGTGAATGGTGGCTGGCCTTGTTCCCAGGCCTGGCTCTCATGATTACCGTCTTCACCTTCAATTTGCTGGGTGACGGCCTGCGCGACATCTTCGACCCTCGCACTAGGACCTGATCATGCTGCTGACTATTGAGAACCTCAGTGTTCACTTTCAAACGCGGCGCGGCATCGTTCAGGCCGTGCGAGATGTCAATTTGACGCTGGCCCGCGGTGAAACGCTCGGGGTCGTCGGAGAGAGCGGCTCAGGTAAATCTGTCTCGTCGTATGCGTTGATGCAGATACTGGACAAAGGCGGCAAGATTGAAAGCGGCAGTATCCAGTTTGACGGCGCCAAACTGACCCCTGGCGACGAGCAAACCATGCGCGAGATTCGCGGCCGCGAAATTGCCATGATCTTCCAGAACCCGCGGGCTGCGCTGAATCCGATCCGTAAAGTTGGTCCGCAGATTGAAGATATTCTCAAGCGGCATAACCGCAGTGCCGGCGAACAAACAGCCTCGGCCGCCATTGAACTACTGCGCACCGTTCGCATCGCCGAGCCAGAAAAGCGCTATCACGCTTACCCGTTCGAACTATCGGGTGGCATGTGTCAGCGCATTCTCATAGCACTCGCGCTCGCCTGCCAGCCTCGTCTGCTAATTGCTGACGAACCAACAACTGGACTTGATGTCACCACCCAGAAAGTCATCATGGACTTGCTCAGCAGCCTCACACGGCAGCGGCAAATGGCAACTATTCTGATTACGCATGACCTTGGTCTGGCAGCGCAATATTGCGATCGCATTGCGGTCATGAAAGACGGCGTGGTGATTGAAACCAACAGCCCAGCCAATCTATTCAGGCAACCCGGCCAGGCCTATACGCGGCGGCTCATGCGGGCAACACCGCGACCAGGTGCTACTGCGCGCGATCTGCTTGAAACCCCAACACCCGCGCTGGCCCGTCCGGCCCGAGGCGATGCCTTGCTCGAAGTCTCGGGCTTGCGCAAAGTGTTTGGCCGCGGCCGACAATCTGTGACAGCGGTTGACGATGTCTCTTTTACAATCGCCGAGGGCGAAACACTCGGTCTGGTCGGCGAATCTGGTAGCGGCAAATCAACCGTGTCCGCCATGATCAGTCGATTGCTCGACCCCACAAGCGGCGACATCACTATGCAAGGCCAAAGCCTGCTCGACGTTTCAGCCGCCCGCTTTGCACGCGATCCAAGACGTACGACTATTCAGATGGTCTTCCAAGATGCGACTGATAGCCTGAACCCACGGAGCACCGCCTTTGATGCCATTGCCGAGCCCGTCAAACGCCTCAGTAAGGACAACCCAAAAAGTCGCGTTCCAGAACTGGCCGAACAGGTGGGCTTACCCCCCAACCTGCTAGACCGCCTGCCACACCAACTGTCTGGCGGACAAAAGGCACGCGTCGGCATTGCGCGTGCGCTGGCTGCCAGGCCGAGCCTGCTCGTCCTTGATGAGCCGACAGCCGCACTGGATGTTTCAATTCAGGCAACGGTGCTCAACCTGCTGTGTGACCTGCGCGCCAGCCTGGGCATGAGTTACCTTTTCGTTAGTCACGATTTACAGGTAGTCAGACTACTGTGCGACCGAGTCATCGTGATGCAAAAAGGTCGCCTGGTTGAATCTGGCCCCACGGCACAGATCATGACCAAGCCGGAGCATCCGTACACGCAAGAGCTGCTGGCTGCCGCCCCGACGAATGACTTAGCGGCCTGAGCTACATGAGCTACATGAGCTACATCAGGCTACGCGGGATAGTCAGTGCCAGCCCCGGCCAGAGCCAGAGCAGAATCGCCGTGCAAAGCATGATGACCGCAAACGGTAGAGCCCCTTTAACCACCTCTTCAATGCGCGCCTTGCCGACCGCCTGAATCACAAACAAATTCAAACCGACCGGCGGCGTAATGAGGGCTGTTTCAATCAGCACAACGAAGAAGATGCCGAACCAGATCGGGTCAATGCCCATCGCCTGCAACGAGGGGAACAGCACAGGCACCATGATCAGCATCATCGACAGCGCTTCCAGAAAGAAGCCAATGATCAACAACACGATTCCTACTGCAAGCATGAACATCGCCGGCGATGAGATGTTGCTGGTAATCGCCTCACTGATTTGCTGCGGAATCAAATACAGGGTGATCGCATAACTGAACACCTTGGCGCCCAGGATGATCACAAAGATCATCACGGTCGTCTTCATGGCAGATTCAACCGACTCCACCAGTTTCTCGCGCGTCATGCGACCCATAACAACCGTAATGATCAGCGCCAGAACAAAGCCTAGTCCGGCGGCTTCAGAAGGCGTCGCAACGCCTAGATAAATTGATCCGATGATCACCACAGCAAGCGCCAGCGTTGGCAGTGCGAGCAGTGATGCTCGTTTGCGTTCGGCTGTCGACGCTTTCTCAACAGGCTGATA
>JBGCFG010000022.1:0-303295 GCA_045106815.1 Burkholderiaceae bacterium | reverse complement strand
AAGTCAAAGTGTGACTATGTCATCGAGGCGGCCCATGTGGCCAAAGCCATCGGCGGGGCAGTCAAGTTGCAGTGGACCCGCGAAGACGATATGAAGCACGGGTTCTATCACACGACCTCGGTTGAGCAACTTGAAGCAGCGGTCGACGACGGCGGCAAGATTGTCGGGTGGCGTCATAACTCTGTGTCGCCCACGATCTTTTCTACCTTTGTAGAAGATCCCGGCTACACAAGTTCGCTTGAGGCTGGTATGGGCCTTGTGGATACGCCGGTTCATGTACCCAACCTGTCTGTAGAGTCGGGTAAGGCGATGGCGCACACGCGTATTGGCTGGTATCGGGCGGTGTCAAATGTGCCGCGTGCTTTTGCTGTTCAGTCTTTCATTGGCGAACTGGCGCACGAGCTGGGCAAAGACCCCAAAGACATGCTGCTAGAAGTGTTGGGGCCGGCGCGAACCATTGACATGGCGAATGCGGGTCTCAAAGGGGAGCATTGGAACTACGGTGAACCGTATGAGGAGTTCCCGATTGAAACCGGTCGACTGAGTGGGGTCGTAGAGTTGGCTGCGGAGCGCGCTGACTGGGGCCGTAAGCTGGAAAAAGGCGAGGGTATCGGTATTGCCGTCCATCGCAGCTTTGTGACTTACGTGGCTACTGTGGTTCGTGTGAAGATCGGTGCCGACGGCCAGATCAATGTGCCTGAAGTGCACACAGCAGTCGATTGCGGATTCTGCGTCAATCCAGAGCGGGTCCGTTCCCAGATGGAAGGGGCTGCAGTAATGGGCATGACGCTGGCACTTCACTCAGGCATTCACTACAAAGAGGGTGCGGTGGTTGAGTCAAACTTCCACGACTACCCGATGGTTCGCATTAACTCTTACCCAGAGCGTGTGCATACCCATATTGTTGAACATCCATTCTCAGTCCACGCAACAGGTATCGGTGAGCCCGGTGTGCCGCCTTTTGCGCCCGCACTAGCCAACGCAATTTTCTCAGCCACAGGCAAGCGGCTGCGAGATATGCCATTTGGTGACAAGGTGGTCTGATAGGTCCTCCCTGTTGACCCTGAGTACATGTTTTTTGTCGGATGGGTCACCAAGCCTCTGGGGCGTAAAGCTCCAGAGGCTTTTTTTGAGCCTGGTGAAAGGCTTAAACAGCGATGAACGGAGACCTAGCGGTCGATTACAATCGCGCGGAAGTCGTTGACGTTGGTCATCGTCGGGCCGCTGACAACCGCGTCGCCAAGCGACTCGAAAAAGCCATGGCCGTCATTGTTTGCAAGGCTTTTGGCGGGCGGTTTATCAATCGCCCATGCACGTGCGAGGGTGTCCGGGGTGATGATGGCGCCGGCGACTTCCTCCTGACCGTCTACACCATCTGTGTCTGCGCTAAGTGCGTAGACTTTTGGCATGCCATTGAGTGCGAGCGCCATTGACAGCAGGCACTCGACATTGCGTCCGCCACGCCCGGTCCCTTTGATCGTGACGGTTGTTTCGCCACCAGACAGCAACACCGCTGGCTTTTTGAACGGTTGCTCGCGCAGCGCCGTCTGGCGCGCGATGCCGCCCAGTACCTTGCCCACCTCGCTCGCCTCTCCCTCAAGCGCATCGCCGAGAATATAGGGGGTGTAACCGGCATCTCGTGCAAGTTGCGCCGCTGATTCGAGTGCCAGTTGAGGTGCAGCGATAATGCGGGTCTCGTGCTGCTCAAGCCTGCTATCTCCAGGCTTAACAGACTCGCCATCCCCACTGGTGAGCATGTCGCGTACAGCCTGGGGCAGATCGATCTGGTAGCGCTCAACAATGCCGAGCGCGTCGGCGCAAGTCGTGCTGTCGGCGACTGTCGGGCCAGAAGCTATGTCAATCGGGTCATCACCTGGCACGTCTGAGATCAGCAGTGTCAATAGCCGAGCCGGATGGCAGGCTGCTGCGAGTCGCCCGCCTTTAATCGCAGACAGGTGACGCCTGACGCAATTCATTTCAGTGATCGTTGCGCCGGATGCCAGCAGTGCCCGGTTCACAGACTGTTTGTGTTCAAGTGACAGGCCAGGCGCTGGCAGCGGTAGCAAAGACGAGCCACCCCCCGAGATGAGGCACAGCACGTGGTGATCAGCGGTAAACGTTTCTGCAAGCGCCATGAGTCGTTCGGCCGCTTGCAGACCCGCAGCATCTGGTACCGGGTGTGCTGCCTCTACAATTTCAATATGTTTGCAGGCAACGCCATAACCGTACCGGGTAACGACCAGGCCTGACAACGGGCCCCGCCAATGCGCTTCAACCGCGCTGGCCATTGCGGCAGAGGCTTTACCTGCACCAATGACGACTAGTGGCGCGTCGCGATCGTCTGGCAGGTATTTGGGAATGTTGAGCGCTGGCTGGGCTGACGCAACTGCAGCGTCGAACATGTTTCGGAGCAGTGTCCGCGCGGCCTTTTCATCCGGGGCCATCAGCTTGCTGGTAAGGCAACGCTTGCCACACCCTCTAGGCGGTCTTCCAACTCATCGACAGCATCATTCAGGGCTTCCAGTGTCGATTCGTCTGGTTGCCAGTAGTTGCGCTGCGACGCTTCCATCAGGCGGTTGGCCACCCTTGCGGAGGCGACTGGATTCAGCCCGGCAATCCGCTCGCGCATTTCAGGGTCCAGCAGGAAGGTTTCGGTGATCTTCTGATAGACCCAGGGTTGCACCTGACCTGTCGTTGCCGACCAGCCCATGGTGTTCTTGAGATGCTCTTCGATTTGGCGAACACCTTCATAGCCGTGATCGAGCATCCCTTCATACCACTTGGGGTTCAATGTTCGGGTGCGTGTTTCAAGCGCGACTTGTTCGGTGAGGGTTCGGACCGTTCCTTCGCCACGCGTTTGGTCACCAATGTAGACAGGTGGTGCCGTTCCGCCCTTGCTTTGCCTGACGGCACCGGTAATGCCCCCAAGCGTGTCGAAGTAGTTGTCCACTGTGGTCACGCCAAGCTCAACCGAATCCAGATTCTGGTAGGTCAGTTCAACGTCTGACAACACACTTTGAAGCAATGCCTGGTGGTGTACCGGGGTGCCTTTGACGCCAAATGCAAAGCCCTTGCGTCGTGTGTAAGTGTTGGCCAACTCATCGTCTTCATCGTAGGTGGAGCTATTCACCAGATGATTGACATTAGCGCCATACGCGCCATCGGCATTGCCAAAGACTCGCAGGGCGGCTGTTTCGAGATCGCAGTCATGGGCTTGCTGGTAGGCAAGTGCATGTTTTCGGATGAAATTCTGTGCCAGTGGTTCGTCAGCGCTTGCTGCGAGCCAGGCAGCCTCTGCCAGCAATTTTATCTGAAGGGGCAGCAGGTCGCGGAAGATGCCTGACAGGGTAATCACGACATCAATGCGCGGTCTGCCCAACTCTTCCAGAGGCACCAGGCTTGCCCCCGCAATTCGGCCATAGCTGTCAAATCGTGGCAGCGCACCCATCAGCGTCAGAGCCTGGGCAATCGGGCTGCCCTCGGTCTTGAGGTTGTCCGTCCCCCACAGCACCATCGCAATCGATTCGGGGAGTGGGTTTCCGTCGTGTTCATAGCGCTCAAGCAAGCGCTGAGCTTGCCGTCTGCCATCTTTAACTGCAAACGCACTCGGAATCCGGAAGGGGTCAAAGCCATGCAGGTTACGACCAGTTGGCAGAATCTCGGGTGTTCGGATAAGGTCGCCACCGGGCGCCGGCCGAATGAAGCGACCATCCAGTGCGCGCATCAGCGCCGCCATCTCCGTTTCCTGTGCGAGCAGGGCTTCCGTTTTTCTTAGTCGCTCAAACAGGGCTTTGGTTTGCGCGTTGGCAGCAAGACCCGATTTCGAGATGATTTCTTTCGCAGTGGCCCCTTCGGTCAATGCCACCAGTGATTCTCGCGATGGGGTTGGCCCATCATCGGGGTCGATCATCGCGTTAAGAAACTCAACCCGCTGCTCAGGACTCACGCCTTCGCCCAGCACATGGAGCCCGCTTGGAATAAGCGCATGCTCCAGTTCGACCATCGCGTCATAAAGGTGCAGAACATGACCGTCGGCGGCATCATCCGCCTGCCACGCGGGTGCTTCTGGCGCCAGTTTCAGCTCAAATGCCTGTGTCTGAATGAGCGTTAGCAGCTCGGCTCTTTCTGCCAGGTCTGTTACCTGACCGCTTCGCCATTGCGTCACGGAGTCTTTCAGGTCAACCAGACCCTGGTAAAGCCCGGCCTGCGTAACGGGCGGGGTCAAATAACTCACCAAGGTGGCATGACTGCGCCGCTTGGCCAGCGCCCCTTCCGAGGGATTGTTTGCTGCGTACAAATAAATATTTGGCACGGCGCCAATCATGCGATCCGGCCAGCATTTGCCCGATGCGCCGCTTTGCTTGCCAGGCATGAATTCGAGCGCGCCATGGGTGCCGAAGTGGAGAATAGCGCTGGCGGCAAAGTCTTCGCGAATGTAGCGGTAGAACGCTGAAAAAGCATGAGTGGGTGCAAAGCCTTTCTCAAACAGCAAACGCATTGGGTCGCCTTCATAACCAAATGCTGGCTGAATCCCCACGAGAACATTGCCAAACTGATGACCCATCACAAAGATCTCGCGACCATTGCTCAGCGCCTTGCCTGGCGCAGGCCCCCATGCCTGTTCAATTTCAGTGAGCCACGGCTCGCGCTTGACGTGATCTTCTGCCGGAATATGCGCATGCACGTTGGCTTCAGTGCCGTGAACACTTGCATTGCCTTCAAGCAGCATCGCGCGCAACTGCTCAACTGACTCTGGCACGTCGACGTGATAACCCTCGCGCTGCATACTCTTCAATAAGTTAAACAGCGAATGAAACACCTCGAGATAGGCAGCTGATCCCGTGTTGCCTGCATTGGGCGGGAAGTCAAAGAGCACAACCGCCACCTTCTTGGTGGCTTTGTCGGCGCGACGCAGGTTAATCAGGTGATTGGCTCGATCTGCCAGTGCGGTTGCTCGCTCCGGGCAGCTTCGCATGTCTTGCGCGTTGTCCTTCTTGGTAAACGTGCACGAGTGGTGACAACCCGTACACGTAACCCCTACCGCTCCTGGTCGGCCACCAAATACCATCGGATGGGTGCCGCCATCCAGTTCGGGAATCGCAACCATGATCGTGCTTTCGACGGGCGACAGGCCCCGGTCGGACCCGCCCCATTGGTCAAGCGTTTGAAACTCAACCGGGTGCGCCGACAGGTAAGGAACATCAAGCGTCGCAAGCGTTTCTTCGGCGGCATGCGCATCGTTGTAGGCCGGGCCGCCAACAAGCGAAAATCCGGTCAGAGAAATCACGGCATCAACGATGGTTCGGCCATCCCGAACAAAGAATTCGTCAATCGCAGGACGGGCATCGAGGCCAGCGGCGAACGCAGGCACGACCTTCAAGCCTTTGGCTTCTAGCGCGGCAATCACGCCGTCGTAGTGGGCGGCATTGCCAGCTAACAAATACGATCGGAGCAAGAGCAGCCCCACTGTCCCGCTCGACTCTCGAGCCGCAGGCAGATCGGCAGCAGACTCAGAAAATCGCTGCTTTAAGCGCGGGTGATACACGCCGAGCTCCGGGTATTCGACCGGGGCGGCGATATTCTTATCAGTCGCCAGGCTGGCCCGAGGCCCACTGGCATAACGGTTCACCAGGAACCGAACCAAGTTGGCAATGTTCTCTTCGGAGCCGCCGAGCCAGTATTGGAGTGACAAAAACCAGGCTCGCATATCCTGGGCGGTGCCCGGCACAAAGCGCAGGATCTTTGGCAGACGCCGGAGCATTTTCATCTCGGCATTACCGCCCGTCTTGGCTTTGTCTTTGCCCCGCAGCTTCTTGAGCATGCCCATCAGACCAGACGCGGGCTTACCCATATCGAGCTGTCCCATGCGGGTCAGCTTGGTGACTTCCGGCGCGGACATGGCGCATACCATCGCGTCGCAATCGTCTCGTCTGGCTTGCAGCGCGGGCAATACGGGCAGAAAGTGATCTTCCAGAAACAGCATAGTCGCAATGACAATGTCGGCTGTCTCAATCTCGCTAATGCATTTGGTCAAACTTGCGGGGTGGCCGCTCCATTCCGAGGCGGCATGGATCGAGAAGCTTAGTCCGGGATAGCTACGCAGCAGGGTGCGGCGGGCCTTGTCAGCGGCACTGCTCAAATGCGAGTCCATCGTCACGATAACCACACGGATCGCAACAGCGTCCGATGCCGGCTTCCTGCCTGGTGATGATGGTTTACCCATAAAGCTCCCTACGCCTTGACTGACGACCTTGCCAAGTGATGCTGCGGCTCAGGTCGGGATTCGGCGCCCGTCATGTCTCGGCCGTCTAGTTGCAGTTCTCACTGCGGTCAGCACGACCTCTCGCTCCACTTCACGGCTCTGTTGAGCCGATATCCGCAAGATAGAGGAAAATCTGAAGAAGTGTCAACTAAAATTGACGGTATTGAGTGTAATTTGAAATTGGCATTCACTGAGCTCATTCACTGAGCTCATGTGCGCCATTCAAATCGTCGGCAGCCGGCGCTTGAGGAAGGCATCTGTCCTTGGTCAGGAGCCGATACGGCGCGCGTTTGATCAAATTCGTCATGGACAAGTGATAAGCAAATGCCCTTTGAAAGCGCGTTTTGACCGGGTTGAACGTGAATTGGTTCAGAACATTCGACAAGTGTCATATGAGTAGGCATAGTGCTTGTCAGGCTGGAAGTTAGACGGAGTCGCATCCGGGCAGAGGCGGGAAAATTGACCACATCGGTGGCATTAGAAGTGCTCTGCAGCCAATACAAAATTCAACGGAGATCGGGCCCCAATGAGTAATCGCTTGCTTTGTTCAGCTACGCTGAACGTGGGTTTTTTGCGCCCGACGTTCCTACATCTCGTGGCCGGGGCCTGGCATGAGTAGCGAGTATCCTGACGGCTCTAGTCAACGCTCGGCGGACAGAGACTCCTATGCGCCAGCCGGCGCGAGCGCCCGAGAAAGTCGTGGAACGCTGCTCAACATCATCAGTACCCGGATTATTCCGCGCCTGGTTGGAGACAGTTGTTTGTCTTTCCCGGAAGCGGGACGGGCACAACCGGTGGTTGCTGATACCCACCAACTGAAGGTCACGCCGCCCGCACTGCCGTGTTCTGAGGAGGCCCTTCGCCTGGTGGAACTTTTGCTACAGGCCGAAGAGGGGCCGGCAATACAGTTCGCCAAAGCCCTGCCCGACGATGGGTTTGACATCGATGCGATCTACAACGATGTTCTCGCGCCAGCCGCGTCTCAATTGGGTGAGTTGTGGGAGGATGATCGCTGCTCGTTTGTTGATGTGACGATCGCGCTGTCTCGCATGCACCATATCGTGCACGATTTGAGTCACTCCTACGATATGCCAAAGGCCAGTCAGGCCAACGCGCCCGTGATATTGCTCGTGCCAACCCCCGGCTCTCAACACACCCTGGGGATTCTGATTCTCGGTGATGTCTTTCGTAGAGCCGGTTGGGAGGTTGTTGGCGACCCAACCGTGACAACCAATGCGCTGATGTCTGCTGTGTCCAGTGAGCGGCTTGACTTAGTTGGGCTGTCAGTAGGATCAGAGGCGCAGATAAAAGGCTTGCCAGCATTGATCAGTCAGATCAGGCAACGCTCAAAGAACCGTCATATCAAGGTGATGGTGGGTGGACCCTTGTTCCTCGCAAACCCATCGCTGGTTGAGGCCGTCGGTGCCGACGGAACAGGCGCCGATGGCGAATCGACCATTAAGGCTGCCAGGCAATTGCTTGCTCGTTAGCCGCGGTTGGTTTTTTGCCTGCAGATTCCTTCTTGATGGAGACCCGACATGCTCGTGAAGCAGATCTGGACCGGTAATGCCTACCGGAATTTCAATTACCTGATCGCTTGCGGGGAGACCGGCGAAGCGCTCGCGATTGACCCGCTTGATCATCAAAAATGCTTGGCCGTTGCCCGAGAGGAAGGCTGGGACATCACGCAGATCCTGAATACCCATGAGCACCATGATCACACCGGCGGTAACGCGGCTGTCGTGGCGGCCACCGGCGCGAAGATCCTGGCGCATGAGAAGGCAGGGGGCAAGATCGATCAAATGTCCCGCGGACTTGCTGCAGGGGACGTCGTGAAAGTCGGTAAGACTGTCGAGCTGGAAGCCATGGATACGCCCGGGCATACGATGTGCCACATCTGCCTGAAGTCTCATACCGACCAACCTGCGCTTTTCAGTGGCGACACCTTATTCAATGCCGGGGCGGGCAATTGCCACAATGGTGGAGATCCGGGGCTGATGTATCAGACTTTTGCTCAACAGCTCAACCGGCTTGCGCCCGAAACTCTGATTTATCCGGGCCATGACTACATTGAAAACAATCTGAAGTTCACGCTTGATCGCGAACCGGACAACTCGACAGCCAAATCCCTGCTAGCCGATCTCGAAGGTCAAGACCTTGATGACGCCAAAGTGACTACTCTGGACGAAGAGCGTCAGATCAATACGTTCTTCAGGCTTGATAGTGCTGGTGTCGTGGCCGGTCTACGAAAGGCTTTTCCCGATCTTAGCGAGCAACCTGATCAGCGCGAGGTGTTTCTCAAGCTGCGTGAATTGAGAAACAGTTGGTAGCGGCTTTGCAGCGTTGGCCGCTACCGGCGCTTTGATTGACGGGCCAGTACGGAAAGTTCGCTGGGGCATAATAAATTGAAGAGGCCAGACATTCGCTAACCGAACCCAACGACGCTTTCAACACCACGACTCCAAATGCCCAAGACATCACGCAAGCCTGTATTTCCGTTTAGCGCCATTGTTGGGCAGGATGAACTTAGGCAGGCACTACTCATTGCGGCCGTGGATCCGAGCGTTGGCGGCGTTTTGATTTTTGGTGATCGTGGTACGGGAAAATCGACAGCGGTGCGTGGGTTGGCAGCGCTACTTCCCAGTATTGATGTCGTCGCCGGGTGCGCCTATCGGTGTGCGCCCGATGCACCTGCCCATGTCCCTGATTGCGCTGCCTGCGGAGGCGACGCGAAGCTGCGGCGCCAGCGTGAGCCCGTTGGCGTTGTCGACTTGCCGCTGGGTGCTACTGAAGACCGAATCGTGGGGGCTCTCAACATCGAGCGTGCGCTGGCCGATGGCGAGCGTGTTTTTGAGCCTGGGTTGTTAGCCAGAGCCAATCGGGGTTTCTTATATATCGATGAGGCGAATCTACTCGAGGATCACCTCGTTGATTTGCTGCTCGATGTGGCCGCATCGGGTGAGAACCTTGTTGAACGTGAGGGTTTGAGCGTGCGCCACCCAGCTCGGTTTGTGCTGGTTGGCAGCGGCAACCCGGAGGAAGGGGAGCTCAGACCGCAAATGCTAGATCGCTTCGGACTCGCTGTTGATGTGCGCACACCAGTGGATGTCAAACAGCGTGTGGAAATTGTCCGACGGCGTGATGCGTTCGATCGTGAGCCAGACAGCTTTGTTGCCGAGTGGGTAAAAAAAGACCAGCAGATCAGCCGCAAGATTTCTGCTGCACGCAAAAAGATCCTCTCGATTCCCACACCGGACGAAATGCTTGAGCTCGCCACGAAGCTTTGCCTGGCCGTTGGCACAGATGGTCTGCGCGGCGAGCTCACATTGATCCGCGCCGCAAGAGCGGCCGCTGCACTGGCTGGTTCAAAAACGCTCACGGCAGAGCATTTGCGTTCGGTGGCGGTGCCGGCTCTACGGCATCGGTTGCGCAAAGATGCCCTTGACGAAACTGACGCATCGGTGCGGGTTGACCGTAGCCTTGACGAGTTGTTTGGTCCGGCAAAGTCGTGAATGAGCAAGCCCTAACGCAGTGGCTTGATGCGTTTCAAGCGGCGTGTTTGCTGGCGATTGATCCACAATCCTTTGGCGGGATTCGAGTTCGGGCTGGCGCCGGTCCGGTCCGTGACTACTGGCTTCAATGCTTGCTCGCCCTGTGGCCAGACCCGCCGCAGGTGCGCCGTGTGCCGGCGAGTGTTGAGCCGGACCGACTCGTGGGCGGACTGGATTTGCCGGCTACGCTGTCCAGTGGCAAACCTGTCTTGCAGGCGGGCCTGTTGTCCGAGCTTAATGGTGGCCTGGCTCTGTTACCGATGGCAGAAAAGCTTTCAGATGGCGCGGCGACCTTGTTAGGGGACTGTGTCGAGCGATCGAGTTTTGCCGTTCAACGTGACGGTTTCGATCTAACGACGAACACCGCCTTTACCGTGGTTGCGTTTGATGAATCCACCCACGACGAACCGCCGCCCGCTAAAGCCCTAACTGGACGCTTGGCCCTTGATATCGATCTGGAGGGCCTGTCAGCCAATGAGCTAAGCGCATTTGGTCAGCCTGATAAGCTGGCGGTCACACCCAAGTTGATCCTGCAAGCTCGCGAGGCGCTTGCCCAGCAGTCATTCGTTGAAGACGATGCCTTGGCCCTGTGTTCAGTCGCATCCAACCTGGGTGTTTACGACAGCAGAGCAGATTGGTTTGTCATGCGGGCCTACCGCGCGGCAGTGGCCCTAAATGAGGCTCAGGTTGGCGACGCTCAATCGGCTGATGCGATGAGCCTGGCTGCCAGGCTCGTGCTGGTGCCCCGAGCGACCCAATTACCGGTTGCTCAGGCGCCGGAACCGCCCGCTGAAAACGAGTCTGATCACGAGCAGCCAACGCAGGACACTGCCGATCAGTCAGAGCTACCAGACAGTGATCAAGCAGGGCCAGAGCCAAGCGCGGATGAGTCGCCAAACGATGTCGAGCAACAGGCGCCTGGCCTTGATGAGCAAACCGAAATTCTGCTCGAAGCCGTGATGGGCTCGATGCCCGAAGCGCTGCGGGAAGCGCTCGCCACTGGGTCGGTGGTTCGTTTGCGCAGCGGGGCGGCTAGCGGTCGCGCTCAACAGCGTGTCGCCGGTCGCAGCCGAGGGCGGCCTGCTGGTGTCCAACGCGGAACTCCGGGGGGCGGGCGCCGACTGCATCTAACCGAAACCTTACGCGCTGCCGTCCCGTGGCAGCGTATGCGCCGCAAGCAGGCGCAGCAACGAGTTGTTGATGACACTGACGCTGCGACGGGCATCCGTGTCATGCCTGATGATTTTCGGGTGCGGCGTTACAAACAGCGTGGGTCCAGTTTGTCGCTCTTTGTTGTTGATGCCTCCGGCTCGGCGGCCATGCGTCGTCTTGGTGAAGCCAAGGGTGCGGTTGAACTGCTGCTGGCTGATTGTTATGTCCGCCGTGACCAGGTTGCGCTGATTGCATTCCGAGGCAATGGTGCCCAGTTGCTGTTGTCCCCAACCCGTTCGCTCGCGCGTGCCCGGCGCGAGTTGGCACAACTGCCGGGCGGCGGTGGGACGCCTCTTGCCTCGGGTTTGAAGCTGGCTGTAGGCGTGGTGGATCAGGCTTTGCGGGACGGGCTTTCTGTTTCTCTGGTGATCATGACTGATGGACAGGCGAATGTGGGGCTGGATGGCCAGGGCGGAAGAGCGCAGGCGCGTGAAGACGCGCAACGAATCGCGCGTCTGCTCGCCGCCCGCTCAGTGAAAAGCATCGTGGTGGATATGTCTGTGCGCGCATCTGACCGTGCGGAAGAGCTGGCTAAGAGCTTAAAGGGCGTTTGCCTCAGTCTGCCGTTTGCCGATGCCAGGCGTATTGACAAGGCGATTCGCCAAGAGCGCGTGACAAAGGCCGCCCGTGGCTAGGGCGCTCGACTGGGAGACCGATGGCAAGGTCTGGCCGTTTCGGGCGAACAGTCGCTTCGCATCGCTTGAGGGCGTGCGATGGCATTGGCAGCGCTTTGACTCCTCAGGTCAGCCGCAGTTGTTGCTATTGCATGGCACTGGCGCGTCCGCCCATACCTGGGCGCCGCTCGTGCCTTTGCTCAATGCCCGGTTTGACATCATGTCCGTTGATCTGCCCGGTCAGGCATTCTCACATTGCGACGATGCCGATCTAATGTCGATGGTTGGGATGGCGCAGAGTCTTGACGCATTGCTGCGTGATCAACTGTTTCAGCCGGTGCTTGTCGTCGGGCATTCCGCCGGGGCGGCTTTGCTTGGGCAAATGATCTTGCAGGGGTTTGTTGCCCCCGATCGTTTGGTTGCGATTGCACCAGCTTTTATGCCTTGGCGCGGGATTGCTAATCACCTTTTTACACCGATGGCGAAAATGTTAGCCGGGGCGTCGATCGTGCCACGTCTCTTTAGCCGCATGTCAGGATCTGACGAATCGGTTCGCAGGCTTATTACGCGCATCGGTTCAGCGCCTATTGAAGAAATGGTGGCTTGCTACAAAGTATTGGTCTCTAATGAGTGCCATGTTGCCAATACCCTGACGATGATGGCTCGCTGGGAGCTGGCTGCATTGACGCCGCAACTGTCGTCGCTGTCGGTCCCGGTTGATCTCGTGATCGGTTCAGCCGATCAGGCAGTGCCGCCCGAGCAAGCTAAACAAGCGGCTGCGTTGTTGCCTCAGTCGCAACTGCATTGGCTGCATGGGAAAGGGCATCTGGTTCATGAAGAGCAACCAGAGGCAATTGCTCGGCTTGTTCTTGGCACGACTTGAATCGTCTTTGTCTTAGACGTGACTGATATTTGTTCGCGGATCGTTATCCCGCGGGCAGGCGCTGCTGTGCTATCGTCTTTTTTGAAATCAAGATCTATCAGTTTCAGCGGTAGCAACTTAACTATCACTAGGCGGGGCGAGTGGAGACTAAACGCAATCAGCGTGATCGCGACAATGTGGAGTTCAACAACGTGGAGCCTTACGGTGTGGAGCCGAACCCTGTCGCTGACCAGTCATCGGTTGCCTCAAATGCGATGGCTGAGATTGGTCCGGAGCGCTACGCCGAGCACAAAGACCGCCTTCGCGGAGGCTCAAAGTCGTTTTTTGCCGCGTCATTGCTGCTTCCTAAATCAGTCGCTCAACCTGCGAGTGTGCTTTATTCATATTGCCGCATTGCAGATGACGCTATTGACGAAAGCGACACGCCGGATGTTGCACTGGCTGAGTTGCATGACCGACTCGACGCGATCTATCGGCAAGAACCCGTTGCTCACCCGGTAGATGAAGACTTTGCGCGCCTGGTTGCCGACTATCAACTACCCAAGGCGCTGCCCTTGGCGCTGCTGGATGGTTTTGCCTGGGATGCGCAGGGCCGTCGCTACGAAACAATCGACGACGTCATTGCTTACTCAGCCCGGGTAGCGAGTAGCGTTGGCGTGATGATGTCGGTACTCATGGGGGTGTTTGAGCGGCCGGTGTTTGCGCGGTCGGCGGATCTCGGCGTGGCAATGCAACTCACCAACATCGCGCGCGATGTTGGTGAAGACGCAGCGAATGGCCGTCTTTATCTCCCGGCGCAGTGGATTCGTGAGGCGGGTATTGATCCTGATGAATGGCTTGCCAATCCCCATTCCAGCCCTGCGATTACGACAGTGGTTGAGCGTTTGCTCGTTGTGGCTGATGAGTTCTACCAGCGCGCCGGCACTGGCATTCCTGAATTGCCGGTGACTGCGCAATACGGCATTCATTGTGCCTCGCAGCTTTATGCGCAAATTGGCCGGCAGTTAGAGCGCAACGGACTTGATCCAGTTGCGGGCCGGGCCATGGTGTCAACCAGCCGAAAAATTCTGGTCATGATCGGCGCAATTTCTCATCGGCTAAAGCGGATTGCACTGGTAGAAGATGAACCACATCCCGAAACAGCATTTCTAGTCGATGCTGCGGTTCAGGGTGCGCGTGAGCATCGCTCAACGCGTTCGATCAGGCACTTGTTTGACCCGGCTCGCGCTGGTCTAAAAGAAGGGATGCCTACCCGATTGCTAGGTGTATTAGCACTCTTTGATCGCCTCGCGCGCGAGGACAAGCGACGCGTGTCATGAGTGGCTCAATGTTTGGCATTGTTGAGCTCCTGCTCTTTTGCGGGGTTGTCTTCGGTTGGGGGTTTTATGAATTACGGTCCCTGCGTAAGTACCGTGACAACAATGAAGCCGAAAAACCGCGCCAATCTGAGCCAGATCAATAAGCCTTTCCGTTCGGCCAAACCGAATGCTTGCGACCTGTTAACGGCGTCGCGGCATACGAAACGGTAACAGCGTTTGTACCCAGCGGCTAGCAAACCGATCTAGATCTAGGCTTTCGTGGATAGCCGGCATTTGCTGGCCTTCAAGCTGCACGCTTAACTCACTGCGCGAATAAAACGGCGTGTCTTCTAGCGTTCTAACAACAAAAGCACTCTTGGGTGGCTCAGCCCGGGTGCTTCGCTTGATACGCCAGCCAGTACCTGGAAGGTCGACTGAACTGGGCATAGCAATCGGTTCGCTGGAGCCGTCAAGATCGAAGCGCCGGGCCAGTGCAAGCGGCGATGCACCCCTGCGATTGACCTCGTAAATAACGGTTGTATGGTCGGCGTGGCTGGCTCGCATCCAGGTCCAGTTTTGAAAACCGGCTTCCAGCGGCTCATTGCCCTGGTTGCGATCCAGGTAGGCGTTCCCGGACCATTGCAAATCGGGTTGCTCAAAGTTCACCTGCATCCGGGCGCGGGGCGCTACGGGGTGCCAGAAATGTCCACCGCGCTCATCCAGACTAAAGCGCAGCGGCTGCAACGCCGACGGTGTCACCCGAATTTCACCTTTAACCGCTTTGCCAAACGGTGCCGAGCGCTCGTTGATTTCAAACACAAGCTCATGACTGTTGCCATCGCTAACCTGACCCGTTGACCGGGGTTGCCAGGAGACGCGGCTGGGGCCTATGACAAATTCGGTTGAGCTACGCTGAATATGTCTTGCCGCTCGCTCAGTCATGGCCCAGCGACCAACAACCGGCGAATAAATCGCCACATTCAACGCGCAATGTTGCTCGGCCGGCGCGGGCGGACGTCGGCGCGCGCTCGCGTAGTAGGGTGAAAACACACTGCCAACAAAGGCAATCAGGGTGACGGCATGGCGCCCATCATCACTGATGCCATCGGCATACCACCAAGCGTAGCCAGCGTCAGGCACGGCCAGATCGAAATCAGGATATGGCGGGGCTACTGACTCAGGTGGCAGCGCCGGTCGGTCGCGGTTGTCATCAGAAGAGTCGGCTCCAAGTGCTTGATTTTGGGCGACTGGCTCAATCAGTCCACTGGAGAGCTGGCTGCTATCAGCAGAGAAACTCGACATCAGTATGTCCATTTTGTTTGACGCATGATATTGTCACATTAAATAGACAGTCAAAAGCGGGTTTGCCGCACCAACCGGTGGAGATGAAGATGGAGCCAGGAATCCGTATCGATGCAGCAGTCAGTATGGCGCTGACCCAGGTCCAGGGTATGGGTGGTCCGCCGCTGCTGAACGAGGCGGTCCGCTATGCAGTGCTGCCAGGTGGCGCGAGGGTCAGGCCCCGGCTATGTCTGGCCGTGGCGAGCGCCTGTGCGGAGTCTCACCCCATGGCAACGGATGGTGCCGCAGCCGCGATTGAGCTCATCCACTGCGCTTCGCTGGTGCACGACGATATGCCTTGTTTTGACAATGCTGATTTGCGTCGCGGTAAGCCTTCTGTGCACAAGGCATACGGCGAGCGGATTGCTCTGTTAACGGGCGACGCATTGATTGTGCTCGCTTTTGAGATTCTGGCGCGCCGCGCGCTTGCGGTACCGGAGCGGCTGGCTGGCATGGTGTCGATTTTGTCGAGATCTGCGGGAATGCCGGCTGGTATCGTCGCCGGTCAGGCCTGGGAATGCGAAACCGATGTTGACCTGGAAATCTACCAGCGACAAAAGACGGGTGCCCTGTTTTCAGGGGCCACGATGCTTGGGGCTGCGGCAGCGGGCTCAGCAACCGAACCGTGGCGGGCACTCGGACAAGGCATCGGGGAAGCCTTTCAAATTGCCGACGACATTTTGGATGCGGCTAGCACTGAGGATCAGATTGGAAAGCCGGTTGGTCAGGACGAAGCTCTGGATCGTCCCAGCGCTGTCCGTGAACTCGGCCTCAGTGGTGCACTAGGTAAGTTGCAGCACCTGGTTGACGATGCGATTGACTCCGTACCGGATTGCCCGGGTCGGGATGGCCTGATAGGCCAAGTCAGGGCCCAGGCTGAGCGATTGGTCCCGGCCCGCATCATGAGTATGGCTGCCTGACGATATGAGTCATCAACTCATGGCCCCGCCGCCACGAGTCAACCGGGGCGGACTGCGCAGTCGGTGGTTAAAACTAAGAGACCGCTTGTTGATCAGCGAGCGGTTTCAAAGGTTCGCGAGTAGTTTTCCGCTCTTCAGGCCGGTTGCCCGGCGCCGGGTAGATGATCTTTTCTCGCTGTGCTCTGGCTTTGTACATACCCAGGTGCTGTTGACCTGTGTGCGCCTGAACCTCTTTGAGATGGTGCGAACCGAGCCGCGGCGAATGAGCTATCTGGTTCACAGAACCGGCGCTGATGCCGAGGGTTTGCGCACTTTGATTGAGGCGGCTGCCGGTATTCGCTTGTTGAGGATTGAGAGCGTCGAGCCGACGCATTCGCAGAACCAGCATGACGTCATGATTGGCCTGGGTGATCTTGGCGGTGCTTTGCTCGGTAACCCGTCAGTGCTAGACATGATCAATCACCATCATCACCTGTATGAAGATTTGCGCGACCCGGTGGCCTTCTTCTCGCAGCCACGCGAGGCACTCAACACGACGCTTTCGGGTTATTGGCCGTATGCCAAAGCCGGTGAGCCTGCGGCGCTGACAGCGGAGTCGGTATCGGCCTACACCGAGCTAATGGGCGCTTCCCAGGCCATGATTGCGGCTCAGGTCCTGGCTGCGTATCCCTTACACAAGCACCAGTCGTTGCTCGATCTCGGTGGCGGCAATGGCAGTTTTTCAACCGCGGTTGCTCAACGAATACCCCATCTCGACGTGCAAATGTTCGACTTGCCGGCCGTCGCGCGGCGAGCACAAGAACGCGTTGACAGTTTGGGTTTAAGTCACCGTATCACACCCGTCGGGGGTGACTTCTTTAGGGACGAGTTGCCGCTTGGGGCCGACCTCATCACCTTGGTACGCATCCTTCACGACCATGATGATGCGAAAGTGGCAGTGCTTTTAAAGGCGGCCAGGCGTGCGATTGCCGCTGGCGGGGTGTTGCTGATTGCTGAGCCACTCTCTACGCCTGAGCAACCTCATCAGATTGCAGACTCCTATTTTGGCGTTTACCTGCGGGCAATGGGCAGTGGCCGCCCGAGAACTGCGGCCCATGTTGATGGCTTGCTCGCTGAGGCAGGTTTTGGGGCGACCCGCCAACACCGAACTGATCTGCCGCAACTCGTGCGCGTGCTCACTTGTAGGCCCGCCTGAGAAGTCAACTTACGGAATGAATGCCGACAATTCGCTGGAATTTCTGTCACTAAAACTTGACAGTACTCAAAGTAAGAGTAAATTGACACTTGAAGTTTGATTTAGAACAATTCGTCGGCAAATCTGGCGAAACTAGAAGGCTAAGAGGCGGAGATTGGACGCATTGACGATCATGCTGATGCAACCGTACAACCTGGAACTCAAACGGCAAGCTGTGGCCGAGCCAGGGCCTGGAGATGTCGTGGTGAAGACGCACTTCAGCGGCATCAGTTCGGGTACGGAGCGTCTACTCTGGTCGGGGCGCATGCCCACCTTTCCTGGTCATGGCTATCCGTTGATCCTTGGCTATGAAACGGCTGGCGAAGTTGTTGAAGCCGGCGCCGACAGTGGCTATCAGGTCGGCGACTGGGTGTTCGTGCCAGGCGCAAATTGCTTTCCTGGCGTCACCGCGTTGTTTGGCGGGGCGGCATCGCACCTGGTTTCGGCCGGTTCACGTATCCGCAAGATCCCCGGCGCGCTCGGCGAGAAGTCTGTGTTGCTCGCGCTGGCGGCCACGGCGAAGCACGTCATTGGCAGCGATCCGACTAACGCCCCTGAACTCATTGTCGGGCACGGCGTGTTTGGCAGGTTATTGGCACGCATTGCACTGGCGATTGGCGCACCAGCCCCGACGGTCTGGGAGCTCAACCAGGCGCGAATGGATGCCGGTGAGTTTGGTGGCAGTTACGCCGTCGTCACGCCGGCAGATGACCCTCGTAAAGACTACAAAAGAATCTGCGACGCCAGCGGAAACGCTGACGTATTAGATGATCTCATTGCCCGATTGGGCCGCCATGGCGAGATCGTGCTGGCCGGCTTTTATGACCAGCGACCGTCCTTTTCTTTTCCGCCCGCTTTTATGCGTGAAGCACGACTTCGCATTGTCGCCGAGTGGACACCGGAAGATTTGGACAGCGTTACCGACCTGATCAATTCAGGCGCACTCAATCTTGATGACCTCATTAGTCACCACGAGCCAATAACAGCAGCGCCACATGCTTACGAAAAGGCGTTCACAGATCGCGATTGCTTAAAGATGGTGATCGACTGGCGCGCAGGCGCCACGGAGACAAAACAATGAATGAAACAGCTCTGAAACGAATTGACCTGAATCTACGTAAAGAAGCCGAACAGGAGCCTGATGCTCCCTCGACAGGTGAGGTCAAGAGTGAAACCGAGATCATTGCGATTTACGGCAAAGGCGGCATTGGCAAGAGTTTTACGCTCGCTAATGTGTCGTACATGCTTGCTCAGCAGGGCAAGCGGGTCTTGCTGATTGGATGTGACCCTAAGAGTGACACAACCTCGCTGCTGTTTGGTGGCAGAGCCTGCCCCACCATTATTGAGACCTCTGCTGCCAAAAAGCAGGCGGGCGAGCAGGTCACGATTAGCGACGTTTGCTTCAAACGCGATGGCGTCTATGCGATGGAACTTGGCGGCCCGGAAGTCGGACGCGGATGCGGCGGTCGCGGCATCATTCACGGGTTTGAACTCCTGGAGAAACTCGGGTTCCATGAGTGGGGCTTTGACTATGTCCTGCTCGATTTCCTGGGTGATGTTGTTTGCGGCGGATTCGGTTTGCCGATTGCCCGTGACATGTGCCAGAAAGTCATTGTTGTTGGGTCGAACGATTTGCAGTCACTCTACGTGGCAAACAACGTCTGCTCGGCGGTTGAGTACTTCCGTAAGCTTGGCGGCAACGTCGGCGTTGCTGGTCTGGTGATCAACAAGGACGACGGCACAGGCGAGGCGCAGGCTTTTGCCAAAGAGGCTGGTATTCCTGTCCTGGCTGCCATTCCTGCAAATGACGACATTCGCAAGAAGAGCGCGAACTACGAAATCGTTGGTAGGCCGGATGGCGAGTGGGGTGGTTTGTTTGCCCAGCTCGCTGATGCCCTCGGTACCTCTCAGCCTATGCAACCAGCGCCGCTGAGCCAGCAAGCTCTGCTCGACCTTTTCGATGGCGACTCGGTGGGACGCGATGTGGTGCTGCAGCCTGCAACCGATGAAGACATGCGCGGCGGCATTACCGTCAAGCGTGAGTCGCTCGAAGTGATCTACGACGAAGCTTCCTGAGCGCGGGCGATTGTCATGAATACACCTATCCAATCACCGGAAGCGACTGCCGGGACTCAGCAAAAGCCTGATCCTCAAACGGGGCAGAAAGTCATTCCGATTGCAGCGGCTGGAACACCTGAGGGTGTCAGCTGTACCGGTAGCAAAGACAGCATGCGGGAATCGGCCAAGGCGTCTGGCAAGCAGGCCCTGCTGGAGCAATTGGATAGTGACTATCCGGTTGGCCCGCACGATCAGCCGCAGAGCATGTGCCCGGCATTCGGGTCGTTGCGCGTCGGATTACGAATGAGACGTACTGCAACCGTCCTGTCCGGGTCAGCTTGCTGCGTTTACGGTCTGACCTTTACTTCGCATTTTTATGGTGCCCGCCGCTCAGTCGGCTATGTGCCGTTTGATTCCGAGACATTGGTCACCGGCAAACTCTTTGAAGATATTCGCGAGGCTGCCCACAAGTTGGCTGACCCGGATGAGTACGACGCGATTGTCATTATCAATCTTTGTGTGCCGACAGCCTCTGGCGTTCCGTTAGATTTGCTACCCGACAGCATCAATGGCGTGCGCGTGATTGGCATTGATGTGCCTGGCTTTGGTGTGCCAACGCACGCTGAAGCAAAAGACATTCTGGCTGGCGCGATGTTGAACTATGCGCGCCAGGAAGCCAAAGCTGGCCCGGTTCAGGCGCCTGCCAAGGGCGTGAGTCAGATGCCAGGCCTTGCGCTCATTGGTGAGATGTTCCCTGCCGATCCGATGGGGGTCGCGGCTCTACTCGCGCCCATGGGTATTGCGGCTGGACCGACAGTCCCCACGCGCGAATGGCGCGAGTTGTATGCAGCACTGGCTTGCCCGGTAGCAGCAGCGATTCACCCGTTTTATACCGCCAGTATTCGAGAGTTTCAGGCGGCGGGTCGATCGGTGCTCGGGTCTGCACCTGTAGGCTATGACGGGACTGAGGCATGGCTTAGCGAAGTGGCAGAACACTTCAATGTGCCCGAAGACAAACTCGCCCACGCCAAGAACACGTTTTTACCGCTCATTAAAAAAGGCTTGGCCGACAACCCAATCAAGGGGCGGATCACGCTGTCTGGCTATGAAGGTTCAGAGCTGATTGTGGCCCGGTTGCTCATTGAGAGCGGTGCAGATGTGCGCTATGTAGGTACAGCGTGCCCGAAGACCGAGTGGTCTGAGCCTGATCAGCAGTGGCTCGCTGCGCATGGCGTAGATGTTCGATTCCGCGCCTCACTTGAGCAGGACATCGCGGCTGTCAACGAGTATTCGCCCGACCTGGCAATTGGGACCACGCCGGTTGTCCAGCACGCCAAAGAACAGGCGATTCCGTCGATGTACTTCACGAACCTCATTTCGGCACGGCCTCTAATGGGCGTAGCCGGGTCTGGCTCGCTCGCCCCGGTTCTGAATGCCGCAATGGGTAACAAGGCCCGCTTTGCCGAGATGGACGAAATGTTCAACGGCGTGGGCGCTGGCGACAAAAGCGGTGTCTGGCAAAAGACGCCGGACGAATTCCCGCAGTTTCGCGCAATGGTCAGACGCAAGGCCGAAAAAGCGGCTAAGGCGCGGCGCTCCACGTCGAAGGAGGGTGTCTGATGCTAGTCCTTGATCATGACAGAGCTGGCGGTTACTGGGGAGCTGTCTATGTCTTCACTGCTGTTAAAGGGATGCAGGTTGTTATTGATGGTCCGGTGGGATGCGAAAACCTGCCAGTGACATCGGTCCTGCACTACACCGACGCACTACCACCGCACGAGATGCCCATCGTGGTGACTGGCCTGGGCGAAGAGGAACTTGGCCAACACGGCACCGAAGGCGCCATGCGCCGCGCTCATCAAGATCTTGATCCAGAGTTGCCATGTGTCGTGGTCACCGGGTCGATTGCCGAGATGATTGGTGGGGGTGTGACACCCGAAGGCACCAACATCATGCGCTTCCTGCCGCGCACGATCGACGAAGACCAGTGGCAAACCGCCGATCGCGCCATGAACTGGCTATGGACTGAATTTGGCACGCGCAAGATTCCGGCAGTCAAGCCACGTAAAGAGGGTGAAAAGCCAAAGGTCAACATCCTTGGGCCTGCCTATGGCCAATTCAACATGCCTTCGGATTTGGCAGAGATTCGCCGTCTGATTGAGGGCATTGGCGCAGAGGTCAACCTGACTTTCCCGCTTGGGTGCCACCTCGCCGAAATTGACCGGCTGACTGATGCCGAGGTCAATGTGGTGATGTATCGGGAATTTGGCCGATTGCTTGCCGAGAACCTTGAGCGCCCGTATCTGCAGGCACCGATTGGCCTGCATTCAACAACGCGTTTTCTACGCAAGCTGGGCGAACTCCTTGACCTCGACCCGGAGCCGTTTATTGAGCAGGAAAAGCACACCACGATCAAACCCATTTGGGATTTGTGGCGCTCAGTGACACAAGACTTCTTCGCCACTGCCAGCTTTGGCATCGTAGCTAGTCAGACCTACTCGCGCGGCGTACGTCAGTTCCTTGAAACTGAGATGGGCTTGCCATGCAACTTTGCGGTTGAGCGGGAACCAGGCAAGAAGACGGACAACGAAGCGATTAGAAAACTGGTCCAGCAATCGACGCCGCTGCTGCTCATGGGCAGCTACAACGAGCGCATGTATCTCGCAGAAACGCGCGGCCGTGCTGCCTATATTCCGGCGTCGTTTCCTGGCGCCATTATTCGGCGCCACACCGGTACGCCTTTCATGGGTTACGGCGGGGCGACCTACCTGGTTCAAGAGGTCTGCAATAGCCTGTTTGATGCGCTGTTTCACATTTTGCCGCTTAGTACGGATATGGATGCCGGACAGAGCACGCCTTCAGCCGTGAGAGGACTAGAGACTCTGAGGTGGGAAACCGACGCCCGTGAACTGCTTGAAAAGTACGTGAGTGAAGAACCTGTCTTGGTGAGAATCTCGGCAGCAAAACAACTGCGTGACCGTGCTGAGCGAGAAGCACAACAGGCTGATGAAGAAGTCGTGACGGCTGCCAGAGTCATTTCAGCTCGTCAGTCAATCAAAGTAGGTCAGGTTGCATGAATGATGAGAATCTTCGACCAGTTTTCTGGGCGAGATGTTGTTGCGGGTTTGCCGTGATGACTATGGGCTGCGCTTTTCGCGCAGAGGTGGCCGAAAGGTCTAACGAGAAAGGAGCCTGACTTATGGCAGATCTCAAGGAGTCTTTATCCGGATTGTCCTCGAGCGAAGCTAGGGAATTTCACGGCGTTTTCATTACGGGGTTTTTGGGGTTCACGGCAGTAGCCGTTGTGGCTCATATCCTCGTTTGGGTGTGGCGTCCCTGGCTATAAAGCGAATCTTCTGAGGTACACAAATGACTACCCAAAAATTAGATGTCCAAATGCCTTTGACCGGTAGTGGGGTCACAGGGTTACGCGTGACATTCATTGTCACGTTTTTAACTTTTCTGGCTGTTGCGGTCCTGGCTCAGGTTGTTGGGCTCGATTGGCGGTCGTGGTTTGCAGGTGCCGAAGGAAAGTCGCTTTTTGGTGGTGTGAAAACCGCCGTTTACACATTGTTAGCCCATGTCGAGTAGGAGATAAATATGTGGCGAATATGGTTGTTATTTGATCCGAGGCGGGTTCTGACAGCAATGGCTGTTTTCCTGTTCTCACTTGCCGTGCTGATTCATTTCATTCTGATTAGCACCGACAAGTACAACTGGATTGACGGTCCGATGAGCAAGCCGGTTGCCGAGCTGAATATTTCGACGGATGTCATTCCGCCGACACGGCTCGTCTGATTGGTTTGGGACGACGCGAGGCTTCGACTATTCGGAGTCTCGCATCAAGGTTTTTGAGAATCCGATGCATTGGAAGCGATCGGGTTAAGGCAGGGTAAATCAATGTCAATGCTTAGTTTCGAAAGAAAGTATCGCGTACGCGGTGGCACGCTACTTGGAGGCGACTTGTTCGACTTCTGGGTGGGTCCGTTCTACGTGGGTTTCTTCGGTGTAACCACTTTCTTTTTCGCGTTTCTTGGCACGGCCTTGATTTTGTATGGCGCCGCGATTGGCCCGACCTGGAACGTTTGGCAGATCAGTATCGCGCCGCCCGACCTGAGCTATGGCCTTGGTCTGGCGCCTCTAAAGGAGGGCGGCCTGTGGCAGGTCATCACTGTTTGCGCGCTTGGGGCTTTTTGCTCATGGGCGCTGCGCGAAGTGGAGATTAGCCGCAAGCTGGGTATCGGTTTACATGTTCCAGCTGCATTTAGCGTTGCCATCAGTGCCTACTTCACACTCGTCGTGATCCGCCCGGTATTGCTTGGCGCATGGGGGCACGGATTTCCCTACGGCATCCTGAGTCACCTCGATTGGGTTTCTAACGTTGGCTACCAATACCTGCACTTCCACTACAACCCGGCGCACATGATTGCTGTCTCGTTGTTCTTTGGCACGACTCTAGCGCTGTCTCTTCACGGTGGTCTGGTGCTGTCGGCGCTCAATCCGGGCGAAGGTCAGCCGGTTAAAACGGCTGAGCACGAAAACACTTACTTTCGCGACATCATCGGATACTCGATTGGAACACTTGGCATTCACCGGGTTGGTTTATTCATTGCGTTGTCTGCCGGAATCTGGAGCGCTATTTGTATTGTGCTGAGCGGACCATTCTGGACACGGAGCTGGCCTGAATGGTGGAGCTGGTGGCTGAACTTTCCGTGGTGGTCCTAAGAACCTGCACGAAACAATAGGAGGAAAAAATGGCTGAATACCAAAATTTATTCACCCGCGTGCAGGTTCATACCGCTGGCTATCCTGGGGTGCCCTTGCCGAGCGGCTCTGATACCCGGACTGGTCCCATACTGCACTTCCCGCTGGCTGGAAAGCTCGGCGATGCACAAATTGGTCCGATCTATCTTGGGACCCTGGGCGTCTGGTCGGTTATCTGCGGCACGATCGCATTCATGATCATCGGTTTGAACATGTGGGCCCAGGTCAACTGGGATCCTGTTTTGTTCGTACGAAACCTGTTCTGGCTATCGCTCGAGCCGCCGCGTGCCGAGCACGGGTTCAAGCTCATTCCGCCGCTTGGCGAAGGTGGCTGGTGGGTGATTGCCGGCTTCTTTCTCACCACCTCTATGGGTCTTTGGTGGATGCGAGTCTATCGACGTGCAAAAGAGCTGGGTTTGGGTATGCATATACCTTGGGCCTTCGGTGCAGCGATCTTTCTCTATCTGGTACTTGGGTTTATACGTCCGTTGTTGCTGGGCTCTTGGAGTGAGGCGGTTCCGTTCGGGATCTTCCCACACCTAGATTGGACGGCCGCTTTTTCGATTCGCTACGGCAACTTGTACTACAACCCATTTCACATGTTGTCGATTGTGTTCCTCTACGGTTCGGTGTTGCTGTTTGCAATGCACGGCGCAACGATTCTGGCGGTTTCCCGTTATGGCGGCGAACGCGAGATCGAACAGTCACTTGATCGAGGCACTGCATCTGAGCGGGCAGCCCTGTTCTGGCGCTGGACGATGGGGTTCAACGCGACTATGGAGTCGGTGCATCGCTGGGCATGGTGGTTTGCCGTCCTTTGTCCAATCACCGGCGGCATCGGCATCCTGCTTTCAGGAACCGTTGTTGATAACTGGTTCCTCTGGGGTGTGAAACATGGCATCGCGCCGATGTACCCGGATGCCTATGAAATTCTTCCGGATCCCTCCCTGAGCGCAGGAGCAGCGAAATGAGTAGATTCCAATCTCTGATTGCTGTGGCCGGGATGGCTGCAGGCGTCCTGCTGTTGGCAGGTTGTGAGCGCCCCGCGATGGAGGCCGAGCAGATCGGGTTCAGAGGCGTGGCTATGGAGACGGTGAGTAATCCGCGCATTCGAGGGCCGATTCTTGAGGCGAATATGGCGCCGCCTAAGTCGCAGATTCCGCCCGGGCCGGCGGTTGGCCCAAAAGCTAAGGACGTGTACCAGAACGTTCAAGTGCTCGGTGACTTGTCGGTGGGGCAGTTCACACGCCTGATGGTGAATATGACTGAATGGGTCGCTGCTGCTGATGCCAATCCTGGCCCAGTGGAGGAACAAGGCTGTGCATATTGTCATAACACCAACAACATGGCGTCAGACGAGAAGTACACCAAACATGTCGCGCGTCGGATGACGCAAATGAACTTGGAAATTAACAAGGACTGGAACAATCACGTCAAGACGGCGGGCGTAACCTGCTACACCTGCCATCGTGGAAAGAACGTGCCTGAGTACATCTGGTTTAACAATGAAGGCAACGCGCGAATGGCTCGGAATGCGGGCGACCGGTACAACGATCAGAGTGCAGATCCCAACGCCTTGAATGTGCTTACCTCGCTGCCGTTTGATAACTATTTGGCCAAAGATGATCAGATTCGCGTCATACCGCAGCGGACGCTGCCGATCAAGGGCGAACTGGGCCCTGACTATGCGAGCATTGCTGAAACTGAGGCGACCTACGGTCTCATGATGCATATGGCGAATTCGCTGGGCGTGAACTGCACGTACTGCCATAACAGCCGCGCATTCGGTGACTGGTCCCAAAGCCCGCCAGCACGCACGACGGCCTGGCATGGGATCCAGATGGTGCGATCGCTTAATGCCGAGTACTTGAATCCGCTGCAAGATCAATATCCGCCGCACCGCCTCGGCCCCACCGGTGATGCGCCCAAGGTCGCCTGCTCAACCTGTCATCAGGGTGTGAACAAACCTTTGCAGGGTGCAGATATGAGAACTGACAATCCGGAGCTGCAATAGCTACCTGTTGATTGCAGTTCGTCTGCCCGGGAAGGAGGTATCGACAGAATAAATACCACTACAAAGAACCGGAGAGAGTTGTCGGCATGACGACTTTCGTAACGGTGTCTCCGTTGAGAGCGAGTGCGACCTCGCTTTCTTCGTCGCTCGGGCTGATGCGTTTAGACGCATCAGCCCCTTTTTTGTTATTGCAGGCAAAGGAACTCACATACTGTAAGCGTTGGGAATAGCAATGATGCGTATTCTCATCTAGAAGTCAGGTGCCAAGCGGCCTGCGGGCATTTCGCTCCTAAGGCTTGTCAACCTGTAACACCGCGTGTCCGTTAATGCCTGCAACGTAAGGAAAGTCGCTAGTCGGTCGGCTTTTGGAACGAATTGCCGGAGCAGCGCGCTGGCCCATTCAAGCGAACCCTCGGCCAGTTAGATAGAATCTCGATCGATTGACAGAGCTTTGATATGACCCAGCAATCATGTCTCTCTGACAAAGGCAATATTTGGCACTTTTTCAACAACTTGTAGTGAGGTAATGAGAATGACAAACCCAAGTCGCCGTAGCGCGCTCAAGGCTGTCGTCGGAACGGCAGTCGCGGCACCCGTGATGTTTATCGCAAAAGATGCTCTGGCAGCTAAGAATGATGCGTTGCGCACTGCACTTCAGTATCAGGACACCCCAAAAGACGGTAACAAGTGTGTTGATTGTCTGCACTTCCAGCCGGGCGCTGATGCAGCGGCCAAGGGAGGCTGCGCCATCCTACCGGGTGATACGGAAATTGCCCCAGAGGGCTGGTGTTCAGCCTATGTCAAGAAGCCATCCTAAGCTTCTTCTCACAAAAAAACCGGTCTGTTTCAGACCGGTTTTTTTGTGCCTGTTGATGTGAGCCCCTAAGATTCCATGCGCTTGTTTTGCTCGGCCATCGCCCAGGACCATAACCAGCGGTCAGACAGGGGCACCATGAGCAAGACATGCTCAAAAAGGGCCAGCACCATCAGTGTCGCAAGCAGCAGGCTTTCGACCTGGGCTAGATCAGTTAATTGCCAACCTAGCAGCGGCTTTACCCAGTAGTAAAGCGCCGCGCCACCAGCGACAACAGACACTGGGAACAGCCAATTCATCGACGCTTTGCGTACATAAGTACTGAGGTAGCGCATATTGGCCGGCAGCATCTCGGTGTTGAAGTTGCGCACCCCTAGAAAAAGATTCAACTTGGCGCTCCAGCGCATGAGCCACAACAAGACAAAAGTGGCGAGTCCGATCTGGGTGACGGCTGTGACGCTGAAGGCCAGAAGCAGTGCAACAGTCGCAAGCACCGCTAGTTCGTGATGCAGGCTGGTTCTGATACCGGCAACAAATCGCTTGCCAAGGCTCAAACCCGGCGGGCAAGCCAGTGGCACTGGCCCAGTGAGCCACCCTCTGAGATACGAGAATTCCAGTGTGCCCCAGAGAATGACCGCCAGCGTAAACGATGCAAACGCGGGGTGAACTCCGGCCAATTGCTGTGTCGTCGCCACGCCATACAAGCTAAGCCCGTATAACGCGACGCAGATCGCTTTCCCTAGTCGCCCGTCGCCCGAGGCCAGCCTGCCAACGATTAATACAAGGCTGGTGCCAAGCCACCATACAAGCAAAGCGAAAACGATCGTAAAGACAGCATGCATCATGCTTGAGATTTCACCATGCCGGGGCCATTCTGATTTCTTTCGGTAACTCGTTGGGGACTGTGGGCCGCAGATACAGGCCGGCGAAGGTCAGCGTCGCTGCGATGCCGCATCTTGCACGGGTGATGGCACCAAATACTCCCCCGCGCTCTTTCGCGGCATCATTCTCCTGACTGATTCTGAGCAGCTTTTCAAGCCCGTGGCGAAACTGGGGTGCGTCGATGTCCAGAGTGAACGGGAAAACCTGCTTTGAAATGTCATTGGTGATTTTGAAGACTTCAAAACCATAGTCAGCAGCATTCAGTCCCATAGCCTTGTGCATTTCAGGCCTGCTATGGTCCCGAACAAACATCGTGGCATAGACCGCAAGCAGGAAGAATCTGATCCAGAGTTTGTTGAGACCACTGGTGAGCTTGGGGTTGGCTCGGATGATCAGCGCAAAAGCTTCTCCATGCCGGAACTCGTCGTTGCACCAGTCGTGGAACCACTTGAAAATTGGGTGGAACCGTAACTCAGGATGCTGCTCGAGCTGGCGGAAGATGCGGATGTATCGAGCATAGCCAATTTTTTCGGACAGGTAGGTCGCGTAGAAGATGTACTTGGGCTTGAAGAAGGTGTATTTCTTTTCGCGTGTGAGACGAGCCAACTCAATTTGATGACCAAAGTCCTCAAGGGCTTTATTGATAAAGCCTGCATGACGAGACTCATCTCGAGCCATAAACCCCATCAACTCGCGAATGTCAGGGTTTTGAATTGACTTCTTGATGTCTGCATAGAGTACGCAACCAGAGAATTCGGACGTGCAGGACGAGATAAGAAAATCCATGAATTCTTGATAGAGCTCGGGGGGTAGCGCATCAACTGCCTCGGAGAACGAGTCGTCGCGCTGAAAGTGGCGACGGTTGTTGTCGTCTCTGAACTCCTGCATCAGCTTATCCCACTGGGCTCGAACGGGCGTGACGTCAAGGTCGTTCATCGCTTTCATGTCGGTCGTGTAGAACCGTGGGGTTAGCACTGAGTCTTTCTTGGCGAGTTCGGTTGGATCGAGCTCTGCTCCCAGGCTGGCGCCTGGCTGCGACTGATGGTCGAAAGTTGCGCTCATGATGTTCTCCTTGTCTTTTCGTCGCGGGTCTCACCGCGGGTAGTCTGCTGTTTTGGTTTTATTTCGAGAGATCGTTTATCGCTACGACTCGTTCTGCGCAAAGGCAGAAAAGCCGCAAACGTTGCAACATTGTCTTTACCGAAAGCTTCGAGTTGAACGTAGACACCGGTAGATGGGTCGATAAGTGCCAGACCTTGATCCGCTCGATACATCAGGCGGTAGGGCGCTTCCAGTGGCTTGTCGACCCGGTTGCGATTGAACTGCAGCCCACGCAAGGCGCCGATGATGAAACCTTCTTCAAGGTTGGGTAGCGTTCTAAGCAATTCACCACTGGTTCCATCGCGAATTTCGAGCTGCTGCTTGTCATTCGGGATGAACGTCAGCATTCGGCTAACGGCGGTACCTGAAGTGTCTTCAACCCGCCCAATACCCGTTTGGCTCGAAAATGCTGCCAATGCGATCGAAGCACTTATGAGTGCGAGTACACCGATTGTCATGAAACGGGGTACTGCTGGCGCGCTTGTATGAATGCTCATCAGTTGACCTATCGGGCGGCTGCCAACTCAGGTGCAGGCATCATGGTGTCCGATTGCTTCTGCCCCTGGGCTTGTGTTTCGACGGGTTTGGTCTGTGCGGCCCGGAGTTGGCCTTGCAATGCGGTTTGAAAAACCTCACCCACTGATCTAACGTCTTCCAGAGACCGCAACATGGGCTCAGGGTTAGTTAAATGCCACGGCTTGGCGTGCGGCCAAAGCAGTGCATAGGCAATACGGTGTTGCGGTGACAGGGTCAGAACAATGTCGCCACGGCCGTTCTCCCGCTCGCGCATCGCCACTGCTTCAATGACTTTGAACGGAATGTTCATCGTCACGGGTAAGGTGATGCCAATGCGCAATATGACGCGCTTGTTCGTAAGCGTGTAGTAGGTCGTTTTGGCAACGCCCCAGCCGATGAGCTTGAGAAGCGCCAGCGCAGAAATACCGAGCAGCAGTGTCCAACTTACTGCGGCGACGCCCTGTCCGAGGCTTAATCCGTCCGTCCATGAAGTAAACGCGCCCCATGCGGCGAGCAGACCAAAGTAGAGAGCAACTTTCCGGGTATGCAGTGCATGCCGGGTCACACTCTGGCGCATTGGCTGACCGCGCCAGATAATGAATTCGCCAGGAGGCAGGTCAGCCGGTACGCCTGGGATTTTTTCCAGGCCGTGCTCTGTAATGACAGTTGGTTTCATATCAAAGCTTCCGATCGATCAGGAAACGCGAACTGGTGACCGCCGCCGAAGTAACCGCAGATCTTGTCTTCTTCGAGCAGCGTAACAGTGTCGGGCTGTTTGGTCTTTGGTGCCTCGCCAAGATGTTCGTGCGAGATAGAGGCCAGCTTGACTTTGCCTGCGGCCGCGTCAACTCTCAACAGTGTCATGGGGACGAGCACTCGGGCCTGGTTTGCGTCTGCTTCTACTTCTATGTATCTGAAGATCATTTCAGACTTGTCCACCCAGATATCCACGACCTTTCCGGCTGGACTACCTTTTGCATCGACGACCGTCATGCCGCGCGGGTCCGGATCACCTTTGTCAACGCTGAAGTCGCTAGCGGCGCGCAAAGGCACAATCTTGGCTTCGCCCTCAAGCGTCATGTCGGGAGTGTCTTCGCGCATCGCATAGGATGCCGCTCCCACGCCATCGACCATTGGATTACCTGTTGGCACCATGGGGGCTCCGGGAAATCTAGCCATCGGTTCGATAGCTAGATCGTCGCGCTCATTGCTATGCGGAACTGTTACGGTCCGTCCGTTGATGAGCTTGAACGTCTTGGGTTCCGGTAATTCAGGGAAGCCAATGATGGGAACACCGCCCCTGCGGTCTGACTCAAGCGGATAGCCCTCTCGTTTACCTTCCTGGTGGAGATACAAAACCAGCCTGAAAAAGAAGATCCAGAACAGGTAAAGAACAAGCTGTGCTACGTCGATATAGCCAGTAATTGCGCCAATTTCCATATCGTGCTCCGAGTAGGCGGGTTAATTAGGGAAGTCATATAGTTCAAGCCCGCGCGGTGCATGGCGGGGAGAAAGATCGCGACTGTTTTGTGAGCGCACAAGGGGCCCAATTGCAATCAGCGCGACAAACAACAAAAGAATTTCAAGGTGATAAACGACGCCGTAGCTTGCTTGTGGCGAGTTAGCCATCACGGTGCCAAGGTAGCCGCCATCGGAAAGCACCTGGACGGTGTCACGAATGAGACCACCGGCGCCAATTGCCAGGCCGGCGGCGGTTGCCTGCACGGCTCCCCAGGCACCCAGGGCGACGCCGCTGCCGCTTACATCGCCGTGGCGCATAGCTTCCGTTAAAAGGCCGACTGCAAATAAGCCCGCGCCAAAGCCAATCAGTGCAGTACCTGCCTGGAACAACCAGGGCAATTGCAAGGCGCCAGAGAACACGACTGCGGAGAACGCGATGATGCCCAGTAGCACGCCGATCGCAGCCAGGCGAGCAGGCTGAATAGCTGAATCCATCACACGGGCAGACAAAGCCAGGGCAGCCAGCGTCCCGGCGGCTAACAGGCCAGTGAGCATTGTTGTTTGGCTGACGGACATATTGAGAATGTGTCCGCCGTAGGGTTCAAGCAAAATGTCTTGCATGCTAAATGCTGCGGTGCCAAGCCCAACTGCCACCAATAACCGGACCGCACCAGGTTGACTAGCAAAGTGCTGCCAAGCAGCTTTCAATGAATGACGTTTTTGCGGGGATGCATCCCCGTCCACGCGCCGATGAATTCGGGCTTCCTGCTTCCAAAGCGCAGCCAAATTTAAGGCAATCGCTAAAACTGCTGCTCCCTGAATTACCTGCACGAGTCGAGTAGGTGAAAAGTCTTCGAGCAGCCATCCAAACAAGGCGGAACTGCCTACCATGCCAACGAGCAACATGACATAGAGCAGTGCGACAACCCTGGCTCGGGTATGAGCCGGTGCCAAGTCTGTAGCAAGTGCCAGCCCTGCTGTCTGCGTGGTATGCATGCCGGCACCGACCATGAGAAATGACAAAGCCGCCGCGGCCGTCCCAATCCAGGCAGGACCATGCCCATCGCCCGACATGACCAGGAGCGCGAAAGGCATGAACGCAAGACCACCGAACTGCAGCATCGTGCCAATCCAGATGTAGGGCACACGGCGCCAGCCCAGCGCTGAACGATGATGGTCAGAGCGGTGTCCAATCAGGACACGAAACGGCGCAAACAGCAAAGGCAATGCAACCATCAACGCGACGACAGAACTGGCTGCGCCGAGTTCGACAATCATGACTCGGTTCAGCGTGCCATTGGTCAGAACTAACACCATCCCGACAGCAATTTGAAACAGAGACAGGCGTAGGAGCCGGTTCAGCGGGAGTTCTTCAGAGACAGCGTCCGCAAACGGCAACCACCTGGTACCCACCCGGGTCCAGGCTTTAATTGCCATTTCGTTCAGCTGCTTCATTGCTTGATGAGTTCGACTGCTTGAGAAATATAGAAACGACTATTGACCCGCTCGCCGACTCGCATCTGCCAACCAGTGAATCGTGGGTCTTTCTCGATGGCTTGCTGGAGGCGTTGAGTCGAGATAGGGCAAATTGCGGGAGAGCGGTCTGATCGCGGAAATAACTTACCGCTCAAGTGCATGAGCCGCAGCAATGGGGTTGATGGCGCGACGGTAAACATCACCCCTTTTCGAGCTTGGCCGGCTAGCCGTGCAACGACATCAAGTAAGTCCGGCGCTTCATAGTGGATCACGGAGTCCATCGCCACGACATAGTCGAAGGGCTCATCATGGGCCTGTGTCATATCGCCTGCGAGCAGCGTAATACGCTCAGCATGCTGCTCGCTGGCGAGGCGCTCGCGAGCCAGATCGATTAGGGTCGGCGACAGATCAACGCCTGTGACCTGCGCGCCGCGGCGAGCCAGTTCAATACAAAGCGCACCTGGGCCGCAACCAGCATCGAGGACACGATGCTGACTCAAGTCTTCAGGCAGGCTGCCAATGAGGCTGGCTCGCATGCGGTCACGGCCCGCCCGTACCGTTGCACGGATTCGGCTAACTGGTGCATCCGATGTGAGTTTGGCCCACGTGGCACTGGCGGTGCGGTCGAAGTAGGTTTCGATCTCACCACGGCGGGTTTGGTAGGTCGACGCCATGTCAGTCAAATCCGAGCAAGTCGAAGATTTCGCGATCTTTGAGGGAATCAGGCGAATGAGCCTCAGTGCCAACCCAAAGGGCGGCGGCCAGTTTCAGATACTCATCCTGAACCGCTCGAACCTCGGCGGAGTCTTCCATTTCAAACAGCACGGCCTTTTTAAGGCGGGAGCGTCGAATCGCATCCAAATCTGGAAAGTGAGCGATGGTGTCCAGGCCCACGCGCTCGTTGAACTTGTCAATTTGATCGGTGCCAGCGCTTCGGTTGGCGATGACGCCCCCAACTCTGACAGTGTAGTTTTTTGCTTTGGCTTTGATCGCTGCCACGATCCGGTTCATGGCAAAGATCGAATCGAAATCATTGGCGGTGACGATCAACGCACGGTCAGCATGTTGCAGTGGGGCGGCAAAACCGCCACAAACAACGTCACCTAATACATCAAACACCACAACATCGGTGTCGTCGAGTAAGTGGTGCTCTTTGAGCAGTTTGACGGTTTGCCCCACGACATAACCGCCGCAACCGGTACCGGCAGGTGGTCCGCCGGCTTCCACGCACATCACGCCGCCATAACCCTCATACACAAAGTCTTCGGTGCGTAACTCTTCCGCATGGAAATCGACAGACTCCAGCGTATCGATAACCGTAGGCACTAAACGCTTGGTCAGCGTAAATGTGGAGTCATGTTTTGGGTCACAACCAATTTGAAGAACGCGCTTACCCAGCTTGCTGAAAGCGGCCGACAGGTTTGACGATGTCGTGCTCTTACCAATACCGCCTTTACCGTAAACAGCAAAGACTTTAGCTTTGCCAATGTCGATGTTTGGGTCCATATGGACCTGTACGCTTCCGGCGCCGTCAGGTGTGCGACCACCGCGGCTAATCTGTCCAATAGGAATATTTGTCACATTCATTGTTATTTCCTGCTTAGAGGGAGCCTTAGCGTCCGAAGTGCGCTTTGGCGTCGTACAGCGTGTCAAGGTTGATGTTGGTTAGACCGCGTTCTGCGGCAAACCGCTCGGTGTTACGCCGGGCCTTGCCCCGGACGAAAAACGGAATCTTGCGAAGCTCTTTCTCGGCCTCGGGATGCCAGATGGGGCAGTTTGCGGCTGCCTTTCCGGTCTGTGCATCAACAGTTGCGAGTGTCTCGGTTGCCACCGCCGGTGCTGCAATTTCCTGATCGGGGGCTTCAGACACAGCGGGTTTTGCGCCGCCTGCATGCAGGTGTGAAGAACCCGCCCCGTCATGGAACTCAAAGTCATCACGAAACATGGTGAGCAGGTGCTCTTCCAGTCCCATCATGAGCGGATGAACCCAGGTGTCGAACAGCACGTTCGCACCTTCAAACCCCATTTGCGGCGAATATCTGGCTGGAAAGTCCTGCACATGAACCGGTGCAGAGATCACGGCGCAGGGGATATGCTGCCGCTTGGCGATATGCCGTTCCATTTGCGTGCCGAGAATCAGCTCTGGCTGCAATTCGATGATGGCCTGCTCAACATCCAGGTAGTCATCTGTGATCAAGACCGGTACATCAAGCTGCTTGCCGGCTTCGCGCACTTCACGCGCAAACTCACGGCTGTATGTGCCCAGGCCCACCACTTCAAAACCCATTTCTTCCGTGGCCACCCGAGCGGCTGCGAGGGCGTGGGTTGCATCGCCAAAGCAGAAAACGCGTTTGCCCGTTAGGTAGTTCGAATCAATAGATCGTGAGTACCAAGGCATCCGGCTGTCGCCGTTACCGGTGGCTGGACCTTGCAGCCCCGCCAATTCGCTTACTTCTGTGATGAACTCCCGGGTTGCTCCCACGCCAATGGGAACCGTCTTGGTGTAGGGCTGGCCGTGATTTTTCTCGAGCCATTTCGCAGCGGTAAGCGCTGTCTCGGGGTAGAGCACCACATTGAATGTCGCGTCACTTAGCCGGGCGATATCTTCAGGTGTCGCATCATAAGGCGCAACAACATTAACGGTGATACCCAGTGATTCAATCAAGCGACGAATCTCAGTCATATCATCGCGATGTCGAAACCCGAGCGCCGTTGGCCCGAGGATATTGCATGATGGCTGCCACTGACTGCCGGCAACTTCACCAGCCGTATCGGTGTTCTTGGCCTGCGCAGGGCAAAGCGCTCTGACGATGTGATAGAAAGTTTCTGACGCACCAAAGTTTTCTTTTCGCTGGTACGACGGCAATTCAAGCGGAATCACTGGTACTGGGAGGTTCAGCGCAGTAACCAAACCACCAGGATCATCCTGCAAAAGCTCTGCGGTACACGAAGCACCGACCAGCATCGCCTTGGGATTAAACCGCTCAAACGCCTCGGTCATTGCGTCCTGAAGCAACGTGGCGGTGTCGCCACCGAGATCGCGTGCCTTGAAAGTTGTGTACGTAACAGGTGGGCGCTGATCGCGCCGTTCAATCATCGTAAACAACAGGTCTGCGTAGGTATCACCTTGCGGTGCATGCAAAACGTAGTGCATACCCTTCATGGCGGTGGCAACGCGCATGGCGCCAACGTGAGGGGGGCCTTCGTATGTCCAGATCGTCAACTTCATCGGGGGCTTCCTAAAACTGCAGGCGCGCGCGCCGGTTCAGTGGGCGGGCGAACAACTCGGCTAGGTCTGCTGCCTGATCGAACCCTTGAACGGGCGTGAAAATGAGCTCAATAGACCACTTGGTTGTAATCCCTTCAGCCTCGAGCGGGTTTGCCAAACCCAATCCACAAAGCACGATGTCGGGGTCAGCTGCACGGCAGCGATCAAGCTGGTCGTCGACGTGTTGCCCTTCAGTAATGCGCACGTTCGGTCCAAGCCATTCGAGCTCATGAGCAAGATGCTGGCGGTGAAGGAACGGGGTGCCCACTTCTGACAACTCCATATCCAGTTCGCGGCTTAGGAAGCGCGCAACGGGCAGCTCAATCTGTGAATCCGGAAACAGGAAGAGACGCTTACCTTGGAGCTCGGGTTTGTATTTGGCAATTGCTTCACGGGCTCGGCGTGTTGGGGCTGCGAGTGCTTCGCTAACCTTCTCAGGATCACAATCGAAGGCGGTGGCCGCCGCTTCAAACCAGCCTGCCGAGCCTTCCACACCCAGTGGAAATGGCGCAGGAATCCACTGTGCGCCGCGATCCTCAAGTGCTCGAGCCGTGTCACCGAGGTAAGGGTGGGCCAGGAGAAAGCGGGTGTTAGGTCCCACGGCCGGCATCTGCGCATTGCTGCGAGCAGGCAGAAAGCTCACGCGCTCAACGCCCATTTGGGCAAATATGCGCTTGAATTGATCTTCTACGATGTCAGCAAGTGCGCCAACCACCATTAGCTCGGCCGGCGCCTGCGCTGGCGATTCCGGCAGTGCGCTGGCTAGCGCGCTGAGGCAGGCATCTTCGCCTTGCGTAAAGGTTGTTTCGATGCCGCTGCCCGAATAGCTAAGGACGCGAGCGGTTGCGGCATGTTGAACACTCAGGCGCTCAGCCGCGCGCGATAAATCTAGTTTGATAACCTCGGAAGGGCACGAGCCGACGAGAAAAAGCAGTTTGATTTCAGGCCGTCGCGCCAGTAGTTGTTCGACGACTCGATCCAGTTCTTCCTGAGCATCTGCGAGACCGGCAAGATCTCGCTCCTCGATGATGGCAGTGCCGAAGCGTGGCTCAGCAAAGATCATGACACCGGCGGCCGATTGCATTAGGTGTGCGCACGTTCGCGAGCCAACAATAAGGAAAAACGCGTCCTGAATTTTACGGTGCAGCCAAAGAATGCCTGTCAAGCCGCAAAAAACTTCATGCTGACCTTTTTCTTTCTGGATAAGGGGTGACGAATCGCAAGTGTCCCTTGTCATGGGCATGCGCGTCAGAACAGCTTCGTTCATGAAAGACTCCGGGCGGCCGTTGGGACGACGGCCCCGCGGTGTGGGTTAGGGGCAGGCAAGGATTGGGCTCGTTTTGAAAGCCGGGCCTGCCGGAACTTCACTAGGAATTGAATCGCGTTCACGATGTAGGTCGCGTATGCGGCGAGTGCAAGCAGTAACTGCTCGGTGGGCGTTAGTGCACCCGTGAACAACGCAATCAGGTAAGCCGTATGCAGGGCGATAACGCCCATGCTGACCACGTCTTCCCAGAAAAACGCAGGCGCAAAGAGGTATTTCCCGTAGACGTCATGCTCCCAGAGCGACCCAGTGACCATGATGGAATAGAGCAGGGCGGTTTTGAGCACAATCGATGCGCTCGCCAGCGCATACCCTTCGCCGGTCTGGAGTGCGCGGATGATCAGCACGAGACTGACGACGAATACAAGTAACTGCGCTGGCGCGAGGATTCCCTGTACGAGCGTCCATCGGGAGGCATCGCGTCGCTGCTGCTGTTCTGGTGTGTACAGCGAAGAAGTCGACACCGGGGCCGACTCGCCACTATTTGAATCGGGCTGCTCCGGGAAATCTGGCTGAAGTTTGGGCTCGCCCGTCATGATGGTCTCTCACACCCGACAATTTGGGGTGTTCTCTCCTGTCTTTGTCCCGTCTCTGGTTGTAGATGAATCTAGACCTCGAGGAAGCGAGTGTCAACTAAAGTTTACGTCTAATAATTCTTGCATTTTTCGCTGTGGGGTCCAGAATGTTTGACATCAGTAAATCGCTCGGTGTCTAATGCCCTAGACATTTCGTCGACAGTTAGAATCAGAATCTAGTAGACAACGACCCCTTAGACCCTGCCGTTGGCAGGCCCTTGAACGTTTCATGATTGAGACTGGTTCGCGCCCAGCAGCTTTCGGGTAAGACCACCAACCAACGTTTCAACCCGGACAGCGAATGGCGAGTGCGGTAGCTAATGACTTCTGAGCAATCTCATGCCGACCCTGGCGATCCGATTGGCGCATCTCGTGGCCCTTCGGATCGAGGGATGCCTCGTAGCATGCTGGCGCCTCTCGTCAGCAATCAGGTGTTGCCCACTTTGAGTCAGCGCCTGCTGGAGCCGTCCGCTCGGCGCAAAGGCCGCAGTTCTCCTGTCGAGGCGCATGTTGCTGAGCTAACTGCCCACGTTATCGAGGTTGATTGCGCGGCTGCATGGCGCCTCTGTGTGCGCTGGCATGCCCAGGGCGGCGCGGTAGACGACCTGGTCATGAAGATTTTGTGTGGGTGCGCCCGACAATTGGGCGAATTCTGGATAGAAGACGAGATTGATTTCGCGACCTGCACGGCGTCAATGACGACGCTGGGAATTCTGCTGCGGCGTATTGAGCGTGATATGGGCGGTAGACAAGTTGTTTCCAGGCGTGGCTCGCAAGTTCTTTTGCTGCCTGTTCCGGGTGAAGCACATTCATTTGGCTCTCAGGTGGGAGCCTTTTATTTACGCAGACGCGGATTTTCGGTTCGCAGTGGGGTAGCTGAGACGCCAGACGAGGTGCTATTCCTTGCGACACAATCATCGCTTGATGTGATCGGATTTTCGGTCGCGACCGAGGACAGATTGCCGCTGCTGGCTGAGACTCTCGACGTGCTGCGTGCAGACACAGCAACAGCCAGGTTACCGGTTTTCATTGGTGGGTCCCTTGTGGCTCGCTCACCAGAGAAGATCCGGCGAATGAATGTGGATCTTATTCTGGGCGACATCACATCGGCTCCGGGGGCTCTTGCGCGTCTTTTAGCAACCGGCTCCGCTTCTGTTGTTCCTAACTTTTGATTGCGTTGGCAACCTTGACTGACCAAAACGTGTCCGAGCAATTTTTAGATCAGCTAAGCCCCTCCGAAGCGGCCAAGGTGCTCGCGGCGGCCACTGATATAGCGGTGCTTATTGATCGTGACGGGACTGTCCTTGACGTCGCGGCCGGCAGTTCCGAGCTCGCCGCTGAGAACTTGCAGCGCTGGGTGGGCAAGCCCTGGGCAGAAGCTGCGACCGTTGAAAGCACCACCAAGCTTAATGCCTTACTGACTGAGGCGTTTTCGCAGGGGCGCACTCGTTGGCGTCAGGTAAATCACCCACTCGATGCTGGCACCGATCTACCGGTTCAGTACACGGTCTTGCGGCTTGAGGGCAATGGACGTGCACTGGCTTTAGGCCGGGATATGCGGGCAATTTCGTCCATGCAGCAGCGCTTGCTCGATGCGCAGCAGCTCATTGAGCGTGAGTATCGTGATCTGCGGCACTCGGACCTTCGTTACCGCATGTTGTTTCAGATGGCCAGCGAGGCGGTGATCATTGTCGACCTCGCTTCTCGTCGCGTGATTGAAGCTAATCCGGCAGCAGTTGAGTTGCTCATTAGGCCTGGCGCCCGTCTCAGCGGTCGAACTTTTCCGGTTGGTTTCGACGATGAAGGCAACAAGATAGTCAGTGATCTCGTTAACCGGATGCTCACGGTCGATGAAGTCTCAGATGTTCGTGCGTCGATCAAGAGCAGTGGATCAGCCTGTATTGTTTCGGGAAGCCCGTTTCGTCAGGAGCGTTCTCGGATGGGGCTGATTCGGATTCGGCCGGTTGACACCTTGCCGGGTCTGGATGTGGTGTCAAAGGCGCAGACTTCTCTGCTCCGCGCCACCGAAGTGCTGCCCGACGCGGTCGCTGTGACCGAAGTGGATGGCACGATCCTGCATGTCAATGCTGCGTTTATCGAAATGGCGCAACTGACGAGTCACGACCAAGCAATCGGGGAATCAATCGACCGTTGGCTGGGCCGTCCAGGAGTCGATACTGCGGTATTGATGGTGAATCTAAAAGAGCGCGGCACAGTGAGTCTGTTTTCGACCATTATGCGCAGCGATTTAGGCGGTGTGATCTCTGCGGAGGTGTCGGCCACGGTGATGGAGCATGGGGGCCGGAGCCTGTTTGCGTTCACCATCCGAAATATTGGCCTTCGATTGAATGCCTCGCAGCCCACTGGCAGCACGATGCTCAGTTCAATGGGCGAACTAACGGAACTGGTGGGTCGAGTGCCACTGAAGGAAATCGTGCGCGAGACCGGTGAGTTGATTGAAGGCATGTGCATCGAGACGGCCCTAAATCTCACAAGTGGCAACCGCGCTGCTGCTGCCGAAATGCTCGGTTTGAGCCGTCAGAGTCTCTATGTCAAGATGCGACGCTCGGGATTAGCCGGTAACGCTAACGGTGACGAAAAAGAGTCCTGACATCAACTGAATCTGATCACTGCAGCCCAATTTGAATCCGACCGCTTGGTCGGATTTTCCGTTTCTACGCGGAAGATTATTTTGAGTGTAAATCTTGCTTGACACTCAAAAGTGTCAAGCTTAAAGTGCATTCATGAGCACGACATTTCCCCAGGGCCATCAGGCAGCGCGACCAAGCGCCAGTGTCATTCTTGAATTCTTCAAGCCCGTGACTTGGTTTCCGCCTATGTGGGCATTTGCGTGCGGCGTGATTTCGTCCGGCATTACAGTGGTGGGCAATGGCTGGATGATCTTCGCCGGCGTGCTGTTGGCCGGGCCGATGGTTTGTGCGACCAGTCAGGCAGTCAACGACTGGTACGACCGCGATGTTGATGCCATCAATCAGCCTGAACGACCAATTCCATCTGGGCGGCTTCCTGGGCAATGGGGCTGGTATCTCGCGTTGCTCTGGACCGCCTTGTCGCTTTTGCTGGCGACTGTATTGGGCCCGGTTGGTTTCGCCGCGGCAGCAGTCGGCCTGGTGTTGGCGTGGGCCTATAGCGCGCCGCCATTTCGCTTTAAGCAAAACGGCTGGATTGGCAATACGGCGGTCGGATTGAGTTATGAAGGCTTGCCGTGGATCACCGGTGCTGCCGTCATGCTGGGTGGTCAGGCGCCAGCTATTCCAGTCCTGATGCTCGCACTCCTGTACTCAGTTGGGGCGCACGGCATCATGACCCTCAACGACTTCAAGTCAATCAAAGGCGATCGGCGTCTCGGTATCGACTCCATCCCGGCAAGCCTCGGTGTCGCTCGTGCGGCTCGTTGCGCGTGTTTGTTTATGGCTGTGCCACAGGTGATTGTCGTCATGCAACTCAATGCATGGGGCCAGGGTACACATGCCATTGCTGTATTGGTTTTACTGGTCATTCAGGTGGCCATGATGATTCGCTTTCTAGCCAAGCCTGCAGAACGAGCGCTTTGGTATAGCGCGTTCGGTGTCATTTTGTTTGTGTCCGGCATGATGATCAGTGCCTTTGCAGTCCGCGGGTTAGACGTCGCTATGTAGTGCCTGCAATTAGTGTTTTATTGATAAGAATTCGAAGGAGACAGCCGTGTCGCGCATTCGGTCTTTAGGCTGGCTTGGCATCATTCGGCTTGGGTTGGTTCAAACGGCACTTGGTTCGATTGTTGTGCTGACGACATCCACAATGAATCGCATCATGGTGATTGAGTTGGCGCTGCCTGCTGCATTGCCTGGGGCCCTCGTTGCGCTGCACTATGCGATTCAGGTTATGCGCCCGCGTATGGGGCACGGGTCCGATCAACAGGGTCGGCGCACGCCCTGGATTATTGGCGGCATGATCGTTCTAGCGCTTGGTGCGCTGGGTGCATCGGGCGCAATCGCGTTAGCCCCGTGGTCTATGACGGCCGCACTAATCGTTTCGATCATTGCTTTTGTCCTGATCGGCTTGGGTGTTGGGGCATCTGGCACGGCGCTTTTGGTGTTACTTGCCAAGTTGGTCGATGACAAACGTCGGGCGGCTGCGGCAACCACTGTTTGGTTGATGATGATCGCCGGGTTCGTAATTACCACGGCGATTGTCGGCCAATTGCTTGATCCGTATACAGCGGGTAGGTTGCTGGAAATCACCGCATGGGTGGGGCTCATCGCCGTTTGTGTCACGGTACTGGCCACGTTCAGGCTGGAGCCATCAGCGGCTGGTATGCGTCAGATTGCAGATACAGTTGCTTCTAAAGACACGCCCCAGAAAACTGATTTCCGGCTTGCGTTAAAGCAGGTTTGGGCAGAGTCGCTATCGCGACGGTTTGCGTTGTTCGTGTTTATCTCAATGCTTGCCTATAGTGCTCAGGACCTGATCCTTGAGCCGTTTGCAGGCGCCGTGTTCGATATGACACCAGGCGAGTCAACGTCACTGTCATCAATGCAGCATGGTGGTGTCTTTTGCGGGATGATTCTCGTCGCAGTTCTGGCGGGATGGCAGCGTCGCGCCGGCGGCCGTGACGCGCTCTGGGGTTGGGCTTTGCTGGGGTGTATTGCGTCGGCTTTTTGTCTGTTCGGTCTGGCGATTGCCGGTCTCGGATTTACCGCATGGCCAATCGAACTGAACGTCTTTCTGCTGGGCGCCGCTAATGGCGCTTATGCGGTGGCAGCCATTGGTTCAATGATGGGCCTGGTTAGTGCCGGGAACAAGAACCGCGAAGGTCTGCGTATGGGCCTGTGGGGCGCAGCGCAAGCGCTTGCGTTCGGACTCGGCGGCTTTCTTGGCGCCGCGGCCAGCGATCTTGCCCGCTCGGTGTTTGGCTCACCAGCGCTTGGCTATGGATTGGTGTTTGCCGTCGAAGGCGCATTGTTCCTGCTCTCGGGTGTCCTTGCCTGGCGCTTGGCCAAACACCTGTCATCGACCGATTCGTTTGGGACCAGTGTGGAGACAGAAAAACTGTCGCCACAGCAAAAAAATGGCCCCGTTTTGGAGGCGCGAAGCGCATGAAAGCAAAAACTGATTTTGATGTTGCCGTGATCGGAGGAGGCCCTTCCGGCGCGACCGCCGCAAATGATCTCGCGCGTGCCGGCGTTCGGGTGTTGTTGATCGACCGTCAGGGTCGGATCAAACCATGCGGCGGTGCTGTGCCGCCAAGGCTGATTCGCGACTTTGCGATTCCTGACGCTCAAATTGTCGCGCGTGTTAATGCGGCGCGTATCATCGCGCCGTCCGAACACTATGTCGACATGCATATTGGTGGTGGCTATGTCGGTATGGTGGATCGCGAACACTTCGACGAGTTCTTACGTGACCGCGCCGAACATTCAGGCGCGACACGGATCAGCGCAAAATTTGATCATATTGAGTTTGATACAGACCAGACGCCCATCGTGCATGCAGTGGGTACCGGTGCGGATGCGGCTGTTGGCGCTGTGAAGTTCAGGGTTGGTACGGTTATTGGTGCAGATGGTGCCAAATCCAAAGTGGCCCGACAGTGCGTGCCCGGCGCTGATGAGGTGCCCTATGTGTCGGCTTATCACGAAATTATTGAAGCGCCTAAAGAGTCTCATCCGACATATCTAAATACCCGCTGCGATGTGATCTACGACGGGGCTTTGTCTCCGGACTTTTATTCATGGGTCTTTCCGCACGGTGAGAGCGCCAGTATTGGCGTTGGCACAGCTCATCGGGGCGTGTCTATGCGTAGCGCTATTGCCAAATTGCGTGCGCACAACGGGCTGATTAATAACCGAACCATTCGAACTGAAGGGGCGCCCATTCCAATGCGTCCCATGAAGCGTTGGGACAACGGCAAAAATGTGCTGCTGGCTGGCGACGCTGCCGGTGTTGTGGCACCGGCCTCTGGCGAAGGGATTTACTACGCAATGCTCGGCGGACGTCTGGCCGGTGAGGCAATGCTAGAGATGTTGGAGAACGACGAACCTGCGAAGCTGAAACTCGCACGTAAGCGGTTTATGAAAGATCATGGTCAGGTGTTCTTCGCGCTCGGCATGATGCAAAAGTTCTGGTATGCCAACGACAATCGTCGCGAGCGATTTGTGCGAATTTGTCACGATAGAGATGTCCAGCGTCTGACCTGGGACTCCTATATGAATAAAGAGCTGGTCCGCGCGAACCCACTCGTCAATGCGCGTATTTTCATGAAAAACATTGCTCACCTGTCCGGTCTTGCGGCTGTGAGTTAGCCGCCGTTGGTTGGCTGGCGATGCTGCCGGCTCGGCAGTTTTCAGGTTTATCGGTATGGAATTGTTTTGGTCACCCTTGTCCGCACATTGGCTGGATTTTGTGTTGGTCATGGTGTTGTTGGAAGTCGTTGCGGTAGGAGTTGTTCTAAGCAGGCGCTGGACTGGTGCCGCACTTAGTGGGTTGATAGCAAACCTGGCTGCGGGAGCTGCGCTGATTCTGGCAGTACGACTCGCGCTAGCGAGCGCGGCTGGTGGGTGGATTTTGCTCTGCCTGATTTTGAGTTTAGTTGCACATCTTATTGATCTTGCAATGAGATTTCGTGAGAAGCATTCTTGAATTGTGGAGAGCCGGACCGATGGACACTGAGTATGATGTGAGGAGCGCAACCTCGCATGTTGAACCGAGACTGTCGGCAGGCTTCAACGATGCCCATACAGCTCACGGATCCTCGCGGCGGCACCTGCTCGAGCAAATTGAAAGCCCGGCTGCGCTACGTGCGCTTGAACTGCATGAGTTACCGCTGCTTTGCGATGAGCTCCGTGATTTCCTGATTGATAGCGTGGCAGACACTGGGGGGCACTTCGCATCAAACCTTGGTGCTTGCGAACTCACAGTCGCACTGCATTGGGCGTTCGATACACCCAATGACCGTATCGTTTTTGATGTCGGGCATCAGAGCTATCCGCACAAGATTCTGACGGGCCGTCGTGATCGAATGACGAGTATTCGCAAGCCAGGCGGTTTGAGTGGGTTTCCCAGTCGCGCAGAGAGTCCATACGATGCGTTCGGGACGGCTCATTCAAGCACCTCGATCAGCGCAGCACTCGGCATGGCTGCCGCCTTTAGCAAAGCCGGCAGACCAGAGTCAGAAAGTCAAAATGAATCGCGCCATGCGATTGCAGTTATTGGCGATGGTGCGCTCACAGCAGGCCTTGCCTATGAAGCGCTTTGTAACGTGGCTTCGGTGGGCGGTAATCTGCTGATTGTCATCAATGACAATCAGATGTCGATCTCTGAGAGCGTAGGTGCGGTTCCCTTTCACCTGCAGCAACTGGCATTGCGTCGGCAACCCGTTTCCACACCTTCGCAGTTTTGTGCCACTGGCTATCCCACCTCTTTGTTTGAGACCCTGGGATTGCCTTACGAAGGGATTGCTGATGGGCATGATGTGATCGAACTTGCGTTGGCGTTTGAGCGTCTGAGGTGCCAACCCGGTGTGAAGGTGCTGCATATTCGGACTCGCAAAGGGCAAGGGTATGCACCGGCCGAACGTGATGCGATTGCCTATCACGGACCGGGGCCGTTTGATCGCGCCAAAGGGATTGCCAGAAAACCCGCAGCGGCCAAGCCAGCCGCCCCGACTTATTCGCAGGTGTTTGGTCGCTGGTTGTGCGCTGCTGCCCGGCGGGATCGACGAGTAATTGGTATCACGCCCGCTATGCGCGAGGGCTCTGATCTGATCGATTTTGCCCGAGACTTCCCAGATCGCTACTACGATGTTGGCATTGCAGAGCAACATGCGCTCACATTCGCAGCCGGGCTCGCGTGCGAGAGTGTACGTCCGGTTGTGGCAATTTACTCAACCTTTTTGCAGCGCGCGTACGATCAACTGATTCATGATATTGCGCTTCAAAATCTTCCAGTCATGCTCGCATTGGACCGTGCAGGTCTGGTGGGCGCGGATGGCGCGACCCATGCAGGCTCATTCGATATTGCGAGCCTGCGTTGCGTGCCTAACATGACGCTAATGGCCGCCGCTGACGAGCAAGATCTGTGGCGCATGCTGCAGACCGGTTTGTCGCTAAATGGGCCGAGCGCGGTACGGTATCCAAGGGGCAAAGGCCCCGGTGTTCCGATCAATGAGAGTGCGCAGGCGCTGGTTGTCGGGCAGGCTCAGCGCCGCCGGAAAGGCCAGCGAATTGCCTTGATGGCATTTGGTTCGATGTTACAGCCGGCATTGGAAGCTGCTGAGGAGTTGGACGCAACAGTGGTGAATATGCGGTTTATCAAACCACTTGACGAGCGAATGATCTGCAAGCTCGCTGACTCTCATGATATTTTGGTCAGCGTGGAAGAGGGGGCTCAGTCTGGCGGAGTGGGCAGCGCCGTCCAGGAGGTGCTGACACGGCTTCGCTTCGGGCGTGTTGTCTTGCCGTTGGGTTTGCCAGATGAGTTTCTTGATCATGGCAATGTGCCCGATATGCTGGGCAATGTTGGTCTCGATGCTGACGGGATTTGCGAAGCGATTCGACGGATCGATTGCAAGCACTAAAAGAGCATTGAACGCACTGTGAGTATTGGGGCTACGGCCTGACTTGCCTCAAACGCCTTCAGACAAATAGGTCCTGCCAAGCTCAACCATCAAGCCAGCGCCGAGCGGCAAGATATCGTCGTTGAAGTCGTACCGGGTGTTATGCAAAAAACATCCGCCGGCTGCGCCGCCCTGGCCGATTCTCAAGTAAGCGCCGGGCCGTTGCTGCAGCATGAATGAAAAGTCTTCTGCGCCCATGCTTGGCTCAAGGTCAGACAATAGATTTTCCGGTCCGACCAGTCCGCTGGCAACGCGGGCGGCAAACAGAGCCTCATCCCGTGAGTTAATCGTTGCCGGATACACGCGCTCGTAGTTCACTTCCGCAATCGCATCAAAGCCGGCCGCAACAGACTGCGCCAGATGTTTGATTCTCGCCTCGACCTGATCCTGCACCTCAGCGCGGAAGGTGCGAACAGTGCCGATAAGCCTAGCACCAGACGGGATGACGCTCATGGCGAGTGGGTCGCCAGCCTGCATCGAACAAAGACTGACAACGGCGCTATCCAGTGGGCTGACATTGCGCGAAACAATCGACTGAACGGCGGTGATGATATGGGCTGAGACAACCACTGGGTCAACGGCCAGATAGGGGTGCGCCCCGTGACCACCTTTACCAGTGATGTTGATGGTGAGTCGATCGGCGGCGGCCATCGCTGGGCCTGGCCGCACGGCAATTTGTCCCGCGGGCAGACCTGGCCAGTTATGCATCGCAAACACCGCATCACAGGGGAAGCGTTCGAACAGGCCGTCACGAATCATTGCTCGGGCGCCGGCATGTCCTTCTTCTCCCGGCTGAAAGATCAGGACGACTCGACCAGGGAAGTCACGATTTTGCGCAAGATGCCTCGCAGCCCCGAGCAACATGGCCGTGTGGCCGTCGTGCCCGCAGCCGTGCATGACTCCCTGTTTTTTGGATCGGTGAGCAAATTCATTGGCCTCCTGCATGGGCAGGGCGTCCATATCGGCGCGCAGACCAACCACGCGGCCGTTGGCGGCGGCGTCACCCGTGGCTTGTCCTTCGATTACAGCGACCACCCCCGTTACGCCCAACCCCCTATGAATCTCTTCAATCCCGTAGCTGGCCAGTTCCCGGGCTACGAGTTCTGCAGTCTTTACTTCTTCAAACCCCAGCTCAGGGTTCTGATGGATTTGATGGCGTATTTTGATGAGATCCGGGTGAAACGCCCGAATGGATCTCATGGCTTTGCTTTGACCCAGGTAGCTGCCTTGCAGTGCTGACGTCGTGATGTCGCGTTGATTCACTTAAGCCGTCTCTTAATCTTTAGGAGTCGCCAGCCAACGATGAGCCAGGTGTACCCAGTAACTCGCTCCGATGGGCAAGAGGTCGTCATTGAAGTCATAACTTGGATTGTGTAGCGAACAAGGTCCAAGGCCGTGTCCCGCATCGCGATGATTGCCCTCGCCGTTGCCGATCATGACATAGCAACCGGGCTTGGCCGCTAGCATGAAAGCAAAATCCTCTGAGCCCATGGAGGGTTCAAAACCGTGCAGGTTTGCCGGACCGACCATTTCGCGGATGACTGACTGGGCAAACTGAGTCTGGGCTTCATGGTTAATGAGCGGCGGATAGTTGCGTTTGAATTTCATGTTCGCAGAGCATCCGAACGCGCCTGGGAGCTGGTCAACAATTTCGCCCATGCGCTGCTCCATCAGGTCAAGTGTTTCCGTTGTGAAGGTTCGCACGGTGCCCTTGATGACGGCGGAGTTCGGCAAGACATTCATTGCGTCGCCCGCATGAATTTGCGTCACTGACAATACGCCAGATTCAATCGGCCTGATGTTACGGCTAACGACCGTTTGCATGGCCTGCACAAGATGGCAGGCCACCACCACCGCGTCAGCGCCATCGTGTGGCAGCGCGGCGTGTGCGCCTCGACCCTCGACCTCGATTTCGAAGTCATTGGCTGAGGCGAGCATCGGGCCACTTGTGACGGCAAATTGCCCAACAGCCATCCCGGGCCAGTTATGCATCCCAAAGACTGCTTCGCAGGGGAATCTCTCGAACAGGCCGTCGTCAATCATTGCCTGTGCGCCGGCACCACCTTCTTCGGCCGGCTGAAAAATCAGGTGAATCGTGCCCGCAAAGTCAGAGTGCTGGGACAGATGCCAGGCTGCGCCGAGCAACATGGCGGTATGACCATCATGTCCGCAAGCATGCATCTTGCCCGGGTTGCGTGACGCATGTGCAAATTGATTGTGTTCCTGCAAAGGCAGTGCATCCATATCGGCCCGTAAGCCGACAGTTCGCACAGGCCCGTCTGTCTTTTGTCGACCTTGCAAAGTCCCCACGACGCCGGTGCCGCCAATACCGGTGGTGACGCCAAAACCCCATTTTTCAAGCAGTTCCGCCACTTTGCCGGCGGTTCTGTGTTCTTGATAGCTCAGTTCAGGGTTGGCATGAATATCTCGCCGAATGCTGGCCAGATCATGCTGAAACTTGATGATGTCTTCAAACAGATTCACGGTTGCCTCGGCAAACTTTAACGATTGGTCTTTGAGTGTACTCGGGGTGTTGCATTTCCGAGGCCTTGTGGTGTTTTAGACTTAGATTCACAACGCATGGTAAAAAGTCTGCATGACTGCCCAATTGCTGCCCGATTCTGCGAGCCAGGCGACCCAACCTAACACGCGCCGGAGCCATGTGCGCCGCCCTGCGGCCAGACCTGCGTCGCGAACGTTCTGCCGTGTGCTTTTACTCACTCTGGTTTGCGCCGGGCTAACAGGCTGCGCCTTTAGCGGCCTGGGCTTCTACTGGCAATCGGTCAACGGTCATTTGTCTCTCATGCAGGTCAGTCGTCCGATCGAGCAGGTTCTGGCAGATGAGGCGGTATCCGAAACCATTCGTGACAAACTGGTGCTGGCCCGCGAGGCGCGTCGATTTGCGGTGACCGATCTGTCATTACCCGACAATGGCAGCTATACCGGTTACGCGGATGTTGAACGTCCTTATGTTTTGTGGAATGTTTTCGCGGCCAGCGAGTTATCCCTGAAACTAAAAACATGGTGTTTTCCAGTAGCAGGGTGCGTGAGCTACCGGGGCTATTATGACAAGGCCGATGCGACGGCCTATGCCGAAAAGCTGAAGGCTGATGGGTTTGATGTTCGGGTCGGCGGGGTGCCTGCCTACTCCACCCTGGGATGGTTTGATGACCCGATCCCGAGCCCGGTTCTGCGAAATCGTCCGACCCAGATTGCCCGGCTGATATTTCATGAGCTTGCCCACCAGGTGCTCTACGTTAAGGGTGATTCCGGTTTTAACGAGTCATTTGCCACGGCGGTTGAGATTGTCGGGGTCGAGCGATGGCTGAGCAGACAAGAGGCAATATCGGGTGATCAGCAACCGCGCGTCCGCTACGAAGCCGCTCGCCAGCGCAAGGCTGACTTCCTGGCTCTGTTGCGAACGGCCCGTGACCGTTTGCAGACTGTGTACGAGAGCCCGGTCTCTGATGAGCGTAAGCGAACAAAGAAGCAGGAAGTCATTGATCTGCTTCGCCAGGAATACCAGGCCATTAAACAGACCAAATGGGATGGATTCAAAGGCTATGACAGATGGTTTGCCCAACCGTTGGGTAATGCGCACCTGGGCGCGATTGGTGCTTACAATGACGGCGTTGACGCATTCCTGGGGATGCTCGATGAAGTTGACGGCAATTTAACTGACTTCTACGAACTGGCCAGCCAGGTCGGAGCGTTGGCGCCAGACGAAAGAAATGCCCGACTGCAGGGCTACAAGCAAGCCTTTGTGAAAGCGACAGACGTTTCAGAAGACTGACCTCAGGTGACACAATCGCAATCATTGCAACGTAACGGAGACAACATGGCACACGCGTGGTTTGAGCACTATCCAGCTGGTGTACCTCACGAGATTGACTACGACCAGTACAGCTCGCTCGTCGAACTGCTTGACGTCTCTCTCAAGCAGTATGCCAACCGTACGGCTTATGTAGGGTTTGGCAAAGAGACTAGCTTTGCAGAAGTGGACTCAACCTCAAAGCTCGTTGCTGCATGGTTGCAGGCCAAAGGACTGAAGAAAGGCGACCGCGTCGCGATCATGATGCCCAATATTGTTCAGTACCCGATTGTGCTCGCAGGGGTGTTGCGTGCCGGCATGGTGGTGGTTAATGTCAACCCGCTGTATACGCCCCGCGAATTGGAGCACCAACTCAAGGACTCAGGTGCTAAGGCTATCTTTATCCTCGAGAACTTTGCGGTGACCCTTGAGCAGGTAATTGCCAAAACCGGGGTTGAGCATGTCGTGGTGGCTTCCATGGGCGAGACCCTTGGTCTGATCAAGGGGGCTATCGTCAATTTCGTGGTGCGACGCGTGAAGAAAATGGTGCCCGCATTCAGCTTGCCCGGTTCTACTCGATACAGCACGGTGCTCGCTGAGGGAGCGTCTATGCCGTTCACGGCGAGCCAGCTTACCCATGATGATGTCGCGTTTCTTCAATACACCGGCGGCACGACTGGGGTGTCCAAAGGTGCGACCCTGCTCCACAAGAATATCCTGGCTAACGTCTTGCAATCAGAGGCGTGGAGCGAGCCGGTGATGAATGACCCGGCGAAAGGCCCGGCGCCAGAGCAGGCTGTCATTGTGTGCGCGCTGCCGCTTTATCATATCTTCGCGCTCACAGTCTGCTGCCTGCTTGGCATTCGCCAGGGCTCTAAGTTAGTGTTGATTCCCAATCCTCGCGATCTGCCTGCGCTGGTAAAAGAGATTGCGCCGTTCAAGGTGACGCACTTTCCAGCCGTCAATACGCTCTACAACGCGTTAGTCAACAACCCAGAGTTTCGTCAGCTCGACTTCTCTCAGCTGAGGATCTCGAACGGGGGCGGCATGGCTGTTCAGGAAGCAGTGGCTAAAGACTGGTTTGAGTTGACTAAGTGCCCCATCATCGAAGGCTATGGCCTGAGCGAAACCTCGCCATCCGCGACATGCAATCCGGCAACCGCAACCGAGTTCAGTGGCACGATAGGCATTCCGTTGCCATCGACCGAGATCGTCATTCTGGATGAAGACGGTAACCGGCTGCCCAATGGTGAGCCTGGCGAGATCGCCATCAAGGGGCCTCAAGTGATGTCGGGATATTGGCAACGTCCTGAAGAAACGGCGAACGTCATGACGGCTGATGGCTTTTTCAAGAGCGGCGATATTGGCGTGATGTACGACAACGGTTACACCAAGATCGTAGACCGCAAGAAAGACATGATTCTCGTGTCTGGCTTTAATGTGTTCCCGAATGAGATCGAGTCCGTCGTGCAAATGCACGAGAAAGTGCTTGAGTGTGCGGCGGTGGGTGTCCCCGATGAAAAGTCAGGTGAAGCAGTCAAACTGTTCGTTGTTAAGAAGTCGCCAGACCTCACTGAAGAGGAGCTTAGGGCCTACTGCAAAGAGCAATTAACCGGCTACAAACGGCCCAGCCACATTGAGTTTCGCGATGATCTGCCCAAGACCAATGTCGGGAAGATCTTGAGGCGCGAACTGCGTGATGAGGTAAAAGCCTAAGGAGTTCGCAGGCGAAACCTCTGAAGCTTGCCAGTTTCTGTTCTCGGGAGTGTGTCTGCAAACTCAACAACGCGCGGGTATTTATAAGGGGCAATGCGCGACTTTACCCAGTCTTGAAGCGTCTTGACCAATTCGGGTCCGCGCTCAAATCCTGGCTTTAGAACTACCGTCGCCTTAACGACCTGCCCGCGCTCATCGTCCTGAATGCCCACCACACCGCATTCAGCAACGGCTTCATGAGCTAACAGCGTGTCTTCAACTTCCGGGCCCGCAATGTTGTAGCCGGCCGAGACGATCATGTCGTCTGATCGCGCCTGGTAGAAAAAATACCTGTCACCATCCATTCGGAAGGTGTCACCGGTCAGGTTCCAGCCGTCCTTGACGTAGTTGAGTTGCCGGTCGTCATCTAAATAGCGGCACCCTGTCGGGCCACGAACGGCGAGCCTGCCAACCTCGCCAACTGGCAAGGTGTTCATCTGTTCATCAACGATTCGGGCCTCATAGCCAGGAACAACTTGTCCGATGGCCCCGCGCCTGGCCGTTTCTGGAGGAGACGAAATAAAAATGTGAATCATCTCGGTGGCGCCGATGCCATCAATGATTTGGATGCCGGTCGCCTGTTCGAAGGCGTCTCGTGTTGCCACTGGCAGTGCTTCGCCTGCAGAAACGCATTGCTTGAGACTTACCAGCGAGAATTCATTCGCCGCTGATGCCATCTGACGATAAAAGGTTGGCGCCGTGAAACAAGTCGTGACCTGGTGATTGTCGATTAGTTCGAGTAGGCCCCTGGGGTCTGTCTTTTCGATCAACAGAGTCGAAGCGCCAGCACGCATCGGAAAGCAAAGCATGCCGCCCAGACCGAAGGTAAAGGCGAGCGGCGGTGTTCCGGTAAACACATCGGTTGGTTTTGGTTTCAGCACATGGCGCGGAAACAGGTCGCACATAGCGAGTACGTCACGATGAAAGTGAACGGTGCCCTTGGGTTTTCCGGTTGTGCCTGACGTAAACGCAATCAAGACTGGATCATCGGCCGCGGTTTTACACGCGGGCGCCTCACTTGATTTATCGGCACCGAGACTCTCAAGACTGTCCGGGCCAGCAGCCGGGTCATTGAACGCAATGATTTGCTTCAAAATCGGCTGCTGTTTGGCAGCTAGTTCCATTTCGCTGAGCAGCGATTGGTCGCATAAGGCTGCACTAATGTGTGCTTTCTCGATGATGATGCTTAGCTCGCTGGCTCGTAGCAACGGCATTGTCGGCACCGCCACCAAACCGCATTTGAAGGTCGCGAGTAAGCTGGCAGCCATCATCGGGTTGTTGGCCCCGCGCAGCAGAACCCGGTTGCCAGGGATCAAACCCATGTCGTCGCGTAACACGGCGCAAATCCGATCGACCTGCTTCTGAAGCTGACCGTAGCTCCAGGTGCCGGCAGCGCTGTGTATGACGGGCTGATCGCCGTAACCTGCGGCGACGTGTTCATCGAGCAGTGCGGTTGTCACATTCAGGTATTCGCCGTAGTCCAGGCCCGCTGCCGTGAGATCAAGCACCGGCCACTGCGACTTTTCGGGAAGTTTGTCTCGAGTAAAGGTGTCCTGATGAGCACTGTTTGCGTTCATGGGGCCTTCCTGAATTAGCTCTTGAGGAGTTCTCGCGCGATGATTAGTTTTTGAACTTCAGTTGCGCCTTCATAGATGCGCAGCGCTCTGATTTCGCGATACAGGCTTTCAACCACCTGTCCCCGCGTCACGCCCAGTCCACCAAAAATCTGTACCGCGCGATCGATGACTTTTTGTGCTGATTCGGTTGACACCATCTTGGCCATCGCTGCTTCACGGGTGGTTCTTGCGCCTGTTGTGTCGCGTTGCCAAGCAGCGCGGTAAGTGAGCAGGGCAGATGCATCAACCTCGGTAGCCATGTCCGCGAGGGAGGCCTGGGTTAGCTGGAAATCGGCCAGAGCCTGGCCAAACATTTTCCGCCCGGCGCTGTAGCTAAGTGCTTCGAGCAAAGCGCGGCGCGCAAAGCCGAGTGCCGCCGCAGCAACCGAACTGCGAAACACATCCAGTGTAGCCATGGCCAGTTTGAATCCGCTACCGGCTTCACCAAGCAGATGATCAACGGGCACCGCGCAGTCTTCAAATACCAGAGTGGCTAAGGGGTGAGGTGCGATCACGTCAATGCGCTCAGCAATGTGCAGCCCTGGCGTATCAGCGGGCACTAAAAAAGCTGAAATGCCGCGCGCGCCGGGCTCATCAGCACTGCGCGCAAAGACACAGTAAAAGTCGGCTATCCCGCCATTCGAGATCCAGGTCTTCTGACCATTCAGTACCCACTGACCATTGCTGAGGGTCGCGCGACATTGCATGCCCGCAACATCAGAACCCGCGTCAGGCTCGCTTAAAGCAAATGCGGAAATGGTCTGGCCGGCGGCGATCTTGGGCAACCATTGAGCCTGCAAAGCGGCGTTGCCGCTCATAGACAGGGGGCCGCTACCCAGCCCTTGCATCGCAAAACTGAAATCGGCCAAACCGTCGTAGCGGGCGAGAGTCTCTCGAAGCAGGCAGATAGAGCGCGATTCAAGGGTGTCGAAATGTCCGCCAAACGCTGCGGGCACGCAGTACTTCAGCCAACCGGCTTCGCCCAATTGGCGGACCAGTGCACGGCAGCGTTCATCCACATCTTCATTGGCATCAGGCGAGTGTTCTGCCAAGTGGGTTTCGCACCATTGGTTCAAAGAGCGCTCAAGCGCCCGGTGGTGATCTTCGAAAAACGGTAAATCGAGATAGCTTTGATCGCGCATCTTGTCCTCAATTACCTTTGAATTCAGGTGCTTGTTTCGCCGAGAAAGCTTCATAGGCACGGCGAAAATCTTCAGTTTGCATGCAGATGGCCTGCGCTTGTGCTTCTGCCTCCAGGGCCTGCTCAACCGTCATAGACCACTCCTGATGCAACATGTTTTTTGTCATGGCATGGGCGAAGCTCGGGCCGCTTGCGAGGGTGCCAGCCAGTTTGCCGGCTTCGGTCAGGAGGGTTTCGGCATCATGAATGCGGTTATAAAAACCCCAGCTATGGCCTTCCTCGGCACCAAGCGAGCGCCCGGTAAACAGCAAATCGCTTGCCCGGCCCTGCCCAACCAGCCTGGGCAGCATAGTGCAGGCGGCCATATCGCAGCCAGCCAGCCCTACCCTGACGAACAAGAAGGCTGTTTTGACTGACGGCGTCGCGAGCCGAAAATCGCTCGAGAGCGCAATGATGGCGCCAGCCCCGGCGCAAATGCCATCGATAGCCGCAATGATGGGTTGAGGGCATCGGCGCATTGCGAGCACCAGATCTCCGGTCATGCGGGTGAATTCGAGCAGTTCGGGCATTTTCATGCCGACTAGTGGGCCGATGATCTCGTGAACATCTCCGCCAGAGGAAAAGTTGCCACCGCTCCCAGTCATGATGACGGCGCGAACGTCATCGGCATAACTGAGAGATCGAAACAGGTCTCGCAGCTCGGCATAGGAGTCGAAGGTCAGGGGGTTTTTTCGTTCTGGTCGATTGAGCGTAATCGTGGCGACGCCATGTTCATCGCACTGCCAGTCAAAATGTTTGGCTTGATAGCCACTTAAGTGACGCTCACGATTACGATTAACGGGCCGGTTAGGGTCAGACATTGCCAGGCTCATTGCGTTTTTGCCTCATCAGTTTGAGCGGATTGAACGCTCAGCTTTAGTTTGCCCAGCAATTCGAACAGCTGGCGCGCGTCGTCAGGACCTAGGCTTTCGGTAAGTTCGCCAACCCAGTGTTGGTGCGCGCTGGCCATTTCAGAAAAACGTCGGCGGCCGATTTGGGTCAGGCTGACACGGGTTACGCGCCGATCGACTGGGTCAGATGTGCGCTCAATTAAACCCTCTGACTGTAATTGCTCGGTCAAAGCGGTAATGTTGCCGCCGGTCACCATCATGCGCTGCGATAGTTCGCTCATGCGTAAACCGTCGGGTACCCTTTCCAGTTGTGCCAGCAGATCAAAGCGGGGAAGGGTGCTACCAAAGTCGGCACGAAGTCTGGCGCGAATCGAGTGCTCTACCAGGTTGGTGCAGGTGAGCAGACGCAACCAGAGTCGCAGGGCAGCATGGTCGGATGACTCTGCGCGGGTCTCGAGATCGATAGATGGCGTCCTCATCCATTTAGTTTAAGCCTAAAGTAACTTTTGCGTTAGGGGTTGGCATTCGGGCTTGGCGTGAAGGTTTGTTGGCCGGGTGATAGGCGGCGGTCCGGCTGCGCCGGACTTCCCAAGTGAGCGGAGCTGATCGGGGGTCTGGCAGAACTCGCTTCGCTCAGACATGCTGCCAGCCTGATCCCCGATCAGCTCCGCTCACTTGGCTTGCCTCAATCACCCGAACCGTCATGCCCCCCTCAAGCCCGAATGCTGCAGCGCCTAAGGTGCGCGCTCGTGGAAGGGGGTGCGGGCGGCGGTTTGTTTGTGCGCAGTTGGAGGACCTTGTGAGTTTCGTGCGCCAGGTTGCGCGCCTCCCGGTTTTCTTTTCCCCCAGCAATTCCCGTCGTTTTTTTTTGCGCTCACCAATCGGTACATTGATTCGGCGATCGTGGGGGCTTGTGGTGGGGGGATTAAGGCAAGCCGGTGGTGAGGCTCTAATCGGGGATCAGGCGGGCAGCATGTCTGAGCGAAGCGAGTTCTGCCAGACCCCCGATTAGAGTCTTGCCGCCGGGAAGTCCGGCGAAGCCGGGCCGCCGCCTTATCCCCCCACCACAAGCCCCCACGATCGCCGAATCACAAGCCAACAACAACAAGCCAAAAAAAAAAGCGCCGGGTTGCCCCGACGCTTAGTCACTTCACTAACTTCGGCTCGTAGGCCGAATTATTTTTAGAACTTGTGACGGATACCAGCTGAAATCAGAGTTGGCGTGGTACCGGCTGCGCCGTTTGCGCCGTCGATGTCGTCAATACCCAGTGAGACGTACCAGTTGGTGCGCTTGGACATGGAGTGACCGTAGGACAGGCCGAGTTCTGTGAAGTCAGAGGCGGCATCGTCTTCGTTGATCGAATAGTTCAGCACCATGTTGCCGGAGGCGCCAAGCTTCAAGCCAAATGACAGAGCGATCTCGGTACGCTCGGTGCCGTTGTCGCGGTCATTAATACCGTAGTTCAAGCCGAAGCCGAATGCGCCGAGTTGTACCTTACCGCCGAGGTGGATCACGTTTTGTGCAGCACCTTCGCTGTGGTAACCACCACCGATGCCCCATGCGCCACCACTGTAGTTAACACCCAAACCGTAGATGAAGTCATCTTCGTTGGGGTCAGCTGATTCGGTCGGAGCAGCCATCAAGATGAGCCTTACACCGCCGAACTTGTTGCGGTACTCGATCATGTTGTCCAGACGACCAGCACTGCCGGCGAGGGCGAAGTGGTTGTTATACCAACCGAAGCCTGAGAAGTCATAACCGATCGAACTCCAGAAGATCGGGGTGTACTGACGACCAAAGCGAACTTCACCGAAGTTACCTTTCAGGCCAATACGAGCCTGACGACCGAAGAGCTTGCCTTCGCCGTCACCGTCGTCAACGTCCAGACCGAGCTCGAAGCGGAAAGTAGCTGACAAGCCACCGCCGAGATCTTCGCTGCCCTGAACACCAACCCGTGAACCGGACTGGATACCGTCGCTCATCTGAAACTGCGTGTCACCGTTGCTGCTGGCGTCGTCATTCGCGATGGTGATTGCGGCGTCACCAATACCGTAAAGCTGAACATTGGTTTGTGCGATGGCTGCTGCGGGGAGTGCTGCCGCGACCGCTACCGCGAGAAGTGATTTTTTCATTGAGTAATCTCCTAGGTTTCTCATAAATCAAAGGTGGCAGGTCAACCACCGCAACTCCCCGAGTTTTGATTTTTTCCTCGGCAAGAAGTTAAGGTTATTCTCACCAAATTCAGACCCGGGTCAAAGCGCTGCATCGTTTGAGGTCCCATTTTTTCTATTTCCTGTGGCCAGCAGGCAACAAACACGGAATGCATCATGTCCATTCGTCGCTTCAATCTCACCGATCGACTCATTAGCGCCGCGCAGCGATCAGTCAATGTGCTTGCCGGAAGTGCTCAGGCGAGCCGTCCTAATCCCGCAGATCAATCCGCTGCCGTTGATGAAACATCGGATGAGCAGCTCACAGAAAGCGAGCGTCGCCTGTCTGGTTCGCTCATGCGCGTGAATCATGTCGGTGAGATTTGCGCGCAGGCGCTATATGAGGGACAAGGCTTGATGGCGCGGTCTCCGGATATTCGCGAGCGCCTTGCTGATGCAGCGGTAGAGGAGCGAGATCATCTTGCCTGGACCGCACAGCGGCTGAAGGAACTCGAGACGCCACCATCGATTCTCAACCCAGTTTGGTACGGCGCCTCTTTTGCCATGGGGCTGGTCGCTGGCCGCCTCGGTGACAAGGCGAGCATGGGCTTCATGATGGAAACAGAACGTCAGGTTGAGCAGCATCTGGACGGTCATCTCACTGAGATGTCGTCAAAAGACCAACGGTCTCGGGCGATCGTTGCTCAAATGAAACAGGACGAGGCGCAACACGGTGCGACGGCGCGCCGGATGGGTGGGGCGCCAGTGCCGGCGCCGGCTCGGGTGTTGATGCGTACTGTGGCGAAAGTGATGACCACTACGGCACGTTACTTATAGAAGTCTTAAGCCTCGACAATTTCCCAGGTGTGGGACATCTCAACCGAATGCGCGAGCATGATTGAGGCTGAGCAGTATTTGTCGTGACTTAACTTGATGGCGCGTTCAACAAGATTGGGCTTTAGCGCTCTGCCGGTGACAGTGAAATGAAACCGAATGGACGTGAATACCTTTGGGTCGGTGTCGGCGCGGGTGGAATCAAGTTGCACTTCGCAGCCAGTAATGTCTTGTCCGCTCCTGCGCAGAATGACGACGATGTCGTATGCGGAGCAGCCGCCGGTCCCGAGTAGAACCATTTCCATTGGGCGAGGCGCTAGGTTTGAGCCGCCACCATCGACTGCGCCGTCGAGCATAACTGCGTGCCCGCTCCCGGTTTCCGCGACGAAACTCATCCCGGGTAGTCCCGTCCACCGCACTTTGCATTGCATTGGCCGTCCCCTATATATAAACAGCCGCAAGTCTAACGCCGGCTAGCCACTCAAATGCATGGACAAATGTTGTGCACCTTATTGGCTTGTTTGCACCAAATGGCCAAAAATACTGCACTAAACTGATGCTGCGAAGCAGCATTGAGGGTTCGCCTTGACGGTCAAATAGGTAGCGCTAACGCTCAAATTCGTTAGTTTTAGGTGAAAAAAATCAATCTGAATCGATTTTTACTAGCTAAAACGTATTACCAAGAATTTATAACTTATTGAAATTGCAGTGCTGTTGTTTCTGTTTGTCAATTTCGACGAACTCCAAAAGTTGTCAATTAACTCGAATTGTGAACTCGACCTTAAGCTGTCTCCAAAATGGGAAGAATTGCTCTTGCGCTGCAACAAAAGATTGTCTATACTTTGTTCATTGATCGCTTGGCGATCCAACTTTTGTCTCCTCCACCCTCCATAAAGGTGGATTCAGCCCGCCCAATTTGGACGGGCTTTTTCTTTTGTACGGCCGCTTCTCTCTCAACTGCACTCGCGACTGCGGCGCTGGGTCTGAGCGCACGCCAGATTGACGCTGGAGGCCAGTCATTGAATCTGCGGCCTGCTTTGACCGTCGCGACGGAACACGGCTATAATCGAGGGCTTCGTGGAGAGAACGCGGTATCGCCGCGTCCTGTGAAGGCGCGATTGGGCAGAAAGGAAGGCACAAGGCAGGGAAGCCAGCGTGTCGGGGCGAGTCTAGGTTGTGGCTGAAACAGTTTGTGGCTCAAACAGGTTTTGGCCCAAGCAGCTTGTGGTTCATCTAGGTGTCCCATGGATCGTGCCTTTGCATCGTAAAAGCATCGCAAAGCCTGATGCAGCGGATATTTCAACACCCGCTCTTTTGGCCTTGACCCTCACGAAAGCGGGCAGAAGATCAACGCAACGGTAGTTTCACCGACGGAATTAGCAGAAATGAAGACTTTTTCAGCCAAGGCGCATGAAGTGGAGCGCAATTGGTACTTAGTGGATGGCTCTGAGAAGATCCTGGGTCGTCTGGCTGCGGAAATCGCAAGTCGCCTTCGTGGCAAGCATAAGCCCGAGTACACGCCGCATGTCGACACCGGCGACTTCATCGTCGTTGTGAATGCTGACAAGATTCGCGTGACCGGCAAGAAGGCAACCGACAAGGTCTATCACCGTCATTCCGGATATCCAGGCGGCATTTACTCTGACACTTTCGAGAAACTGCAGGCTCGCAAGCCAGGGCGAGCGCTTGAGCTAGCTGTGAAAGGCATGTTGCCGAAGGGACCGTTGGGCTACGCGATGATCAAGAAGCTTAAAATCTACGGTAACGACACGCATCCTCATACTGCGCAGCAACCCCAATCTCTGGAAATCTAATTCATGATCGGCGAATACAATTACGGAACCGGACGGCGCAAAACTTCAGTGGCCCGTGTGTTCATCAAGAAAGGCAGCGGGAAGATGGTCGTGAATGGCCGTCCGCTTGATGAGTTTTTTTCTCGCGAGACCGGCCGGATGATTGTGCGTCAGCCGCTTGAACTGACTTCCAACCTGGATACCTTCGATGTGATGGTGAACGTTCGTGGAGGTGGTGAGTCTGGACAGGCTGGTGCTGTTCGGCATGGCATCACGCGTGCGCTGATCGAATACGACGAAGGATTGAAGCCCACGTTGTCACAGGCAGGTCTGGTGACGCGTGACGCGAGAGAAGTTGAGCGTAAGAAAGTCGGCTTTCACAAAGCCCGACGTCGCAAGCAGTTCTCCAAGCGCTAATCACTTGCGAATGGTTGGCGCTCCCTGTTGGTAGCGTCGGTCAAACAAAAAACCGCCGCTTTGCCGGCGGTTTTTTGTTGAGTAATTCGGTTTGAGGTGAAACATGAAGCAGATCAAAGTTGGCATTGTTGGCGGTACCGGATATACCGGGGTAGAACTTCTTCGCTTGTTGGCGAGTCATCCCGCTGCTGATCTGCGCGTTATCACCTCACGCCAGGAAGCTGGCTCTCGTGTGGACGAAATGTTCCCTTCTTTGCGTGGGTTCGTTGATCTTGTTTTCGATGAGCCCGATCCCGAGAAGCTCGCTCAGTGCGATGTGGTGTTCTTTGCCACCCCGCATGGCGTCGCGATGTCACAGGCACGCTCACTGGTTGATGCCGGTGTGCGAGTGATCGACCTTGCGGCGGATTTTCGGCTGAAAGATCTGGTTACTTTCAAGCACTGGTACAAAATTGATCATGCGTGTCCCGATTTGCTTGAAGAGGCTGTTTATGGACTGCCTGAGATGAATCGAGATGAGATCTGCAGAGCCCGGGTCATTGGATTGCCCGGGTGCTACCCGACTGCTGTGCAATTGGGGCTGATGCCGGTGCTTGAGTCAGCATCTGGCGATTTAGTCGATAAGACCTCGCTGATTGCTGACTGCAAGTCAGGCGTGTCGGGCGCCGGCCGAAAAGCTAGCGTGAGCAATTTGTTTGCGGAGGCAGGCGATAACTTCAAAGCCTATGCTGTCGGCGGACATCGTCACTGGCCTGAGATCGTGCAAGGCCTGCAGTCAGTATCGTCCGGTCCAGTCAAGCTAACCTTTGTGCCTCATCTGCTGCCCTTGGTGCGCGGAATCCTCGCAACGATTTACGTGAGGCTTAAGCCCGAGGCATTGGACTATGACTTTCAGTCTCTCTATGAAACACGGTATCAACACGAACCGTTTGTGGATGTCATGCCAGCGGGGTCTTCACCGGAGACCCGTTCAGTCAGGGCGTCCAATATGGTGCGGCTGGCAATCCATCGGCCACCCGAGAGCGACCTGCTGATGATTCTGGCTGTTGAAGACAATCTGACCAAGGGTGCTTCCGGGCAGGCCGTGCAGGTGATGAATTTGTTGTTTGACTTGCCCGAAACGACCGGCTTGATGCAGGTGCCGGTCCTGCCGTGATTTCTTTCACTTGAAAGAATGGCGATCGGAACCCAATATCGGTTCTAAAGGGTTGCAATTGGGCGGAAACCGGCCCTAAGCGGGCCACCGGTCAGTAACCATACGGCTTCTATTGAAACCGTGGGCCAGGCTGCTAAACTTGAGTTAATTGGAGAGTTATATGAACGCAATGACCGAAATGCCGGCCCCGCTCGTTTTCACCGACAGTGCGGCCTTTAAAGTGAAGGATCTCATCGAAGAAGAGGGCAACAACGATCTCAAGCTGCGAGTGTTTGTCCAGGGTGGTGGCTGTTCTGGTTTCCAGTATGGTTTCACGTTCGATGAAGAGACCAACGAAGATGACACCATCATGGAGAAAGAAGGTGTCACGCTGTTGATCGATTCAATGAGCTATCAGTATTTGGTTGGCGCTGAAATCGACTACAAAGAAGATCTTGAAGGTGCTCAGTTTGTGATCAAGAATCCAAATGCCACGACTACCTGCGGCTGTGGTTCGAGTTTCTCTGCCTGATCGCTTAGGCAGTTTATGCTTCGCAACGGCCGCTTTCAGCGGCCGTTCTTGCATTGTGGCGCATGCCTGCGTCATTTCTGTTGACCGGGTGTTAAGGTCCGACCGTACTCGGGTATAGCGCGCCAGCCACTCGAGCCCCCGCGGCACCAGAACCCGGATTGACTGCGCGCCGGCTCACATGGTGCCAGGCTAGCCATGCGAAGGCAGCGCCTTCAACTTGTTGCGGATTTATGCCGATCGCATCGGTGCTGATGCAGTTTGTACCGCAGACCACGCGGAGTCGATTCATGAGTGCGGTGTTGGCGGCGCCCCCGCCGCACACCAGCAGACCTTGCAGCTTGTAGGGTGCAAGCGCTCGAGCAACAGATTGCGCTGTTAACTCCAGCAAGCTGGCTTGCACGTCTGCCGGCGCCAAGTCTTGGTTGCGAGGCCTGAGCCTGGTGATCACTTCGTTGATCCATGCCATCGAGAACTCTTCTCGCCCGGTACTCTTGGGCGCCGGCCGGGCAAAGAAGTCATGGGCAAGAAACAAATTGAGAAGTTCATGATTAACCTGGCCGCTGGTTGCCCACTGGCCTTCCGCATCGAAATCATGGCCAGTATGAATACGGCACCACTCATCCATGAGTCGATTGGCAGGACCGGTATCAAACCCAGCCTCGATTCGATGACCGTCTTCGGACAAAACCGTGACATTCGCGATGCCGCCTAGGTTAAGAACGGCCCGCCATTGCGGGTGTGCACTCAGCATGGCCTGGTGGAACACAGGCGCTAGTGGGGCGCCTTGACCACCTGCTGCAATATCAGCAGCCCGAAAATCGGTGACAACGGGCAACTGGCTCGATTCAGCGAGGCGCGCGCCATCAATAATCTGGAGCGAAAAAGATCGCTCCGGCCGGTGTCGAATGGTTTGTCCATGGGCGCCAATTGCGACTGCTCTGCTGCTGATAGCCGTGGGCAGACCAGCGACAGCCGCCGCGTAAAGGTCAGTAAGATCACGACGCGCATCGCCCAAACGTTCGATTAAATCAATGTCAGTGCTGTGCGCGGCAGGCAACGGGGTGCATAGCTGGCTCAGGCTCGTTTTCAGCGCTGCGGGCAAGGCGACTGAGTGGTTTCCTAGAACCTGTCGAGGCAGGGCGAACGAACCCGATTCATTTGGGTCAATTTCCAGGGCAACGGCGTCAACGCCGTCCAGACTGGTGCCGGACATCAAACCGATAACAATCGCGCCTGTATGAGATGGCATGGTTGGCTCACGAGAATGATCCGGCTCGTGAGCCAGAACGCGATTACTGGAAGTTGCTTGCCAGTTGAACTTGCTCAAGCAATGCGAACTGCGACTTTAGTTCTTCAACTCGCTCGGTGTGCTGGACCAGCATTTCATCGGTCAGAGGTGCTGCAGCGGGCAGCTTCACCCGAAGCGGATTAACCGGCCGACCTTTCCGATGAATCTCATAGTGAAGATGTGGGCCAGTTGCCCATCCGCTTGAGCCAACGTAGCCGATGACATCTCCCTGGCGGACCTTAGAGCCAGCTCTGAGCCCTTTCCGGTAGCCACGCATATGGGCATACAGTGTTGAAATCCGTTTTTCGTGTTGGATCACAATGGTGCGACCGTAGCCGCGCTGGTTACCGATTGAGCGAATGATGCCGCTGGCAGTCGCTCGAATTTTTGTGCCAGCAGGCGCTGCAAAGTCAGTACCTCTGTGTGCGCGGCGCTTGCCCAGGACCGGATGCAGTCTGGCCCGAGAAAACCCGGAACTGATCCGCGAGAACTCAATGGGGTAGCGCAGGAAGCTTGAAGCGGCACTGTTGCCTTCAAAATCATAGTAGCCGCCCGTGCCGCCGACCTCTGGGACGTAAACGGCCGTGTAGCGCTTGCCACGATTCAGCAACTCAGCCGCAATCAGACGGCCGGGCTCCGGGGCTTCAAAGCTATCAGGCTCATGAAGCAGCTCATAGATAACTTTGATTTGATCGCCTCGATGGATATCGCGGTCAAATCGGATTTCGTTGCCAAACACATCAGCAATCTGGCTGGCCACGCTCACCGGAATGTCGGCAGCATTGGTTGCCTGGAACAAGGTGTTGGTGATTGTGGTGTGCGCCATCTGCGTGGTGCGGACCAAATCCTGCTGCTGAACCTGCGCTTTCAATCCATAGGGATTGCGCGTAATGATCAATTGTTGAACTTTGCCTGAGCGTTGGCTCTGCTCATCGAAGCCAAGTGAATAGCGCAGCTCATGCACCCGCCCGATGCTGTCGATGTCAACGTGCACCACGCTGCCGGCCCGTAGGTTGCGCAGGGGTGCAGCGGTGGCGTCGCTCCGAACAAATTGGCGCAACTGGGCATCGCGGGCCCCGTGCTCGCGCAACAGCCAGTCGAGTGTGTCGCCTTTGCTCACTGGCATGGATGACCGAAAACGCCTCATACTGGTGCCTTCGCTTGCGGGCACGACTAATTGATCGATCACGCGCTGAACGTTGCTCGTATTGAGATCGGCCGGGCTTGAGACGCCAAAAGCTGTCACAGCAGCACCCATCGCAAGTACAGCAGCCGTTAGGGTGCGGGCGGGGTGCAGTGACCGAATGGTCTTAAATAGTTGACCATGCCGGGGTCTGGAAGCTTTTAGCACCAATCCTTTGCGTGTCGTTCTATAGAATTCCATAAGGGCTACCGCACATTAGAGATGCCGTCCGGCTGTTATGGCGGCTAGTTCAGTCCAAAAGTGGAGCCAATTGTATTGTCCGCCGGGCTCCGTAGGTAAGCGGACAAGGCGGTCATAGGGGTAACAAACAACCAACTGACCGTCGTTGTTTCAATTATATGAATTCGGTCACACTTCTCCTGTCGGAAAGGGTCATGAACGGTAAGAACAAGCTGACAAGCGACGCAGTAAGAGAGGCCATGAGCATTTCATTGCGTGGTTGCGACGAACTTTTGGTCCAAGCGGAATGGGAGGACAAACTCATTGAAAGCGAAAAGTCCGGCCAGCCGCTGCGTATCAAGCTCGGTTTAGATCCTACTGCGCCGGACCTTCATCTTGGCCATACCGTTGTGCTTAACAAGATGAGACAGTTACAAGATCTTGGGCATACCGTGATCTTCCTGATCGGTGACTTTACGAGCATGATTGGCGACCCTTCAGGGCGCAACGCCACGCGTCCCGCGCTAACCCGCGAGGAGATTGAAGAGAATGCCAAGACCTATTTTCGCCAGGCGAGCCTAGTGCTCGATGCCGAAAAGACAGAAATTCGTTACAACTCGGAATGGAGTGATCCATTAGGCGCCCGCGGCATGATCCAACTCGCTGCCCGCTATACGGTCGCCCGCATGATGGAAAGGGACGACTTCAGTAAGCGATTCAAAGGCGGCATACCTATCTCTGTGCACGAGTTTCTGTATCCGCTCATGCAGGGATATGATTCGGTCGCGCTGAAATCAGACCTGGAGTTGGGCGGCACTGATCAGAAGTTCAATTTGCTGGTCGGCCGGGAGTTGCAAAAGGAGTATGGACAGGCGCCACAGTGCATCCTGACCATGCCTTTGTTGGAAGGCCTGGATGGCGTCGACAAAATGTCAAAGTCCAAGGGCAACTACGTGGGCATAACCGAACCGGCCAATGAAATGTTTGGCAAGCTGATGTCGATTTCGGACACGCTTATGTGGCGTTACTTCGAGCTGCTGTCCTCCAGCTCGCTTGATGAGATTGCAAACCTTCGAAAGAGCTGTGATGAAGGGCGAAACCCGCGTGACGCCAAAGTCCAGCTGGCCCTTGAGATGGTGACGCGATTTCACGATAAGGCCCAGGCGCAGCACGCGCTGGAGCAATTCGAAGCAAGGTTCCGCCATGGCGCCTTACCGGAGAACATTCCTGAAAAAACCGTGAGCGGCGCGCCCATGGGATTGCCTATTTTGTTGCGGCAAAGTGCACTTGCTGCCTCTACCAGTGAGGCAATCAGAAGTATTGAGCAGGGCGGGGTCAGGGTCGATGGTGAACGGGTAACAGATCGATCGCTGCAAATGACCGAGGGAAACTATCTGCTACAGGTGGGTAAGCGTCGATTCGCGCGTGTGACACTGCAAACATGATTGCCTTGCTACAACGGGTCAGCCAGGCGCAAGTCGAGATTGGTGGTGAGGTCGCCGGGGCGATTGGGCCTGGATTGATGACCCTTGTCTGCGCTGAGAGAGATGACACAGAAGCGGACGCGGCTGCATTGCTGAGTCGCATGATTCGCTACCGCGTCTTTTCTGACGAAGCCGGACGCATGAATCGCTCTCTCCTCGATCGTCAGGCAGCCGAACAATCAGCCAGTCTGCTTCTCGTGCCACAGTTCACGCTCGCTGCTGACACGAGTTCCGGGCTACGGCCTGGGTTTTCAGCGGGCGCCTCGCCCGAGCAAGCCCGAGTGCTCTTCGATGCGTTTGTCGATGTTGCGAAAGAACAAGTGGGTGATGTGCAGACCGGCCGCTTTGGCGCTGATATGCAGGTAAGCCTGACTAATGATGGCCCGGTGACGTTCTGGCTGCGTCATCCTCGTCGGGCAACCACTGGCAGTCAAAATGGTTAACACGATTACGCTCGTAAGACACGGCGAAACTAACTGGAATGCGGCAGGCCGCATTCAGGGTTTTGAAGATATTGGTTTGAATGAAACGGGCCTGGCGCAAGCCAACATGCTGGTGCCGCGCCTGCTCAAAGAGCCACTTGAAAACGTGTTTTGCAGTGACCTTCAGCGCACGCGTCAAACGGTCGCCCCCTTGCTTGCGCAGCGAGTGCTCGCGGTGACCTACGACAGTCGATTGCGCGAGCGCAATTTTGGGCGTCTGCAAGGCCTGACCCGTGTTGAGATAGAGCGTGACCATCCGGTCGAGCACGCTCAGATGCAGCGCCGTGATGTGGCTGCAGACTTCGGCGGCGAGTCACTTGAGCAGTTTTACCGGCGTTGTGTTGAGGTGTTTGCAGAGCTGATTGAACGAGCCGACGGACAACCAGCACTTGTGGTTTGCCATGGTGGCGTGCTCGATTGTCTCTATCGTCATGTCACCGGCCAACCGCTGGCGGCAGCTCGCGAGGTAGGTCTGCGCAATGCGGCGATCAATCAGATAAAGGTGAGCGCGACCGGGAAACTCGATATTGCGCTCTGGGATGATGTTTCCCATGTTGTGGAGAGCAAGGATGAAACTGACAAGACCTGAATCGTATGCAAGTGCTTTATTGGTCGGAACGGTTTGGTCAATTACCATGTGCGCTCACCTAAAATTCAACCCTGCAACGCCCCTGTTGTGGCCCGCCATTCGCCTCTGAATGGATGCGGCAGCAGTCGTTGTTTACCGTGCAAGGATGCCCAATGTTCGATGTTGACCAGTCACTAGCTGTCGCAGACCCCGATTTGTGGGCCGCCATTAGTGCGGAGAACGCCCGTCAGGAAGCGCATATTGAGTTGATCGCGTCTGAGAATTACACGAGCCCTGCGGTCATGGCGGCACAGGGCAGCCAGCTCACCAACAAGTATGCAGAAGGGTATCCGGGTCGGCGCTATTACGGCGGTTGCGAGCACGTGGATACGGTTGAGACGCTCGCGATTGATCGGCTCAAGCAACTTTATGGCGCTGAGGCGGTTAATGTTCAGCCAAACTCTGGCTCGCAGGCCAACCAAGCGGTTATGCTCGCTTTCCTGAAGCCAGGTGATCGTATTTTGGGCATGAGCCTGGCCGAAGGCGGCCATCTGACTCATGGGATGCCATTGAATATGTCGGGTAAGTGGTTTGAAGTTTCGTCTTACGGGCTCAATGACAAAGAAGAGATTGACTACGATGCGATGGAAGCCGTGGCCCGTCGTGACCAACCTAAACTTATTATTGCGGGCGCATCGGCATACAGCCTAAAGATTGATTTTGAGCGATTTGCCAAAGTGGCCAAGGAGATCGGCGCGGTATTCATGGTTGATATGGCGCATTACTCCGGTCTGATTGCAGCCGGTGTGTATCCCAACCCGGTGCCGCATGCCGACGTCGTTACCTCGACCACTCACAAGAGCCTGCGCGGACCTCGCGGTGGCATCATTCTTTGCAAAGAGGAACATGCCAAGAAGATCAATTCTGCGGTATTTCCTGGTTTGCAAGGCGGGCCGCTAATGCACGTAATTGCTGGCAAAGCGGTAGCGTTTCAGGAGGCCTTACAGCCTTCTTTCAAGGCTTACCAGCAGGCGGTTCTCGACAATGCGGCCGCACTCGCGGACGGTTTGACCGAGCGCGGACTACGCATCGTGTCGGGACGCACCGAGTCTCATGTCATGCTTGTTGATCTGCGAGCCAAAGGCATTACGGGTAAGGCAGCCGAGGAAGTTCTTGATCGGGCTCACATTACTTGCAACAAGAATGCCATCCCCAACGATCCGGAAAAGCCAATGGTAACGAGCGGTGTTCGTCTGGGCTCACCCGCCATGACTACCCGCGGTTTTGGCGTGGCAGAGTCAAAACTGGTGGCTAACTTGATTGCAGATGTACTCGACGCGCCTGGTGATGAGGCCAATCTGGATACTGTGCGCACCAAGGTAGCTGAACTGACAAAGCGTTTCCCGGTTTACGGTTCTGCTGCTGCGCACCGCAAAGCTGCCTGATCGATGCGCTGCCCGTTTTGCAGCGACCATCAGACGCAGGTTGTTGAGACCAGGTTGTCTGACGAGGGCGACGCCATCCGGCGTCGCCGCCGCTGCCAGGCGTGTAACAAGCGATTTACGACCTATGAGCGGGTCGAGTTGGTTATGCCGGCTGTCGTCAAAAAAGACGGCTCCCGGGTCGATTTTGATCAAAGCAAAATCGTCTCGTCGATTAGCCTGGCACTGCGCAAGCGGCCGGTCAGTGCTCAAAAGGTGGCCAATGCGATTCAGGACATTGTCGAGCAAGTGCGAGCGACGGGTGCGCGCGAGATTGCGAGCGACCGAATTGGTGAACTGGTCATGCAGTCGCTGCGGCGACTCGACAATGTCGCTTATATTCGCTTTGCTTCCGTGTATCGCAGCTTTGAAGATGTTGAGCAGTTTGCAGCTGCTGTACGCGAAGTAGAGCCGAAGCCCTGATAGTCAGAAGTGCTAACTCGCGGCCGCTTTAATCTGCGACAAAGACGAGCCTGGCGTGATCATTTCCGGGTCAACAATGAGTTCGATAAGTGCGAACGTTCTCTCCTTGTTGATGGCATTGAGCGATGAGGCTAAAGCGTCGTCAAACTGGCCAGTGGATTCCACCCGTACCCCATGGCCACCAAACGCCTTAGCCAGCGCGATGAAATCGGGGTTTTTGAGTGCCGTCCCAATCTCGTTGCCTGGGTATTCTCGCTCTTGGTGCATCCGAATTGTGCCGTACATGCTGTTGTTGAACACGATGATCAAAGGTGTCGCGCCATACTGAGCGGCGGTTGCCAATTCCTGTCCGTTCATCAGGAAGTCGCCGTCACCGGCCAAGCACAAGACGGCGCGGTTAGGTTCAATCAGGCTCGCAGCAATGGCCGCTGGTATGCCGTAACCCATTGCACCCGAGGTGGGCGCAAGCTGAGTACGCAGGCCGCCATAGCGCCAAAAGCGATGACCCCAGGTGGCGAAGTTACCGGCGCCATTGGCTAGTATCGTATTGTCGGGCAAACGGGAAGCGAGTTTCTGCATCACCTGCCACAGGTCCAGTGACGCCTTACCCTGGGCAGCAAGCGTTTCAATCACCGCGGGCTTTTGCTGCCATTTTTCGTATGCGGCCCGATCAAGAGTCGTTTGCTCTGACCAGTCTTTGCCTGCCAGGTCCACTTGTGTCAAAGCCTGCGTGAAAGCCGCCACGCCGGCGTTAATCATGATGTCAGCCTGATACACCCGGCCAAGCTCCTCTGCACCCGGATGCACGTGAATGAGCGTTTGACGGGGCACCGGAATCTCAAAGAGTGAGTATCCGCCGGTAGTCATTTCGCCAAGACGAGGGCCGATGGCCACGATGACATCGGCCTGTTTAACCCGCTCTGCCAGTGACGGATTAACCCCGATGCCAACATCTCCGATGTAGCTCTTATGCTGATTGTCGATCAGGTCTTGTCGTCGAAAGACGCACGCAGTCGCGAGACCATAGCGGCCAGCGAATGCCGCGAGTTGCTCGCACGCTTGTTGTGTCCAGCCGCTTCCGCCGAGCAACAGAAGTGGGTTTTGAGCGCCTGCCAGCCGCGCTGCGACTTCTTTGATTTGCTCACTGCCCGGCGACGCTTGCACGGCTCTTGACGGACCAGCGTCGGCAACCTGAGCGGTGGCGGTCAGCATGGTTTCGGGGAGCGAAAGCGCCACGGGGCCCATTCGTCCACTCATCGCGCGCTGCATCGCCTGGGCGACGTATTCCGGTATTCGCTCGACCTGATCGATTTCGGCCGTCCACTTCGTGATGGGGCCATAAAACTGACGGTAGTCGATTTCCTGGAACGCTTCGCGGTCCCGGCAGTCAGCGCCGATCTGCCCGATGATGACGACCATTGGGGTGCTGTCTTGGTGAGCTGTATGCACACCGATTGACGCATTCGTGGCGCCCGGGCCGCGAGTCACCATCAAAATGCCTGGGCGGCCCGTCATCTTGCCGTAGGCTTCAGCCATATTGGCGGCGCCCCCTTCCTGGCGACAAATCACGAAGCGCGCCTCATGCTGGTGGCGATGCAGCCCTTCGAGAACGGCAAGATAACTCTCTCCTGGCACCCCGAAAATCGTATCGACTCCATTGACCCGCAAGGCATCGGCAAGAATTTGACCGCCATGGCGGACGGGTAAGTTATTTGACATGTGTGGCCCCGTGATGAGTGCTGATGGCTTATCTTTTGCGCTATTTTTTGCGCCAGACGGAACCTTGAAGTTACCGCATTTCCTGTTGACCAAGGTTCGCTAGACTGCGGGCTTGACTCTGGAGCAGCCATTGACCGAATTGACGAAGTTTGATGAGGCCCAGGAGCGGCAGATGCGTCATGCACTGGCTCTGGCAAAAAAAGGGCTCTACACCACAACGCCCAATCCGAGGGTGGGCTGCGTTCTGGTACGCAACGACGCCGTCGTTGGAGAAGGCTGGCATGAGCGGGCTGGCCAGCCGCATGCCGAAGCGATGGCTTTGCGCCATGCCGGAGACCAGGCGAACGGATCGACCGCTTATGTCACGCTGGAGCCTTGTAGCCATCATGGTCGTACACCGCCGTGTGCGGATGCACTTGTTGCCGCTGGTGTCACGCATGTCGTCGTCGCAACCCTTGATCCCAACCCGCTGGTGAGCGGGCAGGGGGTGGCCCGTCTGCGCGCTGCCGGCGTGACGGTACAAACCGGACTATGCGAGGCTGAAGCTCAGGAATTAAACATTGGCTTCATGACGCGTATGCGCCTTGGCAGACCGTGGGTGAGGGCCAAGGCGGCTGCGAGCATTGATGCCGTCACCGCATTGCCTGACGGCAAGAGTCAGTGGATTACCGGTGAGGCTGCCCGCGCTGACGGCCACCGATGGCGCGCGCGCGCCTGCGCAATCCTTACAGGTTACGGCACCGTGCGTGATGACGACCCTAGGCTCACCGTTCGGCACATCGACACTGAAAGGCAGCCCATTCGAGTGGTGGTCGATGCGCGACTTGAGACACCCGCGGATGCCAAGGTGTTGCGGCTGGAAAATGGGCAGATCGATCCCGCGACTGTGCTCGTCTACGCTCAAGACCCGCAGAGTCGTGCGGCCGGCTTGCAGGATTTGGGCGTGCATCTGCTGCCGTTACCTAACGATTCAGGCAAAGTTGACTTGGCAGGATTAATTCATCACCTGGGCGATCGCGAAATCAATGAGCTACATGTTGAAGCTGGCTTCAAACTAAACGGCTCGCTCCAGCGAGAGCAGTGCATTGACGAATGGCTGCTTTACTTTGCGCCTTGTTTTCTGGGCGCGGGCAACGGCATTGCCAACCTAGGGGCAGTAGAAAATCTGGATGCCCGTCATGCGTTTGCATTTCATGATGCCGAGCCAGTTGGCGAGGATCTGCGCGTTCTGATGCGACGAAACCCTACACCCAACGTCAATGAATAAGCCCTGCTAGCATTCAAACGAGCGTCGACAGTGACGGGCGCTCCAAGCGTTGAAGGCTGAGTGTTGGAGGTTAATTGTTTACTGGGATAGTCGCTGCCCGTGGGCAGATCGAAAAAGTTGAGTCTATCGGTAATAGGGGCGCTAAGGGCGATGAGGGCGACGAGTCCGGGCAAACCGCATCCGGTGATGCCGGGGTTCGCCTGACTATCAATGCCGGCAGCCTTGATCTGAGTGATGTCGTCGTTGGCGATTCGATTGCGATCCAGGGGGCCTGCATGACGGTCACTAGCATGACGGGTAATCAATTGACTTTCGACGTGTCTGCTGAGAGCCTGGACAAGACTGTCGGCTTGGCTGAGCCCGGAGAAGTTAACCTTGAGAAAGCCCTGCGTCTGTCTGATCGCTTGGGCGGGCATCTCGTTTCTGGCCATGTCGATGGCATCGGTGAAGTGCGTGTCTTCGAGCCGGTTGGCGAGAGTTGGCGGCTCGATGTGCTGGCACCTGCTGAGATTGGGCGCTATCTGGCCTACAAAGGGTCCGTGGTTGTTGATGGCGTTAGTCTCACGGTGAACGCTGTCAGTGACTCTGCAGCTGGCACAGTCATCTCGATCAACCTGATTCCGCACACCTTTGAGGTGACGACTCTGGGTCGCCTCAAGCAGGGCAGCCAGGTTAACCTGGAGATCGATCTGATTGCGCGTTACATTGAGCGAATGCTGACTGCTCAGGGCGACTCGGGTCTATCGCTTAAAGACCTGTCACGTCCGGACTAACCGCCTCTGGCGAGTTATCCCACAACTCGGCCAGCAACCTGTCTGCGTTGCTGATTTCCTGCTCATCGACGTCCCAGAAAGTTGTCATCTGATCGAAGTGCGGCCGGCGCATTACCAGAGACTGATCAATCAGCAGGATGCCGCGCTCAAAACCTCTTAGCTTTGGGTCAAGGCGTCGCAACGAAAAGCGACTGCCAAACAGTTGCATCAGCGACAGCAAACGCGGGCAATCGCGCTGGACATGGTGCACGTGCTGAAACACTAATCTGATCTGCGCGTTTGGGTTATTTCGCAGCAAGCGTTTGAAATGGCCGGCAACAGCAGGGCGCTCAAGACCGTAAAAATCGCCATCACGGTCATAAAGTCGGATTGAGCCCACCGCAGATTCGAGCGCGGTGTCAAACGCTGAGCGAGCATCGCGGCGCGTTTCGAATTTCTGATACTCAAAGCTGGGCAGATTCTTCATTGCTTGATTATCTCAATCTGCTGGCCGTTCGTGGTTGATTTTGCTAGCCGACCAACCTTTCCAGCCTGCCACCCGTCGTTTGGCTCGCAGCGTAGAATGCAGGGATGCCTTTAGCCAGTGTCCACGAAATCATCGAAGAGCTCCGCAATGGCCGCATGGTCGTGCTGGTAGACGAAGAAGACCGGGAGAACGAGGGAGACCTCGTCCTGGCAGCCGACTTTGTCACCCCGGAAGCCATTAATTTTATGGCCCGCTATGCGCGAGGCCTGATCTGCCTAACGCTCACTGAGCAGCGTTGCCAGGCCTTACGCCTGCCCCTGATGGTGCAAACCAGCGGGTCGGCCTATGGCACCAATTTCACGCTCTCAATCGAGGCCGCCACCGGCGTGACCACCGGTATATCGGCGGCCGATCGTGCCCGAACAGTGTCGGTGGCAGTGGCCGCCGACACTAAACCGGAAGACATCGTTCAGCCCGGGCATATATTTCCGGTGATGGCCCAGCCAGGTGGCGTTCTGGCCAGAGCTGGGCACACTGAGGCCGGTTGCGATTTAACTGCACTGGCTGGGCTCAATCCAGCCTCCGTCATCTGCGAGATCCTCAAAGACGACGGCACAATGGCACGACTGCCCGACCTTATGACTTTCGCCCAGGAACACGGACTAAAGATCGGCGCGATCGTTGATCTGATCGAATATCGAAGCGCGCATGAGAGTCTCATTAGCCGTGACTTTGATGAGCAGGTTGAAACCGCTTGGGGACCGTTTCGAATGATTAGCTATCGTGATCAGCCCGGCGGCAATGTGCACCTGGCGCTGGTTCATGGCGATCCGGCTGCGGCACCAGAGGTTTTAGTGCGGGTACATGAACCGCTCACACCGCTTGACCTGATCGTCGCTGATCAGGGCACTCACTCCTGGCCGGTTGGTCGGGCACTTAAGAAAATCTCTGAATCAGCCGCCGGCGTAATGGTGATGCTCAATTGCGCTCAGTCGGGCGATTTGCTGGCGGCCAAGGTACAGCGATTTGCTGGTCGGCATGCTCCGTCTCCCGCCGTGACGGACGCTGCTATTAAGTTCGATCTTCGAACCTACGGTGTTGGCGCCCAGATTTTGCGTGATCTTGGCGTGACCCAAATGCGTGTATTGTCGGCCCCTCGAAAAATGCCCAGCATGGCCGGATTTGGCCTTGAAGTAACGGGATTTGAAGAAGTCTGACGTCAGGAGTGATTGATCATGGCAGTTGAAGTTTTCCAGGCCGACCTTGACGCCGAAGGCATCCGGATTGGGATCGTGCAGGCCCGGTTTAATGAATCTGTTGTCACGGCATTGCGTGAGGCCTGTATTGCAGAGCTTCATCGGCTTGGCGTCGTTGAAGAAGATATTTTTCTTTGTACAGTACCTGGTGCACTTGAAATTCCCTACACACTGGAACAATTGGCTCGAACAGAACAGTTTGATGCCTTGATTGCAATTGGCGCAGTCGTGCGGGGAGAAACCTATCACTTCGAGGTTGTCTCTAATGAAAGCGCGGCCGGGACAACGCGAGTCTCGCTGGACTTTGCGATACCCGTTGCCAATGCGATCCTGACCGTCGACAACGGCGATCAAGCTCGTGCGCGCACTGCCGAGAAAGGGGCTGATGCAGCAAAAGTGGCGGTAGAAATGGCAAACCTGACGGATTCGATTGGTGAGTTGCAAGGCGAGGGTGACGACGCTTGAATGCGCCTCAAAACACCGGCTCGGGTAGCCAGCGCCAGGCGGGCGGCAGAAATGCGCGCCGTCGGGCTCGGGAGTTCGCTGTCCAGGGGCTCTACGAATGGCTGATCTCTGCCAGTGATTCAGGGGTGATTGAAGCCGGATTGCGTCAATCACCCGGTTTTGAGCGCTGCGATCAGGATCACCTGACGAGCCTGTTGCATGGTGCTATTCGCGAGGTGTCGCATATCACCGAGAAATTTGGCAAGCACCTTGATCGGCCCATTGAACAAGTGAGTCCGGTCGAGCGCGCAGTACTGATGGTGGGCACTTACGAGATGATTCATCACCCTGAAGTGCCTTATCGGGTTGTCATCAATGAGGCTGTTGACCTTGCCAAAGTCTTTGGTGGGCCGGAAGGCCACCGCTTCATTAACGGGATCATGGACAAGGTCGCGTCAGACAGCGGAGTCGCGCAGGGCTTGCGATAGGCTTATAAGCGCCTCCCCTAATCAACGCGATCCAGCGATGACAGAATTCGATCTCATCAACCAGTTCTTTAAGCGCTCGCCGCCGCGACGAGCCGAACTGGGCATTGGTGACGATGGCGCCTTGCTACCAGCAGGTAAGCAGACACGCGTTGTCGCGTGCGACACCATGGTCTGTGGACGGCATTTCTTTGAAGGGGCTGAGCCTCGCGCGTTGGGGTACAAGGCACTCGCAGTCAACCTGTCTGATCTGGCTGCGATGGGTGCCAAACCTGATGCGTTTTTGTTGGCTTTGACCTTGCCGCATGCGGATGCCGATTGGCTGGCTGCTTTCTCAGATGGCCTGTTCGAATTGGCTGACAAGTACGACTGCGAATTGGTCGGCGGAGACACAACTCGCGGACCGCTCACCATCACAATTACAGCACTGGGGGGTGTGGACCCGGGCAGTGCGTTGCGGCGCGACACGGCCGAGCCTGGCGATGATCTTTGGGTGTCCGGAGAGTTGGGCTCGCCTGCCGTCGCAGTACGAGCTCGCCAGACCGGCCATTGGCCTGAAGGTCTGAGACCTGAGTTGACCGCTGCGCGACTTGACCGGCCGGAGCCAAGAGTGTCGCTTGGCATTTCGCTGCGACACTTCGCGCGCGCTGCAGTGGATATTTCTGATGGTCTGATTGCCGACATCGGTCACATTGGGGCCCGATCGCGGGTACGGCTCCAGGTGAATACTGACGCAGTACCGGTGGCCGCCTGTTTGGGACCGATGGCGCCTGCCGAGGCGCTAAACGCAGCGTTAACTGGCGGTGATGACTACGAGCTCGCGTTCACCGCTGCGCCTGAGAACCGACCTGCCATAGAGCGAATCGGCGCAACGCTTGATCTGCCGCTTAGCTGTATTGGGCAGGTCATGTCAGGTGAAGGCGTGAGTGTGGTCGACGGTGGCGGGCGCCCGGTGACCTTCGGGGCTGCCGGTCATGATCATTTCGGCGCTTCTATAAAAGCGAGTTAAGCCATGCAGCCAGCGCCCGTGAATGCCCGGTTTATGCGCAGTCATCCTGCCCATTTGCTTGCGCTTGGGTTTGGCTCCGGCCTGTCACCCAAGGCGCCGGGTACTGCCGGGACCCTGGCGGGATGGGGCAGCTTTTTGCTGATGGATTTGCTGTTGACGGAAGCCATGTGGGCTTTTGTTTTAGTGGTGGGCCTAGGGGTCGGCATTTGGTGTTCCACCCGAGTGATTCAAACACTTGGTGTGCATGACCACCCAGCGATTGTCTGGGATGAAATCCTGGCGTTCTGGCTGATTCTCTGGGTGGCGGGGCCGTTTGCGCAGACCTGGCTGTCGCAATTGGTTTTGTTTGGTTTGTTTCGCTTTTTTGATGCCCTGAAGCCGCCGCCGATTCGTTGGCTTGATAGAAATATCAAAGGTGGGATCGGCGTAATGGTGGACGACCTTGCGGCGGCACTGGCAACCTTGTTTGTTTACGCCGTTGGGGTCAGAGTCATGCTTTCGATGGAATGGACGGGGTAATGGATAGCGAAACGGATAGCGAATCGGTCGCAAGGCTGGAGGCCTGCCTTGTCACCCTTGCAACCGTGACGGGACGCGCCGCCGCGGCGCAGAAAAAGCTGCTGGCGACTGCGGAGTCTTGTACCGGCGGGGCAATCGCGCGGGCGCTTACCGAAACGGCTGGTTCGAGCGAATGGTTCGATCGGGCATTCGTGACTTATAGCAATCAGGCGAAGTCCGAGATGCTGAGCGTACCCGCGCCGTTAATCGTCGAACACGGAGCGGTCAGCGAAGCGGTTGCGCGAGCAATGGCGCATGGCGCGATGACCGCGAGTGGGGCAAGTGTCACGATGGCCGTTACTGGGGTGGCTGGACCGGGGGGCGGGTCTGTAGAGAAGCCCGTGGGGACGGTCTGGTTCGGATGGGCCCGCCGGGAGGCGCAGGGTGCAATTACCCTCACAAGCCAGCGGGTGCAATTTGACGGTGACCGGCAGACGGTACGATTACGCACGGCGCTGCATTCACTGAGCGTGACCTATCAGGCACTTAGCGGCGAGTTGCCTAACGGACTGGCTGTCGACTGCTTGGGCGGACCCGACTGGCCCAGGCCGCCGACGGAAAAATCTTAAACACAGTGTGTAATACCAGTGGTTAAACCATCAGGCTGATTGTATAACCAGTAGTTGCGTGACATAATCCCATCAAGATTACACAAGCTGATGGGAGCTGAGCCAATGGATAAGGTCGTCAAAATGAACGAAGCAAAGAAATCTGACCGCGACAAAGCCTTATCGGCTGCGCTGTCCCAAATTGAAAAGCAATTCGGCAAAGGTTCAGTGATGCGCCTAGCGGATGGCGAGGTCGTTTCAGATATCGAGGCGGTGTCTACTGGCTCGCTGGGTCTGGACGTCGCGCTAGGTATTGGCGGATTGCCACGCGGCCGCGTGGTTGAGATCTACGGGCCCGAGTCGTCCGGTAAAACGACACTTACGCTCCAAGTCATTGCTGAAATGCAGAAGCTTGGGGGGACAGCGGCATTTATCGATGCTGAGCATGCATTGGACTCCCAATATGCGGCGAAGCTCGGCGTCAATCTTGAAGATTTGCTGATTTCACAGCCTGACACCGGTGAGCAAGCGCTTGAAATCACTGATGCCCTGGTTCGGTCAGGCTCGGTTGACCTCGTGGTGATTGACTCAGTTGCCGCGCTGACACCCAGAGCAGAAATTGAGGGCGATATGGGTGATTCGCTTCCAGGCCTGCAAGCACGTCTGATGTCTCAGGCCTTGCGCAAGCTGACGGGAAGCATCAAGCGAACAAACTGCCTCGTCATTTTCATCAACCAGATTCGCATGAAGATTGGTGTGATGTTCGGCAGCCCTGAAACCACCACCGGCGGCAACGCGCTGAAGTTCTACTGCTCCGTCCGGTTGGATATCCGGCGTATTGGCTCAATCAAGAAAGGCGATGAAGTTGTCGGCAATGAAACCCGCGTCAAAGTCGTTAAAAACAAGGTCGCGCCGCCGTTCAAGATGGCTGAATTTGACATCTTGTATGGTGAAGGCACGTCCCGCGAGGGCGAGTTGCTCGATATGGGCTCATCGCTTGGTATTGTCGATAAAGCGGGTGCCTGGTACAGCTATAACGGTGATCGGGTCGGGCAGGGTAAAGACAATGCCCGTGAGTTTTTGCGTGAGCACCCTGAGATGGCCATGGAGATTGAAAACCGAATTCGTGAGCACCATGGCGTGAGTCCGCGCGGTGATTCAGCCTCGGAAGATGATCAGGAACAGGCTGCCTGATTTGGCCTCTCGTTTTGAGCCAAGCGCTTATCAGTCGGATTCCTTCCAGGTATCCGACGAGATTCATCCAGATGAGCTAAAACGGCTGCGATCCCGACTTCTCAGGCTACTCGCACGCCGGGAATACAGTCAACATGAACTGCGTAATCGGCTACTCGCGCCCAATCGGCGCACGGGCGAGCGGGCAGGCGAGGCGGCCGTTGAGTCTGTACTGGAATGGGCGCTCATGCGAGACCTGCAAAGCGATGAGCGCTTTGCAGAGTCCGTAATACGGCGTAGCACCAAAAGGCTTGGGCTAAGTCGAATTAGGGCCCAGCTCAAAGCACATCAAATCGACCCTGAGATAGCAAGCCGGCAGCTGAGTCGGCTTGAAGAGTCTGAATACGCCAGGGCTTATGACCTATGGCAGCACCGATTTGGCCAATTACCCGAGACTGAGCGGGAGAAGGCTCGGCAGTTTCGGTTCCTATTGAGTCGTGGTTTTCGCAACGAGACCGTGTTGAGCATTCTGCGCGGCAGGCAGCGCTAGCACTGGCCTGCGTGCTAGACTCCCGCTGACCAAGCAAGATGCCGACTCTGGCCTGAAGCGCCTGGTTGGGCCAAGGTGCCTGACTAGTGCCGACGTCTGTGATCCGTTCGCGGCACAGCTTCAGAAATTCAAATAGCGCTTGGCTCTTACTGTCCGCCGTTTGAGAGTGTCCTCACCTTCGCCATGCTCCATCAATCCCCGATGCCTGTTTGTTGCTCAGTTCAGTCAGCCGTAAGCCAGAAGCGTCAACATAAGCTTTATGAAAGTGCTGGCAGCAGGCGGGCCGGCTGGATCCGATGACACATTCAATGTTCAAGATGGCTGGGTTGGGTTAGCCGCTGCCATCGCTCTAATCTGCCAACAAGTAAAGCAGTTGCTTGAGGAAACGAAATGAAGATTCATGAGTATCAGGGAAAGGAAATCCTGAAAAAGTATGGTGTACCGGTACCACGCGGTATTCCCTGTTTTTCGGTCGAAGATGCCCTCAAGGCAGCTGAATCACTTGGCGGCCCGGTTTGGGTCGTCAAGGCTCAGATCCATGCCGGCGGTCGCGGCAAGGGCGGCGGAGTCAAAGTGGCCAAATCCATGGAGGAGGTCAAGCAGTTCTCCTCCGACATCATGGGCATGCAACTGGTGACTCACCAGACCGGTCCCGAAGGACAGCTTGTTCGTCGCCTGCTGATCGAAGAAGGCGCAGACATCCAGACTGAGCTTTACATCGGGATTGTCGTTGATCGCGAAACCCAACTCGTGACCATCATGGCCTCTAGTGAAGGCGGCATGGACATTGAAGAGGTCGCTGAAAAGACGCCTGAACTGATTCATAAAGTCACGGTGTCACCCGGGGCTGGCCTGACTGACAGTCAGGCAGACGACTTGGCTGGCAAGATCGGCATCCCGGCAGCCTCGATCCCTCAGGCCCGTACAGTGTTGCAAGGTCTTTACAGCGCATTCTGGGAAACCGACGCGAGCCTGGCCGAAATCAATCCGCTAATCGTGACGGGTGATGGCAAGGTTGTGGCACTTGATGCCAAGCTGAATTTTGATTCCAACGCGCTGTACAGGCGTAACGACATCGTTGAGATGCGCGATCTTGACGAGGAAGATCCAGCCGAGATCGAAGCGTCAAAATTTGATCTCGCCTATATTCAGCTTGACGGCAACATCGGCTGTCTGGTGAATGGCGCGGGCCTGGCGATGGCCACCATGGATACGATCAAGTTGTTCGGTGGCGAGCCAGCCAATTTTCTGGACGTAGGCGGCGGTGCGACGACTGAGAAAGTCACCGAGGCTTTCAAGATCATGCTGCGCAACCCCAACCTCAAAGCCATTCTCGTCAATATCTTTGGCGGCATTATGCGCTGCGACGTGATTGCCGAAGGCGTGATCGCGGCGTCGAAAGCCGTCGGTCTGAAAGTGCCGCTGGTTGTCCGAATGAAAGGCACTAACGAGGATATCGGCAAGAAGCTGTTGGCAGACTCCGGACTGCCCATCATCAGCGCCAACACAATGGGCGAGGCTGCAAAGCAAGTGGTCGCCGCCGCTGAAAAAGCCTGAAGTTCCGCCGCCAATTAACGCAAAGGTTAGAAGTCGATGAGCATCCTGATTAACAAGGACACCAAAGTCATTACCCAGGGTATAACGGGCAAAACCGGGCAGTTTCATACCCGGATGTGTCGTGACTATGCGAATGGTAAGGCCGCCTATGTTGCTGGCGTCCACCCGAAAAAGGCCGGCACCGATTTTGAGGGCATCCCCATTTACGGTACGGTCAAAGAGGCGAGTGAGCAAACAGGCGCAACGGTCTCAGTTATCTATGTTCCACCAGCTGGTGCGGCCGGTGCGATCTGGGAAGCAGTTGAGGCAGATCTTGATCTAGTCGTCTGTATCACAGAGGGCATTCCGGTGCGCGATATGGTCGAGGTGCGAGAGCGCATGCGACAGGAAAACCGTAAAACCGTATTGCTCGGCCCCAACTGCCCGGGTGTCATTACACCTGACGAAGTCAAGATTGGGATCATGCCTGGCCACATTCACAAGAAGGGTCGCATTGGCGTCGTGTCGCGCTCTGGCACGCTGACCTACGAGGCAGTTGGTCAGTTGACTGATCTTGGCCTGGGTCAGTCATCTGCTGTTGGCATTGGGGGAGACCCGGTGAATGGCCTTAAGCACATTGACGTACTGAAGTTGTTCAATGATGACCCGGAAACCGATGCCGTCGTCATGATCGGCGAGATTGGTGGCACCGATGAGGAGCAGGCTGCACTTTGGGTAAAAGACAATATGTCCAAGCCCGTCGTTGGCTTTATTGCGGGTGTGACTGCACCGCCTGGAAAACGAATGGGCCATGCTGGCGCCATTATTTCAGGCGGCAAAGGCACTGCGCAGGAGAAGCTGGCCGTCATGGAAAGCTGCGGCATTCAGGTCACGAAAGACCCATCTGAAATGGGTTCGCTGCTCAAAAAAGCACTTTAGTAAAACCATGAACAATGCGGTGAGGCAGGGTCAAGTGCCCGCTATGGGGGAGATGGTTTGCTCGAACTGCTGACCACACTGAATTGGGCTGCCGTCGGCCAGATCATCATGATCGACATCCTGCTCGGTGGCGACAATGCGGTTGTGATTGCCCTGGCATGTCGAAACCTCCCACCCAAGTTGCGCACGAGGGGGATCGTTTACGGCACGGTAGGTGCGATTTTGATTCGGGTCATCCTGATTGTCTTCGCGGTTACCTTGTTGGCGCTCCCGTGGCTGAAACTCATTGGCGGTGCGCTGTTGTTATGGATCGGGGTCAAGCTCCTGCTGCCGGAGGGTGATGAAGGGCATGCGGGCCTAGATACCAGCACAACCCTCAGTTCGGCGATCAAGACGATCATCGTGGCAGACCTGGTCATGAGCATCGATAATGTCATCGGCATTGCTGCAGCGGCGCAGCAGGCCGATAGCGAGCATCAGATGGGGCTCATCATATTTGGTTTGCTCGTGAGTATTCCGATCATTGTGTTTGGTAGTCGTTTTGTGCTGCTGCTTATCGAGCGCTTTCCGTTGGTCATATGGGCGGGCGGCGCGCTGCTGGGATGGATTGCTGGCAGTATGATGATTACGGATACTGCACTGATCGATTGGTTTGGGGCCTCTTTGGCGTCTTACTCAACCATAGCCGCTGTGGCGGGGATGTTGTTTGTTTTGTTGGTCGCAAAAGCATTCAGACCTAGCCGTCCGGCGGAGGCTTAGCGCCGTTCGTTGAGCTATGGCTTAGATTTGCCTGGGCGTGTCGCTAGTCTGGCGGGCATGCCTCATTCAGTAAAAAAACAAAGGGTCGCCAGGCTGCGACCTTTCCCGGTCGATCCGGCAGGAAACCCGCTATCCCGTGCGACATGCGCTGGTGTGGGGCATGCCTTGTATCGCCTGAAGGGTAGAACTGAGGCAACACGCATTCTTTTTCTCTCGTCGCCAAGCCTGCTCGGCCATGACCGTCATGGGAGAGCGCATTGAGCGAGATCATCAAGACGCTGTCTCCTGTGCTGGAAGTGAGTCGGCCTGTCAGTTTGACGGCCGAACATGGTGGCACACACGAGACCAAGACCGAGCAGTTTGCGCGTCCCAACATCACGATTGGACGCCGTACGGTCAATAACCTAGTCTTAAACGATCTGACCGTCAGTGGACAGCACGCTGAGATTATTCAGTTCCCGGAGCATTTCGAACTGCGCGATCTCAATAGTCGAAACGGTACTCTGCTAGAGGGCCAGCCCATCAGTTCAGCGCGAATCGATGATGGTGCCAAAGTCCAGATTGGGGCTTTCCGTATCGAGTTTCGGATCGTTCCACAGCAACCAAGGGAACAAGTAGCGCCGGAGACTGTTGCGGTACTTGAGTACTTGACTGGGGGTATGCGCGGCATCAAGCAGCAGTTAACTAAAGCGATTACGCGAGTCAGTGTCAGCGGCCAGGTCGTGGTTGTTTCCCGACGCAAGACCGGATATTTTGTGACTCACCTTGAAGGACTGAGCCGCGCGCAACTCAATGGTCAGACAGTGGGCAATCGGGCGGTAGCCTTGTCTGACGATGACATTCTTGAGATGAACTCGACGCGGATTCGTTTCCGCCTGGTCTGATGAACGACCGGCAGGCGGACGGGCTGCGATGGTTAAGAGTCTTCGCGGGCATCGCAATATGCCTGGTGTTCAGTTTCATGCAATGGCGTGCAGAGCCCACAGACGGTCTTTCCACCGCTGATCGGTTTTTGTATGACGCCCGGCTACGCGTGGCGCCGGCTGTTGAGAATCCCGCGGTCGTCATTGTTGATATTGATGAAGCCAGTCTGGCGAAAGTCGGACGCTGGCCGTGGCCGCGTCGCAAGATGGCTCAACTCACCACCAATATTGTGGAGGAGGGCGGTGCGGCAGTGCTGGGATTTGACGTCGTTTTTGCTGAGCCCGACCAGTCTGATCCTGCCGGCGACCAGCTCTTTATAGACACAATCGCTGACAAGCCGGTGGTGCTTGGCTATTACTTCACAAGCGATCGCGGTGGTTTGACCAACGGTGAGTTGCCCTCGCCAGCGTTTGAATCGAATCATCTACCCCTGGATACGCCGCGACTCGTCTGGAATGGCTATGGCGCCAATTTGCCGGCGGTTCAGCAAGCAGCCGGTGATGCTGGATTCTTTAATCCTCGCCTCGATCCGGACGGGGTTACGCGCTCGCTGCCACTGCTGAGCGAATACGACGGTCAGATGTATGAGTCGCTCGCGATTCGGCTGCTGCGCAATTACCTCGGTAATTCCGTTTTGGCTGTTGGGCATGACGAGGTTCGGATTGTTGGTGACGAGGGCGGAGTTTCAATGCCACTGTCCGAGGGCATGACAGCGCTGGTCCCCTATACGGGACCGCGCGAAGATGGCGAGACAGCGTTTACCTATGTGTCCGCAGCAAACGTACTGGACGGGAGCGCTGATCTTGCTCAATTCAAAGACAAGATTGTGTTGGTGGGTACAACCGCACCGGGTTTGTCTGACCTGCGCGCAACCCCTATCAGTGAGAACTTACCTGGGGTCGAAATTCACGCCACGATGGTCAGTGGTGCGCTCAATAAGCGTTTGTTAAGCAGACTGCCTGAGGGTAACCTGATTGCGATGCTCGCGATTTTGCTGGTTGGAGGCTTGTTTGCTGTAGCCGCTCCCAGAGCCGGGGCGTTTGGGGTCATCCTAGCAACTTGCACGTCAGCGGGCGCTTTATTCGTCTGGAATGTCGTTGCATTTGTTCACCTGGGCTGGGTGCTGCCACTTGCTGCGTCATTGCTCACCATCCTGATGGTCGGTCTGTTCAATCTTGCTGCTGGTTATGCCATTGAGGGTAGAGCTCGCAGAGCAGTCGTTGATTTGTTTTCAGAATATGTGTCGCCAGAGGTGGTCGACAAGATGGCGCGTGATCCGCTGAATTACCACGGCGACATCAGCGTTGATCGAGAATTGACCGTGATGTTTGCGGATATTCGTGGCTTTACGCGTATCGCTGAAAAAATGCCCCCGGAAATTTTGCGTGAGTACCTTAATGAAGTGCTGACAGATTTGACCGAGTGTATCTATCGCTACCATGGCACCGTAGACAAGTATATGGGCGACGCTGTGATGGCGTTTTGGGGAGCGCCAGTCGAAGATCCTGAGCATGCTGAGAAGGCGGTCAGTGCGGCCATTGATATGCAGGAAGCCATCAAGCGTCTGTCTGACCGATTTGTTGCCAGAGGCTTTCCGCCGGTCTCGATTGGTATCGGCATCAATACCGGCATCGTTCGCGTTGGAGACATGGGCTCAAAGCTGCGCCGTGCTTATACCGTCATTGGAGATGCCGTCAATCTGGCATCCCGTCTTGAGGCCTTGACCAAACACTACAGAATTCCGATTATTGTTGGTGAGGCGACTCGCGCCAGCTGCGACGTGCGAGAGTTTGAGCCGATTGATACCGTTGTTGTGACTGGACGCCAGGGAGCGGTTCAGATATTCGCGCCAAGCGAGACAGTCGCTGTTACCCGACCCATGCGAGTGCCCATGGTAGAACCCGTGCAGAACAGGAAAGCTGATGAAGCTGAAAGTGCTCGGGTGTAGTGGCGGCATTGGCGCGCAGATTCGGACGACATCGTTCTTGTTCGACGATGACATCCTGATCGATGCCGGGACTGGCGTTGAAGATTTGACCGTCGAGGAACTGGCGAAAATTGATCACGTCTTTATCAGCCACTCTCATCTGGATCATATCGCCGGCCTACCTTTGCTTGTTGATTCTGTCGGTGCCATGAGAAAGTCTCCCATTACAGTGCATGCACTACCAGAAACGATCGATGCACTGAAAAAGCATATTTTCAATTGGGTGATTTGGCCCGACTTCACTGAAATTCCGCACTACGACCGGCCCTGGATGAAACTGGAACCGATGCCCACGGGTTCTCATGTTGAAATTGGTTCGCGTCGGGTTCGCTCGATTGAGGCACGACACACTGTTCCAGCGGTTGGGTTTCATTTAGCAGGCGCGAGTGGGTCTCTCATTTACTCTGGTGATACCGGTCCGAACGATGAGTTCTGGCGGCAGGTGAATGGGGTCGCCGACCTGCGCCACCTGATTGTTGAAACGGCATTCTCAAACCGTGAGCAAGACCTAGCCGTTACAGCGAAGCATCTATATCCCATACAACTTAGCGAGCAGCTGTCTTTGTTGCAGCGTCAGCCGAAATTGTGGATTACTCACCTTAAGCCGTCAGATCGTGAAACGATCGCTCGCGAAATTGACGCCTGGGCATCTAGATATAACCCCACTATCCTGCAACGCGGGCAAATTCTCGAGTTCTGAACGGCTTGCATCGTGTTGCTGCCATGGCCAGTGACCGAATCCGGCACCCGGTGACAAAAATGGTCACTTCCCAAGGGCAGATTGAGACGTAAAACGTCAACAAAAACGGCCAGTTCTGCTGATGGCACCGCTCATCTCAATCAATTGAGCGTTGGCATATGGCGTAGATCACAGAAAGAAAACCAGCTGACCGTTCGTCGGGATTTAGCGACCGCACACAAGAGCTGGCACGGGCACTGCATATATCCCTGCGAACGAGAAACTTGGTCTCGTTGTTAATCCCCCCTGGAGATATTCAAAAATGGTTTCTAAAGTACAAAAAGGTTTCACCCTTATCGAACTGATGATCGTTGTTGCGATTATCGGCATCTTGGCCGCTGTTGCCATCCCCGCATACCAGGACTACACGGTTCGCGCTAAAGTGACTGAGGGTCTGTCACTGGCTTCAGGCATCAAGGCTACTGTTGGCGAGAACGCTTCTAACGGTATCGCTCTGAACGCAGCTACGCCTGGTCAGAACGCTGTTCCCGCAGTGGCAACGCCTAACGTCGGTGGCATCATTGTTGACGGTGGTAACGGTGAGATCACCATCACCTACACGGCTACAGCCGGTGGTGGCACCTTGGTTCTGGCTCCTCGTGACGGCGCCGCCGCTCTGGTTAGCCCTAACATCCCGGTTAACCCAATCGTTTGGAACTGCAACTCAACCGGTTCTACGAAAGACGGTAGCAATGGCTCCTTGCTTGACAAGTACGCACCTGCTAACTGCCGTAGCTAAGCAACTCGCTTAGTTCGCAAAAGCCGCCCTTCGGGGCGGCTTTTTCAGTGAGAATGCTGCAGTTTGCAGAATTCAAGTAAGCCAACATCCGGAACGCGCTATGAAAGCATCCGCAAGAAACGCAGGTTTTACGCTTATTGAGTTGATGATCGTCGTGGCGATCATCGGCATTCTGGCGGCGATCGCGGTGCCGGCCTATCAGGACAATGTGAAGCGGTCTTACGTCACTAACGGTTTGTCCATCTCTGCCTCTTACAAGGCGCTTGTTTCCGAAAATGCTGTCAACGCGAGCGTCAATCTCGCCTTGGGGACGGCGCCGTTTGTGGATCCGGCTGGAGTCGTGACGGGGGTGTCGGTTGACCCTTTGAACGGTGAAATCACGATCAGTTTTAGTGCCAAAGTCGAAGCTGGCGCGACGCTCTTGCTGGTACCTAACTCGCAAGGTTTTCCACTGGTTGCAGGTGTGTTGCCTGGCGACTCGATCATGTGGACCTGTGGTGGAGCTGGGTCAACGCTGAGCGTGCGATTTCGACCGGCTAGCTGCCGCTAAACGAGACAGCTTGAAATCAAGCCAAATCGCGTTATCTTTTCGATTTCCAAGATAACGCAAAGACTCGAACAATGAAATTTTTCCTGCCTAAACTCAAGGCTGCAGCTATTCATTTTCTGGTTAGCGCAGTCGTCGTTGGACTGGTTGTCGCTGGTTCACTGTATTTCTGGTATCCGGGCTTGCAGGCATACGCCGCTGGCCTTGTCACCCTATTAAGCATTCTGGTCATCGTTGACTTAGTCATCGGCCCAGCACTCACACTTGTTGTGTTTAAACCCGGAAAGAAGTCTCTAAAATTCGATATGAGCGTGATTGCTGGTGTTCAAATCGCAGCGCTTGTGTTTGGTATCAGTAGTATCTATCAGGCTCGACCGGTGTATTTCGCTTTCGTTGTCGATCGGTTTGAAACGGTTGCCGCTGCGGATTTGGAGTCCAGCAGCTTGCAGGCCGCAGCCCCCGAATATCAGCAACTATTCGGTGACGGTCCGCGATGGATTGGTGTTGAGCTACCCACCGACCGCGAAGAGCTTGAGGAAATAACGCTAGCAGAGGCGGTCAATGGTACTGGCCCTGCACTCATCCCGCGCTACTACCGCCCATTGCCCGCTGTGCTCAAAGCAGGCTTGAAGCGGGCTAAGCCTCTCGAAGAGCTAAAGGCACTAAATCCGGAGAACTTGGTCGAAGAGAAGATCGCGCCTCACAAAGCGCTGGAGGACGAAATGGTTTACTTCCCACTTGCTGGTCGAGATCGTGATTTGACGGTTTTTGTCAACAAGCAATCAGGCGACATCATCGATGTGGTCGATCTTCGCCCCTGGAAAACCTGACTTTCTCTGGCCTGAACAAAGCCGTTCGAAATTCTGTCCCAAAAGCCCGTCAGCGAAGCGATCGCCGACGGGCTTTTGCTCTGTTCCGTTAGTGAATAGAACCAGCATGAATTGCCTTTTCGATAAAGACCAGAACAACGAGCGTCCAGCGCCAGAGCTTGGCTTTTAGCCGGTTTTTTCAGGCGTTTGTCCCAGTCCTCAGACCACTCATCGGCACTACCACGACTTGCGGAAAGCTGCAACGTAGTATCCGAGGCACAATCCAGTTTCTATGAACAAGTTCACTTTAAAGAGGCTGGAGAAATGACCGAAAACAATCGTAACGACTCAACTGATATGTCCTCCCAAGAATCTTTCAAAACCTGGATGTGCCTGATTTGCGGGTGGATATATGACGAAGAAACGGGCGCACCTGATGAAGGCATTGCGGCTGGTACTCGTTGGGAAGACGTGCCGATGAATTGGACCTGTCCTGAATGCGGTGCCCGCAAGGACGACTTCGAAATGGTGGAAATCTGAAATGAGTGCTTCTGCAAATCTGGCTGACGTCAAAGTGATGGTCATCGATGACAGCAATACGATCCGCCGCAGTGCTGAGATCTTTCTCGGCAAAGCGGGAGCAACGGTGATTCTTGCCGAAGACGGTTTCGATGCATTGGCTAAGATTGCAGACCACGAACCTGACGTGATCTTCTGCGACATCCTGATGCCACGCCTGGATGGCTATCAGACCTGCGCAATGATCAAAAAGAGTCAGCGATTCAGCGAGATACCGGTCGTGATGTTGTCCAGTAAGGATGGATTGTTCGACCGGGCGCGTGGTCGCCTGGTGGGGTCAGAACGCTATCTGACCAAACCTTTTACCAAGGACAGTCTCTTACAGACTGTCGTTGAATTCACCCGGCCCACCGCCGACATCTGAGAAGTTAGGGAGTAACTATCGTGGTTGAAAGTAGTCAAAAAGTATTGGTCGTCGACGACTCGCCTACCGAGCGTTTCTTTCTTGCCGATCTGTTGGGTAAGTCGGGTTACACAGTACTAACTGCTGAGAACGGAGATGAGGCGGTCAAGATCGCGCGTTCCGAGCAGCCAAGTGTTGTGGTGATGGATGTTGTTATGCCTGGCCTGAGTGGATTTCAGGTCACGCGTGCGCTTAGCCGCGACCCTGAAACTGAGACGATTCCGGTCATCATCGTGAGTAGTAAAGATGCTGAGACTGATCGTATTTGGGGTCTTCGCCAGGGCGCGAAGGAATACATGATCAAGCCTATTCGCCCCGACGATTTGTTGGCCCGAGTTAAAGAATTGATGCACTGAAATGAAGAATAGTCAAAACAAGCTTCAAGAGTTTCAGCAGCGCCTGCAGGCGCGTTTGAATGAAAAGAAGACCGATCAGACCAACTCCAAGTTGGGCGTCGTGATTGGTGACGACCACTGGCTTATCGATCTGGCCGAGGCGGGAGAGATCTTGCCTATCCCCGATACAGTCAGCCCGGTGCCCGGTACCAAGCCATGGTTTCACGGCCTGACCAACCTGCGGGGTTCATTGTTCGGTGTTACCGACCTGGCCATGTATGAAGGTCAGAGTGCTCCGCAGTATGGTAAGGAGTCGCGCCTGGTCGCTTTCAGCGAGAAGCTTGATGTCAATGCCGCAATCCTGGTCAACAAGATGATGGGTTTGCAAAACATGGGCTCTATGCATGCCGACCCAGATAGCGAAGATCAGGGTTGGAAAGGCAGAGCCTACCTCGATGACGATGGCATTGAATGGCGCGAGTTGCACCTCGATCGCCTGTGCAAAGAACCCACCTTTCTAACGATAACCCACTGAATACCTCCCAGGAAATAGAAGCTCATGCGAACCGAACTTGAACTTAGCCGCCATGCCGCTGACGATGCGTCAGCTAGCGACGATGCGAAGGAGGCACTTGGTGTTGACATCAAGGCCTATGACGAACTAGCAAGAAATGCCGAAGATGAGTCCACAGACCATCTGAATCATGATCGCCAGGACGACTTTGCTGCCGATCCAGTTGACAGCTACTCTGCACCATCGGTTGAAAATGCCGAGGCTGACGCAGAGCTTGCCTATGATCCGGCTGAGGAAGAGGCACTTGCCGCTGCCCTTCGCAAGAAGCAGCGCAGCAGCTCAATTTTGGTTCGCATGTCATTGCTTTTCATGTTCCTGTTTCTGGCAGGCGCAGGCGGCATGTTTTACTGGTATCAGCTTGAAGGCCAAAAGGTTGAGGAGCTTCGCTTTAAGTTGGGTGAGTCAATTGCCCGTTCGCAGGAGTTATCTCAGATTGCTGTTAATGCAGTGCATGGTGAGCGCGGTGCTTTCGAACAAGCTTCGATTGCACGTGAAAACTTTGCAGGCTCTATTTGGGATATGACCTCAACTGAGGCGATTGCCAAGACACCACGCGCCATGCATGCTCCCCTGAGTGAGATTATGGGTGCCTGGCAGGGCGCTTCAGGCTACATCGAAGGCATTATTCGCAATCAAGCGCTTCTTGAAGCGGCGCGCTCTACCAACCGTTCGGTTAAGCGCTCTAGTGGCGCAATGCTCGGCAGTGCGCAGAATATCGTTGATGTTTCCCTGTCTGGCCGCCTTTCGGCTCGTCGAGTAGCTCAAGCGGGAGAGTTGGCACTCCTGACTCAGCAGATTAGCTATACGACTGATCAGTTTTTGACACCTAAGTCTGGACGATTCGGCCGCGTTGGTGATTTGCCGCAACTGCTAGAGTCTGCCGAACCACTGCTCGCTGCAAATGCAAAGAACTACAAGAAAGCTGCTGTAGAAGTTGCTGATATCCGCGACCAGTTAGCGTCCTTTGTTGGGCCCTTGACCGGGCTGATCGGTCAGGCTGACTTGCTACGCCAGCTAGAAGAAGACAAGCGAGCTCTGCGCGACGATTTGTCTGTCATTAGTAACCTCATGGTGACAGCTCGTGAAGCAGTTCCGGCTGCCGATACCGAGCGTGAGTGGATGACCTATGCAGTTGCCGCGTTGGCTCTATTGTCAGCGCTGACGGCTCTAGGTCTATCGCGTGCTTACAAGCGCGGTAGTGATGCTCGTGCGGAAGAAGCTGAGCTCCAGAAAAACACCGCTGAGCGTTTGCGCGGCGAAGCTAACCGTCTCAATGACTTGAACCAGGCGGCCATTCTTCGTCTCATGAACGAGCTGCAGGAAGTGGCTGATGGCGACTTGACTGTTCAGGCGACGGTTTCTGAAGACATCACGGGTGCGATCGCAGATTCGGTTAACTACACGGTTGAAGAACTGCGTAACCTGGTGGCACGGATTAACTCAACCGCCGAGATGGTTAACGAGGCATCTTCGAAAGCTCAAATGACTTCTTCAAGTCTGCAAACGGCATCTGAGCAGCAAAGCCGTGAGATTCGCGAGACGGGTGAAGCTGTTTTGCGGATGGCCCAGCAAATTAATGAGGTTTCAGCGCGTGCGGCTGAGTCGGTTGACGTTGCGCAGAACTCACTGTCGGCCTCACAAGGCGGTGCTCAGGCTGTGAATCACGCAATCGGCGGTATGAACGTGATTCGCGATCAAATTCAGGAGACGGCTAAGCGGATCAAGCGTCTGGGTGAATCGTCGCAAGAGATCGGCGAGATCGTTGAGCTGATTTCTGACCTGACCGAGCAGACCAATGTGCTGGCGCTTAATGCTGCGATTCAGGCCGCTTCAGCAGGTGAGGCTGGTCGAGGCTTCACCATCGTTGCAGAAGAGGTTCAGCGACTTGCTGAGCGCTCTGGCGAGGCAACCAATCAGATCGCTATGCTGATTAAGACAATTCAGGCAGATACGCAGGATGCGGTTGCTGCTATGGAGCGTAGTACTCAGGGTGTGGTCGAAGGAACGCGCCGTTCGGACGAAGCGGGTAAGTCATTGGAGTCGATCGGTTCGGTTTCTGCCGAGCTGGCCAAGCTTATTGAGGGCTTCTCCGAAACGACGTCACGCCAGGCGGCGTCAGCCGGCACGGTGGCGCAGTCTATCCAGCGAATCTTGCTCGTAACCGAGCAAACGTCGAAAGGAACATCAGAGACGGCCGGTTCAATTAGCCAACTCTCCGAGCTGGCTCAGGAACTCAAGAACTCTGTGTCGCGATTCAAGGTGGCGTAAACCGTGATGACCAAAGAACTCAATTCCAATCAAGGCGGTCGTGCTGCGGCATCGCGGGATGATTCGACTGACCTGAGTATGCTGTCCTGGTGTGCGGCGGAAATCAGCCAGGCATTGGCCACCGCGGATGAGCATCTGACCAAACAGCTGTCGGCTGACAGCGATGACACCTCAATGTTGGGTGTGGCGCGTAGCTCATTGCACCAGGCCCACGGGGCATTGGCCATGGTTGATCTGCCAGGAACCACCCAGTTGACAGCAGAGGCGGAAACGCTACTGACAAGGGTCGACGAAGGTGAGCTTGCGTTCTCGGCCGATCTGGTCAACAAGTTGACCGCCTCTTTCAGTGCGATCAACTCTTACCTGGGCGAACTCATGCGTGGCGACAGACAGCAGCCTCTGCGCCTGTTTCCCTACCTGAAAGATTTGCTCGAGCTACGCGAAGCGGAACGCGTCCATCCGGCCGACTTGTTCTTTCCCGCAGTCGGCAAGATGCCCGCTCCTGAGGCTCCTCTGGTCGATCTTGACGAGCACAAGAAAGGTCTGGTTAGAGCTCAGTTTGAAAACGGCTTGCTTGGTGCGCTGCGTGACGAAAAGGACACTAAGTCGCTTGGCCAGATGTCCGATGCGATCCACTCATTGGCTCATTCAACCCTGGCCGAAAAGAATCTGAGTTTCTGGCTTGTTGCTGATGCCTATTTTGGTGCGATGCAGTCTGGCGATTTAGCACTTGATGAATACGGCAAGCGCTTGTTAGCCAGAATCAATATGCAGCTTCGCCGCACATTGCAGGATGGATCGCCTGTCGCGGACCGGCTCTTGTGGGATACGCTTTTCTCGGTTGCGTGCGGATCGCCTACAACGGATCGGCTCGCACCGGTTTTCGAAGCCTACGAACTCCATAGCCTAGTGCCCAAGGATTTCGAAACACCGCGCTATCGGAAGGTCGATCAGAAGACTATGCAGGCAGCTTCTTCAGCCATTTCTGATATGAAGAAAACCTGGGAGTCAATGCTTGCTCAGCCCGGGGGCGTCAATGAGTTTCTGGGCCAGTTCAAGCAGGCGTTGTCGCAGTTCCGTGATGCCTCGGAAGATCTTGGTGTCGAGGGGCTTGATCGCTTGACCAGTGGATGGGTCGGTGTTGTTAAAGAGCTTGGGCTAGATACCAATCCTGTCTCCGATGCTGTTGGTGTAGAAGTGGCCACTTCGCTGCTGTTTGTTGAGCAGCTATTTGAGTATGGTCTCAAGGAGTTTGAGGACCTACCTGGCCGTTGCGCCGATCTGGCTCGTCGTATCGATGCCACCTTGCTTGAAGCGCAGGTAGACGAAGAGGCTCCCCAGTGGTTACAGGAGTTGACTGCTGCTGTGCAGGAGCGGCTGACCTTGACCGCGTTTACGGCAGAGACACAATCGGCACTGCGAGAGGCCGAAGGTGTACTCGATACCTATTTCCGCGAACCGGAGAAAGGTGTCGAATCACTGCCCACAGCTGCAGCCAATCTGAACCAGATTGCCGGTATCCTAGGTATGTTAGGTCACCAGGATGCCGCCGACGCAGCAAAGCATCTTGCCTCACTGACTGATCAGATCGCCGGTGGCGATGAACTGGAAGGTTCGCAATTAGCCGATATGGCAGGCAGCATTGGCACCCTAGGCTTCTTCCTGGATGCTATCAAGGGTAATCCCCGTTCGTTACCAGAGTTCACTTTTGATCGCTCACGCGGTGTCTTTGAGCAGGTTCGTGTGAAGAAAGAAGAGGCGCATCAACCGGACGTCAACGCCGAGTTGGACGCCGATGGTGTTAGCGAAGAACTGCCTGAGGAAAGTGCCCAGGTCGTGCTCGACCGTCAGTTGGTCTTGCTGGATGAAGCCCTGTTGAAATGGGCCGAATCGCCGGATAGTGCAGATGACCAGATGGCCGTGTCGGAACTGCTTCAAAACGTGGCAGACGGTGCACAGCTTACTGAGTCGCCCGAACTGTCAGAAGCGACGCAGGAAGCCATCGAGATTGCCAGTAGTCAGCAAGCCAATGCAGCACTCGCCATCGCAGCCAAACTTGGCCGGCCGGTTGCGCTTGCCGAAGAAGGCTCAAGTTTGCCTGAGCCTGTTGCTGTGCAAGAACAGCCAGAGGTTGAAGAAGACGAGGTTGACGAAGAACTGCTGGAAATCTTCCTGGCCGAGGCTAGTGAGGTTCTCGAAGCCATTGAGCAAAGCGAACAACAGCTTGCATCAACGTCAGATGATCAAATGGTGCTGACGACTGTTCGCCGCGGTTTTCATACGCTCAAAGGCTCCAGTCGTATGGTCGGGCTGGATTCGTTTGGTGAAGCTGCTTGGTCGCTTGAGCAGGTGCTCAATGCCTGGCTCGCAGAAGAGAAGTCTGCAAACGACGATTTGCTCAAGCTAATTGCGCAGGCCCGAGAAGTGTTTACGCAATGGGTCGCTTCCCTTGAGCCTGATGCCGATAGAACACCCCGGCCTAGTGCTGATACCTTGATGGCTCGTGCCGAGGCAATGCGCGACGGCGGATCCTTTGACTCTGTTCGTGATGCGGCAGTGCCTGATGCCGAGGCAGTCCCCGGCGCCTCAATGGTGCCGGCGGCAGACCTCGAGGAGCCGCTTTCACCTGTTGAAGATCTCGAGCTGGAAGCCGCCGTTGTTGAGTCAACGGCAGAGGCTTCAGCGGAGTCGTCTGCCGACGCTGAAGCGCCGACAACCGACGCCATTGGTTTCGAATTGGAGGCGTCAGCTGAGGCTGAGGCAGACGTTGATGTGCCTGCAATCGAGGCGTTTGACTCGACTGCGATGGAGTCAATGCCGGTTGAGCTTCCAAGCCTGCCATCTATTGATGACATGCCGTCAGAGTCTTCCGCTGATTCTGAGTCTGTAGTTGACTTCCCGCCTGCTGATTTGGTTGAGCCATACGCGTTTGCTGATTCGCCGGCTGAGGCGAGCATCGATGAGCCGTCTCTTGATGACATCATCATGGGCGATCAGCCCGAGGCAACGGACGAACAGGCCGCGCAGGAGCTCGAATCTATTGAAGCCATCGAGGCTGATGCGCTTGAGGCTCTGGACACTGAGGCGCTTGCCCTTGATGCCGATGAAATTGAGGCTGACGAGCTTGAGGCAAGCGAGCCTGAGGTAAACGAACCTGAGGTAAGCGTACATAAGGTCGAAGATGGCGATGAATCAGTAGCGGTTCATGAGGCTGCTGAGACGGTCGCGGCATTTGACGGTGAAGTTGAGGCGAACGCAGAACAGCCAGAAGCGGCAGAACCTGTAGAGCCTGCGTCTGATGTCGTCATCATTGGTGAGCGCGAGATCAGTCGGCCCTTGTTCAAGGTGTTTACGGACGAAGTGAATCAGCTACGTGCTGTCCTCGTGCCGGACGCTGAGCAGTGGTGTGAGGAAGTCTCTCGCGATGCCAATGAATCAGCCCGACGGGCGATGCATTCGCTCAAGGGTAGTGCGGCACTGGTTCAAATCGATCTGGTCAGCGCTTTGGCCAGCTCACTCGAACAATTCCTGGTTGCTCAAATCGCTGCGCCTGTCAGCATCGAAAAGGCTGATGTAGTCGAGTATTCGAGGCTGGTTGGCGTGCTGTTTGCAGCCCTTGATCAGTTCGTAGGCGAACAGCAACCAACCGATCAGCCCGAGGCTGTTGAGGCGGCTGAGGCTCTGATGCAAAGGTGGGAGCAAATGGCTCAACAGCCGGTTGCGCCGGTTGCGTCGGCTACGCCGGCACCAAGCCAGAAGGCTGTCCGTGAGGATGAGTTGCCACAAGTGCAGGACGAGTTCGATGATGAACTCCTACCACTGTTCGTTGCTGAAGCCGAAGAGTATCTACCGCAGATCGACGAGAACCTGCGTGCCTGGCTCAAGACACCTGCTGATGCCAAGCTTCAGCAGTTGATCATGCGTCAGTTCCACACAGTCAAAGGTAGTGCGCGCATGGCCGGCGCCATGGTCTTGGGTCAACGGGTTCATGATATGGAGACCCGTGTCGAAGAAGCGATGGCATTGGACGACGTGCCGGTCTCACTCATTGAAGAGTTGCTGGCCGAGCAGGACATTGTTAGCGAGCAGTTCGAGTACATTCGCGATCCGTCGCTCAAGCCGCAGACTGACGATAGCTCTCAAGCAGACACTGCTCAGCCCGATCAAGCGCTTGCCGATGGTGCTGATAGCGCTGGTGCAGACGCCGAAGCCGGCCGTGCAGCTCAGGGTAACCCGGTTGTGCGGGTGCGTTCAGAGTTGCTGGACAAGCTGGTGAATGAGGCTGGCGAGGTTTCAATTGCCCGCTCGCGCCTGGATAACTCGGTGGGTGGTTTGCGTCAGGCAATGACCGAACTGGCTGAGAACGTTAACCGTTTGCGTGCTCATGTTCGTGAGTTGGAGATGCAGGGCGAGATGCGTATTCAGGCGCACAACGCCAATGCGGAATCAAACAACGGCGACTTTGATCCACTCGAATTCGACCGGTTCACTCGATTCCAGGAACTCACACGGATGATGTCGGAGTCAGTAAACGACGTCGGCACGGTTCAGGCTAATGCGACCCGGGCTATCGAAGATGCGATGGGCGACTTGTCGCGTCAGGGTCAAACGCTGCGCGGTTTGCAGCACAATCTGATGGGTATTCGGATGGTGCAGTTTGGCACCGTTAGCGACCGACTCTATCGGGTGGTGCGACAGGCTGCCAAGAGCCTTGGCAAGCGGGTGTCACTTGATATTCGCGGCGCTGTGGTGCAGATGGATCGCGGCGTTCTCGAGAAAATGGTCGCGCCGCTTGAGCACTTGTTGCGAAACGCCGTCTCACACGGTATCGAAGCGCCGGCAGTTCGTGAGGCAGCGGGCAAGCGGGAAGCTGGTGATATTCGCCTGGAGATCATGCAAGACGGTAACGAAATCATGATCACGCTTACCGATGATGGTGGCGGCCTTAACTTTGGCGCAATTCGGGAGCGGGCAGTTGAACGTGACCTGATAAGTGCCAAGGAGAAGGTCACTGACCAGAAGTTGGCTGACCTGATCTTCATGCCAGGGTTCTCAACCGCTGAAGGTGTCGATCAGATTTCAGGCCGCGGTGTGGGCATGGATGTGGTTCGGTCCGAAGTGTCCTTGCTGAATGGTCGAGTGCAGGTTGACTCAACCGCCCGCAAAGGGACTCGCTTCATGGTTCACCTGCCATTAACGATGGCGGTTGAGCAGGTCATGCTGGTCACCGTTGGCGAGCGTAGCTATGCAGTACCGTCGGCTAACGTTGAGCAAGTCCTACAACTGGATCCCGATCAGCTCGCCAAAGCTTACGGCGAGCGTGCAGTTTCCTGGCAGGACGAACAGGTACCCTTGTTCTACGCAGGTTCACTGGTGCATGCTGGCGACCAGCAGGTCAATGCACAACATGCCACGCCGGTGATGATTCTGAGATCTGGCGGTCAGCGGATTGCGGTTCATGCTGATGAAGTAGGCAAGTCTCAAGAAGTTGTCGTCAAAAATGTAGGTATCCAGGTCGGCAAAGTCGTCGGTATCGCGGGTGCCACCCTCATGGGTAACGGTGACGTTGTGCTGATTCTCAACTTCAGCCAGCTAGCAGCGCAGTTGACTGAAAGTGAGCAGGAAGCAGCGATGCGTGCCGGTATGGCCGCTGGTATGGCCGATGCCCCGGCCACTGTGATGGTTGTCGATGATTCCGTGACGGTTCGTAAGGTCACTCAGCGCTTCCTGGTTCGCGAGAGCTTTGATGTCTTGCTCGCCAAGGACGGCGTAGATGCCTTGCGTCAGCTTGAAGAGCGCATTCCGGATGTCATGCTGGTTGACGTTGAGATGCCTCGGATGGACGGTTTCGATCTGACCCGCGCGCTGCGCAAAGATGCTCGATTCCGTAACATCCCGGTCGTGATGATTACCTCACGGACGGCTGACAAGCACCGTAACTTTGCCATGTCACTTGGTGTTAACGAGTACCTTGGCAAGCCTTACGATGAGACTCAGTTGCTCGGCTTGATAAATGGGTATGTGGCTCAGCAAAAGAGTGGTTCTATTCATTGATCAAGAACCCCTGGCCAATGCTTCATTGACTGGCTAGTTAAAAAGACCGGAGGCCCAAACGCTTCCGGTCTTTTTTATTGCCTGTCTACAATGCACCCAAACTTGCTGACTTGGAGTGCTAGATGAAACGATTCGAATCAAAGGTGGCGGTTGTCACCGGTGCCGCCCATGGTATCGGGGCGGCGGTCGCGCGCCGATTGGCAGAGGAGGGGGCAAGCGTTGCAGTCGCTGACATAGATCTGGCGGCGGCCCAGATCACTGCCAACGAAATCATCGCCGCGGGCGGAGCCGCCATCGCGTGCGCGGCTGACGTGTCTGACCGGGAGGCAGTCGCGGCGATAGTCGATGCTGCCCTGTCCGCCTGGGGGCAGGTGAATATCATGGTGGCGAATGCCGGCATTGTGGATCGTGCGCCGTTCTTAGACATGTCTGACGCCTTGTTTGACCGGGTATTAAAGACAAACCTTCATGGCACTTTCTATTGCGGTCAGCTTGCGGCGCGGCAGATGGTAAAGCAGGGGCAGGGCGGCCGAATTGTGAATATCTCGTCAAACTCCGGCATTTTTGGAGGGCGTGGGCGCGCTGCGTATGGTGCAAGCAAGGCAGGCATCATCAACCTGACCCAAACCATGGCGATTGAACTCGCCGAGCACGGCATTTTGGTCAATGCGGTTGCGCCAGGTGCCACCAGAACCAGAGCAGTCGGAAACGTGACTGAGCCGGCGCCGTTGGTGAAAGCACGAACGCCCTTAGCGCGTCTGGCCGAGCCTTCAGAGATTGCTGCGGTCGTTGCGTTTTTGGCCAGTGATGATTGCACGTTTACCACTGGCCATGTCGTGGGCGCCGACGGCGGGTTTACCGTCGCCGGCGTGATGGAGGGCTAGCGTTTTACTGGGCCAACACCAGCGTGCCATCTAAATTGCGAACCGTGCCATCGACACCGATCAAGACCGCATTGAGATCGAACACATCGGGAAGTGATGCGCCTTCAGGTACCTTGAATTCGTCAGTGCTTCGCCATATTGGCGTCACTGCAGGGATTTGGTCGGAAACACTTAGGCCGCCGACGCCGGGAATAAAGAACGGGTTGCGGTCTAAGTAAGCCGGAGCACTCGTGTCAGTGACGCCGGTGATCTTTTGATGATAGGAGCCATCGCAACTAATCGTGATCAATCCATTTGAGATCGAGCAAACTGGCCCGGCTAGATCAAGCTTGGTGATCGTTGGCGCTATGTTAGGGTCCTGGCGACCGGTTGATGAGCGAACGTCCACCCAGTAAACCTCTTTGGCATCGTTTAGCGCGAAGAATTCACGCGTCCCACCAGAAAAACCGATCTGCACAACTTTCCCAGGAATCTCAATTCTCCTGGATGACCCCGAAAGCGTCCTCAGTTCATTACGTGCATTGTCAACGAAGAAGTCGTTCGTCTGCGCGTTGAATGATTCGCGGTACAACTGCCCATCGACAGAGAGTGAATACAAAAAGAAATCGTTGGCAGCCACTTTGACCGGCACTATGGGTGCGTCAAATACGATCGGATAGAAACCATACGACTCGCCTACCGGACTTGGAAAGACGATTGCACCGTAATACTTTCCATCAGTCGCTCGCGAAATGTTGGGTTCATCAATATTGACAAGAGATACCCCCGGGATGTCGAACCTCGCCTCGATGGGGCCCCGGCATGTCGAAATGTCATCGTTGAATATATAGCTCTTACCATTCGCCCCAATCGCATTGAAGTAAGCGGCATGCTGAACGTTTTCAATGGTGTCCACGCGGCGCCCATTAGGGCACGTCGAGTTCGCGGTTTCATACACCATCGTGCCATCGCTAAAGAACGTGGCTCGCTCCTGGGCGCCGCTCGGGTAGTCGATCAACATATCAGACAGCGGAATACGGGTAGAAGCCAACTCACCGGTGCCTGAACGCTGCGCGGATTCAGTGGTTTCCAAGGTCTGTTGGCTCCACAACTGGTCATCCGTGTAGGCGGGTACTGAGGTGCCTGCCACAGGCGTGTCGCCGTCACGCATGTTGATCTCACCGTCGGCAAGGTCTTGCGCGAGTTGTTCGTTGATCTCTAGCGCAGGTGCGGCCACCTCACCCAGGTTGGCGCCACCGACACGGGCAAGGCCCGCAAGCGCAGCGCCATAGCGCCCATTCTGGTTGTCGCTTAGTACACCTGAGCCTTCAGTGAAGTTGCGATCATTCAGGATGACTGGTAGACGGCGCAGGTCGGTCAGGCGGTAGGCGCCCGGCAATTGATCATTCACCTCCGCCGCGACTTCACCATGCGCCTGGTCTACGCGGCTAACATTAGCCCACCCCTCGTTGCTGGCTGGGTCAACTGTATCCGGCGCCAGGCGAAAAGTCCGGCGGACCATGGCTTCGGTAAACGTTGTGATGCCGGCATTGCGTCGAAAATCGGTCACGATGGTGCGCAGGTTACGGCCTTCAAACGACACGTATTGCTCAAGGGCTTCATCAAAATAGCGCGCGCCAGAGCCTGGTTCGCCGCTGAAAACTACCAATGCGGGCGGCATCAAACCACACGGAACAACCGTCACCATGCCTTTTTGCGGATCAACCGCGACGGGTCCGAAGGTCTCACCCGAGGCAAATTCAACCGAGACCTGAACGTTCTCGAACTGACCCAGGGCACCTCCCATGCCGATGCCATCTGAGCCACCACCGCCGTCGCCATCGGCCTCACCGCCAATGCCTTCCTCGCCTTCTCGCTGTACCAGTACCGGTGAATCGTCAAAGTTGCCGCCGAAGCCCGACAAAATGCCTGGCTGACAGTTCTTGCCCACGTTGGTTACGCCGCTTGCGCCCTGGCTGACGTCGCTGTCACTGCTGCCTACCGGGTCATTCTGAACGGGGCCGGTACCGCCTCCACCCCCACCACAGGCGCTCAGAACGATGGCAAGACTACCGGCGCAAGCCGTGAGCCTGATCTGTCGATGGAAAGTGCTCGTCGGCTTCATGCTGGTCCCCTGCTGCTTTACTTCAATTAGGCGGGATTTTGCCTCTTGATCGGGCAATCGCCTATCACTGAAAAACAGGAGAATGAGCTTGAAGTCGTGTCTGCTCGAGCATCGTCTGCCCCTGCAGATGTGCTCGTGTCACGAAGTGACCAGTGGGGGTCAGGCCTTTAATTCATCAGCGATGGCTTGTTTGCCGGTTAACTGACAATGATGCTGTAGGGGCTTACGTCTTTTCCAGCGATCTCTCCATCGGACTATGAATGGCCCTTGAGCTAGCCAGCACATCAGTTTCCAACGATAGCGCCCGCACAGGCCATGTGTTGCGCACCGTCGGGAGTGCGTTCTGGTTGACGCTCAGGCGCATGATGTTCATAACGATGGGCATTAACCTGTTTTGGATGGGTTTGTTGTTTGCGCTCGGATCGACGCCTCTAGCGATCTACAGCGGTTTTGCCATTGTGGTTTACGGCATTTGTTATCGACTACTGCTCCTCAGGTACAACCGGCTTGTTCTGACCATCATCTGGGTTGAGGTCATTACTCACGTCATTTTCGGCACCCTGCTTCTTGGCCCGGAGAGTGCTGCACATTTCTTCTTGTTTCTGTGTATCCCGGGCGTGCTGGCGAGCTCGGCTCAGCGCCGCGAATGGCTTCAGGTGGGAGCAGTCATTGGCTTGTTCTTTACGCTTGAGGGCATCGCGATCATTTACGGTCCACTTGCGCCGTTGTCATTCGAGGCAACCAAGCTGATCGCCTGGTTCAACTATCTGGCAGTATTCGCGATCTTTTGTGCGCTCACGGCGAACTACCGGAATCTGGTGGCAAGGGCAGAAAGAAAGCTTCTCGATACAGCCATGACTGACTCGCTGACCGGCGTGAGTAATCGAACTCACTTCAATAGACGTGCCGCCGACGAAACGGCAAGAGCGCGTCGCGCGGGCCAGCAAATAGCGATATTGCTGGCTGATATTGATCACTTCAAGAAAGTGAACGACGAGTTTGGTCACGAGCTTGGTGATGTGGCCCTCAAGCACGTTGCTGAAGTGATTCGTCTGTCGTTACGTGAGACCGATGTCCTGGCGCGTTGGGGCGGCGAGGAGTTTCTCGTCATGCTGCCAGAAAGTAGTCTGCGCGAGGCCAAGCAAACCGCCGAGCGAATGCTCAAAAGCGTTGAGGCCAGCCCCCTAAGCGCTTCCAATCAATCTGTCTTGCTGACGATTTCCATCGGTGTTGCGTTGGTTGACCTTAACGCACCGATCAATCAGTCAATTGTCCGAGCTGATTTGGCACTCTATAAAAGCAAGGCAAGCGGGCGCAATTGTGCGACTGTTGATGGTGGCGCACCGGCCGAAGCCACAGTGAATCGGTGTGCTGCGGCCAGTGCATAAAACCGAATAAGCTAGGCTGCTCGCTGCTCGCCTGTTGCAGCCGCTACTCGCTCAGCGGTGACAGCTGAAAGGGCTTTCTCAAAGCGACCAACAGCGGCATCAACATCCATCAACTTGTCGAGCCCAAACAAGCCAATGCGAAACGACTTGTAGTCGTCGGGCTCATCGATACGTAGCGGGACGCCCGCCGCGATTTGCAAACCATGTTTGCCAAAAGCGCTGCCATTGTGCAGATCTGTGTCGTCTGTATAGCAGACCACAACGCCTGACGCCTGAAAGCCGTCGGCAGCTACGCTGATGAATCCGTGCTCACTAAGCAGGGCACGCACGCGTTGACCCAGTTCCAACTGTTTGGCTGCGGCGCGCTCAAACCCGAACGCCTTGATCTCGTGCATGATCTTTTGAAACGAGATCAGACCGTCCGTTGGCAAGGTTGCATGATAGGCATGTTTGCCACTCACGTAGGTGCGCATAATTTGCTGCCATTGCTTCAGGTCAAGCGCAAAGCTACTACTTTCTGTCTCCTGAACCTCAGCGGCGGCGCTTTCGCTCAGCATGACCAGTCCTGCACAAGGGGAGCCGCTCCAGCCCTTTTGGGGCGCGCTGATGATGACATCAACGCCGGTCGCCTTCATGTTCACCCAGGTAGTGCCGGACGCAATGCAATCGAGTACAAACAGGCCACCAACTTCATGCACTGCCTCGGCGATTGCTTTGAGATAGTCATCTGGCAGCATCATGCCCGCTGAGGTTTCCACATGAGGGGCAAACACGACCGCAGGCTTTTCTTTGCGGATCGCCGCGACGACCGTGTTTATCGGCGCGGGTTGAAAAGGTGATTGACTACCGCCCGCCAATGGCTGACCTTTCATCACGGTCAGCGAAGCGGGTATGCGTCCACGCTCCAGAATTTGTGACCACCGAAAGCTGAACCAGCCATTGCGAATGACCAGGCAGTGCTTATCGTGAGCAAGCTGTCTGGCCACGGCCTCCATGCCAGAGGTGCCACTACCAGGCAAGACCACCGCCTCAGCAGCGCCGTAGACAGTCGTCAAGGTTTCATGAATGTCCCGCATGGCGGATTGAAACTGGCCGGACATGTGGTTGACTGCCCGGTCGGTGTAGACAACCGAATACTCAAGCAATCCGTCAGGATCGACGTTTTCTAGCAATCCAGGCATGGGAGACCTCGTGATGGTTAACAATTGGAATAGATCGGCGATGTTCTCACATTCGCCGCGTCAGCGCCAAAGTCTGATCGGTGTGAAAGGATAGGCTTCCGCTTGCCAAAACTCGGCAACTCGGCGTTAGGCAGATCGGAGCCCAAAAGCGTCATTTGTGGCGTTGGCAGCGCTTACACCGTCAATTGTGACCCTGAATGTTGGCATTGCTTCCCTCGCAAACCTACTTTTGCGCCTTAACAACCGCATACCGCTCAAGGGTTTCTTTGCGAGCCGCGGCGTGGTCAACCGCCGGCAAAGGGTAGGTCTTGCCTAGTTCGATGCCTTTGCTAGCCAGTTCAGTTTCGCTGGTTAGCCACGGCGCGTGAATCTGTTTGTCACTCAAGTCGTCCAACTCGGGCAGATATCGGCGGATAAACCGACCGCGTGGATCAAACCGCTGCGATTGGGTGACCGGATTAAAGATTCGGAAGTAAGGCTGCGCATCACAACCGCTTGAGGCTGCCCATTGCCAACCGCCATTGTTGGCCGATAGATCAAAGTCATTGAGCTTCTCAGCAAAATACGCTTCGCCTTTCTGCCAATGGATGCCGAGATCCTTGGTGAGAAATGAGGCCACGATCATGCGCAGCCGATTGTGCATGTAGCCGGTTTGATTGATTTGTGCCATCGCTGCGTCAACCAGCGGGTAACCAGTTTGACCCTCGCACCAGGCTTGAAAGAGCTCTTCATCCTGTACCCATTGAATCTTGTCGTACTCGGGGCGAAACGATCGCTCAACCACATGTGGAAAGTGATGCAGGATTTGAAAGTAGAAGTCGCGCCAGATGAGTTCAGACAACCAGACCTGCGCACCCTTTGCTGCTGCGGGTTCCGCCATCATGGTTCGCTGAGCCAGGCGCGCGCATTCACGTACTGATACCGTGCCAAAACGAAGATGAATTGAAAGATACGAAGGGCCTCGCACGCCGGGGTAGTCGCGCTGCTCGTCGTACCTGCCAACGCGATCGGCAAAGTCTTGTAGTGCTCGCTGAGCGCCCGCTTCTGTTGGCTCAAGACTAAGCGCGGCCAGATCAACTGATTCAAAGCCAATCTTTTTCAGACTTGGCACTGCAGGCACTTTTTGTCCCGTCAGTAGGGCCTTGCGAACGGCGCTTGATGACGCCGGGGCGGCAGCGAAAGTTTGCTCAGTAGTTTGAGAGAGAAAGTTTTTCTTAAAGGGCGTAAAGACTGTGTAGGGCTTACCGGCCCCAGTCAGAATGCTGCCAGGGGTATGTAGTGTTTGATCGGTTACCAACTCAAGCGAACGATCTTGCGTCGCAAGTGTTTGCGAGACATCTTCATCGCGTTGCTTGGCCGCAGGCTCATAGTCACTTGCCGCAAAAACTGTTCCCGCATTTAGTTCGCGCGCGAGTTTCACGATTTCATTGGCAGCATTGCCGTGCCGGACATAAACGCCAGCCCCCCACTTGCGAAGGCGCTCATCAAGGTCATGAACGGCGTGGTGAATGAACGCTACCCGTCTGTCGTGCGCCGGAAGTGGACGAAGAATATCTTGGTCGAATACAAATGCCACACAAACCGGCTTTCCGGTGGCTATCGCCGCGGCAAGCGCGGCGTTGTCTTCGAGGCGCAGGTCGCGCCTAAGCCAGACGAGCGCTGTCTCAACAGGGGGGGGTTTGGTTGATGTCAATTTGGAGAGGTCCGAGCAGGGGGCGACCCTAGAGGGCTACCGGGGAAGGGCTAGCGGGGAAATCATCCCTTCAATTGTGCGGGGGGATGCGGCCCTTTACAATCAAGCCCATGAGTAATGAGTCGTCTTCTGAGCATGCCTATCTGGCTAACCACTTTTTGATGGCAATGCCGGGGATGGCCGATCCCAACTTTGACGAAACCCTGATTTTGCTGGCTGAGCATAGTGCCGAAGGCGCCATGGGGCTAATCCTAAACCGCCCCATGCAGTTCGATCTGGGCAGCCTGTTTCAACGCATTGATCTCACTTTGCCGGACAAGCAACTTGCCGCACAGCCAGTCTTGTCGGGCGGACCTGTCCAGTCTGACAGAGGATTTGTACTGCACCGGGAAGCAGGCCAGTGGCAGGCAACGATCGAGATCGGTCCAGAGCTGTCGCTGACTTCCTCGCGTGACATTCTGGAAGCAATGGCCCACGAGACAGGTCCTTCAGACGTGGTCGTGACATTGGGATACGCGGGTTGGGCGCCAGGCCAGCTTGAGGCCGAACTGGCTCAGAACGCCTGGTTATCAGTGCAGGCCAATGCCAGCCTAATTTTTGATCTGTCTCTTGAGGAGCGCCTTGCCGCCGCCTTCGGTTTACTGGGGGTCGATCCCACTTTGCTGCATGGTGCAGCCGGCCATGCATGAGCGGGGTTGTGATGGGCGACACCCTCACCGTGTTGGGGTTTGACTACGGTACAGCCAAGGTTGGCGTCGCTGTGGGCAACACGGTGGCGGCTTCTGCCACTGCGCTGACGATCATTCGCTACCGATCCAAGGATCAGCTCTTTGCTCAAGTGGGGGATCTCATCGCGCATTGGTCGCCCGACTTGCTCGTTGTAGGGCGGCCGCTGAGCGAATCAGGTGCAGTCATCCCCGTGACCAATCACGCTGTACGCTTCGCCAACCGGCTGCAGGGGCGCTATGGGCTGGCGGTTCACTTGGTGGATGAGCGATTTTCGAGTGTGGCTGCTCAGTCTGAATTGCGCGAGAACGCCGGCGGGAAACGAGCCGCTGACGATGATGCCGTCGCGGCGTCAATAATCCTGAGACAATACTTGGATGAGCACACAACTTCCAAATGACTACACAACTTCCTGACGCCGAGGCCGCCTACCAGAAACTGCTGACTCAGGTTAAAGAGTGTGTCGCGAGTCAGCCGGTTCTCCTGGTGGGGATTCACACTGGCGGTGCCTGGGTGGCGAGCCGTCTTGCGGCCGATTTGAGGCAGGGCGATGCGAGCATCGTCGACAACAATACCTCTGCGGCAGAGCCTGACGATCCGCACCCGGAGAATCTAGAGCTGGGTTTTCTGTCCTCCGCTTTCCATCGCGATGACCTTGCCAGTCGCGGACTTCCAGCCACGATGAAGGCCACGCACTTACCGTTGTCCATTGATGGCCGCGATATTTTGCTTATTGACGACATTCTGTATACCGGTCGAACCATTCGGGCCGCGCTCAATGAACTGTTCGACTACGGCCGGCCCAGAACGGTTCAACTCGCGATTCTGCTGGACAGGGGAGGCCGGCACTTGCCGGTCCAGCCAGATCACTGTGGTGGTACGGTCAGTCTCGCTACTGATGACAATGTACAACTCGCTCAATCACCAGCGGGCGAATTCAGCTTTGAGTTAAACCCTTCTGACGCGAACCCATCGTGAAGGCGTTCGTCCGGCCCGCTTGTTGCTTTCGGATTACGCCTTCTTCCCTTTCTTCCCCCGTCTTGCCATGCTCAGCCGCCATCCTCAGTTAAGCGATCAAGGTGACCTAGTTCACCTGCTAACCATTGACGGACTATCCAGTTCACTCATCCACAAGATTCTTGATACTGCTGAGAATTTTGTTGGTGTGTCAGATCGAGATGTCAAAAAAGTGCCATTGCTACGCGGCAAATCGGTTTTTAACCTGTTCTTTGAAAACTCAACCCGCACGCGCACGACCTTTGAAATTGCCTCAAACAGGCTTTCTGCTGACACTGTAAATCTGAATATCAACACCTCTTCGACATCCAAGGGAGAGTCGCTGCTCGATACGATAGACAATCTAACCGCTATGCATGCCGACATCTTTGTCGTACGCCATGCTCAGAGCGGGGCACCGTTTCTGATAGCAGAGCACTTGAACAGAACTCGGGGCAGAGATGTTCACGTCATCAATGCGGGCGACGGCAGGCATGCGCATCCGACGCAGGCACTGCTCGACATGTACACCATTCGTCATTTCAAGAAAGACTTCACCGGCTTGCGGGTTGCACTGGTTGGGGATGTTTTGCATTCGCGGGTTGCTCGGTCAAACATTGAAGCGCTTACCACACTTGGTGTGCCGGAGGTTCGGGTGATTGCCCCGCGCACACTTATGCCCGGATCTCTGCAGCAAATGGGTGTGCATCCTTATACCGATATGGCTACCGGGTTGAAAGATGTTGATGTTGTGATCATGCTGCGCCTTCAAAATGAGCGGATGCGGGGCGCTTTGCTGCCTTCTGCAAAAGAGTACTTCAAGCACTATGGTCTCACTGCGAGCAAACTCGCTTACGCCAAACCCGATGCCATCGTGATGCATCCGGGGCCGATGAATCGTGGCGTTGAGATTGAGTCGGAAGTGGCCGATAGCGAACAAGCTGTCATTTTGAATCAGGTGACTTTTGGCATTGCTGTGCGGATGGCAGTCATGAGCATGTTGGTGGCCAACTGATATGACGAAAATCTCGATTGTGGGCGGGCGGGTCATCGACCCCGCACAAAAACTGGATGCGGTAACTGACCTGCACATAGCAGACGGCAAGATCATTGGGGCAGGCCAAGCGCCTGACGGATTTAATGCTGAGCAGACTATTGACGCCCATGAGCGCTGGGTGTTGCCCGCGCTGATCGACGCCTCGGCCAGGCTGCGCGAGCCCGGGCTGAAGTATCGCGCAAACCTTGACTCTGAATTACACGCGGCGTTGAAGGCCGGTATTGGTGGCCTGGTCTGTCCGCCGGATACTGATCCGCCACTGGATGAGCCAGGCCTGGTGGAAATGCTCTGCCATAGGGCTTCACAGCGCAACGGGACTCATCTCTATCCTCAGGGTGCGCTGACCGTCGGGCTGGAAGGTGAGGTCATCACCGAAATGGCCCAGCTAACCGAGGCTGGCTGTATTGGCTTTGGCCAGCCTACTTGTTTGCCTCGCAATACCAAAACGCTACTCAGGGCGTTGCAGTACGCGGCAACCTTTAATTTCACCGTCTGGTTGCATCCTCAAGATGCCTGGCTGGGTGAAGGGGGCGTGGCCCACGGGGGGGTGTTAGCCAGTCGGCTCGGTTTGGCAGGGATTCCCGTTTCCACTGAAACGATTGCGCTGCACACGATCTTTGATCTAGTCCGCCAAACGGGGGCGAGTGTGCATCTTTGCCGACTCTCCAGTGCGGCGGGTGTTGAGCTTGTGCGTCAGGCCAAGGCAGAGGGCCTAAGTGTTAGCGCTGATGTCGCGGTCAATCACTTGCACCTGATCGACCTGGACATTGGTTTTTTTGATAGTCGCTTCCGGCTTGATCCGCCTTTGCGCAGCCAGCGGGATAGAGACGCGCTGCGGGCCGGTTTGTTAGACGGCACGGTCGATCTCGTGTGTTCAGACCACACGCCAGTCGCAGATGAAAACAAGCATCTTCCCTTTGCAGAGACTGAGCCGGGTGCCACGGCAATAGAACTCTTGCTGCCACTCACCATGAAGTGGGCGCGAGATTCGGGTGCGTCACTCACCGATTTGTTAGCCAGTGTGACGAGTAAGGCCGCGCGGATCGTGGGTTGCCCAGGCGGCAGTCTTGCGCCGGATGAGCCTGCCGATGTCACCCTCTATGATCCGGCCATCGAATGGCAGGTCAATGAGTCATCCTTGAACAGCCATTGCCAGGTGACGCCTTGGTCGGGTCTGTCACTGGTGGGGCGGGGCCATGTTGCGGTGATGAGCGGACGCGTGATGCCTGAGCCGACGGCAGCTCAATGACGGTACTGGCTCGTGGCATGCGTCGGGCATGGCGCTTTCCGGCAATGATTGCGATGCTGTTTATCGGCCTGGCGATTACGATCTTCTGGTTCCCGTTTCTTGATCGGCAGGGTCGCCGGCCCGTTATTGCACGCTGGTCGCGCGTTTTACTGATTTGCTGTGGCGTGCGCGTGCAAGTGAAGATCGAGTCGGGCGCGCCTAAGTGGCACACGATTGGAACCGATACGGGTTACCTGATGCTTGCCAACCATTTGTCCTGGCTTGATATCTTCGTTATCAACGGGTGCGCGGCGGCGAGGTTTGTCGCCAAATCCGAGATCCGCGACTGGCCACTTGCCGGCGTTTTGGTCAAAAGGGTTGGGACGCTGTTCATCGAGCGAGGTAAAAGGCGATCCGTTCACCATGTCTTGCACGATATTGCCGATCACTTACAGGCGCCTGATCTGGTGGCGGTGTTTCCTGAGGGAACCACTTCAGATGGTCAGGCACTCCTGCCATTTCATGGCAACCTGATTCAGGCTGCGATTCGAACGGAAACCCCGGTTTTACCTGTCGGGCTGCAATACTTTGAAGCAGACCCGGCAGCACCTGACGGTGTTGGTGCTATCAGTGAGGTCCCCCTGTTTATTGGCGACACAACTTTTGTGTCGTCTGTGTGGCAAATCGTGGCCCATCCCCAAATCATTGCGAAGGTCACCGTGTTAGCTCCGATTCACCCGGACAAAGAGGCCCATCGCCATGAGGTAGCGGCGCAGGCCCGCGATGTGCTCAGGCAGGCGTTGGATCTTGAACTTGAGGACACGGTACCTGAAGGACTGATCGCGACGCGAGGTTAACGGCCGTGAGGCAGCCGCCCCAGACGCAACCAGTGTCAAGCCCGAGCAAATTTGGGCGTTGAATCAGCCCAAGCGTTGACCAGTGGCCAAAGACGACCGTCGTTTGCGCGGTTGTCCTGTCGAGTACGTCAAACCAGGGGGTCAAATGAGCAGGACTGGTTTCGAGCCCCTCTTTACAATCAAAGTCCAAACGATAATCGTCATGCACGTAGCGCATCCGGGTTAACACGTTGACGATTGCGCGCAGCCTCGTATTGCCCGTCAACGACTCTGCCCATTGGCCCGGTTCGTTGCCATACATATTCGCTAGAAAATGCTCCCAGTCGGGGCCTGATAGCACGGTCTCCACCTCGCGGGAGAGTGCAACTGTTTGGTCTGCATGCCAATCTGGGTAAACGCCCGCGTGTACCAGCAGATGGTTGTGTGCAAAGTGTGCAAGTGGTTGATGCCTCAACCAGCCAATCAACTGATCAGCATCGGGGGCCTCAAGAACGGCGGCAAGGGTATCGCGTCGGCCAGGCTTGCGCACGCCCGCGGCGGTCGCAAGCAAATGCAGGTCATGGTTGCCCAATACGCACTTTGCTCGGTCACCCAGGGCGATGATGGTCCTTAAGCAGGCTAGTGAGTCCGGACCTCTATTGACGAGATCGCCGGCAAACCAGATTTGCTCAGGCTCAAGCGGCGCAATTTTTTCAAGCAGTGCCTGCAAGCTCGAATGGCAACCTTGGATGTCACCAACTGCAAAAATATTGGGCAATGAGTCAGGCGACTGCGATGGCACGTTCAGGCAGACGCTCGTACTGGGTCTGCACGGCGGAGCGGCACAACATTGTTCGGTACCTGAAATGGCGTGTACTCAGGCACAAAGCGCGTGAGTGCGACGCGGACATCATCGTCGCTAACAAGGTCAGTCCCCGCAAGCCATTCGCGTACCTGCTGCTCCCAACTGGCGCCAGGCAACGGGCCGGGGCGAGCAACTCGAACTTTAGGATGTCGCGTTGGTATGGTCGACTCATCGTCGGCGAGTAACTCTTCATAAAGTTTCTCGCCTGGGCGAAGGCCCGTGATGTGAATCGGAATGCCGTCTTCAGGCAGGCCAGACAGACGAATCAAGTCGTGCGCTAGATCGATGATTTTGACGGGCTCACCCATTTCCAATACCAGGATGTCGCCGCTGTCGCCCACTAGAGCTGCCTGCATGACCAACTGGGTGGCCTCACCAACCGACATAAAGTAGCGCTTAATCTCGGGATGAGTAATCGTAATCGGGCCGCCTTGCTCTATTTGTCGTCGAAACTTGGGCACCACACTTCCGGTCGAGCCAAGCACATTGCCAAAGCGCACGATAACGGTTTCAACATCGGGGTGACGCTCAGCCCACCGTTGCAGTAGCATCTCGGCGAGGCGTTTGGTTGCTCCCATCACACTGGTTGGGTTGACTGCCTTATCCGACGAAATAAACACGATTTTTTCAATCGGATAGCGACTGGCCGTCTCGACGAGGCAAACCGTCCCAAGGGCATTGTTACGAACCGCCTGCCATGCATTGGTGGTTTCCATGAGCGGCACATGCTTGTAGGCCGCAGCGTGGAAGACGACGGCGGGAGCAAACCGGTCAAAGACGGCCGACAGGGCCCGCTTGTCTTTGATGTCGCCCACAATGGTGTGGATTTTGACATCGGGATGCGATTTGATGAGCTTCTCGCTCACTTCATACAGAGCAAACTCACTTTGCTCGAACAGCACAATCTCAGCAGGCCGAAAGCGCGCAACCTGCGTGCACAACTCGGAGCCAATTGATCCGCCAGCGCCTGTAATCAGGATGGGTTTGTCTGAAATGAGCTGGCGCAAGCCGCCGGTATCGAGCTGAACAGAGTCGCGGCCCAGTAGATCGTCAACATCAACATTACGAATGCTGCTGAAGCGAACCCGCTCGGAGATAACGTCATCTAGTTGCGGCACGATCAACAGCTTCACACCTGCCGCTTCGCAGATATCAAACGCGCGGCGGCGGGTTTTCTGGTCTGCGTGTTTAACGGCCAGCAGCGCATGGCGAGCACCGGTTGAGGCGACCATGCGCGGTAGGTCCTGCCACCGCCCGGTGATTCGATGGCCCAGAACCCGTCGACCGATGTTCTTGGGGGCGTCATCCAGCACGCCGACCACCTGCCAGGCGGGCACGTGCTCGAGTTCTGAGATCAGCCGGAAGCTCGCATCGTCAGCGCCAAGAATGAGAACGGGTTTTCCCTCGAGCGCATGTTTTGACCAAGAGCGTTGTTCCTTCCACCACCGGTAAGCAATTCGTCCGCCGAACATAAGAAAGAGCACAACAATCGGGTGCATCACGAAGGTCGCGCGCGGAATAAGATCGGCTCTGCTCCAGACAAACAGGACAGCCGTGGAGATCAGGGTGCCCAGCAATACGGTGAGCCCGATCTGCTTAAGATCGTGAAGGCTTGCATAACGCCAGATACCCCGATATAGACCAAACGCCGAAAACGTCATGAAGCAGACCGGCACAACAACGATCAGTCCCGTCAGCATCGCTGGCACGGCATCAGCTGGCACGCGCATGCCCCAGGCCAAAGCGAAGCAAAACAGCCAGGCGAGCGCCAGCGAGGCACCATCAAAGACCATGGCGGTGAAGCGGCGCGGATCGGGTTTTATTCGCATCAAGAGAGATCAGGTCCGTGGACGGCGTTGCCCGCCTTGGTCAGGGGGAATGGCATTGTTCGTGACATCAGTCAGTCACCAAGCTGAGTGCTAAGAATCCTCTGATTCAGTCAGGTTTGCTATGGCATCGGCGCGACCCCGGCACAGACTAGTGCTGACGCTTGCGCCGAACGACGACTGCCATTCCAGCTATGGCAATTATTATGACAGCCCAGCTAACCCATTTGACCGGATTACTGAGGTAACTGGATGTTGCACTGGTTAGAGAACATATGACCATAAATCCGCCGTACAACAGGGCCGTTCTGTGGTGCCCAAGCCCCGACATCACCAGTATCTGGTAGGTATGTGTTCGGTGAGCAGCCGTCAGGCGCTCGCCGCGCCAGGCGCGGATAGCGAGCGTGGTGCTCGCATCAAAAACAAACGGCAGGAAAATACCCATGGGCACGAACCAGCCCCAATAGCCCGATCGGGCGCCCGTCAGACCGATAGCACCGGCCAGAAATCCCAGCGGAATTGAGCCGGCATCGCCCATGAACAGGCGGGCAGGGTCCCAGTTAAACAGTAGGAATCCCAGGGCTGCGCCAGCGCAGGCAGCGCTGAGCAATGCCAGACCAGAGCCAGGCGGCGCGAGATAGGCATAAGTGCCGAAGCCAATCAGTGTCATGAGGCCGGCCAGCCCGTTAGCGCCGTCCATAAAGTTATACAGGTTCGTGAGCCATGTAACACCTAGGGTTATCACAAAGAACACGGCGATAGTGACGACTTGCCCTGAGAGCAGCGCGGGTAGCCCGACAGCTGTACTCAAGATCGACCCGGCGGTGGGCGAAACGGCGAACGCGACCAGAGCCGCGCATAGCAGGTGAATCAGCAAGCGAGGCAGCACGGACAAGGAACCTCGATCATCAAGTCGACCGAGCCAGGTCAATACGATGGCACCGGTCAGAAGCGCACCCGTCGCGACAACGGCATCGCTAAGGGGCAAGGCTGGCCAGAGGCAGGCTAAAAGTAGCTCGCAGCGGTTTGTCACGCTCGTTACGATGCCGATGAGAATCAAGGTGCAGCCGACAGCCAGCATCATTAACCAACCACCGATACGTGGCACCGCCCGGCTATGCAGGGAGCGATTGTTCGGCTGGTCTAGCAAGCCAGCAAAGCGCTTGCGTTTGAGTGCCCACCAGATCAGGCCTGCGCAAAGGGCGGCGGCAAGTCCGAATGCAAAGAGCGTAGTGAACAGGCCGGATGTGCTCGTTTCGCCCATCATCGCTGGGGGCTTGCGCCAACGTCTATGACCATCTTTCTGAGGGCTGCCTCAGGATTGTGTGGCGGGCGCCATGCAAATTGTTGCGTTAACCACGGATCGGTCACAACTAGCGAGCGTGTTAGTCGCCGCGCTTTCTCGGATTGGCCGGCGAGTTGGCCCGCCAATTCGAGCAAGGTTGGCGGGACGCTGAATATTCGCGAAGGCTGATTGAGGCTCCTGGCGATCACTTCAATCAGTTGCGGAGTCGAAAGATGAACATCTGCAGGCAAGGCCACGCGATTGAGCGGCCGGTCAGTCAGTGTGACAAGCAGGTCAACCAGGTTGTCTCGACTAATCATCGACCGTTGATTATCAACGGAGCGCAAAGGGAGTGGCACGCCCCGCTGAATAATCCGAACCAGGCTGGCGAGATTCCCCAGGGCGCCTGATCCATACACAAGCGGTGGTCTGACGATGCTGATTGGCAGAGCGGATTGGTCGCTGATGGCGCGTAATTGCCGCTCGGCCGATAGCTTGGTTCTGCCGTAGGCGTCTTGTGGATGCTCGGGTGTTTCCGGGCTAAATGGCGTGTCGTGGGTTTCCTCGCCAACGGCTTTGACGGAACTGACAAATACAAAATGGCCAACCCGGGCAACAACTGATGCATGGGCCAGTCGCTCAGTGACGCCAACATTGAGTTGCTCATAGGCGGCGGGCGGCGCATTGTGTTGATGTGTGCGGGCAGCCAAATGAAAGACCGTGTCGATCTCTGCCAGCCACTCGGCAAAAATCTCATCAGTCGCTTCGGTCAAATCACCTACGACGTGATCGAGGGCCGCGCCGGTCAGTGCGCTGTCGACTGACCGAAAGCCGGGCTGCCGAACAACCGCTCTGACCTGGTGACCCGCATCAGTCAGGGCCTTGGTGAGCGCGCGACCCACAAAGCCGCCCGCACCCGTCACCAGGCAACGCATGCTCAAACCTCGTGCGCCTGCTTGCCTAACAAGCTGGCGGGGTTGGGCCGGCGTCGGCGCGCTGGCCATCCGTTGTATCGAAAGAATCGCATGGCTGAGCTGATAAACCATTGTCGATGCCGGCCCTGTTTGCTCGCGGCCTGGCCGCCGGCGTGTTGGATCCTAACGGATGGCGCATAAGTGACCGGGCCAAGTGCCAGCAAGCGGCAACTTAAGTCATAGTCTTCAAAGTAAAGAAAGAAACGTTCATCGAATCCGCCGGACTCGCGCCACGCGGTGTAGGCCATCAACATAAAGCAGCCGCTGGCACAGACAGTCTCGGTATGCATTTGATCCGGAGGTAAGTCACGGCATTCATAGCGATGCATGAGCGCGCTTGCCCAGGCGGGTTTGCCAGAGATGGCGATCCCCGGAGCAAGGGCTCGCAAGCCAAGCACCCGCCAGCTCGGGTAACGGTGGGCAAGAAATAGGTCTTTTCCGTTCTCGTCAACGGCTCGCGGGCTCAACATGCTGCTTGCCGGATTCTGCTGCAGACACTGAATGCCGGCGAGTAAGGCATCTTCTGCGAGGATGACATCGGGGTTCAGGATCAGCACCCATCGATGTTCGGCAGGTATGTCAGTCAGTCGAGTAGACCAACCTTGAGACGCTTCGACGCTATTGGCATTGGTCTGGCCGCGATTGTTTCCCGCGCCATAGCCGTCATTGATATGGCTGACATGCAGGCGGATTCCAACGGCTTGATCGTTGCTTTTATCGCTTTCGTCGCGCGTTGCCAGCCAGGCTTTCAGCCGGTCGGCATCGCAACCTTGCTCGGAATTGTCCACCACCACCACCACGGCAGTCAGGGGCATCGTCTGGCTGAGTTGGCGAAGCGCGAGTAACAGCGAATCGAGGGTTGCCGACAAAATCGGCAGATCGTGAAAGTAACTCACAATCGACACTGATAAGCCGATGGGCGACTTCATATGCCCAGGCGTGCCCTGGCGAGCGGTGATTTGTCTAACCAGCGCCAGATTTGCGCCGTGCCGGCCACGCGTTTGCGCATAAGTTCTGAACGCTTGGCCAGGATTGACGGCAGCGCGGTGACGGCGTCGCGTTTGGCTCGCAAAATGACCCCGGGCTGGCCGCGCAGGCTGTAGCGAAGCAGGGCGCCGGCACTCACCAGCAGGTGTAAAGGAAGCATGGCAATCAGCAAGCAGATGGGCATGTCCTTGAGAAAAGTGAGTGTCATGTTTCGGTGACCGTAGTAAGCCGCCATGGGACTACCCGGTGTCGCACTGGTACCGCCGATGTGATGGGCGATCGCACGGTTGGCCTGATAAAACCGCCAGCCTAGCAAGCGTAGGCGAAACGCCAGGTCGACATCTTCGAAGAAACAGAAAAAGTCGGCATCGAAGCCGCCGGCGTCACGAAACGCTGTTGCGCGGTACAGAGAGACTGCGCCACAGGGCCCGAAGCTGGGTGAGACCGGCTCGCCCGGCAGGCCGGCGTCAACCGGTTTGCCATGTCCCTGTCGCCAGGCGTGACCGCTAGCGTGATAAACATCCCCAAGTCCGTCAATCGCCTGTCCGGCGCCATCGAGTTGGGTGCAACCGACGGCTGCAGCATCGGGTTGTGCACGAATGACGGTGACCATTTCGTCGAGGCAGCCCGGCTGCAGCGCTGCGTCGGGGTTAAGCAATAGCAGGTAGTCGGCCTCACTGGCATGCAGGGCAGCCGCATTATTACCGCCTGCAAAGCCAAGGTTTTCAGTACTGCGGTGAATGCTCAGCCCCGCTGGAAAAGTGAGCAACAGGCGTTCAAAGAGGGGTTCACACGATGGGTCGCTGGCGTTATCCCAGATGATTACCTGCCCATCATCGGTTAGTTGGTTCATCGCAGAAGCGACTGCTGCCATGAGCTCTTCGCCAGGATTCCAGGTAACGATTAAAACCGCAATCTGGGCTGGTGGCGCCATGTCAGAGCCGGTTTGATTCACGCGCCGGCTGGAAACAGTGTTTGCTCGATCAGGTCACAAATGATGTGCCCGATCGCAATATGCGCTTCCTGAATGCGGGCGGTATTGGGAGATGGGACTTCGACGAGGCAGTCTGACTTTCCGCAGATGAGTCCGCCTTTGTTACCGGTCATGCCAACTCGGGTGATGCCGATGTCGTGGGCGGCGTCGAACGCAGCGAGAACATTCGCGGAATTACCGGAGGTCGAGTAACCAATCAGGATGTCACCGGTTTGCCCCAGTGCCTGTACCTGCCGGGCAAATATTTGTTCGTAGCCGTAGTCGTTACCCACAGCCGTCAGGATGGACGTGTCGGTCGTCAGGGCGATTGCTGCAAGGCCAGGCCGGTCATAGCCAAACCGCCCGACCAGTTCGGCCGCCAGATGCTGTGAGTCTGCTGCACTGCCCCCATTGCCCGCAAACAGGATTTTGTTACCGCTTTTCAGCGCAATGATGCAACGCTCGGCAATGTCCGTGATCGTTTGTGCCATCGCGTCATCTGTTGCCAGTTTGGCGAACAACCCCGCAGTGTCTGAAAGCGAGTCACGAATCAATTGAGCGGCCATATACTTGGATCCGAAGGGGGTAACGGTAGACAAGACCATATTGTACGCATCCGAGGTCAGCCACCGCGAGCCGGTAAGGTACGATCTGGCTCGCAATCAATTCGAATTGCGTCGATACACAGGCTGAAAACTGGTTAAAACCTTATCTTTGTGAAGACGATTGTTTGGCGGGTAGCCCGCCGCTCACTGGCGCTGGCCAGCGTTCGATATCGTGCGCTGTTACCTGCTTTGTCACTGCAAACGCACGGTTTCCGGTCTCTCATCGCTGATAAGGCCAGCCCAATGCCCTGGGATCAGGCAGACCTCGTGGTGTTTTCCAAAGCGTTTGGCGCGGTCGATGTGGCCGCCGCCCAAACGGCTCACGAGCGAGGCGTACCGATCGCGCTCGATCTTTGTGACAATATTTTTCTGCCGGCCTATGGGGCGAACAGTAAGCCCCGGCCAGCTGACGCATTCTTACAGATGGCGGGTGTTGCCAGCCTCATTACTTGCACCACCGAACCCATGGCGCAGCTCATCCGCGAGCATGTGGGTCGATCGGCTCAGGTGTGTGTGGTTCCGGATAGTGTCGAGGACGAGGCGTTGGTGCGCCAGCAAAAGGCCTTGCTGGATGTGCCGTTGTCGGCGCCCGGCACTGCCCGTGTTGCGCTCAAACCCGTAGTGGCCAGTGCCCGCATCTGGCTGATGGATCAGTTCAGACGTTTATCGCATCGATCAATTTCGAATGCCAGCGGGATTAGCGCTGGTCCGGGTGTTGGTGATCATGTGACACCGTTAACCAACAAAACGATCATTTGGTTCGGCAACCACGGCAGCGAGCACGGCGATCACGGTCTCAACGACATTTTGAGATTCCAGGCCGCGCTGGAATCGGCCTCAAAAGCGCACAATGCGGGCCTGCTGGTTGTCAGTAACCACAGGCCTAGATTTGACCAACTGATTGCGCCGCTGGCAATGCCCACTCAATACATCGAGTGGTCTCCAGGCGCATTGGCGCAGGCACTTCAGGCCGCAGATGTCACGATTGTGCCGAATAGCCTTGATGCATTTTCAATCGGCAAATCGGCAAATCGTTCTGTGATGTCGATCTGTGCTGGCGTACCGGTCGTTGCCACACCCACCTCTGCGCTCGAGCCGCTAGCCGGCGCGGTATGGACGGATGACCCTGCCACGGGCCTTTCCGTCTATCTGGCTTCGCCCGAGCAGGCTGAGCGCGATGTGCAGCTTGGCAGGTCGCTGGTTGAAAAGACCTTTAGCTTAAGCGCTGTCGGTCGCCAATGGCAGGCGTGTTTTGCGCCTCTGCTGTCATGACGCTCCCGGCAGACGAGCCCGAAGCGTTCGGACCTCAGACGGTGGTGATATCTCTGTATGACCAGCGCCCGCTTGAGCCACTCCAAGCCCTGTTTAACTCAATGAAAGCGCATGATGCCGGCCTGCCATATGAGTTGTTATTGGTCATTAACCGTGACGACGACCAGCCCCTTGATTTGCCTGAAGTTGAGGGCCTGCGCGTGGTTGAGCGGGCCAATAAAGGTATGAACATTGGCGCGTGGGATCACGGCTGGCGGCAGTGCCCGCAGGCCGATGGTTTTCTGTTTCTGCAGGATGAGTGTCTGATCACGCGGCCGGGCTGGTTGCTTGAATTTGCGCGCTGGGGGCAGGCAGGCGCTGCGCTAACGGGCGAAAGCCTCAATCCTGCCTGGGATCGCCCCTGGGCCGATTTGCGACAGACGCACGGTCAAACCGATATGCCTGGCCACCAACTTAACGGTCAGCAGGCGAATCGCATCGATATTTACCTGGCGTTTATGCGCCGACACGGCATTCATCCGGGCCGAACAGCTCGTCACTTACGGTCGCTGGTCTGGTATGCGCAAAGGCCGTGGCTGGAGCGAATTGATGGGTTTGCGATTGGCGAAGACTTTGGCGAATGCATCGGTGCCGAGATTGGGACATCGCGCGCAGTAGAAGCAGCCGGTGGTCGATTGGAGCAGGTGAGCGCCGAACCCTTCAGTTTTATTCGGCATCTTGAGTGGCACCGGGCTTATCCGGGCGGGCCGTTTGTGCATGGTCTGAGGTCTCCCCGACGCGCAGGACTATTGGATGCGCTGCGCATGTTGCGCCGGCCGCGTCAGTTTGCGGGTTTGGTCAACAAACGTTTGCAAGAGGCCCGGCGTGGCGTGATGCGCAGGCTGGCCGGACATGATTCAGGGGATACGCAGCCATGAGTGCACCGACGCATGCGGATATTTCCATGGCGGGCCTGATGTCCACTGTTGATTACATCGCTTCACTGAAATCGTGTGAATCCCTGCTGATCGATGGCCCCTGGGATCTTAAACGCCGAGGCATTCAGCCTGCGCGAGTTTACAAACGGCTTGCCGGAGAGCGTGATGCACTTCTAGCCTGTTTGCGCGACAAAAGACCGGTGCCGGCGGTTCATCTGCTTGTGCTGGGAGACGATCCGACCGCGCGCCAGGCTTGCGTTGATAGTTGGCGTCTCCAAAGTCATCCACACGCGCCTTGTGAGTCGTTCTCCCTGCAGGATGGTCCGCAGTTAAGCGATTGGCTGATGGCCGTACCTCCCCATGACCTGGTCTTGCTGGCCGGGCAAGGCGACGAATTCCATCCGGCGCTGGCAACTGCGCTGGCCTTGCGCGATACCGCACAGTCCTCTGCGGACCCGTATCCCGCCGCCTGGTCATGGAATACAGTTCATCGAACAAGTGGTCATTTGCGATTTGTTCGTAAGCCAGGTTGCTCTGTGATCAGCTTGCTTGGCGGGGACTATGTCGGCCGGGCAATCGCCGTCAGGGCGGCACTGCTGAAAACGGCCCCCGAAGAAGCCCTGACCGCTTTTCTTTCTGGATCAAACCAGGCGCTTACGCTTTGGCTCGCCAGTGAGCACCGCTCGAACTGGTGCCATCATCCAGAGACTTTGAGTGCGACAGCATCGGCGGATGAGCCGCTGGTAAAGCCATGGGCATTGGAGACGGCTCCCCTGGCTGCACTGCAGTCGCTCGCGGCCAGCTTGACGGAATCACCTTGGCAGCTCAGAGAGTCCACCACCGACTCGCCGCAAGCATCTGCCCTCGAACCGCGGCTGGACATGTCAGTGCTTGTGCCTCCCACGCCCGCGCAACCGCTGTCCGTGAGTGTCGTAGTCCCGTTTCGGGACTACGTGCCCGAGACCCTGAAAGCGGTCAAAGGGCTGAGTGTTCAGCGCGGCTGCGCGGCGATCGAGGTCTTGCTGATCAACAATGGGTCGAGCGCCCAGTCGCTTGCAGATCTGAATTTGGGCTTACAAGAATTTACTGATTCGCTGCAGATTCGCATCATCGACTACCCCTGGGGCTTTAGTCATAGCCGACAATGCAACTTGGGCGTTAGAGAAGCCTCGTTTGATACTGTCGTAATCCTTAACAACGACGCGTATCTGCAAAGCCTTGACGCCATTGCCGAGCTGATTCGCTGGGCTGCCTTACCGGGTGTTGGCACCGTCGGCGTTCAAATCGTTGATGAATTGGGTGGTGTCGTCTGTGGGGGGCTGAGGCCACGCCTGCGCACCGGATATGATTTTGAATCAGGATTTGATGAAAGCCGAGATCCGATTTTGAGTAGTGCTCTACGTGAGGTTGCCGGCAACACGGGCGCCTGCTTTGCGATGAAAAAAGATCGTTATCTGAGTCTTGGTGGTTTTGACGAACAGGCCTTTCCTATCGGCCTGAACGATGTTGATTTTTGCTTGCGTGGGCGGCGTGCTGGCTTGACTCACATCAATCTGGGCTGGCTTCGCGTGTGCCATAAACCAGGCACCAGTCGCGGCGCAACGGATGAGCTAATGCAAAAGATTATTCTCCGCGAACGGTTCCCCGAGATAGCAACTCTGGGTCAGTTTCAACTGGGTATCGATGACCATATGAGTGAGGGCGCCAGCCAGCATGGTAAGCGCATTGTTCAATCGGCAGCCTCCGCCATTGGCGGTCGGCCCTTGTGGCAGCGTTTGATATCAAAACTGAAGAGCGTTCTCGCCAATGGATAAAGTGCTTGACTTAATGCAATGGGCTGGCAGCTTTGATGCGGCGGACAGGCCCTGGCTATTGCTTGGCAAAGGACCGAGCTTTTCACATCTGTCGGAAGTCAATGCAGATGACTACCGTATCTGCACGCTTAATCATGTGATCCGTGAGCGCCCTGCCGATGTCGCGCACATTATTGATATTGACGTCGTGATTGATTGTGCCGACGCGATTGACCAGCATGCTGGCATCTTGCTGATGCCTTATCACCCACACGAAGATCACAAACCTTCCTCGAAGACTCTCGCAGACTATGCTGGCGAGGTGCCAGTGCTTGCCAAGCTTGCCGAGCAGGGGCGGCTTGTCGGCTACAACTTATCCAGCACGGTCAAGCGCTACTACGACTCCCCGCTTGTCAAAGTCAAATTTTTTAGCGCAGAGGCAGCGCTTAATGCATTGGCAATTGCGGGGGCACGCAAGGTTCGCAGTCTGGGTGTCGATGGGGGTAACCAGTACTCCGGGTCTTTCGCCGATCTCAATGACAAAACCCGACTGGCCAATGGTCATGCAAATTTTGACGGTCAGTTTCGTCAGATAGCCACCACCATCCTGGAAACCGGTATCGACTACGCGCCCTGGACAGCCAAGAGCCCCATCAAGGTGTTTGTTGGGTCTGACGAGGCGCAGGTCGCAGGTTTGAAAGTGCTCGAGTACAGCATTAAGAAGCATGCGAGCATGACGGTTGAAGTGCAGCTTATCGACGATACCGGTGTGCCCGTCCCGGCCGATGAGGCTAACCGGTCTCGCACTGGCTTTTCATTCTCACGCTTTCGAATTCCGCAGCTTTGCAACTGGACAGGCAGAGGCATCTACTTGGATGCAGACATGCTCGTGTTCACCGATATCGCACGTCTTTGGCAAACCGATATGCAAGGGCACCATGTGCTCTACTCAGAGCAAACCACCGGCAGCGCTCGAGTGCCGCAATTTAGTGTGATGTTGCTCGACTGCGCCGGCCTGGACTGGGATGTCAACAAGATCATTGCTGGTATGGACAACGGCGACTACGACTATGTAGGCCTGATGCAAAAACTCTGCATCACACCGCCTGAAAAACTGGCACCCTTGCTACCGGAAACCTGGAACTCGCTGGAAAAGTTTGAGGCTGACAAAACCAATCTGATCCACTATACGGATATGCCGACCCAGCCCTGGGTCAGCCACGCGAACAAGAATGGACACATTTGGTACGACCATTGCCGCGAGGCGGTAGACCTCGGGTTTATCAGCAAAGACTTTTTATACGGTGAAGTGGAGAAGGGCAATGTTTCGCCTCAATTGCCAGCGTGGCTGGGTTTGCCTGCGCCTGACAATTTCGCGTCGCTCAACAAGACCTGGGTGCCGCCCTTCAGACGCTTCACTGGCATGAAGCCCGTTCCCAAGCTCGCGCCGGAAGTGCCTGGTGCGGTGATGCGCCAGCGCATGAGTTTTGCAGCACGGGCGCTCGCGCGGCGCTCGCCTGCGGCTGTTGTTGATGTTTTGCGACGTGTGCGTGGTCGGTTGCGTGGATATTAAATCGCACGCAATGCATACGGGCCGGCGTTAGCGACTGCGTTTGAACAGACGGCTCAGTGCTCGCACGGGCCGGGTCAGCCGCCATGAACTGGAGCGGCGCATTTCGCCAACGGTTCTTTGAGACGCAGCAAGTTGCTGCTTTGTGCTTTCCAGTTGCTGTCGCGCCTGCTTGAGCTTTGACCGTTGATCTTCGAACTTAGTGGTGGCTGACACAAGTTCATGTGTGATCAGGGCAACCCCATTGCGCCGGCGCGCCGCCTTCGACCCAATATTCAGTCGGCTAAGGGCGCCTGATAACTCACGTCTGACCGGCACTGTCGTACTTCCCGGGCAGTGCTGCCCGTTCAGAGAAGGTCGGTTGTTTGTTAGGGCTTGTTGAAAATCATTTTCCAGTTCAAGCCAAGCGTCGATCTGATCGTTTTCAATCGCAATCTGCCGGCTCATGGCGAGAGCCTGAACAACTTGTCCAATTGACAAGGCGGCATGGCTTGGCACCACGCCTTTGCCCAGTGCATTCGCAACGCCGCGGCACAAAACCCAGGCCAATGGTACGTCGCGGTCGAGCCTCCATTCCTGATCAATATAGACAAGGCCGTTTGCTGTTTGAATCAGATTGAAAGGCGTGCAGTCAATGAACTGTGCTGGCAACGAGCAACTGCTTATCTCCGTTGGGTCTCCATTGGCATGGCGAAGTAAGAAAGCAAGCCATGGTTCGAGTGTTTTGACGACCGTAGACAGAGGCTGATCATCGGCGCGCGCGTGTAGCAAAGGCCATGACAAAAGACTTCCCTGACTGTAAGCCTCTGCGCCAGTTTGCTGGCTAACCTGCCAGCCATTTGGGAGTGTGCAAAACGGTGGTTCGGCAGGCGGTGCCAGTGAAGTCTTTGACACGCTGACGAGTGGATCATCACCCTGTCTTGCCGCTGAAAAACTTGTCTCCGTGCAATAGTCAGCCCGGCGTCCGCGGATGCCATAACTGGCTGCGAGTGGACCAGCCGGGGTGGGTAAGGGCTGGGCACTGCTGATAACGAGAAACGAATTGCTCATCTCGCTTACCAGGCCGTTCTCGGCAAGTCCCGACCACACCAGCGCATCATCGAACTCGCGCAATTGATTGCCACTGTAGTCTCTGGCATGCGCACGCGCGAGCAGGTCGGCGACATTGAGTTCAGGCAGACTGAAGGCGCGCTCGTCAATAATCAGGTCAGGGAGCTTGTAGTCCGGAAACGGAAACAGAAAACGCTGATGAGCCAGACCGGCACGGCTGAGATGGCGTGACAATTCCTGCCGGCCAAAGGTGCGTGGTCCATCTGGCGGGTACAGACCTTGCACGCCAAGGAAGGGCACACCTAGATGGTCTTCTTCGCAGCCATTAAAGTACTTAAGCCCGAACTTGTTTTCAATAGCGACCACCAGCCGGGCATCGTCGGCCATGTGCCTGGCGGCCGAACGGAGATAGTGATTAACCGGATCGGGCGGATCGCCATAGATGGGCGAGTACTCCAGCACGCCGATAATCAGAACCCAGTCGTAGGGCTCGCTCGATTCAAAGTTCAACAGGTTATCGACCACGACCTGCACATTGGACAAATCACGACAGCGCTCGGCTGCGACACGTGCTCGGGCCGGGCTGCCTTCTACTGAGGTCACCTGCGCGCCGATTTCGCCGAGGTAGCGGGTAATGCCGCCGCAGCCACAGCCAAGCTCTAATACTCGATCACCTGCCTGAATGCCAAGTGGACGCAGCAGACAGTGTCTCGCGCGATTGAAGTGATATTCACTGGCCCAGTCTGTCACGCTTGCGCGCAACTCTTCTGAAAAGGTACTCACATCGGAGAGCCCCTTCAGTATTTCGCATAGTTGGTGTTCCTGTTCGCTGCCGTCGGAATAGACAAATGCGCTGGGCTCGCCACGCACGAAGTAGCGTTCATCGGGCGGCCTGTTGTAAATAGAATTCAGAGGAATCACCTGGCAGGAAGTCGGGAAGATTCTACCCGAAGCCCTCTGACGGCCGAGGCGCGAGTGTTAAACTGCCGGGGTCCTTTAACTGAGTCGGTTAGCGGGCTGCGGCGACCGAATGTGGCCGTATTTTGGCTGCCTGCAAGTGGCCAGAGAGTGGTCAAAGTGTGACCAAAGCTGCGAACGAATCAGCAATGCAGGCAGATCACCAGGCCCAGGAACCTCACTTTGCCGCAGAGCAGTTCACCTCAAGGTCATCACTACCGCACGAGCCCGCTTGAAGGTTTTGCGAGCCTGTGGCGCTCGCGTGCGTTGCTTTGGCAAATGGCCCGCCGCGACGTGATTGGCCGCTACCGTGGCTCAATTATTGGCCTGGCCTGGTCATTCCTGAATCCGCTCCTGATGCTGGCGGTCTACACCTTTGTCTTCGCGATTGTGTTCAAGGCTAGATGGGGGCAGGATGTTGATGAGTCGCGCGCCGATTTTGCGATCATCCTGTTCGTTGGACTGATCATGCACAACCTCATGGCCGACTGTGTATCGCGGGCGCCGACTCTCATCATCAGTAATGTGAATTTCGTCAAGAAGGTCGTCTTTCCGCTTGAGATATTGCCCGGTGTCACGCTCGGCGCCGCTCTGTTTCAGGCTGCTGTCAGTCTGGTCATGCTGGTGGCCGTGCAACTTATTCGCGGCTATGGCTTGGATTGGATGGCGCTTTATCTGCCGCTGGTTTTGTTGCCGCTTGTCCTTGGCACACTTGGTTTCTCCTGGTTCCTCGCAGGCCTGGGTGTTTACCTGCGAGACATCGGCCAGCTAACCAATGTGTTTACGCGCGTCATGTTGTTCATCTCGGCGGTGTTCTACCCCTTGTCTGCACTGCCGGAGAATCTGCGCTTTTGGTTGGCGCTCAATCCAATGGCATTAATCATCGAGCAGGGGCGCAAAGTCTTGCTGTTTGGTGAACACCCGGATTTTGATGTGCTGGCGATCCTGATGGTGGTGGCCTGCCTTATGGCCTGGGGAGGCTTTGCATGGTTCCAGCGGGTTCGCCGGGGTTTTGCGGATGTCCTCTAAAGTGACACCTACCGAGACTTCATCATCACCGATCATCTCGGTTGATGGCCTGTCCAAGTGCTACCAGATCTGGGACACGCCATCGGCCCGGCTCAAGCAACCGATTTTCAATCGACTTCGCCGCTCGCTCGGTCGCCCAGGCAAAAAGTACTTTCGCGAGTTCTGGGCGCTCCGCGATGTGAGTTTCAACATTGAGCGAGGTCAATCTGTCGGCATTGTCGGTCGCAATGGCAGCGGCAAGTCGACCTTGCTACAAATGATTTGTGGCACCTTGTCCCCCACGGCTGGTTCCGTGCATACCGAAGGTCGGATCGCAGCGCTGCTCGAACTGGGCTCGGCGTTTAATCCTGAGTTCACCGGACGCGAGAATGTTTTCCTGAACGGCGCAGTTCTCGGCATGCCAGAGGAAGAAATTGCGCGGCGTTTTGATGAGATCGTTGACTTCGCGGGTGTTGACGCGTTTATTGATCAGCCCGTGAAAACCTACTCCAGTGGCATGCGTTTGCGGCTCGCGTTCTCAGTGCAGGCGCAACTTGAGCCCGATATTTTGGTGGTGGATGAGGCGCTGGCAGTTGGAGATGCGCGATTCCAGGCAAAGTGTTTTGCCCGGCTCAGGACACTGAAAGAGAATGGCACCAGCATTTTGCTCGTCACCCATGCGACCGAACAAGTCGTCACGCACTGCGATCGAGCGGTTCTGCTTGATGCCGGTTCGCTGCTCCAGGTAGGTGAGCCCAGAGACATTGTTAACCGTTACCTGGATTTATTGTTTGGACGCCAGGGGGCCAAGCAGGACAATCAGCAGGCACTTGAGGCTGCGCAGGCGGCGGAGGTTTCGCCCGAATCCCCGCTTGAGTATCGCGCCGATGTCTTTGCTAAGCGACCAGGCTACAACCCGCATGAATATCGTTGGGGTGATGGCTCGGCCGCGATTTTGGATTTCTGTTTAAAAGCCGACGGCGTGGCTTACCCCACCACTGTCGCAACTGGCGCTGCATTGTCGCTGACCGTCTCGATTGCGTTTCAACAGGCGCTGGTCCGTCCGATTCTGGGCGTCACAATCAAGACCAAGGAAGGTGTGACGGTCTATGGCGTGAACTCTGAGCGGCTCGAATGCACCGAGATGCGCGACCTTGGCCTGGCTCGGTCGGTCATCGTTGTGACGACCGACTTTGAATGCCGGCTAGCGCCGGGCGATTATTTCGTTTCGCTTGGCCTGGCATCGCGACAAATCGATGGGGTTGTTCCCCATGATCGACGCTATGACTCGATTCATATCCATGTGGGTGCCGATGATCGCTTGTTTGGGTTGGTAGATCTGAATGCGACCATCAAGGCAGAGCAGGTCGTTGATGCGCCAAACGTCCCGCCGCTTGAATCATAGGATCTTGGCACTAGCAGCGCGCAAATTTATTTAGCTAACACTGATCCGGTCAGCCATTGCCTGCTCCAGGCTTTGCTGCCAGGTGGGCATCTTGATCCCAAAGGTTGCGTTGAGCTTGCTCATCGCGAGCCGGGAGTTTGCTGGCCGTGCCGCGGGGGTCGGGAACTGTTCGGTGGTAATCGCTTCAACACTTGGGGAAGGGGTTTGCGTGAGTTGGTGGCGTAGCTGCATGATGGCCACTGCAAATCCGTGCCACGACACCTCGCCCGAATTCGCCATGTTGTAGACGCCTTTTACCGGCATCAAAGCATCAGCGGTCGTGCCTGTTTTGCCCAGGATAACCAGGCATGCGTCTGCCAGCGCGCGCGCATGAGTCGGTGCGCCGATTTGGTCATCAACCACTCTGAGCGATGGCATGGTCTCTGCGAGTCGCAGCATGGTCGACAAGAAATTCTTACCAATCGCGTCATATACCCAGCTGGTGCGGAAAATTAGCGCTGCAGCACCGCTGTCGAGTACGGCCTGTTCCCCGGCGAGCTTGCTTCGGCCATAGGTGTTCACCGGTCCGGTAGCGTCGGTTTCAGAGAAAGGTCTTGAGCCTGAGCCTGGATAAACATAGTCAGTCGAAAAATGCAGCATCGCGACATCATGCTGAGCGCACCAACGAGCCATCACCCCCGGGCTGTCAGCATTAACCGCGGTACAGTCATCAAGGTCTGTCTCGGCTTTGTCAACGGCTGTGTAGGCGGCCGGATTAACGATCAGTTCGGGTTCTTCGGCATCCAGGTAGGCCTGCAATGAATCAGGCTTTGCGAGGTTTAGTGTCTGTCGGTCGGGGCACAGCGGTGTGCCCAGCACGGCCAGCCCCCGTTTTAACTCGCGACCAAGTTGCCCGGTTGTCCCGGTTATCAGAATGCGCATCAGGTTCCCGATGGGTCAGTCGTAAAGATCAGCGTGGATTAGAGAGACACCTTTGGCATCTTTATCTGACAACACCGGCGTCGCTACGCCCCAGTCGATGCCGATAGCCTCGTCGTTCCAAAGCACAGTTCGCTCTGCTTTTGGGTTGTAGTAGTCGCTGGCCTTGTACAACACTTCGCAGGTATCAGACAGAACAACAAATCCATGACCAAAACCCGGTGGTACCCAGGCCTGATGTTTATTGTCAGCCGACAGGTGCATCGTCACATGCTGGCCAAAGGTTTCTGAACTGCGTCTTAGATCGACAGCAATATCCAGAATTTCACCTGAGATGACCCGCACGAGTTTGCCCTGGGGGTTTTCAATCTGATAGTGAATCCCGCGCAGGACATGCTTGCTCGATTTGGAGTGGTTGTCCTGCACAAACTCGCAGCCAACTCCGGTAACCTCTTCGAACGTCTTCTGGTTAAAGCTCTCAAGGAAAAAGCCGCGCTCATCTTCAAACACGCGGGGCTCCAATACGAGCACACCAGGTAAATCCGTTTCAATGACTTTCATCAGTCATCACCCAGGTCATTAAAAGGCTTGATCTCTTCGATCATCGTCATAAGGTATTTACCGTATTCGTTCTTGAGCAGTGGTTTAGCGAGCTCACGGATTTTGGCCGCATCGATGAACTTCATGCGAAACGCCACTTCTTCGGGACAGGCAACCTTCAGGCCCTGACGTTTTTCAACCGTTTCAATAAACGTGGACGCCTCAAGCAGTGAGCTGTGCGTGCCGGTATCAAGCCATGCGAATCCGCGGCCCAGATTCTCAACGCGAAGGGTACCGGCATCGAGATACGCGCGGTTCAGGTCAGTGATTTCGAGCTCGCCGCGTGCTGAGGGTTTGATCTGAGCGGCTAATGCGGGTGCCTGCTCGTCGTAGAAATACAAGCCTGTGACGGCGATATTCGACTTCGGCTCGGTCGGCTTTTCTTCAATATCAACCGCTTTGCCGTCTGGATCAAAGCTCACCACGCCATAGCGATCAGGGTCGTGTACCCGGTAGCCAAAAACCGTGGCGCCGGTGGTGTGCTGATTCGCATTAAACAGGCTACGGCGCAGGTTTTGCCCGTGAAAAATGTTGTCGCCCAGAATCAGAGCACTCGGGCTGCCAGCCAAAAACGATTCAGCAATGATGAGCGCCTGCGCCAAGCCGTCAGGGCTAGGTTGAATCGCGTACTCGAGCTTGATCCCCCATTGAGAACCATCTCCCAGCAGTGCTTCGAAGCGCGGCGTGTCTACCGGGGTGGAAATAATGAGGATTTCATCGATACCCGCAAGCATTAGCGTGCTCAGCGGGTAGTAGATCATGGGTTTGTCGTATACCGGCAAGAGCTGCTTGGACACCACGTGAGTGACCGGATACAGCCGGGTGCCTGAGCCCCCCGCCAGGATGATGCCTTTTCTTTTCATGTGCGGATTCTAGCCTGCCCGGCGCGATGCCTCTTACCGGTCTGTGTAGTTTGAGTCCAGCCAGGTTCGATACTCGCCGGAGCGCACATGCTCAATCCAGTCCGGGTTGTCGAGATACCAGGCAACGGTCTTTTCGATCCCGGTCTCGAAGGTTTCCGAGGGGGTCCAGTTCAACTCTGCGCTGATCTTGCGCGCATCAATGGCATAGCGTCGGTCGTGGCCGGGTCTGTCGGTCACGAAGGTGATCTGATTGGCATAGGGTTGCCCATCCGAGCGCGGGCGGCGCGCGTCGAGCATTCGGCAAAGCGTGTGGACCACGTCGAGATTCGTCATCTCGTTATTGCCGCCTATGTTGTAGGTTTCACCCAGTCGACCGTCTTGCAGCACCCGCGCAATCGCAGTGCAGTGGTCTTCGACATAGAGCCAGTCCCGAACGTTCATCCCATCGCCGTAGACGGGCAGGGGTTCTCCCCCGAGCGCTTTGAGCAAAATGAGCGGAATCAGTTTTTCCGGAAACTGATAGGGCCCGTAGTTGTTGCTGCAATTGGTGGTCAGGACGGGCAGGCCGTAGGTATGGTGGTATGCGCGTACGAGGTGATCGCTCGCAGCCTTTGAGGCGGAGTAGGGGCTGTTCGGTGCATACGGCGTGGTCTCGCTGAACGCCGGGTCAGTTTCGGTTAACGATCCGTAAACTTCATCGGTGGATACGTGCAAAAAGCGAAAAGCTTTGGCATCGCTTGAATCGAGGCTGCTGTGCCAGGCCCGCGCCGCTTCAAGCAGGGTAAATGTGCCGTCGATATTCGTTCGGACAAATTCACCTGGCCCGGAAATTGAGCGGTCGACATGGCTTTCGGCAGCGAAGTGCAGGATTGCGCGGGGTTTGTGACGCTCGACCAGGGTGTCAATCGCGGCGCGGTCGCAAATATCCACCGCCGCAAACTGATAATTTGCGTGGCTTTGCACTGACGCCAGGTTTTCCGCGTTACCCGCATAGGTCAGTTTGTCGATGTTTACGAGGGCTTCGTCGTTGTTCGCCAACCATTGCAAAACAAAGTTGGATCCAATAAACCCGGCCCCGCCGGTCACGAAAATCATGGTCGTTGCCTCAAATCCACGGCAAAGGCGCCGTATCCGCTCATTCAGGGAGTAAACCGCGGCCAATCAGCGCCGGGTGGTCTATGCTAATGCGCTTTTCTCCTCCCACCTTTTTGACAGTGACCCATGTCCGACACCAACTCCCTCTCTAACTCGATATTCAAGGCCTACGACATTCGCGGCGTTGTCGACGAAACGCTGACTGAAGATGCGGTTTACCGGGTGGGCGCCGCATTGGCGCTGTCGGCGGCTGACAAAGGCGTCTCCAGTATGGTGATTGGGCGAGATGGTCGTCTCAGTGGCCCGCGACTGGCAGATGCGCTTGCCCGGGGTATTAATGCCGGTGGGGTCGATGTGATTGATATTGGCATGGTGCCCACGCCAGTCGTTTACTACGGTACCTTTGAACTCGATACGGGCTCGGGGGTCGCTGTGACAGGCAGCCATAACCCGCCCGAATACAACGGCCTGAAGATGATGGTGGCGGGCGTGACCTTATACGGCGATGCTATTCAAGCGCTTTATCAGGTTGCGGGTTCTGCCGATCTTGACCAAAAGCTTGCTGCGATAAAACCTGGTCAGACCCGGCAAGTTGATCTGTCGGGCAAATACATGGACCGGATCACGGGCGATATCAAACTGGCTCGTCCCATGAAGGTAGCGATCGATTGCGGCAATGGTGTTGCCGGGGCCATGGCGCCCGAATTGTTTAAGGCACTTGGTTGCGAGTTGCAGGAACTATTTTGCGAGGTAGATGGGAATTTTCCCAACCATCACCCGGACCCCGCGCACCCTGAGAACCTGCAAGACCTCATGGCTTGTCTCAAAGAAACAGATGCTGAAATCGGCATTGCGTTTGATGGCGACGGTGACCGGCTGGGCCTGGTCACCAAAGACGGGCAGATGATCTTTCCTGACCGGCAGATGATGCTGTTCGCCAAAGATCTGCTGTCACGCGTGCCGGGTGCGCAAATCATCTACGACGTTAAGTGCACCCGAAATCTTGCCAACTGGATCACCGAGCACGGTGGCAAGGCAACGATGTCGCGCACGGGCCATTCACTGGTGAAGGCGCTCCTGAAAGAAACTGGCGCCCCGCTGGCAGGTGAGATGAGCGGTCATATTTTTTTCAAGGAGCGATGGTTCGGGTTCGATGACGGCTTGTATGCCGGTGCCCGTATGCTCGAGATCCTCAGTCAATTTGATGATCCGTCAGCAGTGCTCAATGCATTGCCCAATTCACCCACAACGCCAGAGCTGCAGCTTAAAACCGCTGAGGGCGAGAACTTCAAGATCGTCGACAAGCTACAGGCGCTTGGGCGTTTCGGCAGCGCCCGCGAGGTGTCGACGATTGACGGCGTGCGCGCAGAGTACGACGATGGCTTTGGGCTTGCCCGTCCGTCCAACACCACGCCAGTGGTCGTGATGCGTTTTGAGGGCGACACAAAAGAAGCGCTTGATCGCATCATGGGTGATTTCCGCGAAGCGATTCTTTCAGTAGCGCCCGGCGTCAAGCTGCCGTTCTAGGTCTGCGATCAGGTCTGAACTGACACACCAGTGCGAATAGCACTCATCAAAATGAGTTCTATGGGCGACGTGATTCACGCCTTGCCCGTGGTGAGCGATATCTTGCGTGCGCACCCTGACGCGAGTATCGATTGGGTGGTTGAGCCACCGTTTGCCCCGCTGGCCAGACTCCACGGCGGCGTTCATGAGCTTCTGCCCGTCGCGCTGCGCCGCTGGCGGCGCGAAATGCGCCTGCCAGAAACCCGGGCGGCTTTTAAGCAGGCTCGCGCCGAAATGGCAAAGCGTCACTACGACTTGATTCTTGATTTGCAGGGACTGCTCAAGAGCGCTTGGGTTGGTTGTTGGATGCATGGCCCGCGTGCCGGCTATTCAAGCGCATGCGCGCGCGAATCACTGGCCGCCTGGGTTTATCAGCGGCGCTACACCGTAGACATGAATACTCACGCTATAGAGAAGATGCGCTCGCTTGCGGCGCAGGCTCTCAGTTATACGCCTGACGGATTACCGGTGTTCAACTTAACTGCGCCACCGCGCAGTGAATTGGCCGAGGTGTTGCCATCACTACCGGATCAATACTGGGTCTTTTTGCATGCGACGTCCCGAGCAGAGAAACGCTGGCCAGTGGCTGAGTCAGTGGCGTTTTTGCGCGCCGCCGCGAAGCGAGGCCAACCCGTTTTGCTGCCCTGGGGCAGCCCTGCCGAACAAGCCGCTGCCCATGATCTAGTGACTCAGGCCGACCATGGCGACGTGTTACCGGCACTGAATCTGCATCAGTGTGCGAGTCTGCTTGGCCATGCAAATGGGGTGGTTGGTGTTGATACCGGATTGACGCACTTATCAGCCGCGTTGGAAGTGCCAACGATTGCACTGTTCGCGGCCACTGAGGCCTGGCGCTACGGGCCGTACTGGACAGAGCGAGCTGCTTCAATGGGAGAAGCTGGCCACTGGCCGGACGCGGGTGCGGTTGAGTCTCGGCTGTTGGAGACGATTGCGCTGGCATCCGGTCAGCGATGAGTTGGCAATGATGCAGGCCACCACTCGGTCAGAGCCGATTTGGAGAGCGCGCCTAGCGCGGGGCACATACAGCCTGGCATGGATCGTCGCATTGCCGATTGCGATAGGGTATCTGCTGTGGCGCTCGCGGCGTCAGCCCGAATACCGGGCCCACTGGGCAGAGCGCTTTGCTCGCTTTGACGGTTCTCGTCGGTCTGAGCCATCGCCCCAGAACAGCCCGCTGATTTGGGTGCACGCCGTGTCGGTGGGTGAAACCCGTGCGGCCGAGCCTTTGATCAAAGCATTGCTGGCTCGTTGGCCGCAGCACCGGTTGCTCCTGACTCACATGACACCGACGGGCAGGGCCGCCGGGCATTCGCTCTACGTTGAGTCGATGCCTGAAAGAGAAATTGAGCAAGCTTATCTGCCCTATGATTTGCCTGTCTTCACCCACGCGTTTCTGCGGCACTATCAACCTGCCGTGGGGGTGGTGATGGAGACTGAGCTTTGGCCTAACCTGGTGGCTGCCGCCTCGGCGCACAAAATGCCGCTGATCATCGCTAATGCCAGGTTGTCTGAGAAGTCTCTGGCGCGCGGTCTGCGATTCAGAGCCCTGCTTGCGCCGGCTCTTGAGAAAGTGACCCTGGCGATGGCTCAAACTGAAGCGGATGCTAAGCGCATGACCGAGCTTGCGCCGGTCAACGTGAGTGTTGTGGGCAATCTGAAATTTGATGTGCAACCTGACCCAGGCCTGCTGGCTGCTGGCAGCCTGTGGCGCAAGCGAGCCGGCCGTTCAGTTGTGGTCTTTGCGAGTAGTCGGGAGGGCGAGGAGCAAAGCGTGCTTGACGCGTGGCAGCAAACCAATCGTGACGATGTGCTCCTGGTTATTGTTCCGCGTCATCCTCAGCGATTCGAAGATGTTGGAGCGCTGATGCATGGCACCGGATTGCCCATGGCGGACCGCACTGTTGTCGATAGCTCTGACCCCCAAGCCTGGCAACCACAGGCTCTGCGCCTGCTGCTCGGTAACTCGATGGGAGAGATGCCTGCCTGGTATGCGATGGCTGATGTCGTGTTGATGGGGGGCAGCTTTTTGCCACATGGTGGACAAAACTTGATCGAAGCCTGCGCTTGCGGCGTCCCCGTGGTGGTGGGTCAGTCAACCTTCAATTTCGAGCAAGCCGCGGAACAAGCGGTGTCTGCGGGCGCGGCGGTTAGGGTGAGGGATGCAGCTGAGGGTGTAGCGCGCGCGCTCGCAATCGTCGACGATTCGACTCAGCGCGAGGCAATGATCTCGGCGGCCGACAGCTTTGCGCGTGCTCACCAGGGCGCAACGGCCCTGAGTGTTGAGGCAATCTCAGCGTTGATGAGTGATTAGCCGCCCAGGCCGACTACTTTTTCGCTTTTGGCTTTTTGTCGGCGGGCGCGTCCGCAGCATCTTCCGCCTCAACCAATTCAACTGGCGCGAGAAGGGCCGAGACTTCGCTCAGATCTTGCGCACTCAAGCTAGCGGTTGATGATTTAAGCCGCAGACCGTTGACCAGCACGTCGTAGCGGGCACGAGCCAGATCGCGTTGGGTTGAGAACAGTTGCTGCTGCGCATTCAATACATCAATGTTGATTCGCACACCTACTCGATAGCCCAGCCGGTTAGAGTCGAGCGCGAGCTGACTGGACTTTTCTGCTGCTTCCAGTGCCTTGACCTGACTCAGGCCACTAATCAAACCCAGATAGAGTTGGCGTGCGCCTTGCTCAGCCTGGCGGCGAGCAACCTCAAGCGTCGAGTTGGCTTCATCAAGACTGGCGCCGGCCTGGGTAACCCCGGCGGTAATCGCACCACCGGTGTAAAGAGGTACCGAGAGCTGTAAACCCACGGCAGCGGTGTTTGCGCGCACACCCACCGCGGAAGACGATGGGTTACGCGTATGAGCGACCGACCCGATGGCATTCAGGCTTGGTCGCCCGGCGTAGCGCTGACGGTCAATTTCGCGTTTCGCAACTTCTGCGCCCAGCATGGCCTGCTGAACCTGCAAGTTGGCGCTTCGAGCCTGGGCGGTCCAGGCGCTCTCAACAGTTGGCTGAGGGCTTTTGAGTTCAGCACCCGGTGCGAGGTCATCTAACTGCTCTGCCGGTTTGCCAGTGAGTGTTTGCAAGGCTGAGCGTTGCACTTCAAGCGCATTTTCGGCCGCCAGCTCCTGCGCGACTGCCAAGTCAAATCGGGCCTGCGCCTCTTGCTGATCGGTGATGGTCGCAGTGCCCACTTCAAAGTTACGCTTGGCCGCAGCAAGCTGCTCACCAATAGCGGTTTTTTCAGCTTGGGTGGTTGCCAGGTCATTCTCGGCAGCCAGCACGTCGAAGAACGCTTCTGCAACGCGTAAGACAAGATCTTGCTCGGCAGCCGCCAGTCGCGCCTCGCTGATATTGACCTGCAATTTGCTTTGATCAACAGCGACTGAATTCTGCGCGTTGTACAGCGGGTAACTCAGTGATACGCCATAGACCTGGCTTGTGAAGGTGCGGGCGGGAAGGCCGCTAGGGTCAAAGCGCTCACGGCTGATATCTGCGCTCGCACCGATGCTGGGCAGGGTTTGCGAGCGGGCAAGTGGTATGAGTTGCTTGTCAGCTTCCAGGCTCGCGCGCGCAGCGGCGAGTTCGGCATCGTTGTCGAGCGCGTCCTGATAAGCCTCTACGAGCGAATAGGCGCTTGCGGACGAATAAACGGTTGCCATCACAACGCTCAGCATCAATCGGGCTGAGGTGATTTTGACTCGGGCACGGGAAGCCATCGTTATTCCTTAATCAATGTCAGTAAGTGGCACAAGCACTGTCGACCTGGCGAGACCAGGCGTCAATACCACCGGTTAAATTAATAATGTCACTTTCTTTTTCGCGCGATAGAAACACCGCGACCTGCAGGCTTCTTACGCCATGATGGCAGATACAGACGATGGGGCGATTATCAGGAATTTCGTCGCTTCGTTCCGGGATCTGACCCATCGGTATGCAAAGGCTATCGGGCAGGGTGGCAATTTCCACTTCCCAGGGCTCGCGTACATCGAGCAGCACCGGTTGGTTATCAGACTCTGATGAGAGCCACTGCGCCAGTTCGGTCACCGTGATTGTGTTCAATGCATGCCTGATCTAAAACGAGAACTTGTCGCGGGTGGGGAACCCCCGCAAAGGTGCTGCCATCGTCTCGAACAGCGTCGTGCGGGTCGGTTGTCGGTCGGGGCTCAGCGTGACAAGCACAGCCGACATCACGGGTGCCACGCCCACAAACGCGACCAGGCGTCCGCCCGGGTTTAGTCGGTTGATGAGTTCATCGGGCAAAAGCTCCACACCGCCGGACAGCACAATGACGTCAGTCAAAACGCTGGCGTCCTGCACGATCTCAGCGCCATCACGATGCACAACGTTAACATTGCCGATACTGTTCTTACTCAGGTTGTCGGTAGCGAACGAAGCAAGTGCTTCATTTGACTCCAGCGTCGTCACGCGGCGGGCTTTGCGCGCCAGCAAAGCGGCCATGTAGCCTGAGCCCGCGCCAACCTCAACAACGTTTTCGTGAGGCTGCACGTCAAGAGCCTGCACGATGCGCGCCTCAACGCGCGGCGGAAACATCACCTCGCCAGTCTCCAGCCCGTCAACGTTAAGGGGCACCTCCAGATCAGAGAATGCCAGTGACTGGTAAGCAGGCGGTACAAACAGTTCGCGCTTGACGACCAACAGCGAGTCAAGCACATCCTGGTCAAGGACATCCCAGGGGCGCACCTGCTGTTCGATCATATTGAAGCGGGCGAGCTCTACATCCATTTTTTGGGGTACTCGGGCAGATTGATTCGAACTTTTAATTCTATCAAGCCTGTCGGCCAACCGTTACCCGAACCCGGCTTGAACGGCATTCTGGATGCTCAGAGCGTGGCGAAAGCGGCGAATGTCTGTGCCTGGAGGGCAGGATCACGGGCAGAAAGTGGTCGCCATGGCGGCGTGGGTGGATAATATTGAATTGCTTGCCAGAAGGGACACAGCGCCTCAATGAATCTCGAGAAGGTAGTTTTCGGATTTTTTATCATTTTCGCCTGCACGCTGAATTTCGGATTTTTCCTAGGCGATATCAGTCAACCGGTTTACCACCACCCGGGCGAATTGTTCGCGACGGTTCTGGTCAACCTCGTTGCGACTGTCCTCAAGTTCGGTGACCGCACCCAACTCGGCACCACGCACCTGGCGACAAGTCTGGTAGCCGTTTTTCAGTTGTTTGCTGCGTCCATCGTCTGGGTCTCGCATGTGCATGTCAGTGGCATGCCCATGGACGGAGAAACCATGGCGACCATCGTGTCGCTGGCGGGTGGTGCGCTGGTGGCCAATATCGTCTCGGTTGTACTGCTGATAGGCGAAACTCTGCGCCAGGGGCGCTGAACCGCGACGCACCGGAGGGAACGTGAGCGACGTCCTACATCTGATGATGCGTCATCTGCGGGCACCTTTGCTGTGCCTGTTGGTGGTCTATGGCATTTCGGTGGGCGGTCTTACACTGATGCCTGGGGAAGATCCGCAAGGTAACCCGGTCAATCTCAGTATCTTTCACGCGTTCTACATCATGAGCTATACGGCCACCACGATTGGTTTTGGTGAAGTGCCGTACCCGTTCACGGATGCCCAGCGGCTCTGGGTCACGATCAGTATTTATCTTTCTGTCGTCGGCTGGGCGTATGCAGTTGGTTCCGTCTTCGCACTCATCAACGACAAGACCTTTCGTGCCACGGTTGCCCGGTCGGTGTTTGCATGGCGGGTTCGCGGGCTCGCAGATCCTTTCTTCGTGATCTGCGGCGCGGGTCAGAGCTCAACAGCGCTAGCCACTGCGCTGGATCGGATTGGCAATCGCCTAGTCATTATTGATTCAGACGAGGAGCGAACCGCGCGCATCGAAATGGTCGATTTTTCCTCGCCGCCCCTGGTGTTGAATGAAGATGCCCGCCTACCTGATGTGCTGGTTGATGCAGGCATTTTGAAACCAAATTGCCTGGGCTTGATGGCGCTAGCCGGTGATGATGGCGCCAACCAGGCGATTGCGATTGGTGCGCGAACACTCAATCCGGATCTCAAAATCGTCGCTCGGGTTAAAACAGCGGTTGCTCAGGTAAACCTGGAGGCCTTTGGTGGTGTGCATGTCATCAATCCGTTTGAAACCTTTGCGACCAATGTGGCGCTCGACCTCGCCGCCCCTGAAGTTTTACGGCTTGAAGAGTGGCTGACTGACGCACCTGATCAAGAGTGCCCCGAGCGGGTGAATATTCCAACTGGTCCGTGGGTATTGGTCGGATTTGGGCGATTCGGCGGGGCGATATCCAAGGTGCTTGATAGCGCGCAGATTCGCTGGAAGGCGATCGATTCAACCATTGTTGAAGAGCAGGACGATCGCTTGCTGGTCGGTGACAACTCCGAGGCCCAGTTGCGAGAGGCCGGCATTGAACGAGCGGCCGTGATCGTGGCGGGCACTGACAGTGATGCGACCAACCTGGGCGTGGTCACGCTGGCACGACGTGTAAATCCAGGCCTGTTCGTCGTCATTCGTCAGAATCATGTCGCCGATCGTGTGTTGATTCACACGGCTCGCTCGGATCTTCAGTTTGTCCAGGCAGACTTGATCGTTCACGAGGCATTGCAGGTAATCAAGACGCCGATGCTGGGCCGGTTTATCTCTCGGGTCCGCGCGCAGGGCGGCTCGTTCGCGTCGCGCACGATCAGTCTGATCAGGGAGCATGTTGGCACCAAGGCGCCGCGCGCTTGGACTTTTACCTGCGACATCATGCAGCCCGGCATGTTCGGCGCCTTTTTCCATGGGCAGGGGGAGCGCCTGTCAATTGGGCACCTGGCGCAAGACCCTGCGCGCCGAGAGCAATCGCTCAATGCGGTCGCCCTAATGCTTGACCGACGTGGTGAGCACACCTTGCTGCCTGATGCCGAGGTCGAACTGAAACCGGGCGATCACATTCTTTTTGTTGGCTCTGAAGAAGCGATGAAGTTGCAACAAGAGTATCTGCGTGATCCACGCGCGGTTCAGTTCGTGCGTACCGGTATCGAAGAGCCGAGGGCCTGGATCTTCAAGCAACTCAGCCGCTGGACTAAAAAGTCGCCCGACCCAGCTGCTTGAACATGGCCGATATAGCTATTATCGGTCGGCGAAGGTGTCGCTCGGACTGAAACGACGGTTACATTCAGTTACATTTCTTGAGTCAACCTGCGCGTCCGAATCTTAAAAGAGGCGTTGAATAGTCACGATCAACGAGAACTGAGGTAATCCTCATGAAAAGAACAAGCAGACTTGCACGTGCCCAAAGTCGGGCCGCGCGGTGGATTCGAACTCTCATGAATCCGCGAGCTGGCGTGGCAGCCTTTGGCGCTCTTTTACTGGCCGGCGGGATGGGCGCCCATCAATTAGCGCATGCGGGTGGTGATCGCGCGGTTGGCACCTTGTTTGGTGCCGGCGTTGGCGCGTTGGCCGGACAACGCTTCGGCGGCAGGGATGGGGCCATTGTGGGAGGAGCGATAGGTGCGGTGGTCGGTAATCAGCTTGCGCATAGTTCACACCGAGGCTCAATCATCATCGGCAAACCGATCTGGAGTGGCCATCGCGGCCATCATTATCGCGATGACCGTCGATACTATGATGACCGCAGGCGTCACCGGGCCCGTGAGCGCCGCCATCGCCGGATCGAGCGCGCAGAACGGCGGGCTTACCGCGATGGGTATCGCCAAGGGCGCCGTGATTCGCGCCGTCATCGTCACCATCGCCGGTGGGAAGCACGCCATCGGTGATAAAGATCGGTGGTAAAAGGAAGGCATGAATGTAAAGCCACTCCACACCAGTCCTAATGTCCTCAGCATCGCCGGCGTCGACCCTTCGGGAGGCGCCGGCGTTTTTGCGGATCTCAAAGCCTTCAGTGCCCTCGGCGCTTACGGCTGTGGCGTCGTCGTCGCACTGACCGCCCAAAACACCCAGGGCGTCACCGGTGTCTCACTGACGCCTCCCGAATTTGTCGCCGCTCAGATTGATACCTTGTTCGCCGATGTGCAGATTAGCGCCATCAAAATTGGCATGCTTGGGTCAGCCGAGTTGGTCACCCAGGTAGCAGATCGCCTGCGCTCAGTGGCCAAAGGAATTCCCATTGTTCTCGACCCCGTCATGGTCGCCAAGAGTGGAGACGCACTGCTTGCGCCGGATGCCACGGCAGCGCTCATCAGTGAGTTGTTGCCGCTGGCCACCGTCCTGACCCCAAACCTGCCTGAGGCTGGGGTGCTGCTGGATTCATCGGCGCCGGAGTCTGTCGATCAGATGCGTGTCGTGGCCGAGAAACTTCGCCACTTGATGCAGGTGCCAGGCGCCTGGGTGTTACTAAAAGGTGGCCATTTGATGGATGGCCCGGCAGTTGATCTGCTCTACAACGGCGAGCAACTCATTGAGTTAAGTAGTCCACGGGTGGCCACCCGGAACACCCATGGCACAGGTTGCACCTTATCAGCCGCGATTGCCGCTTTGCTGCCTCAGCGTGACACAACACCCGAGGCGGTCGCGGACGCAAAGGCTTACCTGAGTCAGGCGATCGGCGCTGCCGACCTGTTGCAGGTTGGCAGTGGGCACGGTCCGGTGCACCACTTTCACCAGTTGTGGCAAAACCTGCCGACCGCATAGACCGAGCCTGGTGACAAGCAGGTCGGGTTAGTGACAACAAAATTCCAACGAATCAGACATTTCGTGTCCAATTTCGTTGTGGCGGCGGGGCGGTGACGGCATTGTATTGGCCTCACCGATCCTCCTCGCTGGTAAAGCATGTTTGAACTACTCGTTGCTCTCCCTTTGCTCGTCAAAGCTGTCATCCTCGGCATCGTCGAAGGACTGACCGAATTTCTACCCATTTCGAGCACGGGGCATCTAATCCTTGCGGGGAGTTTGCTGGGATTTCATGGTGACAAGGCGAAGATTTTCGACGTCGCCATACAGACGGGCGCGATGTTTGCCGTTATCGTCTATTTCCGTGAGCGGATCAGCCTGGTCGTGAAAGGCATCTTTTCTGACCCTGTGCAGCAGAAATTTGCGCTCAACATCGTGATTGCATTTTTGCCCGCCGCGTTTCTGGGTGTTCTGTTTGCGAGCAAGATCAAGGAGTACTTGTTCTATCCGGTACCTGTCGCTATCGCGCTTATCGTTGGTGGCTTCATCATCATGTGGGTAGAAACCCGCAACCGCAGGCATCCGAAAAAAGCGCGGTTAAACAGTGTTGACGAAATGTCTCGACTCGATGCACTGAAGCTCGGCATTGCCCAGGCCTTCGCGCTGATCCCGGGAATGAGCCGCTCGGGCTCAACCATTATCGGTGGCATGCTGTTTGGCATGTCTCGCCAGAGCGCAACAGAGTTTTCTTTTTACCTGGCTATCCCAACGCTTATTGGCGCGGGTGTCTACGACACCTGGAAGTATCGCGAATTGCTCTCCGTTAGCGACATTCCACTCTTTGCGACCGGCACGATTGTGGCATTCTTTTGTGCCTGGGCATGTGTTGCCTGGCTCATTCAGTACGTTGCCACGCGCGACTTCATGCCGTTCGCGTGGTACCGCATTATCTTTGGCCTGGTTGTGTTAGTTACCGCGTACACCGGCGTCGTGCAATGGGCCGGCACCTAGGGCCTAGAGCCTGTCAACAGGCCCTAGTCAACGAGCAGGCAGTCGTCTGATAACGAGGCAATCGGTGTGAAGTCGGTGTTGGCAAACCAGGGCGCGCGCACCGGTTTTGTAATCGCGTTACTCACCGCATTGACGTTGATGTAAATAATCGTCCGCTCGCCAGGACTGATGTTGCTCGACGATCCGTGGACGAGATTGCAGTGCATGAAGAAGGCCGTGCCCGCCTTGCCCGTGAGCGCCCGCATGCCTGATTGCTTCACTAGCGATGAGATTGTCTCGCGCGGCAGATCCATCACGGTGTAGCCACTGGCGTCGCGATCGGGTGCGTTCTCGTCGATATAGCCGTGACGTTGTGAGCCCGGAATGATCTGTAGCGGGCCATTACACGCGTCGCAGTCGTCAAGCAGGATGCCGATCATGAGTGCGCGTGGGGCCGGCATACCGTCCTCGTAGTGCCAGGTTGCAAAGTCCTGATGCCACCACCATCCTTCACCATCAAATGGCGCTTTCGTATTGATACGCATTTGATGAATGTAAACATCGCTATCCAGCAAGCTCTTGGCAGGTTCTACCCAGCGCGGGTGCCGTGCCAGTTGCGCATAAAGTGGGTGGTGCAGGTGAGCGCCGTAGACAAGCCTCAGCGCGTCGCTGCTGCGTTGAGCGACCGCACCGTCTGGTTTCATGGCTTTGACTTCGCCTAATGCAAAGACCAGGCGATCAATTTCATCGGCGGAAAAAAGGTTTTCAATGGCGACGATGCCGTCGCGTTCAAAAGTTTTGAGCTGGTCTGGGGTGAGATTCATAAGGCGTGTGTTGTATGAAGTTATCTGCCTTGATTATGACAGCGACGAAAAATCAGGTCGCGAACTTCATGGCCAAGCTTAAGGCCTCTGTTTTCGAATTTCGTCAGCGGGCGCCAGTCAGGCCGAGGATGATAGTGCTCAGCGATGTTCTCAAGTTCTGCCGCGGCAGTGAGCACTTCAAGCATTTGTTCGGCGTATGGCACCCAATCGGTCGCGCAGTGCAGCACCCCCCCGGCTTGTAATCTCGATGCCATCAAGCTGACGGTAGCGGGCTGGATGAGACGCCGTTTGTGATGACGCTTCTTATGCCAGGGGTCTGGGAAGAAGACATGGATGCCCGCCAGTGAGGCTTTGGCAATCATGTGTTGCAACACCAAAACCGCATCATGCGAAATGACGCGTACGTTGGTCAGCTGGTCGGCGTCTATTAGTGCCAGCAGCGAACCCACACCGGCCGGGTACACCTCCAGGCCAACATAGTTCTGGGCAGGATTGGCTGCGGCAATCGCGACCGTTGTTTCCCCCATACCGCAGCCGATCTCAAGCGTGACCGGGTGTGGGTTATCAAATACCGCCTCAAAATTCAGGCATGTCTCGGCAAACGGAATTAGGTACTTAGGCCCCAAGACTTCAATCGCCTGACGCTGATTGGCCGTCATATGCCCCCGGCGGGTGCCGAAACTGCGAATATGTTGATCGCGGTAGTTCGGTTTGTCCGGCGCACGGCTCGTCGCTGACGGTGCTGCCTGAGGCGGGTCGTTCGGATGTGACATCAGGCCGACGGTTCAGCCTTTGAGGGCATCAATCCACTTGCTGGCGACGAAGGCGTGGCTTCGTAGAGCTTGCGGGGCATTCGACCTGCCAGGAATGCCTCACGCCCCGCCTCGACACCTTTGCGCATTGCCCCAGCCATCATGATCGGATCGCTCGCCGCGGCGACAGCCGTATTCATGAGCACGCCGGCGCAGCCCAGTTCCATCGCAATGGCGGCATCCGAGGCAGTCCCGACGCCCGCGTCGACGACTACTGGCACTTTGGCCTGGTCCAGAATGAGCTGCAGATTCCAGGGATTCAGGATGCCCATGCCGGACCCGATTAAGGAGGCCAGTGGCATGATCGCTGCGCATCCGATGTCTTCGAGCATCCGAGCCTGAATCGGATCATCGCTGCAATAAACCATCACATCAAAACCCTCGTCGACCAGCGTTTTAGCCGCCACGAGTGTTTCGGGCATATTGGGAAACAAAGTCTTTGGGTCACCCAGTACCTCGAGTTTTACGAGCGGGTGGCCGTCAAGTAACTCGCGCCCCAGGCGCAATGTTCTGACGGCATCGTCAGCCGTGTAACAACCAGCAGTATTCGGCAGAATCGTAAACTTGTCGGGTGTGACAAAGTCGAGCAGGTTCGGTTCTCCCGCTTTCTGCCCAATGTTCGTTCGGCGAATCGCAACTGTGACGACTTGAGCGCCGCTGGCCACAATGGCATCGCGCGTTTCGTCAAAGTCTTTGTATTTACCCGTGCCTATCAGCAGGCGTGATTGAAAGTTAAAGCGCCCAACGCGCCAGTTGTCTCGGGATGGAGTGTTCATCGCAATACTCGGGGTGGATCAAAGAGAGGGCGGCAATCGTGCCAAACGGCAATCGTGCCAAACGGCAAACGTGCAGCCTTAAGTGTCGCTAAGCACGGATAGCGGCAGCATGGCTAACCGCCGCCGACCGCCACGACAATTTCGAACTGGTCACCGTTGCTCAGCTCAGTTTCAGCATGTAGCGTCTTGGGGACAATTTCACCATTTCGCTCCACAGCAATCCGCTTGCCGTCGAGTTCCAGTCGAACAAGCAAGTCAGTAAGGGTGGTACCGGGCTGGACCTGGTTTGGTTGCCCATTCACTATAATTTGGTGCATCGCAAGATTATCTCATGGCCCATATTTGTGGGGCTTAAACCAAACGAACCGAGGCCAAAATGGCGTACAAGGCTGTCACACAACCGATTCAGAGTCGCCGTAGTTTCATCGGCAGAGCCGCCGCGGCGGGCGCATCAGTTGCAGCCGGTAGTCTGGCAGGGTGCAGTGCGGAATCCGGCCAAAGCCGGCACCTGGTGTTTGCAACACTCGATCAGGCGATGCGTGAAACGGATCGGTTGATCAAAATCGCTGATCTGGAGCCCGAGACCGACTGGTCACTACCGCAAACCCTGGTGCACTGCGCCCAAAGCATCGAGTTTTCACTCGGTGGCTTTCCCGAAATGAAGTCGGCGCTTTTTCAGAGCACCGTTGGGAGCCTCGCATTCAAAGTCTTTGAGTGGCGGGGACACATGACTCACGACCTTGCCGAGCCCATTCCGGGGGCACCTTCAATCGCTGACCAGTCAGACCTTAATGCAGCAGTCACGCGCGTGCAAAAAGCGGTTGCTGATTTCAGAGCCGCCAGCGGTGAGTTGAAGCCCCATTTCGCGTATGGCGAACTATCCAAGGCGCAATACGAACTGGCCCATGCGATGCACTTTGCGAATCACTACTCAGCGATCAAGGCCTGAACTGGGCCCGCCTGGCGCAAGCTCACCACCAAGGGTAAAAGTCTGGCATCTCAGATGCCTTGCTCGAAAATGCCGGCGCTCGTTTTTCGCGGAACGCCGCCACGCCTTCCTTGCCGTCTTTCAGACTCGCGTAGTAAATCGCAAGAGAGTCGACCTTGTGAGCCTCAAGCGGCGAGGGCAGGGAGGCATTTCTGAGCATCATCTGCCTGGCCAGCGCAATGGCGACGGGTGAACGGTTCTCAATGTACCTACGAGCAAGCGTGCGGGCTTGGTCCAGTAGAGCCTCAGGGTCTGCCTGCGCCTTGGCAAGGCCGCTGGCGACGGCTTCATCGGCATCGATCAGCTCTGCGCTGTAAACCCAGTCAAGTGCTTGCTGCATCCCCACGAGCCGGGGCAGAAACCAGGTTGAGCAGGCTTCTGGCGTCACGCCAATCTTGCCAAATACGAAACCAATCCTGGCCTTGCTCGAGACCAGACGGATGTCCATTGCCAGCGTCATCGTTGCGCCGATCCCAACCGCAGCCCCGTTAATGGCAGCAATGACCGGCTTCTTGCAGTTGTAAATCGCCAGCACCACACGACCCCCGGTGTCTCTGACGCCTTCAATGATCTCGGCTTCGTCTAGCCGCTCATGCATGTCGGTCAAGGTTGGTTTGAGCGATTCATTAAGACCAAACACGTTGCCAGTTGCGGTGAGATCCATCCCGGCACAAAACGCTCGTCCCGCCCCCGTGACGACGACCGCGCCAACGTTATCGTCCTCGCTGGCGATCTCGAAGGCGCGGACCAGCTCGTTAGCCATTTCGACAGTGAACGAGTTCATCTGGTCGGGCCTGTTAAGTGTGATCTGGAGTAATCGGTCCGTTATTTGATAGTCGAGCGTTGAGAATTTCATCGGGTTTCCTTAAGCGACAGCGTGGTGTGACACCAGCGAGAACAGCATCATGGGCCGTACGCCTGACATGGGGTGAGGGATGTTGCCTTTCGCGGACATCGTCTTTCGGGGTGTCAAGTTTGCTTGACAGATCACATTGTCAAATAAGATTGACCGGCCCAAACGCGAGTGCTACGGTCACTGGCATTGGTGAGCGATCGCTTGGTAAGCGCCAATGATTGGACTGATTCTGGGGTCCCGGATTGCATATCGGGTTCCAGATTGGTCACCGCAAAGGTGTGACTCCGTGCTGCAAGGGGTCAGAGTGACTTAATTCGCGGCAACAAAAGCCTCGTGGAGAAGATCTATGACAACAGAAACATCTGGTGGGGAACGAATTTGGGCCAGCGGCCTAAGCGTCTCCGAAGCTGAAGAGCTGCATAAACACATTATCGACGGTACGCGCGTCTTTTTTGTGATTTCCGTGATTGCTCATATTTTGGCTGCTGTTTTAACACCGTGGCTGGGCTGAGGAGAAAAAAATGAATCAAAGCAGAATGTGGCTCGTCATTAAGCCAAGCATTGGTATTCCATTGCTCTTGGGCGGCGTTGTCGTTATGTCCTTGATCGTCCATTTCGCGATCTTGAACAACACCACCTGGTTTGCAGCCTTTTTCGGCGGCTAATCCAGATGGAGATTACCAGCTCACGCTTGCCGGCTTCGGGTTCCGCCTGAAGCCCAGGCAGCGTGAGTCCTGGTAGTGGTAGTAAACAAGTTTCCTTTGGTCATGGTGCGAGCCGTGGTCATTCAGTCCAGCTTTCGAAGCATTCGGAAGAGTGACTAACTCATAGATGAAAGTCACTGTCAGCATCGGATGAGAACACCTCGTCCATCAAAAACAGTGCGAACTGGAGAGGCGTAATGAGTCTGGTTCCAATCGGTAGGGTTTACGAGTCCGCTCAACAGGCGCAGGAGACAGTCAGACAGCTGACTGAAAACAATTTGCCTGAAGATGCGTTTTCTCTCATGACGTCTGAAGGGCAGTCATCTGAGTCCATTGCAGATATCGTTAAGGCCATCGTGGCAGGTCACCCAGATTGGGTGCCGATTGCTCATGCCCAGGCGTATGCAGAGCACGTGAAGCAGGGTCGTTCATTGGTTATGGTGACTGCACCGTTCGGTCGCGGCACCACGGTCGAATCGATTATGAATGTGCCCGGCGCAATCGACGTGGCATTGCCAGAACCTGAAAGCCGTCCTTATGGCGCGACGCCGCTTTCAGATTTTCTTGGCTTTCCGGTCCTCTCCCATGAACGTACGTTTGCGTCAAAGAAAGGAAGTTTCCTGGATTGGTTCCTTGGCGATGCCTCGAGTCCAAACTTCAAGTTTTCGTCTGTGTTCGGCATGGGCATGCTGAGTAAGAACCCAACACCACTATCTTCGATGATTGGCTTCAAACCCCTGTCAAATCAGAAAGGGCCGGGTGAATCGAGTTTTGGGATGAAGCTGCTCCGCCGGAATGATCCGGCACCTTTGTCTTCGACCGTTGGTATGAAACCGCTGTCTGCCAACCAGGGCCGAGGCAACTCTAGTTTTGGGCTGCCAACGCTATCTAAAAACTCGACGCCGTTGTCATCGCTACTCAATATGCCTGTGTTGAGTAAGCCTAATTCAGCTCGTCGAGATGACAACTAAGTGAAAGATCAGACATGAGTAGTCCAGTGCGTCGCATGGTTCAGACCTGGGTGTCGATGGGTCCGAAGTATTTGCCTTTCGCCGATGTTGCGACGCCTGATCTACCCATGTCTCGCCTTCTCAGGCTATCTCTGTTTCAAGTCACTGTTGGCATGGCGCTGGTGCTGCTGGTTGGTACCTTAAACCGGGTCATGATTGTTGAGCTCGGTGTACCTGCTTCAGTCGTGGCGGTGATGCTGGCGCTGCCGCTCATTTTTGCGCCGCTGCGCGCGTTGATCGGCTTTCGCTCAGATACCCACCGCTGCGCGCTGGGTTGGCGGCGAGTCCCTTTCATTTGGAAGGGCACACTAATGCAATTCGGCGGATTTGCGATCATGCCGTTTGCGATCCTTGTGTTGGCAGGTCAAGGTGAATCCTCCATGACGCCGGCCTGGATTGGCTACAGCTCGGCTGCCCTCGCGTTTCTTTTGGTCGGCGCAGGTGTGCACATGGTGCAGACCGTTGGACTCGCGCTGGCGACAGATCTCACACCACCTGAATCTCATCCCAAGGTCGTTGGGCTGATGTACGTGATGCTGCTGGTTGGCATGATTGTCAGCGCATTGGTCTTTGGCGCAGTGCTGAGTGAATTCTCTCCAGGGCGCCTGGTGCAAGTTATTCAGGGTGCGGCTGTATTGACGGTCTTTCTCAATATGGCGGCGATGTGGAAGCAGGAACAGCGTCATGCCCGCCGGACCACGGCCCCCGAAAGTGATCCAACTTTTGCCGAGTCGTGGGCCATGTTCTGCGCCGGCGATGGCGCTATTCGCCGCCTTGTTGTCGTGGGCCTTGGCACCATGGCTTTTTGCATGTCGGACGTCTTGCTCGAGCCGTTTGGCGGGCAGGTACTCAATCTAAGTGTGAGCTCTACGACCCGATTGACTGCGCTACTGGCGCTTGGCGGTTTGGCAGGATTTGCGTATGCCTCAGCCACCTTAAGTCGCGGCGCCAACGCCTATCATGTGAGCCGTACCGGTTTGTTGGTCGGTCTGCCAGCATTTGCACTGGTCATTCTTGCGGTGCCATTGTCGCAACCCGCCCTGTTTCTGATCGGGAATGTGCTGATCGGATTCGGGGGCGCGCTGTTCGGCCATGCCACGCTAACGGCAACGATGAATCGTGCGCCGGCCAATCAGGCAGGTCTGGCACTGGGCGCCTGGGGCGCAGTGCAGGCGACGGCTGCCGGGATCGGTATGGCCTTGAGCGGCATCATTCGCGATCTGGTTAATCTGTCTCTGGGCGAGCAAGCCGGGCAGTGGGGATATGCGACTCAGGCAGAAGGTTATTTGGCGGTTTACGCAATTGAAATCGGACTCCTGATTGTCTGTGCTGTGGCGCTCTTGCCGCTGATTCGGCGGGTTGGCAAATCAGCAAAAACACCGATCTCATCCTACGGCGAGCCAACATCACAAACGGCCTCATAAGCAAATGCCGCTAAAACCAGTTGTTGAGCACCCCAGTCCATTGCTGCGGCAATGTGCAGCCAGCGTCGACCGCTTTGATGGTTCGCTGGCACGACTTGCTCAGGATCTAATTGACACCTTACTCCCCACAACAGGCATTGGTATCAGCGCGCCGCAACTAGGCCAGGCCAAGCGGGTCGTCGTGCTGGAACTGTCTGATCGAACTGCAGCGGCCGAGGTTTTCGTCAATCCCGCTGTTGTCAGCAAGTCTGGCTTTGGCGTGATTCAGGAAAGCTGCTTATCTTTGCCCGGTATTAAGGGCAATGTCATTCGAGCGACCAATGTGCTTGTTCAAGCGTTCACCCTGGATGGCGTAGCGTTTGAAAGGCAGCTTGAAGGCATGGCAGCTGTGGCAATGCTGCATGAAATAGATCATTTGGATGGTGTGCTGTTTATCGATCGCCTCACGCTGCCAGGACGCCTCAAATACAAATGGTCGCAACGTCAGGCAGCCCGCGCCACCGCGCAAGCCGCCTGAACATCTCAAGGGTTTCGATCTCTGCCTTCTCGGCAATCAACCGCTATGCAACCGATGCGAGTCCTTCATCCAGTGCCTTGACAATGGCATTGACGTCGTCGCTGGTGATGATGAGCGGTGGCGACATAATGATGTTGTGTCCCGAGGTTCGCACCATCACCCCTGCCTGATAGCACGCTTCACCGACACGCCCGACCAGTGACTTGTCCGCCGGTGTTTTGTGCTCGCGGTTGCTCACCAACTCAATGGCAGCCATCAGGCCCTGCCCGCGTACATCACCAACGAGTTCATGTTTTTTCTGTAGCGTTTGAAGGCCGGCTAGTAGCGCCTGCCCTGTCGCTGCGGCATTGGCGGCGACATTCTGACGAGCCAACTCTGGCAGACATGCTAACGCGGCCGCAGCACCGACAGGATGCCCTGAGTAGGTATAGCCGTGCCCGATCATGCCGAATGAGGATTCATCCTGCTCGAAGGTTTCGGCGACTTCGCCGCTCAACAGAGTTGCGCCGAACGGAAAGTATCCGTTGGTAATGGCTTTCGCAATACACATCATGTCGGGTTTGACCTGCCACAGGCGTGAGCCGGTCCAAGCACCGGTTCGGCCAAAGGCCGTAATGACTTCATCTGCAATCAGCAAGATGCCGTGACGGGTGCAAATGTCGCGCACCATCGGGAAGTAAGTCTCGTGCGGCACGATCACACCACCCGCACCCAGTACCGGCTCCATGATGAAAGCAGCGATAGTGTCCGGGCCCTGGAAATTAATTTCATCTTCAAGCGCCGCCGCGCAGGCTTGAGCGAGCTTGGCCGGGTCGGTTTCGTTGAAGGGGTTGCGATAGGTGTAGGGCGCCGGCACATGAAAGCAACCTGGCAACAGCGGCTCATAGTTGCGACGGAAGTTGGTGTTGCCATTGACCGAGGCGCCACCAAAGTGTGTGCCGTGGTAGCCCTTGCGAAGGCTGATGAACTTGGTGCGATCACGGTCGCCGCGTATCTTGTGATACTGGCGCGCAAGCCTGAGCGCGGTCTCAACGCTATCTGAGCCGCCTGATGTAAAGAAGCTACGAGTCATGCCATCGGGTTCAAACCACTCAGCCACGACGGCAGACAATTCAATGGCCGGCCCGGTTGCTGTGCCGCGAAATGCCGAGTAGTAGGGCAACTCATCTAACTGGCCTGTCATGGCCTGCTTGATCGAATCACACGAATAACCAAGGTTGACGTTCCAGAGGCCGCCCACCGCATCAAGCGTTTGATGCCCGTCGACATCGGTCAGCGTGACACCCTGCGCGGCGGTAATGATTTTGGGCGGGTGGGCGAGCATCTCTGCTGGATGAGCCATGGGGTGCCACATCCGCTTGGCGTTGTTGGCTTTGAGTAAGTTCACGTCATTCATTTTCATTGGGAGTCTCCTGGCATATTCAGTGAGGCAGTGATTTCAATTTTTTCAAGCGCCCGCGCGAAACTGGCGGCTGGTGCTTTGACATCGAAGTGAACGGTTTGCATGCCGGCGCGAATTGCGCCGTCAATGTTGCGTGGCTGGTCATCAACAAAGACACATGCTTGCGGCTTAAGTTTCAGCGCGTCACTGACGAATGCGTACGAAGCCGGATCAGGCTTGAGCACACCCGTATGGCTCGCATCCACAATCAACTCAAACGCTTTGAGAAAGGGTAGCTGATCGCGAAAATCAGCCCCGTAAAAGAGATCGAGCTCATTGGACAGTATGGCCAGCCGCACGCCTTGCTGCTGGCACTGGCAAATGGCCGCGAGCGCTTCTGGTCGCACAATTGCCATGCCGTCCGCGCATCTGGCTGCACGCACAAACTGAACCATTTGTGTCCAGCGTTGGTTGATGAGTGCGCCTGTTTCTCGCGTGCGGTGCAGCCAATAGTCTCGCTCGGTCATCTGGCCATCCTGCATTTGCCGCCAGGCAGGGTCGGTTGACGGGTCGAACGGACCTCGCCATGTGAGGGCACCGGGGGAAAGGCCTAAGGCCTTCTCTGTTTGCGGATGTGTCTCGAACAAGGTCTGCGAGATAACACCGCCAAAGTCCAGAACCAATGCGGGCTTGTTCATGCTGAGACTTTCACGGGCGAGCACTCACGCGGCCTTGCGCGGCTTGCCCGGCGCACGCCCGCCGAGTGCACGCATGATATTGGCGGCGGCTTCATTTAGCGCGCCCACAATCACGGCATGCTTCTTATCGTTCATGCGCGAGATAGGGGTTGCAACAGCGACAGCGCCACTCGCTTTGGTGTCTGCCCCCCAAAGTGCAACAGCAACGCCGTAGACCTCGTCCTCAAATGTTTGATCCGCAATCGCATAGCCGCGCTCACGGGTTTGACGAATTTTGTCGCGCAATGGCTTAGGTAAAGTGCTCTGGCCAGATTCTGCACCTCGGCGACTCGCGCTCAGCAGTTTCCCGATCTCGTGATCGGTCGACGCAGCCAGAACTGCTAAGCCAGAAGCCGTCGTATCAAAAGGCAATCGTAAACCGGGCTCGATAAAGACCCGATTTGATCGTGGGCTCTCGCTGATGCCAATGGTTGACAGCGACGAGCCAGTGAGTAACGACAAGTGACTGGTTTCATCAGTCTGCGCAGTGAGCAATGCCAACAAAGGCTCAATCACCTCGCCGACCGGAAAAGTAGCTTCACGGATACGTGCCAATCTAAGCAAGCCAACGCCAAGGCGGTAGGCACGGCTCACAGGATGTTGCTCCAGCAAACCGTGTCCTGCCAGGCAGGCCAGCACGCGGTGAGTGGTTGCTTTATCCAGGCCGGAGATCCGGGACATCTCACTCAGTCCGATTTCGGGGCGTGACTCGTCAAAATAGTCCAGCAGGCGAATCGCTTTGTCGATTGTTAGCATGGCTCGATGGTGGCAGGACAGTCTCGAAATGGCAAATTATTTAAACCATTGGTTCTAATAATGAACCGAATTGTCTGTCCGGAAGTCTGCGGCGTTTGCGTCGATCGATTGAACGCGCGTGGCATCATTTGCTACCTAGTATTCCTGCAATCTCGCGACTTGATGGACCGGCCAGCATGAAAACACCGTGGTTTTGGTGGTTTGGAGCACAGCCCATTGTCGCGTGGTGGCTGTGTCATCGGCTGGCCCATAGCAGGCTAATCGGTTTGTGCCTCGCGTGCGTGTTGTGGCTGTCCCCGATGTCCGTGTCGGCCATAGAGTCTCCGCTGCTGACGCTGGAGGCGGGCAGCCACTCGGCGCCGATAAGGGGTTTGGACGTCAGTGCGGATGGCCAACTCGCGATCACCGTTTCTGATGATCGGAGCGCGCGGATATGGGATATGGCGTCTGGCCAGTTGCGCCAAGTTATAAGGCCGGCAGCAGCGCTTGGTCGAGTCGGCAGGCTTTATGCGGTCGCGGTTCATCCAACGCAGGATCTGGTTGCGTTTGGTGGCACAACGGGTACCCAACAGGGTGAGCATCGAATCCTGTTCTTTAAGCTTTCTACGGGCCAGTTCCTGAATGCGATTGATGCGCGTGGCGCAAGCATCACCCGCTTACGATGGACGCCCGACGGGCAAGTACTGCTAGCAGTCTATCGCGGCGATGCTGCGTTTAGAGCGTTCGATCATGATGGTCGATTGCTGTACGAAGAAATGTACGACCAGGCCAGCTACGGACTCGATGTGGCAGCTAACGGAACTATCGCGACCACTGCTTACGATGGGATGCTCGCGTTTTATCGTTATCAGAACGGACAGATCGTGCAGGTTCGCCGGCAACAAACCAAGACGGCCGCCCCGCGGAGTGTCGCGTTTTCACCAGATGGCAAGTCATTGGCAGTGGGGTATCGAGGCGTTGCAGGCGATCAGGGCGCCCCCACGATTCATGATGCGGCTACAGGCGCGCTCAAAATTGAGTTGCCTCGACCTGCACTGGCGGCGGGTAACCTCGCAACGATTACTTGGTCGCCCGCTGGCAACAGTCTGATTGCGGCAGGCTCAGGTTATGAACGGATCGGGGTTCACTTGGCCTACCGTTACGATCTGCGCCTGGCGCAAGTGTCAGCCCAAAGCAGACTTGCATCGAACACGATCACAGCGCTCGTACCACTCTCAAACGGACGGCTCGCCTACACAAGCTTTGATGGGAGTTGGGGTATCGCGGATAGTGATCTGCGGGCAACCCCGGTAACGGCACCGATCGCAGACTTTCGAGGTCCGAACAATTTGCGAATCAATGCAGACGCGACAAGGGTTGGAGTCTTCACGGAACGCGGTGCTGAACCTGTCTGGTTTGATCTGAACAAACGATTACTCTACCGTTCAGAGCATCCCATCGATCTTGAGAAGCCTCGCACGAGTGCCGGTTTTTTCAACTCGGCCGAATGGGAAAACACGTACCAACCCGAAGTTAACGGACAACGTATTCAACTGGCCAGTGATGAAGTCTCACGATCCATCGCTTTCTATGCGAGCGGCAAGCCCGCCATTCTTGGCTCCAGCAAACAGTTGCGAGGGATTGATGCTGCCGGCCAGGTGAAGTGGACGACACAGATGCCAGCAGAAGTCTGGTCAGTCAACCTCAGTGCCGATGACTCGATTGCCGTGACCGCGCTGGCTGATGGCACGATCCGGTGGTGGCGTGCAGATGATGGCGCGCCACTCTTGTCTCTGTTTCTATTGACCGACGGGCGCTGGATTCTCTGGTCACCCAGTGGCTTTTTTGATGCGAGTGCTGGTGCGGACCGACTTGCCGGTTGGTTGGTCAACCGAGCTGATCAACCGCTGGCAGATTTCTATTCCCTTAATCGCTTTCGGGACCAATTCAATCGGCCGGCGGTTCTGGATGGTGTTCTTAGCCTGCGTAATGAAAGTGAAGCGATGTCCGTGTTGGCAGGGCCGCCGACTATCGCCATTGATCTCGGCTCGATCCAGTCTCAACAGCCTTCGGTGCCTGCACCGGCGGTAACCGCGCCAGTTTTATCTGCTGCTGACAAGGTCAAGTTGAAAGAACTGTTCCTGCCTCCCGTCCTGATGTCAGACGGTCCGCCGGAGCCGAGCGGCCAAGGCGAGGTGCCGCAATGGACGATTCCGTTTTCGGTTCGTTCAAATTCGAACTCGGCTGCTGAAGTTGAGGTGCGAATCGATGGCAGGCCTGCGCCAAACGCCGAGGTTCAATTGCGCGAACAGACTGGGGCTGTGACGCGCGCTGTGGCGATGATTGAGCGCGTTTTGCCAGGCTCGACCGTTCAGCTGATTGCAAAAGATGAGAATGGCGTTTCAGAACCTCTGGGTGTGCGAATCGCCAATGTCGTCACGGCATTGGCGACCCCCGTTCCGTCAGTACCCGAGCCAGTTGAGCCGGATACTTCCGCCGCCGCCGCAGGCGATGTCAGTCAGGTGGTGCCCGTACCGAGCCCGGAATTGCCGCCGGTAAGCGCCGGACAGCGGCTCGTAGTACTTGCTATTGGCATCAGTGAATACCAGAAGGCAGAGTATCAGCTTGGCCTCGCCGCTAAAGATGCGAGCGACTTTGCAGCGACCCTGAACAAACAGGCCGGGCGCCTGTTTTCGTCCGTTGAGTCCCGCGTGCTGACCAATGCTCAGGCCACCGGCACGAATATCAAAGCAGGGTTTAGCTGGCTAGAACGCACCGTCGGCCCCGACGATCTGGGCATCCTATTCATGGCTGGGCATGGTCTCAATTCGCAGCAAGGTGACTACTATTTCCTACCGTGGGAGGCTAACCATCTCCAACTCGCCACAACCGGCGTTCGAGAGAGTGTCATTCGTCAGTCCTTGAGCCGCTTGCGGGGCAGGGCATTGATGTTTGTCGACACTTGTTATGCTGGCGGCGCTCTTGGCACATTCAAAAGCGCCAGCCGCGAACTGGCGAGTTTCGCCAACGACATGGCTTCTTCTGAGAACGGTGTGGTGGTGTTTGCATCCAGCACTGGTCGACAACTCTCTGAAGAAAACGACGAGTGGGGCAATGGTGCGTTTACTCGCGCTGCGATCGACGGTTTGACCGGCAAGGCAGACTTTCGCAACACCGGCCGGGTGACTTATAAGTCTTTGGATTTCTATATTTCTGAACGGGTGAGTGCACTCACAGAAGGGCGACAAACGCCCGTCACTATTTCGCCCATTGGCGTACCAGACTTCCCGCTCGCGCAAATTCTATGATGACTGATTGGCAGTAGAGGTTTATGTCCGTCTGGTTCCTCCCCCTGATTGCCGCGTTGATGCCCGTTGTTGCGGTTCATGTCAGTCTTGCGCTGGCAATAAGCGTCGAAGCGATTCCAGCTTGCGTTCCCTATCTGGAGGGTTGCGCGTCCATCAGCGCAACCGGCCGCTATGCGCCCGCCAGCTATGTGTTCAAGCCCGCGTTTATGACGCAGGCGGTTTTGCTTTGTCTTTACTGGGGCCTGACCGTTCGTTGGTTGCGCCTGCTTGCAGCGCGCGACGGGTCAGCCGTTCCACCCTTTCGGGCGATTGCCTGGCTGGGCTATATCTCAGCGATTTCGCTGATGATTTACGTGACCTTTCTTGGCACCGACGAACCGTTCTATCAATTCATGCGGCGGTTTGGCATATACGGCTACTTTCTGGGTATGGTGCTGGCACAGATTGCAACGGCCAGGGCCACGATCAATATGGCCAGGGTGCTTGATCTGCGGGTCTGCCGCACTGTCGGGTGGCTTCAACTAGGCTGCGCGTTGCTGCCATTCGCGTTAGGGGTCTTGAATATCGTGCTCAAGAACGTATTGCCTGAGGCGCAGGCAGATCGCTATGAAAACATGATTGAGTGGATTGTTGCCGCATTTATGCAGGTGGGTCTCGCGCTGAGCTACTGGAGTTGGCGAGCTAGCCAACTGAGACTGCATACGAGTGTGCAGTCTGCCAAGCACGGATAGATTGGAGCGGGTGAAGGGAATCGAACCCTCGTATGCAGCTTGGGAAGCTGCCGTTCTACCATTGAACTACACCCGCGAAGAGCCTAATCATACCCAGAAAAGTTTCTCTCGGGCCTGCGTCGTGCGCATTCAAAAAGAATCGCTTCAATTGACGGCTCGGCAACCCATCGATACGTCATCAATGGGTTGCCTGATCGTTAATGAGCCGCCGGCCATACAAAATCAGGTCGCAAAGCTTCATGGACTGGCCGGCCATCGGACGGTTTTTCCTCGCCGCTCGATGGATCGAAAAATGCATGGTAAGTCGCCGGCATTTTGGCCGGGTCGAAGCCCATCAGATTAGGGACGATCGCTCTAATCCGACGCTGCCGATCGTCAAGCATGATCGGTGTGCCGCAGGTCGGACAGGTACATAGTTCAAGCGGTCCGTCGGGATTGTTCACGTTAAAAGGCTGACGTTTTAGCGTTGTTTCATTTTCAACTTGGAGTGCAGCGTGCTCAAAAAAGGCTACATGGGTTGACGCCTGGCCGGTGACGCTCTTGCAAACCGAACAATGGCAGGTGTGGTTATCAATCGGATCACTATCTGAATGGGTGTGTATGTGTTCGCAGCCACCCGCATGTTTATGTGTCATGTCTAAGGTCTCCTTTTGGTATTGAGTTCTGGTAGTGCCTGAATGCCAGAACTGTCCTCGCAGGCTATACCTATTACCCATTGGCCGATAGGCCTGTCTGTGCCAATCCATGCCGGTTTTAGGGTAATCAGCTGTCGTGGGCCTGCGACTGCTTTGAGTTTTCCAATAGTTCTTCGTTCCTCGGGCCTCGTTTTTCGATCTTCGCAAGTCCAAGTACTGACCAAATGACCAGTAACGCCCGTTTATCGCTTAATCGTGCGATTTTCAATTCACAAGAATTGAATGACACTCTTTCAGCTTACTTACCCGAGGCGGTTCGCTTATGAGTCAAGTGTTTCTTCAGGTCCGACTGCTGCCTGTTATCAGCGTTATTTGCCTGACGGCGTTCGGCCTGAGTGCCTGTGGCTCAGATCAGCGCGAGTCGAATACGACAGAGCAGGAAATTGCCGCCAAGGCTCAGTCGTGGCAGCAGCGCGCGATTACCGACTACACACTTGTCTATCGCGAGTTCTGTTTTTGTCCGGACGGCGAGATCACTGTTGTTGTGAGAGATGGACAAATTGATCGAGCCAGCCGCGAGACGCGTAATGGCCGGACCAACCCGGTTAGTAATCCACAAACGATCGACGGATTGTTTGCAACAGTATTGCGCGCGCAGCGCGAAGCCGACGAGCTGACTGTCCGATTCGACGACGATTTCGACTATCCCGATTCGTTCACGATTGACTGGTTCCGTAGTGCAGTTGATGACGAATATGAGGTGTCGGTCTTACGCTTTACGCAGCAATAGCTGGCAGTGTTGAACGAGCCAGGGCCGGCGGCATTCACTTAGCAGGTCACCCCAAAGAGACGTCTGATCGCTATGCCGTGGCATCATCCGACGATCAACACAAGAGGCAAAAACATGAGTCGTGGTTATTTTCTGGCGCTGCGTTGGCTCTACCTGCGCGTGGTTTTGATCATCTTTGCCGGCGCATTGCCCGCATTCGCGCTGGCCGATTCCTCGCCTGTTTTGAGCCTTGAAGCGGGCGGCCATTCTGCTCCAATACGGGGGCTCGACGTGAGCCGCGATGGCCGGTTCGCGATTACCGTTTCAGACGACCGTAGCGCCCGTATCTGGGACTTAACTACCGGGGAAATCCGGCATGTGATCCGGCCGGCAACAACCACCGGCCTGGTGGGTAAGTTGTACGGTGTGGCGGTACATCCCAGCGAAGATCTTGTGGCTGTGGGGGGCACAACGAATGTTACTTCAGACAAGCATCGTATATTGCTGTTCCGGATGTCGACCGGTGAATTCGTTGACTCTTTTGATGCGCGAGGCGGCGATGTAACCCGGTTACGCTGGACCCATGATGGTCGGGTATTGCTGGCCGTCTTTCGACATGACGCGGCGTTTCGGGCATTTTCGCGTGACGGATCGCTTCTATACGAAGAGCGCTTCAAACAAGCCAGCTACGGTCTTGACGTCTCTGCTCAAGGGCATATTGCGGCGACTTCGTACGATGACCTCGTGCATTTTTATCGATACGAGGCAGGTCGGGTCACTGCTGGCAATAAGCTACGCACCCAAACCCCTTCGCCGCGCGGTGTGGCCTATTCACCTGACGGCCGCTCGCTGGCTGTTGGTTATCGAGGCGCTGCTGGCAATCAGGGTGCACCGTCAATCCATGATGGCGCTACGGGTGCGCTCAAGTTTCAGTTCGACAGGCCAGACCTGGCCGCCGGCAATCTGGCCACAATTGTCTGGTCAGGCGATGGCGCGAGTCTGTACGCGGCCGGCTCCGCATATAAGCAAGCTGGCGTACATAAGGGATACCAGTTTGATATAGCGACCAAAAGAGTTCGTGCTCAGGCGCAGATTGCTGGCAATACCGTAACGGCGCTAGTGCCTGCACCGTCGGGTAATCTGGCCTATGCAAGCTATGACGGTAGCTGGGGCGTGGCCACGGCCCAGCTCAAAGTGACGCCCTATACGAGTGCAATCTCAGACTTTCGGGGGCCGTCTAATCTGCGCATCAGTGCCGACGCCACACGGGTTGGCGTATTTGTCAGGAGAGGGTCTGAGCCGCTGTGGTTTGATCTTAAAACCCGCCTTATCAAACGAGGAGATCACCCCGAAGATTTACAAGAACCGCGCCTGAAGGCAGGTTTGTTTAGTGGTGCGGAGTGGGAAAACACCTTACGACCCGAGGTCAACGGGCAGCCAATAGATATCGCCAGTGACGAATTGTCGCGCTCGATTGCGTTTTTCCACAACAGCAAGAACGCTGTGCTTGGTACGGCCAAGCGGTTGCTCGCAATTGACCCTGATGGACGGGTTCGATGGTCCGTACAGACGCCTGCAGAGGTTTGGTCGGTGAACGTGAGTGCCGATGATCAACTGGCTGTCACGGCGCTGGCTGATGGCACGGTGCGCTGGTGGCGCACCGAAGATGGTTCACCCCTAATGTCATTGCTGATGCTCGCCGATGGGCGATGGATTCTGTGGTCTCCAAGTGGCTTTTATGACGCCAGTGCCGGTGCTGATCGGCTCGCAGGGTGGTCTGTGAACCGGCCAGATCAACCGGTGGCTGATTTCTTTTCACTTAATCGCTTTCGCGACAGATTTAACAAGCCGGCTGTTCTTGATGAGTTGCTGAGCCTGCGCGATGAAGAGAGCGCCATGGCTGTGCTCAAGCCGGCGGCGCCCGCCCTGGCCAGCCCAACACCAGCCCCCACAACGGCGGCATCGTCCGATGTTGACCTCAGATCAGAGCAAGCCGCTCAAGCGCCTGTTGCGGTTGTTCAACCGGTTTTAACGGCAGCCGAGAAGCTTGAGTTACGACAACTCTTTCTGCCGCCGGTGCTCAGTGCCGAAGGGCCGGCTGTTGCCAATACTGCCGCTGGCGCTTCAGGTTGGACTATTCCATTCACGGTGAGGGCTCAGGCTCAAGCCAGTGTTGAAGTCCGGATTGATGGTCGGCCGGCTCCGGATGCTCAAGTTGAAATTCGCGAAACGGTCGGTTCGGTCACGCGTGGGATTGCCACGGTTCGCATGGCTGAGCCTGGTAGTACGGTTCAACTGATCGCCAAGGATCAATATGGGGTTTCCGAGCCATTAGGCGTTCGTATCGCTAAGGTTGTGCAGGCACTCAACGCGCCGGCATCGACTACTGGCGTGAGTGCGGTGGCTAGCACCGAGTCAATTCCCGTGCCAGCGGTGCCGGCCCCGCTTGCGCCGGTTGCTGCGCAGAGCGGTGTGGTGCAACCCGTGGCACTCGCTGCGCCACCTGCCCCTGCGCCAGTGCCAGCAACCCCAGTCGCGACGACTGGCCGTCGCCTGGTCGTGCTTGCGATTGGTATCAGCGAATACCAGTTGGCCGAGTATCAGCTTGGATTGGCCGCGAAAGACGCGAGTGACTTTGCCAGAACGCTCGCGGCGCAGGGCGGCGGCCTTTACTCATCCGTTGAAACTCGCGTGTTGGTTAACGGTGAGGCAACTGGTGAGAACATACGCGGGGGATTTAAATGGCTCGAGCAGAGCGTAGGCCCGAACGATTTGGGCGTTTTGTTCATGGCGGGTCATGGCCTGAATACACAACAGGGCGAGTACTTCTTTTTACCTTGGGAGGCAGATCATCGTCGTCTGACCCAGACCGGGGTGCCCGAAAGCCTGATTCGCCAGTCTTTAAGCCGGCTTCGCGGCAAAGCGCTGATGTTCGTTGATACCTGTTACGCGGGTGGGGCACTGGGTACCTTCAACACGGCCAGCCGTGATCTGGCCAGCCTCGCCAACGACCTCGCGTCGTCCGAGAATGGTGTTGTCGTGTTTGCCTCCAGCACGGGCCGACAGTTATCTGAAGAAAATGACAAGTGGGGCAATGGCGCTTTTACGCGCGCCGCCATTGACGGCCTGACTGGCAAGGCTGACTTTCGCAATACCGGTCGGGTGACTTTCAAGTCTCTCGATTTCTACATTTCTGAAAGGGTGAGCGCGCTCACGGATGGTCGGCAAACACCTGTTACGATTTCACCGATCGGCGTGCCAGACTTTGCATTGGCACGAGTGATTTAGCGAGTACCAACAAAAAAAGGGTGTGCCGCTCGGCACACCCTTTTTTTGTTGCTGCCTAAATGATCAAGCGCTATCTCAGCAGTGTTTCAACACTGCCATCCGGATTGTAGGCAACGCCATCGGTGCCAAGAAACACCAAGTTGTTACCCCGGTTCGAGCGGGTTCGCCATACTGGTGAAGGAATCGGCAAGGCGCTCACACCTGTCACCGGACCAGCGCCCTGAACCGCGCCTTCGCCATTCACAAAGCGCTCATACTGAACTTCATATGCCTGTCCGTCACAGCCAATGGCGTATGGGGCGCGCAGTGAGCAGATCTTGGGGCTTGTGATCTCCACGGGATCGGCGTTAGGTCGCACCAACTCACGGGTCTCGTTGCCGTCAAGTACGGTGGCAGGCGTCCCGTCGGGTTCGAGGAACTGAACCGTGTGATTCGCATCGAGATGGTAGAGGCGTCCATCAGCGCGCAGCCCAAGACTGACCGACTGATCACTGCTGACTTGCATGATGTCGGGCACTGACTGGCTAACGCCCTGGATGACGTCGCCGGGTTGGAACACCGGGCGCCATAGCTTGACGTCGCCTTCGCGCGAAGAACCGATGCAAAGGCCGTTATCGTCATCACCATTGGGGTCGGCACCCAATAAGTCATCACCGGCAGTCAAAGCCCCTGAGTACTCCGGTCGGAAGGTGAAGCTCAAAACCCCTTCAGGCACGGGCTCGACAGTGAACCCTTGTGTGGCAGGTGCATAACGAACAAAGGTGCCGTCGGACAGGCGCAGCACAGGGCTGCCGCCATCCATCAGTTCAACAAAGTTTGTGCCGGTGGGCGGAAGCACTTCAAACGAAGTCGTTGCGTCGGAGGCCGTTGGGAAGACCAGTATGCCTTTGCCGTCGCGCCGCAGGGCCACGACGGGCTGGGTCGCTGCAAATCGCATGAGTTGCGAGTACTTCACGCCAGGCGTTGGGTTGGTGGCAGCGTCTTCGGCGCCAGTGCCAGTCCCCTGTACAGCCTGCACGAGCAAATCGCCACTTGATTCGAGCACATAGGTTGACTCTTGTGCGTTGCCCGTCGCCTGATCCACAGTCGCTTCTCGGACAAAGCCAATCGGCGCCTCAGAAGAGAGCAGGCTGCCGGTGCCGGTTCGCTCTGCCGTTTCGCCAGTGCTGACCGCCGTTTGAGTCCAAAGGGTATCGAGCGTGTAGGGGATCGCGTTTGGCGTACCAATCAATTGGCCATTGGCATCCTTCAGGTTAAGGCTCGAATCGCGCAAGTCCAGAATGAGCGCCTCGGCAACATCCAGAGCCGGTGTCGCACTGGCGGGGAGAGTGGTGGCTCCAGTCTTGGCCAAGCCCGCGAGCAGTGCACCGTAAATGCCATTCTGATTGTCGGCCAGCGCGTTTGATCCGTCACGGTCTCTTTCGAGGTTGAGCGGGATAGGCAGTCGTTTGAGGTCGCTTAGTCGGTAAATGCCTGGCAACTGGTCGTTGATAACGACGAGCAATTCGGCCTGGGCCTGCCCAACAATCGTTGGGTTTTTCCAGCCTTCTGGGGTTCCCTGTTCACGGCCAATTTCCTGGGCGCGTTCGTATAGCGCTTCGGTTAGTGGCGTGACGCCCGTGTTGACGTCAAGGTTCGTCAATAGGCCGATTCGGCGCTTGGAAAAGAACGACACATCCCGCTTGAGGCCTTCGTCATAGTAGGTAGCGTCAATGTCTTTGCCTTCAAACGTGATGCGCGCTGGCAGTGTCGGCTCGCCGCAATGAACAAAGGTCACCATGCCTTTTTCATCATCAACTGTTGCCGGGCCGAAAACCTTGCCAGCTGCGTCTTCTACGGTGACAGCAACATTGCGGTACTGCCCATCGCCACCGCCAATGCCATGTCCCTCACCGCCGCCTGCGCCGGCGCCATCACCCTCTCCGTCACCGCCTTCACCTTCCTGGGGGACGTTGGCAATCGGCCGGTCGCTGATATCTGCCTTGAAGCCGGCCTGCAGGCCGCTAACGCAGGCTGAGTCGCTGCCGACATCGTTATCGTCGTCGCTACCGCCACAAGCTGCCAGGGCAGTAGTCGCGAGTAGCGTCAAGGCCAAATTGCGGTGGGTTCGGGTAAATGGCGAGGTAACAGCCGGACCATTCGATTTGTCGGTGGTCACTGGATCTTCCTGATTCATGCACGTATCCCTACAAGCGAATTGTTGTTTTATTCAGCAGGCCACAGACGGACCACTGATCTCCTCACAGATGATTATCAGGGGCAGGGTGATGCAGGTCTGTACCAACTATGGGTGACCTGGGCTGCGCGCCGTAAGCGGCGGGCGCTGAAGGCAGCCGATTACAAGGTTTGGCTTCGTCGCGTTACGAGATGTAACGAGCTGGCGTGGGTACTAATCGTCTCCGGTCGCCACCACAGGCTCTGGCGCAAGGCCGCGAAACAGACGCCAGCGCATTCTCAGATCTGACTCGAGTTTCACCATCGCCGGCGTCAGCAGCATAAGTAGAACAGTGCCAAGTAACACACCCACGGCAATCGAAACCGCCAGCGGAATCAGAAACTGCGCTTGAATGCTGCGCTCAATGATGAGCGGGAAGATGCCCAGGAAGGTCGTGATTGCGGTCAACAACACCGGCCTAAAGCGAGACTTGGCCGCACTAACAATCGCCTCGGTGGGTGAGAGCCCGCGCCGACGTTCCTCATTGACGAAGTCCACCAGCACCAATGCGCCGTTAACGATGATGCCCGATAAGCCGACGATTCCGAATAAGCTCGTCAGGCCGAAGCTCAAGCCAAGCGCCAGATGGCCTAATGTGGCGCCGACCAATCCGAACGGGATAGAGGCAATGACGATAAACGGTTGTGCATAAGATCGGAATGCCAGCGACAAAAGTGCAAACATGGCAAACACCGACAACAGGAAATTACTCGCAAGCGAAGGCAAGGTTTGACCCTGCTCCCGTTGCTCTCCCCCCATCGTGTAGTTCAGCCCCGGGATGTCTTGCTCCAGCTGGGGAAGAAACTGATCGACCAATCGTGCGTTGACCTGTTGCCCAGTCACTCTGGCCAGATCAATCTCTGCGAAAACCGTGTTCATACGGCGCCCGTCTTCGCGCACGATCGTGGGCTCGCCGTAACCCAGGCTTACATCGGCCACTTGTTCAATCGGAACAAAGCCACCGGCCGGCGTACGTACCCGGTACTGACTGATATCGCCAAGCGCATTGCGCTCAAGTACTGGCAAGCGAACGTAAACCCGCACTTCGTCGCGGCCACGCTGAATCCGAACCGCTTCCGCGCCAAAAAAGGCGGCTCGCACTTGTTGGGAGAGCGACTCTACTGTCAGCCCCAGCGTTCTGGCATAAGGCTTAAGTTCAAACTGCACTTCGCGTTTGCCTGGTTCGCGGTCATCGCGAACATCAAACACGCCGTCAATGCGTTGCAACTCCTGGCGAAGCGCAGCAACCGCACGAGCCAGTCCATCGTCGGTGCGGGCAGACAGTTGTACCTGTACAGGCGAGCCAAGATTGATGACGTTTGATGCGTACGAGAGCTTGCGAGCAGGCGGTAGTGATGAAGCCAGTTCGCGCCAGCGATTCTCAAGTGCTTTGCCAGTGACCGTTCGCTCTTCCGGGTCGATCATTTCGATCATGACGGAGGCGCGGTTACCTTTCACAAGGCCCAGGGCTGCGCCAGCGCCGGGGCCAGAAGCCTCTTGCACGCCCACTGTAATCATGGTGGCTTTGACAAGGTCCTGACCTGGCGCGAGTTCCTGGCTTGCTTGTTTGGCCAGACGTTCCAACTCAGCGGCATAAGCGAGCGTGTTGTCTGCGGGCGTGCCTTCAGCCAATTCCAGTTTGGCGGTTACGTATCGGCCTTCAACCTGGGGAAAGAAAGAAAACTTCACGTGGCCAGCGGCGATCACACCAATCGTCAGGATGAAGACGCCCATGGCGCTGGCGATCACGACCATGTAATGAGCGACAGAAAAGCGTAGCGCTGCCTCCAGCGGGCCGTTGACAAACGCACTGAGAACACCATCGACTTTGTCACGCAGGCGGCGGAAGAATCGACTGATCGGGTTGCTGCCGGCCTGATGGACTTTCAGTCTGCTCAGGTGGTGCGGCATGATGAACAACGCCTCAATCACGGATATCGCCAAAACGATGATCACGATGGCCGGAATTTGAAACAGGAACTTGCCAATCGTGCCGGGCGCAAACAGCAACGGTAAGAACGCGACCATGGTGGTTGCGACAGCTAAGGTGACCGGCAGCGCAACGCGTTGGGCACCACGAATCGCCGCTTGCAAGGGGTCTCCCCCTTTCTCGACTTCATCGTAGATTTTTTCACCCATCACAATGGCATCGTCAACCACGATACCAATGGCCAAAATGAAACCGAACAGCGACATCATGTTGATCGAAAGACCAATCGCCGCCATCACCGAGAAGGTTCCGACAAACGCGACTGCGATTCCGACCGACACCCAAAACGCGAGGCGCAAATCCAAAAACAATGCCAGTGCCAGCATCACGAGAATGATGCCGATCGTCCCGTTCTTGATGAGCAAGTCCAGGCGATTGTTGAACTCAGTGGCGTCATTTCGCCAGACCGTGACATCGATCCCTGAGGGTAAATCCTGCTTGAGTTGCGAATCTACATACTCGCGTGTTGCCGCCACAACCTCCAAAACCTTCTCTTCGCCGATGCGAAAAACCTGCACGAATGCAGCAGGTTTGCCGTTGTAGCGCATGATGAGATCTTCATCGCGCAGGCCATCACGAATCTCAGCAATGTCGCCCAGTCTGACTTTTGCGCCACTGCTCTGGGACACAACAACAATATCGGCAAAGTCTTGCCGATCGTAGTTTCTGCCCTTTGTGCGCAGCAGTATCGACTCAGAGCCCGTTTTGATATCGCCGCCGGGCAAGTCAAGGCTAGAGCGGCGCACGACGTTTGCCAGATCCTGCAGAGTCAAGCCATACGCGCGCAAAATATCGTTGGGCACTTCAATAGACAATTCATAGTCGCGAACCTTCGATACCTCCGCCAGGGAGATCGCGGGCAACGCCGACAAGTCGTCTTTTATGCGTTGCGCCTGCTCGCGCAATACTGACTCTTCCACGTCGCCTGAGATCGCCAACTCAACCACTCGTTGTTTGTTGGCGAGTTCACGCGTGACCGGTCTCTCAATCTGATCAGGAAAGCTGGTGATGCGGTCAATCGCTGATTTGAATTCATCAAGCTTTTCACTGGCGGTGACGCCGCGCGCCAGTTCAACCCGTACCACGCCAACCCCTTCGGCGGCGATCCCGATGATGCGTTCAATGCCATCAATGCCCTGAATCTGTTCTTCGATTCGCTGAACAATCGATTCTTCAATCTCATCAGGCGAGGCGCCGTTATAGGCGACTCTGGTTTCGATGACATCGAATGAAATCTCGGGAAAAACCTCTTGTTTGATCGTTAGCGCACTGGTGATACCAGCCATGAGGATCAAACCCATCAATAGATTTGCGGCGACCGGATGCGTCGCCATCCAGGCAATCAGGCGATTCATGAGCGCGGTTCGTTAGCCGGCGCGCTACCTCGCGCCTCGCGCGCGGCTGAACGGCCGTCGGTTGGTGTCAAGGTTCTGACCGCCATGCCGGGCGTAACGACCTTGAGATCTGAGGTAATCACGCCAATCGCATCCGGTACCGGGCTAAGCCGCACGGCCACCTCGTCATCGATCTCAGTGAGCACTTCTGCCCGAACGATGGCAACCTCATTGTCTGGTGTCATCACCCAAAGCCGGTCTTTGTCGCGCAATGCGCGTCTCGGTAGCAGGAAGTATTCGCCCAAATCACGACCGGCAATGCGCGCAGTTGCATACATGCCAACTACCAGCGGGGGGCCGGTTCGACCGGATTCGTCTACTGCCTGCCCGGGAACACCGGGCTCTGTCGGCGCAATGACTACGTTAAATGTGCGCGTGGTGCTGTCGATTGCAGCCTCGACACGATCAACCTGCGCAGACCATTGAAATGCTTTGCCACCATGATTGACAGTCAGCACGGCGTCTGCTGGTTCGCTCTTGATCTGCGCCCAGGGGTCGTCGATGAGCGACATATCTTTGCTCGTTAGCGACACTGATATCTCAAGTGCGTTGGCATCGAAGAGTCGCGCGAGTTCCCGGCCAGGCTGAACCATGTCCCCAATGCTGACGCTTTCACTGAGAACCCGTCCATCAAATGGCGCCGCAATCGCTGTTCGGCTTAGATCAATGCGGCGCTGACTTTCAACTGCGCGGGCACGAGCCAGCGCAGCGCGGGCCTGATCTCGGTTGGCGATTCGTTCGTCCAGCGTTTGCCGGGATAGAAAGCCTTGCTCAATCAGCTCTTTGGTTCGTTTGATTGACTGTTCTGCGAGCGACAGTGCGGCTGATGCCGACTGACGGTCGGCCCGAGCCTGAGCCAATGCCGCTTTGAACGGGGAAGCATCGAGCGCCAATAAAAGCTCGCCGCGCTGAACCTGTCCGCCTGATACCAGGTTCTCACTGAGTCTGACGATTCGGCCTTGGGCTTCGGCTGCCAGTGATACCTGATTGCGCGGCGTAACTAAGCCGTTACCAATCACGGGCAGGGAGCCGCTGCGCGCCTCCAGCTTGGCGAGTCGAACAATAGGGACTTGTTTGGTCAGCGGCTTGACCACCGGCTTAGGTTTGAATGCCTGTAAGGCAATGAAGCCGCCGACGCTTGCGCCCAAAATGAGTAAGACCAGAATCACCCATGGCCACCGGCGTCGCTTGGACTCAGGTTCGGCAACGCTAGGGGCGGCAAGACCGCCTTCGGGGGAGGATGACAGTGTGTTCAACAGGATTCTCTAATGAGCGCTCAAAACCAAGCGAGTCAATTTTACCGACTGCCCGCAATGCGTTGGGGGCAATCTGTTGCCAACTGTAGCCTGATCTCTAGCGAATTGGGTGATGAATCCACAATTTGCGTTAAGCCTGCGTTAAGCTCGCCGCGATTCATCAAACGAATCTGTGTTAAACGATGTTGATGCGAGCAAACGACTGCCTGAGCACTACTAATGAAACCGACTGAAAGTCCGCCGGACAGCAATGCTGCCCTGGAATCTGACCGCCCGATAGCCCGAACGGGTGAGGTAGCTGGCGTGTACTTGTCTCATCCCACCTCGCGTCTTCACGATATGGGTGACGGGCATCCCGAACGCCCAGAGCGGGTTACTGCGGTACATGACGCGCTTGTGGCTGCTGGCCTGATGCAACGGATGAGATCTATTGAAGCGCCCGCGGCGACCGATGAGCAGATCCTCAGGGTGCACAGCGAATCTCATCTGCACCGGCTTGTAGCGGCAAGCCCTGATGAAGGAATGGCTCAGTTAGATGCTGACACCGCAATGAATCCCCATAGTCTGGCGGCGGCCCGCCATGCGGCCGGCGCATCGGTCAGAGCGGTCGAAACAGTCATTCAAACCAGTGTCAATCGGGCGTTCTGCAATGTTCGCCCGCCGGGCCATCACGCCGAAGCAAATCAGGCGATGGGTTTTTGCCTGTTTAACAGTGTGGCGGTTGGGGCTGCCCATGCGCTCGAAGCGTGCGGCCTGGAGCGGGTTGCGATTGTCGATTTTGACGTACACCATGGCAACGGAACGGAAGACATCTTTGCAGATGATTCGCGGGTCCTCATGGCGTCAACCTTTCAAACGCCCTTGTATCCAGGCTCAGGCAACAATCCGCTCGGCCCCAATATGCACAACCAGGGTTTACCCCCCGGGGCCGGCGGTGACGAATTGAAGCGGGCTGTGCAAGACGTCTGGGCGCCCGCATTCTCGGCATTCAAACCTGAACTGATTCTGATTTCAGCAGGATTTGATGCCCATCGGGATGACCCGCTTGCGCAGCTTAATTTCGTTGAAGCAGATTACGCCTGGGTGACCGAGTGGCTGGTAGAGCAAAGCAAACGCTGGTGTAGCGGGCGCATCGTTTCCAGCCTCGAAGGCGGTTACTCACTTGATGCGCTGGGCCGTTCTGCGGCCGCGCATGTACAAGCTTTGCTAGCCAGATGATAGGTCTGCGGCGTAGCGCCAGCCGCACAGACCTCAGGATTGATGCAGTTTGGTAACGTAGTCAACTTCCTCGCTTGAGCCCATAAAGACGGGCACGCGTTGATGCAGTTGAGTGGGCTCAACATCCATAATGCGTCCGAGCCCTGTGGTTGACGTACCGCCTGCCTGCTCAACCAGAAACGACATCGGGTTCGCCTCATACATCAGTCGTAACTTGCCGGGCTTATCCGGTTCACGTGCATCGGCGGGATACATAAAAATACCGCCGCGCGTCATGATGCGATGGACATCTGCCACCATCGAGGCAACCCACCTCATGTTGTAGTTTTTACCGCGCGGACCGGTTTCGCCAGCGAGCAACTCGTCGATGTATTGTTTGACCGGTGGATGCCAGTGCCGTTGATTTGACGCATTGATCGCGAACTCTTTGGTTTGCGTCGGAATTCGCATGGCGGCTTCGGTCAGATACCAACTACCGGTCTCGCGATCAAGGGTGAAGCAGGCAACGCCATCGCCCACCGTCAGGACGAGCAGCGTGGAAGGGCCATACACCGCATAGCCGGCTGCCACCTGGGCACTACCGGGTTGCAGAAAGTGCGATTCATTGGGTTCTTGCACACCTTCAGGTAGGCGAAGAACCGAAAAGATCGTGCCAATCGAAACATTGACATCAATATTTGAAGAGCCGTCAAGCGGATCAAACAAAAGCAGGAATTCACCCTTGGGATATCGGTTGGGGATCGTGTAGGGGTGGTCCATTTCTTCTGAGGCCATGGCGGCAAGGTTGCCGCCCCACTCATTTGCTTCGAGCAAGGTTTCATTGGCAATCACATCGAGCTTCTTTTGTTGCTCACCCTGAACATTGTCGGTGCCGGCTTCACCAAGGACATCCCCCAGCGCGCCTTTGCCCACACCGTAGCTGATTCGTTTGCAAGCGCGCGTTACCACTTCCAGTAACAATCTCAATTCGCCGGGGATCAGCCCTTTCTCGCGTTGTTTTTCGACCAGGTACTGGGTCAGACTAATTCTTTGCACGCTTGGATCTCCTGAGATGGGCGTGTGAGGGGGTGCTTGGCTTGAACGCGTTACTGACCAAGCGCTTTCGTGATGATCTCGGTCACGTCACGTGACAGGTCTGGCCCGTTGGCAAGTTCTTCGAGCGTGCTGCGCATCAGTGCCTGACGAGGCGGGTCGAACTTCTTCCAGCGATCCATCACTCGGGCCAGGCGGGACGCAACCTGAGGGTTGATGGGGTCAAGCTCGCGGATTTGCTCAAGCCAGAATCGGTAACCACTACCGTCAATGGCATGAAACTCTGCGAGGTTTCCAGCGCAAAAGGAACTGACAAGCGAGCGAATTCGATTTGGGTTGCGGTTGGAGTAGGCCGGATGGCGCAGCAGCTCTCTCACGGTCTCTAGCACCGGGCGTTCATCGGCCTGGCGATGAGCGGTTGCCTGCATCGCAAACCATTTGTCCATCGCGAGTGGTTCGTCGGCATATTGCGCCGCAAACCATTCAAGCGCAGGCTCCCGGTCAGTCGACGGACTGTTGACCAATGCCATCAAGGCTGCCGACCGATCAGTCATGTTGTCAGAGTGCTGAACTTGTTCGCTCGCGAGCGATGCAAAAGTTGTTTCCCCGGTTTCAACGAGATAGCTCAAGGCCAGATTTTTCAATGCACGTAAACCGGCCGAGGTCGGATCGGGTGAGTAGGGCTCGGGGCGGCAAGATTGCTCAAAGCATTCGACAAAGTGCTGCTCAAGTCGATGCGCAAGTTCGGTACGAACCGCATTGCGCGCCTCACGTACCTTTACGGGGTCGACTTCTGATAATTGTTCCGCGATGTAGCCTTCACCCGGCATCGTCAAAGCCAGTGCTTTGTAGGCGGGATCTAGCGATTCGTTCTGCAGCAATTGCCCGACAACTGCTGTTACAGCATCGCAGGCGGTTGTGCAGGTCATGCCGTCCAGAGTTGCAATAACTGCGCCCACAAACAAGCGCTGGATCGACTCCCACCGGTTGAAGGGGTCATCATCGTGGGCAGCGAGGAATGCCAGGTCTGACTCGCTGTAGTCAAAGTTCAGAATCACTGGCGCGGAGAAACCTCGCAGCAAGGATGGTAGCGGCTTTGCCTCGATGTTTATGAACGTGATTTGCTGCTCGGACTCAGTAATCTCGATCACCCGCTCTAGCGGGCCAGCGTCGGTTTCGCCGGCGAGCGTTAGGGGGATGCGGCTACCTTGCTCTGACAGCAAGGCCATCGCCATGGGCAAATGGTAGGGTTTGTTCGCCTCTCGCCCGTTGCCTGGCGCGCATTGCTGGCGGACCGTTAGGGTGTATGTCTTGTCTTGCGAGTTGTAGCTGGCAGTGATGGAAAGTGTCGGTGTGCCGGCCTGCGAATACCAGCGCTCGAATTGCTTTAGGTCGCGGTCATTGGCGTTTGCCATTGCCATTCGAAAATCATCGCACGTGACGGCCTGACCGTCATGACGCTTGAAGTAAAGGTCCATGCCTTTTCTGAAGCCCGTTTCGCCGACCATCGTGTGGATCATGCGAATGACTTCGGCGCCTTTTTCGTAGACCGTCACCGTGTAGAAGTTATTGATCTCCGAGTAACTGTCGGGGCGGATAGGATGAGCCATTGGGCCGGCATCTTCGGCAAATTGAACCGTTCTCAAGAGCCGAACATCTTCAATCCGCTTAACAGCCCTGGCGCTGCGCGCTGCAGTTTCGTTGGCGGCTTTGTCGGCCAGCATGTCGGCTGAAAACTCTTGATCTCGGAAAACCGTGAGCCCTTCTTTCAGCGTGAGTTGAAACCAGTCTCGGCATGTGACGCGGTTGCCCGTCCAGTTATGAAAGTATTCGTGACCAACCACTGACTCGACATTGGCAAAGTCTGCATCTGTGGCAATGAGCGGATTGGCAAAGACGAACTTGGTATTGAAGATATTCAAGCCCTTGTTTTCCATGGCGCCCATATTGAAGTCCGAAACCGCCACGATCATGAATCGCTCAAGATCGAGTTCAAGCCCGAAGCGCTTTTCATCCCAGACAATCGAGTCAACCAGTGCCTGCATGGCATGGTCAGTCTTGGATTCGTTGCCGGGCTCTACCCATATCTGCAGCAGCCTCGGCTTACCCGCTGCGGTTTTGACTTGCCGCTCGGAGACCACCAGGTTGCCGGCAACCAGAGCAAACAGGTAGCTGGGTTTGGCAAACGGATCCTCCCAGCGAGCCTGGTGCCAACCGGGTTTATCCGCAATCTCGCCCTCTTCAAGCAAATTGCCGTTGCTCAGCATCACCGGGTAGGCAGATTTATCCCCGCGAAGGGTGACGGTGTAGCGGGCCATGACGTCTGGCCTGTCAAGAAACCAGGTGATCCGGCGAAACCCTTCGGCTTCACACTGGGTGTAGAGATTGCCGTTGCTCTCATACAGTCCGCTGAGAGTCGAATTACTCTGCGGGTTGATGCGGCTAGTGGTGGTTAGCGTAAACGCCTGGTTGCTAGGCGGCAGGCATTCCGGCTTAATCGTCAGCGTGTCATCCTGCACCGCATATTGATCGTTATGCACCGGTTGGCCGTCAACCAGAACGGTTAGCAATTCCAGTTGTTCGCCATCAAGCACCAGAGGCGTGTCAGCCATCGCCCCTAGCGTATTGCGTCTCATCTGCAAGGTGGCGGTGACTTCAGTCTGTGTTGGATCGAGGTCAAAGCACAGGTCGACCGAGTCGATCATGAACTCCGGTGGGCGGTATTCTGACCGGCGTACGATTACGGGTTGTTCGGTTTTCATCAGCCCCACGGTTTCAATAACGTCAATTGAGCTAGTTTACGGGTGAAATCTATGCAGTCTCTCCGCAAGATTCGGGCCATGGCCCTTGCGCCAGTCCTGATTCTGTCAATGCTGGCCGCCGGCTGTGCCAGCACGTTGCGCCATGACGTCACTGTCTTTCATGATTTGCCCGGTTCGCCCGCCGAAAAATCGTTTCGATTGGTTGCGCCTGAACAAAAAGGGGCCAGCCTTAAATACGCCACTTACGAACGAATTATCCGTGCAGAACTACTGGCTGCCGGATTCTCAGAGAGCAATGATCCAGCGCTTGAGATCAGCTACGACCTCACTGCCAAGCGCCGCATTATCCGTTACGTCGAGCAGGGGCCGGTGGTGAGTCCTTATTTTGCATTTGGCCACCGCCGCGGCTGGGGCGGATTCTCGGTTTCGGGACCGCTGTGGTGGGGCTGGCCTGGTTACTACAGCGAGCGCGATGTTGAGCGGTACGAACGCGCCCTCACGCTCAAAATGACCGATCTAAGCCTTGCCGAGCCCAAGCTGGTGTATGAGTCCAAAGCCACAAGTAGTGGCCGGCGGCCAGCTTTGGTGGCCGCATTGCCGCTGCTGATGCGAGCGACATTGGCCGATTTTCCTGGGCGCTCTGGCGTTGCGCGCCAGATTGAACTGACCATCCCCGATGAACCGCCTGCGACAAGCGTGACGGAAACGTCGCCTAAAGCGCCAAAGTAAGGACTGGCGGGGGCTGTCGCTGCTTTGGCAAGGTGCCGCTGTCCCGAAAAACGGCCATAATGGGTTCAGAAATTAATTGAGCAGGGTCTGGATAAAGGTCTGAATTAAAGGTCAGACTGAGTGCCGGACAGGAGGAAATATGAGTCAAGCCATTAAAAGCAGCTCGCACGGTGCAAGTTCCCGTGCTGTCTATTCGGGTGCCAGAGCGCATGCGACCAGTTTGATGGCCCTTGAGCCGCGGATGCTGTTTGACGGCGCCATTGGTGCAACCGCAGATGCTGCGCTCGACCTGGTTGAGCTACCGACCTCAAATGAGCCGGCCCAGCCCGCTGAGGTGTCCGTGTTGGAGACGCCAGCATATGAGGCACCTCAGGAAGCCGCTTTTCTGGTGGTGGCGAAAACCGACAACCATGCGCCCGTGGCCAATGATGATGCTCGCAGTGCCCCGCACGATAGTGGTCCGCTGACGGGCAATATCATCACCGCCGGACAACCCGGCGAGGTGGCTGATTTTGACCCTGACGGGGACGACTTCGCGGTGTTCGGCGTCACAACCGGTGCGACCGATCAGGTACCGCTGGGGCATGTCGGAACCCCGGTTGAGGGGCAGTTCGGCACTTTGGTGTTGTTTGCTGATGGCAGCTATACCTACACGCCGAATGACTCGGTCGCTGCTCTTGCGCCGGGCGAGTCTGCGCAAGACGTGTTTAGCTGCCTGGTTTGCGATGATGTTGGCAACACCGACACATCAACTCTGACCTTTGACTTCGCCAATGCGGCGGTAGTGCCAGGTGATCCTGGCAACCCCGCTGACCCAGGCGGCCCAGGTGACCCCGTTATTCCCGACCCCGGTCAGCCTGCCGACCCTGGCGACCCGGGTGGTGGCGGTAATGAGCCGCCCGTCTTTGTAGCGCCTCCGGACCAGCAACCTACATTTCCGGTGCCGCTGCCGCCTGACACCAACCAGGGCTCTACCGAGCCAGCACCTGTTGTCTCAGATGGCACCGTCAACGCCGACTCTGGCGGGAATGCAACCGCCTTGGGGTCACCTTACACGTTGCTCTCCCCTGAAAGCGGAGCGCCTGCAAGTGCCTTGTCGACCGATGCGTTTGCGCCGTTTGCGCCAGCCGCCGTGCTCGGGATGGTGGAAACCGCGCCCGATCGTGACAACGGGCTTGCCAAATTAGGCGTGGCGCCTGTCTCGATGGCCGATACAGCTAACGAGTCAAAGGGCGAGCAGGCGTGCGCTCAGCCCAAGCCGAATGTTGTCAGCCGGACGGTTGAAGGGGCTCAGGCCAAGGTCTTCACGGATACCGTTCGCGGCAACGCCAAACCGATCCCCGCCCATCAAGGGAACGGACAAAACTGCTAATGTCAGCTGTGCTGGCCGGCAGTTCATGCTGCCGTGCTGGCCACTGGTCGGACCGTCTCAAGAGAAGCCGCGATATTCGCGGCTTTTTTGTTGAACCCGGTTTGGCCGAACCAGAAACTCTGTGGGACGCTTGCATGTGGCTGCGCTGCGAGCTTGCGCTGGATAGCGTTCGCGAAATCCGGCTTGATCCCAATTTGATTTGCGTTGGATCAAGGAATTTGCGGCAGGTACACTAGTAACAAAAGTAACAGCCTGACGCATGCAGATAAGGCGGCGACAGGGCAGGCTGATGACAATATTTAAACGGCAAGGGAAAAGTCTCATGGGTGTGATCAAGTCTCAAATTGGCCAGCGAACGCGATTGTCGTTGTTAGTCGTGTTGGTGTCGGCCGTGGCGGCCGGTTGCGCCGTATCGCCGGAGCCGCTGACCGATCAAGAGATTACCAAGCGGGTTGTCGATGATCGCGCGCGCATGTATGCCGATCAGGAAGCCATTGACGGGCCGTTGAGCTACACCGATGTCGTCTCACGGGTCATGAAATACAACCTCGACTTTCGTCTGCGCATGATGGAGGCGACTCTTGCGCAGCGACGCCTTGATGTGGGCAACTGGGATATGTTTCCGCGTCTGATGGCTAATGCCGGGTGGGTGACCCGCAATAACGACTCAGGCGGCCGTTCGGTATCAATTGAAACAGGTCAGGAAACGCTGTCGGCGTCTTCGTCTCAGGAGCGTACCCGCCGCTTGGGCGGATTGGAATTTTCCTGGAACTTGCTCGACTTTGGCGTGTCTTACTACCGGGCCAAGGCACTGGCTGATCAGGCTTTGATTGCGGAAGAGCGCAAGCGAAAGGTTGTCCAGAATCTGCTTCAGGACACCCGCATCGCGTTTTGGCGGGCCCTTGGTGCGCAGCGGCTGACCACCAAAATGGGCGAATTGATGGAGCGCAGTAACAATGCGCTCGCACGTGCTCGCCAAATTGAGCAACAAGGTTTGCTGCCGCAGTCGCAGGCGCTTGCTTACCAGCGTGCGCTGCTTGACTCCACCACCTTGCTACAGGTCAGACGACAAGACCTTGAAATCGCCAAGGCCGAGTTGTCTGCTTTGATGAACCTTCGACCTGGTACGGCCTTTGTGCTGGCAGACGCTCAGGAAGTTGAATTGCCACCACTGCCGGCCGACCTTGAGCGGCTCGAAACCGTTGCGCTTGAGCAGCGACCCGAGCTGCGCGAAGAAGACTACCGCAGACGAATCAGTGTGAGCGACACCCGTCGTGCAATTGCGGCTGCGTTACCTGGTATCTCTTTTGATGCCGGATTTCAGTACGATTCGAATCGGTTTCTCTATAACAATTCCTGGTTTCAGGCGGGCTTGAGGGTGTCGGGCGACTTGTTCCGCATGGCATCCTTGCCTTCTGTACGCGAAGCAGGTGATGCCCAACTGGCGGTTGATGACACGCGCCGGCTTGCGCAGGCGATGGCGATTCTCACCCAGGTAAGGGTGGCCGCTCTGCGCTACAACCTGTCGCGCGATGAACTGACCACGATGGCAGCAAGCGCACGGGTTGATCAGCGCCTGGCCAACTTTGCTCAGGCATCAGCCACTTCTCGGGTGGATTCTGAACTCGAGCTGATTCGTACCGAAGCGCGTGCCTTGCTGTCGGCCTACCAGCGCCAGATTGCCTACGCGAATGCACAAAATGCCTGGGGGCGTTTGTACAACTCACTCGGACTTGACTTGACACCAGGCGAAGCAGAGCTTGATCTGAACAAGCTGAGCACGCTCGTGGGTACGTCGCTGAAGGCTTGGCACAAAGGCGTCTTCAAACGTCCCATGGCTCAACCGGCTAAAAAGATTGGTGAAGTGCGCCTGGATCTTGCGGGTGTCGAGCCGGCTCTGCGAGACAGTGTTCGTTCAGGCTTGATTGCTTCGCTCAAAGGGCAGGGGATCAAGGTAACCGACTTGCCGACCGCAGACTGGGCACTGCAGGTGCACACACACATTCAATCGACAGCGGCCGATCAAAAGCCGCTGGGCTCTTGGAAGATGTCGCTTTCGCAACGGGGCGGTCAAAGTACCGACAAAGCTCAGTATGAAACCTCTATTCCGGGGCAGCTTGATGACAAGAGTATTCAGGCACTGACGCGTATGGCCGCCGACTCCTATGCAGAGATCGTTGCCGACCGGCTGCGCGAGTCGCCTGAATCAGCATTTGCTCGTCGTTAGTGCTGCATTCGATCATGAATGTGTCTTTTTCATTAGCGTTTGCCGTTTCAGCGCTTGGACTAATCATCAGTCTGACCCCGCAAGGGCCTGCACAGGCACAAAATAAGTCAGGCGCAGCTGGTCTACCCACCCCGCGCGTGCTACTGATTCCACAGCAAGAGACGACTCTGGTAGCGCCCACGGGCAGTCAGATACGGTCTCTCGCAGGCGGTCTGGGCTCGGCTTTCAAGAAGGGCAGTACGCTGGTGCGCTTCGACTGCAGTCAGCTCGATGCGCGTCGCGGCATTGCCAATGCGGAGCTGGGGTCAGCGAAAACCAACCTTAACGCCAAGAAGCGGCTGAAGGCTCTCAATGCTGCCGGTGATCTTGAAGTCGCGATGGCGGCCGCAGTTGTCAACAAGGCCAGCGCTGAGCTGAAACTGGCAGACGTCCAGATTCAACAGTGCCGGGTAAGGGCGCCGTTTGCCGGTCGCGTGGTGAAACGCCATGTACGTCGATATCAAGGGGTTCAGGTGGGCGATCCACTTTTGGATATCGTCGCCACCGGGCCACTCAAACTGCGGTTGAATGTCCCCTCACGCTGGCTTCCCTGGTTGAAGACTGGCTATGCCTTCAAAGTACGTGTGGATGAAACCGGTAAGGAATATCCCGCTAAAGTCAGTGCACTGAATGCTCGCGTTGATGCGGTCAGCCAGTCCATTGAGATTGAAGGGGATGTTCAGGGAAACCATCCTGAACTGTTGGCTGGTATGAGCGGCTCAGCCGTGTTCCGCGCGCCCGCCAAGAAGCAAAAATGAACGCCCCAAAAGCGCCTCCCGGCGTGCAGGTGACGCGCGGAGAGGCAACGTCAATTGCACAACAGCCTGGCGGCGCGGGCGCACCGCTTGATACCGCCAAGGTCGGCGCGGCACTCACCGCGATTCGTCAACAGAGCGAAGTCTGGCGGCAATATGCCTATCTACTCGAACGAGTACGGCGTACGAATAATCTCAAAGAGCTCCAGTTTTCGCTCGCCAATGAGGTTTATCAGCTTTTCCCATATACGCAGTCGCATGTTTGGCGTCTGAAAGGCAATAAACCGAGATTGGCGGCGGTATCGGGCCTGGCTAAGTTGGGTGAAGACTCGCCGTTGACGACCTGGCTGCAGCGCTTAGGGCGCTGGCTGACCAGTCAGTTGGCAGGCCAGGAAGCCCTGCAGCCCATGTTTGTTCAAATTGCCGATGTGCCCGAGGACTTACAGGACGGATGGCGGGAATGGCTGCCAGAGTTTTTGTATGTTCAGCCACTTGTGCCTCGCCAGCAGGACAATGCGACCGATTCGCCGGCCATGCTGGGCTTTGTCACGTTTGCGCTGGAGAACGCGCCTTCTGACCGCACCCAGGATATTGCCAATCGCGTCATCAGCGCCTATGCCGATGCTTGGGCTGGCTTTTCCAAGGGTGTGGCACGCAAGCGACCGGTAGGCCGGTGGCTTGGCTGGGCAATCGCGGCGGCATTGGTGGCCGTGTTGTTTTTGCCGGTGCGTCTTTCGGTGTTGGCGCCTGCAGAAGTCGTTGGTCTGGATGCGCTCGCGATCAACGCGCCAATGGAAGGGGTTATCAAATCCTTTGCTGTGTCGCCAAACCAATCGGTCAAGAAAGGTCAACTGCTCTACACGCTCGACGACACGACGCTGCGCAACCGCCGCGAGATCGCGATCCGCCAACTTGAGGTGGCGCGCGCCGATGCCCTGGCGGCGCAGCAACGCTCATTTTCTGATGAAGCCAGCCGCGCCGATTTAGCCTCCCTGGCAGGCGCCGTTGCCGAAAAAGAAGCCGAGCTGACCTTGGTTGAAGATATGCTCGCGCGCATTGAGGTGCGCGCGCCCGGAGAGGGCGTGGCGGTATTCACTGACATCAATGACTGGCAGGGTAAGCCGGTCAGCACTGGCGAGCGCGTCATGTTGCTGGCCAATCCTGAGCAAGCTGGCTTGCTCATCTGGTTGCCTGTACCTGATGCGATCAATTTGGAGCCCGGCGCGCAGATCAAGACTTACCTGCAGGTTGCCCCGCTGAATCCGTTACCTGCTCAGTTATTCGAAACCAGCTACCAAGCGGTTCCGTCGCCGCTTGGCGTTCAGTCGTATCGACTACGAGCCCGTTTTGACGATCTGGCATCTTCCCAGCAGCAATTGGCGCGTATCGGCTTAAAGGGCACCGCCAAAATTTATGGTGAACAAGCCGCGCTTGGTTACTACCTGTTCAGGCGGCCGCTGGCTGCACTGCGGCGCATGACTGGGTTGTGAACGCTGTGAGCGCTCTTGCGAACGAGCCTTCGCCCCTGTTGCCGCTGCGCGAAGACCTCAAACTGTTTCCGGCGAGTGCCAACCGTGACGGTTCGCCGGCTTGGGTGATTCAAGACCCGGTAAGCAATCGGTTTTTCAGGGTAGGGTGGCTCGAGTTTGAAATGCTTTCGCGCTGGCGCCTGCGTGACCCGGCGCTCGTTGCTCAAGCGATTTCGACCGATACGCCTTTGCAGGTCAAGACGGAAGATGTTGAAGCCGTGGGTGCCTTCTTTCGTCAGCAGCAGCTTGTGCTTGTCAATGACGCAGGCGGCGTAGCGTTTCTCAGCCAGGTTGCGCAGCGAAGCAAGCTGTCCACTTGGAAGTGGTTGCTGCATAACTACTTGTTTATTCGCATTCCGCTGGTTCAGCCACAGCGGTTTTTGCAGTGGCTTGCACCTCTTTGCTCACTTTTTTATACGCGTGGCTTCACCGTCGCAGCGGTACTCGCAACAGTCCTTGGCTTGATGCTCGCCTTGCGCCAGTGGGAAACCTTTGTTGGCACTTTTACCGACTTCTTTTCGCTTGCAGGCATTGCGGGTTACCTCGTCGCACTCGCGGCAGCCAAAACGCTCCATGAATTGGGCCATGCGATTACCGCTACTCGCCTGGGGGTGAGAGTGGCCCACATGGGCGTCGCTTTCCTCGTCCTATGGCCCATGCTTTACACCGATACCGGGGAGAGTTGGCGCCTGCGCGACCGTCGTGATCGTTTCCGGATCGCAGCGGCCGGCATGGCAACCGAACTGACCCTTGCAGGCTTTGCAACCCTGGCCTGGTCACTCGCACCTGACGGTGCAATGCGCAGCGCCTTGTTTTTTCTTGCGACCACAAGCTGGGTGCTCACACTGGGTATCAATGCGAGCCCATTTATGCGGTTTGATGGCTATTTTCTGCTCTCTGATGCACTGGATATGCCCAACCTGCATGCCCGCAGCTTTGCGATGGCACGCGCTGCGATGCGCCGTGGTCTGTTTGGTTGGGACGAGCCTGACCCCGAGCCGTTTGAGCCTGCGATGCGCCGATTTTTGGTCGTGTTCGCGTGGCTCACATGGTTGTACCGAGCGGTGCTGTTTATCGGTATTGCGGTGGCGGTCTACGTTTTTTTCTTTAAGGTTCTGGGCATCTTCCTGTTCATCGTGGAGCTAGCCTGGTTTATTGCAAAGCCTGTCTGGAGTGAAGTTTCCGTGTGGATTGATCGTAAACACCAGACCGGTCGCACACGGGCCGCGTTTCTGTCTCTTTTGGTTGCCGCTGGCATTGGCGCGCTTGCGCTTCCCTGGCAAACCAGTGTGAGTGGTGCGGGCTGGTTGCATGCCGGTCAGACGCAAACGCTGTACAGCCCGTTTGCGGCTCGTATTACCCGAGTCGTTGACAATGGGCAGGTCGCCGCCGGCGATGTTTTGATTGAGCTCGACTCACCTGATATTCGCAATCGCGCTGATCAGCTTGATGCCGCTGCGCAGGCATTGCGCCGGCAGGCTGATCGGAGTGTTGGTCAGGTAGACGGGGCAGCCCGGCGCAATCTGATCATTGAGCAGTTAGCAAGCCAGTTGGCTCAGCTTGAATCAGAGCGCGATGAACTGGCACGCCTACAGTTGGTCGCGCCTTATGCCGGTGTGATTGTTGATCGTGAACCAGAGCTAAGGGCCGGCACATGGGTCAGTGCCAATGAACCGCTGGCGCTGCTGATAGACTCAACAGAATGGGTAATTGATGCGCTGGTTTCGCAAGATGATGTTGATCGTATTCGGGCAGGCGCGCCAGCCGCATTCTATCGGCGGGGGGTTGCAGCGGCGCCCCTAGCCGGCTCGGTCGTTTCGGTCGATACTGTTGTGGTGCAGTCCTTGCCTGACCCCATATTTGATGGGCAGACGGGTGGGCCCATCGCCACCATTCGATTGCCGTCGGGGGCCATTGTGCCGCGTGACCCCATGTATCGCGTGCGCATTGTCATGAATGACGCTGGGCGGGCCGGCGAACTCATGCAGATGGGGCTAGGCACCGTGAAGATTGATGGCGAGCGGCGCAGCGTGTTAGGTCACTGGTTTCGAACCGCTGCTGCGGTGCTCGTCAGAGAGAGTGGGTTCTAAAAAGCTAAAGGTGAAACATGCAGGAAACTGACTTTACGCCCTGGGCATCGCTCGCGGGCGGCGCCTTGATTGGTTTGGCGGCTGTTTTATTGATGGCGGCCAATGGCCGCATCGCTGGTGTTAGTGGGATCATCTCGCGGCTATTGCCGCCGGCTCCCGAGTCTTCACAGCGCTTAACCGGCATGGCGTTTATCGTCGGTCTTCTTCTCGCTGCACCCTTGAGCATGGTGCTCACCGGACAGTGGGCAGTGCAAAGCGTTTCGGCTGATCTGCTCACGATGCTAGTGGGCGGACTACTCGTTGGATTCGGGTCAGTGCTAGGAAACGGCTGCACCAGTGGCCACGGTGTGTGCGGTATTTCCCGGTTATCCATGCGCTCTATTGTTGCCACGATGACCTTTATGGCGACAGCGTTCGTAACCGTGTACATCAGCCGGCACATCCTGGCAGGGGTCTGAGATGAATCCAGTCATGTCATTGCTGAGCGGTTTGATTTTCGGTCTGGGTTTGATTCTCTCCGGCATGAGCAATCCGGCGAAAGTACAGAACTTCCTCGACCTTGCAGGCCAGTGGGATCCTAGTCTGATCTTCGTCATGGGCGGCGCAATTGCGGTAACGGCTCCTGGTTTTTGGCTACTGCGTCAACGCGAAGCCCCATTTTTCGCGCCGGCGTTTCGCTGGCCAGGAAAGCAGGATCTGGATCGCCGATTGCTAATCGGGGCGGCGGTATTTGGCGTGGGTTGGGGTGTGACTGGTTATTGCCCCGGCCCGGCGATTGCCGGCCTGCCGCAACTCGCAAGCGGCACGTTGACTGTCGTCGCCGCCATGTTGGTCGGCATGTCACTCGCTAAAGTCGTTCAGTTACGCAGCTAAATAGCTTGTTGGCGACTACTTTAGCTGACGGGTTTTCCACCAGTTTGGCGCTGCCGAATCAACCTGCCCACTCTCATGTAGACGGTTAGCCAGTTCCAGGGCTGGTAAACCAGCCGGCGTTTCGAACAGCCAGAAATCGTGCAGGCCATCCTGGGACATCGGTGACCCAATCGGCCGGACAGTGCTTGAACCAAAGGCCCTGGCCATTGCGTTGGCAGATGCTGCATCTAATGGCCTGAGCGTTCGCACCATGACGCCACCTGGCAGTGCGCCTGCGTCTTGTCCGGAGCTTGCATCTTGAAAGACCGGCGAAACGCCTTCGCGTGTAGTGGCGTCGGCATTACCCATAGCGCTCGCTGATTGGTCTTTACCGGTCAATGCAGCGGCCTGATCAATCATTTTGGGTTGAGCGGCAGACCCCTGGTCACTATTGCCAAAGTCAGCGAGCCGGTTCGGATCAACACTCAACATTCGCTTATGCGGACCGTCATACCAATACAAGCTAGCTGATACCGCGTTCTTAGCCGCCTCAGTGGGGGCAGTACGAGTTTGCGCCTTGGGCGCCGGATTGTCTTTGGACAGCATAGGTGGGTTGGGAATATTGCTCTTGTCAGTCGCCGCCATCACAACTTGGCAGGAGCCGAAAATCATTGCGGCCGCCGCAATCGTCGACGCGATCTGTTTTAGTGGGTGCGCCATGATCTATCGTCCGTAAAAGGTAATTGACCAACTCACAAAAGTGCCCGTGTCTTGCGCGGCAGCGTCAGCAACCCGCAGGGTCCAGTTGCCGTTTGAAGGTTCGTCCATGTGCCGCACGCTGCCAAAGCGCCAGTCCGAATACCGCCCGCATGGGTCTGCATTGGAGGTTCGCGCGCAAATGCGTTCGCTGGCCAACGGGCTGACCAGGCCGGCAGGGCTGATCAGGTCAACACGCAAATCGCCGCTATAGGTATGGTTTGCGGTAAATCCGATTTCAACAAATTCAATGCGATCAATATCGCAGCCCGATACGGCAATCGCGTCATCGAATGAATCAATCGCAGGCGCGGCATCAGCCAAGACTTGATTGGGGCTACTGCGAAACGGGCCGCACTCACGCATGTCGGCGCGGCCACCAATCGACGTCCACGTACCGGCCAGTTGAACGGCGGCATCCGCATCGGCAGTGCCAAACCCGTAAATCGGGTTGAAGTTCAGGCCAAAGTTACTTGTCCATCCGGCACTGGAAGGATCGTTGCGGCGAGCCGTTCGCACAAGAATCTGCTGTACGTCACGCCAGGTCAGCGATGGGTTAGCGGCGAGTATCAGACTCGTAATGCCTGCCACTATTGGTGTGCTGGCAGATGTGCCCGTAAAGCCTGACTGATAGCGGTTCTGGATATCGGCCGTGGTGACTCTGACGGTGTCATTGCTGGACGGGCCGCAAACAAGCATGTTGGCACCGATCTCACCGTAAAACGGCCGGCGGCCATTGTGGTCAACCGCGCAAGCCGTGATCACGCCGAGTTTGTTGACGTAGCCGTCGTAGTTTGAGTTTTCCTGCAGGCACTCGCGGTCCTGGTCAGTTGCATAGCAGCCGCCGTTGCCTGCCGGAAAGACATAGATGACACCCTTGCCGTCGCGTCCGTTTCTAATGCCGCGGTCAATCGCCTGGATAAACACGTTCTCTGCTGCATTGAGCACGCCGATGTCCGGACTACCCCAACTATTGTTGTAGACGTCTATTTCTGCCAGATCACGATTAAGCGCATCGACGATGTCAGCGGTCTGGCTGGTAGCCAGGCCATTGAACCCGACCAGTTCGCTACGCGGCGCTGAGCCGGATACGCCTTTGCCATTGTTGTCGCGCGCAGCAATCAGGCCGGCAACAGCGGTGCCGTGGCTCTGGTTGATATTGCAGGGCAGGGGAAACGCACTGCCGCGCCGGTCTGGCCGGTAGTTATAGCTTTTGCCTGGGACAACATTGGCCACCAGATCCTCATGCGTGACCTCAATGGCATCGTCGATTACAGCTACTCGGACTCCCTCACCTCGGTTGGCGGACCAGGCATCAAATGCACGAATGTCTTCGCCGGCGGTGCCGCCGCTTTGCCCGGTATTGTTCAAGTGCCATTGGTTTGCGAGCAGGGGATCCGTGCCAGTCGCGCCCTCGGGGCTGGTCTCAACATATTGAATCGCGCAATCTTTTTCGTTGAGCCCGGCGCCGGATCCCCCCTCAGTGTCGCCATCGCTGCCACCGCCGCAGGCGACCAGAACGGCCGTACAGGAGAGGACACTTAAAATGGGCAGGGGTTTCAGCAGCATGGGCGGGCATTCTCGGTAAATCTGATGGTCGCGGTTGTTGAGGGCGCTCTCAGAAGGGGTATCTGAGCAACTTGATAAAGAAGTCTAGCGGGAAATGGCCCGATTTCAGGTCCGGGCCGGACCGTCCAGTAACACGGGTGTGACGTTTGTCAGCAAAAAATGCAGACATGGTCCGTCCGCCGGCGTTTATCGGCGCTGACCGAGCATTAATGGTCCGATAACGGACGCTCGACGATGGCGCCGGCCAAGCCTGCAGAATGGCCCGTCTGGCTTCTCGACTAAACTTGACCCCACAGCGGTGACGATTAAGCCCAAGGGCTCCAAGCTCATAACGGTAATAGTCGCGATTCGGTTCACAAACCTGACTCAAACGATGCTAAAAATAAAGAAAATCCTGGTAGCAAATCGCTCTGAAATCGCCATCCGCGTCATGCGCGCGGCGGCAGAGCTCGGTATCAAGACGGTTGCGATTTATTCGCATGAAGACCGGTTTGCCCTCCACCGATTCAAGGCCGATGAGAGCTATCAGGTAGGTGTCGGCAAAAAACCGCTCCAGGCCTATCTTGATATTGCCGACGTGATCCGCATTGCCAAGGCCTCAGGAGTGGACGCGATCCATCCTGGCTATGGCTTTTTGTCAGAGAACCCTGACTTTGCCACCGCCTGTGACGAGGCCGGCATTAAGTTCATTGGGCCTCGCCCCGACGTCATGACCACCTTGGGCAACAAAATTTCTGCTCGTCACGCCGCTGTCGCGGCGGGAGTGCCGGTGATGCCCGCATCCGAACCCTTACCAGCCGACTTTGCCGAAGTGAGTGCGGCGGCTGATGCTATCGGCTACCCGGTGATGCTTAAGGCGAGCTGGGGAGGCGGTGGGCGCGGTATGCGCCGCATTGAGTCGGTGAGTGACCTGGAGTCGCAAATTGATGCTGCCCGTCGCGAAGCTGGCGCGGCGTTTGGCAATGACGAGGTTTATCTCGAAAAGCTGGTCGTTAACGCCCGTCACGTTGAGGTGCAACTGGTTGGTGATACACACGGCAATCTGGTGCATCTGTTTGAGCGCGACTGTTCGGTGCAGCGCCGTAACCAAAAAGTGGTTGAGCGGGCGCCGGCGCCTTATCTGAACGATGAGCAGCGCGCGGCCATATGCGAAGCGGCTATCAAGCTCGGCAAAGCCGTGAACTACACACACGCTGGCACCGTCGAGTTTCTGATGGATGCAGATACCAGCGAGTTTTACTTCATTGAGGTTAATCCGCGCATTCAGGTTGAGCACACCGTAACCGAGGCCGTGACGGGCATCGATATCGTCAAGGCGCAGATACAGATTACTCAGGGCGCAACCATTGGCAGCCACGAGGGACCAGTACCAGCGCAGTCAGACATTCGCCTTAACGGTCATGCTTTGCAGTGCCGTGTGACGACTGAAGATCCGGAAAACAACTTCACACCAGACTACGGCCGTATTCAGGCCTATCGGAGCGCCGCTGGTTTTGGCGTTCGCCTGGATGCCGGTACCGCGTACTCAGGCGCGGTCATTACGCCTTATTACGATTCGCTGCTGGTGAAAGTTACCGCCTGGGGGCCAACGTCGGGCGAGGCGGTCTTACGGATGGATCGCTCGTTACGCGAGTTTCGTATTCGCGGTGTGGCGAGCAATCTGCAGTTTGTAGAGAACGTCATCAACCATCCGAAGTTTCTCGATGGTTCACTGACCACACGGTTTATTGACACCACACCAGAACTGTTCAAGTTCACCAAGCGGCGCGATCGCGCGCAAAAGCTACTGCGCTACATCACAGAGATCACCGTCAATGGCCATCCTGATGTGGCCGGCCGCCCTGAACCCGATTTTGATCACCTGCACCTACCGCTGCCCAGCCATACGCTGGAAGGTGAGCCGCCGCCCGGCACCCGTACGCTGCTTAAGGCATTGGGGCCTGAGAAGTTTGCGAGTTGGATGCTCGCGGAGAACCGTACGCTGCTGACCGACACGACCATGCGTGACGCGCATCAGAGCTTGTTTGCGACCCGCATGCGCACCATCGACATGCTTCGTATTGCGCCTTATTACGCGCACATGCTTCCGGGTTTGTTTTCAATTGAGTGCTGGGGCGGGGCAACCTTTGACGTGTCGATGCGCTTTTTGAAGGAAGACCCCTGGCAGCGCCTGCGCCAGATTCGCGAGGCGGTGCCCAACACCATGTTGCAGATGCTGCTGCGCTCAAGCAACGCGGTGGGATACACCAACTATGCCGACAATGTTGTTCAGCATTTTGTTGAGCAGGCAGCAACGAACGGCATTGATCTATTCAGAGTATTCGATTCTCTGAACTGGGTTGACAACATGCGGGTCGCCATTGATGCCGTGCTCGAATCGGGTGCGTTGTGTGAGGGAGCGATTTGCTACACCGGCGACATTTTCGATGATGCCCGTTCGAAGTATTCGCTTCGCTACTACCTGGGGGTTGCGAGCCAACTCAAGAAGGCCGGCGTTCATGTTATTGGTGTGAAAGACATGGCGGGTGTTTGCCGTCCGCGCGCAGCCGAGTTACTCGTGAGAACGCTTAAAGAAGAGACCGGTCTGCCGGTTCACTTCCACACGCACGACACCAGTGGCATTGCCTCGGCTTCTGTGCTGGCCGCGATTGCGGGTGGGGCAGATGCGGTAGATGGTGCGATGGATGCCCTAAGCGGGTTGACCTCGCAGCCAAACCTTAACTCTATTGTGATGGCACTCAAGGGCACAGACCGTGATCCCTGTCTGATTGCAGGTAATACCTATCCGTCTGGTGTTGATACCGATAGTCTTCGCGAAATCGCGCGCTACTGGGAAGGCGCCCGCCGTTTGTACAAACCCTTTGAGTCGGACATTCGTTCGGGCACGGCAGACGTTTATCGTCATGAGATGCCCGGTGGCCAATACACGAATTTGCGTGAACAGGCTCGCTCGATGGGCTTGGATCATCGCTGGGATGAGGTAGCTGGCGCGTACGCGGCGGTTAATGAACTGTTTGGGGATATCGTTAAAGTCACACCGACCAGTAAAGTGGTTGGGGACATGGCGATTTTCATGGTCGCAAACGATCTGACACCCAAAGACGTGCTCGACCCCGACAGAGAAATTGCATTTCCAGAATCAGTCATTTCCCTTTTCAAGGGTGAACTGGGTTTTCCTGCAGATGGTTTTCCCCTGCCGTTGAGTCGCAAGATTCTGCGTGAAGATCCGCCGCTCAAGTTTCGGCCAGGTGACAAGATACCGCCAGTTGATCTGGAAGAGGCCAAAGAGAAAGCAGCCAAAGCCGCTGGTCACAAGGTGACTGATGCCGAAGTTTCCTCCTGGTTGATGTATCCGAAGGTCTTTAAAGACTTCAAAGACCATCAGCGCACCTATGGTGATGTGAGCGCACTACCCACGCAGACATTTTTCTACGGCATGCGCGAGCAGGAAGAAATTGCCGTTGAGATTGATCCCGGTAAGAAGTTATTGCTGGTGCTTCATGGCACAGCGCCGGCCGAAGAGAAGGGTGTTGAGCGCGCATTCTTTGAACTCAATGGTGCGCCACGGACCATGCGCGTACCCAAAGCGGGTGCAGAGAAGCAGGCCCAGCGTTTGCAGGCTGAGCCTGGTAACGATAAACATGTGCCTGCGCCCATGCCCGGCATGATTGTGACCGCGGCGGTCAAAGCCGGGCAGCAAGTCAAGGCAGGCGATCCGCTGGTGTCGATTGAGGCGATGAAAATGGAAACTCAGATTCGCGCCGAGAACGATGGCACGGTGAAGGCGGTGCATGTGAAGTCGGGCGAAACGGTGGCCGCGCACGATTTGCTGCTTGAATTCAAGTAGCGGTTCAGGCGGCTGTCAGACCGGGCATAGGTCTGGCCTGACAGCCGAGGGCCGGTTAACAGGCCCTAAATGATCATGTCCGAAAACGGCCAGCCCTGAGCGGTGATGAGGGTCATAATCCCCTCATGAATCAAGCAAGCTCAAACGCCCAACGCAACGCAGACGCCCGTTTGCTGGCCGACTCTAACGCCTGCTACAAAGCCATGCAGTCACATGACGCGCGCTTTGATGGGCGTTTCTTTGTCGCTGTTCGTACAACCCGCATTTATTGCCGGCCAGTTTGTCGGGTACGACTTCCCAAGCAAGAGAACTGCCGGTTTTATCCTTCTGCGGCGGCCGCCGAAGATGAAGGCTACCGCCCGTGTTTGCGCTGCCGGCCCGAACTGGCGCCGGGTTGGGCTGCGATTGACAGCGCGAGCCAGCTCGCACGTGCAGCCGCCCACTTAATTGAAACAGGGCTTGCCGAAGGCACTGACCTGAGCACAGTTGCGCAAAAGGTGGGTGTGAGTGATCGGCATTTACGGCGCCTATTTGATACCCATTTTGGCGTGACGCCAGTTGCCTACGCGCAGACCCAACGTCTGTTGCTTGCCAAGCGCTTGCTTACAGACACCGCTTTGAGTGTTTTGCAGGTTGCGCATGCAGCTGGCTTTGGTAGCGTCAGACGACTCAACGCAAGCATGCAGTCGCGGTATCGCATGACACCTACCGAGTTAAGGGGTCACAGCAGCCGTACCCGGGTCATTGCCAGTGGCAAGCGCGGCGATGGGTCATTCGAGTTTCGGCTGCCATTGCGAGCGCCCTACGATTGGCCGCATTTGCAGGCGTTTTTCGGGTCACGAGCAATTGAAGGGCTCGAATTGACCGGCAAATCAGACTACAAAAGAGTCATCGCGATTGATCACGGGACTAATCGATATATTGGCTGGCTTGGCGCCAAGGTCGCCGGGTCGAAGTCGTCGGCGCCCATCATGACATTACAGGTATCGCCTGAGCTTGCGCCCGTCTTGGCTCAGGTATTGCCCCTGGCTCGCAATTTGTTTGATCTTGACCTCGAACCGACAAGTATCACTACGGCACTCGGTGAACTTGCCCAAGCTCGGCCTGGCCTACGCCTGCCGGGGGCAGTCAGCGGCTTCGAAATTGCAGTGCGCGCAGTGCTGGGCCAGCAAATTACGGTCAAAGCAGCTCGGACCCTGGCAGCGCGCTTTGTGCAAACCTTTGGTGAGCGTTGTGAGTTTGCCGGGCAGGCGCATTTGAGCCATGCGTTCCCGGCACCTGCGCTAATTGCGCAGGCATCGGCCGAAACGATTGGCAAACTGGGCATTATTCGGCGCCGGGTTCAAACGATACAGACACTCGCCACAGCGATTGCCCAAGACGAGCTCGATCTGAGCCCTGGCGCACCGGTTGAAGCGACTCTTGCTGCGCTCAAGGCCACCCCTGGAATTGGCGACTGGACCGCGCAATACATTGCCATGCGCGCACTACGCTGGCCTGACGCATTTCCTGCCGCTGACTATGGCGTGATGAAGGCGTTAGATGTCAAGACCGGGGCGCAAGCAATCAAGGCGGCCGAAGCATGGCGACCATGGCGTGCGTACGCCGTTATGCATTTATGGGCCTCACTGGCTCAGGAGAAATCGAAATGAGAAACGAGACTAGCCCTGCGACTAAGCAGATTTTTACGCAAACTGTTCAAACGCGTTTGGGATCTGTCATCTTTGCCGCGAACGAAGATGCTTTGACTGGCCTGTGGTTTGACAAGCAAAAACACTTTCAAGGCCCACAACCTGACTGGATCATGAAAGATGACCACCCTGTTTTGTCCAAGGCTCGAGTGCAACTAGATGAATACATGGCGGGTGAGCGCAAACAGTTCGACTTGGTAGTGAAGCCCGACGGAACCGCTTTCCAACAACGTGTCTGGCAAGCCCTAACTCAAATAGGTTTCGGACAAGTGATCTCGTACGGCCAGGTGGCGGGTAAGCTCGGGGCAGAGCGTGGCGTGCGTGCAGTGGCGGCAGCGATTGGGCGGAATCCAATTTCCATTGTTGTGCCTTGCCACCGGGTTGTTGCTGCTAATGGTGCGCTGACAGGCTATGCGGGCGGCCTGGATCGCAAGCGTCAGTTGTTAGCACTCGAGGAAGCCCCGCATGAAAACGGGTGACGCGTTTAACTTCATCATGCTGGCGGCGCTTTGGGGTGCATCATTTCTTTTTATGCGCGTTGCTGCGCCGGAGTTCGGTCCTTTCGCATTGATGCTGATGCGATGCGCAATCGGTGCCCTGGTCCTGATCCCGATTTGCGCGGCTCGCGGCAAGCTGGGTGATTTAACGCGATCCTGGCTACCAATTGGGTTTGTTGGCGTGATCAACTCTGGCGTGCCATTTGCGTTGTTTGGATACTCTGCGTTGATCCTGCCAGCCGGCATGATCTCGGTTCTGAATTCGACAGCGCCGTTTTTCGGCGCGCTGATTGCCTTTGCGTGGTTGAAAGAGCGCCTGAGCTTTTGGCAATCGGCTGGTCTTGCGATAGGCTTTGGAGGCGTTTTGGTTCTCGTGATGTCGGGTGGCAAGCTAGAAGTTGCCGATCCGCAAAGCCTGTTGTTGGGCGTCGGGGCTGGCTTGCTCGCGGCCGCGTCATATGGCCTGGCAGCCAGTTTTATGAAGCGTCATCTGGTTGGCGTAGACAGCCTCGCCGGTGCAACCGGTAGCCAGATAGCAGCCAGTGTTTCTCTGCTGCTGCCCGGCCTGTACTTTTGGCCCTCCGCATCGCCAAGCATGCAATCATGGGCTGCGGTGATCGTTCTGGGGGTGTTTAGTACTGCCATGGCCTACTTGCTTTACTTCCGACTTATTGCCAATCTCGGGCCTAGCCGGGCGATAACGGTAACGTTTGCGATTCCGGCGTTTGGGATCTTCTGGGGAGCGATTGTTTTGGCTGAGCCGGTCAGTTTGCTGATGTTGCTTGGCGCGGCGCTGGTGGTGAGCGGATGTGTGCTGACAACGGGCGTTTGGTCCCGCAAATCATGACGGCTCAAGGGCCACAAGAGTTGGTCACTAGCAGGCTGAGGCTACGCCAGTGGCGTGATCAAGATCTACCCGCGTTTGCAGCCATGAATGCTGACCCTGAGGTAATGGCCCATTTCCCTGCGGCGCTGACAATGCAAGAGTCGGCCCATCTGATGGCGCGCCTTCGCACCAAGATTGAGGAAAACGGCTGGGGCCTATGGGCGGCTCAATTGCGCTCATCAGGCGAATTGATTGGCTTTGTGGGTCTGAACAGTCCTGACCCGGTTTTGCCGTGCGCACCGTGCGTTGAAGTGGGTTGGCGGTTGCTTCCTTTGTATTGGGGTCAGGGTTATGCCACAGAGGCTGCCCGACGCGCATTGGATTTTGCGTTCGACGAACTCACAGTTGCCGAGGTTGTGTCATTCACAGCACTGCCGAACAAGCGTTCGCAGGCCGTCATGAAGCGACTCGGCATGCATGACACAGGCGAGAATTTTGACCATCCGATGGTGGCCGCTGAGACTGGTTTGCGCAAGCATGTGTTGTATCGCATTCTGTCTGACGTTCATACGCAAAACAGACGGCCAAGCCATTGACTAGGCAGGCGTTTTAGCGCTCAATGGACCACGATTCGATCGCGTGGACCTGTGCATGGCGGACAAGCATTACCTGCAGCTAGAGTTGGAGCAATTGGTCCAGCAAGACCCAAAGATGTGGGAGTTCTTACAGAAAGGGTCGCTTGATGGGGTCTGGTATTGGGATCTTGAGCGGCCCGACCAGGAGTGGATGAGCCCAGAAATATGGGCTCTGTTTGGGGTTGACTACCGCACGAAACGCCATGACCCGGCAGAGTGGCAAAACCTGATCGATCAGGACGATCTGGCTGTTGCGCTGGAGAACTTTAACAAGCACTGTGCAGATCCGGACCACCCCTACGACCAAACGGTACGCTACCGACACGCCGATGGATCAACCGTCTGGGTACGATGTCGGGGGATGGCCATTCGGGACGCGGCCGGCAAGCCCATCCGCATGTTGGGCGCCCACAACGACTTAACCGCTGTGAAGCTTGCTGAACAAAGGGCGCAAGTCGACAAAGAGGCTACTGAGATCGCGAACCACGATTTAAAGGCGTTTGCCTACTCGATTTCGCATGATATGAAGGCCCCGGCAAACACGCTTGCCCTGCTGCTGTCCGAACTGCAAATTCACCTTGACGAGCGGGAAGATTCTGAGGGCTTATCGCTCGTCAGTAGCGCGGTTGTGACGGTGAACCGAATGCGTAGCCTGGTCGCTGATGTGCTGACCTACATAACGGCCATTGATCAGCATGTTGGTTTCTCAGATGTTGACCTTAACGACAGTGTGCAGACCGCCCTCGGTGATCTCAAAAGCATGATTGATGATACTCAGGCTTCGGTCACGACTGACACACTGCCCATGGTTCAAGCCAATGAAATGCAGATGTCACTGCTGTTTCAGAACCTGATTGGAAATGCGCTAAAGTTTAGGCGGGCTGACGTGGCACCTGATGTTCGTATCGAGTGCCGTGATGTACCCAATACGAATGATGTCGAGATCATTGTGACTGACAACGGCATCGGCATTGAGTCAAAGTTTCTCAGTCGGGTTTTCACCATGTTTGAGCGCTTGCATCTAAAGAGTGAGTATGAAGGTAACGGGCTTGGCCTACCGCTGTGCCGGCGGGTGGCTCTCAGTCACGGGGGCAATATCTCGGTGGAGTCTGAGCCAGGTGTCGGCTCTGCCTTTAAGGTACGTTTGCCAAGGAGATCAGCGTGAGTTCGGACGCGCCAACAAGCAGCGGATTAGTTGCGATGATCGTTGACGACGATGAAGTTGACCAGATGATGTATCAAAGGGTCTTCAGTCGGTGCGCAGGGTTTGGTTCGGTGATTGGGTGCACGCAGCCCGAAGAGGCGCTGAGGCAGTTACAAGATCCTAAAGGCCGGCCAATTGATGTGTTGTTTCTTGATATCAATATGCCTCGCATGGACGGGTTCGAGTTTCTGGAGCGAGCCAACCGTGAGCAGGGGGCACACTTTGCCAAAACGGCGGTGGTGATGTTGACCACCTCCCTTGATGACGCCGACCGGCGGCGCGTGCGAAAGTACCCTCAGGTGAAGGCCTATATCAGTAAGCCCCTCACGACAGACGCGCTAGATGAGCTGGTGCGAGACCTCGCCGAGTAGCTTCGCTCGGCAGGGCAGCCTAAGACTCAGTCGTTAAAACGCCGCTTCGTCGCCTGACCAATCGTGCGTGGCTTTGAAAAGTCGGCCTCAGATTCCATAGCGCCCGATCGGTTGGCTGTTTGGGTTGTAAACGCGTGTTCCCAATCGCCAAGCTTTTCTGCTTTGTCGGGCCAGTCGTCCATGGACTCCTCATCTCGATACATCGCGTGTGGTCGTACCGTGCTCTCATAGTAGTCAACCTGTGCGTGTGAGCGGTACTGCGTTGGCGAGTAGGCGTTCCAGTGCAGGCATTGAGCTAGCGGGCGCCGATAGCGCCGGTTTTGAGTCTGCGCTGGGTAACCAATGGGAATCGTCCCATAGGCGCGCATCCATTCGGGGTAGCCCAGCACCGCGGACAGCGCATCGTTGGTACTGTCTTCGCCGCCTCCTGATAGCCAGGCAGATGTCAGGCCCTCCGCGGTGACACCTAATTGAATGTTCTGAATGGCCGCGCCAAGCGAACACAGGAAAATGGCCTCGTTATTGTCTCGGTATTCAGTTTCAAAAGCGTCGCTGGTCGCCTGCGGAAAGCAGACTTTGAATCGCGGATCTCCCAACACCACGATAATCGCGACAGTGTTTGCCAGATAGCTCTTGCTCACCGCAGGGAATCCCTTGGCATGGTCAACGAGGCGTTGGGCTTGCTCGCGAAAGACCCCAGTCACCTGGGTCAGTACCTCTGCGTCATCAACCACAATAAAGTCAAAGCACTGAGCATTGGCGCCCGATGGTGCCCAGCGGCCGCAGTCAACGATTCTCGCGAGAGATTCGCGTGAGATACTGCGGCCTGCTTCAAACTTACGAACGCTGCGGCGCGCTCGAATCACGTGTTGAAAGTCAGTAATAGTCATCAGTTTGTACCATCCATGGTGTTCAGATCGTTGAGGCAAGCTCTCCAACCCCTTCCCTGAGTGTAAATATGTCTTCCCAACCGAATATCGTACTGGTGTTCAGCGACAATCTTGGCTTTGGTGAACTGGGTGTTTACGGTGGCGGCCTGCTGCGCGGCGCACCCACGCCAAGACTCGATGCCCTGGCCGGGCAGGGCATGCGCCTACTCAATATGAATATGGAGAGTCAATGCACGCCATCGCGATCAGCACTCATGACGGGGCGATTTCCGCTGCGCTCGGGTACCTGCCGAATCACTCAGCCCCATGAGCCTGGTGGCTTGGTGCGATGGGAAAAAACGCTCGCGCAGGTCTTGTCAGAGGCGGGGTATGCCACGGGTCACTTCGGCAAGTGGCATTTGGGTAACCGGCCTGGACGCTACCCCTCAGATCGAGGCTTTGACCAATGGTGGGGGCTGGATGAAACCCACGACACATCCTTGTGGTTTGAATCGCCCGGTTTTGATCCGGCCCTCGCCGAGCCCGCATGGTTGATGCAAGGTAGCGTAGGTGAGCCAACAGAAAAATTGTGTCAATACGACCGGCCTGAACGCGCCAACTTTGATGCCAATTGTTTTAGTCGCGCCAGTGAGTTTGTTCGAGCGAATGCCGGCAAGAAGCCATTCTTTTGCTATATGCCCATCGCATTCCCACATTTTCCTGTGATGCCGCACGACGACTTCAAAGGCAAAACGGGCAATGGTGATTTTGCAGATGGATTGGTCGAGTTGGATACCCGCGTCGGTGAGTTGTTGGACGAACTTGAAGCGCTAGGCATTGCAGACAACACCTTGTTTATCTTTACCAGTGACAATGGGGTAGAAGAGACTCTCCCGTCGCGAGGCTGGACGGGCCCCTGGGGCGGGTCATACTTCACCGCGATGGAAGGCTGCCTGCGGGTGCCATTTATCGCGCGTTGGCCAGGCGAAATTACGCCTGGCTCAGTCAGCAATGAAATTGTGCACGTGGTTGATCTGTTCTCAACGCTTGCAAGCATTGGCGGCGGCGCGATTCCCGATGACCGGCCAATTGACGGAATCGACATGAGTGACTTTCTGACGGGCAAGCGCTCAGCTTCGCTGCGCGAAGGCTTTCCCGTGTTTGTCGGTGAGTCCCTTCATGCCGCCAAGTGGCGCAACTGGAAACTGCACTTTATTTGGCAGGAGTACATGTACGACCCGCCGCAAACGCTGCCAATTCCGCGCCTGCATAACCTGTTGGAAGATCCACGTGAGCGACATGACGTGTTTCTGCCTGGCAATACCTGGGTAAAAGTCCCGGTGGGCAAAATGCTGACGGCGTGGCGGGAGAGTCTTAGCCGACACCCCGCGATTCCAGCGGGCACACCCGACCCATTCGAGCCGTAAATCAAACGGTCGTGAAGTTGCTCGATAGGTCGTCGATACCTGTGGCCGATTGAGAGTTGCACTGGCGTCACCGCGCACCTTATTAGATCTGCAGTCGGACGCTTGGTCGGGGTGCTTCCCTGGCGCGTCAGCCCGCAATCCGGCCCGATGCGCGGAAATAGGGCCGGTCTATCGCCTTTTCTTAAAAAACCGACCGCCTGCCAATGCGATAAGGTCTCATTCGAAACGAAAACATTACGCATTCACCTGTCCAATTTTTGGTCACGCCCCGACTTCAATATGACCGTTGAAAAGATGTCGCATGTTTAAGTGTTTGAGCCTTGGGGTTGGGTAATCGGTTATGGGGTCTACATGGACGACTTTCCCACCTCCCGTCGCGATCAGATTTCGGCTGTTTCGCTCGCTTTGCTGGCTGTGTTTCTTATCGGCACCTACCTCTTTTTCAGTTTCTATCGTGTGATCGGTAGTATTAATCAGGCATCGGAGCTGGCCCGTGGCAATGCCGCCAGAGCAACAGTCGGTAGCGAGGCCAGGGCGACCTGGTCCAGCGAATGCAAGGCATTAGCGAGTCGTCCAAAGAAATTGAAGGCATCGTTGCGAGTATTAACAGCATCACGTTCCAGACCAATATTCTCGCTTTGAATGCTGCTGTGGAAGCTGCACGGGCTGGCGAGCAGGGCAGAGGATTCGCTGTTGTCGCCAACGAGGTGCGCAGTCTCGCCCAAAATAGCGCGAAGGCAGCGCAAGAAATCAAGACCCTCATAGAGAGCAGTGTTGACAGCGCGCAGAGTGGTTCGGACGCTGTTCAGCGAGCCGACCAGACCATTCAGGAGATGATCAGTACGTCTGGCAAAGTGGATGCACTCCTCGGCGAGATTTCAACTGCTGCTGGTGAGCAGCAACAGGGTATCGAGCAAATCAGACAATCAACCCAGGAAGTCGATCAGCTGACGCAGCGCAATGCCGCGATGGTGGAAGAAACCAGTGCAAGCGCCATGACGGCGCGAGATGATGCGCAAGAGTTGATGGGGCAGGTGGCTCACTTTGAGTTATAGGCGCGTGCCTACGCGAGCCAGGATTTCACCCGCGAGGCCAGCGCATCACGACTGATGCTGTAACGGTCATGCAGGGTAGGCAGGGCGCCGGCATCGAGAAACGCATCCGGCAGACCCGCGAGCTTAAATTTTGCTGGCCGTACCTGTCGTTGCAATAGCAAGCTGGCAACGGCTTCACCCAGCCCGCCGACGATACTGTGATTTTCGGTCACCACCGTCAGCCGACGCTTATCCTCGACGGCAGTGATGATCGTTTCATCATCGAGCGGTTTGATAGTGGGGCAATGCAGCACCGCAGTATCAACGCCATCACGGTGCAACACTTCGGCTGCCTCTAGTGCGCGCATCGTCATCATGCCAGTGGAAATGATGAGTGCATCTCGACCATCACGCAGCATTTTCGCTTTGCCCAGTTCAAATTGATAGTCATATTCATCGAGGATCAGCGGCACCTGTCCGCGTAACAAGCGCATGTAAACCGGCCCGTGATGCGCGGCAATAGCGGGTACGGCTTGTTCAATATCGAGTGCATCGCATGGGTCAACGATGGTGAGGCCCGGAATTGCTCGCATCATGGCAATGTCATCTGTTGCCTGGTGACTTGGCCCATAGCCGGTTGTTAATCCAGGTAGCGCAACGCAGATTTTGACATTCAGGTTCTCCTCGGCGATGACTTGATGGATAAAGTCATACCCTCGGCGGGCAGCAAACACCGCATAGGTGGTGGCAAACGGTGTCAGACCCTCTTTGGCCATGCCGCCAGCCGCGCCCATCAAGAGTTGTTCCGCCATCCCCATTTGATAGAAGCGATCAGGGTAGGCCTGGGCGAATAAGTGAAGGTCGGTGTATTTTGCTAAATCTGCTGTTAAGCCGACCACGTCCGATTGATGCTCCGCATACTTGACGAGCGCCTTGCCAAAGGGTGCAGCTTTGACTCTTTGCCCGTCCGCTGCAATCGAGGCGATCATGGCTGAAGTGGTGAGGCGTTGCTTGCCAGGGCTGCTTGTCATGTCGTGCGACCGTTGACTGTGCCTGGCTGTTGTTCATCCAGCAGGGCGATAGCTTGTTGCCATTCTTCTGCTTCAACCCGGATAAAGTGATTCTTCTCGCGTTGCTCGAGAAACGGAATGCCTTTGCCCATCAGCGTGTCAAACAGAATGATGCGGGGCTTGCGCTCAGCAAGCGTGCGGGCGCGATCAAACGCTGCGACAACCGCAGGCAGATCGTTGCCGTCCACTCGTTGCACATACCAGCCAAAAGACGACCACTTTTCAGCGAGTGGTTCAAACGCCATGACTTTGCCCGACGGTCCGTCGGCTTGTTGGTTGTTGATGTCGACCAGGCAGATCAGTTTATCCAACTCATGGTGAGACGCGCCCATCGCTGCCTCCCAGGTTGAGCCTTCATTAAGCTCGCCGTCAGACATTGAGTTGTAGATAAATGCGTTTTGCTGTTTATGGCGTAGCGCGAGTGCAATGCCGACGGCTATCGACAAACCTTGTCCAAGCGAACCACCGGAAATTTCCATTCCGGGTGTGTAGGTAGCCATGCCGGACATCGGCAGACGGCTGTCATCTGCACCGTAGGTGTCAAGCTCGCTCTCTGCAATAACGCCGGCCTCAATCAGGGCGGCATAGTGCGCAATCGCATAGTGACCATGCGACAGCAAGAATCGGTCGCGCCCAGGCCATTCAGGTTCATCCGGTTTGAAGGTCATGGCATGGCAATAAGCTACCGCGAGCACATCGGCCCATCCTAGGGCTTGTCCAATATAGCCTTGTCCCTGAACTTCCCCCATACGCAGTGCATAGCGCCTGATTCGCCAGGCGCTTAAAACAAGTTTTTGCTCAGCAGCGGCTTGAGCCGAAGTTGTCATTGAACCTCTTGTTCGCAAAGCTGTTTGATAATCCGGCGCGCGTGGACACCACCCGCATCGATATTGAGCTTAAGCAATGGCCGGTCGGGGTTTTCACTCAGGTTTTGTTGCTGACGCTCGAGCATCTCAAGGTCTTCTGTGAAGATTTTCTGTTGCCCCTCGCGAATGCTCTCGGTCAGATCTTTATCGTCCGCTCGGAAGTGGCGCGCCATGCCCCAGAAGTACCAACAAGAGGTTTCTGTTTCCGGGGTGATGTAGTCAACCACAATGCCTGAGACTTTATCCGCAGGATTGGCCTCCAGGCCGCCACGCCCAGTGAGCGCCACGCCAACATCAATCAGCACATTGCTAGGTGCAACAAATCGGCAGACCTGCCAGCGATCGACTTTTTCGGTTGGGTCCAGTCCATGGCTCGCCATTGCAGATGCCCAAAACGGCGGCGCGATGAGTTCAGTCATTTGCCGCTCGGTCGTGACTTCGTTCGCTTCGAAGCTTGTGACCGGTGGTGATTCATCGATTTCTTTTTGCCCGATGCTGTCCCTGTGGATATAAGTCTCATGGGTGAGGTCCATCAGGTTGTCAATGAGCAGACGGTAGTCGCACTTAACATTGAACATGCCGCCCCCTACCGCCCAGTCAGGCCGATCAGCCCAGGCTGGTTTGGGAATGGTGTCGGGATTAGCAGCCTGGTATTCACCTGGCCAAATCCAGACAAAACCAAAGCGCTCCGCTATTGCAAACCGGCGGTTTGCAGGGAAGCGCTCAACCCGTTGGCCGGGCATCGCAATGGCTTGGCCGTCACACCCCATTCGCAGGCCGTGATAACCGCAAGTCAGCACGCCATGTTCGAGCGTTCCCAAAGATAAGGGTGCTCCGCGATGGGGGCAAAAGTCTTCGACAGCGGAAACCTGTCCGTCAGCTCCGCGGAACAGGCATACCCGCTGGCCGCAGATCATTCGCCCTAGTGGGCGCTCCTGGACTTCATCGGGCGTGCACGCGACATACCAGGCATTGACTGGGAACATGGTTTGCCTACTCTGGTGATTAGTCTGCCGATATTGTAGTGAAAATCCCGCTGAAGAAGGCAGTCATTGCGCTGTGATCATGAATGGGCAGGATACCCGCGACAAATTGATCTGGTCGCACAATGACAACACAGCCTTGGTCGCGATCAATGCCGCGAAGACTGAAAATGTCATGGTCCGTCTCGGTATTGGCACAGAAGACTTTTTCATAGTCAATGAGGTCGAATCGCCCTTTTCGCGGCTGTAAGCCATCAGGCATGTCCTCAAGTGCGAGGTTGCGATGACCTTGTTGAAACACAGCTCTGAAATCAATGACTGAGTCGATATCTGCATTTGTTGAGGTGTGTTTCCTGACCGGAGATTTCGGTGATTCACAGAGGAAGTCGCAGAGTTGTGCAAGAGCATCGCCTGGCTGGCCAATGTCGTTAGCACTGGCGAAAGCCAGTAAACGCCATCGTCCGTCGGCCTTGAGTATGTGAGCCAGTTGCAAGTACTTCGCATCCGCCACACGAATCACTGGCGCCGAGTGAAACCGCTTGCCAATCTTGAGGCCACTCGCAAGGCTTTGATGCTGACTGTTGCTTACGATGACCGATTCTGAATAAGCGGCCTCTACCCCGGCCGTATAGCGGCTATGCCGGGTGAAATAGCGCTGAAACTCACCGGCGCTTTGATCAGACTTTGCTGCTGACCGGCTGCTGATGAGTCTGGCCATGTCGCGATCGAACTCAATGAGTTCACGTGCAATCCCGTGACGCTCCTGGGAATAAGTCTTTAGAAGCGACGGTGGTGATTGGCCCGTCAACACAGCGGACAACTTCCACCCCAGATTGAACGCATCTGCCATAGAGACGTTCATGCCCTGACCAGCCTTGGGACTATGGGTGTGGCAGGCATCGCCGGCAATGAACACACTGGGATTCAAGTCGCCAGCAACTGATGGCGCGGTGTTGTCAAACCACGGGCAGAGTCGCTGGCCGATTTCATAGACAGACCACCAGGCAAGCTCTTTGACGTGCAGTGAATAGGGATGAAGAATCTGACGGGCTTTCTCAATGATCTGATCTGCGCTGATTTGCCGCGACGATGCGCGTTCACCCGGGTTTAGCTGAGCCATCTCGATATACAGACGCACCAGATAGCCGCCTTCCCGGGGAATGATCAGGATGCTGCCAGACGCCGATGATTGAATGGCAGCTTTCAGGCGGATATCCGGAAAATCCGTCACCGCCAAGACATCCATAACACCCCACGCGACATTTGCGGAGTCACCTTCGAGCGGCAGGCCAAGCGATTGCCTCACGGCACTGCGTGCACCATCACAGCCCACGACATACTTTGCCCGAATGGTCTTTGATGGCGGGTTCTCGTCGCCTGATTCATTGTCAGGGGAGGGGCTGACGTCGACCGATACAGGATAGGGCGACTTTTCATCAATGGTCAGCTTGTTTAGCGTCAGGCCGTAGTGAGGTTCGAGCCGCCGTGGCGAATGACGCATGAGATCGAGATACAACTCGTGAACCCGGGCCTGATTCAATATGACGTGCGGCATGTCCGAAAGTCCGTCTTCAACATCTTGAATCCGATTGACGCGGGTAATATTGGTGGGTGCGGAAGGGTCCGGGCGCCAGAAACTGGTTTCGTTGACCCAGTAGGACTCTTGCAGAATTGGCCCTGCAATGCCAAATGCTTCGAACATCTCCATTGAGCGACAAGCAATGCCGTCAGCCTGGCCAACTTGCAGCGGACCTGGTTTCCGTTCAATGACCCGTGTATTGATTTCACCGAACGCTGATAATTGTGCAGCCAACGTAAGGCCTGCCGGACCACTGCCCACAATCAGTACATCGACACAGTCGGGAAGCGGGCCGCCTGCATCAGGAGCAGGGTCAGACTGATGAGGGTTGGCGCCGCGGTAGCCATTCAGGTGGTATTGCATCTTTCGATCTGTCAGATTTCGAGATAGTCAGTATACTGACTATCTGTGCGATGAAAAGATTCTAGGTTTTGGGCGCTCGACTATGGGTATTGTTCGCGAGCACGAGCTGCCGCAGCATTTTCATAAACTGAGCGCGTTCGTTTTTGGGCAATGGCGCCAGCATTCTCTGTTGTGCCCTTTGAACCAGTGGTTCAACCTGAACCAGCAGTTTTTTGCCTTTGGGTGTCAGGCGCAAGAGTCGCTGGCGCTTATCGGTAGGCGAAGGTGTTCGTCTGACCAGCTCGCGCGCTTCCAGCCTGTCAATCACGCCGCCAATTGTTGACGTATCAAATCCGATGGCGGTAGCCAGCGAGCGTTGATCAATGTCGGGAGTAGCTGACACAGTGTTCAAAGCAGCATATTGCACTGGCGTAATGGAATACTCATCAGTTTCTTCCAGAAAGATTGCCACCGCAATCTGCTGCAGCCTGCGGATGTAGTGACCGGGCAAAGCATCAAGCACCAGAGCGTCATGCCCTGCTTCATTGGTCATTGCTTAATGGCCATGGGCCGCGTCGTCGTCATATTTGCGATAGCACCTGATTCTGTTCAGTTCATTTCAATAGACAAGTCTGTCGCCAGGATCTCCGGCAACTCCAACAAATGTCTCACGAGATCAACTTGATTGCTGATGCCCATCTTCGCATAAGCCTGCTTGATCTGTGTTTTAACGGTACTCTGCGCCACATGGCGGCGTTCGGCAACCTGGGCGGCAGTGAGGCCACCCGCCAATGCGATCGCAACCTGCGCCTCGGCTGGCGACAAGCCGTAGGCATTTGCAACGATCGTTGGGTCGATGCTCTGGTTTGTGCTGACCTGATGACACATGACAAGGGCTGCAGGCGAATTGCCAAACGCCTTCATGGATTCATCGGGCTGCATGCGCACCAGCATGAGTAGCGTGGGTGGCTCATGCGGATTCTTACTGAGTCTTAAGACATGACGATGGCCCTGACCCAACTGGGTGTCAGATTCCAGCAGTGTCCGCACGCTGGCAGATAATTGCTCGTCTTCTGACGCATCTGTACAGACAAGCTGACGCGCCTGGACTTGTAGAGACTGAGACTGGCTGATGAAAGACTCTGCCGCGTTATTGATGTAACGCACACGGCGCTCGTCATCGACGAGCAACACGGCTTGCTTGAGACGTCGCAGCATATAGCTGCCAACAGTTGTTTCCACTCGTTGCGCCCGCAATTGCGAGAAGATCGTGAGAGCCGCAGCAATGTGCAATCTCAGTCTTTCAAGTGCCTGAATTTCATCTTCGTTGAGTGGCTTATCTCGCGGGCCGCGCAAACACGCAAAAAACACCGTTTCCTGTTCATCATGACTTATCTTGGTGGCGCTTAAGTATCGGCCACCGTAGGGAATCAGGAACTCCTGATAAAAGCGATCATGGGCTACAAATGCGTCGTCGAAGTGCTCATGGCAGTGCATCCAGGATTGCCCTTCCAGGCTCATCAGTGGCTTTACGCGGGGGTTGCACTGGTGATACTTACCGATGTAGTCGAGGGTTGCTTCGGGCGGCATTTCACCACCAGCCCGAACGAAATTGATGGCACCCGAGTGTTTGTTGACACTTGCCAGGTGTGCGCCCCAAAGCGCCATGGACCCGGCAATCGACCCAAGCGCTTCTTCCCATGGCGTCAACCCACTGCCAGCGAGGTAGAGCAGGCGAATCGCCTCATCGTACTGGTCTGATTTGAGCATGGCTTTCCTGGCAATAGTGACGCGCTGGCATTGACGCCGTGGTGTTCAGTCCTAGTATTCCCTAATACTCGTCATGACACCGGCCCACTCAATCGCGATTACGTGTTCGTTTGATGGAGAGCAAAATTTCTAGTCAAAGTCGTGTTGCACGATTGCATCAATGATCTGCTCGAGGGCTTGATCAACATTGACCGTAAAGCCCGTTTCATCACCCTGCAGTGGCTCCAGTGTTGCAAACTGGCTGTCCAGCAGCGAGGTCGGCATGAAGTGGCCTTGCCTCAATTGCATTCGCTTTTCAATCACGGTTCGGTCACCAAGCAGGTGAACGAACCCAACCGGCTTTTTCGCTGATCGCCGGATGCTATCTCGATAGGCGCGCTTAAGGGCGGAGCAGCCAATTGAGATCGGAGTCGTTGAAGCGGCAATCTCTTGACCTACTAGAGTTAGCCAGGGCCAGCGATCGGCATCCTCCAACGAGATGCCAGCCGACATCTTGGCGATGTTTTCGCGCGGGTGAAGCGAGTCTCCATCGATGAAAGGCATGCCAGTGCGGTCTTGAAGAGCCTCACCAACTGATGTTTTGCCGCAGCCAGCAACGCCCATGATGATGAGTGATAAACGCATTTGGTCCTCAGTCTGGTATGTTCGAGTCACTTCAATGACATCTAAAATCAGGCAGGGCACCTTGAGGCCCTGAAGCAAGGATGAAACCACATTTTGGGCTGATTGGCCTTGGCACCATGGGCGCGGCGCTGGCGCTCAACATCGTAGACAACGGCTTTGGGCTTGCTGTCTATAACCGCACCGGTCAAACGACTGATGACTTCATAGATACCGCTGGCTCGCTGGCGGAAAGACTGATTGCCACTAAATCGCTCACTGAACTCGTGGCGAGCATCGAGGCGCCTCGAAACATCATTCTGATGGTGCCGGCCGGACCGGTGGTAGATGCGCAGATCGATGCGCTGGCGCCACTGCTCGGCCCTGACGACCTGATTATCGATGCCGGTAACGCTAACTTTCATGACACTAATCGTCGCGCGCAGCAGGCCGCAGAGACCGGGCGCTTGTTCTTCGGATTAGGTGTGTCTGGAGGAGAAGAGGGAGCGCGATTCGGCCCATCCATGATGGCCGGTGGCCCAGCCGGGGTTTACGACAGGCTACGGCCATTGCTAGACGCAATCGCCGCCAAAGATCCGAAGGGCCAGCCTTGCGTTGACCGCATGGGCGAAGGCGGCGCAGGGCATTTTGTGAAGATGGTGCACAACGGGATTGAATACGCCGACATGCAAATGATTGCCGAGGTGTACGGCATTTTGCGCGACGGGCATCAAGCCAGCGCAGAGCAGATCGCCAGTGCTTTCGAGCAGTTTAATCAGGGTCCGCTTTCGTCCTACCTGATTGAAATCTCAGGCAAGGTTGCAAGGGTCAATGATGCCGAGAGCAGCCGACCTTTGCTCGACATGATTGTGGATGCTGCCGGCCAAAAAGGCACCGGCCGTTGGACCGCGATTGAAGCGCAGCAGATGGGCACGGCGATTCCGGTGATTGAAGCGGGTGTTGCGGCGCGTAATGTGTCTGCCCAGCGAGACTTTCGTCAGCAGGCTGAATCAGTCTATTCGGCGGGTCCGCAGGCGCTGGAACAGCCGTTCTCCGCGCAGGAGCTTGAGTCAGCTTTGCTGGCGGGCAAAGTCATTTGCTACGCGCAAGGCTTTGCGATGATGGCTGCGGCAAAACAGCACTTTGGTTGGTCTTTGCCCCTCCCCCGGGTAGCGCAAGTTTGGCGTGCTGGCTGCATTATTCGGGCAGAACTGCTCGAACCCATTGCGGCCGCGATGGCAGACGACCCCACGCGTAATCTGATTCTCGCGCCCAGTTTCATTGACCTGCTAAAGGAACGTGTCCCGGCGCTGCGTCATGTTGTCACTACGTCGCTCGCCAGCGGCATTCCAGTGACCGCCTTGTCGTCTGCTCTAGGGTGGTTTGATATGGCCCGCACCGGCCGGTCCACTGCGAATATGCTGCAAGCGCAGCGAGACTTTTTTGGTGCGCATGGTTTCCGCAGGACTGATCGCGAGGGCGATTTTCATGGACCGTGGGCGCAGGCCTATGCATCGCAGACTTAGTAGCCTTAGTGCTTGGTCGCGTTACAGTGAGGCGGTGATGCCACCGTCTACATAAAGCGTGTGCCCATTTACAAAGCTGCTCGCTGAAGACGACAAAAACACGCAAGCACCCACGAGTTCTTCCACCTTGCCCCAGCGTCCGGCGGGTGTTCGCTTCTCTAGCCAGGCACTGAATTCAGGATCTGCAACTAAGGCAGCATTCAGCGGGGTGTCAAAGTAGCCTGGTGCAATGGCATTGCATTGCAGGCCGTACTTCGCCCAGTCGGTAGCCATGCCTTTGGTCAGATTAGTGACCGCACCTTTGGTCGCAGTGTAGGGTGCAATAGACGGGCGGGCGAGTGAACTCTGCACCGAGGCGATATTGATGATCTTGCCGGCACCGCGCTTGATCATATGCTGCGCCACCGCCTGGCCAACATTGAACACACTGCTGATATTCGTCGCGAGCAATTTCTCAAAGGCGGCCGCCTCAAAGTCCTCGAGGGCGCCGCGGTGCTGCATACCAGCATTGTTGACGCAGATATCGATGGAGCCCTGTGCGGATTCATACCCATCAACGGCAGATCGGGCTGCGCCGTGGTCGGTAACATCAAATGCGAGCGCAGTGACTTTGCCGCCAAGCTCGGCCACGGCTTGCTGGGCAACTTTTAGCTTGCTTTCATCCCGCCCATTCAAAACGAGCGTGGCGCCAGCCTGAGCAAGACCTTTGGCCAGCGCCAGGCCAATGCCCTGGGAGGATCCAGTCACAAGGGCAGTGCGGCCGGTGAGGTCGAATTGGCTAAGGTTGGGCATGAGGTCTCCGGGATTGGCGCGCAGGCGCCTGAATCAGTTAGCAAGGGTCAGTACAGGTGCGCAATGGTGTGCAATGGCTCAGAAATTGTACCGTTACGTGGTAATCTCAAAATCGCTGCGCAGACCTGCCGAGCCGGGCGCTAAGCACCTGATCCTTCTGCCGTTTTTACCCGAGACACGCCATGAAAGCCCTTGTTGTTCACCAACCCAAAGATCTGCGCATTGAAGAGCAATCCATCAGCGCGCCTGGGCCCGGTCAGGTGTTGATCAAGACGGCAGTCGGTGGCATTTGTGGCTCCGATCTTCATTACTACAACCATGGCGGGTTCGGCACCGTCAGGCTGAAACAACCTATGGTGCTTGGACACGAGGTTGCCGGCTATGTTGCGCAGTTGGGTGAGGGCGTTGACGGTTTGGCAGTGGGTGATCTGGTGGCGGTGTCACCATCGCGTCCTTGCGGCAATTGCGAGTACTGCCACAAGGGTCTACCAAACCACTGCCTCAATATGCGCTTTTATGGCTCGGCAATGCCGTTTCCGCATATCCAAGGCGCGTTTCAGGAAAATCTGCTGGTTGATGCGACTCAGTGCGTTGATGCAAGCGGTTTGAGCGCCGGCGAGGCGGCGATGGCTGAGCCGCTATCGGTCGGGCTGCATGCGACGCGCCGGGCCGGCAACCTGCTGGGTAAGCGCGTCTTGATCACCGGTTGCGGTCCCATAGGCGCGCTCGTGATTCTTGCCGCCCGTGCCGCAGGCGCCACCGAGATTATCGTCACAGATCTTTCTGAACAGGCGCTGGCATATGCGCGTCGTGTAGGAGCAGACCATACGATTCAGGCAGGGCAAGATGATGCGCTAAGCCCATTCGCCGAAGGCAAGGGGAGTGTCGATGTGCTGTTTGAGTGTTCTGGTTCGGCTGCTGCGCTCGCTGCCGCTATCCCGGTGCTGAGGCCACGTGGCGTGATCATGCAGCTCGGCTTGGGCGGCGATATGACCTTGCCGGTTCAGGCTATGACCGCGAAAGAGCTAGAGCTTCGCGGTTCATTCCGCTTTCACGAAGAGTTTGCGATGGCGGTCAAACTAATGCAACAGGGCCAGCTCGATGTTAAGCCGGTGATTTCGCACACCTTCGAAATGAAAGATGCGGTTGAGGCGTTTGAAGTTGCTTCTGATCGGAGCCAGGCGATGAAAACCCATATCCGGTTTGCTGAAGCAGCCTGACTCAGCCAGGCTCAACTTGACGCTGATGATGGTTTGGCGTGTGGCTTAGAGCACGCCAGTAGTCTAGGTAAAGCTCAAATCCGGTAATCGCGCCGCGTTCGATTTCTTTGTAGCCTATCGCGTCGAGTTCGGCTCCTTTCATCGTGAGCGACTCGATCGATTGAAGCAGTGTTTTCCAGCGCTCCGCAAAGCCGACATGACAGCTACTTAAATACGCTGAGCAGTTCCATGCATGAAACTGCTCGTGCCGATTGAGCGCAGCGAGCACACGCTTGTTGCCAATACAAGATCCCTCGCAGACATAAACAAGCCCGAGGCTGAATCGGAGTGACTGGGCGGGTGAACTCGAATAGTGCGACGGATCAATTGAGATGCTTAAACGCTCAAGATCGGCAGATAAAGCCTCAAGACGGGGGCAGTCTGGCCAATCGAGCAGAGTCGAATGGGTCTGTCGAGAGGCTTGTGCGCAATGATGGGCGACTTGTTTATGCAGTAAATAGTGAGCAGACAAAAACTGCTGATAGTGCGGCAGATTCACGGGACCTTCGAGCAGCCGGTCGCTTTCAGTGAACCGTTCTACCCTCTCATGAATACTGCGCGTCGCCTTACGAAGTCTGCTGAGGCCCTCAGGCACTGGCGATGTCATTGATCAGATGAGGATGAGAAGTAATTGGAAACCACTTCTGTTACGTCATCAGGCTTGAGCGGCTTAAACATATAGCTGGTGACGAGGCGTGACTCGCTCGCCCGTTCCTGATCGGCTGGATTCATTGAGGTAGACAGCATGACAATGACGGGCAAATCAGTGTCTGACGTCTCGGGTTGGTGTTCATTAATCCACTCACCGTATAGGTCAAGGAACTCCCAGCCATTGACCCTCGGCATATTAATATCGAGAAAGATGAGATCAGGTTTTGGCGGGTCATCGCTCAAATCAGCGTACTTGCCCTGACCAGCCAGATAGTCCATGGCGTCGTCTCCCGTCGTGCAGACATCAACATGACATTTCAGACCGCTGCGCGCAATCGCCCGCTTATGGAAAAAATTGTCATCTTCACTGTCGTCTACCAGGAGGATGGAATCAAGAAAGGCGGTCATATAATTTGTGAGTGATGTAGGCGAAGCCAAAACGTGGACCCAGCGCCCGGCGCAGAATTTACACCAATTTCGGCGCCCATGGATTCGGCCACCTTGGCGCAAATTGCCAGGCCGATGCCGGTGCCTCGATACTCGTCTCTGCCGTGCAGTCGTTGATAAAGTAAAAAAACCTTTGAGTGAAACTTTGGGTCAATGCCGATGCCATTGTCCTTAACGTTAAGCGAGTAATACGCACCGGTTCGTTCCATCGATACAGTCACCTCGGGTGACACGCCAGGCTCAACGTATTTAATTGCGTTGGTGAGCAGGTTCTGCATTAACTGTCTGAGTTTCGCTGTATCACCACGGACCGTGGGCAAGTCAGCAACTTTAAGCACTGCGTTAGATTCACCGATCGTCGCCTCAAGTCCCTCGATAATCTGCGATACCAGCAACCCCAAGTCGACCTGCTCACGCTTGCTTTCAGCGCCAATTCTTGAGTAGTTCAACAAGTCCGAAACCAGATCGCTCATGCGGGTTGCGGCATTGTCAACTCTCGCAATGCACTTACGCATCTGGTCGTGATCGCCCGTTTCCAGGCACTCATTCATCAGTTCCAGATAGTTTGACTGGGTTCGCAAAGGTTCTTGCAAGTCATGCGCGGCAGCGAAGGTCAACTGCATGAACTCCTTATTGCTTCGTTCAAGAATTTCAGCGGAACGCCGTAACTCTACTTTAAACATCCCTTGGCGAACCCGGTCAGCCATGGCGAGTGTACTGTCTTCCCAGCGGCGTGACTGATCCTCTATCGAGACCAGCCACTTCGCAAACGAACGCCGGGGGCTGATGCGAACCTCCCCACCATTGCTCGCCGGCTCTACGGAATAGCTATTTGCCGGGTCGCCCGCCCATTTAACCGTCTGGGATTCCTTTTGGCGAAACCAGAGGATGTAACTATTTGACAGATTTGACAGGCAACTTACAAGCATGCCACCGATGGCTTGAGCTGTTTCAATCCTGACCGGGACATCCTGCCTAAAGTTGGCGGTACAAAACACTTCCGTGTGTCCCTCGCTGACAAGCCAGTCACGAATGGCTAGCAACGCTTCACTATCGGGCACCAATCCGGTAGAGAAAACACATTGGTCCAGAGTCATCAGCGCAGCGCCATCAGCGGCGCACAGATCAATGATGGCGTCGGCGTGCTCGAGTATCTCAACGCGGTAGTTTTCGCCAATTTTTACCTGTTCAAGCAATCGCGATTCAACGGCGCGAGCGGCCGCTTCTGTTGCGGCCTGCTTGGCGACCACCAATTCGAGAATGCGCTTGGCGAGAAGTTCCGCTACCGCTTCGCCAATGAGTTGGTGATTGAGATGAATATGTCTGGACAAATAGTGGTGGCAGGCAATCAGCCCCCATAACTTGCCGTTGATCACAATTGCGAATGTTAGGGTTGCCCCAACCCCCATGTTCTGAAGGTACTCAATATGGATGGGGGAGGTCGCGCGGAGCTGACTAAAGGTCAAATCCAGATTCGGCGGCTTGGGGCCAAGAGTCGGGTTAAACCGCAGTGCAATACAACGCCCGTTGACATCAGGAATCGCGCGCGACTTGATCAACAGAAACAACTGGCGGGCAATCTGCGGAATGTCCGACTCGGGGTAGTGCAGGCCCAAAAACGGCTCTAGGTCGTCACGCTTGTGCTCGCCGACCACGCAGCCATGTTGATTATGATCAAACTCATAGATCATTACTCTGTCGTAGCCGAAGGCTTCAGCGACTATTCGCGACGCTTGAGCGTAGAGGGATTCAAGCTCGTTGGTTTGGCGAAACACTTGAGCGGCCTCACGAATGAATCCATCCTGGACATCCGTGTTGGATTGAGGTTGGAACTCAATCACGAGGTTTTTGTCATGCTGGTGATGCTGAACCTCAAAGACTTGATTGCCAAGCGTTAACGTCTCGCCCAGGCTGTTCGGTAAGCGATGTGTTGAGTCTGCGCCAGCGATAATGCTTTGGATGGCGTCCGGTAGCCAATCGAAACCCGGTTGTGACCAAACCGCTTCGGTCGTGAACCCGAGGCAAGGCGCTAACCCATCACTCACCGCATGGAGCCTCGGCTCGCCGCTCATATCGACAACCAGCACATGTCCATGTGCCTGAATGGAGATCGGTCGGTGAATCGGTTCCTGACTGCAGTTGTCTTCAGTCAGTGTGAAATCGGGGTAGAGGTTCTCTCTGGAGGTCGCAGCGCTGCTCTCCGGTGCGTATTGGGCTTTGTGGTTCATTGCCTAATGCCCGCTATTAGCTAATACGGCACTGTAATCTGTCGGCGCTAGCTGAACAAGCTTTTGGTCAAATTAAAGCGTGGGTATTCGCAACACACAATCGGCAGATCAGCGAGCTAATACCTCTGGAAGCCAAAGCACGATCTGGGGGAATACGGCGAGCATCATCGTAAAGGCTGCCAATACAAGTAGAAACGGGAATGTCATGCGTGCGATTGCGCCCAGCCCATCACCGGTCAGTGACTGAATCACAAACAGGTTGAAGCCAACAGGCGGTGTGATCTGCGACATTTCAACGACCAGCACCAGGAAGATGCCGAACCAGATCGGATCGTAGCCGGCGGCGGTGATAATGGGCATGACGATGGGCAGTGTCATCACGATGAGTGAGAAGCCATCCAGCACACACCCGAGCACCAGGTAAAACAAAACCAAAACGACAATCAGCATCAAGGGTGTCAGCCCCAGTCCTGTAACGAATTCAGCGATTGCTCCCGGAATGCCAAGAAAAGCCGCCGCATTTCCTAGGATAGACGCCCCCAGTACGATCAAACCAATCATCGAGCAGGTCAGAACAGAACCGCGTCCGATCAAGATGAGCGACTCTTTGGTGAGCGCGCCCTGCAGGGCGCTGAGGATTAGCGCGCCAAGAACACCGACGGCAGCCGCCTCAGACGGCGTGGCAATCCCAGCGTACATGGAGCCGAGTACACAGATAATCAGAAACACGGTTGGTGCGAGTTCCTTGAGAGCGGCAAACCGGACGCTCCAACTCACGTCACGCATTGCCTGTTCAGAAGGTGGCACCAGTGACGGTTTGAGGCTGGTACGAATCGCGATGTAGCTCATGAAGCACAAAGCGAGCAACACACCGGGAATGAAGCCGGCTATGAATAGCTTCAGGATCGACACTTCCGCCAGCACGCCATAGATGATCAAAATGTTGGAGGGCGGAATTAAAAAGCCCAGCGTACCTGCGCCTGCAAGCGAACCGACGGCAATTTCACGCGAGTATCCCCGGCGCAGCAATTCATCCAGCGAAATGCGCCCAACCACTTGCGTAGTGGCGGCCGAGGAGCCCGAGATAGCGGCGAACAACGAGCAGCCAATCACGTTGACATGCAGCAGGCGCCCCGGCAGCAGACCCGCCCAAGGGGCTAGACCGTTGAACAAAGAGCTGGCGAGTTTGGTCCTGAACAGGATCTCGCCCATGATGATAAACAGCGGTAGCGCGATTAACTCTGACGTGGTGAGAATGTTCCACGCATATTGAGGCAGCAGCTTGTCAAGGGGAATCGAGCGAAAAGCCCACAGCACCGCCAGCGCCGTGAACATCAGGGTCAGGCCGATCCAAAGACCGCTCGATAGCAGTGCGAATAAAACGCCCGCCAGTGTGGCAACAATAGCGCCCATCAGCGTCGATGCCTCACTCGCTCGCTCCGGCTTTCAGATGAGGCAGCTCAACCGGCAATCGATAAAACGCCTGCAGCAATCGCGCAAGCATTTGCAAGGCGAGCAATATCGCGCCTACCGTGATGGCCGCTTCAGGAATCCAAAGCGGGGTGTCTGACGAAATTGAGGTTTGACCCCGGCTGTAGCTTGCCCAGGTGAACCAACCAAGTGACCAGGCCAGAAAGGCAGTGAGCCACAAGCCCAGCAAACAGGCGATGATCTCCAGCCATCGTTTGGCCTTGGCCGGTACTTGGGCCAACAGGACCGAGACCCGGATATGAGCGCCTGCCCGCAAAGTCATCGCAGCGCCCGACATGAAAGCGATCCCCATGAGAAATGCGCTGTTTTCCCAGGCGCCGGGTACGCCGGCTGGGAGCCCTGAAACAACGTTAGATAGCAAGCGAACGATAATTTCAAGCAGGATGATGCAGGTAAGCGCCACCAGTGACAAAGCCGCAATAATGCCGCCTGCAAACCCAAGCTTGTCGATGGCGTTGAGCAGGCTGAGAATCCAGCCGGGCGCACTCGTGACGCTCGTCGCGCTCGTTGCGCCCATAGAATCGGGCGACGCTCCAGCGCCGCCCGTCACGCGAGGTTTACTCAACGCGATTCATTTCCTTCAGGTAAGCGTTCACAGGCGCTTCGGCAGCCGGCACTTTTTTGAAGAATGCCTCCATTTGTGCCTTGGTCTTACTGCGTAAGCCCGTGAGCATCTCAGGCGCCACTGAAACAACCTTCATGCCATTGGCTTCAAGCTTGGCCACGCTGTCTTTGTCGGCCTGCAGTGAGGTTGCCCAGAACTCAGGCTCTAAACGTTGGGCAATTTCCTCAATGGCTTTTTGATGCTCTGGCTTGATTTTGTTCCATTCGTCCAAATTGACGTTGAGCATCTGGGACGACCAAACGTGGTTGGTAGCGTGAGATACCTTCAGGAACTCCCAGAACTTGCCGTCAACGCCCGAGACTGAAGAAGTGGACACGCCATCAACTGCGCCAGAAGCCAATGCGGGAATGACCTCGCCCCAGGGAATCAGCACTGAGTTCATGCCAACGGCGGCCAGCAAATCTTGCGCGCCTTTGTCAGGCACTCGAATTTTGATGCCGGCGAGTTCATCAATACTCTGTGCTTCTTTTTTCATGTGTAGGTATTGCGTCGGCCAGGGCACCATGTAGAGCACTTTTTGGTTGTTGTTCTGGGCGACCTTTTCGTAGATGGGGCGGATGTGTTTGTGCAAAACCTTGAGTTCGTCTGCAGAGCCAGCCAAAAACGGAATCGCTTCAATGCCGAGGATTGGTTCGTCGCCAACCTGCTGAATATTCAGCACGTCTGCCATTGGTACCAGGCCGTCACGCACGGCGCGCAAGTGCTCAGGGCCTTTGAAGCCAAGCTGGCCGCCGGCTTTCACGGCAATATTGACTTCGCCATCGGTCGCTTTGCTGACTTCCTCGGCAAAGCGCTTGGCATTTTTGGTGTGGAAGTTACCTTCCGGCCAAGCCGTTGATAAGTCCCAGGTGGTCTGGGCTTGCGCAACTGAAAGGCTGCTGACCATGAATGCCGCGGCCAATGTGCCTTTGGCGAGTGATGAGAATTTCAACATGTTTCCTCCTGATTGAGATGTCTTTGTGTATTGATAAACGAGTCATACAGCCGGGCAGGTCACCCAGCTTCAAGCGATCATCGCCAGCGCTGGCTGACGATGCCAAAATTGTCTGACTGGGCTCATTCGGTAAGTAAGCCTGCCTCGCGATCACGCTCAATCGCACTCGGATCGCGTTTTGACGGATCTCCCATACCGCCACCGCCTGGCGTGTGGATGACGAGTGTCTCGCCAGTGGGCACGGGTAGAAACCCCTTGCCTTTATAGACCTTACCGCTTTTCAGACCGACGAATCCCGGGGCGCCACTGTCTCCGCCATCTCGGCCGCGGGCAGGGTGGTCGATGCGGTCGTAGGCAGCGAGTAACTCAAAGGGCTGACCGATTCTGCTTTCCACCTCAATGATCTGTCCCATGCCGCCGCGCGTGCGACCAGCACCGCCCGAGTTGGGCCGGTACTCTTTACGCCAGAAAAGTAAAGGCGTGATCTGCTCGGCAATTTCAACGGGCGTGCCTTTGACACCAGAGGGGTAGGCCGTAGCAGAAAGGCCATCTGACATGGGGCGGGCGCCTGTGCCGCCGTTAGAGGTAAACGCCATGGAAAAGCCATAGTTGCCCGAATCAGAGTCGCCGTCGGCAACGCGGCCACGGACGTTCAGATTCCAGATGCATGAAGTGCCCTCGGCGGGCACGCGCTCAGGAATGGCCTGATACAGACAACCAAACACGACATCTGGCAGCATTTGACCAATGATGTGGCGCGACGCCACTGCGGCTGGCTTGGGCGCATTCAAAATGCTGCCATGTGGCGCTGATACGGTGAGCGGCTTAAGCGAACCGGCATTCTTGGGGATGCGCGACGCGACAATGCAGGATAAGCCAAACACCGTGTACGCCGTGCAGTAAGCCATGGGCACGTTGATCCCGCGGCCGACCATGTCACTCGTGCCCGTGTAGTCAACATGGATACCGCCGTCCTTGATGGAGACGGTCGCCGTCAGCGTGGCCGGTTCATCATAGCCATCGGTCACCATGGAATGGGTCCAGCTCCCTTTGGGCAGTTTGGCAATTTCATCAATGACCGCTTTTTCTGATCGCTCGCAAATCGTGTTGCCAAGCGCTTCAAGATCGGTCAACCCAAACTCGCTCATCATTTCAGTGAGACGCTCACAGCCCACCTCATTGCAAGCAACGAGCGCATAGGTATCGCCAACCGTGTCCACGGGTAATCGCGTATTGGCGCGAATCATCGCAAGCAGGGTTTCATTGATTTCCCCTTGCTCAACAATTTTGAGCATCGGAATATACAAACCCTCCATGAACACATCCGTGCCATCAGGGCCGAATCCAATGCCGCCGATGTCAATCAGATGGCTTGTGCACGAAAACAATCCGATGAGCTTGCCCTGGTGAAAGCAAGGCGTGGTGATGACAAAGTCGTTGAGATGGCCAGTACCCATCCAAGGATCGTTCGTGATGTAGGCATCACCCTCGCGCATGGTTTCAAGACCAAAGTGATCAATGAAGTGTTTCACTGACTCAGCCATCGAATTCACATGGCCCGGCGTGCCAGTCACGGCCTGCGCGAGCATCCGTCCTTCACAGTCAAACACCCCCGCAGACAAGTCTCCGGCTTCGCGAACAATAGGCGAGAAAGCGGTGCGCAACAGTGTCTGGGCTTGCTCCTCAACAATCGCAATCAGGCGATTCCACATAATCTGGTGCTGCAAAGCACTGGTGGCGGGCTGATTCATGTGGTGCTCTCCTTGCTGGTTAAGACGAGCGCACCGCCGCTATCAACAGTGCCTTCAAAGGTTGAGGAAACAACGGTCGAGGTGCCGGCTTCGACAACGATCGCCGGGCCGGCGAAGCGGTGGCCGGGAGCGAGATTTGCACGGTCGTAAACATCAACCGTCACACGACGACTCAGTTGCGCATCGAACACCTCGCTTTGACCGATGGGTGTCGCGGCTCCAGTCGATTTAGCAGCGCGCAGCATCTTCTGTCCGTCAGTGGCTGTTGTGACACCGACTGACCAACTCATGATTTCGATCTCGGCGCCAGGAATCTGTCGATTGAACAGCCGCCGATACTCCGCTTCAAATACGTCTCTGAAGTGGTTGGCGTCGTTTTCAGTGACAGGTCTGAGCGGCAGTTCAACGAAAATTTCATGTCCCTGACCTGCATAGCGCATGTAGGCGCCACGCTTTTCAACTAGCTGACCATTAGGCGCCGCTGTCAATGCCGTTTTAGTCACTTCTTCACTCATGGCTGCGAGCAGCTCGGAGGCCAGTGCAGCATCAAACCGGCTAATGGTCATGTAGCGCGAGCGCACCGTCTCATACGCAACCGGCGCGCGGAGAAACCCGATGGCTGATCCGACCCCGGCGCCGTTGGGAATCAACACGCGTGTGATCCGCAGTTTCTCTGCGAGTCGACAGGCATGTAATGGGGCTGCTCCGCCAAATGCCACGAGTGTTCGCCCGGCAATATCGATGCCGCGTTCTATCGCATGGACACGCGCCGCGTTGGCCATGTTTTCATCGACGATTTCAACAATGCCGAAAGCGGCTGTCTCATTGTCCAGCGACATAGGCTTGCCGATAACCGATTGAACCGCGTTACTGGCCTTGTCTGAATGAATCTCAATTTTCCCGCCGGCAAATCGCGCTGGGTCAATCTTGCCAAGTAGCATGTCGCCATCGGTGACGGTTGGCTGCTCACCACCCAGGCCGTAGCAGGCCGGGCCGGGTTCTGAACCGGCGCTATGCGGACCGACTTGAATGCGGCCCAGTTCGTCAATTTGCGCGATGGAGCCGCCGCCAGCGCCAATCTCGATCATTTCAATAACAGGAATTCGGACGGGCAGACCACTGCCCTTCATGAAGCGAGCAGTGCGATCGACTTCGAATGAGCGGGTTTTCAGTGGCGTTCCGTCTTCGATGAGACAAATCTTGGCGGTGGTGCCGCCCATGTCGAATGAGAGAATACGATCCTCATTGCGTTCAGCCGCCAACTCTGCTGCGAGAATGGCGCCACCAGCAGGACCTGATTCGACCAGCCGAATCGGGAACCGACTAGCGGTTTCGAGACTGGCTAAGTTGCCGCCCGAAGTCATCAGGTGGATCGATTGCGTAAAGCCTTTGGCTTGCAGGCCGGTGGACAGACGTTGCAGGTAGCCAGCCATGAGGGGTTGAACGTAGGCATTCGCCACCGCGGTTGACGTGCGTTCATATTCGCGCGCTTCGGGGCAGACTTCACTGGACAAGGTGACTTCTATACCGGGGCAATGCTCGCGAATGATCTCGCCGGCGCGCAGTTCGTGGTCAGCATTGGCATAGGCATGGATGAACGCAATCGCGACAGCTTGAATGTCATGCGCCCGCAATTGTTCGGCGATCTCAACCACGCCGCTTTCATCAAGTGGTTTGAGAACCGTGCCCTCAACATCAATGCGTTCAGCAACCGTGAATCGCCACGGGCGTGCTACGAGGGTGGATGGTTTTTCAATAAAGACGTCGTATTGGTCGTAGCGGCTTTCATCCGCAATTTCAAGTACGTCTCTAAAACCATCGGTCGCAACCAGGGCAGTCCGCGCACCTTTGCGCTCAATGATGGCATTGGTGGCCAGCGTCGTGCCGTGCAAGAAAACGCTAATGTCAGAGAATGCGAGATTCATTTCGCTTAGAACTGACGAAACGCCTTCAATGACTGCTTGCTCAGGAGCGCGCGGCGTCGTCAGGACTTTTGATGTAACAAGTTCTCTGCCGCGCTCAACCACGACATCTGTAAACGTGCCACCAATGTCGGTTGCCACACGAATGGATTGGGCTGCCTGGCTCAATGAAATCCCCCTATTTCAACTCAGGGAATCATATAGTCAAATCAGCCTGGCGCCAGACAAGAGCCGATTGACAAGTCGGTTAAGCGGTGCGGGGCGCCGGTTGTGGAACGCGTCGAACGGCTTGACGCACCTATTTCTGGCGCGCCGCACCATTTTCAGTCGCCGATGACGGCAGCCACTCGCTTGTGCATCCGGCGCAGCCCAATCCAGACGGTGATCGCAATCACAGGTACTGCGACAGCCACTGTCATGGTTTCGCTTAGTGGCCAGCCCCAGGCAGCCGCCGGCTTGGCCAGGTAGCCAATCAGGCCCGCGCCGTAGTAGGTGATCGCAGCAACTGAAAGGCCTTCAACGGTTGATTGCATTTTCATCTGAGCTTGCTGGCGGTTGGTCATGGTCCGCAGCAAGTCGTACTGACTCTTTGCCTGATTGATGCCGACACGGGTATCGAGCAATTCGCTCGCATGAGCAATCCGTCGTGACAAATTCGCCAGACGGTTGTCAGTTGCAGCGCAGGTCTGTCGCGCCGGTCCCAGTCGTCTGTCAAGAAATTGACCGACCGTTTGCAGGCCTGCAAATGGGGTCTCGCGCAATTCGTTGACACGGGTCTCAACCAGTGTGAAGTAGGCAGCGCTTGCAGAAAAGCGGCTGTGACTACGCGTGTAGATTGCCTCAACCTCGGTGGCGAGCTGAGAGACTTTGTCGAGAATGGCTGACTCGTCGCGCTTAAGCGGTTCATTGAGCAGCGCTGACAATTCGGTGAGCTGCACTTCGGCCGCCTCGAGTTGTCCGCTAGCTTGTCTGGCAACCGGCAGACCGAGCAGGGCCATCATGCGGTAGGTTTCTATTTCGAGCACCCTCTGCAGGTACCGACCAAGTCGACGCGACCGCGTTTCAGTATGAACGCCAAGCAAGTAGTGAACTGAGCCGTCTGGCTTGGCTCTGAAATCAGTGAACAACGAGAACTGATTGTCGCCAATAGTGGCACCTACAACCAGTTCGGGTTCGAGCCGCCGTCCGGCGAGTGCGCGCACTTCAGCGGCTTCGTCATAGACGATGTCAACGCGTTGTACGCTCAATAAAAGGCCGGGAATATTGTCGAGCCATTCTTTGTTGACAGAGTCTTGGGGGTTGATTGAGCTATCCAGTGACTTGGGCATCGGCATTAGAAACGTATAGCTCACAAATTCCGTGTGACGCTCCCACCGCATCCTGATGCCATCGATGGCAAAGCTCGCGTGGTTGCCGTCAACCATGGCAGGGTCCAGACCCGCGCCACTTAGCAGCGCTCTCATATGTTCACGATCGGCGGTTGGATCGTTTTTGTCGACCAGAAAGCCCAGCCGGGTTATTCGCTGCGAACCATCAATGGGTTCATACGGGCGGGCATGAACCTCGCTAAGCAGGCTCTGGCGTGACGGGTGGTCTTTCCAGCTCAATGAATTTCCGGGTCGGGAGTGTTGTCAGGGTCGCAGAGGAAGTCGAAGTCGCAGCCAACATCCGCTTGCATCACATGGCGGTTATAAAGCAAGCCGTAGCCGCGTTCAAACTTTTGTGGTGGTGCCTGCCATTTTGCGCGGCGTTCTTGCAACTCTTCGTCAGAAACTTCCAGTTGCAGTGACCGAGCTTGAACATCCAGCGAAATCATGTCGCCTGACTTAACCAGCGCCAACGGGCCACCGACCGCAGATTCGGGCGCAACATGAAGCACAACCGTGCCGTAGCTGGTCCCACTCATGCGGGCATCTGACAGGCGCACCATGTCGCGAACGCCTTGTTCAAGCAGTTTGCGCGGGATGGGCAGCATGCCCCATTCAGGCATGCCTGGCCCACCTTGTGGACCCGCGTTGCGTAACACGAGAACACTGTCTTTTGTGACGGGCAGATCGGGGTCATCGATGCGGGCATCCATATCGTTGTAGTCCTCAAAAACGACGGCTTCGCCGCGGTGCTGACTCAACTCGGGCGAGGACGCTGAGGTTTTAATCACGGCGCCACCCGGCGCCAGGTTGCCTTTGAGAATGGCGACGCCGCCCTCTTTGTCGAGTGCTTGCTCGGGCGGCAGAATCACCTCGGGCAAATGCACCTTTGCGTTGGCGATGTTTTGGCGGATTGATTGTCCGGTGCACGTCGGCTCATCCAAGTGCAGTGCATCGCCCAGCGATTTAAAAAACGCTGAAGAGCCACCGGCATATTGCAAGTCTTCCATCAGGTATTTGCCAGAGGGACGCAAGTTAAGCGTAACCGGCGTTTTCCGGGAAATGCGATCGAAGTCTGCGAGCTCAAGATCAACCCCTGCGCGGCGCGCCATCGCGAGCAGGTGTATCACGGCATTGGTCGAACCACCGCCGGCCATCATGACCGTGATGGCGTTTTCAAATGCCTTGGTTGACAGCAAATCGGAAGGCTTTTGATCTTCCCAAACCATATCGACAATACGCTTGCCGCAGGCGCTCGCTAATCGCGAATGACCCGAGTCGGCAGACAGTGTACTGGCGCCACCCGGCAGGATGAAACCCAGCGCTTCCGTCACGCACGACATGGTTGAAGCAGTGCCAAACGTCATGCAGGTACCAAAAGACCGGGCAATGCCCATCTCAACTTCATCCCACTCGGCTGGTGTGATGTTGCCAGCGCGCAGCTCGGCGTGATACTTCCAGACATCGCTGCCCGAGCCAAGCTGCTGGCCATGCCAGTTGCCGCGCAGCATGGGCCCTGCCGGCATGAAAATCGTTGGCAGATCCATGCTGATTGCACCCATCATGAGGCCGGGCACGGTTTTATCGCAACCCCCAAGCAAGACACAACCATCGGCCGGATACGAGCGCAGAATTTCTTCAGTCTCCATCGCAAGCAAGTTGCGGTAGAGCATGGTGGTGGGTTTTTGAATCGGCTCTGACAGCGTCAGTGCAGGGATTTCAACTGGAAAGCCGCCCGCTTGCCAGACCCCTCGTTTGACTTCTTCAGCGCGCTGGCGCAGGTGGGTATGACAAGGGTTGATGTCACTCCAGGTATTGACGAGCGCAATCACCGGCTTGCCACCAAAGTCTTCTCTAGTAAAGCCTTGCTGAAAGGTGCGTGAGCGATGTCCAAACGCGCGCAGGTTATCAACGCCATACCATCGGTGGCTACGCAGTTCTTCAGGTTTTTTTCGGGTCATGATCAGGCCGGTAAGCGAGCGGGTTGTCTCGAATGCAATGATGATGCCATGTTGTTTGGATCAGCCTGTGTCAGGTCGGCAGTCCCAGATCGAACAAGTTACCAATAAGCCAGGTCAGTACGCCAGCGAGCGCACCAATCCCCAGCATTCGCAGGCCCGATGTCCACGCGCCGCGACCTGTAAACAGGGAGAGCAGGGCGCCGACCAGAAACAGGGCAATTGCGGCGAGCGCGATACTCAACAAAACCGCGCGACCAGCAGGCAGTATCCAAAGCGGCACGACCGGTACCAGTGCGCCTGCCGCGAAAGCGGCAAATGACGACAAAGCTGCGCCCATCGGTGAGCCAAGTTCATCAGGATTGAGCCCGAGTTCTTCGCGTGCCATCGTATCCAGAGCCAACTCAGGGTCGGCAATGAGCGTACGGGCAATGCGGTCTGCATCCTCGGCGCTTAGACCCTTCGCTTCATAAATAACGGCGAGTTCAGCACGCTCGGCGTCGGGAAACTGTTCAAGCTCCGAGCGCTCAAGCTCAAGTTGATGTTCATAGAATTCGCGCTGGGATCGCACCGAGACGAATTCGCCTGCGGCCATCGACAAGGCACCCGCAAGCAGACCGGCCACACCTGCCAGAATCAATGTGCTGCTTGAGGCGCCGGCACCGGCCATGCCGAGAATCAGGCTGGTGTTTGAAATGAGTCCGTCGTTGACACCAAATACGGCCGCTCGCAGGTTGCCGCCATTACCACCGCCTTGTTGCAGCTGTGAGATGTCTTTGATGGCCACATGCCCCTGCAGGTGAGAGGCTGACTCATACGCCCCGAGTCCCCGCACTTGCAGGTTTGACAGCAACCCGCGAATGGGCCTCACGCCGATCTGTTTGGCCAGCCAGATGGCCAGGCGCGCCCGCTTACCCAATACGGTTGGCCCTACGGTCTCGTCCGCATCAATGCCATGGGTGGCAAGTCTCGTTCTGAGGGCTTCGACCTGGCTTTGCGCTGCTTCTGCCAACCGTTGCAGCATGAATGCCATACGATGGTCGCCTTCATGGCTGGCCAACGCACGGTAGATCGCTGCTTGCTCTCGCTCTTCGCGAAATGCGCTGATCAGGCGAGGCGAGGAGACGGTTTCAGTCGTGTGATCGGGTGTGCTCATCGGACTCGGACACCAGCGCTAGGGGATGCGGGCTTCAATCAGATTCGGACCTTCTCCGGCAAGCGCTGCGCTAACGGCGGTTGCCAATCCTTGCGCGGTATCAACAGAGCAGGCCGGAACGCCCATGCCTTTGGCAAGCGATACCCAGTCAAGATCAGGATTGCTCAGGCTAAGCATCTGCTGAGCGCGCTCGCCCGGCGATTCGACGCCTACCCGCTTGAGTTCGCCTTGCAAAATTCGGTAAGCGCGGTTGGCCAGAATGATGGTGCATACCTGAAGCTGCTCGCGGGCCTGAGTCCAGAGCCCTTGCAGGGTATACATGGTGCTGCCATCAGCCTGCAAGCTAATCACTTGTCTGCCCGGACTGGCGACGGCGGCGCCTGTCGCCAGCGGCGATCCGATACCAATTGCACCACCCGTGATTTGGAGGTAGTCATGGGGCTTAGCTTGACCGGTTAACTGGAGCAATTGGCGCCCTGAACTGACCGCTTCGTCACAGAGAATCCCATTCTCGGGAATCAGCGCCGAGACGGTTTGCATGACCAGATCAGCTGTTAACTGTCCATCGGGCGGTACTTCAAGCGCCGGGCCGTTTTCGATCGCAGGGTCAGTCGCGTGCGCATCCAGTTCGTCAGCAAGGGCCTGCAGGGTAGCGGCCGCATCGTGTTCACGTGCCGCCAACACAAACTGTTCACAACCTGTCGGTGCCATCATGTTGGGTTGGTTCGGATACGCAAAGAATGAGGCTGGAGGGTTCGCCCCGAGTAGCACCAGGTGCTTAATGTCGGCGAGCTGGGCGAGGGCCTGCGGTACGGCATAGGGCACGCGCGCAATGTCATAGTGACCGAGTCCGCGGCTCATGCGTGCATTAGATTGTTGCGCGAGCAACTTGCAACCGGTTTTCTTCGCAATTTTTGCGGCCAGGGTTAACCCCGGTTCAATGAGGGGCGCGCCTGTGAGCATGAGGGTGCTGTCCCCACCATGCTTGAGTAATATGGCAGCAGCCGATTTGATCTTGTCTGCATCGACCACCGGCCGGGCGGGTGGCGCAACTGGTGCGGCCGGCCCCGTGCTTTCGTTCCAGGCTGTGTCGGCAGGCAGGATGAGCGTCGCAATCTGACCGCCGCTTCTCGCCTGAGCAACCGCCTGAGCGGCGTCGCTGGCGACGGCACTCGCACTCTGACTGGTCTGTACCCAGTCAGAGCAAGCGCGCGCAATCATATTGGTGTCGCTCTTGAGCGGCGTTTCGTACTGCAAGTGATAAGTCGCATGTTCGCCCACGATGTTCACCATCGGCGTGCGCGCCTTGCGTGCGTTGTGAACGTTGGCAAGTGCATTGCCTAGTCCCGGGCCAAGGTGAAGCAGCGTCGCCGCCGGCTTGCCCGCCATGCGTGCGTAGCCATCGGCAGCACCGGTAATGACGCCTTCAAATAAACCCAGCACACAGCGCATACCGGCTACCGTGTCGAGCGCTGCGACGAAGTGCATTTCTGAGGTGCCCGGATTAGTAAAGCAAACATCAACTTCACTATCAATCAGGGTATGGACGAGTGACTGTGCTCCATTCATGGCCGTGCTCCAATGCGTGCCCGCCCGAATCGGGCGCGTCACTATTTGAACACGAGCATTGGAAATGCCTCAGGAAGCCGGCTTAACCTCCGGCTGCCAGCCGTTAACCGCTGCAGCGGCGGCTGCCGCATCAGCTGGCGAGCCCGGGGCGATGCCAATTTCAGCTTCTGTTGTCGGCTCTGGTGCTGGCTCAACAAAATCAGGCGAACGCGGGTCCAGATCCATAGCCACCGGCGACGCCTGATCCATGGGTGCAAATACAGTCTTGTCCTGCACCGGGACGGGCTTATCCAGGCGAATCCGGATCAGCGTGAAAGCGGCAAGACACAAGGCCATCAGGGAAAGGGACATCGTGAAGCCGCCTGCCAGGTTAGAAATCATGGCACCTGTGAACACGGGGCCAATCGCCGAGCCCACGCCATGCACCATCAACATGCCCTTGGTTGCCTCGAGCGACTCATTGGCCGAAAAGCGGTCGTGGGTTTGTGCCACCGCAAGGCCGTAGAGAGAAAAGATAAAGCCACCGAAAACAACCGCCACGCCGAGCAGGACGGCAAGCGAAGTGCTCGGCATCCAGTTAAAGCTGGTTAGCGCTGCCGCTGACGCCAGGCTCACAACAAGCATCACATATCGGCGATCGAACCGGTCACTCAACCAGCCAATCGGCCATTGCAGGAACGCGCCACCCATCACCGCCGCCACAACAAAGCTGGCGGCCTGACCATCGCTCATGCCAAGCAGGCGGCCGTAGATCGCAGCGAAAGACCAGAACGACCCGTAGATCAGTCCTGAGAACAAAGCGCCGGCAACCCCGACCGGTGAAACCGCAAACAGCCTGCCTATGCCCAGCCGCTCTGTGCGTATAGGCTCTGGCTGAGTGACAGGGGTTAACGCAATTGGCAGCAGACCAAGGCTAAACAGGGTGGCGGCAATCGCAAAGGTTTCAACGCCGTCCACGCCTTTGATGAGGATCAGGTACTGGCCAATCGCAATCGCAACCAGATTAACCATCATGTAGATGGAAAACACCTGTGCACGATCCTGGCCGGCCCGATGGTTGATCCAGCTCTCAATCACCATATACAGGCCGAGCAGGGCAATGCCATTGAGAATTCTCAGGATCAGCCAGACGGCGGGGTGCACCATCAGTCCGTAGCCCAGGGTTAGTGCGGCAGACGCGGCGGCAAAAGCCGTAAAGGCTCGGATATGCCCAAAGTGTTCAATGACTCGCGGGCAAACCATCGCGCCGATGACGTAGCCCAGGTAAAACCCGGCCATGACAAAACCAATGACGAGTTCGCCAAACTGCTCATCATTGGCGCGCAGACCAAGCAGGATGCCAAGCAACCCGGAACCGGACAGCAATATGCCCATCCCCAGCAACAACGACGAAATCGAAGTGACAGATCGAATCATGACAGCAGGCCCGTGCGTCTGTGGCTGGACGCGAATGGAGTGGCGAACAATTGCGACGGATCGCGGTGACGAGATCGATGACGGGCGATCCAGACGGGCCTACAAGTGAATGCCTCACGGCAGCTTGTTTCGCGAGGCGATTGTGTCAGAAACAGTCGCCGCTCGAAAGTTAATTTTTGTCCAATAAATACAAGTCTGACTGATGGCGGATTTTTGGTTCCGGGCGGTGACTATCCCGCGTAGCAACCGGCAGTGCGGCCACGCAACTGAACCAGCGACAGCACCGTATCGATGGTTGGGGTTGGCAGGTCTACGATGCCGCCCATTTCCTGAACCGCGGTAAGCAAAGCATCAATTTCCATCGGGCGGCCTCTCTCCAGATCTTGCAACATCGAGGTCTTATGCTCGCCCACCGCGGCGCCACCCTCAATGCGGCGGTCGACATCGATCGGAAACTTCACGCCCAATTTCTCAGCAATCGCCTGCGCCTCAAGCATCATGTTGCGCGCGACGAGCCGGGTGCCTGGGTCGGTACACAAAACGTCCAGCGTTGCATGAGTCAGGGCGCTGATCGGGTTAAACGACAAGTTTCCCCACAGCTTGACCCAGATTTCGTCACGAATTTTGGGGCGAACAGGCGCCTTTAAGCCGACAGCAGAAAGCGCTTTTGAGAGTGCCTGCGCACGCTCGGATTTCTCGCCGCTGGGTTCTCCGAGAGAAAAGCGGTTGCCTTCGATATGCTGAATGACGCCAGGCTCAGGGACTTCAGCCGCCGGATAGACCACGCAGCCAAGCACCCGCTCGGGCCCGATGCCCTGCCATTGTTTGTCGCCTGGGTCGACCGATTGCAGGCGCTTGTCTTTTAGTTTGCCTTCAAGCCCATAGAAGTACCACCAGGGCACCCCGTTAACCCCCATCACGGCGGTCGTCGACGGACCAAATAGGGGCTGCATGGTGTCGACCACACCAGGCACTGAGTGCGCCTTGAGCGTAATCACGACATAGTCTTGTGGACCCAACTCGGCCGGGTCTGATGTGGCGGTGACATTGACGGTCTCGCGTTGACCCTCCTCAATCAGGGTCAGGCCATTGGCTTGCATGGCTTCAAGGTGCGGGCCACGTGCAACCAGACTCACATCAGCGCCAGCTTTGGCCAGTTTGGCACCCATATAACCGCCGATAGCGCCGGCACCAAAAATACAGATCTTCATGATTCTGACCTCGTTTGCTTGCGCCTTAATGAGCCTTTAGACCAACCCGAGTTTCTCGGCCAGTCCGATTCGCTGCATTTTGCCGGTCGCCCCTTTGGGGATTTCTGCCATCAAGACAACTTTACGCGGTACTTTGAAATCAGCTAGCCGCTCGGCAGCAAATGCACGGATAGTTTTTTCGTCTGCCTCCTGACCATCGCGCAGAACGACGGCGGCGCCCACTTCTTCGCCAAGCTTGTCATGCGGAATGCCGAAAGTCACCACCTGTTGAATGGCTGGATGGTCCATGAGCACTTCATCAACTTCTAGCGGACTGATCTTTTCGCCGCCCCGGTTGATGATCTCTTTGAGCCGGCCAGTAATGCGCAAATAGCCTTCATCATCATGCATCCCCTGATCGCCGGTTCGGAACCACCTATCGCCATCAATTTCAAAGAACGCCTTGGCGTTGGCATCGGGGTTTGATTCGTAGCCGGGTGTCACGTTGGGGCCGCAGATCACCACTTCGCCAGTGGCGCCGTTTGCCAGCAGTTTGTCTTCCGTCTCCGACGCAACCCGCACCTGCGGACCGGCGGCAATGCCGACTGACCCGGGTTTGTGTTCGGCCGGTGGTAGCGGATTAGACGCCATCTGGTGCGTTGCCTCGGTCATGCCGTAGCTCTCAATGACTGGCGCGTTCAGCGCTTCTTCCAGGGCCGTCATGACCTGCGGTGGCAATGAAGCACTCGAAGACCGAATGAAGCGCAGCTTGGCGTTGCCAATGATCTCTGCGTTACGGGAGGCGCGCGCCAGGATGGTCTGATGCATCGTGGGGACGGCGGTATACCAGCTTGGCTTGACTGCATCGAGCCACTTGTAGAAGTTCAGCGCATTAAAGCCGGGTGTGCAGCAAATCGAGCCGCCTGCAGCGAGCGAACTCAACACAGCCGCAATCAACCCGTGAATATGAAAGAGCGGCATGATGTTCAGGCATCGATCATCGGGTGAAAGGGCAAGCGTAGAACCAATGTGCCGTGCCGAGGCTGCAAGATTTCGCTGTAGCAAGGGCACAATTTTTGGGCGTGAGGTGGTGCCCGAGGTGTGCAGGACGAGCGCAACATCATCTGCGCCCGGTTGAGCCGAAGGGTCTGTCGCCGTCAAGCCCGCTGGCGGCGTGAGATTAAAAGATCCTGCTGCTGCATCCGTCTCGGCGTTCAGACGAACGACGGGAATCTGTTTGGCTTGCGCAGCTTTAAGTGCAGGTCCATCGTCAGTCGCGGCCAGAATCAAAACGCTTGCGCTCAGGTCAGATAAATAGAACTCAAACTCTTCCTGACGATAAGCCGGGTTGAGAGGCGCAGTGGTTGCATGGCATGCAACCGTCATGAACGCTGCGGCCATTTCAGGGCCATTCTCAAGAACGATTGCCACCCGGTCGTTAGGCCCAACGCCCATAGCCCGCAAAGACTGACCAACGGAATTGCTCAATTCGCGCAACGCGCCATAGGTAAGCCAGGGTCGGTCGGGGGCGCCAATAGCCATGGCATCGGCGGCATGATTGGCAATTAGGGCGGCAACGGTTTCAGCCATTCTGACCTCGTGGATATGATCGGGATAGCCCGCGATTGTAGCGTTACGGCCTGTGCTGGCCGTTAAAGACCAATCAAAGCAGGTTTAAAGCTGGTTCAGAAATGCCGCGACGTCATCCAGCACTGGCGCAAGCCACCGCAAAGGTCCGGCAAACGAACCTATTAGCGTCATATGGCCGACACGGTCATAAAGCTTAAGCGTAACCGGCACGCCCTGTTCGTCGAGCAGTTCCGCTAACTGAGCAGCGTTGCGCTGCGGGTTGACCAGTTCGTCTTCGCTCGCTGACCCTATAAAGCTGGGCGGCAAATTATCGTGAACCAGTTTGATCGGCTGACTGTTGGAGGGGTAGTCTGGGTGACTGAAAACCGGCATGACCCGTTCGTTCAGAATCGGGTAGAAGTCATAGGGACCCGCAAGACCGACAAAGCCCGCCATGCGATCGGCCGCAATGCCAACCTCGCCAAGATAGGCAGGGTCGGTCAGCAGCATGGCTGCGTTATAGGCGCCGGCGCTATGGGCAACCAACACGATTCGGTTCGGATCCGCGCCCCATTGCTCGGCCATGCCTGCCGCCCACGCAACCGCGCGTGCGTTGTCCTGAATGAAACCGGGAAATTTCACTTCGGGGTAGACACGGTAGTCCGGAATCACGGTGACATAGCCCAAATCAGCCAGCGCCTTGCCCACAAACTGATAAGTACTGCGACTACCGCTGCGCCAGGAGCCACCGTAGATAAACACGACCAAAGGCCTGAGAGTGTTGGAACCGTCTGCGTCGGAAGCTTGGGGCGAGGCTGGCATGTAAACATCGGCTCGGTCGCGAGGATGCTCACCAAAAGATTGATCAAACGCAGTCTCGCCGGTATCGCCGGGGGTCAGTGTGGCCAGTGTGCCGCCAATGGAGCAGCCGACAAGGCTTGTGAAAAGCATGGTGAGCAACAGATGACGTGTCAATCGAAGCAAAGTCAGGGGTTGCCTACTCATCATCAGCAAAAGCCAGTAATTGTTGAACAACTGCTGCGGCTTGTTCCTGCTGCACCCAGTGACCTGCGCCGTCAATCAGGGTTGTGCCTCGATAATCAGTACAGACCTGCTCGCTCATGGCTTCAAGTGCCCCTGGAATTTGATAGACGCCCCAGTCTGCACGCCCGGCTATGAAGCAGGCGGGCTGCTCAATTTTGCGTCCACCAAACAGTTGGTATTGACGGGTGAACTGCCCAGTGGTGTTACAGCGATACCATTGCAGTCCACCTTGAAAACCGGTGGCCTCGTATAGCGCCGTGTAGACCGCAAGATCCTCGTCAGGCAGCCACTGGTAATCAGCAACCTCGTTTGCGCCAGGCCGAGAGGCCAGGACGGCTTCAGGCATCGTCTGGCTCGCAAGCATGATGTAGTAGTGTGGCATGCTGGCCATTGCTTCTACACCACGCGCCAGTTTGTGAGGCGCATTGCCCTTCCAATCGGCGCTCTTCGCGTGATAGTAGTCACGCAAAAACGCATGCAGACCGTCTGCCGCATTCAACATGTCGTTGTTGGCCGGTGGGGTCGAGTAATACCACTGGTAGTGCTGACGGGGCGGAACCAGATCAGCAAATGCGGCAGGATCAAAAGCGCGTTCGTGGGTCTTGCCTGGTGCAGGCAGCGCAGGCGGCCCAGAGTAGGGCGCGCTCATCAAGGCCAGCCGTTTAAACACATCTGGCCGAACAAGTGCGCAGTTTGCTGCAACTGGTGATCCAAAGTCATGGCCGGCCAGCAAAGCAACATCGGTTCTGCCGAGTGCAAAGACCAGGCCAACGGCATCCCGGGCAAGGTTCAGTAACTGATATCGATCAAGGGGGGTGTCGTACGCGACTGGCGTGACCTGGTCTGCCAGGTCGGTTTCAATCGTGAGGCCGTAGCCACGCTGGTCGGGCGCCACCACAAAGTAGCCGGCCTCAGCCAGGGGTACCATGACCTTGCGCCAGCTAAACGCAAGCTCGGGAAATCCATGCAGCAAGAGCGCAAGTGGGCGGTCGGGAGAATCGTCGCCCGCGCACAGCAGGTGCATGCGCAAGCCGTTGCCGTTGTCAATGAAGCGCGACTGCACACCGTCGGGCAGTCTGGATTGCATCAGTTCTTTCGCTTCGCTCATTGCTGGCCGCAATCCTGGATAGCGAGTAGGTGGTCGTCAGCTGCTCCGGCCATTTTTTCGGTGAGTTGCTCAGGTTGCTCGCCAGTAGATTCAGCGCGCTGATTCACTGCCATAGCCCACGCTTGGCGACGACGCTGGCCTTGACGTTTAAGCTGCAGGTAACGAGCGCCCACTGCATGGTAGTGCTCGAAAGCGTCTTTCTGAACGCTTGCCTGCAACTTTGTGGCCGAGCAAGTGCAAATTGCCGGTGGGCGTTTGAGGTCCAGGCAGATATCGACGATGGCAGGGCTCACCTGCGGGGCATCATTCGCTGCCTGAACAGACCAATGCGCGGCAAACAGCCAAAGGGCTGCTACAAATTGAAGGAGGCGGTTAAGGGGGAAGGGTGCAAGCATTTGGGCACTCCTGAACGAGCGGGAGTGCCCGAGCTTACACTGATGATGCAGGCAACTGAACTATTGCAAGTGATGAACTTCCTGCATGCCGTACACCTGAACCGGCAGTTTTTCCTTTCGGGCCTTAATTTGTAACGACAGGAACTGAGAGTAGTGTCGCGATTGATGCAAATTACCGCCGTGAAACCAGAGACCTTCCTGCTGGGTTGGCTTCCACATATTGCGTAACTCGCCTTCCCAGGGGCCGGGGTCTTTGGTTGTGCCTGAGCCCATGCCCCAGCACTTGCCCACTTTGTCTGCAACCTCCTGGTTGATGATTTGCGCTGCCCAGCCGTTCATAGAGCCATAACCCGTAGCGTACACAATGAGATCGGCCGGTAGCTCTGTCCCGTCGCTGAGTTTCACGCCGCCGGCCGTAATGCTGTCAACTTGGGCGCCACTCTTGAGTTTTACCTTGCCATCGGCAATGAGTTCGGATGCGCCAACGTCGATGTAGTAACCCGAACCGCGTCGCAGATACTTGCAAAACAGGCCGGAACCATCTTCGCCGAAGTCGAGCATGAAGCCTGCTTTCTCCAATCGGTCATAGAGCGACTTGTCACGCTCGGCCATCTGCTCGTAAACAGGAATCTGGGTGGCCGGGAGCACCCGGTAGGGGATTGACGCAAAGATCAGGTCAGCTTTGTCTGTTGTGACGCCATTGGCAAGTGCTTCTTCCGAATACAAAGCGCCCAGTGCCAGATCCATGAGGGTGTCGGATCGCGCAATGTGGGTGCTGGACCGCTGAACCATGGTGACGTCTGCGCCGTGTTCCCAAAGACTGGCGCAAATGTCATGCGCCGAGTTGTTGGAACCGATCACAACACAGCGCTTGTCTTTGTAGTCTTCGCCTGAGCCAAACTGGCTGGAGTGCATTTGCTCGCCGGTGAAGCTGTCTTGCCCTGGAAAGTTTGGCAGGTTTGGTAAGCCACTCATGCCGGTGGCCAGGACCAGCTGCTTGGGGCGCAGCGTGACGGTTTCGCCATCCCGCTCTACGACGACGGTCCATTCTTTTTTCTTGGGGTTGTATTGCGCCTGTTTGCACTCGGTACTGCCCCAATAGTTCAACTCCATGACACGCGTGTACATCTCAAGCCAGTCGCCCAGTTTGTCTTTGGGCGAGAAGACCGGCCAGTTTTCGGGAAAGGGCAGGTAGGGCAGGTGGTCATACCAAACCGGGTCGTGCAGGCAGAGTGATTTGTAGCGTTTGCGCCAGGAGTCACCCGGCCGGGCGTTCTTTTCGACAATGATGGTTGGAACGCCCAGCTTTTTCAGCCTCGCGCCAAGCGCGATACCGCCTTGGCCGCCACCGATCACCAGACAATAGGGTTGCTCGGAATAGCCAAGTGTCTCGGCTTCTCGCTCGCGTTTTTCCAGCCAACTCTCGCGCCCGGGAACAATGCCGTGTTCAACGCCCATGGGGCGCGTGGTGCCTTTGGCTTCTTCATGGCCTTTGAGTTCAACCATCGTGGTCAGTAAGGTCCAGCAGCGGCCGTCTTTGAGCCTGACATGACCGCGGCCACGAGCGTGCTTGGTTTCAAACGTAAACCAACCCTCGGTGATCCCGTCAGCTTCAGCCGCATCGCCTTCCAGCGCAAACTTGCTGGGCTTGGTTTGTTTCAGCGTCGCCGCGAGCATGTCGGCAATCGCTGGTTTGCCTTCCTGTGTGGAGATGTTCCAGGTGAAACTGACAAGATCCCGCCAGTAACAGTCGTCATCAAAAAGTGCCGTGACCGCATCAATGTCTTTTGCTCGCAGCGCTGCGCCGAACTGTCGCAGCCATGCCTTAACCGCAGGATTGAACTTTTTGCTCATAAATCATCTCCAGGTTATCTGTCGCCCGGTCTTACGCCGGGGCGTGGAAATGATCATTGTCGAGAATACAGATCAGGTCAATGCCGCCGCTCTAAAAAACGGACGTGTTGCGGCGCGCATTGACTTATTCCTTATAGGCAGGCGCGGCTGGCATTTCGCCTTGTGGTCCCCACGGCGCGATGGCGACAGCAGACAGCGAATTTTTGGGTGATCCGTCTATGAGTTTGTCTGAATAGGTCAGATAGACAAGGGTGTTTCGCTTGGGATCGAAAAAGCGCACAACCTGCATAGTCTTAAACAAAACGGAGGTACGCTGCTTGAAGACTTCTTCACCAGCCTCTAGCTTGTCCAGATACTTGACCGGGCCTGTCTGACGGCAAGCGATCGAGGCGTCTGCGGGATCAGTGGCGAGCCCGAGCGTGCCGCTTACACCGCCTTTCTTGGCTCTTGATAGGAAACACGAAACGCCCTGTACCTTAGGGTCATCAAATGCCTCAAGCACAATTTTGTGATTAGCACCAAGCAATTTAAACGCGGTTGAGACCTCACCAATTCCTTCTGCGTACAGGGCTTGGCTGCTGAATGCCAACGCGCAAAGCGCGACGCCGAGCGAACGAGAACGGATAAACATATGAACTCCTGATAGTTACTTCGCCTATCAGTGTAATCCCATCCGAACCAGATGTTGGCTAGCGCAGGCGCCTTAGCTGCAAGCGCGCAATCGCGTTGCCATTCACGGTGCCTTCAACGAAGGGAAGGGAGTCGGCGACCAATCCGTTAAGCCGTGTTATGACGCCCTGCGGGTTAGTCGCTGCACCATTGGTGGAAAACGACTCGCCCTGCTCAGTGCCCGCATCGTAAACGGGAAGTTCGCGGTCAAAAGAAGCTATCCACTGACCTGATGCATCCTTCATCGACTGCCGGCTCAGGCCCACGAACCAGTCAGGGCTGGGGGCAACCATGGTGATAAAGGTCAACGCCGGATGGGCGTCGCTGAAGGTGATGGTGCCACTCACAGAACCACTATTTCGCGGGCCGCCAACAAACATGATCTCACGCGCCGCATTGGCGGCAATTTCAGCGTTCATTTCAGCCCTGATAGTCGGGACTGTGCCGTCTTCAGCGACGGCTTCGACGCCAGCAGAGGCCATTCCGCCCCTTGCCCAAAGGCGTGATTGTTCGTTCACTGCCGCGCCGATAATTCCGCTGAAGTGCGCGTTACCGGGCACATTGCCGAACCCATTCTCGCCGGTCCACTGGGCGGTAAAGATAAACTCGTAGGTCGCTTCGCCGGTCGCAGTTGCTGGCGGAGGCGGATCGGCTGGCGCGGGTGACGGATTGCCAGGAGGAGCCGGCTCTGGCTCTGGCACCGTCATCTCGTCGTCCGCGCCGTCCGGCTCAGTTTGCTCATCATCGACAGCAGGCGGGTTTTGACCGGCAGGCTGGTCATCACCCGTTTCGGGGCCTGAATTGTCTGACCCGCCTCCGCAGGCCGCGATCAAACTGGCCACGATGAGCAGTGCTGCAGTGCTTCTGAGCTTACCCGCTGCCGATGTCTCGCATTGATTAGTCATGTTGCGAACCCTGAGAATGCCTTGGCTGGCTTTGTACTGGTTGTTTATAACCTCTGTGTCATTCTCAGGAGCGTCGACTTACAGTCAGCTTGCGCACAGATTCACCTAACGGCTGTATTCGGTCGCCTGGCCTTCCTCTCCGACCACAACAATGCGGTTATCTGTGGCTTCGTAAACATTGACCGTCCCAGTCATGCGCTCTTTCATGCTGTTCATCATGCCTGCGATCAGACCGCCCAGCGGATTACCTGAGGTCTCTTTGATCGATTCCATCTGCATTTGCAGCGTGTCACCTGTTGCTTGCCAGCGCCCAATCAACTGGAGCTTAAGATTCATGCCCGAGCTACTGTCATCGGTGACCATGACGACTGACCCGTCTTGGGAAAAAGTGGCCCGAGACTCGTTCGGTCGGTAGCCCTTAGGCGGATTCAAAAGCCGGACATTCCATTCGCCCACGAACATACTCGGATTGACTGCGCCAACGTTGTCTTTGCCTGCGTACGGTTCGATGCTGGGTGATGAGGTGGTCCCGCAGGCGGATACAAGCAACGCGACGAGGACGGCGGCCAAAGTGTGGCGGCTATGAGAATGGGGTTTGTGCATGACGGTGCTGCTCCTATGGGCGGTGATGCCCCTTCAGTTCGTTCTAGTAGAGAGTTCGAGCCGCTACGTTAGCAGCTTTTTTGGCTATCAATCGATACCAGAAACCCAGTAGTCTGAGAGGCATTGCCTGGGCGGAAATCGGTGGGTGACCTCCCGCGTTTCGGCGTTTCTGTCAGCGGTGAGACAATCACGCGGTGTTTCCCAGACAGCCTTCTTCTTCCGCTTGTAGTCGCCGCCTCCCGCCCAGCGCAATGTTTGTTGTGCTGGCAGTGGTCACGCTATGCGCCTTGCTTGTGTTCGGGGCGTTCGCTTACTTCGCATCGTCACCTTCGAGCGGACCGCGGCCTGTCGCAGTGCCTGTGATGTCTGCGGACCTGCCTGCCGGATGTCGCGAAATCGGTCCTTCTCATCAACTGTGTATTGCCAGCGATATGGCGCGACAATCGCGGCGCGCCAGTTTTTCGCTGGAGCATGCTGCCTTCGATTTTGCTGATGGTCAGGTTGAATTGCATGCCGCTCGCAACGAGACCGTTGCTTTTCAACTGCTGATTCGGTCTGTCGCTAAATCTGATGTCGCGCAGTCTGTGCGGATCAAGCCAATCGCCTGGCGAAGTGCTTCAAGCCCGCAACCGGTCAAGGTACATCAAAGCCTTTTTCATGCGCACTATCTGCAAATTGACAATGGTGGTTACACGTGGGGACCTCCCACACGTGTGATGCCGTGGCCAGCGGCCTATCCTGACGCGCTGATTCCGACGCACGCGCCATGCGAACCCGACCAGCCGCTACTAAGCGAATTTCCGCTGGCGTCCGAGGTGATGCAGAACCAGGCTGTCTGGATCGATACCTTTGTGCCGGAGTCAATGCCCGCTGGTGTTTATCACCAAGAGATCACCATTGAAATTGGCGAACACCGCCAGATGCTGACGGTGCATTGGCAGGTGCATGATGTCATGCTCCCTAACGAGCCGACGATCGAGGCAGTGGGTGAAATCTATCTTGCCTATTCTGCTGAAGGCGCTGGCATGGATATTGGCGATCCTCAGTGGCAGTCGTTGGCTCAGTGTTACCAGCAACTGGCGCATCAACACCGCATGGTGTTCATTGAGCGATTCCCAAAAGGCTTGCCGCCACAGCGGCAAGCCGACTACGTCAAAACCTTCGGGCCGGCGCTGACAGGTGGGTTATTCACGGCTGAACGAGGTTATGTTGGGCCTGGCCGGAATACGCCCGTAACCGTCTGGCGCCCGCCTTGGCCGCAGCGCATTGATATGTCTCTGAATGCACCACTTGGCGAAGAGGTGATCGCAGAAATGACGCGGATGGCTAGCGATTGGCAAGCGCTCGTATTGGCCCAGGGTTGGCATTCGAGCCGCTACTTTGCGTATGTTTTTGACGAGGTTGATGGCCCGCCGGCGGCCGGCGTGTCAGCCGCGGATCATCGGCAGTATGTCGCCATGACGCATGAGCAGATGGGTCGCGTGCAGCAGGCCATTGATGCTGGCTCGACTGAACTTGCTATTGATCTAATTTGGACCAGTCATGCCAACCCGGCGCAATGGGCTGATGATCCTGCTCTGGATCTCACCGATAAAATCCGGTTCTGGGCGCCCAATGCATCAGCCGCCGATCCTGATTTTTTGCACCAACGCATGAAGCTGGGCGAAACCGCCTGGTTTTATCACAGCGGGCATCCGGCGATCGGGGCTCACGGCATCAACGCCTCTGGCATTGAAATGCGCACCTGGGGCGTAGTTGGCGCGCGTTATGGTTTCGATGGGCAGTTCATGTGGGCAGTCAACCTGGGTAGTCAGCTTGAGCCCTATGCCCAACCGTCATACAAGCCCGGCGATGACCGGGTTGGTAATGGCGTGTTGGTCTACCCCGGGCATCAACTGTCAAAGCTGGCTGGTCTGAAGCTTCCGTCGGCGCCCGGTCCCGTGCCTTCGATGAGATTGAAAGCCTGGCGTCGCGGATTGCAAGATGCTGAACTGTTCCAACTGGCCCGAGAGCGTTCACCTGAGTCCGCACAAGCACTCATTGAGGCTTTGGTGCCACGCGCATTGGCCGACGGTGCGGGGGGTGCTTCGTGGCCAGATGATCCTGCCAGATGGGTTGACTTCAGATTGGCATTGCTTTCGATGGCCAGCGAGTGAGCAGCGACAGCGCACGGGTGCAACCTGCCCAGTCCAAATCGATTGTCGCTCAGCGCGGGCTGATTGCGGCAGCCGGCAGCTTGCTCGCGGCAATGATTGCGCTCGCCATTTTGCATGGACTGACCGGTACTTTTCCATCCTGGCCGGCAGGCTTGTGTGCGTGGGTTGCGGGCGCTCTTTTGGTTCACCGCGTCAAGCGTACGCAGCAGGTGCTACTCATCATTCTGCTGGTGCTTGGGGCGCTCGCCATGATCTTTGCGCTGTCTCGAGGCGTCAGTCCTGAGTGGGTACACCTGCTCGATGAGAACGTCCCATTGGTGGCGATGATTGCAGCGGTTGGTTTTCTGCGGCTTGTCGCCGGACAGGTGGACGGTGGCGAGATGGACGATCCAGCCGGGCGTAAGGCATTCAGACACACCATGTTCAGCGTCGCGGTCCTCGGTTCGTTCATCAATATTTCTGCGCCAATTTTGGTCGCGGATCGCCTGGCGGTTAAAGGCCGGGTTACTCGTCTGACATCACAATCGATTACCCGCGTGTTTTCCGGATGTTCGGCCTGGTCGCCTTTTTTTGGCGGCATGGCCGTAGTGCTGACTTATGTCTCGGATGCACGCCTGTTACCCGTGATGCTCGCGGGCTTACCGTTCGCGCTGATCTCGCTAGTCCTTGTCATCACGGAGGCGCAGACTCGCTATCGAGATCAGCTCGCCGGCTTTAAGGGGTACCCAATTACAGTGGCCAGCCTCTGGATTCCCGCGGTACTTGCTGCGGCGGTTGCGCTAGGGTCTTGGGCATTGCCAGGTGTTTCCATTCTTTACGTCATTGCGATTGCAGCGCTTGGCGTGACTGTCTTCGTGTTGATTCATCGCCAGGGTCCAAAGGGCTCAGCGCGCACGCTCGGCATTCATGTGCGCTCAGGCTTGCCTGGCATGGCCGGTGAATTGATGCTGTTTCTGGGCGCGGGCGTCCTTGCGGTTGGGCTTAGCGCGGTAGTCGAGACAGGCGTGCTAAAAATGCCCGTGACCGAGTTCACGCCGGCAGTTGCAAGTGTATTGCTGCTTGGTGTCGTGACGGTATCGGCTGTTGGGCTGCATCCGGTCATCTCGGTTGCAGCAATGACGCCGTTGCTGCTGCCGCTTGATCCTTCTCCAACGCTACTGGCGGTGACCTATCTTTACTGCTGGAGTCTGGGCACTTGCGCGAGTCCGCTATCAGGCACTCATCTTATCTTTCAGGGGCGCTACGGCGTGCCCAGTTATAAGGCGGCGGTATGGAACTGGCCGTATGTGATTGTGATGTTTTTCTTTGGTGTGTTGCTGTTGCATACACTGCCCATCTAGTTCAATCGGGCCGGTAGGCGGAAGCTTAGGCGCCGCCAGGTGGGTTTTGGTGATAAGGCTTTTTTGGGCGTTTAACACCCTCAAACCGATGGCTGCCAAGTAAGCTATCGTTCAAAAAAGTGCTTGCGGGCCCATTCGCGGCTCGTTGGTAAACGCACCCTGGGACACTAGGGTGCGGTTTTGTTATGCGCCGCTGGCGATTTCACTAATAGACTTGGCCGGTGCAGACTTGCGTGGACCCAGTAAATCATCAAGGGTTGGGCCAATGTCGGCAAGTGTTAGAACGGCATCGGCAGCACCCATTGCGACAGCCGATCCTGGCATACCCCAAACTGCGCTGCTTCGCTCATCTTGGGCGATGGTCATGGCGCCGGCGTCGTGCAGATCTTTGAGGCCTTGGGCACCGTCATTACCCATGCCCGTAAGCAAAATACCCAGACATGAATCGCCAACTGCGTTAGCAGCGGATGTAAAGGTGAAGTCAACTGCCGGCATATGGCCGTTAATGCGCTGGCCTTCGCGCAGCTTGCAAATCAACTTGCCACCCTGCTTGACGATGTCCATATGGAAGTCGCCAGGAGCAACATAGGCGTGGCCTGGGCATATGACTTCACCGTCATTTGCCAATGCGATCTTGTATCGAGAGGTCTGGTTGAGTCGGTCTGCAAAGGGACCCATAAACCGAGTGGGCATATGCTGCGTAATCGTGACAGCACAATCCGGGGAGTATGTGTTATCGAGCACGTTTCGAAGCGCTTCAGGCCCACCGGTTGACGCGCCGATGTTGATCAGTCGACGCACACCAGGCGCCGCGGCAGAACCCTTGATGGCGCGCTCTTTCCATTTCGCAAACTCTGGCTTTTTCTGGGCCGAGCTGCCTTTTCGTTCGGATTTCGTTACGTCAGCCTGAGCAGCCGTGCGCACGATGTCACAAATCTCCGAGATGTAGTCGCGCACACCTTGCTCACTTGCTGGCTGGCGTTTGACCATGAAGTCCACAGCACCAATTCGCAGGGCTTCAAGAGAGGTTTGAGCACCAGCAGTAGTCAAAGATGAAATCATGACAACAGGCATGGGTCGTAGTCTCATCAAATTGCCAAGGAACGTGATGCCGTCCATCTTTGGCATCTCAACATCCAAAGTAATGACATCAGGGGCGACCTGTTTGATCAAGCCGCGTGCCTCATAGGGGTCATGCGCCACCCCCACTACCTCAAGTTGCGGGTCCTGATTGATTGCATGTGCCAGAAAATGACACATGGCCTTCGAGTCATCTACGATTAATACGCGGTAAATCTTGCCAGCCATGGATAACAAACTCCAAAATTTGCCTTTGTCTAAGGTGTTGTCGACGCGATCAGTTGCTTCTCTGCGGAAACAATCTTTTCGCGGGCTCTGTTAGCTAACTTGAGAACTCTGACTTGACCAGTGCCAGGGTCAAGAATGATTTTTCGTGCTGCCGTTCCGCCGACATCCGCCGCCAGAATTGGGATGCCGGATTGCAGCAAAAACTCGTTTGCGAAATTGGCGTTTAGCAGGCCAACTGACTCTGAAAGCCCCAGTACCCTACCGCCGCCGAAAATCTTGCTTTCAAGACACTCTTGCCGAGCACCACATTTGATCATCCCTGCAATCAATGCCTCCATTGCCTGTTCACCGTAGCGATTGTCATCATTGGGTGAATCGGCTGGGCGTGGTTCCTGGTTGCTTGGTCTTTTCGGTAACAGATAGTGATTCATTCCAAAGACGCCAGCATCGGTGTCACGAAGACAAACCGCAATACAGGACCCGAGCGTCGTAGCAATCAATTCTTTAGAGGTCGTTACGTAAAAGTTCCCCGGCATGACTTTCGCGAAGGTTCGGCCTGTGTGTTCTTCTACGTACCGGAATGCCTCACCATGTGTGTCACTGATGCTTCGGCGTCGGGGAAATTCCATTAGATACGCCGATAAACAGTATTGGAAACCGGTTTGTATAGCCCTGTGATTTCACGTGATGACTCGGAGTGCCCAAGGAAGAGGTAGTCTCCTGGTCGTTGAATGCGATGAAAACCTTCGACGATCTTTAGCTGATCTGGGCGGTCAAAATAAATCAGAACGTTGCGGCAGAAAATGATATCGACCGGTGGTTTGATAGGCCAGCGATGAAAAAGATTGAGTTGCTTGCAAATCATCATCTCGCGTAATGCGCTGGATGCCTGATATCGCCCGTCCGGCTTTTTTTCAAGCCACCGGCGTTTGCGAGTATCGTCTAGACCACGCAATTCTGGCTCGGCATAGATACCTTCGCGCGTGCGGGTAACCATGTCTGTATCAATGTCAGTCGCAAGGAGTCGCGTTGTCCAACCTGCAATCTCAGGTGAGTCGGCAAGTACCATTGCGAGCGAATAAGGCTCCTGACCAGAAGATGAGGCAGATGACCAAACTTTCAGCTTATTGCCGGGCCGACCCTCTTGGGCGATAGCGGGCAGGACTGTACTAGCCAGATAGTCAAAATGATTGGCTTCGCGGAAAAAGAACGTCAGGTTCGTGGTGACTGTGTTGATGAAAAAGCCATGCTCAGAACTATTCGGAGACGCAAGCAATTCCAGGTAGTCGGTAAAGCTATGCATCTTTTTGGCTCTTAACCGTCTCGCAAAGCGAGAGTAGATCATTGAGCGCTTGTTTTCACCGATCTGTATGCCTGTTGCCTCCAGGGTGAGGCGTTGAAATGTAGCAAATTCCTGATCAGACAACCGGTCTGGAACGCCGCCTTCCGTCTTGCTTCGTTCAGGTGTGCGGGTACTCACGCGTTTAACCCCAGAATTTCTTCTGCGCCGAAAAGCTTTGCATCTTTGGTGAGCATCTCGGGAACACCTGCCCATTCGATTGTTCGCCCAATGCTCTTTTGATGCATTACAAACGCAATGAGCAGTTGCATGGCGGCGCCGTCGATTCCGCCTAACTGAGCGGCATCGATCTGAATGGTGTCACCGGTTGGTTCGGCTTCCATTAGTAGATGCTTGAGTTCTTCAATGCCGCTTATGCGAGCCGAATCCGGAAGGACTACAAAGAGGTCACTCATTGCGCGGCCGCCTCCATCGCTTCCATCTCATCCAGGCCAACGGCAACGAGTCGATCAAGATCGATCAGAATTACAAGCTTCTCTTCAATATGGCCCAGACCAGAGAAAAACTGGCCACCAATATTGCTGGAGATTGATGTACTGGGCTGAATGCTATCGGCGTCCAAATGGTAGACCTCAGCAACTTTGTCAACAACGAGTCCAACAACGCGCAGTTGTCCAGCCACCATCGAACGAACGATCACGACGGCGGTAGTCGAGGTGTAGTCTGCTTCAGGCAGCTCAAACAGCAAACGAAGATCAACTACCGGCACAATAGCGCCGCGAAGGTTAATGACGCCGAGTACATAGTCAGGTGAGCAGGGAACCGGGGTTACCGGGCCCCAACTCTTAATCTCCTGTACTTTTAAAATGTCAACGGCGTATTCTTCTTCGGCAAGTACAAAAGTCAGATATTGCTCGCCAATCGCAGCCGCGTCCGTTTCGGGGGTAGGGATGGTTTCCGTAGTCATCGATATATCCTGTTTTCTTATATTTGAAGCGGTTTACACCGTCTCGGCGACGTTAAGGTGAGAGTTGACCAATGAAGGGGGGTCAAGAATCAGCGCGACTGAGCCATCGCTCATGATCGTTGCGCCAGCGACTCCGGCTATAGCCTTATAGTTGTCTTCTAAGCCCTTAATCACAACTTGCTGCTGACCCACAACAGCGTCGATTGCCAAACCCGCGCGTGTGCCATGTATATCGACGATGATGACCAACTCACTGGAACCTGGTGAGTCCTGTAAGCCAAGCCGGTTACGCAGACGGATCAGGGAGATGTATTCGCCTCGGAATCGACACACTTCACCTTGCCCTGGAATCACAGAAATCGCAGCATTCTTTGCTTCGACTGTTTCTATAATGCTCAGAATCGGAATGACATACATCTGCGGACCAACCCGGATAAGTTGTCCATCCAGAATGGCAAGCGTCAGAGGCAGACGAATCTTGACGGTTGTCCCTTCGCCGCTAATCGATTGGATTGATACTCTACCGCCGAGGTCATTGATATTGCGTCGGACGACATCCATACCGACACCGCGACCCGACAAATCACTCACTTCATCTGCAGTCGAGAACCCCGGCGCAAAGATGAGTTGGTGGATCTGCTCGGGCGTTAGGTCATCTGAGTCAGAAACGATGCCGCGTTCCTTGGCAATGGATAGCACTCGCTCTTCGTTAATGCCTTGCCCGTCATCACTTATTTCAATGACAACCGAACCACCCTGGTGGTAGGCGTTCAACGTTAGCGTCCCTGTTTCTGACTTGCCAGCAGCAACGCGTTTTTCTGGTGTTTCGAGCCCGTGATCTAGAGAATTTCTAACCAAATGCACGAGTGGATCGGTCATGCGCTCTAGAACGGTTTTGTCTAACTCCGTTGACTCGCCCGTTACGACCAGTGCGATCTTCTTACTGAGTTTCTTGGATAGATCTCGAACCAAACGAGGGAAGCGGCCGAACGCGAATGATATTGGCAGCATCCGAACCCGCATAACACTTTCCTGAAGCTCGCGTGTGTTACGTTCTAACTGGGCAAGTCTCTCCCGCAATTGATCGGGGTCAATGTCGCCATCTGACCCGCCCGCACGACTAAGCATCGACTGGGTAATCACGAGTTCACCGACCAGATTGATTAAGTGATCGATCTTCTCAGTCGCAATTCGGATCGTGCTTGAATCACCACCACTGCTGTTTCCAGATTGTTTCTGATCTTTCTTTTGAGCGGGTGGACTGGCTGGGTTTGGATTCTCTTTAGCCTTAGCAACCGCCGTAGCGTTTTCAGCAGCAGATTCCGAAGCCGAGGTGTTCGACTCAAGCGCTATTTCGGCATCATCGTCAGCCGCCTCGATGGTGAGGTCACAATCATGCGCAACCCATTCGAATACTTCGTGCAGAACGGATTCAGCGACGGTCGTTGTCAGCCGTATTTCCCAACCGAGATATGAAACTTTCGGATCAAAACTGGACCAGGCTGGCATCCGGCTGTGGTCGAGCACCGATTTCATCTCACCCAGGCGGCCAAGTTCTCTTAGCAACAGCGTTGGGTCGCCACCGCGAGCTAGCATATCGGGGTTGGGAATGAGCGCTACCCGCCAGGTCACCCTGTGATCGGGTTCAGGCTCAGCATCGTTGCCTTGTTCTTCTTCGGCTGCGTCGTCTTCGGTATTAGCTGCACCCGGAGAGGCTTTGACGAGTGCCTCCAGCTGAGCTTCCATCCCGGGCTTTTCAGGGTGGTCATCGGTGCCGCCGTTGTTACAGGTGTCAATCATCTGCCGCAGAACGTCAACAGCCTGGAGCAGTATTTCCAGATCGCCTTCTTTGACTTCGCGTTCACCCGAACGCATCTGGTCAAGGAGGGTTTCCATGTGATGGGTCAATTGTGACAGCGACTGAAAGCCGAAGGTAGCACCGCCGCCTTTAATCGAATGCGCTGCACGAAAGATTGCGTTCAGCAGTTCGGCTTCTTGCTCACCCTCGCTTAACTGGAGCAGTCCACTTTCGAGAAGATCGATGTTCTCACCACATTCTTCGAGGAAGACAGCTCTTACCTCGTCCATTTCCAGATCATCCATCTTGACGCTCCGCTTAGTTTGAGATGAAGCCGATCAGGCCAGGACTGTAAGGGCTGGGATCAAGCTTGAAAGTGGCTGTCTGGAGGTCGCCGTCTATTGCCGGAACGTCTTTCGTGCCGTTGGGGAAAACTTCTACCAGTTTCAAATGGGCTGAATCGTTATCCATGAACAGGCTCGAGAACATATTCATGACTTCGTAAAGGTTGTCCCGGGCTAAATCAGATAGCTCTTTGTCACTCGCCATGTCTTCCGCAGCCGCAGCAGGAATCATGGTTAGTGCGGCCCCCAGCCCTGCGGCAAGTGGCCAATCGCAATAACAGAGTGCGACATCTTTGCCGTCATCGTCTTGAAACACGGCTATGTGGGAGGCATCGTCGAGTTTGAACGAACTGTCTTTCTCGATCGATGGACGTTCCTCCATGAACATCTCAGTCATGCTCAGGAAGGATGCGATATCAGGTGATCTAAATTTGGCCATGATTTATCCGATGACGGGTCGAAGTGCCTTCTCAAACGAATCTGCCGTGAAGGGTTTTGCGATAAGAAATTGGGCACCCGCTTCGCGAGCGAGGGCGCGCATTGGTTCGGTTGACTCCGTAGTGACAAAGCCAAACTTCACTGCGTTGCCCTCTTCGCGCAGCTTCTGCAGAAACTCTATGCCGTTCATAACGGGCATGTTCCAATCACACATGATCAGATCAGGGCAGTCTTCATTGACTTTCTTAAGGGCTTCGGCGCCGTCTGGTGCCTCCGTTATGGTCAGCCCTGTAAAGCCTGCTTGCTTCAGGGTTCTTTTGACAATCATTCGCATCGATGAGCTGTCATCGACAATCAGGACCTTCATTGCGCAGCGCTCCATGGTGTGTTCAGGCCGCCATCATGGCATTTCGGTTTGACCTGGATTCGGTCGATAAAGGGGGGGATTCCCGTCTATTTGCGGTCTTGCGGGCAGGTCACATCACGCTAAAGTGCGCGCATCTCCTGCCGATATCCCCTCTTGAGACCAACTAAATTGAATCACCCTCGAGGAATCCATGAAGAATCTGACCTTGCGCAAGCTGCTACTCCTGGCTATGTTGGCAGCTGGCTCTGTGCCTATGATTGCCATCAGTATTGTGTCGGTGTGGCAATCGACATCTGCCATGACAGCAGAAGTAAAGAACCGACTTGAACTGATCGAGAGAGCTCGGCAAGGCAGCGTCGAGCAATACTTCAATGACATCCTCGAGCAAAACTCAAATCTGGCTCAAAACACGTCAGTCGTGGAAGCGGCTCGAGATATGGGGGAATCGTTTTTTGCCATCAATCGCGACATAGTCGGGCGCTTTGAGTCGGTGCCAGAGTATGAGTCCTCGGTGCAGAGCTTCTACGCAAACGAGTTTAGTCGCGAGTATCAGTCTCGCAACGGGCGTTCTATTAATGGACAGTCTCTAATCCCGCAATCCGAGGCTGGTAGGCTGGCCCAGTACTATTACATTGCAAACAATTCCAACCCACTTGGCAGCAAGCAGGGCATGTTGTTTTCTCGTGACCCGAGCCGGTACGCGGGGCAGCACAAGAATTACCACCCTATGTTCACGGGCATTCAACAAAGTGCGGGGTATTACGATGTCTTTCTGGTGGCCCCACAAGACCTGACGGTCGTCTATTCCGTCTTTAAAGAAATTGACTACGGCACGAGTTTGGCAAATGGACCGCACCGCGATTCTGGTCTTGCTCGCGCAGCCCAGGCCGCGATGAGCTTGCCGAAAGGCTCCAGCGTTTTACTCGATTTTGAGCCGTATACACCTTCCTATGACGCGCCAGCCGCGTTTTCGGCTGCGCCAATCTACAGAAACGGTAGCGTGGTGGGTGCGCTAGTGTTTCAAATGCCCATTGACAAGATCGAAGCAGTCGTTGGTGATATCACCGGGCTTGGCGAGACGGGCGAAACCGTCATGGTCGGATTAGACGACGGCCGCTATCGCAGCAGTGGTAGAGACATATACGAGCAAAAATTGCTTGAGTCCAGCATTGGTGCCGATTTGCTGGAAAAGGCAAATGCCAATGCATCTGGCGTAACCGAGAGCACGGCGTTTGGCATTGAGTTTTTAGTCAAATACAGCAAGCTCAATATTCCCGGAGTGAACTGGTTCATCGTGTCGAGATTGGGCGCGTCAGAAACTTTCATGGCAGTCGGCGAGCTTCAAATGTTGATCGGTTTTATTTCTGCAATCGTCTTACTGCTGGTTTCAGGTTTTGCACTCTTCATAGCCAAGAGCCTTCTGGCTAACCTCGGCGCTGACCCGCGCAGGTTTACCGCCGTGGCTGAGGCGATGGCTAATGGTGATCTACGAGATTCGCCTAGCGATGGCAGGGCTATCGGTGCGTATGCGTCGATGCTTCAGATGCGCAACAAACTGCGAGAAGTGCTCAGTGAGTCAACCCGTATCTCTACTGATGTTCGGTTGGGGGCACAGGAGCTCTCTGCAGGAAACATGGGTCTGAGCGAACGGACTGAGCAGCAAGCCGCGAACCTTGAAGAAACGGCATCGAGCACCGAACAGTTAACAAGCACGGTTAGGCAGAACGCAGAAAATGCCCAGACAGCCGCTGAGCTATCGAGAGATACCTCTCAGCGCGCAGACCATGGGAGCGAGGTCGCCGCGCAGGCAGTCAGCGCGATGCGTGAAATCAATGCATCCAGCAATGAGATCGCCAACATTATTGGTGTAATCGATGAAATTGCGTTTCAAACGAATTTGCTCGCACTGAATGCGGCGGTTGAGGCTGCCAGGGCAGGCGAGCAGGGTCGTGGCTTTGCCGTGGTCGCAACTGAAGTACGACAATTGGCTGGTCGCAGTGCTGAGGCAGCAAAAGAGATCAAAGATCTTATTCAGAGCAGCGTGGCAAAGGTCAAAGACGGCACCGATCTTGTGCAAAGCTCGGGAGATCAACTGCAAAGCATCGCAAAGTCAGTCACCGACTTGAACGGGCTCGTTGGGCAGATCAGCCAAGCCTGCGTTGAGCAGTCATCCGGGATTGATCAGATCAATCAGGCGCTGATCCATATGGACAGCGTGACTCAACAGAATGCTGCGCTGGTTGAGGAGGCGGCTGCCACAAGCGAGTCTATGCGAGATCAGGCAGCGACGCTGGCGGGTCATCTCGGCTACTTCAAACTGGAAGGTCAGGCCGATTACCTGGTATCGCGGAATACTGTGGCCGCTGACATGCCGCCTATAACAGAATCGGATTCCTCATTGCCGGCACTCAATCCCCCCAAGAAGAAATTCGGCAGTGCGTTTGCTAAAAAGCCAGTTAAGCCAGTTGCATTCAAAAAACAGTCGAGTACTAATACTTCACTCGACCCGGTATCTGCAGCGTCGCCATCATCGGCTAACTCGGCTCCTGTGTCGTTAGATCGACACGCGCCACCGGCTAAGGAATCTAAACAATGGCAGTCAGACAAGGCCAACACGCCGCCACCTATTCCTCAGGAGGCTCCCAAGGTAGAACCATCCCTGCAGCGTGCCGCTAGCGGTGATGAGCTCTGGGAAGAGTTTTAAGCCGCCTTAGGCGTTAATCGTCAAAACGATCTTGCCAAACTGCTCGCCATTGTCCATTCGGGCAATGGCGTCATTGCCTTGTGACAGGGGGAAGGTGGCATCGACGACGGGTGCAATCTTGTGCTGCCCGACAAACGCAACCATTTCGGCAAAGTCTTGATCAGAGCCCATCGTACTTCCCATGATATCGATCTGATTAAAGAACACAATCTGCGGGCTGACATCCTGCCAATTGCCGCGAGTACCACCATACAGCCCAAGCCTGGCACCGCGCTTGGTCAGCTTGACGAGATCGGCGAAGCCTTTGCCGCCGGCACTGTCAATGATGACGTCGAATCCGCCGGTTGATTTCTTCAGCGACTTCGCCCAATCAGTCTCGCGGTAGTTCGCGCCGCCCGCTGCGCCCAAGGCTTTTGCTTTGGCAATTTTGTCAGCCGACCCTGAGGTGACATACACCTCGCAGCCAGCTGCAATTGCAAACTGGCACGCAAATAACGCAACACCGCCACCCACGCCACTAATGAGTACTTTCTCGCCAGCCTTGGCGCCGCACCTGGAAAACAGAGCGCGATAGGCTGTCAGGCCTGCGAGCGGCAGCGCCGCAGCCTGTTCCATGCTCAGGTGTGCAGGCTTATCCACAGCGCGGTCAGCCGCGACGACAATTTGCTCAGCGAAAGTGCCATGCGTGGGCATGCCCAGCATGTGATAGTCAGGCGAAGGAAAACGCTGATTGTCTCCCCAGTTGATATTCGGATTTAGGATGACCTCACGACCATCAACTGTGCCGGCGCCGTCAGAGCCGAGGATGATGTTCTCGCGAATACCGGGATACATCCCCTTGGTAATCCAATTGTCACGGTGATTGAGCGCCGCTGCTTGCAGGTTAACGATTACTTCGCCCGCGGCAGGTGCGTCTAGGGTAATGTCTTCATGCGCCAGCGGCGCACCTTTGGCTTTATAAACGAGTGCTTTCATTGAGAGGGTCGCTTCTGGCTGTCAAGAGTTAAGTAGCAAAGGTTACCCGCCATCGGGGCCTGCTATAGGTGCCGGCTATGCGGTGACTGATTCAGACAATGCTGAGTCAAGTTGCGGTGCCAAGCCAGCGAGCAGTTCATAAGACTTCAAGCGTGCGGGCTGGTCATAGACAGCCGCACTGACGATGAGCTCATCCGCCTGAGTCCGCGCAATGAACTGCTTCAGTTGCGGCGCGACGCTTGAAGGGCTGCCAACAAATGAGCAGGTCAGCATGCGTTCAACGTGAACTCGTTCTGCGGCAGACCAATAGTCGTTGATATCGTTAATTGGGGCCGGTAGCAATCCACGTCGGTTACGCACCATGTCGGTAAAGCGCTGCTGCATACTGGTAAACAGGTAGCGCGCCTCGTCATCGGTGTCTGCCAAAATCACATTGATGCATGGCATCGCATAAGGCTTGGCCAGTTGGGCCGACGCCTGGAAGCGCTCACGATAGACCGTAAACGCATCATCCAGGGCCGCCGGCGCAAAGTGCGAGGCAAACGCATATGGCAGGCCCAAAAAGGCGGCCACCTGGGCGCCATAGAGGCTTGAGCCAAGAATCCAGAGCGGCACTTTTAGGCCCGCGCCTGGCACGGCCCTGATCTGTTGATCAGGTTGCACTTCATCAAACAGATACTGAAGCTCCTGCACATCTTGCGGGAAGTTCTCAGCGGCGCGCGGATCGGCCCTGAGCGCTCTGGCAGTCAGTTGATCTGAGCCCGGCGCGCGACCAAGCCCTAAATCAATCCGTCCTGGGTACAGACTTTCGAGCGTACCGAACTGCTCGGCAATCGCCAGGGGGGAATGATTGGGCAACATGATGCCGCCCGCGCCAACCCGGATGGACGAGGTGCCGCCTGCAAGATAGCCAATAACCACGGAGGTCGCTGCGCTCGCGATACCCGTCATGTTGTGGTGCTCCGCTACCCAGTAGCGCTGATAACCCAGCGATTCCGCGTGCCGGGCCAGGCTCAGGGCATAAGGCAGTGCCTGTTTGGGGGTTTCGCCGGCCAGAACCGGCACCAGATCGAGAATGGATAGAGTCGTCATAAGCAAAGGATAGCGCAGGTGGCGCCAGGCCGCCTTTACCCCTTTGTGCTGTCTACTGTCTACTGGCTTTGAGTGCTGAGCTGTTGCAGTTGATAGAGCCGTTTGTAAAGGCCCTGTTCAACACGCATGAGCTGCTCATGTGAGCCTAGTTCCGCCAAGTGCCCGTGGTTGAGTACGGCAATCTGATCTGCATGGCGCAGGGTGGATAAACGGTGGGCAATGGCAATAACCGTCACATTGCCGTGAAGCTGCGCGACGGCTCGAGTCACGATTTGTTCGGTTTCGCTGTCAACCCGGGAGGTTGCCTCATCCAGCAGCAGCAGGCGCGGCTGTCCCGCAAGTGCGCGCGCTACCGCCAGCAATTGCTTTTGTCCGGCGGACAGGCGCGCCCCTCCTTCGCCCAGTACCGTGTCGTAACCCGCTTCAAGCGTGGTGACTAGATCGTGGGCACCGGCCTGCCTTGCGGCCAGTTCAATCCGCTCATCGCTAAGACCACGGCCCATGTCGATGTTCTCGCGAACGGATGCGGCAAGCAGAAAGGGCTCCTGCGGCACTAGACCTACCTGAGCGTGAAAGCTCGCATCGTCTAGTTCATTCAGTGGTATCTCGCCGAGTAGGATTTGCCCCTCCTGTGCGTGATAAAACCGCAGCAACAATGCCAGCAAGCTCGACTTACCCGCACCCGTGTGACCGACAATGCCAAAGTAGTGGCCGGCCGGAATGTCCAGGTCGATCTGGTTCAGTACGGGGTTATCGGCCTGATAGCCAAAGCTCAGGTTTTTGATTTGCACGCGCCCGCTGCTTAACTGGCGCGAGGTCTCGGAGTGCTTTTCCGTCGGCGTGCGAAGCAACTCATCAAGGCGGGTAGCTGAGGCGAGTGACTGCTGCAACATGGAGAACTGTTGGGTGATTTGTATAAGCGGCTCCACCACGCGCTCGATATAGCTGATGAACGCATAAAGCAGACCCACTTGCAAAGCCTCAAACGGTAGTGTCCCAAATGCCGCGACGGTTGCAATCACCAACAACAGGCTCACAAAATCAAGTGCCGGTCTCAGGAGCCAGGCATTGGCCCGCATTTCGCGCAGCCTTGAGGCGTAGTAGTGCTGATTGGTGTTGGCGAATCGGCTAGCTGCACGCCCCGTGCTGCGGCTGGCCTGCAGAACAGTCATGCCGGCGATGCTCTCAGCGATTTGGGCGTTAATGTCGCTGCGCAATTCGCGCGTGCGCATGACAGCGGCCGCACTCAGACGACGATATAGCCAGATGATGCCCGTCATAATCGGAACCAGCATCAGCACGATGAGCATCAGACGCCAGTCCAGCCATGCCATCGCCACGATGGCGCCAAACAAGATGGTGAGCCCCTGGAGCATTTCAAATAAAGCCTGCACATAAAGGCGCCTGATTTGTTCGGTATCGTTTGTAATCCTGCTGACAAGCTGGCCGGAGTGGCTGCTGTCAAAGGTGGCAATCGGCAATTTAAGTACATGAGCATGTACCCACTGGCGCAGTCGCTGCACGGCCTGCATCGCCACACGCGCCATGGTGATCATGCTCAGATAACGCAAGCCTGATGCCGCCCAATTAACGAGCAACATGCCAAGCAGTAACCACGCAGCATCGCTTGGCGTGCTTGTCTGAGCCATTAAGTAGTCATCTACAAATACCTTGCCTAGCAAGGGACCCATGGCTTCAAATAAGCCGGCAATGACGAGCGTTACGACCGCCCAGGTAAACCGGCGCTGGTCGGGCCGTACTGCATTGACCAGTAGTTTCAGCGCGGCCCGGTCAGTCTTCATCGAGACTGGCCTCAAGTTGCTGGTATTGCCACTGCCTGGCATACCAGCCCGATTCAGCAACCAGTTCGGTGTGAGATCCGCGAGCGGTGATCCGGCCCGATTGCAGCACCACAATCTCATCGGCATCAAGCACGGCCGACAAACGATGACTGATGATGATCGTGCTTCGTCCGGGCTGCTGCTCGCGTAGTGCGCGTAGGTGGCCGAGGATGCTCGCTTCTGTCTCCGTGTCGACAGCACTTAAGGCATCGTCCAGAATCAGCAGTGGCGCATTGGCCAGCAGGGCGCGAGCAATCGCCACGCGCTGGCGCTGCCCACCCGACAGCGTTACGCCGCGCTCGCCAACCAGCGTGTCGTAGCCGGCTGGGAATTCAGCAATATCCTGATGCAGGGCAGCAAGCCTGGCTACCTGTTCGATTGCCTGTACTGACGCAGTCGGGTCTGCCAGCGCGATATTCTCAGAGAGCGTTGATGAAAATAAAAAGGCTTCCTGAGGTACCCAAGCTGTTGCGGCTCTCAGAGCGTCGAGTGTGAAGGCCTTAATCGACGTATTCCCCCAGGTAATCGTGCCGCTTGCTGGTTGATAGTGTCGCAAGACCAAACTGGCGAGAGAGGACTTACCGGCGCCGGTTGGTCCGACGATACCGATCGTTTTGCCGGGCTCCACGCACAGATCAATGTCTTGCAGGGCCGGCTGGGTCTGCCCCGGATAGGTCAGGCTCGCGTGTTTAATCTGCAACGGCGCATTTGGGACTGTCTCTACCGACCCTGAGTCGTCAATGTCGGGTGGGCTGGTTAGTACTGGCGCCAGGCGCAGCCAGGCGGCGCGGCCGCGCTCAATCAGAGACAACACCCAGCCCATCGCAAACATGGGCCAAATCAGTTGCCCCATGTACATCGTAAAGGCGGTGAGTTCGCCAATCGTTAACTCGCCAGCCAAGAGAAACGAGCCTCCCACGGCAAAAACCAAAACGATGGCTGAGCCAAGCGTGAGACCCACGGCAGGCTCAAAAGCGGACTCCCACTTCAATTCCTGGAAGCCTGCATCAGCGGCGCTCGCCGTGAGGTCTGAAAATGCCTGGTGAGTTTGTTGTTCGAGTCCGATCGCGCGCACGGTATGAACGCCGGCAATTGTTTGCTGGGTTTGTTCGTTGAGTTTCGAGAAAGCCTCAAGCTGCGCGCGAGAGGCATGGTGCACCTGCCTTGAGATCCACCAGAAACTCAAGGCCATGAGCGGAAAAGGCATTAGCGCAATCAGCGTGAGGCGCCAGTCAATGCCCAGACTCATCATGGCAATCACCACGATCAGCGTCAGTGTGCCATCGAACCCCGCCAGGAACGCTTCGCCCGCCGCCATCTCAATAGCATCGATGTCGTTTGTCGCCAGCGCCATCAGGCGACCGGTACGTCGCTGTTGAAAGAATGCAGGGCCATGCCCGGCGAGGGTTCGATACAGCGCCTCACGCAGTGAAACACCGAGCCAGTAAGCGGTGCCATAGAGTTTGATCCGCCATGTCACGCGCATGAGGTAAATCGCAATGCCTGCAGCCAGCAGCAGCGCGACCGGCGCAAGTAAATCGCCGCCGCTCAAGTCACCGGCAACAAACGCGTCTACCGTTTGCCCGACCTTGCGCGGCACCCAAGCCGTTACAAGCGCTACTCCAACTAACAAAATCGCCGCCAGCGCATAGGCGTTTGCATTGCGTCTGATGTAGCTGAACACCATGCCGATGAGTGACGCCTGATTAAGGTCAGGCGGTTGCGGATGGTTTGTCGCTTGGGTCACAGAGGAAGGCGTGGAGGGTCGACTACGCGTTGGTAGGCGGATACTTGATCGCGTTAGCGGCCATTTTGTCTTCAATGGCCTGGGGGACATCTATCTTGGCCAGATCTGCCAGCCTAAGCGCGTAGATCAGAACATCTGCCAGTTCTTCACGTAGTCGCTGGTGCTTGTCGCCTTGCTGTAAGGCCGACCAGTCATGGCTGCCGTCATCCCATTGAAACAACTCAAGCAACTCGGCTGCTTCAATAGAGACAGAGGCCGCGAGGTTACGGGGGGCATGATGGCGATCCCAGTCGCGTTCGGCTGAAAACGCACGAAGGCGAATATTCAGTTCATCAAAATAGGGAGTCTTTGGCATGCTTGGTGGCTCGTTATAGGGGGCGCGACTGGCTCGTTGCTTGATCAGGCTGCGGGCTACAATCATGGCACTCCTGCCAAAAGCCCTTAGGCCAAAGATTCTCCTCATGCCATCTGTTGTTGCGCGCGACGTGTCATTGTCGCGTATGTTGTTCCTTCACGCGAACGGTTTTCCAACCGGGTCATATGCTCAGTTTTTGCGGGCACTCGGCCAGTATGGCGAGATCAGCGCGCCTGCTGTCATTCAAACGCCTTTGTCGATGGTGCCATCCAGGCGCTGGCCTCACATGGCGGACTTTGCGCGCTCACAAGTGCGAGAGATAGGGAGTCGCGATGCGCCGATTACGCTGGTCGGGCATTCAATGGGCGGCTACCTCTCGCTAATGGCTGCCAGTTCGCTGCCGGAGTTTGTGGATAGAGTCATTCTGATTGATTCGCCCATGGTTATTTCATGGCGCCGACTGGTGTTTGAGTTGTTACGGCACGCACGTCTGAGTGATTTGGTCGGGCCCGCACCGATTGCTGCCCGGCGCAGATTCGAATGGCCCAAGTTGGCGGATGCGCGTGAACATCTGTCACAAAAGTCCTTTGCCCGCCATTGGGCAACGGGTGTTATGGATGATTTTCTAACCGCCGCGCTGGTTGAATCCAACGATGGTGTCACGCTCAAAATTGCACGCGAGGCGGAGCGAGATATTTACGCCAATCTACCCAGTCAGCCCGCTTACCGCGCCCTGCGCGACTTACAGAGTCTGGGTAAGCCGGTTTTCATGATTGCCGGGACCCGCTCACTTGAAACTGACATGGCAGGCAGGCCCGGTAATAAGCGCCTGTTTGGCCCTTTATGGCGGGAAATCGTGGCCGGGCACTTAGTGCCAATGGAAGCGCCAGAAGCGTGTGCCCGTTTGATTGCTGAGGCAGTAACGAATAGCGATGGTGACTAGCGGCGCATCTGACGCCTGCAGGCTGAGCCGGTACGATAACGGTTTTACTGGAGGGCAGCATGGGTTGGTTCTCAAAGAAGGACGACGCGTTTTTTCTGTCAACAGTGGCCGCTTCGCAGGACGGGCCACAGATTGATCAGTATCTGGGCATCGTCAACGGTGAAGCGATTATTGGCGCGAATATTTTCCGAGACATGTTTTCTTCAGTGCGAGATGTTGTCGGGGGGCGCGCCGGCGGATACGAACGTGCGTTATCCGGCGCGCGCGACGCCGCGCTTGACGACATGAAAGAGGCGGCCAGCGAGATGGGCGCAAACGGCATCATCGGTATCGACTTTGACTATGAAGTCCTTGGCGAAAACAACGGCATGATGATGGTGTCCGTGAGCGGTACTGCCGTCAAAATGAAGTGACCCGTAACTGATGGTGAAGACCTCTGTTTTAACGTCTCGCTGGGGTGCGTTGTTATTAGCGACCCTGCTTGCAGCTTGTGGCGGATCGGGTGGCGGCGCGACCGGCTCTGACGAGCAGTCGGAGCCACCGGTGGCTCTTGACCCTGACCCGACCCCGCCTGAAAGAGGTGATAAGCGGATGGGCGCGATGGGCGCACCGGCTGCCTGGCCACTCGTGCCTATTCACATGGGCTTAACAGCGGATGGTCGGGTTGTATCGTTCGGTCGCGAATCTGCTGACGCAAGTGAAATGGTCTACGACATCTGGGACTACACCCAGGGCTTGGACGAGACGAGTCACCTGACACTTCCCAATGTCATCGGCACTGACTTGTTCTGTGCCAATCAGTTAATGCTCGCGTCAGGCGAAATGCTCATGACAGGTGGAGACACCCGCGAGGGTGGCACATCGACGTCTGTCGGCCGGCAAACCGGTGAGGGCAATGCTGACGCGACGGCATTTGACCCATCAACTAATCGCATCAAAAGAGTCGGCACAATGCGCGAAGGCCGTTGGTATGGCACGATGACCAAGCTGACCAATGGCGAGATTTTCATTCAAGGTGGCTCTGGCGTGACGCTTTCAGAGCGTCCCCGTTATACCGAGATTGCAACGCCTGATGGCCGGCAATATCGCTCGCTGACCGGATTCGACGTTTACGATCTGCCGTGGCTATACCCGCGTAACTTCGTTGCGCCCGACGGCAACATCATTGGCTGGAGTAAACGTTATGCTTACCGGCTCCGGCCGGCTGGCGATGGCCAGCGCGTTGATTTTGGTTATGCGCCGCAAGTCAGGCTCGACGACGGTTTTTTGTCGGTGATGTACCGGCCCGGCAAAGTTCTGCTGGCGGGCGGGCGCAGCACGCGAGCTATCCGCGCTGATATCAACGGCCCGATACCCGTTTACGAGTCAGTCCCTAAGCTTTCGTCGCCAAGAATTTACGGCACAGCGACGGTATTGCCGTCTGGCGACGTGTTGATCTCCAATGGCGGCGATACCGATACCAGCGCCACTGATGCGCCACTCGGCGAGCCGGCTTACCACGTTGCCTTATACAAGCCCGAGTCAAATACCTTTATTCGCGGCCCCGAGACTCAGTTTGCGCGTCTGTATCACTCAGCGAGTATTCTTTTACCAGATGCTACCGTGTTATTGGGTGGCGGCGGCTTGCCGGGACCAGTCACCAATTTGAATGCTGAGATTTACTATCCGGGTTACCTATTCGATGCAAACGGGGCGCTCGCGGAGCGACCAGTGATTGAAGCGGCTCCGGATGTTCTTGACCCTGCCAGCACCTTTTCGCTTGAGGTTAGCGATGCCGACGCAGTGGCGCAGGTTGTGCTGGTTAAAACTGGCGCTGTTACCCATTCAGTGGATATGGATCAACGCTTCGTTGAACTGGTGTTTGAGGTTGGGCCGGATCAACAACTGAATCAACTGCAAGTCACACTGCCCGCGAACGCGGCGTACACGACACCAGGTTTTTACCATGTGTTTGTATTGAACGAGCAGGGTGTGCCGTCGATTAGCAAGATCGTGCGCATCAACCCGTTTGCCGGTACACCCCCGCAGACCGCGCCCATCGGGATTGAATCAGCGGTGCTTGGTCAATCGGTGCCGGCGCCCGACGCGCTTGGTGTTGATAGCGATGTCGCTCAGTTCGAATTGATCTGTGGCGCGGACGAATTGCTTGTTGGCTTGCACGGTGAAACTGATCAACGGCTCAGTGCGATTGGGCCTGTCTGCATGAGAATCGATCGAGTGACGGGAAACTGGACGGGCAACAAGACGCCTCGTCCAGCAGCCGGCGCCATGATGGAGGCGAACTCACCAAACGCATTTGAAACATTGTGCGAATCGGGGCAAGCGCTGATAGGCATAAGCGCAAACACCGGGCAATTCACCGAGTCGCCAGATCTGGTTTGCCAGGCAGTCGGTAGAACAGGTGGCCGTGCGCCCGTTCCTGGCGATAGTGCATCTTCACAAACAAGCGTTTGCCCTGATCTCACATTTGCTCAAGGCATACGCGGCGTTCAGGGGCTTGAAAACGAAATCATCCTCGGCCTCGGCCTACGTTGCGAAGCGAGTTGACGGCGTCGGCACGATCCGGAAATGCAAACGGCCCGCGATCGTGCGGGCCGTTTGCGTTCAGCCGGGAGCAAGCGAGTTTTAGTGACGCGTCTCGCGAGCAGCTACTTCATCCGCGTATTGCTGAGTGGCCACTTCGACGGCTTTGCTGTGCACCTCGGCCAAAGCCGGCCTAGCTGCCCGTGCCCGGTCTGCAGCAGCCATCGTGGCGTTCTGACCTTGCCACTGTGGGAACACATGACGCGAAATCAAGTCGTAACTCTTACGCGTTGCGTCAAAGTTTGCCCAGTTATGCGCAAGCATGAGGTAGGCACCGAAGCCACCGTTTGACTGCTTCCATAGCCGGTCGATTTGGGCATTGACCATGTCGGGCGTACCGATGGCGCCAAAGCCTGAATCGTTTACGAAAGAGATCATTTCTTTTACGTTGTTGCCAGGTACCGCCATCTGCGGGAACGCAGCAACGGCCTGGAAGTAGTCGAACCATTGTTCAATGCCGTATTCGACATCGCGATACGCCTGATCCATGGTCTCGGCGCAATGCACCATGCCCACCAGACGCCACTTGTTGCGATCAACGACTGTGTTGTACTCCTTTGCCTGCGCTTCCATGACATCCCAATGCAACGCAAGCGCATCAAAGCCGGCTGCGGTTGTGGCACCAATGGAGAGCAGGCCGGTGCCGTGCATACCGGCGAGCTTCGGGCCAGTGGGCGAAGCCACTGCGGGGACCGCCACATCGAACAAAGGATTCGAATAGGGACGCAAGTGTAGGCGCGCATCATTCAATTCCCAGCGATCATTCTTGAAGTTGACTGGCTCGTCTGATTTCAGCAGCTTCATGATGACGTCCAGACCTTCTGCGAGCAAGGGGCGGGTCTGAGATTGAGAAATCCCGATCATGGCGCCGTCACTGGGCAGAGAGCCCGGCCCAAGGCCCAGCATGACGCGACCACGAGTAATGTGATCAAGCTGCACAATGCGCTCGGCGACCCACAGCGGATTGTGATAACTAACACTCACAACGCCGGTGCCTAATTTGATGTGGCGGGTTCGTTCGGACGCCACGGCAATCAGAATTTCAGGACTTGCACTGATTTCTGAGCCGGCTGAATGGTGTTCACCGCACCACGCCTCATCGTAGCCACAACGATCAAGCCACTGAATGAGTTCGAGATCTTGCTCCAGCGCAAGGGTGGGGTTGATACCCGGTTTGTGGAACGGGGCAAGGAATATTCCAAAACGCATGCGTTGGTTCATGGCGATTGTCTCCGGTTGGTTGTCTTGGGCGCCGATCGTTGCGGTGCCGAGCCAGTGTACACTCGGGCAGCGCAATTCGGGTGAATTGAGTCTGCCCCTTACGACTCCTTTCAATCACGCATTTTGTAGCGTGACAATTTTCGTTTGTCCAATGATTGTCCGAAACGCGACTCGCCAGGCTTTCGCCTGACTAGTGACCTTAATAATTCTGCGCAGGCCTCAAAACAGGCTCGACCAACAATACGATCAACCCCATCGGCAGCACTGAACTTTTGAACACACCTCCGTTAATCGTCGGGATTGGTGGCACCACCCGAGATGGCTCAACGTCAGAACTGGCGCTCACCGCGGCATTGACTCGTGCAGCTTCAATGGGATGCGAAACGCTTGCGTTTCACGGGCCTGATCTTCCCAGTGATGTTTACGATCCGGCGCGCGCTGGGCGCAGCGAGGCTGCGCAAGCACTGGTCGATGCCATTCGCCGGGCTGATGGCATCATCATCTCAACACCGTCTTATCACGGTGGCGTTTCGGGTTTGATCAAGAACGCGCTCGACTATGTTGAAGATCTTGTTAACGATGAGCGTGTCTATCTCGACAATCGCGCCGTCGGCTGTATCGTCTGCGCTTACGGCGCGCAGGCGATGGGCACGACGCTCACCTCATTGCGTTCAATTGTGCATGCGCTACGCGGGTGGCCTACGCCTTATGGCGCTACGATCATGGCCAGAGGGGGCGTCTTTGGCGGGCCAGGCCAGGAGGCTGATCCAGAGTCAGTTGAGGCTTGCCGCTTGGTGGCTGAGCAGGTCGTCAGGTTTGCCCACCTGGTTCGCGCCAGCGCCTAGTGTTTTTTGATGGCGACGCAAGGACAACCTGATTTGCCAAGTCCTGTAGCTGAACAGTCGCTAACGCTGTCCGATGGTGCTGAACTGGTGATTCGCCAACACGGTTGTGTGGGTGCACCGCGACTCGTTCTTTCACACGGGAACGGCCTGGCTATCGACGGGTATGCGGCGTTTTGGCTGCCTTTGTGCCAGACCCATGAAGTGATTGTGTTCGACATGCGCAATCATGGTCGTAACTCGCTTCACGATTTGGCGCAGCATCGGTTTGACCGACTGGCGCTTGATATTGGCGAGGTTTTTGAGTGCATCACGGAAGTATTCGGTGCCAGTCCCTGCGCGGGCATCTTCCACTCAATGTCTGCGATTGCTGCTACTACCCGGCTGGCGACAGCAGGCCCTTACTGTGATGCGTTGGTTTTGGTTGATCCGCCCGTTTATCCACCATCGGGGCATCGCCTTGAGCAAGGTGAGTTGGCAGAGATGAATGCGCTGACGGAACGGGCCAGCCGCAGACCAACCGACTATGCATCGCCAGACGAACTCGCAACAAGTTACACCAACGGGCGCGCGTTTAAGCGCTGGGTCACACGGGCCGCGCAAGACATGGCCAAAGCAACTTTGAGGCTTCATGAGAACACCCAACGCTGGCACCTCTCATGCCCGCGCGAGTACGAGGCCAAAATTTATGCTTCTAACAGCGAGCCAATTGCGTGGCAAACACTTACAAGCGAATTGAATTTGCCGGTGCTACTGCTTGGCGGCGATCCGCAACTTGAAAATCAGATGCAACCGGCTTTGCTAAGCGAGGCTCTGTCTCAGGAAGGGCCTATTGAGTACCGCTCGGTTCCCCAGACGACTCATTTTTTGCAGATAGAAGAGCCTCTGGCCTGTATTGAAGAGATCGAACAATTTTTCAAGCGCGAGGTATCACAATGCTCTGGCCGTTAGTCGTGACGTTTATTGGGTTTGTCATTGTGGCTGGCATCGGCATTGTGCTGACCGATATTGGCGACTGGTATGACAGCCTCAAGAAACCAGATTGGAAACCCGCGGACAAGTGGTTTGGACCCATCTGGACAACGATATTCGTGCTCGCGTCGATTGCGATTGCGCTTGCGTGGTCACAGGCCGATGAGAGTCAGCAACGGCTCATTCTGGTTGCGGCGGTCGCGAACGGCGTGCTCAATGTGTTCTGGAATGTTTTGTTCTTCAAGTGGCGCCGGCCTGATCTCGCTTTTATCGAACTGGTGGTCTTTTGGTTCTCAATCGTGGCGCTCATGCTGGCCGTCGGTCAGGCAAGCATAACCGCCTCGTTGTTGCTCCTGCCTTACCTGATCTGGGTAACCGCGGCCGGCGCACTTAACCGCGCCATCATTACCCTCAATCGGGAACCTAGCCGTACGTAAGTACCTGTGCTTTGCCACCAAAGACGCGATACGCAAAAATTGTGTAGCCGATGATGACCGGGAGCGTCACGATTGTGCCAACCAAAATGATCATAAGCGAGTCGCGCGCGGCGGCAGCTTCCCAAATCGTGATTTGATCAGGGACAACGTACGGGAAAAAGCTGTAGGCCAGGCCAACAAACGCTAAGACAAATAAGGTCGTACTCGCAATAAACGGCAACCACCGGAATTTGTCGTTGGTGTCATGCAGGTGATCCAGAAGCCAGTACAAGCCAGCAAACACGCCAACGGTCATGACGGGAATGGGCGCCAGCAAAAGCATGTAGGGCAGGGTGAACCAGGCCTCAAAGACCCGCTCATTGACGAGCGGCGTGGCAATCGAAATTGCCAGCATGCCAAGTGCTGTGCCTACTAAAAGCTTGCGACTCCATCCAATGGCCTGAAGTTGCAGGGCGCCCGTGGTCTTGGCAATCAGCCAGGTGGCGCCGATCATGCCGTAAGCAGCGGCCATGCAAAGCGCGACGAGACACGCAAATAGAATCGCCGCCAAGCCGGTTTGCAGACCCAGTACATACAAGCCAAGCATATAACCTTGCGACAGGGCCGCGAGCAGTGAACCAGCAAAGAACACGCGGTCCCATGCGGCTTGATGACGCGCCGGTCCCTTGGCTCGAAATTCGAATGCGACGCCGCGCAGAATGAGCGCAATGAGCATGATGGTTGCCGGCAGGTAGAGGCTCGTCAAAATCACGCCGTGCGCAACAGGAAACGCAACCAGCAACAGGCCAACTGCAAGCACTAGCCAGGTTTCGTTAGCGTCCCAGAACGGCCCGATTGAGGCAATCATGAGACTGCGATCTTCCCGGCCGGCAGCCGGTGATAGCAGGCCGACGCCAAGGTCAAAGCCATCCAGCACAACATAGATCAGCGCTGACAGACCCATGAGCGCCATGAATGCGATTGGTAGCCAATCATAGAGTGGCATGCTCAGGCCTCCTGAGGTGAGAACGGCGTGCGTATCTTGCCTGCCTGGCTGGGTGCCATGGGCTCAGTGGGCGCGACCTCCCGGCCCGCGCGTTTGGCGAGGTAAACGAGCGTGCCGATATAAGCTGCCAACAGCGCGACATACAAGGCCAGGTAGGCTGTCAGAGACACGGCAATCACGGGCGCTGCATGTTCGGCTGCTGCAGACGAGGTATCGAGTACGCCGGTGACTAACCAGGGCTGACGCCCGATCTCTGTGACATACCAACCTGCCAGCGTTGCCACCCAGCCTGAGAAGGTCATGCCGACGAGCAGGTAGGCGCCGAGTCGACCAGGCTGACCCTGACGTTTCAAGCGCCATGCCATCCACCAGCTGGTGAGCAGCATCAGCATGCCAACGCCAACCATTACCCTGAAGCTCCAAAAAACAGCCGCCACGGGTGGATGCAGTTTGGTGCCGTCTTCGGCGACAAAGTCGTTCAGGCCAGGCACTTCGCCGTCCAGGTCGTGCTTCAAAATCAGGCTGGCCAACCCAGGGATCGCGATCTCCCAATCATTGGATCGGGTTTCTTCATTTGGGTGACCAAGCAGTATCAGTGGTACGCGAGTCTGGGTTTCCCAGTTGCCTTCCATCGCCGCAACTTTGGCGGGCTGATGCTCAAGCGTGTTCAGACCGTGCAGATCACCCACCAAAATTTGAACGGGTATTAAACCAGCAGCGACGAAGACGCCGGTGCGCATGGCTTTCATGACGCCATCACTGCGATCGCCCCAAAGCCAGCGTAAGGCACTGAAGCCAGCCATCACGAATGCTGCCGTTAGGCCGGAGGCGATCAGCATGTGGGTGAGTCGGTAAGGCATGGACGGGTTGAAAATGATTTCAAACCAATTGGTGGCATAGGCGATTCCGTCGCGCATTTCGAACCCGACAGGTGTGTGCATCCACGAATTGAGCACGAGAATCCAAAATGCCGACAGCAATGTGCCAAGCGCAACCACAATCGTTGCGCCTGTGTGCACACGCTGGGAAACTCGATTTGCCCCAAAGAGCATGACCCCCAGGAACGCCGCTTCCAGAAAGAACGCGGTCAAGACTTCATAAGCAAGCAGAGGACCGGCAATGTTGCCCACTTTCTCCATAAAGCCAGGCCAATTGGTACCGAACTGGAAACTCATCGTGATGCCGGAGACCACGCCCAAACCGAAGGTCAGGGCGAAGACCTTGACCCAGAAACGATAAGCCTCCATCCAGCCCGCATCGCCTGTCGCATTCGCGCGCAAACGAAAGTAAACGAGCAACCACCCCAGGGCAATCGTGATGGTCGGGAACAGAATATGAAACGAAATATTGGCGGCAAACTGAATGCGCGCGAGCAACAGAGCTTCCATTAGTCACCTGCCTCCTGGTTGCCGCGGCTTTTCACTATTTTGAGACGGTCAGTCATGTCGAGCACCTTTTGTGCGGTTGCACCCAGCCGTAACAACTGCTCAAGGCGCTGACTGTCTACGCTTCGCATATCGTCATACCAGCCGGTAAGCAATTCAATCATCTGAGCAGTTTGTTCAATACGGTTATCAACATAGTCTTTAGGTGCCTGCTCGCCGGACTCAAGTTGGAGTTGGCGCAACACCGACAAGGTCGGGTCGATCTCACGCGTTTTGCGCTGGTCAACCAGGGTGCGAACGATCTCCCAGAGATCTTCTGGTGTAGAGAAAAAATCACGCCGATCATCGGGCAGGTGCTGATGCTTCACCAGCTTCCAGGATTGGAGTTCTTTCAAACCCATTGAAATGTTGGACCGCGAAAAACCGAGTGCTTCCACGAGGTCGTCAGCACAAAGAGGGCGCTCGGACAGGAACAAAACAGCGTAAATTTGCCCTACCGTCCGGTTCACACCCCAGCGGGCGCCCATTTCGCCGAAGTGGGTGACGAAGGTTTGTTCTCGAACGGGCAGATTCATGATGAGATCCAGAAATGAAGTTGTAGCGGCCAGTGATTCCGGTTGTTCCGGTTATTTCAGTAATTACTGAAAATAGAGAATATCGAGAAATTAATCGATTGTGAGACAGTGGTCCAGCGAACCCCTGAGCCAATTAGGGGAAGCAATATTGGGAGAGGATTTATGTCTGTTCAGGCCACCAGAGCGGTGACAGAGGCCGAAATCAAGCAATACGAAGACGACGGTATTGTCTGTCTCAGGGGGTTGTTTGACCCGGCAGCAATCGATGTCCTGAGGCAAGCGGTTGACCAGGATATGGCGCAGCCCAGTTCAATGGCGGTTGACGCCACCCGCGACGGGCAGGGCCAGTTCTTTGGCGATACCTTCGTCTGGAAGCACTTTGATGCGCTTCGCTCGTTTGTCTATGAGTCGCCGTCAGCGGCCGTGGCGGGCGCCCTCATGCAATCGACCAAAATCAATCTGCTGTTCGATCAGTTTCTCGTCAAGGTGCCCGGCACCAGCACGCCAACGCTTTGGCATCACGACGAGACGTACTGGCCGGTGGCGGGCAAGCAAATCTGCACGATGTGGATTGCGCTTGATCCGGTGACCAAAGAAACCGGCGCGGTGGAATACGTTTGCGGCTCGCACCGCTGGGGGCATCGCTACAAGGCTGTTTCGTTTAAGGATCAAGACTTATACAAAGAAGACCTGCCATCGGTACCTGATATTGAATCCATGCGCGACGACCTCAAAACCGTGCAGTTCGAGATGCAGCCTGGCGACTGTACTGTGCACCATGGCCGCACGGTGCATGGGGCCCCCGGTAATGCCAGCACGACTCAAACGCGCCGCGCCTACCTGATCAGATGGATGGGGGACGATGTGACTTACAACCCCAGGCCAAACCTTCAACCGATGTTGCATGACCCGGGTATTGCGCCCGGTGGTCCTCTCGATTGCGACTTATTTCCCGTGGTCTGGTCGCGCGACTAGTCTTTTGGATTTGCCTAGCGGTCGAGGATCTGGCTGAGAAACTGCTGGGTGCGTTCGTTTTGCGGATTGTCGAAAAACACATCGGGCTTGTTCGACTCTACGATTTCACCCTCATCCATGAAAATCACGCGGTCAGCGACCGCTCGGGCAAATCCCATTTCATGCGTTACGCAGGCCATTGTCATGCCTTCTTCGGCAAGAGAAACCATCGTGTCGAGCACTTCCTTGACCATTTCAGGGTCGAGTGCGGAAGTGGGTTCATCAAACAGCATGATCGAGGGATTCATGCAGAGTGCCCGGGCAATGGCGACCCGCTGTTGTTGACCCCCTGAAAGTTGTCCGGGGTACTTCTGCGCCTGATCCGCAATGCGCACGCGCTCCAAAAATTTCATCGCGACCGCGTCTGCCTCGCGCTTGGGCATTTTGCGAACCCAGATGGGTGACAGGGTGCAGTTGTCGAGCACGGACAAGTGCGGAAACAGGTTGAAGTGTTGAAACACCATGCCGACTTCAGAACGAACCGTGTCGATATGTTTGAGATTTTCATCGAGCAATACGCCGTTTACTGTGATCTGCCCTTCCTGGTGCGCCTCCAGGCGATTGATGCATCGGATGAGCGTCGACTTACCCGAGCCGGAAGGGCCACACACTACGATACGTTCACCCCGGTTGATGGTTAGATCGATGTCTTTGAGAACGTGAAATTCGCCGTACCACTTGTTGAGCCCGGTAATTTCCACGGCAGGCGGTGTTGCCCGGTTGGGCGCAGGCGAACTCATGCTTAGCTCCGGTGGCTGTGGTTGAGATCCCGCTCCAGCCACTGGCTGTAGCGTGACATGGCAAAGCAGTAGATCCAGTAGATAACAATTGAAAACAACAATGCTTCTAGGTAGTACTTCTTCCAGGCAAAGTCAGTTTCAACCGATCGTTTGACGGCGTTGGCAAAGTCAAAGATGCCAATGATCAGCACCAAAGACGTGTCCTTAAACAGCGAAATAAACGAGTTGACAATCGGCGGAATGGAAATCTTAAGCGCCTGTGGCAACACAATGAGGCCCATCATTTTCCAATAAGGCAGGCCGAGTGCTTGAGCCGCTTCATATTGTCCTTTGGGTACGGCCTGCAAACCGCCACGTACGGCTTCGGCCAGGTAGGCTGCCATGAACAAGATAATGGCAATCTGCGCGCGCAAAAGGTTTTCTATGCGCATGCCTTCAGGCAGAAACAGCGAGAACATTACACTCGCCATAAAGAGCACCGTGATGAGCGGTACACCTCGGACCACTTCAATGAACACCACGCTAAAGCCGCGAATAAGGGGTAGGTCAGAGCGCCGCCCCAGTGCAAGTGCCACGCCGAGTGGAAAGGCCGCTGCGATGCCAAACACCGCGAGGATCAATGTGACAGGCAGGCCGCCCCAACTGCCCACAGGCACTGGCGTGAGGCCGTAGCCGCCGCCCATAAGCCACAGGGTTGCAACAGTGGCAACCACCCAGATCACCACCAGGCTCCAATTCCAGAACCACTTAATGGCGGACAGCATCAGCAACAAAGTGAGAATGATGACAACCAGGCCGCCGCGCCACTGCTCATCGTACGGATACGTGCCGAACAACATCACGCGCAATTTCTCAGGCACAACGGCCCAGCAAGCGCCCACCCCGCGCGCCTGATCACAGGCTTCAATGGTCTGGCGTCCCCAGACTGCATTAATGAACAGCCATTCAATCGCGCCGGGGATAATCCAGGCGAGCATGCCAATGATTAAAACGGTGACGATTGAATTAGCCACCGACGAGAACAGATTTTGTCTGAGCCAGCCAACAACGCCTACCTCACTTCTCGGGGCTGGTCTTGCAGGGGTAGGTTGAAAGTTTTCGCCCTGATTCATCGTTCCACCAACTTGACCCGATCGTTGTACCAATTCATGAACAGCGCAATCAGCAGGCTGATCGTGAGATATACCGCCATCAAAATGGCGATGGCTTCAATCGCCTGGCCGGTTTGATTCATGGAGGTGTTGGCGACCGCCACCAGATCCGGGTAGCCGATGGCAACCGCTAACGAAGAATTCTTGGTGAGATTTAGGTATTGGCTGGTCAACGGCGGGATGATCACCCGAAGTGCTTGGGGCAGAACGATCAGCCGTAGCCGTCTACCAGGGGGCAAGCCCAGCGCCATGGCCGCTTCGGACTGCCCATGATCGACTGCCTCAATGCCCGCTCTGACGACCTCAGCAATAAACGCTGCTGTGTAAATCGACAGGCCAAGCCAGAGCGCAGTGAACTCCGGTGTAATCACCAGGCCACCGGCAAAATTAAATCCTTTAAGTGCGGGTACGTCCAGTTCGGTTGGTGCGCCCATCACGGCCCAGGCCAACACCGGCAAGCCAACAAGCAAGCCCAGATTGACCCATCCAACGGGAGCACGCTGCCCGGTCGCCAGTTGTCTTCGGTTTGCCCACTGGCTAAATAAAAACGCGAGGACGGCGCCAACTAATAGGGCAATGCCCGCCGCGGTCCAACCCGGTGCGCCGACTGGCCATGCAAATCGAAGGCCGCGCTGGCTAAGGAACGCCACGTCACCAAATGAGATCGCCTGGCGTACACCGGGCAGCACTTCAGTAAAGAGGGTGTACCAGGCGAGCAGTTGCAACAGTAGCGGAATGTTGCGCATCGTCTCGACATACACCCCTGCCAGACGGGCCAGCAACCAATTGCTCGACAGACGCGCGATACCAATCAGCGTGCCGAGCACCGTCGCCAGCAAGATGCCGAAAAACGCAACCCATAAGGTATTGGTAAGCCCGGCGACAAAAGCCCGGCCGTAGCTGTAAGTGGCGTCAAATGAAATGCGGGATTCTGAAATATCAAAGCCGGCTTCCGAACTCAGAAAATCAAAACCCACCCGGATATTGCGTTGGTCCAGGTTGTACAGCGTGTTGCTAACTAAAAAATACCCGGTGCCGACAACCGCTGCCAGCAGAAGGGTTTGCCAAAAGAGGCCACGGACGCGCTCGTTCGAGAACATAGGGCTCTACTTCACAACGTCCGTGGGCACTCGTTTTTAGCGGATGGGGGGCGCGTACATCAGGCCGCCGTCAGTCCACTGCGCATTCAGGCCGCGCGGCACACCGATCGGTCCGATGTTTCGCTCATACATTTCGCCGTAGTTGCCGACCGACTTAATGACGCGAACCATCCATTCGTTGTCGAGACCAAGGCCTTTGCCGACATCGCCTTTAGCACCCAGGAGACGCTGAGTCTGGGGAAGTTCAGACTCCTTTGCCATCTGCTCAACATTAGCCTGCGTGATGCCTTGCTCTTCTGCCTCAATCAAACCAAACAGAGTCCACTTGACGATCGTGAAGAACTCCCAGTCGCCGCGGCGAAGCATTGGCCCTAGCGGCTCCTTGGACACGGCGTCGGGCAGGATCACGTAGTCATCAGGGTTGTCTGCCTTTTGGCGCGTCGCTGCCAAGCCGGAAATGTCGGTCGTGTAGACATCACAGCGGCCTGAAAAGAAAGCCTGCTCTACCTGAGACAACTCGGTGATGACAACCGGTTTGTATTCCATTTTCTGTGAACGGAAATAATCCGACAGGTTCAATTCGGTCGTGGTGCCCGGCTGTACGCAGACTGAAGCGCCGTTGAGTTCTGTCGCACTATTAATGCCCAGATCCTTGCGCACCATAAAGCCCTGGCCGTCATAAAAGAGCGTGCCGGCAAACACTGAACCAAGCGTTGAATCGCGGCTTGAAGTCCACGTGGTGTTGCGTGACAGAAGATCCACTTCGCCGGACTGCAGCAGCGTAAAGCGAACCTGTGCGGTGGCGGGCACAAACTGAACCTTGGATGGGTCGCCCAAAATGGCAGCCGCAACGGCGCGACAGAACTCAGCGTCTATGCCAGCCCATTCACCTTTGCTGTCTGGCGCGGAAAATCCCTGCAGACCGGTGTTCACGCCGCAGCGCAAGACATCCTTGGCTTTGATGTTATCCAGGGTTTCGCCCGCCTGGGCAAGGCTGGGCATTGAAAAAGCGGCTGCCGCGGACAATGCTGCCACCAGTACTTTTGATCGAATCATGAATACTCCCCTCGTCAAGTTGATCTTTACAAGTGGCCGGAGTCTACTGATTGCGCGATCAGCCTGCAAACTTGGCAGAACGTTAAGCAGGGGTTATCGAATTAGTCAGCCTATGCATTGCCCAGCATTGGCGCGGCAAGTGCTGCGACGCACCAAGGGGACGCACCAAGGCGACGCGCAGGAGCGCAGGCCTTGGTGCGTCGACGGGTCAGGCGGGCTGTTGCCTGACCAAGCCTCGTGGCAGCGTGATCCAGACTAGTCGCAGCCGAGATCGTGTCGTGCTTGCGCATCCGCGACCGGAAAACACTGGCCAGTCGGCAATGCGTCCGGTTCATAACGTGCCAGGTTCTCATCCACCAGGCCTTCACTCAGAAAGCTGTCAAGCGCATCGATCTCTGCATCGCTCAAGCCGAGAGGCCGAAAGCGAGGGTCAAGATTGGCGGTGGCTGCTGGTTGCTGCGGAACGGCTGCGTTCTTGTATTCAATAACTTCCCGTACTGATTTGAAAGAGGCACCGTGACCCAGGACGCTGGCATCGGTCAGGTTGTAAAGTCCGGGAAGCTTAAACTTGTAGTCATCTTCGGGCTCGCCGGTAAAGCCCCCGCGACCTCGCTTATCTGCGTCTGAGACTTCTCCGTGAATCTGTGGGTCAGCAAGATCAAAGTCGCCAAAGCCTACCGCGAAGAAAATTTCGTTCGCGCTGGCGCCAGGTGCCGAGCTGAGCGCGGCGCCTTGATGACAGGCCGCGCAGCCCGCTTTGCCAAAGAACAGATTCCCGCCACGCAGTGCTTCGTCGGACATGGCAAAAATGTCGCCGCGCAACCAGCGCTGAAAGGGCGCCTCGCTTGCGAGAACGATGCGTTCATAAGCGGCAATTGCTTTCGCGGCATCTTCCAAAATGTCGTCACTACCGTCCGGATAGGCAGCTTCAAACAAGGCGATGTAGCTCGGGTTAGTCTGCAGCGGTGATTCCGGGCCAACCGATAGTCGGTGCACACCCAGGCCGGCCACTGCTTGCGTTTCCAAGCCGGATAGGCCGCGTGCATTGGTCTGCTTGGGCGTGCCTGGTGTGAGCAAACGGTCTTCGTCAATGTCCTGGTTGACGCTATCTTCGCTGTTACCGAATTGCCCGTTCCAGAGCATCACGTCCTGGTAGGCAGTATTCAGAATGGTCGGAGAAGCGACCGGCTGAAAATCAGCACGCGTCTCGTTTAAACCCGTCAGGTGACCATCCATTTCGGTGGCGAGAACACGACCTTCGCCAAATTCACCAAAGCCGTCTCCGCCCTCGCCAATCCCTTGTGGAATGCCGGCTTTAAATCCTGCCGAGGCTTGATGGCAGCTGGCGCACGAGTAGGTGCCGGCGCGCTCTGGGTGATTACCGCTAAGCCCAAGACCTGTTTCGTGAAACAGGCGTTGGCCAAGAAGGATTTTCTCGATCGTGAGTGGGTTGCTCGGGTCTTGCGGGATCTTCTCAAGCTCGTTCAGAAGTGGCAGGGTCAGGGCCTCTGGTGAGGTTGCGGCCCGCTCATTGAGGGCCTCCAGCAGGGTTCGGCTAAGTTCAAGCGTCGTAGCTGACTGATTGTGCTCTTCATGCTCGCCGCGTCGGCCGGCACCTTCAATAGTGTTGGTTTGATTCGTGGGGGGCGTGCCAGAAACACCGGCAGCAGATTTGTTGCTAGCGTCATTGCCTGCGCCGCCGCAAGCCCCTAAAACCGGTACCAGAACAGCTGCGGCAATGCCGACTCGCCAATCATTGAAATTCATGCGCTCTCTCCGCCTTGGATGGGCTTGTAAGCTCCAATTGAGCCCATGAGTGCCCGATCTGAGTTGATTGGTTCAATGACTTAGTATTTCCCCCTGAGGGCGTTTGAAAACACAGCAGTTCACAAACACAACTGACGAGACAAACTGATGGACGTAAGAACACTGATGCAGCAGGCCGTCATGAATCATGCCGAGCGCGAGTGTGTGGTTCATGGTGAGCGCCGGCTGACGTTTTCCCAGGCCTGGCTGCGGGGGATTCAAACGGCTAATGGCCTATTGGCGTTGGGCCTAAAACCTGGCGACAGGGTGGGCGTCATTGAAGACAACTCTATTGAGGCGGCAGATTTCTTCCATGGCACAGCGATTGCCAATCTGGTCCGGGTTCCGCTGTACCCCAGAAACGGCTTAGACGCGCATGTTCATATGCTGTCTCACACTGGATGTAAGGCGCTTATCGTGAGCGCTCAGCATCTCCACGAGGTGGATGGCATTCAGGCCCAAGTGGATTGCCTGCAGCATGTATTGGTTCGGGATGACGCCTATGAGGCCTGGCTCGCCGAACAATCATCAGAAATCCCCGATATCGATATTGATCCGGAAGATAATTTCATCATTCGCCATACGGGCGGCACAACCGGTCTATCTAAAGGAGTTGCCTATACGCATCGTGCATGGCTGAGCGCCGGGCGCGATTGGTTTTACACCTTTCCGCCGGTAGAGCCCGGAGACAAGTGTCTGCACCTCGGACCGATCTCTCACGGCTCGGGGTATCAATACTTACCGACGTTCTTGGCGGGCGGTTGCAATGTCATGGTGAGCTTCGAACCAAAGGCGACGCTTGATGTCATGGAGCAAGAGGGGATCGAATACATGTTCATGGTGCCGACCATGGTCAATGCACTGCTGCGGGATGAAACCGTCAGGAGCAGAGATTTTTCGAACTTAAAGTGCATCTTGATCGCCGCGGCGCCAATTGCTGATGCAACAGCCCTGTCGGCCAGAGAAGTTTTTGGCAATGTGATGTACCAGGGATATGGTCAGACTGAGGTGTTGCCAGTGGCGATGATGGGGCCGGCCCAGTGGTATGCCGATATTGACGGTTCAACACCACTGCGAGCCTGTGGCATGCCATTGCCGTTCGCACAGATTCAAATCTGGGATGAAGACAACCTTGAGTTGCCCCGTGGTGAAGTCGGCGAGATTGTTGCCAAGTCAGATGGACAAATGACAGGCTTTTGGAACAACCCGGAAGCGACTGCTGAACGCGTTGTGAGAGGCTGGGTCAAAACCGGCGACATGGGGCGCCTGGATAAAAACGGATACTTATATATTGTTGATCGCGCCGATGACATGATTATCTCTGGCGGCTACAACATCTGGCCAATGGAACTCGAGAATGTGATTTCTGATCATGAAGACGTGATTGAGGTGGCTGTCTTTGGCGTGCCGCATGACAAATGGGGCGAATCACCACACGCCGTTTGCACGGTGGCGCCAGGCGCGGCTGTCACCGCTGAAGACATCATCAATTTGTGCACCGAAAGACTGGGCTCTTACAAGAAGCCCAGTGGCGTGACTTTTCAGACTGAAGCCCTCCCCAAAAGTCCGGTTGGCAAAATTAAGCGCAAAGATTTGAGAGAGCCGTTTTGGGCGGGTCATGAACGACGAGTGTCAGGAAGCTGACCCGTCGTGACGGCGGATAATTCGTTGTGCCAAGTTGCTGGTTATTGATTCATTGAGCTGACGCTATGCCTTTAGACACTTTTGATCCTGAAACCTGGCACCCAGTCAGGTTGCCAGGTCAGGGTAATCTCCTTGACGAGGCTGCCGGACCCAATCGGTGGGTAGTAACCCCAAAAGAGCAGGAGATGAGCAAATGGTGCCGCGAGCATTGCAGTGCTGCCTGGCTGCATGCGCCAGGACGTCAAACGGTGTTCTGGTTCGAAGAGCCGGGTGACGCGATGGAGTTCTCGCTAAAGTGGTTTCCGTTCAGAGCGCTTTGAATGAGATTTATCAGGCCAATGCAACTCGTGCAAGCGGTTGCGGTCTTCAAATTGTCGCCCGAGTCTCATTCGGGGTCAGCCCGCGTCAGTAACTAGTGAGTTCGTGACCGGAGAGGAGCGCGTCCGTCTTCGCGGATCGTCTATTCTTTCACCGCTCCGGTCATTGCTGATACATAGTGCTCAACAAAAAAGGCATAGAGTACGACCAGTGGCAGCGACCCAAATAAGGCTCCGGCCATAATCGAACCCCAGCGATAAGCATCACCATCGGTGAACGAGGTGACGATCGCAACTGGTACGGTTTTGTTGTCGGCGGAAGACAAAAACGTCAGGGCATAGATGTATTCATTCCAGCACAGTGTGAAACTGAAGATGAAGGCAGATATCAAGCCCGGGACTGCGAGCGGCAAAATGATCTTAGTGAGGATCTGAAACCTTGTTGCACCATCGATCAGCGCGCACTCTTCAAGTTCATACGGAATGGTTTTGAAGTAGCCCATCAGGAGCCAGGTGGAAAACGGGATCAAAATGGTCGGGTAGGTCAGGATGAGCGCGAACGGGGTGTCAAACAGGCCATATTGAAATACCACTGTTGATAGCGGGATAAACAAGATGGACGGAGGCACGAGATACGCAAAAAAGATCAGACCTCCAATGGTGTCGGCCCCTTTGTAGCGCAGCCTGACGATCGCGTAGGCAGCAAAGACGCTCGCCACAAGTGATAGAAACGTAGCCGCGACCGATACGAACATCGTGTTCCAGAGCCAACGGGGATACTGCGTCTCAAATAGAAGCGCGTAGTAATGCTTGAAAGTGGGGGCGGTCGTGAAAAACGGATTGTAGGTGTCAAGGTCCAGCAGTTGGTTGTCAGGTTTGATCGATGTGAGTGCCATCCAGTAGAACGGGAAGAGCAGCACGAACATGATGATGCCTAGCGGCAAATACAGCGTGACGAGTCGCCTGGGCACACTCTCCAAAAACTGCATGCCTTCGTTGTCGTCTCGAACGACATCCGAACTATTGCTCTTAAGCACGGCATTTGAAGAATCAGTCATTGTCAGCCCCTTGCTGCCATTTGCGACGCTGTAGTCCAAACCACGAAATCAGGATGCTGGCCAGCAAGAATGGAATCATTGCGGTGGCAACGGCGGCCCCCTCTCCAAGCTTGCCGCCCAAAATACCCCATTGATAACTAAGCGTCGCCATGAGGTGAGTGGCATTGACTGGGCCGCCACGTGTCAGCACCCAAATAAGCTGAAAGTCAGTGAACGTGAACAACACCGAAAATGTCATCACGACGGCAATGATCGGAGTCAGTAGCGGGTAGGTGATATACCGAAACATTTGCCAGGGGGTAGCTCCATCAAGCGTTGCCGCCTCGTAAAGAGATGGTGAGACAGTCTGCAATCCAGCCAGTAAGGTGATCGCAACAAACGGTACGCCGCGCCACACGTTGGCGAAGATGACCGACCATCGGGCACCCCAGACATCACCCAGAAAATTGATGTTCTCTTCAATCCAGCCCAGTTCGATCAGGCTCCACGAAATAATCGAGAACTGGGGGTCGTAGATCCACCAAAAAGCAATGGCTGATAAGACGGTTGGCACAATAAACGGAATTAGGATGATCGCCCTGATCATTGCCTTGAATGGCAGGTGTCTGTTTAGCAGGAGCGCCAGATACAAACCGATCGCAAACTTCAAGATGCTCGCAACGGTGGTGTAAAGCACTGTATTGAACACAGACAGCCAGAAGATCGGATCTTCCGCCAGCCACTCGTAGTTCTCGAATCCAACGAATTCACCCGGCCGACCAATGCGAACGTCGGTGAAACTCATATAGACCCCAAGTGCAAGCGGGTAGGCCAGGAACAAAATCAGAAACAGCATGGCCGGCACCATGAACCAAAACCCGAGCCAGTTTCGATTGGTCTTTAGTTGCTGCCAGGCGCTGGGCTCACCTAGGGTTGGCGGTGGTGATGGAACTGAAGCCATGGTGCCGAATACCGGTTGGTTAAAAGACTCGGGTCTGAATCACTGTGTTTGCACCCACCCATGTCGTCTCAGGGCGGGCGCAATACAGCCTTTTAGTCATTAAAAGGTACTACCGATAGATTCGCCCTGCCTGTCGGGCCGCACCCTTGATCGCATCGTCGATTGACATGCGGCCGGTACAAACATTGGCGTACATATCGACAACGATGAAGTCTGCCAGCGCCGACGCTGCGGCTTCGCCAAGTGTGCCCGGGTGGCCCGCGGCATAAGACCGTTTCGGCGCATCGCGAAATACCTTGCGCTTCGGGTCTTCTTCCCAGACTGGGTTGGCATCGAAGGCATTTAGCGTGTGAGTCATATAGCCTTGTGCGCCGGAGATCCAACTGTTGTATTGCTCCGCCTCCATCCAGTAGGCAAGCAGGGCTTTGGCTGCCATCGGGTACTTTGTGTAGCCCATCGCAGTGACCGGAAAGCACACCTGAAACTCGGTCGGCTTGCCCACCGGTCCTACCGGGTAATAAGCATGGTCCATATCTTCTGCAATTTCGGCCGCCTTTTTGTCACCGCCAGCCGCGTTGCGTAAGGCGGCCGCGTAGATCGAAATGCCGTTGGCTGACAAATGAATTTCGCCCGAAAGAAAGGCTTTGTTATTGAACGAGTCATTCCATGAAACCGTACCTGGCACAAAAGTCTCATAGAGCTTTTGACAGTACTCAAGCGACGCACGGGTTTCCGCCGAATCAATCGCGACTTTATCGTTCTCGTCAGTGAGTGCGCCACCAAATGCCCACAACAGCCAGTGCGTCCATGCGTTAGCGTCACCCGTTGCATGGCCCAGCGCAAAACCACCGGGTGTGCCCTGCGCTTTTAGGGCTTTCATGGCTTCAAGAAACCCATCTGTATCTGCTGGCACGGCATCAAAGCCAGCTTTTTTCAGCGAGGATTTACGGTAGTTAATGTAGTTGCCAGAAATCGTGACGGGTAGGTCAATCCACTTGTCACCTAGCTTGCCGTACGTCTCTGCCAGGGGAACCCAGCCGCCATACTTCTTTCCGAGGTGATCACAGACATCGGTGATATCGAGCGTCTTGTCGGCAAAGAGAAACGGGATGGTGTAGGCACCCCAGAAAAAGTCAGAGCCCTGACCCGTATTCGCGGCAACAGAAGCTTTGGGCTGCACATCGTCCATGCCTTCCTCAACAATATCGACTGGAACACCCGTAGCCTTAGTAAAGGAAGCGAGAATCGCTCTAAAAGCATCGTCCTCACTCTGTACAAATCTCTTGAACCGCGTGAACTGTAGTTTGGCACCTGCTTCAGGCTTCCAGGGGGAGTCTGCAGCCCAGGCCTGCGCGAAGCTGAACCAGTCAGTCGCTGTTGCGCCTGCTGCTGCGGTCAATAGAGTGCCTTTCAGAACGCTTCTGCGTGTGGTGTTACTCATGCTGATAGTCTCCTTTTTTGCTTTGGTTGTACCGCGGTGTTGTCTGCTAGGGGCCTTTGCTCTAACTAAAGGCGTTGGCCTGTCTCCGGATCAAAGAGCATGGCTGCTTCTGGATTTGGCTTGAGATGTATCTTCTCGCCTGGCGCGATGTCATGCCGTTCGCGAAATACGCCAACAACTTGCTGGCCCGCAACCCGAGCGAACAGCTGGGTTTCAGAGCCGGTGGGCTCAATCACAATGACTTCAGCGCTGGCGCCTTCGTTGCTTAACTCAAGATGTTCCGGGCGGATGCCAAAGACGGCCTTGCCAGCATCAACGTGCTTTACATGCAAGGGGAGATCGAGCATTTCACCGGTATTGAGTTTGAACTTGCCGTCCACTACTTCACCGTCGATGAAGTTCATTGCCGGTGAGCCAATAAAACCAGCGACGAACATGTTCTGGGGGTCGTCATAGAGCTCCAAGGGCGTACCGATCTGCTCAACAAGGCCAGCATTCATCACGACGATTTTGTCGGCCATGGTCATCGCCTCAATCTGATCGTGCGTGACATAGACCGTTGTTGTCTTCAGACGTTGGTGCAACTCTTTGATTTCTGTGCGCATCTGAACGCGCAGCTTTGCATCGAGGTTAGACAAGGGTTCGTCGAACAGGAAAACCTGCGGGTCGCGAACGATCGCGCGCCCCATAGCCACGCGCTGGCGCTGTCCGCCTGAGAGTTGGCGGGGAAACCGTTCTTTGAGTTCTTCAAGGCCGAGAATGCGCGCGGCATTGTCTACCCGCTCATCAATGCTGGTTTGCTCAGCTTTGCGCAATTTAAGAGAGAAGCCCATGTTCTGGGCAACTGTCATGTGGGGATATAGCGCATAGTTTTGGAACACCATCGCAACATCGCGTTCCTTGGGCGGGATCTTGTTAACCACCCGATCACCAATGCTGATTTCGCCACCCGTGATGCTTTCGAGCCCGGCGAGCATTCGCAAGAGTGTTGACTTACCGCAGCCAGAGGGGCCAACCAGTACAACGAATTCACCGTCATCGATCGGAACAGAAACACCATGCAAAATCTCGGTCGTGCCGAAAGACTTACGCACATCGTTGATGCCGACAGCAGCCATTGCGCCTCCTTTTTATGTTCTCGCGCACGATAGTCTGCGACGCGTGAACTTGTTGCGGGACAGTCTACACGCCTGATAACCCCTTCAACAAGCAGCAATTACACGCTTAACGCATTGAATTCCGTGCGTAGATGAATCCGGGACAATGACGATCAAAGCAAGGTGTCAATTCAGGTTAGCCTTCATGGAGAGCGGGATGAGCGCGGAAATTGAAATTGCTGTTTTACCCGGCGACGGGATCGGCGCAGAGGTTATGCAGGCGTGTCTGACAGTGCTGCAAGCGCTTGGGCCGCGCTTTGATCTTCGCTTTCGGACTGAGCATGTGCCGGGTGGCGCCAAGTACTATGCTGAGACTGGCGATGCTTTTCCGCCGAGTTCGATGCAGATTTGCCGTGAGGCCCATGCCGTTCTGTTTGGCGCGATGGGTTGGCCTGATATTCGCTATCCCAACGGCACAGAGATTGCGCCGCAACTTGACCTACGCTTTGAGCTTGACCTGTTTGCGGGTGTCAGGCCGATTCGTGCCATTCCGGGTGTGCCTTTGCCCCTGTCGGCCCCTGAAGCAGACGGGATTGACCTGGTTATTGTGCGTGAGTCAACCGAAGGTTGGTTCAACGCTCGCGGGCAGGGCATCAAACTCACAACGGCCGACGGCGCTGAAGCGGTGCAGGACACCTGCCAGATTACGCGCCCGGCTTGTGAGCGCCTATTTGAATTTTCGTTTGCGTTGGCCCGGCGACGCAAGGCTCAGGGTATTAGCGAGGGCAAAGTTACGGGTGTGGACAAGTCGAGTGTTTACCTCGGGATGGCATTTATGAATCAAATTTTTCATGAGTGCGCAGCACGCCACCCGGACATTGCGGCCGAGCACAATAATGTTGATGCTTACTGTCTTAATCTGGTTCGGCGACCGTGGACCTTCGATGTCTGCCCGATGGAAAATCAATTTGGCGACATCACCTCAGACCTGGGCGCAGGTTTGATCGGCGGCCTGGGCTACGCGCCTTCGGCCGATGTCGGAACCAAGCATGGTGTGTTTCAGCCTTCGCATGGCAGCGCGCCCGATATCGCCGGGCAGGGCATTGCAAACCCAACAGCCATGATTCTGTCTGCCGCGATGATGCTTGAATGGTTGGCCGAGCAGCATCAGCAAGATGACTATTTAGCGGCGGCGCGCGCGATCACACAGGCGGTTGATGACGTCTTTGCGAAGGCCCTCGTTCGCCCGGGCGACATTGGCGGGGCGGATGGCACCGAGGCGGTCGCGCAGGCCGTGATCAGTCAGTTACCAGACTAGGCTGTGTAGGCCTTGTTTTTCTTGGTCAGGGACTTAGTAAAGCAATCGAACCAGTGTCATCGGGATGGCTTCAATGTACGAAACTGCGAGCACGATAGAGACCAGGATCGCAATAAACGGTAGGTTGGTTCGCGTGGTGTCCCAGATACTGGTTTTGGCAATTGAGCAGGCCGTCGCAAGCACTGATGCGACCGGCGGTGTTTGCTGACCAAGCGCAATATTGAGCGTCAGAATGATGCCGAAATGAACTGGGTCTATGCCCACTTCAAGGATCAGGGGCAGGGCGACGGGTGTAATCAGAATAATCGCAGCGGCGCCATGCAGCACCATGCCAACAAAGAATAAGACGAAGTTCAGAATCAGCAGGATGACCCACTTTTCATTGGATAGCGCGAGCACTGCGCTGGCGAACCGCTGCGGCGTTTGAGTTTCGGTGATGTAAAGACCCAGTACACCGGAGGCCGCCACGAGCAACATGACCGTGGCCGTTTGAACAACGCCGTCAATCAGAGCACGCGTAATCTCGGTGATCTTGACCTCCCGATAAACGAACACGCCGATGACCAGGGCTGCCAGTACCGCCAGCCCGGCCCCTTCGGTTGCCGTGACCACACCGCCGAAGATGCCGCCCAGAATGATTACTGGCAGCAGGAGTGCCCAGCCTGCCTCGCGAGCCGTCTGCCACACCCGACGCAGATCAAACCGCTCATCTCTTGGCAGGTCGTACTTAACCGCCAGCCGCCAGCACAGCACCATCATCGCAAACCCACCGATCAACCCGGGCACTATGCCGGCCACAAACAGCTGAACAACGGACGTGTTGGCAATGGCCGCATAAAGGATCATGGGAATAGACGGCGGAATGATGATCGCAAGCGAGGCAGACGAAGAGGTCACCGCTGCAGCAAATGCGGGCTTGTAGCCCTTGCGTTTCATTTCCGGAATCAACACGGTGCCTATCGCGGCCACATCGGCAACACCAGAGCCGGAAATCTCGGCGAAGAAAAGCGAAACGCCAACGTTCACCATGGCCAGGCCACCGCGCATGAAGCCAATAATTGACGACACAAATGCAATTAGCCGACGCGATATACCACCGGTATTCATCAAGGAACCGGCCAGTACAAACAGCGGAATAGCAATAAGTGGAAAGCTGGTGGCCGCATCAAAGTAGGCCAGCGCTGCATTCAGGAAGCCAAGCTCACCACGCAGCATCCAGACACCGACCAGCGCCGCCGCAAGAATCGATACCGCAATTGGAATGCCGATGGCGATCAGCGCAAACATGATCAGCATGATCATGACTTCGGTCATGGGATGTTTCTCATGAAGGGCGGATCTCTTGCTTGCGCAGTTCGGCTTCAGCCCGGTCGATTTCTTCTGCGATCTCATCGCTTTCGGCATCGCGCCCGGACATCACGCGCTGCCAGTTGTCTTTCATTACGAGCAGGCGCGAAACAATCGTCAGAATTGCACCAACAGGCACAACGCTATGAACAAGCCAAAGCGGTACGAATCGCAGCGAAGTGAGTGTTTCATCGCCAAATATTTCAAGGATGCGCCAGCCCGCCCAGGCTATCAACAGGAAAACACCAATGAAAACAAGTTCTCCGAACACAAAGAGAACTCTTCGAAGTGGCAACGCGCGGCTGACCAGCAAAGTCTCAAAGTTCAGATGGGCGTGTTTGAGTGCAGCGAGCGCCGCGCCCAGGAAGCTGAGCCATGCCAGCATCACTGAGGCGACCTCGTCATACCAGATGGGCGAGCTCCCAGCGGTTCGCGCGGCGACGGCATACAACACCACCACCGCAAGCGCCGCCAGGAGCGTCAGAGTGACAGCGGCCAGTACATGCCCGTAGACATCACGGACACTCACAGGCTTACTGACTCAGCTCTAAAGCGGCATCAATCAGTGCCTGACCGCCAGGGACTTCTTTGGCAAAGTCAGCGTAAATGGGCTTGGAGGCGGAAACAAACGCCGCGCGATCGGCCACGTTGACTTTCATGCCGGCAGCCTCGAGTTTGGCCTGCAGGTCAGCATCGCTTGCTTCGCCTTTAGCCCGCGCCCACGCCTGCATTTCGATGGCGGTGTCAGCCAGCACTTTTTGAATGGCCGGATCAAGTTTGCCAAAGACTGTTTTGCCCGTGGTCAGATAGGAAGGGCTATACACATGGCCCGTCACGCTCAGATGTTGCTGAACTTCCTGGAACTTGGCGCTCCAGATGTTGGTGTTGGGATTCTCCTGACCATCCATGACACCCGTTTGCAAGGCAACAAATACTTCTGAGAAGGCCATGGGCGTTGGGTTGGCACCCCAGGTTTCAAACATCTTCACCCGCCACTTTGACTTAGGCGTACGAATCTTCAGCCCGGCCAGGTCCGCAGGCGTATTGATGGCCTGCTTGCTGTTTGTAATGTTGCGAACGCCGTTTTCCCAGACGCCAAGCACTTTGTAGCCTTTGTCCTCGGCCTTCGGCGCGATCTTGGGCCAGAACACTTTGTCGACAATTGCGCCGACGTGTGCGCGGTCTTTCACAAGAAACGGCATGTCGAACAGGGCGAACTCATCGGTAATGGACGACATGATTGACGATGGCATAGACAGGTGGACCGAGCCGAGCTTCATCTTTTGAAGCAAGTCTTTGTCTTTGCCAAGTTGCGAGTTATCGAATAACTTAACAGTCGCCTTGCCAGCGAGCTTCTCATTGACACGCTTGGTGTACTCGGCGGCGGTTTGTTGCTGCAATGAGCCCGTGTTAGCGCTAATAGCAAAAATGATTTCCTGACCCTGCGCGCTTGCGGTTACGGGTGCGAGGGCGGTTCCTACTGCCACCGCACCGGTGACGCCCATTGCACCAATGGCGGACAGAGTTGCGCCGAGCAAGCGGCGTTGTTTGCTCAGGTGAGGTTGACCATTCAATTTTGTTTTCATATGTGTCTCCGTGCTCTGGTATGGGTGGCTTTTAAGTCAAGGCCGTTTTAAAAGTCGTGTTTAGGCGGCAGCCCTCGTGTCAGCGGTCTGTGCAGCATTGGCCATTTTGGCTGCGAGCAAGATGGCGTTGCGACTGGCTTTGATATCGGCAACCCCCTTACCGGCAATGTCATACGCAGTGCCATGTGCAGGTGTCACGATGGGCACAGCATATCCGCCCAGGTAGGTCACGCCACGCTCAAAGCCAAGGAGTTTCATCGCAATTTGTCCCTGGTCGTGATACATCGTCAGTACGGCGTCAAATTCGCCTTTCTGGGCTCTCACAAATACCGTATCGGCGGGCACCGGCCCCACGACATGAAGTTGCTGGGCCTGCATTTTGGCAATAGCTGGCTCAAGCACATCAATCTCTTCGCGGCCAAAAGTGCCACCATCGCCAGCATGCGGATTTAGTGCGGCAACCGCAATACGCGGTGGATTGAATCCAGCTTCTCGCAGACACTGGTCAGCGAGCACCGCAGCATCGACGATGCGATCGACTGTGAGGTAAGACGAGACGTCTTTTAGGGGGATATGCGAGGTGACGCGCGCATTCCAGAGCCCTTCAAGAATATTGAACTCGCGACCGTCACGGCTCGCACCAAGCGTCTCGGTAATGACCGCAATTTCATCCTCATAACCGGGTCGGGCCAGACGCATAGCTTGTTTGTTGAAAGGCGTAAACGTTACGGCGCCAACTTTGCCTTCGCGACCCAGTTCAAGCGCCTGGACGAAGTTTTGTAATGAGAACTGGCCACCCTGCAGGCACACTTCACCGCGCACGATCGCCGCCGGATCACAGTTGCCGTGATCAATCAGGCGATGGCCCGGCACATCGGCCAGAGGGTCATCGAGGCTGGGGACGGACAGGCTGATGCCGGCATCTTTTGCGCCCATGGCGAGGACACGGGCGTCACCAATGACCACGAGTCTGGCCGTGTTTGCCACTTCCTCATCGGACACCAGGCATGCGGTCAGTTCCGGACTGATGCCGCAGGGGTCGCCCATGGCAAGTGCGATCAAAGGAAGGTTGTGAGTAGGTGACATAGCGCTTTTCCTGGCAATTACTGATTTCAAACAAGAATCTAGGCCTGCTCGCTATAACCGTCAATCGATGGTTTATCATCTATCCATAACCAAATGGAATGTCCTGCAGGGCACTGTCTTGAGAGAGATGAGTTTGAATCCATCAGCTAAGCATGGGCCGGCAAGCGACGCCAAACTGCCGCAGGAGTGGCGCCTGCGGCAGCAACTCAGAACCCGCCACTTACTGTTACTACAAGCCTTATCCGGGGAGTCGAGTCTGAGTCAGGCGGCGCGGACGTTGTCCATTACGCAGCCGGCGGCAACCAAGTTACTTGCACAACTGGAAGATCTTCTGCAATTGCCCCTGTTCGAGCGCTTACCTCGCGGGCTCAAGCCGACCGAATACGGGGTGATCATGATTCGCCATGCTCAGGCCGCGCTCGGTGAGATTGGCGCGGCCCGAGATGCCCTGGCTCAGACGTTGCTGGGCGCGCAGGGCAGGGTATCGATTGGTGCGGTTGTGGGATCGCTGCCGCAGTTGACGTCGCCGGCGCTCGCACAACTCCTGGCCGAACAACCGCGACTGTCGGTATCAGTCACGGTCGAAACCAGCGGCACGTTGGTGCCCATGCTCGAACGCGGTGAGCTTGATCTTGTTGTGGGACAGGTGCCGGCAAGCGTGCGGGCGGACGACCTCACATTTGAGGCACTGGTTCATGAGCCTTTGGAGTTGATTGCCAGCGCTGAGCATCCCGCACAGCGGCGCGGGCGCAAGCGTCAGTTGTTCCTGGATAACTTAATGGAGGATCTTTGGGTCTTGCCGCCGCCGGCAAGTCCGCTGCGTATGCGAGTTGATGCGGTTTTCTATGCGGCAGGCCTGGCCTTACCCCTGCGCGTTGTCGAAACCGCTTCAACCTTGTTGGCGACAACGCTCGCGCAGACCACGCAGAAATCGGTTGCGGTGTTGTCTAAAGAGGTGGCCAGGCACTATGCCCAGCATCCTGCGTTGCGTGTGCTTGACCTAACGCTGCCAGGTGACCTTGGCACGATCGGTATCGTGACACGCCGTCGTCAGCGATTATCAGCCGCGGCCGCCAATGTTGTGGAGTCGCTTAGGCGCGTTGCTAGTCAAACCTAGGGCCTAGTTCGAACTTGACTGGGTAAGCGGCCGAACTTTTTCAACCACGAGTTTCAGTTCGTCAATTCGCTCTGAGGCAGACGGGTGAGTCGAGAGAAACGCCGGTTGATTTTTTCCGCCGGAAGCCTCGGCCATTTTTTCCCAAAGGCTCACTGCGCCCGCAGGGTCAAAGCCTGCACGGGCGGACAACTCCACGCCGATGAGATCGGCCTCGCTTTCCTGCGTTCGTGAGTTTGGCAGCCCCACGGCGACTTGCAAGGCTGCGTTAGCCAGTTGCTCACCGAGCCGGGTGCCGGTTGCCACACCCACAACCCGCGCAAAAATCCCCTGACCGGCCGCGGTGGATGCACGTTCGCGTCCGTGTTCACGAAGTGCATGGGCGATTTCATGGCCCATGATGGCGGCGAGTTCATCATCAGTCAGTTCGAGCTTTTCAATGATGCCGCTGTATACGGCCATCTTGCCGCCAGGCATCGCCCAGGCGTTGATCTGCTCAGACTCAATCACATTGACTTCCCAGTCCCAGCTTGCCGCGTCTTCGCGAAACACGCCCATTTGGGCAATCAGCCGCTCGGCAATATCGCGCACGCGTTTGGTTTGCGCGGCATCTGGGTTTAGCGTGTTTTCGGCTTCCGACTTCCCAATGATTTCTTGGTACGCCTGCCGGGACCCTTGCTCCAACTCTTGCTCCGAGATAAGGGTGGAGAAGCGCTGGGTACGATCCACCCCAACGGTCCCGGGCGCAGTTGTCTGGACCGTTGTACAGGCCGCCAGCAGGGCAAGCGTTACTAAAATGGCTGCGCGCCGCCAGGGTTTGGTTTGACGCGGGGAAAATTGAAGCAGGAGTCGTTGAACCATGGCGATGAGTCAGTTGGCCAACAGCCGGCTTACATCGTTACACGACGTTTAGAGTCGACCCAAGCTTACGACGCCAGGCGCTGACAACCGTAGGCTGCTCTGCCGCGAGCTTGAAAACCTCAATCATTTTCGTACGCCCAAAGTCTTCCCGGAACTCGCGGTCATGTTTGACGATTTCAAGCAACTGCTCAAGCGCTTCGTCCCACATCTTGTGAGTGATGTAGTGCTCGGCCAGATCGGCTCTGGCTTGAGGGTCAGTGGGGGCCGCCTCAACTTTTTGCAGCAATTCCGTGGGCGGCGGTACCTGAGTCGCTTCAAACGCCTGAGCAATCTGCTCTGCCAATTCGGCCACCTGCGGATTGGCGAGTGAGGCTGCTGAAAGCGCGTCCATCTGACTCTGCGCGGCGCCCGGATCGCCTGCCGCCAACTGTAGTTGCGCAATCAGAAGCCGAGCCGTGTCGTGATTGGGGTCTAGCGATACCGTGCGTTTGGCATGCTCAAGCGCGGTCGCCTGATCACCCTCGTTGAGTGCCTTGGCGGCCAGTTCAAATTCGGCCTCTGCCGGATTGGGCAGATGCCGGTCAATAAACTCCCGGATTTGTCCCTCGGGAAGCGCCCCCTGAAACTGGTCGACCGGTTGCCCGTTCAAAAACGCAAAAACGGTTGGCAGTGATCGAATCTGAAAATGCTGCGCGAGTTGTTGCTCAGCTTCCGTGTCGACCTTAACCAGTTTTACGCGCCCACCATAGTCGGCCTCAAGCTTCTCGAGGATGGGCCCGAGCGACTTGCACGGACCACACCACTCTGCCCAAAAATCGACAAGCACCAGCGCATCGGCCGATGCGTCGATCACATCTGTCTGGAAGGATTGGATTGTGGTGTCAGTGCTCATGAGATTTCTGGGTTTGCAAAGGAGTCAGAGGGGGTCAGAGAGGGTTACAGGGGCTAGCGACTATTGTGCCGTAGTTGACGCTACTTGAATCTGGACGCTTCGCTGGCGCTTGGTAGGCGGCCATCTGGCGTGAAGTTATCAATCGCGTCTGGCAGGGAAGAGGACAGCCTGGCCAGAATATCGGCTTTGCTCAAGCCGGTTTTGGCTGCAATGTCGTTGAGCGTGTCGTCGCCCAGGGTCGATTGCAGCGTTGCCGGGTTGAGTTGCTGATTGGCAGATTGGCCCACCCAGCTATCGGCGGTGTCGGCGTGTCCTGCCTGTTTGAACTCATCGACGACATCTCCCAAGCCTGACGACAAAGTATCGCCGGCTTTGTTGTCATCGAACATTTGACCAAAATCATTTAGTGCAGGCTGGCCGTCAGAGCCTGATGCGGACTTGCCTGGCTGGCCTAGCGCATCCTTTGCCTTACCGATCAGATCGCCAATTTTGTCGCGGTTTTGGTAGCCGGCCACAGCCAGCAGTCCGAGTAGTGCGGTCAATGATGGGGTTTTAGCCATCTGTCTTCTCCTTAAGTTGTGATGTCAATACGAATGTTACCGCGCTACACAAGCACGCGCCTGGCTTAGCTAACGTGCTCGGCAGCAGCGAATGCTTGAGTCAAATCGGCCAGCAGGTCATCGACTGATTCCAGCCCCACATGCAGCCGAACATAGGTACCGCTCACGTCCGCCTGATCGACACTACGGCTGGCTTGCGGGTCTGCGGGGAGTGACAGACTTTCAAAGCTGCCCCAGGAGGCGCCAATCACAAACAGCTTCAGCGCATCGATAAACGTATCTCTCTTTGGGATAGAGGGGTCTTTCAATTCGATAGTGAGTAAGCCGTTTCCGCCATTGAAGTCTCTTTTCCAGAGGGTATGACCGGGGTCGCTTTCAAGCATCGGGCAGTGAACACGACTCACAGGTGATTGTTGCTCCAGCCAGCGAGCCACGCTGAGTGCCTGTTCGCCGTGTACCGCCAGCCTGGCGCCGAGCGTTCTCAGGCCTCGCAAGGCCAGATAGGCATCATCTGGGCTACAGGTTTGGCCCATCAAGGCTGCGCCATCGCCCACCGCGCGATAGGCCTGCTCGTTACAAACTGCAGCGCCCATCACCAGATCAGAGTGGCCGCCGATGTATTTCGTGACCGCGAGGATCGAAACGTCAGCACCGTGGTGAAGCGGATTAAACAACCAGCCCGACGCCCATGTGTTGTCGACAACGACAAGCGCATTGACCGCTTTTGCAGCCGCAACCAGCTTTGGAAAATCGGTCATTTCAAACAACAGGGAGCCGGGCAGCTCGGCGTAGACCATGCGGGTATCAGCGCGGATCCTGCTCGCCAGGTCATGGCCGTTCGCCGCATAAAACTCGCAATCAATGCCCATGGGCCCAAGCATCTTGTTGACCAACTGACGGGCTGGTGTGTAGGCGGCGTCAGTGATCAATAGATGATCACCCGGCTTCAGCGTGCTTAACAACACACCGGCAATTGCCGCGAGCCCGGTCGGGTAAAGCTGCGTCCGGGCACCGCCTTCAAGGTCGGTAAGGGCGTCTTCCAGCGCTTGGGTTGTTGAGGTGCCTCGCGCGCCGTAAGACAGGGTTTGCTGAGTGGTGCGCCGGGCGCGCGCCGCGTTGAGGTCAGCGACGCTGTCGTAGGCGAGCGTTGACGCGCGCATGACGGTCGGATTAACCGGTGCGGGTTCATTGGTTACCCGCCTGGGTTTGCGATGCGCCATCAGGCGGGTGTTCCGACTAAGCTTCATGATTGAAAGAAATCCTCAGGTCGCGCTTGCCTGGGGGCCGGCCGATTGGTCGCCAATCTGGAAGGCTGACTTTTCCTGCTTATCCAGTTGCGCGAGCAGACCGGTTTCCCATTCCAGGTATTGGAGAGAGGCTTCTCGGTTACCGTCGTGGCGGTCATGAACAAAAAACAAGTAGTCGAGCCATCCCTGAGAGGCGTTGACGTTCTCGATGCTGCTCGTCGACAGGCCGGCGGCCTCACAATCGGCAAGCGATCCGTCGACAAGCACTGGCTCAGGAAGTCCGGCTTCTGTCAGATCAATAGCAGCAGCTTGCGCCAGGGCTGGTCGATCAGTGAGCAGCGCGAGCGGCTTGCCCAGTGCTTGCGCGAGCGCCACGAGTCCTGGACGAATCGACCAGTGCGACCCCGTGACGTGTTGCTTCCAAAAGGACGCGCTACTACGAAGATCGACCAATACGCGTTCTTGCTGGCGCAATGCCTCTATAAGGTCAGTGATGGCGATGAGCGGGAGTTTAGGCAGACTTGACTCAGGTGCGAGTGCGGCCTTGACCTGACTCTTAATACCGTCAGTCAGTACGCTGGCATGAAAACCGAGCTGACGCATCCAGCTTGCGACAACCGGCGCACGCACACCGTCGCTGTCAAACAAGACGAGCTTTGCGCTTCTGACCGCGACGAACTGATCGTTAGCCTGAATGAGTTGTCCTCCTGGCGCGTGCCGGGCACCGGGCAGGGTAGACGCTGCGAATTCTTCCGGTGTTCTAACGTCGAGCAGATAGGCGCTGGAATCAGACTGATCCAAAATGGCCTGCGCTTCATGGTCAGCGAGCATTGGCACGGCGAAGCGCCTGGCCATGTTTTGCGCCTGCTCCTGACGTTGGTCAAGGTCATGAGGTAGAGTCTGCGAATGCCTTTGCTCACGACCATGGTTAAGTTGATAGCCCGCGAGGAACCAACCCTGAGTGCCATTTTCAAGGGCAAAAACAGGATTACGAACACCAAAATCAACGAGCGTCTGAGCCCCAATGATGCTGCGCGTACGGCCGGCACAGTTGATCACCACCACGGTGTCTTCGTCTTCAACGAATTCGCCTAACCGGAGTGCAAGTTCGCCGTTGGGGCAGCAGGCGGCTCCCGGAATACTCATCTTCCTGAATTCTTCAAACGGTCGACCGTCTAGCACGACCAGTTTCTCGCCTGCTTGCTGACGTTTGAATAACGCTTCAGCGGTCAGCGACGGTGTATGCAGCTGGTGTTCAACCATTTCGCCAAATGTCTTTGACGGCACATTGACGCCCTTGAAGAGCTCATAGCCTGCGGCCTGCCATGCTTTTGTGCCACCTTCGAGTACCGTTACATCGGTGAAGCCCATGGCCATCAGGCGCTGGTATGCCGGCGTGGTCACGGAGGCATCGCCATCGTCATAGATGACGGTGCGCACTGAATAGCGGGCCAATAAGACAGGGGCTCTAACTTCGAGCTGGCTGTAGGGCAATGGAATGGCATAGAACAAATGAGATTCACCGTATTGGCCATGCTCGCGCAGGTCTAGCAGTGCAATTTCGTTGCCGTCATGCAGCCAGGCCTTAACGGTTTGGGCGCTCGCATTGGGTGGCGTGGTTGTCATAGGTAGTCAGCCTTTGGATTTCACGCCAATATCCATGATCTGGTAGGTGCCCCGTTCCAGATCAAAAGATTTGCGTGCATCTAAGTTTTCTAGGGGCCTGCCATACAGATGAAGATGACGAATGCAGTGCTCGCCTTCAATGCGCACGCTGTGAATGTCATCAGGCATCAAACCGATCGATTTGCCGGGCCCCAGTGCGATGGTCTCGGTTGCCGTGATGCTTGCCTTGCCGGGCACTGATTGGTCGTCAGTACGGTCGTATCGGGTATTCATCTCGACGCCTTCCACGCCAGCGATGCAAGCCCAGGTGGTGTGGTCGTGCGGCTTAATCACTTTGCCTGGCCGCATCACGTTCAAGTAGAGCGTGATGCCATCGTCTGATTCGGCGCCTAAGCGATACCGGCTTTGAAACTCGTTTTCGGCCGGGTCGGGGAAGTCTTGCGCGTTCCAGAGACCTGCTCTGGCCGCGAGCTGTTCGACCAGAGCTCGAATGGTGTTTAGTTGCTCGCGCGCGAGTTCGCCGTCAGTCAGAACTTGACGGGTTTGTTCAATCAGTTGTGAGACCTGCGCCTCGCGGCTCAAGTTTGTCTGTGACACGATGACCCCTGGGTTGATTGCGGATGCTCACCGTTAATATACGTTGAAACGCCTGTTCACATTTCCGCGCGACAGGTAGACGATGCCCTCTGTGATAGAAACGCTCTGCTTGTCATCGAAACCGCTTTGCCTGGGCCGGAGCCAAATCAGATGCCTGAATTTCCAGATATAGAGGTATACCGGGAGGCCCTGTCTGCCAAAGTGCTGAACCAAGAGTTGCAGCAGGTCGTAATCCGCAATCCGTTTGTCATGCGAACGGCGGTGCCCCCGATATTTGCTGTTGATGAACGCGAAGTCCAGACGGTCCAGCGAATGGGCAAACGAATCGTCTTTGGCCTGGCTGATGACTACTGGCTGGTCATCCACTTGATGATTGCCGGCCGCCTGCAATGGTTTGATAAACCGTCAGGCACTGGCAAAGCGCGTAAGCCACCATCCGGTAAGCAATTGCTCGCCAGATTCGATTTCACGACTGGCGCGCTCTATTTGACTGAAGCCGGGACAAAGCGTCGTGCCTCAATTCACTTGCTCCAGGGTGCGGAAGCACTAAGAGCGCTTGACCCCGGTGGACTTGAAGTCATGCAGACAAGTTTTGATGAGTTTTGTCGCCGCGTACGAGCAGAGAACCACACGCTGAAGCGAACGATGACCGATCCGAAAATCCTGTCGGGCATTGGGAATGCCTATTCAGACGAAATTCTCCACCGGGCGAAGCTAAGCCCCATGATTCAAACCGGGAAGGCCGACGACGAAACTCTTCGACGCTTATATGACGCCATCCGCGACGTGCTCGAACAATGGACCGAGCGTCTGCGGGAGCAATGCAAAAGCCACGGCGGGTTTCCAAGCAAAGTTACGGCGTTTCACGATGAAATGGCGGTGCATGGGAAATTCGGTGAACCGTGTCCGGTGTGCGGCGCCAAGGTACAGCGTATTCGTTACGCCACAAACGAAACCAACTACTGTGCGCGGTGCCAGACTGGCGATAAGGTGTTGCGTGATCGTGGTTTATCCCGGCTACTCAAAGCGAGTTGGCCTGGGACTCTTGAGGAATGACAATGAGTTTGACAACTGCACGCCGGCGTCCGCCTCATTGCCGTCGCTCTTGGCTTTTCGTGCCGGGAGCTGACGAGCAGGCGCTTCTGGCGGCACCAGCAACTCAGGCCGACGTGTTAATGCAGGAGCTTGAAGATTTCACAACGCCTGAGAATCGACCGATGGCCCGGCGATTATCACCGCGGGTGCTCGCGGCTTGGCGAGACACGGGCGTTCTTTGCGCAGTGCGAATCAATCCCTTGCATGAGGCCGACGGCATTGCAGACTTGCAAGCCATCATGCCGGGCCAGCCAGACATCGTTGCGATGCCAAAAGTCGATGGCGCGGATCAAATCATCTCACTTGCCCGAGCGATTGACGCGTACGAGTTACAGCTTGGGATAGAAGCTGGTTCAACTGAAATCCTGCCCAACATTGAATCGGCCAAAGGCCTTGTCAATACGATTGCAATTGCGACGGCGAGCCCACGAGTGAAGGCTTGCCTCCTTGCGTCAGAAGATCTGGCGACTGACCTCGGCGCGGAACGCGAACCTGACGCGTTAGAGTTGCAATACTGCCGGCAGAGATTTTTAGTCGAATGTCGCGCAGTGGGAGTTGAGGCGATTGACTATCCCTATACCTGGGCTTCAGGTCAGGCGATATTTGAGCGGGAAGTTGAGCACGCCCGCCGACTGGGTTACCGGGCGAAGAGCGCTGTACATCCGGATCATGCGAAGGCGATTAACCGCCTACTCACCCCCTCAGACGATGCGGTCGCCAATGCCCGGCGGGTTGTCGGCACATTTGAAGAGGCTCGCCAGCGCGGCCTGGACCGCGTTGAGCTAGACGGGTCGCTCGTGGAGGTTCCCACCGTGACGAACGCAAAAAGGCTCATCGGCCGCTATGAACAGTTGCGCCAATTCGATCGCGATACGCATTGAAGATTCGCCCGGTTCAATGAGTCAATTCAGATTTTGAGCAGAGAGTTCGCCGTGCGCTGTCGGCAGACTTGAGTGCATGGTTTGCCATCGCTTGCAAAAGTCTGCTGCATCCGCAATCTCAATCGGTGGCGAATAGAGATTGCCCTGGCCGTAGCGAACCCCCATCTCAATGAGTGCGTTATGGCAGTCTTGAGAATCAACATACTCGGCAATGCACTTAACCCCCATCTCATGCGCCAGCGCTACCATCTTCTCCAGGTAGGACTGATGCACCGAGTTTTCGAGCATGTCTTTTACCAAAGACCCATCGAGCTTTAGGTAGTCGGGCGAGAGTTCACTGAGGTAGTGAACAGAACTATGGCCAGCACCGAAATCATCAATAGCCGTGTGTGCGCCCAGCGCACGCAGAGCTGTTAGAAATCCTTTGGTTTGGTCGTAGCTGTTAAGTGCTACGCTTTCTGTTACTTCGAAGCAAAAGTGCGCCGCATCTACCTTTGAGTTCGCCACTTGTTGATAAAAGGATTTCAAGAATGCTGGGTCGTTCAGTGAGCTGCCGCTTAGGTTGATCGAAACATGTTCGAGACGATAGATGGGTAAATCCCCCGACTCGACGAGTCTGATGACCTGATTGAAGACGAACCGATCGAGCGTGCTCATCAGCCCAACCTTCTCAGCGGCCGGCAGAAACTGGCTTGGCAGTACGGCTTCACCATTGTCATCACGCATGCGAAGCAAGAGTTCAAAGCTTAAGGGTGAGTTTAGGGATTGCAGGTTGATAACAGGTTGCGCCAAGAGGAAGAAGCGACCCATATCGGGCTGATCTCTTTGGGTGGGTGATGCGCGAATATCATCAAGTTGCCGGATAGCCTGTACTGACTGATCATCAGTGATTACAGCGCATTTGTGTTGTTGTTCGACTGCGATCTCAAACGCGAGTTTTGCCCGGGTGAAGGCCTCAGTGATTTTCTCGCAACCATCGAGTCGGCATATGCCCGCGCTAAAACTTGACGGCAACACGATCTCGCCAATTACCACGCCAGTTTTAACGAGCGCTGAAAATCGGGTTTCTAAGGCGGCTTTGACTTCATCCGGCGAGATATCATCAACTAACAAGTAGACGCTATCGCTGACACGAGCAGTCAGTGCGTTGGGTAACGCCTGTTGGATTTCCCGAACCAGGATTGCCAGGAGTTTGTCGCCAATATCAAAGCCCTGAATACGCAGGATGTAGGCAAAGTGGTCGAACGCGATTTGCCCAAACACACCGGCGCGCTTCTTGTTAATGCGCTCTTTCAGTGCTGAGTTCAGCCCATGTTGATTGAGCGCGCCCGTGACTGGGTCGTTCGTTGCGAGGTACGATAGCTTTTGCTCGGCCTGCTTGCGCCATGAAATATCCGTGATGCTTCCATCAAAACCCTCGGTGCCGGCTGACAATCTGACGGCAAACCACTGGCTCTCGCCATCATCATGAGTGAGGCACACTTCCTCGGAGTGACCCATAAAGCGACGTGTCATGTTGGCGCAGATCTTGTCCAGGCCGGCATGCCAGAAATCGTCAAAGCTAGGTAGGTCCTGACGTTTTCCCTCTGGATCAATGAAGCGTCTAAATGCCGTATTTGACGAGATCAGAGCGCCATGTTCATCGAGACTAAATAAGCCCACCGGTGATCGGTTGTAGACACCTTCCAGCCGCTTGAGCGCGTTCATCTCACCTTGTTGGGCAATTTGACGGGCTGAACGCTCATCTCGGAACTGAACGGCCAGCGTTACGGTCATCACGATTGCCGAGGCGATAGAGCTGCCTGCTGCCGAGATGACATCTCTCAAGCCAGGCAAAAAACCGATCTGATAGAAGATCTCGGCGGTGACGCCGGAAATGAGGAAAACGTAGCTACAAGCATAGAGCCAGGCCGTTAAGCGCGCGCCGCGACCGATGACTTTGATCAGGCCAAGTGCGATACACGCAATGCCGAACAGACCATTGCTCCAGATCAGCGTCATGAAAACAGATAGCGGCGCAAACGCGCCGACGATGGCGGTCACAAAGAAGCCGGTAATGCAAAGCTGCAAAGCGAACGCAATCCAAGAGTCTTTCAGGTGTTGCCCAAATATTGACAAAAACAAGAAGCCGCTTAGGAAGCCGTAAGCGCTCAAGACTGTAGTCATGAGACCAATAGACAGTCCGGCGCCCGTGAACGGGACGCCAAGCCACGAAAAATCCCAGCCGTAGTTAAAGCCGGTAATCATGATTGAGGCAATCAACCATCCGGCAAACACAATGAACACCTGGCTGCGGTTCACGACAGCGATGCAAAGACTGACCATTGCCAGCGCCAGAAACACCACATAGAGTGAAGCGCCAGTCTTGGTAAACCCTTTTTGCAGGTTTTCCAATGACAAACCATGCCAGGCATTGATGCTTGGTTTCCATCCGTAGGGTGAGTGAATCTCACCGACGAGGTCATACGCAAAACCCACCGCAGGCAGCACAATATATAGGCCGCCTTCGCCGCTGACGACTGACCGCGAAATCTCGCGTGGCGCAAGCGTCGTGTCTTGTGGCATCAACCAGAATGAGTATTGCTCAGCTCTTAGCATCCTCAAATCGAAGATAACCGGTTTGGCAACCGCAACCGCTGACTCACTGACCTTGAGCCAGACCCAAAGGGGGGTGTCGAGAGGGCGGTCCAGAGAATGCAAGATCGATTGATCGTGACCACTCAGACTGTTTTGAATCATTCGAGGGGCAGTCACGCCCGCTTGAGCGCCGCCACTGAGATAGGGCACTTCGATGGCCGAGGAGTCCGGCGCATACATGTCGATGAAGCGACTAGCCGCAAACACACCAATAACCACCATGAGCGCAATGAACAGGCCCGAGCAGATTCGGTTAAGCCTGGTTAAGGCGCTAGTGGGCCTGTGCGGCTTTATTGCCGCTCGTTCTGTCAGTCCGTAAAGCAGAAGGTTCTGTGCCAGGGCACGCTTGGCGTCGGACTACACAGTGTATGACAATGTGTAAGAGTTTTCGACTATCTCTGTCGTGCCGACACACTGGTTTACATCGAGACCGCAATCAGCGTGAGCCAGGCGCTATTTATCTCACGCTTCATCTGGCCGCGCTATCCACTGGGCGAGGGGCACCGCCAGGCCGGTTGCGGGCTTACCCGGTGGCCGTCGGAAACGGCCTCGGTTAGCGCCAAGCGGGGCCAGGCGAACCAGCGACTCTGCCTGGCACACAGCGGTAGATATCGGGTCGAGCAAGACCGCGGCCGAATCCTCAATCGTGTTCGCCATGCCCGCAAGGGGAGCGCCTGCCAGAATGACAACATCGGCAGACGCTTGCGTGGCGGCTCGCTCGACCAGCGCAATCAGCGGGGCGCGCAGATCGCTTTGGACCTGGCTAATGGCGCCCATGTTTTCAGTGGGTGTGTGCACGCCGGCAAAGCGCGGGAGCAGTCCCGCTTGCTGAACACCCGCTTCATACCAGGACGCCAGATGACGACTGAACGTGACATAGGCGAATCGCTCACCGAGAAAGCAGGCGTTATACATTGCGGCCTCGGCCATCCCGATTACCGGGATATCAAACAACTCGCGGGCGGCGTGTAGACCCGGATCTCCGAAAGCGGCAATGACGACCGCGTCGATATTGGCGATGTGTTCGGCGATCACTTCCAACACAATCTCGCCCGCGATCTGCGCTTCGGCTCGGGAGGAAATGTAGGGGAAGCCCCGACTGGCCGTGGCCGGGATCAGAACGGTCTCGCTTGCAGCTACCTGACTGGCTGCCTGCACCAGTCCCTCTGTCATGTCTGTAGACATGTTGGGGTTCAGAATCAAGATGTTCATTTGGGTCGATCCAACCAGCAGCGCGCAATATCGGCGCGGGTGGCAAGCCAAACGCCTGGGGTTGAGGACAGCGCTTTAAGCACAGTTTCAAGTCCGCCTATGCGACCCGGCCGGCCGATTATGCGTAAGTGTAGGCCGATTGACATCAATCGTGCAGCGCGTTCTCCCTCGCCCAGTAGACAGTCAAATGCACCGAGACAGTATTCAGAAAAGTCTTTGGCCTGGATGAATCCGCCACCGGGTTGAAACCGCATGTCGTTCGTGTCAAACGCATAAGGCATTACTAAATGCTGTTTGTCTGCGACAGCGAGCTGGTAGGGAATGTCATCATCGTAGGCATCCGAGTCATACAGAAAGCCGCCATGCTCCACGAGCAGACGCCTCGTTGCCAGTGTTGAGGCAGAGCGGGTGTGCCATCCGACAGGCGCAACACCCGCTGCATTGCCCACTGCCTGATGTGTGCGGGCAATCACCGCACGCTCGGTCTCTTCATCCAGTCCTGCATGCGATTGCCAAAGCCAGCTATGACAACTGGCTTCGTGGCCGCGAGAAACCGCATCTCGCAAGAGCCAGGGCGTTCGTTCAGCCGCGCGGCCACAGCTCGAGAAGGTCGCGCCAACGCCGTACTTGTCGAGCAAGTCAACAATTCGCCAGTAGCCGGCGCGCGGCCCGTACCCAAAATGACTTTCCATGCAGGGGTCGGCAGCGCCGAGCACTTCTTCACGAATTTCATGGATGCTTTCGTTACGCGAGTCACCGTCAGCGATTGATAATTCGGCGCCTTCCTCGACATTGACAACGACCGAGACTGCTAATCGGGCGCTGTTTGGCCAGGGCGCATCAGGCTGCTTGCGCCCATATCCGGCTAAGTCGCGTCTGTCGTCGCCAACACGGCGGGGTTCGCTTGGCTCCAGCTCATTGTGTTGAGTACTAATCTTGTTCACCCCTGGATCATACGGTTCAGGCCCACCGTGCGTGACCCGATCATAAGCACGATCAGGGCGAGCAGGATCAGGCCGCTTGAGATGGCCGCTATGGTGGGGTCAGGTTGCTCTTCAAGATATTGCAGCATCTTGATCGGTAGCGTTTTGTTGCGTGCATCTGTCAGGAAAATGGAGATCGGATAGTTGTCCATCGAAGCCAAAAAGGCGAACAAACCAGCCGTCAGGAATGCGGGTGCGAGGTTGGGTGCGAGTACCTTGAGCACGGCACCGGGATAGCTTCGGCCAAGTGTGCGCGCAGCATCGACCAACGAGAAATCAAAATTCTCAAGCGCAGCGAGCAGCGTTCGCATCACGAACGGCAGCGTGATGACGATATGGCCAAGCAGCAGACCAAAGTAGGCATCACGAAATCCCATCTCTCGGAAAAACTGCAACATCGCAACACCCACGACCAGACCGGGCATCATGAGTGGCGACACGGCGAAGGTGGCAATCGCTTCCTTGCCTCTGAACTGGCCGCGAACCACCGCCATGGCGGCAGCAGTGCCAAGCACGAGTGAAATAGCCGTGGACATGATGGCCAGGTTGATCGACAACCAGACAGCATCAGCGAGTCCCGATTTTCTGCCAAGTGTTTGATACCACTTGAGCGACCACTCAGGCGGAGGCAGTGTATAAATGGATGAAGAAGTAAATGACACGACAACAGTGATAACAAGCGGCACCATCAGGAACACCACGACGGCAAATGCAACCCCCCAGCTTACCCAGCGCGCGAATCGATCGACGGCGGTCATCGGCCGGCTCCGGCTGCGCGCCTGACCAGCCAGCTACTGAGCAGCACGACACCAACGGCAATCAGGAGCAATACGGCCGACATGGACGAACCGAGTTGTTCGTCGCGAAGAAACAGAAAGGATCTCGCAATCAGCATTGAGACTGTCTGATTGCGCTCACCCACTATCAGGCTGGGAATCACATACATCGAAACAGCCATCGAGAACACAAATGCCGAACCGGCAATCACGCCCGGCATGGTCAGAGGGGCGGTGACTCGGAAGAATCTGAAGAAGGGTCCGGCGCCAAGCGACGCGGCAGCATCAGGCAGGTGCCGGTCAAGCTGGCGGACGACGGCGTATATCGGCAACACCATAAACGGCAAAAACACATTCGCTGCGCCGATGATGAGTGCTGGTTCTGTGTAAAGCAGGCGGATAGGGCTGTCGGTGATCTGCAGCGCCATGAGGGTCTTATTGAGCGCGCCGTCGCTGCGAAACAGAATCGACCAGGCAAACGCCTTCACAATGACGCCAACCGCCAGCGGCAAAACCATCGCGGTCAAAATGACGGTTTGCACCCAACCGGTTGCGCGGGCAAGCGCGAACGCTGTCGGGTAGGCCAGGAGTAGGGCAAGCAAAGTCGTCAGGAACGCAACGCGCACTGTTCGCCAGAGAATGTTCAGATGGAAAGGATCGCCAAAGAATTCAACGTAGCCGGCAAGTGAGAACCCGCCCTGTGGACCACTAAAGCTTTTGATTAACAGCAGGACAAGCGGCAGGGCATAGATGGCCGCAAGATAAATCAGCCCTGGCGCCGCGAGCAATGCAAAGCGGTCGAAATTGGTCCTTGTCTGTTGGGGGTTGAGCGCAGGGTTTGACACGGTCGCCGCTTCGCTCAAGTCGTCACCGCGTCTGCCGACCGGTTAGCTGCCAGGTTTTCCACTCGCTGCTGCGGTCGGCTCATGTGGTCTGGCAGTGGATAGACGAGTGTGCTCGAAACGGGCCACTCCCAATGATTCGGCGGCTGTCCGATCAGCTTTGCGTGAACTGAGCTGCTGAGTTCACACAAAAGGCGATCATCGCCCCAGGCTTCGGCATGCAGATGAACCCGGGCGCCTAGGTGCATTTCGTCAATGAGTTCGACCTTCAGCCGGTTAAGCTGCTCATTGCTAGGCGCATCAGGTGAGGCAATGTGAATGTTTTCCGGACGAACGCCCAGCAGCACTGCCTGGCCGGGTGCGAACAGCCGGCTATGGGTCGATGAAGTCGCGGCGGTCGGCGCTTTAACGGCTCCGTACGCTGTTGTCACGGTGATGTGATCAGCCTGCTTATCCCTGACCGTTCCGATCAGGCGGGTGGATAAGCCAACAAAATCCAGCGCGAACGGAGTGGCCGGTTGCTCATAAAGCGACACTGGGTCAGCGAAGTGTTCGATCTGTCCGGCATTCATAACAGCAATGCGATCGGAGACGGCCAGCGCCTCGTCCTGATCGTGCGTCACAAAAACAGCCGTAATGCCGCGCTTGCGAAGCAGAGACTTAAGCTCGACCTGCATCGTTTCGCGTAGTTTTCGATCGAGAGCGGAAAATGGTTCATCAAGCAGCAGCAGGTCGGGCTCAACCACCAATGCTCTTGCCACGGCTATGCGTTGCTGCTGCCCGCCGGATAACTGACCGACTGCTCTATCGGCAAAGTCACTCATGCGCACCAGCGCCAGTGCCTCATCAACCGCCGGCTCAATCTTATCGGCCGGGTGACTACGTGCCTGTAATCCGAACGCTACATTCTCACGTACATTCAAATGAGGAAAGAGTGCATAGTTTTGAAACACAACGGAGATATTCCGTTTGTGCGCTGCCACTCGGGTCAGATCGCGCTCGCCCACCTTGATCGTGCCGGCCTCAGTCTTAACCAGACCGGCGATCAGCCGGAGCAGCGTGGTTTTGCCGCAGCCCGATGGGCCAAGCAACGACACCAGCTCACCCCGCCGGATACTCAGGTCAAGCTCACGAACCACCGTGAGCGATCCGTATTTCTTGGAGACCTGTCGGATATCCAGATAAGCGGGGTGGCTTGCCTTAGCGCTTGCAATTGACATACGTCAGCCGACCTTAGCTCGACATCATTTTGTCAAAGCGCTCGATCCAGGTTTTACGGTTCTTCGACACAAACGCCCAGTCAGGCGAGAAGATATCGACACCGGTTGGCGTGCTCGCAGTCGCGGGTGCCTCAGTGTTCGCGGGCAGAGAAGACGCAAACTCGGCAACTTTGGACTGTAACTCTGCGCCCAGCATCTCGTTAACATACGCCTGCGCGAGTTCCGGGTTCGGGCCGCCCTTAACCAGACAGATGCCCGACGGCATCGCAAAGATACCTTCCTTCGGTGCTGCCAGATCAACCGGTGCGCCCTGTGCTTTGCGGGGCAGGGTGTAAGACGAAAAATTGCCTGACAACATGGAAATTTCGCCCTGCTCAAGTAGATTGAACGCCTGAGACATCACGGAGTAAACCGTGAGTACGTTTGGTTTGAGCTCTTCAAGTTTGGCAAACGCCCCGTCGATGTCGTATTGCGCTTCAGCCAGCGGCTTGCCAGTGCCAAGATGTGCCGCCATGAACAAGCCCCACATACCTTCTGTGTTTTGCAGCGAAGGAATGATGATCTTGCCCTTGAGCGCCGGATCCCACAGATCTGCCCAGCTCTTCACGCCCGGCACCGCCGACGTGTTGTACGCAATGCCGGCCCAGGGTTGAACATAGTTGGCCCACATACCGTCCATGTGAACGGCACCGTCGCGCAGCTTGCCCAGGTTAGGAACCGCCTCCGAAGTGATCGGCGTGAGCAGGCCCTGCTCGACAGCCAGAATCATGACCGGGTCGTCCATTTGAACGACCGACAGGTATGGCGCCTCTTTGTTTGACCGCATTTTCTCCAGGTTGACGCTTGATTTGGTGCCCTCAAACAAAATGCTCGCGCCTATCTTTTCCTTCATGTGCGGGATGACGATTTGCTCCATCCAGGCGGTATGACTCCCTGCGCACCCAATGACCAGTTCATCGCTGGCAGCCCGCACAAACGCGGGCGCTGCCAATGCGCTGGCCGCCAGAACACTCGTGTTTCTGACAAAACGACGCCGTGAAGCGTTGCCGGCAATGAGATTTGATTCGCTTTGAACAACACTGTCTTTATCTGAACCGCCCATCTTCCTTCCTCCAATGACTTGTTTGACCAGGCTGCTTGGCAAAACACATTGCAAGAGGCATACCAATTGCTTGAAGCATTAAGGAATGGTTGTTGTCGTTGGTGCGCTGCTGTTTGTTGGTGCATTTTCGGGCTGGCCACATGAATCAAGTGGTGCAGTTGTCTGGCCCATTATTGGTGCGGAGGGAAAGCAATGCAGACTGAGACAGCGATTGGCAGCGAATATGGGCGGATTGAAAACGTCACGATCGTGACGCCGGGTGAACCTGTTCAGCGAGACATGACGATTGAATGGGTGGATGGCGTGATTTCAGCTATTGCGCCGATGTCGGTGTTTCAGGTACCACCTGGTCGTTCACTCGACACGCAGGGCGCTGTTTGCATCCCGGGACTGGTCAATACTCACAATCACACACCCCTCACGATTGTGCGTGGCATGGTGGAAGATCTGGGGTTTGCGCCTGCCTATACGCCAGGGATTCCACAAGGACACTGGTTATCAGAAGAGCAGACATTGGCATTGTCTCGATTGGGCGCTCTGGAGTTGCTTTGCGCTGGCTGTACGACATTTGTTGACTACTATCGGCAGCCGGCGGCACTCGCCAAAGCTGCTATTGAATCCGGACAGCGAGCGTTTGTGGGTGGCCGGGTCATGAACGTGGATTCGGGTGCATTGGCCAGTGGGCGGTTTGAGACGGATCGCGCGCTTGGCGATTCGACGCTGCGTGAAGCGCTCGACATGATCGAGGCATTCGATGGCGCTGGTGATGGTCGAATAACGGGTATTCATGCGCCGCATGCAGGTGACACCTGTTCGGCTGACTTACTGAGTGAGATTGCTCGGCTCGCCAGTGCCGACGGGCGGCAGGTGCACACTCACCTGGCCCAGTCTCCCCTTGAACTTAAACACATCGATGCTCGAGACGGGTGCGGACCGGTTCGCTTGCTAGCCGACGCCGGCCTACTGACAGACAAATTGTTTGCGGCACACTGCATTTTTTTGGATGAGGAAGAAATTGTCGAACTGGGACGGGCACAGGCGACGGTATGCCATGCGCCTTTGGGTAATGCTGCGTTCGGGGCACTTGCGCCCATAAAGGCGCTACGAGATGCCGGCGCGACGATCACGCTATGCACCGATACAAAGAGTGCCGATATGTTTGAATCAATGCGCATGGCACTTGCGGCCGCTCGGATCAGGGCTGATGGAGAATTTGTTTTTGATGCAGATCTCATGCTTTCATGGGCAACCTGTGACGGTGCCAGCGCTTTGGGCATGAGCGATGTTGGGCGCATTCAGGAGGGCTACCGCGCCGATCTCGTCGTCCTGGATGCGCTGGCGGCAAACCTGCGACCGGTTGTCGACGGAACCGGCATCGTGGTGCACTCGGGCTCGGCGAGCAATGTGCAGCATGTGTTCGTTGATGGCGAGCGCTTGGTCGCAAACGGACAGCCGACTCGGCTCGATGCTCAGGACGTTATAGACTCTGCTCAGTCAGTGGCTGACGAATTATGGGCAAGGGCAAGGCATGCTTGAACACAAGATGACCGACAAGATCGACGAATGCGACGAATGCGACCAAAGCGAAGAAAGTGACGAAGCTGTCCAGCGAATTGCGGCCGCGATTCAACAAGCCTGGCTCACGGGAGAACCGGTTGCGAGCGAAACCCTGCCTACCTTAACCACACCCGCACAATCGTATGCGGTGCAACGGCTGGTCGCCGACAAGCTCGACTGGGTCAGCCCACTTGGTGAACGCAGGCTGTGGAAGGTGGGAGGACCCAGCACCGACGCGATCCCCACCGCAGCCTGTCTACCGGAATCATTGACCTTTCCATCAGGTAGCCGGATGAGTCATGCTTTGGCTGGCCTGGCCGGTGTTGAATCGGAGGTTGCGTTTCGCATTAGCGATGTTCAGTGGTCTACAGGC
>JBGCFG010000021.1:0-5117 GCA_045106815.1 Burkholderiaceae bacterium | reverse complement strand
GGATAGCCTTTTACGTTACGTGCCGTTTGAGCCACCCGCGCCCACACGGCGCATTTTGCTTGCCTGGCGCAAGAGTTTTGCGCGCATAGAGGCAATTGAATCTTTGCGCCAGTCGATGCTGCGCTTGCGCCTGGCGCACATCACGATGCTGCCTGACGCACAGCCGTCCAGCCACTAGCGCCCTCGTATTATCTTACCTATTGATCCCTTCATCTGACCCGGGCCAATTCATGTCATATCTCACGCTCGAATCAACGATCGGCAACACACCATTGGCCCGCTTACAGCGACTGGCGGGTGCCGACAACGCCAGGCGCGGCAATATCATCCTCGGCAAAATGGAAGGCAATAACCCGGCGGGGTCGGTCAAGGACAGAGCCGCGCTCGCCATGATCGATGGCGCCGAGAAACGGGGCGACATCAAACCCGGTGACACCTTAATCGAAGCCACCTCGGGCAATACCGGCATTGCGCTGGCGATGGTCGCGGCCATTCGTGGCTATCGTATGGTGCTAATCATGCCCGACAACTTGTCGGTAGAGAGGCGTCAGGTGTTCAAGGCGTTTGGTGCCGAGTTGATTCTCGTTACCAAGGCTCAAGGGATGGAAGGGGCCCGTGATCTCGCGACCGATATGCAGGCGCGAGGTGAAGGAATCGTGCTTGACCAATTCGGCAACAATGATAATTGGCGAGCCCACTTTGAGGGCACCGGGCCGGAGATTTGGCAGGCGACCAACGGTGAGGTCACGCACTTTGTCTCGGCCATGGGGACGACGGGCACGATTACCGGTGTCTCCCGTTACCTCAAGGACCAGCGCGAGTCGATTCAAATTGTCGGGGCACAACCGTCAGAGGGATCATCTATACCGGGCATAAGGAAATGGCCTGAGGCGTATATGCCGGGCATCTACCAGCATGCATTGGTTGACCAGATCGAAGAGGTTAGCCAGGCTGAAGCGGAAGAAATGGCGCGGCGCCTCGCGACTGAAGAGGGTATTTTCTGCGGCATCTCGGCTGCTGGCGCGTGCAGCATTGCCTTACGTATTGCCGAGCAGGTCGAGAATTCGACCATCGTCTTCATTGTCTGCGACCGCGGTGATCGCTACCTGTCGACCGGCGTGTTTCCCGACTAATTCAGGTCTATACAGATGGCGATTTCCGGATCAAAGCCAAGCTGGCTGACTTTTGACTGTTACGGCACGCTGATCCAGTGGGATGAAGGCTTGTTGCAGGCTGTACAGAGCATCCTGGCAAATTTGGGGTCGCGTTCAATAGACCCGGCCGAACTGATCGAGATTTACGATCGGCATGAACACGCGCTTGAACAGACCCCCCCGCATCGGCCGTTTCGGGTAGTGGCCGGACAAGCGCTCGCCCTTGCCATGCGCGATTTGAATCTGCCCTATCAGCCGTCTGACATTGAAGTGTTGACCTCAGGCATATCGGCCATGCCGCCATTTAAGGAGGTGCCTGAGGCACTGGGAGCCTTAAAGAGACTGGGCTACAAGCTGGCCGTGATCTCGAATACGGATGACGACATCATTTCGGGTAATGTTGCCCAATTGGGCGGCCATATTGATCGTGTCATCACGGCAGAGCAAGCCGGCGCCTATAAACCGGCTCGTCAGGTATTTGACTTTGCACACGCCGCTTTGGGCGTTTCGCAGGCTGACCTGTTGCATGTCTGCGCAAGTCCGCATCTTGACCTGGCCGCGGCGCGCGAAATGCGCTTTAGGTGCATTTGGGTCAATCGCGGTACGAAGCGAGAGCCGCTGCCTGATTACACGCCTGATGTCGAAGTGTCAGATCTTGGCGCTGTGGTGGGAATACTCAGCGAGTGCCAATTTGCTCAAGACTGATCTGACGGTCAAAGAGTCGCTCAGCATTCTTGTAGGCGATTTGTTCTGCCACTTTCCGCGGTAGCAAACTGAGCCATTGCCGGTTCATCGCCACGAGTGCATCGTAGTTTTCCCATTGGCCGTTTACCCAGGTATCAGTACCCACCATAAAACGATCAGGGAATTTGAGCAGCAGTTTGCGCCACGCTTCATCCAGTTGGTCTTCTGCCACCAGAATGTCGCGTTCCCGATAAGAGGTGTCGGCAAAAAGTCGTTGATGCTGCGCCATCAATGGCTCTATCACTGCCGGTGGTTCGCCCATGCCGGCATGCGCCCAAATAATCGTGACATTGGGCGCCATTTCAAAAAGCGCCTCGACTGGCTCAGCACCCGAGTGGACGTGAAGGGGAATATCTTTGGCGAGCGCCATGTCGGTGACCGCCTTGAGTAATATGGTATCGGCAGCGTTGATGCTGTGCAGGTGAAACTCACCAATGCCCTCGTGCGGGTGATCAGCAAGTCGCTTACGCAGATATGCCTGCATGCCCGGCGCGTGCGTCCAGTTCGACGAACCAGCATCGTCATGGTAGGGCCGAAGCTCGGGCACGATTCGGTTGGGAGCGGCCTCAAACAGCTTAATCGTTCCTTCATCAGGGGTTGACGAGACCAGCCCCATGGCGACCCCATTACGATCCATCAGCTCAAGAATGCTGTCGGGTGGAAACGGCACCCAGGCCGGTTCTTTGTAGTGAATATGAGCATCAAAGATCGGCAGCTCCGCTGCGACGGCAGCGCCTATCGGTGGGCCGTGATCATGACCATCCTGACCGGCCAACAGGGGGGCGTGCGTAAGTGCCAGGCCAAACAGAGTGGCCATCATGCTTAGCTTAGAAATCAGTTGCCTAGTCATCGCTAGATCTCAGGCCGCTCGTGCGAGCATCGCCGCGAGCAACACATTAGCGCCGGCTTCAATGTCTGCCGGGCTGGCGTCTTCAATTTCATTGTGGCTAATTCCGTCTTTACACGGCACGAAGATCATTGCGGTTGGCGCGACACGCGCAACATAAACAGCATCATGGCCGGCGCCGCTCACGATGTCTCGGTGAGCATGTCCTTGGTCTGCGGCTGCCTCGCGAACCAGCGATACACAGTCGCGGTCAAACTCACACGGCGGAAACTCGGTCACGTGTTCAATGCGAATGTCGGTGCGGGTGTCAGTAGCGGTAGCAGCACAACGCTCGCGAAAGGCCTGCTCCATCCGTTCAAGACCGGCCTTATTCGGATGACGCAGATCCACTGAAAAAGTCGCATTCCCCGGAATCACGTTGCGTGAGTTGGGGCCGACCTGTACAAACCCGACGGTCCCTCTGCCATCAGGGGCCTCAGCCAGCGCAATCTCATTAATGCCCTGAATGATCTTTGCCATTGCCAACCCGGCGTCCCGGCGCAAATTCATGGGCGTAGGACCAGCATGAGCATCCATGCCCGTGACAATCACATCAAACCAGCGCTGGCCCAGCGCACCCGTCACAACTCCAATCGGCATCCCGCAATCTTCTAGGATGGGTCCCTGCTCAATGTGCGCCTCAAAGTAGGCATCAAAGGGATGCGCGCCTAGGGCCGTATCACCTGCATAGCCAATACGGTCCAGTTCTTCTCCAACAGTCACGCCATCAAGATCTTGGGCGGCGAGTACTTCATCCAGCGTGAACACGCCGGCATACGCGCCCGACCCCATCATGACGGGTGTGAATCGGGTGCCTTCTTCATTTGTCCAGATAGCCACTTCGATCGGCGCAGCGGTTTGAATGTTGTGGTCATTCAGCGTTCGGATAACCTCAAGTGTGGCCAGAACGCCATAGTTGCCATCAAACCGGCCACCCGAAGGCTGCGTGTCGATGTGGCTGCCCGATGCGACTGCGCCACGGGCAGTATCGGTGCCGGCTCGTCTGCCAAAAATGTTGCCAAGCTGATCGATGCGAACCGTCAGACCGGCGGCTTTTAGCCAACTGACAACGAGGTCGCGACCATCTCGATCCAGGTCAGTGAGAGCCAGGCGTTTCACACCGCCACGAGGCGTTGCCCCCACCTTGGCCAGGTCCATGATGGATTGCCAAAGGCGTTCGCCGTCGATCCGCAGGCGGGTGAGTTCTGTTGTGTTCGTTTCCATACGTCCAGTGTACCCGAGCAAAAGTCTGCCCGGCACGCTAAACCCCCGGCGCACTGGGCGCTATAAGGTCCGTCTTCTGACGAACCCTTTCTGCCGAGTCCATTCTCTCCGACTTCGCTCCGACTACTGCTTCTGCCTCAACCACCAGGCCGCGCAGCCTCCGACTAACACGATGAGCGCAACAACATCTGCGATGACGACTCGCTTGATGGCCGCGTTGTAGGGACCGACAGTGACGGCAAGATAAAGAAATGCCAAGACGCTGATGAATGTCATCGCAAACGCAATTGGCTGCAGCGATGGATTGAATGCCGCATAGAACAAAAACGCGCTGAGCATGCCAAACATGATGGCGCGATGACGCATCAGGATTTCAAGGTTCGGCTCCTCAATCTCAATCTCGTAAAGTGCTGCAATGCGATCCACGCTCAGAAAGCCCGCCACGGGCAGGATGTGGATAAGCGCCACAACAATCAGTGACACCGTGATGACTCGATCAAGCATGTGGTGTGGCCTTGGAAGTGAAGCTAAGCAAGCTAGATGAGTCGTCTGGTCGGTGTCGATAACCTCAGGGGTAATCCCGTGTTGATGCCGGTCTAATCGAGTGTTTTGGAGGCATCCCAAATTCAGTGGATACCAATTCCTGGTGATGTCTTTACCCTGATAAGCGAGCCGGAGGAATTGGTTTGATGAGATGTCGGTCTTATTGACGCGACCCAACACTGTCCTGCCGCTTACCTCACTGAATCTGAAAGGTTTTTCGAATGTCCAAGGTCACAAACGGTTTCGCGCTCTTCCTCACTCTAGGTGCCTTGGCGGCTTGCGGTGGCGGAGGGGAGAACAAGACGGATACCGGGTCCGACCCTACGGTTGAGGACAAACCCATCACGACTGACTGCGTGGAAAGCGTTGCCGCGGGATTTACTGATGCCGGCAGCCTTGAAGGTCAGGGGGATGGCGTTGGGGCTGGTGCTTCTGGCGGCGGTGACATTGGGGCCGGTGGAGCGCTAGGCCGGTTTCGTTCGGTCAAAGTCACGATGCAACGACTTAATGATCAGAGCGCACAAGCCGTGGTTGGCAAAACGGATGAGCGCGGCTTTGCAACACTC
>JBGCFG010000020.1:0-2839 GCA_045106815.1 Burkholderiaceae bacterium | reverse complement strand
CATCATGCGGATGATCAGGTCGAAACCCTTTTGCTTAACTGGGGGCGCGGCGCAGGCTTGACGGGGATGAGTGGCATGCAACCGCGCAGTTTGCTGGAAGGCATTGCGCTGCTTCGGCCGTTGTTGGCAACCCAGTCTGACGACATTGCGATGTATGCCGAGCAATTCAAACTGAGCTGGGTTGAAGACGGTAGCAACCAGTCGTTGGCATTGCGCCGTAATCGAGTGCGTCATGAAGTGCTGCCGCTTCTGGATGAGGTGTTTCCGGGGTTTCGAGGCAACGTGCTGCGCCATGCGGCTTTGGTTGCAGTCGCTGCTGAGGGCAGCGGCAAAGATGACCAGACCCCGGTGGGCCCTCGGTTCGACAGAGGTCAATACCGTGCTCAAAGCGATCACGCCCTTGATGCCTTGTTGCACCGCTGGCTTAAATCAATGGGGCAGAGGGCGCCGACGCAGGCCCGCACCCGCCATTTGCGTGAGCAGTTGTTTCGGTCAGATTCAGCCTATGCGCAATGCCAGCATGATGGCGCCTGGTTGCTGCGCTATCGGGATGAGATTCAATGGTTGGCGCAATTGCCGGCGCCGGTCAATGACGAGGTATCGTTCAGTTGGCAGGGCGAGCGAGACCTGGCATTGCCTGGGTTTGATGGCGTGCTGGTGTTTCGAGAGGCCGTCGAGGGCGAGCCTGGATTACCCTCGTCCTGTTTGGAGAGTGCGCCGCTTTGTGTCACGAGCCTGCGGATGAATGCTCAAATGCGAATGGTCCCGGGCGGGGTGAATCGCCGGCTTCGCCTGCTATGCCAGGAAAAAGGGATCCCAAGTTGGGATAGGCAGCGGCTGCCCATGCTTAGCCGGGGGCAAGACGTCTTGTTCGCGGCGGCGATTGGATTGAATCACGGCTTTGCCAAGAACGAGGGGTCAGGGCGCTGGCAGATCGAATGGCGCCGTTCGGGTAAGGCGTAGCGGCGGGCGCACCCTTTATACTTTCGGGCTGGCTCCAACCGACTCTTTTCATGTCCATTATTGTTCACAAGTACGGCGGCACCTCCATGGGGTCTGTCGAAAGAATCCGTGAGGTCGCTGCGCGTGTCGCGAAGTGGCACCGGGCCGGCTATCAGATGGTTGTTGTGCCGTCTGCGATGTCTGGCGAAACGAATCGCCTGCTGGCGCTGGCAGGTGAGCTGAATTCAACCCAGTCAGACGCCACTGCACGCGAAGTTGACATGATTGCCGCCACCGGCGAGCAAGTGTCATCCGGCCTGCTCGCGCTCGCGCTGCAATCCCTGGGCGTGCCGTCAATGGCGCTGGCCGGCTGGCAGGTGTCGGTCAAGACAGATGATTCCCACGGCAAAGCACGGATTAGCGAGATTGATGACGCACGGGTCAAGGCGGCGCTTGATGCCGGCAAAGTGGTGGTGGTCACCGGTTTCCAGGGCATCAGCCCAAATGGCGACGTCACGACGCTGGGGCGGGGCGGATCGGATACCTCAGCAGTGGCCATGGCGGCGGCCATGGGCGCTGAAGAATGCCTGATCTTTACCGACGTTGATGGCGTCTACACCACCGACCCCAGAGTCGTGGCCGACGCGCGGCGGCTTGAGAAGATTACGTTTGAAGAAATGCTCGAGATGGCAAGCCTTGGGTCCAAGGTTTTGCAAATTCGATCAGTTGAGTTCGCGGGTAAGTACAAGATCAAAACCCGTGTGCTCTCAAGCATGACACCAGCCGATATCCCGGTTGCCGAGGAAGCTGCCTCCGGCACCCTGATTACCTTTGAAGAAGACGAACTCATGGAAAAAGCCATCATTTCCGGCATAGCCTTCAACCGGGACGAAGCCAAGATCACCCTGACCCGCGTGCCGGACACCCCTGGCATTGCCTGCAGCATCCTGGGACCGGTTGCCGAAGCGAATATTGAAGTGGACATGATTATTCAGAACCAGTCTCTGGACGGCACGACCGACTTCTCCTTCACCGTCCACCGCAACGACTATGACCGCACGATGGCCTTGCTCGAAACCAAAGTGATTGGCGAGATCGGAGCCGAAAAAGCCATTGGCGACGCCAAGATCTGCAAGGTGTCAGCGGTGGGAATCGGCATGCGCTCCCACGCCGGCGTGGCCAGCAAGATGTTCAAGGTGCTCTCCCAGGAGGGGATCAACATCCAGATGATCAGCACCTCAGAAATCAAGATCTCAGTCGTCATCGCCGACAAGTACCTCGAGTTGGCCGTGCGGGCGCTCCACAACGAGTTTGAGCTCGATCAGGCCCCCGTCAGCGAAACCTGACGGCCGCCACACATAGACGCGCATCCCGCGTTACAATGCCCGCTGAGCCGGCATCGAGACAGATTCAACTAATCGAATTCGAAGCCCGGAGACGTGGCCGAGTGGTCGAAGGCACTCCCCTGCTAAGGGAGCATCCGGTCAAAAGCCGGATCGAGGGTTCGAATCCCTCCGTCTCCGCCAAGAGCCCTTCGTTGGCGGGGTTTTTTTTCGCCTTAGTCCTTGTTTTTAAAGCGTAAAACGTCCAAGCGGGTCCAACCGATTCCAACGTGATATATTCCGTTTACCCAAATTGTGTTGGATGGAATGTTGGATGGCGGACGGCAGACGCAACCCCACGAAAAAACCTCTAACGGAACATAACCTATTGACGCGCCGCGCCGGTTTGCACAGCGACACTGGGCGCGAAGGAGTTCCGGGGCTAATGCTTCGTGTGACCGAGGGAGGTGCGCGGTACTGGGTATATCGCTACGCATTCGAGGGGAAGCGGCGTGACATGGGTATTGGGTCTATGGTCGATATTCCGGCTCTCGAGTCGGCACGTGAAGAAGCCC
>JBGCFG010000002.1:0-134101 GCA_045106815.1 Burkholderiaceae bacterium | reverse complement strand
GTGGCCGCATGCTCCAACTCCTTCATCAACCGCTGCGTGTCCGAAACATCACGCACCACCAACACAAACCCATCAACCTCACCAGACTGACGCAACAACGGTGACACCGACAACCGTATAAATCGATAATCTCCCGTGGGTAGCTCGATAGAGCCGCCCAGCATCTCTCGCTGATCGAGCTTGTGTTGGTCCTCACCTGCAAACAAGTCGATTCGCTCGGCAAGTTCGCTGAGAACACTGCTAAGCGGCTGCTGAGAGGTAAAAGCGCATAGTGAATCAATGGCCAATCCGTCAGCCTCGTCGTCGCATAGAAACAATGTGCGGGCGCCTTGATTGATAAAGCGAACAACCCCATGCCGGTTGACCGTCACCACTGCTTCAGTGAGCTGCGTCATCGCCACATGAGAGACGGCGCGCTGGGCGCGATTGCGCCGACGCATATCGTTGAACTGTCCGCCCACCATCGAAAGGGTTACCAGCGTGACGGCTAGCGCTATCAGCGTCACAAGCGCCTGATCAAATCCTTCGCGCGCACCAAAGTCGAAACGCAACAATGTTTCAACCACCGCCAGGATCATGACAATGGATGCCAACTTCAACAAGGCAGCAAACCCAAAGCGAAAGCTCGAATACACAAAGATTGCCGGCAGTGTCATGAGCGCCAGATTATGACCAGTGGGCGTGGCCATATAGGCCACAACAATCATTGTCACCGAGGCAGCCAGATTCTGTCCTTTGGTCATGCTCGGGTCACGCAGCTTTTTGTTGAGCCCGGTTGCCAGCATCAGGTAGGAAATCAGATTGCCAAACAGAATCAAAGCGACTGCGACTAGGAGGCCCCCCAGAGCCAGCATCCCAACGGCATACATACCAGCGACCAACAGCAGAACTCCCAGCGCCGTACCGGTGGCCATAAGCGTTCGGTGCAGCTGGAGTTTTTCGCTGTCTACGGGCGCAAGGTACAAATCAAGCGCGCCGACGGATCGACGGTTTTTATTCACCGGTGGTCTGGGTTTGTCGCAGTATTTGCCATTCTTCCACTGAATGCGCCCCCACCCAACAATTTCCGGCCTCACTCCACAATCTGATACGTATTTTTGGTCTCAGATTGGTCCATTTCGGTAGTTCGAGTGTTTGCCTACGGCGTACATCACCGGGAAGTGATTGGATTCGATCGGCGGTGGCCGGACAAACCTTCAAGGTGCTCAGCGCATTTGCCTCCTGCAGGCTCATTGCGGAAGGCCGACCGAACAGATTCCAGCCTCTGACAAGACAGCATTTTTGGTCCGCTACAGTCGGCACTTCCGGTATACCATTGCGACCCGCCCGAGCCGATGCCTACCATCATGAACACCCCCTTTACCCAACTCGTGCAATCGCTTCCTGCGACGATTCCTTTTATCGCACCCGAAACCCTCGAGCGCGAATCAGGCCACCCGTTCAAAGCCCGGATCGGGGCGAATGAAAGCGCGTTTGGTCTGTCGCCGGCCGCGCATTTGGCCATTGCCAATGAGCTTGAGCGCTCGGCCTGGTATGGCGACCCGGAAAATCATGACTTGCGTATGGCGCTGGCCGAATTGCATGGCGTTAATCCCAATGAAATCTGTGTTGACGCCGGCATTGACAGCTTATTGGGCCTGGTGGTTCGCATGCTGGTTGAGCCGGGTCGGTCGGTGGTGAGTTCGCTGGGAGCGTATCCAACCTTCAACTACCACGTGGCAGGATTCGGCGGCAACCTGCAGCTCGTCCCCTACCGGGATGATCATGAAGATCCGCAAGCCCTAATCGACCGCGCCGCTCTGACTAGAGCGCCGCTGGTTTATCTGTCTAACCCGGATAACCCGATGGGTACCTGGCATCCGGCGCAGACACTTACCGCCATGATCGCCGCATTACCCCCAGGCAGCGTACTCGCCCTGGATGAGGCATATGCTGAGTTTGCACCGGTCGACAGTCTGCCCCCCATCGACACGAGTCAAGAGCAAGTCATCCGGCTTCGAACATTTTCCAAAGCCCACGGCATGGCTGGCCTGCGGGTTGGCTACGCCATTGCGAACGAGCAGCTGATCAGTGGCTTGAACCGAATTCGCAATCACTTTGCAGTTAACCGACTTGCCCAGGCAGGCGCACTCGCCTCACTCGGTGATCAGGCTTTCCTGGCCAGCGTCCTTGAGCAGGTTGCCCAAGGAAGAGATCGGATCGTTCGCATGGGACAAGACTACGGCTTGTCCGCTATCGCGTCTGCAACCAATTTTGTGGCGCTAGACCTTGGTAGCGCTCAACGCGCATCGGCCTTGCGCGCTGAACTTCAAACGCGGGGCGTGTTTGTCAGAATGCCCGGGGTTGCCCCCCTGAACCGCACCATCCGCATTGGTGTTGGGTCTGCGCCTGAACAGACCTGCCTTGAGACCGTCTTTGGAGATGCACTTGCTGCTGCCAGTATGCGAAGTCCAGGCGCAAACCTGATGACGGCTTCCGATTAATGCGATGCCGCATCACCCCAGAGTTCCTGAAGTCGAGCATCACGACCACAACCTGAACGGTAGAAGCTATAGCGCACCGGGTTTTTCAGGTAATAGTCCTGGTGGTACACCTCGGCAGGATAAAAAGTGGTCGCCGGTGTGATCTCGGTGACGATGTCGCCCTCAAACGGTTTGTTCTTAGCCAACTCATCGCGCGATTTCTCAGCGGCCGCTTTTTGCGCGTCATCATGGGGAAAAATGCCGCTGCGATACTGAGAACCGCGATCACAAAACTGCCGATTCTTCACGGTCGGGTCGATGTTCACCCAGAATACTTCGAGCAGTTTTTCGTAGCTGACTTTAGCTGGGTCGTAAATCACTTCAACCGCTTCTGTATGCCCGGTGTTTCCAGACGATGTCGATCGGTAATCCGGATTCTCGGTATGGCCGCCGATGTACCCCGATATCGTAGAGCGGACGCCGTCGAGCTTATCGAATGGCTTCTCCATGCACCAGAAACAGCCGCCCGCAAAGATTGCGCTTTGTTCGCCATCGGCAGGTAAGACGCGCTCGGCCATTTCAGCCGCCTGGGCAATGCCATTGCCACCCGAACGGGCAGCCGGCAATATCCAGGTCGTGGCAACGACTGCTGCGAGTACAGCAAGGGTCAGGAGTGTTTTATTCATCAGAGGCCTCAAAAGCAAGTGCTAGTCCGTTGTTGCAATACCGCTTACCCGTTGGCTTTGGCCCATCATTAAACACGTGGCCCTGGTGTCCACCGCAACGGGCACAGTGATACTCGGTACGCGGCAGGATCAATTTGAAATCAGTTTTCGTGTCGACTGAATTGGGCAAGGCCTCCCAAAAACTTGGCCAGCCGGTTCCGCTGTCATACTTGGTTTCGCTTGAAAAGAGCGGCAGCCGGCAGCCTGCACAGACGAATCGACCTGGGCGCTTTTCATTATTGAGGGGACTGCTGAACGCTGGCTCAGTGCCCTCTTTTCTCAAGATATAGAACTGCTCATCGGTGAGGATTTCGCGCCATTGCTCGGGCGTTTTCTCGATTCTGTCAGCACGGGTGGCCGCCTGTACCGGCTCTTGCCGGGAAGTCAGTGCTAAAACGGAAGCCGCTGTTGCCGGTGCCGCAACCAGACCCCAAGTTAAAAAACGTCGTCTTTGCATTGTTTGCTCCATCTGCCGGGTGGCGTGAACTGATTTATAACCCTAATGAGTCTGCGGGGATCAGATCACCTTACGATTGGCAACGACACTACCCGGCACCTTGGCACGGAAAACCCCTGTTTTAGGCAGGCGCGTGGTGGGTCATCCAGCATAGAGAGGCTAGCGGGCGCCATTGGCCCAACGTGGCCCGGGTCCAATACAATGGTCTTTTCTATGTAGGAGCTATCCATGAAAGCCGCTTTGCTCACCGTATTGGCCATGACCGGGATGCTGGCCGCTTGCTCATCCAAACCCGTCGAGTCGCTGGTCGGGTGCTATGCCATGGGTGGCGAGGGTACGCCGAGCCTGAAAATTGCCGAAGCAGACGATGACCAGTACGTCCTGAGCGTCATCAGCGACGGTGCCTGGTCTGAGCCAGTGACCCTGAATGAACTTGATGCAGCAAAACTGCAGGCATTGATGGGCAGTACGGCCGACGAGGTCACCCCAAAAGCCGGCTTTTCTTCCGCCGACGGTGCTTTCAAGATTGTTGAGGTGCCCGCCGAGAGCTCATTCAACGGCAAGGCCATCGATAGCCCCTATTTGGCCAGCTTCTACTTTGGCAGCGGCACCGTCTACAAGAAGTCCTGCCCCACCGCCTGAAAACCGAGGCGGCAGGGATACGATGACCCGCCCGGAATATGCCCCGTCTGGCCTGCTGGCGCTTTTAACGCCACAAGCCAATACGACAGTCGAGCCCGAATTTTCGGTTTTGATGCCGCCTGGTGTGTGCTGGCTGAATGGTCGATTGCTCAGTAGCGGTCAAACCATCGCGGACAGACTGGCCCAGTACATGGCCAACCTGGATACCGCCGCTAATCAGTTTGGGAACGCCCCTATTGAGGCTCTTGCTTTGGCGTGCACAGGCACTGGCTATGTTGTGGGCCCCGAACAAGAAGATGCTCAGCTTGCGACGGTTTCGACAAGGCTTGACAGGCCTGCTTTCAGCGCCGCTACGGCCGTGTGTGATGCGCTGGCCTGCCTGCAGGCGCGTACCGTCGTGCTGATCTCGCCTTATGACGATGCGGTTCACAAGCTCAGTGAGCCTTACTGGCAGCAAAGAGGCCGCCAGGCAGCGCGACCGTTTGAAATCAGTCAGTACATCAACCTGCCCGCAGTTCAGGGATTCCACCCCATTTATGCTCGCCAGTCAGATGCGTTGGACCAAGCTCTCACCGAACATCGTCAATCGGTCGAGGCTGCTGATGCAGTGGTTGTGCTTGGCACAGGCATGCCCACCCTCGCCGCCATCAGTCGGTATGCTGGTCCAACACCACTGATGTCGTGCATGCTCTGCCTGGGTTGGCGTGCTGCCTTGTCGGTGGGGGCCGTCACTGACGACAAAGCCGCGCTGGTGTCCTTCCTGACAGGCCAGGCATGGGCAAGGCACCTTGACCATCGCCTGGGGCAAACTTAGCCCGGCGGCATGCTTCGCGCAATTGAGGCAACAGCCTGCCACGCCTCTTGAATGTCTTGCTCGGTTGTTTCAAACGGGCCCACCTGAAAACGAATGACGTAACGCTCACCGATCCGGGTTTGCGTGAGGTAGGTGCGTCCATCGTCGTTAATGGCCGACAAGAGTCGTTCATTGAGCGCATTGAGCGCTTGTTCGCCGAGCGCCTGATCGACAGGCCGGTACCTAAAACTAAACAATGACAAGACCGGCGACGAGGTCAGTTCAAAGTCAGGCTCGGCATCAATCTGCTTGGCCAGTGCTTGGGCCCACGTCACATGCTGACGGATCATTTGGCGCAAACCGGACAAGCCATAATGTCTGATGAGGAACCAGAGCTTTAACGCCCGAAAACGGCGACCAAGCGTCACCGACCATTCGCTAAAGTTCACGAGACCATCTTTACCCTGCGTCTTGAGGTACTCGGGTTGAATGGCGAGCGTTTTCACAAGTAATGATGGGTCGCGCACAAAATGTGCAGAGCACTCCATCGGTGTGCCCAGCCACTTGTGCGGATTGAACACGATGGAATCTGCGCGTTCAATCCCGCGCCATAGCGACCGATACTCTTCACAGATCATCGCCGAACCCGCCCAGGCAGCATCGATATGGAGCATGAGGCCTTCTTCTTGCGCGAGTGACGCCAGCGCGTCAAGGTCATCGCAAGCCCCGATGGAAGTACCGCCAACGCAGCCGATGATGCCTGCTGGCAGCAAACCGGCCTGACGATCAGCCTGAATTGCTGCGCGCATGGCGTCGACATCAACTGGCCACGGGTGAGATTCATCAGCCGAAACCCGCACGAGGTTCTGCTGACCAATGCCGCTAATCCAGATCGCACGATCAATCGAACTGTGGGTTTGCCCGGATGCATAAATACGCACAGCTTGCTGGCCCGCGAGGCCTTGCACATTACCCTGCCATTGCAACGCCTTCTCACGCATCGTTAACACGGCGCATAAGGTTGCGGACGAAGCGGTGTCTTGCAGCGAACCCTTAAAAGCTACCGGCAAACCGATCGCCTGACGCAACCAATCCACCATACCGATCTCAAGTTCGGTCAGCGCTGGAGAGGTTTGCCAGAGCATGCCCTGCGCTGCGATCGCGCCGGCTAACTGCTCAGCAATCACAGCAGGCGGTGCCGCATTTGACGGGAAGTACGCGAAGAAGCGCGGATGCTGCCAGTGGGTCATCCCTGGCTCGATGACTTGTTCGAAGTCTTGAAAGATCTGCTCGAAAGGCTCGGCATCTTCGGGCGGCTGACCGGGCAAACGAGCCAGAATGTCCCCCGGCTGAGACGAGGCTCGTACCGGCTTTTCGCGTAGCCCAGTGCGGTAGTCAACTGTCCAGTCCGCGGCCCGATGCAGCCACTGCCGAAACTCGCTTGTCTTCATAGCGTTAACAAGCCCTAACTCGCCGGCGAAAGCACGTGAACCTTACGATCAGCAATCAGGTCTTTCACCTTGGCTGCATAGGCCGCCATGTGAGGTGCGGCGGCATGGGCCATCAACGCGTCAAGTGTTGCCCACTTTTCGACAACCATAAACGTATCGGCTCCCAAAGCGGCCTGGAACTTGCCCACGCCCTCAGCATCAATAACCGGACCATATTCAATGCATCCGTCTTCGGCCAAAACAGCCGGGATATTGGCTCGAAAAGCGGTGAGGATTTCTTCGCGTTTACCTGGCTTGGCCGTAATCACAGCGACGACATGAATCATGGTTCGAATCTCCAGTTGGATTGTTTGAGCGATCAATCGTAGCAGGCCACCCGGGACGACCACGGGGCCACGCCGAGCCCCAAAAAGCCATCGCCCGACTATCGCTCCTCTACCTCTTCTATGGACTCTGCGTGGCTAACTGAGACCAGACCGCCAGACCAACAACGGCCAGCATCAGCGCTGCCATCACGAGATTAATAATGAATAGCACCCGACCGGGAAGCTCAAGCCGGTGCAGGCTCACCCCTGCGGCAAGCCACAGTAGGTGAATAGGCACCCAGACAAGATTAATCAGAATCCCTTTCAGCACGTTTTCGATTAACAAGGACTCAGGCCAGAACGCAAACCCGGAAAACAGTGTCGTGTTCACCACGTAAGCCTTCGGGTTGAGCAACTGCACCACAATGCCATCCATGATGCCGGGTGCTTTATGCGCGGCATTGAAAGCCACGTTAGCCCCGGACATCGCGATTCGCAGCGCCAGGTAAACGAGGTAGCCCGCCGACGCGAGTAGCAAAACAGTGCGCAACACCGGCAGCGACAAAACAATGGCTGCCAATCCACTGACAACCGCTAATGCGACCAAATTGGTGCCCAGGAACAGACCAATCAAATAGCGCAGACCGGCCTGATACCCAAAACCCGAGCCAACCCCTGCCGTTGACAACACCCCAGGCCCGGGCGTGATGAGCAGAAAAAAAACAGCAACAACAAATGTAATCATGCGAGAACGCTTTGATCCCTGGCGGCGTCTAGTGAGGGTTGGATGGTAATACGGGTTCTTTCGGGCGCATTTCATCGCTTTGCTGGGCCCTATTGAGACGTAGCATCCATGCCATGGCACAGACTCCAGAAATCACATCGGAAACCCAGCAAGCCGCGCAAATGTCGCGTGCGGTAGATCGCCTGCAAAACGCGGTCGCCCAGCAACGCGACCTACCCCCGATTGCAGACGCGTCGCGCCAACTCGCCGTTACCTCTGGCGGTGTTGATGTACGGGTGAGCGAGATGGTCGAGCTAGCGCTTGCCGACCCAGCCATCGTGATACGCCTGCTGCGCCTGGTCAACGGGTCAGCGTATGAAACGCGCGACCGATCAGATGTGTTGTCGATGAACCGGGCAATCACCTTGCTGGGCCATGAGCAAATTCGCGAACAGGCCTCGAACCTGAAAACGATCGCTGAGCAGAGAAAGCGCCACACACCCATGGTGGGCCTTGCCATAGCCCAAGCGATTTTTGCCGCGAGCGTTGCCAGGAACCTACTCGACACCCGCAACCCGATGGTGTCGGACGAAGGTGCCGTCACGACGATTCTGAGTCACCTACCCGATATTCTTTGCGCCATACATGCGCCCGATGAGGTGTGCGCCCTGAGAGCCGTCAGACTCCTCAAGCCACGCGTCTATGACAGCATCTTTCGCGAACTACTCGGGATGGAGACAGCGACCTTTGGCCGTGAAGTCATTGAATCGTGGGCACTACCCGTTAAGGCGCTCGATACCATCAGCCGATCTCGCCAGCGATTGTCACCCGTCATGGCCGCCAGGGACTGGCTACCGATTGCGATTTCTCTGGCCAATGATCTTTCTCAGATTACTCGCATTCAGTCCAATGGCGATCGGCAGCAGGCATTGATGGAACTCGTCCGTCGCTTTGGTCATGTGATGGATATTGACAGCCCTCGACTCGAAGGGTTGCTGGAACAATCAGCCTATGAAGCCATTGGGTTGGAACGTTCAATGGGATGCCCAAAGGATGAGCAATTCGTTGCCCGTTTGCTTACACCGGTGTTACAACACATTGATGGTGACGAAGACTTTTGGTCGCTGCGAGAGCGACTCGACATTACGGGCGTAGTTGCCCGGGTCATGCCCAAGCCACGCCCTTCAATGTATGCCCGCCAAGTAACGGCAATCGCTAAATTCGAGGCACACCGGCAAGCCTCCGACGAGGCTGACAAAACCGACCGGACACATGAACGCCTGGAGCGTGTACTCAAAGACATTCAGGCGTTTTTGCCACACTACTATGCTGCCGAAGACAAAGGCTTATATCGCAAAACGGAATCTATTCCAGGTGAACCCTTGCCCAGAAAACCTACCAGACGCGAACGAACAGTATCTCGGGTGGGTCCGTTTATTTTTGATGGTTTGCGAATGGCGGCTGGTTATGAAGGCGTTTCGCTGTACCTCAAGCATACCGAGAATGACTTCTTCTTTCCCGCGTGGATCACACCAGAACCTGCCATCTTCGACAAAGGTCACAACATCAGCATTAATGATCATGACTTGATCAGTAAGGCCAGTCAGAACCGAGTTGATGCGCAAATTGCCAATTCCAGCATCGCAAAAGTTCTGGATCGCCTGCCCGACTGGTTTCGCCAGCAACATCCAGACTGTCGCAGCTTCGTATTTTTGCCGCTACGGACTGAAGACTCTCTGCGTGGATTTATTATCGCTGAGCGCAAGCACCCCGATAACGACGGATTGAGCCTCGAAAGCATGGAAGCCCTGCGCAAAATTCGCGATGCGTTTAACGCAGCCCTGGACATCGCAGAAAAGACCGTTGATGTCAGCAGTGAATCAGAATCTCCGATAGAGGAGCAGCAGGGCGAAATCGTTTCCACTCACTGAGCGAAATTAATCGACTAAAGGCTGTCTGTCACTCAAAACAAGAACGCCCAACAGTGCAAGAGGCTCTGTTGGGCGTTTTGCGCTTGCCAACAACGAATAGCGTTGTGAGGCAAGCTTTGCAAATTACAATTTAGTTAATGGTGAGTCGCTTTGAAGCAGGTGCCTTCTTCTTGGGCAGCGTCAAAACAAGCACGCCGTTTTCAAAAGATGCTGAAGCGCCATCTTCATCGAGATCCGAACCAAGTGAAAAAGACCGCGACATCTCACCCACAAAGCGCTCGGTGCGCAGCACAGTCTCGCCCTCTACCTCAGCGCGTTGCGCGAGTTTTGCACTGATAGCCACCTGGGCACCGTCAATCTGAACGTCGATATCTTCTTTGCTAACACCAGGCATATCCGCGTGCACGGTATAGGCCTCGTCAGATTCGGCAACATCCACCCGGATACGCTGAGTGGCAGCGGGCCGTTGCCCATTCAGCACTCGCGTGGTCGGCGAGACGAAGCCACGCAGCAGACCAGGGAATACGTCAGCAAAGGGGTCAATTACGGTAACTTGATTCATGGTTTACTCCGTCAAATCGAAACATAAAATACAGATGGGGGACAAACCGAGCCTTTCAAGGCCATCCGTCACCCTGCGATAAGCTGTCGGCGCTCGCATGCCGAACCTAAGCAGGCATCGCGCGAACAATCCGGCGAGGGCGCCCAAACACGGCGATCCTGGCGTTACAACGACCAGATAGGGTCGCCCAAGATCTTTTCAAGCGGTCGATAGATTTTTTTGACCAGAACAGGGACAAGCTCATGTATCAGATTCTTTCGGGCCTTCGCATTGTTGAGGCCTCGTCTTTCGTCGCAGCGCCGTCAGCCGGTATGCACCTGGCTCAACTGGGTGCCGACGTGATTCGCCTCGATCAGATCGGCGGAGGGATGGACTACCGGCGCTGGCCAAAACTGGGCGAAGAAAGCCTTTACTGGGAAGGGCTTCAAAAAGCCAAACGCTCGGTGGCTATTAATTTTCGAGAGACCGAAGGGCGCGAACTCGCACAGGCGATCATTACCGCGCCAGGCGAGAACGCCGGCCTGTTTGTGACCAACTTTCCGCGCAACGGGTTTCTATCGCACGAAACGCTTGCTGCCAAACGGAAAGATCTGATCACGATGCGGGTGCAGGGTTGGTCAGATGGGCGATCGGGGCTCGACTTCACGATTAATGCCGTCACCGGCTACCCGTTTAGCACCGGGCCCGACTCGCTAGACAATGAGGCAGTTAGCAACCAGCCGGTCAACCACGTTCTACCCGCCTGGGATCTGCTGACAGGGGCTTTGGGCGCCATGAATCTGCTCGCCGCCGAGCGCTACCGTCGCGAAACCGGACAAGGTCAGGAGATCGCCATGCCGTTATCAAATGTCGCGTTCTCTGCCTTGGGCGCGCTGGGTCAGATTGCCGAGGTTGAAGTCTTGAACCAGGACAGACCCCGACTGGGCAATCAGGTATTTGGCGCATTTGGTCGAGACTTTGCTACGCGTGATGGCCGCCATGTCATGGTGGTGGCTATTTCACCAAAACAATGGCGCGGTCTTTTGACGGCACTTGATTTGACGGCAGCCATGACGGCACTCGAAACGGCGCTTGATGTTGATCTGTCATCTGACGAAGGTGTGCGATTCAACCACCGTGAAGCCATCAACCCGATGATCGAACATGCAGTTGCCCAGTTTGATTTTGATAGCCTCTCTAAGACATTTGAGGCAAACGAGGTTTGCTGGGGTCCTTACCAAAGTCTGCGCAAGACAATCGAGTCTCATCCGGAACTGCAAGCCGACAGTGTTCTGATTGACAACGTCAGTCACCCCAGTGGGGCCACCTACCGCACACCGGGCAGCCCAGGCCAGTACTCGGTCAGCGAACGTGCGCCGGCAAAACCTGCGCCTTCACTGGGCGAAAATACAGAGTCGGTATTGACCGAAATCATGGGCATGAATGATGCTCAGATTGGACAACTCATCGAGCGCGGCATCGTCGCTAACGCAGTCAACTAAAGATAGCCAACCCAAAACAACTTATGCAACCTATGCAATCAACGCAATCCATGCCGCGCCTATTACTCGATTGCCTGCCCGCCGCTGCTACTGCGGCAGAGACCTATCTGGCGAGTGCTCGAGAAACCGTCGGACGCCACGTTGGCAGTCCGGATACCACTAGTGTTCAGACCATTAACGGTGGGCAGCCTCTTGATCCCCATGATCAACTGCAAAGAGCTGTTCACGGACTCGCCTGGGTCGCGACGACCACTCAGGCGATCAGGCAACTTGAACAGTGGATCGTGCGCCTGCATGACTCGGGTAAAGCGAGCCGAACAGACGATTTGATTGCCGCGATTGCGGCCGGCGAATATTTGGCACAACTGGCCTGGTCTTTGCCGATGAGCCAACTCGAAAATCTTCGCCCAAGCGATATGAACTGCGTGGATGCCGCGGCAAAACTCTCCGCAGATTCAGCCGTCGCCGCGTTGATTTCGCAGGGCAACACCGCGCCGAACCGTGCCGAACTGGCCCAGGCAATTGCCAACGGCGACTACGGTAACGAGCAACTCGGCGATGACTCTCTCGATATGGTTCGCGAGAGTTTTCGGCGCTTTGCGCGCGAGCAGGTCAGGCCTCATGCGCACCAGTGGCATCTCGACGATGCCCTGATTCCCGACGACATCATCAGTCAGATGAGTGAGATGGGCGCGTTTGGCGTGACCATCTCTGAGTCTTATGGCGGTCTAGGTCTGGGCAAGCTCGCGATGTGTGTCGTTTCAGAAGAGCTATCGCGCGGTTACTTGACTGTCGGCTCGCTGGGTACGCGAGCAGAAATTGCCGCAGAACTCATTCATCTCAATGGCACAGATGAGCAAAAAGCGCATTGGCTGCCAGGCATTGCGAGCGGCAAGGTCTTGCCAACAGCCGTCTTCACAGAACCCAACACCGGCTCGGACCTGGCCAGTCTTGGCACCCGTGCGGTTGTTCAACCCGATGGCAGCTGGCGCGTTCAAGGCAATAAAACCTGGACGACTCATGGCGCCCGCAGCGACATGATGACCCTGCTCGCACGCACTGATCCCGACATCTCCGGATACCGGGGCTTGTCTATGTTCCTGGCGCCCAAACCAAGAGGCAGCAACGAAGCCCCATTTCCTGCTCGCGGCATGTCCGGCAGCGAAATAGAAGTATTGGGCTACCGGGGCATGAAAGAGTATGAGGTCGCATTTGATGACTTTGAAGTCCCCGCTGAGGCCTTACTTGGCGCGCAGACAGGACAGGGCTTCAAGCAGCTCATGCAAACATTCGAAAGCGCACGTATTCAAACCGCGGCCAGAGGGCTTGGGACAGCGTTTGATGTCCTTGATGTTTCGCGCCAATACGCACTCGAGCGCAAACAGTTTGGTCGAGCCCTGATTGAATTTCCAAGGGTGGCCGACAAACTAGCGATGATGCTTGCCGAAACCGTCGCAGCGCGCGAAGTCACCTATTTTGCAGCCCGCGAGAAAGATCGTGGCGAACGATGTGACATGCAGGCAGGTATGGCCAAGTTGCTTGCCGCCCGAGTGGCTTGGTCGGCTGCTGACGCGGGCTTACAGATTCATGGCGGCAATGGCTATGCGCTAGAGTACGACATCAGCAGACTGCTGTGTGATGCACGCATTCTGAATATTTTCGAGGGCGCGGCTGAAATCCAGGCGCAGGTGATTGGGAAGCGGCTTCTCTGACACTAGCGCCCGGGCGGCCACTCTTGGTAGTCCTGGGTTTCAGACGTATCGACCAGCCAATGCCTATCGTGCGACTTCCAGAAATGAGAAGCTGGCGTTTGGCCTGGGTCATCGTTCAGGGTTGCCACCCTTAGAACAACATGTGACTGTGCGGCACGCTCGGCAATCAAATGACTGCCGCACCGCGAGCAAAAGTGTCGGTGCTTACCCTCTGAGGACTCAAACGCACTGACCAACTCCGCGCCGGTGACCCACCTGAAATGCTCGCGATCGACCTTGGCAGTCGTTGTGAAGGCGGCTGCGTTTGCTTTTTGGCAACTCGCGCAATGGCAATGGCCAATAGGCCCATCCAACTGGTCAACTTCGTAGCTAACGGCGCCGCACAGACAACTGCCTTTCATGAAAGCCTACCCCCGCCCGGGCTCGGTTCATCGAGCATCAAAGAATTTTGCAGACCTCGTCAAACTCAAAGCGCGGGCTGCGCGGGAATGTCTTGTCGGGATCGGCTCGGCCAAGGTTACACAGAAAGTTTGACTTGAAGCGCCCTTCCGGGAAGAACTCTTCATCAACAGCCTGATTGTCGAAGCCAGACATCGGTCCGCAATCAAGGCCAACAGCCCGTGCCGCCAGAATAAAGTAGCCGCCCTGCAAAGTGCCGTTACGCATCGCCGCCACTTCCCGCTTTTCCCGATTCTCCTCGCCGTCGAACATCGCGCGGAAGTCGGGTGCGTGCGGAAACAGTCGGGGCAAATGCTCCTGAAACTGAGTGTCATGTGCGAGGATGGTGACCACCGGCGCTTTAAGCGTCTTGTCCAGGTTGCCCGGCGACAGCGCCGGACGCAAACGTTCCTTCGCTTCCGCTGAGCGGAGAAAAACCAGCCGGGTCGGCTGGCAATTGGCCGAGGTTGGCGGCATTTTCGTCAGATCGAAGATCTGCTTGAGCTGCGCGTCGGTGACATCACCCGACAGCCAGCCGTTAGCCGTGCGAGCCGACAAAAACAACTGGTCGAGGGATTCATCATTGATCATGCTGTGTGCCTGAATAAGGGTGTTTTTTTGAGGGTCGCAAGTTTATCTCATGCAGCGATAGCCTGCTCTCTGATCCACACCATGCAAGCCGTCCGTACGGCTGCTATCTCCAGCGCCTAGCCTGCAGGCAGCGGTGTGGTCTCCCACGCGACAAATTTCCAGTCGCCGGCTTCCAGAGTCCAGACTTGGAGATATCGCCCTTTGAAATTCTTCTCAGCGCCATCAACGATGACGTGAATCTGCATGTCGCCATTAATGAGGACCGTATCGCCAAAACGCCGAAAATCGCGGCGCAGCGGGTTCATCGCTTTGTAGTCGTAATAGCCGCCACGCAGCCGCTCCAGGTACAGGGCCCGATCCTCATCCGTGCCGCTGCCATGAACATAGCGCAGGGATGAACCGAGCAAGGACTCAACTTTGTCAAAATCTTTTGCCAGCGTGGCCTGCTGACGGGCATTGTCGAGCTCGGTGATGTGGTCAAAAACGGCTTGATCTTGCATCGTAGAATCCTTCAGAGGGTTAATGGGTGCCCGAAACGGCCGAATAGAACAGAGCAGGCAGGAGTCTGTTGATTTGAACGGCGATGAACATTGCGCCAACCGGGTCCCCAAAGCGACCCGCAGTAGCGGGACCAATCAGGCGCAGTCGACTGTCAGCCTGCGCTTGCTGGTTCAAAACGCGATGATGCTCATCCACCTGATAGCCAAGACCCGTCGGATGACGGCTCAGGATACCTTTGCCGAGCAATGTTGCCTCCAGGCTGCCCGGCGCTGGCTCGCCCATGATATCGAGCCCGGCGCAGTTGATAAAAGCGTCGCAGTAGTGCGATAGGTCCGCTGTATTGGCCGAGTCCAGATGAACGTTCAAACCGGGTCTTCCGCTGTCAGTTGCCTCTTGCAGGTGTTGGAGCCTGCCAGCGACCACCCTGATCTGACCAGCAGCAATAGCCGGCGCCACAAGGGCCTCGGTGGCCGGTGACAGCCTAAACCGATGCACGTCGTACCAGGGCCTAACCTGGCGTAAGTAGCGCTGCTGCTCGGCGAGCGCGAGCTGTGGCCAAACCTGCCAGACAACATCGCGTAGCTCATCAAAGGCCACCTGCCAGGCTTCACCGGCCTTCTCCCCGTCACGAGTTCTTTGCCGCAGCGCTGCCAAAACGGCTCGCACGGTTGGCGTCTTTCTCAATACCGCCGACAACCAGGGCTCAAGCCGACCGTTGATGCGATCAACCAGCCAGGATTCAGGCAATGGGTCCGGTGGCGTCTCTGGGGGGCGCTGCTCACGCGGCCTCAAACCACGGCGGGAGAACACTGTTATCGGCCCCTGATGGCCTCGTCGCATCAGGCTGGCAAGTGCGTCAACCGAGGTAAGGCTGCTGCCCATGACGGTGACTGAAGCATTCGAATCGATGTCATCGAGTTGAGCCCCCTGCCATGGACTGCCAATCATGGCCGGGTGATCGACAAAGGGGGCTAACTCGGCAGGTAGCTTGGGAGGCGGATTGCCGGTTGCAAGTACCACCTGATCCGCGGCTAAGCTTGATGACTGGCCAGCCGCGTCCACTGCCACAAGTTCAACCCCCGCAGAGCCATGCGACAGGTTTGTTACCCGCGCCTGATGATGCGTCAGTTGACTACCCGATGCATTTTCCTGCGCGCAGTCGGAAAAGGCCTGCTGCAGATACCGCGCAAAGTCGCGGCGGCGCGGAAACAAGCCCGTTGGTGTTTTTATTTCAGGGTCCGTCGCACTGAGATTGACCGTAGCCGCCCATCGATCGCCGTGTCCGGTATCGAGCGGATCAACCGAGTGACTGTAGAAGGCCCCGTTAATGCGATGGTCAGGGTCGTCGGTGCCGTAGGCCAGGCCTCGCCCCAAATGTGCCGCGGGCTCAACGACGGTAATGTGGACCGGCAAAGGCGAGTACCGCGCCGTCTGCACGGCCATCGAAACGCCGCTAAAGCCGCCCCCAACAATGACCAGACGCATTAATCAAACGCGCTCAATCAAAGTCGCAATGCCCTGCCCCACACCGATACACATGGTGGCCACTGCGCGGCGCGTATCGGTCTGAGCCAACTGACTAACAGCGGACAAGACCAGTCGCGCACCCGACATACCCAGCGGATGGCCCAAGGCAATCGCCCCGCCCAGACGGTTAACGTGGGCCGCATCATCTGGTAAGCCAAGCTCGCGCATCACCGCCAGTCCCTGGGCAGCAAAAGCCTCATTGAGTTCAATTAAATCAATGTCTTTTATGGCCAGGCCATTTTTCTCAAGTAAGCGTTTAGTGGCCGGCGCTGGGCCGATCCCCATGATGCGCGGGGCAACACCCGCGGTTGCCATTGAGACGACACGCGCTCGCGGCGTCAGGTTGAAGCGCTTGACGGCCGCCTCTGAGGCGACAATGATCGCCGCAGCGCCATCATTGACACCCGACGCGTTGCCCGCCGTGACAGTGCCGTCAGGTTTGACGATGGGCTTGAGCTTGGCCAGCTTTTCGAGCGTGGTGGCGCGAGGATGTTCGTCCGCTGTCACCACAATTGGGTCACCACGGCGCTGGGCAATCGTGACCGGCACGATTTCACGAGCCAGTGAGCCGTCAGCCTGCGCTGCAGCCGCGCGCTCCTGACTACGCAGTGCGAATGCATCCTGATCTTCCCGACTCACCTTGAAGTCCTGTGCGACGTTCTCGGCAGTCTCGGGCATTGAATCAATTCCGAAATCCGCCTTCATCTGCCGGTTCACGAAGCGCCAGCCAATGGTGGTGTCGTAAATCTCGGCGTTGCGGCTAAACGCGGAGCTAGCTTTTGGCATGACAAAAGGCGCACGCGACATGCTTTCAACACCGCCGGCAATCGCCAGGTCGATCTCGCCCGCCTTGATTGCGCGGGCGGCAGTGCCGACGGCATCCATGCCAGAGCCGCATAGCCGGTTGATGGTCGCCCCCGCGGCTGTATCGGGCAGCCCACCCAACAAGGCAGCCATACGAGCAACATTTCGGTTGTCTTCCCCAGCCTGATTGGCGCAGCCATAAAGCACTTCTTCTACGGCGGCCGGATCGAGCCCGGGATTGCGTTCAAGCAATGCGCGAATCGGAATGGCCCCAAGATCATCGGCGCGGACTGCACTCAGCGCCCCACCAAATCGACCAATCGGCGTTCTCACGGCATCACAGATAAAGGCTTCATGACTCATGTTCTTTCCCCTCTTTAATTAGTTTCGGGCGCCAGCAAAGGCGCAGCGGTGAGCGCCTGCAGGTCGGCAAAACGAATGCCCTCGACCCACTCAAGCGCTCGGAAGCCTTGCGGTGTTACATCTATAACCGCAAGGTCAGTGTAAATACGGGAAACACAACCCACGCCAGTGAGCGGATACGTGCAACGCTCGACCAGCTTGGACTCTCCCTCTCGGGTCAGGTGCTCCATCATGATGAAGACTGCCCGCGCACCGGCTGCGAGGTCCATCGCCCCACCAACAGCCGGAATCGCACCCGGTGCACCCGTGCTCCAGTTCGCCAGGTCGCCGCCAGCAGACACTTGGAACGCACCCAACACACAGATGTCGAGATGGCCGCCACGCATCATGCCAAACGAATCGGCTTGATGAAAAAACGACGCACCAGGTAACAAAGTGACGGGCAATTTGCCGGCATTGATCAGGTCAGGGTCTTCCTCGCCTGCGGCCGGTGCCGGGCCCATCCCCAGCAAGCCATTTTCTGACTGCAACACGATTTCCCGATCTGTTGGCAGATGGTTGCCCACCAGGGTTGGCAAACCGATACCCAGGTTCACATAGGCGCCATCGGGAATGTCCTGCGCCACTCTGGCGGCAATCGCTGGTCGAGCGCGGCGGTCAGCTTGCTTGATCATGGCAAGAGCGGCTGACGGGTCTGCCTGAGTGCTCATGCCTGACCTCCTGGCTGAGCCCGGACAACCCGTTGGACGTACACGCCAGGCGTAACGACGTGCTCAGGGTTCAAGTCACCCAGCGCGACAATGTCGTCAACTTCGGCAATCGTTAGTGCCGCAGCCGTTGCCATTACCGGATTAAAGTTTCGGGCTGTCATGTTGTAGGTGAGGTTACCCCAGCGATCGGCCTGCCTCGCGCGGACCAGGGCGACATCGCCATGAATCGGATATTCCAGAACTTGATCGCGGCCATCAATGTGGCGGGTTTCTTTGCCTTCAGCCAGTGCAGTCCCAAAACCTGTTGGCGTAAAGAAAGCCCCAATACCCGCACCGGCGGCCCGCAACCTTTCGGCCAAGTTTCCTTGAGGCACAAGCTCAAGCTCTATTTTGCCGGCTCGGTACAAGCCATCGAATACCTGAGAATCGGCAGACCTGGGAAATGAGCACACAATGCGCCTCACCCGATTGGCCTTGAGTAGCGCAGCAAGACCCGTCTCGCCGTTACCGGCGTTATTGCTCACAATGGTCAGATCCCGTGCGCCCTGTGCGAGCAGCCCATCGATCAGCGTGGTTGGGCTGCCAGCGCCCCCAAACCCGCCGATCAGAATCGTCGCGCCGTCGGGAACATCGGCCAGGGCCGTTGCCAGGTCATCGACTGTTCGATTAATCATGGAATTGTCGGCAAATAAAAATGTTGAGTGTAGCCGGGCTTGCAGCCGGCTCTCTTCTCAAGGTTCAGGTGCTACCTGTGTCTTGCCTGATTTTTCATCTTCATTGGCTTGTTGCTCGTTCGGGCCACGATCAAGGGCCAGAACTTCGGGGCGCAAATAGCGCAACAACACCAAGCCTGGCAACGCCGTAATGACTGTCACTAGGAAAAACAACGGCCAGTCAAAAGCGGCAACCATCACGCCGGCCGCCGGGCCGACATAGATACGCCCTACGGCCGACAAGGCAGACAACAGCGCATATTGCGCGGCAGAATATCGACGGTCTGTCATGGCCATGAGAAAGGCAACGAATGCGGCAGTTCCCATGCCGCCGCACAAATTTTCCAGACCAATCGCCGCGGCCATCAGTGGATAACTCTTGGGCGAGACGGCAATGAGCCAATAACCAAAATTAGAAACAGCCTGCAAAAGACCGAACAGCATTAACGAGTGATACAGCGGTTTGCGGGCCAGCCAGGCACCACCCGCCAGCGCACCGACAATGGTCGCAACCAACCCGAGCACTTTATTGACCGCCCCGACCTCAGTTGGCGTGAAGCCGGCACCGCGAATTAAAAACGTAGTTGAAAGGCTGCCAGCAAACGCATCACCAAGTTTGTAAAGCACGATCAGCGCCAGCAGCAGCATCGCGTTACGACGCGTGAAGTAAGCGTCCCAAGGCTCAACGAATGAAGGAAAACCCACGCGGCGCGCTGCCAGCAAGCCTGCCGCACACGCAGCAATCATGGCCAGCGAGTTGTAGAGCAACTCAGCAAAATCATTGGTCAAAGCCAGCTGGGCGCCCACCCAGCGAGCCAGCACAATGACAACCAGTCCGGCAAGAATCATCGCGCCAAAGCCCACCAACTCTTTGCGCACCGACGACAAGCTTCGATTGGGATCGGGTATACGCGGCGTTACCAGGCTCACAATGGCCGCCAGCGCCATTAGGCCACCCATCAGACGGTAAGCATTGGGCCAGCCCAGCCACTGGTCAGCCAGGATTAGCGCGAGACCGCCGGACACCAGCATGGCCAGCCGATAACCCAGCACTGACAACGCAGCGCCCGCACCCCGCTCGGGGCCTTCAAGCAAATCACTCCGGTAGGCATCGAACACGACATCCTGCGAAGCCGATAGAAAGGCCATCGCAACCGCCAGGATGGCGAGCCACTGGATTTGCTCGGCCGGAGAAACCTCGGCCATCGCAAAGCACACGATTGCCAGACCGATCTGCGTGACGACCAGCCAGCCCCTGCGACGCGCGAGTTTGGGCGGCTCAAACCGGTCAAGCAATGGCGCCCACACAAACTTAAACGTGTAGGGCAGGCCCACCAACGAAAAGTAGCCTATCGTCTTAATGTCGATGGACTCGACGGTCAGCCAGGCCTGTAAGGTACCGGCCGAAAGCGCCAAGGGCAGACCACTGGCAAACCCCAGTGCCAGCATGGCGGCCATGCGGGCACTGAAATAAATCGCGAGTGGTTGACTACCTGCGGACGCCATAGTCAATGGTCAGCGGGGCGTGGTCTGAAAAGCGTTCATCCAGATAAATACTCGTCGACTTTGCTTTTGACGCGATGCCGGGGGTCGCGACGTGATAGTCGAGACGCCAGCCGACATTTTTTGCCCAGGCCTGACCCCGGGCACTCCACCAGGTGTATTGCTCTTCTCGTTGGTCGAGCGTTCTGAAAACATCCACATAACCCACTCGGTCAAATAGATCAGTGAGCCATTCGCGCTCTGCCGGTAGAAAACCAGAATTTTTCTGATTGCTACGCCAATTTCTGAGATCAATTTGCTGGTGCGCAATATTCCAGTCACCACAGATGATCACTTCGCGCCCAGACCGGCGAATCTTTTCAAGATGCTTCATGAACTTGGCCATGAACTTGTATTTGAAGTCCAGACGTTCTTCACCACTGGTGCCAGATGGCAGGTAGAGAGAAATCACCGAATAACGGCCGTAGTCGGCTTCGAGATAGCGACCTTCAGAGTCAAAGGTTTTGTCTCCCAGCCCATGGATTACTTTGAGAGGCTTGCGCCGGGTGTAGATACCCACGCCGCTGTAGCCCTTCTTCTGAGCGCAATGAAAGTGGCCGGTCAGCCCATCGATTTCTCGCAATTCAGGCGCGATATCGTCCAGTTGAGCCTTTAGCTCCTGAACGCACAACACGTCGGCCTGCTGTGCGGCCAGCCATTGCGCCATGCCTTTGCGTGCGGCCGCACGAATTCCGTTCAGGTTAAGAGAGATCACCCTTATCATCGCGCGTTGAGCCCTAAGTGTTTGTTGATTTGTCGGTGAATGAGGATTGAACCATGTCTGCCAACCTGCGCGAGCAGTTTATCCGCTTCTGCGTTGAAAGCGGTATCTTGAGTTTTGGTGAGTTTGAAACCAAAGCCGGCCGCCTGTCGCCCTACTTTTTTAATGCAGGCCTGTTCAACAGCGGCCATCTGTTGAGTAAGTTGGCGCAATTCTACGCAGCCACCTTGCAAGACGCCCAAACCCAGCACAAGTTACAGGTAGACATGCTGTACGGCCCGGCCTACAAGGGCATCACGCTGGCCAGCGCCACCGCAATCGAACTAGCCAGGCAGGGCATCGATCTGCCCTTCGCGTTTAACCGAAAAGAGGCCAAGACCCACGGCGAGGGCGGCCACCTGATTGGCGCACCGTTGCAGGGGCGGGTCGTGATCGTTGACGACGTCATCAGTGCCGGCACCTCGGTACGGGAGTCCGTGCAAATCATTCGAGACGCTGGCGCGACGCCCGCTGGCGTGCTCCTGGCCCTGGATCGGCAGGAACGCTCAGGCGACGCCGAAAACCCCGGACCGCTGTCGGCTGTCCAGGAGGTACGCCAAACCCTGGGCCTGCCTGTGTTTGCGATTGCAGACCTGAGCGACCTGTTAGCGGTGCTGTCAGCCAACGGCCAGGACCCAGCGATTGCCGCCCATCGTAAACGAGTCGCCGCCTATCGCGCCCAGTATGGAGTAAGCACCGATGACGTTTAGCATCTATTCATATGGGTGTATTCGGTCATTTACTTCGCGGCAGTTTCGTCGCCGGACTCGTGCTGACGAGCGCAACAGCGCTCGCGCAGGGCACGGCTACGCATAGCTCAGTCGGCTCGATCTACACCTGTAAAGACCCAAACGGCAGGACGATCACCAGCGACCGGCCAATCCCGGAATGCGCCAAGCTGCCGATGCGGGAGCTGCGATCCGATGGTGCGCTGCGGCGCCAGATTGATCCGCCGTTGACCCGCGCTCAGCGTCGAATGCTCAGAGAAAAGCGCGCTCGGGAACGGGCCGAAGAACTTGTTCGCCGGCAAGAACGAACACGCGACAGAGCGCTGCTGGAAACCTTTCCGACCATGGACATTCTGGACGAAAGTCGCGAGCGGCTTATCGCTGAAATCCAGCTGCAAATTGATGCAACTTACGAGCGTATGGTTAAGCTGCACAAAGAGTTGCAGGCCGCGCAGGCGGCCGGCCGCGCTTACCCCCCTGGACTTGCGCCCACCGCGGTTAAGCAAAAGGTTGCTCAAATCGCAGGCGCGATCCTGACCGAGGACTCACTGGTCAAGGCTCGGCTCGAGGAGCAGGAGCAAATTCGTCAAAAGTATGCCGCTGATGCGGACCGTCTGAGAGTGCTGCTCGAGCGCCAGGCCGAGGCAGATCGACTGGCTGGTTAATCAGCCAAAGACAACGCATTGACCCAAAAATGCGTCTGGTTACTCAATCCCCGCGTACCATTTAGGCCGGACAGGCTGGTAGATTGCAATCTGCAAAGATTGCCGCGATGTCGGCCTCGCGATAAACCAAATGGGGGTTGGGCATGCAAAACGCGGCTGCCGCGAATCAATCGGAAGCCACGTCGCTTTCTGAGGCAACCATTCCGTGCAACCTGTGCGGACAGGCAGAGGTGTCGGTGCTGGCAAATATCAATCGGGAGCGCAAGCCACTGCGCACCGTCATTTGTCGTCAGTGTGGGCTCGTCTGGAGCGACCCGAGACCACACAACGCCCGAGAGTTCTACGAAGACGACTATCGCGTGTCCTACAAGGGCAGCTTCACACCAAAGTCAAAGCATGTCTTGCGTGCCGGTAAAGTCGCCCTGGACCGGCACCGGCACGTCGAGCCAGTCCTGTCGGCTGCCGGGCAGGCAATTAGTATTCTCGATGTGGGCTCTGGTGGCGGAGAATTTGCTTATCTGCTCAAAAAGCTCGGCCACCAAGTCATCGGGATTGAGCCCAACAAGGGCTACGCCGGCTACTCCATCAGCCAATATGAGCTTGATGTACGCGTGGGCTTCATACAAGACGCTGATTTGCCCGCTGCCGGCTTTGACCTGATCACAATCTGGCACGTGCTGGAACACACCGAAGACCCGCTGTCAGTTTTGAAGTTGTTGCGCTCGCTGCTCAAACCTAACGGAACGCTCGTCGTTGAAGTACCCAACATTGAAGCGACCTGCCAATCACCCATCAGCACCTTCCATGACGCTCACTTATACAACTTCAACACTGACACCCTCGGGGCATTAGCAAACAAGGCCAAGCTAAAAGTGATCCGTGCCACGCTGTCGCCCGATGGCGGCAACACCACCATGACTTTCCAACAAGACAACGGTGCTCATGGGACGAACGGACAAGGCTCAGATGCAGAACAGGTGGCGCCTGACCTGTCTGGCAACTACGAGAAGATTTCGCGCATTGTTAGTCGACATAACGCAATGCGTCATTTCGCCAGATTGACGCCATACACCCGTGCGGTGCGACGCCTACAACGCAGTGTGGTTGAAAAGCGCGAGGCAGCAGGCTTTGAAACTGGCCGTGACTTGCTCGATAGGCTATACGCCCCAATTTGTGAGCGGAGCGCCGTTTAAGCCAAAACTAGCCCCTTACTGCACAAAAACGATTCTGCCTGGAAGTGCACCTAGGCGTGCTTCTGAGCAGACTCGCGCAACAGCTCGTTAATACGCTTGGGGTTGGCTTTACCGCCGGTGGCCTTCATGACCTGCCCTACGAGCGCATTCAGCGCCTTGTCTTTACCACTATTGAATTGATCGACAGATTTCATATTGGCCGCAATCACTTCATCAATGACTGTTTGCAATGCAGAGTCATCATTGATCTGACGCAAGCCACTGTCATCAATCAGCTTGTCAAGATCGGACAGTGCTGTCGCCGCATCAAGGGGAGCCTCTGAACGTCCAGACTGCCATAGCTGGGCAAACAGCTCTTTCGCAACCTTGCCGGAAATGGTGCCGTCGTCAATTCGCAGGACCAACGCAGCCAGCGCCGTTGCACCCACCGGCGACTGATCCAGCGCCAACTCATCGCGGTTCGCTGCCGCCGACAAGTCACTCATAATCCAGTTTGCCGCAGGTTTTGCCAGCTTGTTTACCTTGGCACCCATCGCCTGCAAACCTGCGACAACCGCGTCAAAGTAAGTGGCGATGTCACGCGAAGCAGTGAGCAACGATGCATCGTATTCGGGCAGACCATAATCGCGCATGAGTCGCTCACGCATTGCCCCCGGCAGCTCAGGCATCTGTTGCCTGACCTGCTCAATCCAGGACGGCTCAATCACCAGCGGCGGCAAATCTGGGTCTGGGAAATAGCGGTAGTCTTGCGCGTCTTCCTTGCTACGCATCGAGCGCGTTTCATCTTTGTCAGGGTCGTACAGACGGGTTTCCTGAACAACCTTGCCGCCATCTTCAATGAGTTCAATCTGGCGGGTGATTTCAAACTCGATAGCCCGCTCCATAAACCGGAACGAGTTCAGGTTTTTGATTTCGCACCGCGTACCAAGCGCTTCGCCGGAGCGCCGGACGGAGACGTTCGCATCGCAGCGAAACGAACCCTCTTGCATATTGCCATCACAAATGCCCAGCCAGACCACCAAACTGTGTAGCGCCCGCGCATAGGCAACTGCTTCTGCGGAAGAATACAGCTCGGGCTCTGTGACGATTTCAAGTAACGGCGTTCCGGCACGGTTCAGATCAATGCCTGATGAGTCAACAAAATCTTCATGCAGCGACTTACCTGCGTCTTCTTCCAGGTGGGCGCGCGTCAGGTTCAATGTCTTGATTTGACTCTTGCCATCCACCGTCACCACAAAAGACACCTGACCGCCCTGCACGACAGGAATTTCAAACTGGCTGATCTGATAGCCCTTGGGCAGATCGGGATAAAAATAGTTTTTGCGTGCAAACACTGAGTGGGGAGCAACCGTAGCGCCAATGGCCAGGCCGAGACGAATCGCGCAGGCCACTGCCTCTCGGTTTAACACAGGCAAAACGCCGGGCAAGGCGAGATCAACCGCGCTTGCCTGCCGATTAGGCTCTGCGCCAAACGCAGTGGATGAGCCTGAAAATATTTTCGATTGTGTGGCGAGTTGGGCATGGGTCTCCATGCCGATGACGACTTCCCAGACCATGAACTACCGCCGAATGTCGGCGCAGCGGCCGCTTTTAGGGTTAAACATCACTGGCCACGCTTTATCGTAGACGCCGCGCGTACAAAACTTGGCGCAGCCGGCGTGAGCCAGCGTAATGCGGCGTGCATCGGACCACATGAGGAGTTTGCAACCAGAACCATTACGAGCGAGTAGCTCAACCGTCGGGCTGGTTTTAGTTTGTTTGAACTGACTTGCGTTGAACCGGCAGGTGCCTCGTTTGGGCACGGTGATCTTCCACTTAAGTTCGGTCACCGTTCCGCGTGCCACCTTGACGATGGCGTCCTCGGCATAGCCATCGCGCTCCGTTTGCTTGCACTGGCCATTGATCGAAATTGCCCCCGAACTGCCGCGCGCCACGCCGCGCCTCGCTTTACCCAGGTCAACGCTAGAGCCTTTTTGACCGCTGCGCCCGCCTGGTGCGCGGTCAGGTGCTTTGCCAGCACCGGTACTACCGCCTGGCTTGGGCACCCAATCAGGCAAACTAGAGCAAGCCCCCAACAGCAAGGCAACGCCCAACAACAACCAGCGCGCGTGCGCGCAAATGTTTCCAGCGGATGTCTTCATGGTGCCTCCTGTGGGCTGCGAAGATGCCAGTCAGTCGCCTGTTGATACTGATGGGCGATGTTTAGCAGTTTTGATTCATCAAAGTAGTTGCCAATGATCTGTAACCCGATAGGGTGCTGAGGCTGCGTGTCACTGTCAAAACCCGCAGGCACTGAAATCCCTGGCAACCCCGCGAGCGATGCCGGTAAGGTAAAGATATCGGCTAGGTAGTTCTGTACGGGATCATCTTTGCGTGACCCCAGTTGCCAGGCCGTCGAAGGACAAACCGGGCCAGCGATGACATCAACCTGTTCGAAGCACTGCGCGAACTCGTCAGCAATTCGGCGGCGAAGTTGCTGTGCTTTCTTGTAGTACGCATCGTAGTAGCCGTGCGAAAGCACATAAGCACCAATCAGGATGCGCCGTTTGACTTCTGGCCCAAACCCCTCAGAGCGGGTCTTACGGTAAAACTCATCGAGATCGGCATAGTCCGCGGCGCGATGACCATAGCGAACGCCGTCAAAGCGCGACAGGTTGCTTGAGGCCTCGGCTGGCGCAATAACGTAGTACGCCGGAATGGCAAGTTCGGTATCGGGCAGGCTGACTTCGATCAGGCTTGCCCCCATAGATTCAAGCTGGGCCAGAGCCGCCTGCACCGTATCGCGCACTGCCGGCGCCAGACCGGGGCCAAAAAACTCTTTGGGAACGCCTACCTTCAGACCCTTGACGTCTTTGTCCAGCCCCGCCGAAAAATCTTCGCTGGGTTTGTCAACACTGGTTGAATCGCGCGGATCGAATCCGGCGATGGCCGATAACCAGGGCGCGCAGCCTTGCGCGGAGCGCGCCATGATGCCGGCCTGATCGAGGCTCGAGGCGAAAGCGATCATGCCGTAGCGCGAGACACGACCGTAGGTTGGCTTAATCCCCGTTACGCCGCACATTGCCGCTGGTTGGCGGACGGAACCACCTGTGTCAGTACCGGTGCTAACCGGTGCCAGGCGCGCTGCCACCGCCGCCGCCGAACCGCCGGAGGAACCACCGGCAATGGCCTGGTGATCCCAGGGATTGAGCACCGGCCCGAACGCAGAGTTCTCATTGCCTGAGCCCATCGCAAATTCGTCGCAGTTGAGCTTACCCAGACACACCGCACCGGCATCAGCGAGTCTCGCGACAACCGTTGCATCGAACGGACTGATGTATTGCTCAAGGATGCGCGAGCCGGCGGTCGACCGCCAGCCTTTGGTAACGAAAATATCTTTGTGCGCCACCGGCACACCGAGCAAAGGCGCCTGATCGCCATTGGCGAGCCGTGCATCAGCCGCTTTGGCCTGCGCGAGCGTCAGTTCGGGTTGCACATCGAGGTAGGCATTGATCTGACTGGCATCTATACGCGCCAGAAAATGCTCGGTTACCTCAACAGATGACACCTCTCGCGAGCGGAGCAGTTGGGTCAGTTCTTCAACAGGGAGTTCATGCAACGCCATCGCGACAATCTCAGGACGGAAAAGGGATTTTGAAGGGACTAATGAGCCACACGCTTGCTGGCGCAAGCGCTCGACAGGTTAGGCAAGCTATTCGATGACTTTCGGCACGAGATATAAACCGCGATCGGTCTGCGGCGCCACCTGCTGAAAGTCGTCTCTCTGGTCGGACTCTGATACTTCATCGGGCCGCAAGCGCAAAACAGCATCCTGCGGGTGAGTCAATGGCTCAACCCCTTCAGTATCGGCAGCCTGCATCGTTTCAATCAGCTCAAACACCTGATTGAGTTGCCCGAGCGTCTGTTCGCTTTCTGCCTCAGACAGGGTGAGCTTAGCCAGAGAGGCAAGACGTTGCACATCTTCAAGATTCAGAGACATAGTTGGTTCCGGAGGGTCGCGCGCTGGAAGACCAGACGGTGGGAAAGAAAGTTTACGTTATCATCGACGGCCGGCCTACCGCATCGCCCCTTCCGGTTAGATTTCAAGCGATCTTAAGCGATTAGCAAGCCATCTTCCGCCAACTCCCGCCCCTGTCTATGCACGGCCGTCTGAGCAAACACTTAGCCATCGATCTAGCGATCGACCCCGGTAGCGCCAACACCGTCGTGGGCACAACGGAAGACCCTGAGTGTCTGCATGAGCCCTCTGTGGTCGCAGTACGCGACGGCGCCGAGACCGCTCAGGCAGTGCTGGCAGTCGGCACACAGGCCAGGCAAATGATTGGGCGGGCCCCCGGCAATATGCGGATCGTCCACCCGATTCGGGGCGGCGTGATCGCTGATCTCACGATCGCCCAGGAGATGCTCAGGCGCCTGTTTGCTCAGGCACAGGGCAAACGCCTGCAGGTAAAAAAGCCGCGCGTTATCGTGACGGTGCCCACCGATTCCACCCAGGTCGAGCGCAGCGCGATTCAGCAATCTGTCCTGGGTGCAGGGGCTGGCAGCGTCTATATGCTGGAAGCGCCTCTGGCCGCCGCCATTGGCGCCGGTCTACCGGTCTCTCAGGCAAGTGGCTCGATGATTGTGGATCTCGGTGCTGGCACAACCGAGGTAGGCTTGCTGAGCTTGTCAGGGCTGGTTGCGAGCCGATCCATCCGGGTCGCCGGCAACCGGTTCGACGAAGCCATTACGCAATTTGTCAGGCGCCATTTTGGTGTCTTGATTGGCGAGCAGACAGCCGAGGCCATCAAGCTTGAGTTGGGCGCCGCATTCCCCTCTGGCGAACGGCGCGAGATGGAAGTCAATGGTCGCAGTCTTAACGAAGGGATACCGCGCACCATTCGCATTTCCTCCAATGAGGTTCTGGAGGCATTGGTCTCGCCCCTGAGTGAGATTGTTGTGGTCGTTAAAGAAGCTCTAGAGCAAACACCTCCTGAGCTGAGCGCAGACTTATCGCGGCGCGGCATTATGCTGTGCGGCGGCAGCGCTGCGCTGCGCGACATCGACCGCCTGCTCATGGAAGAAACCGGGCTAACCGTCCTGATTGCCGATGCACCGCATAGCTGCGTTGCACGCGGGGCTGTACAGGCACTGCGCCAGATCGACTCTGTCAGTGGTCTTTTCGCCAAGGCCTGACCGCACAGTCGGCTCACGATTCGCCACGTTGGCAGTCACCCACTCACTTACTGAACACTCGCCATGGAAATTGTCTTACTGCTGATTCTGATTGTGCTCAATGGTGTGTTCGCCATGTCGGAACTTGCGCTGGTTGCTGCCCGCAAGACTAGGCTAACTAGTGCTGAAGCCAGCGGTGACACCCGCGCAAAGGCCGCTATCAAACTCAAACAGGATCCCACGCGGTTTTTATCCACCGTACAGATTGGCATTACCTCGATCAGCATTCTCAATGGCATTGTGGGTGAAGCGGCGTTGGCTGGCCCCTTCTCTGAATGGCTGATCACGCTGGGCCTGGATCCGGATACGGCCGCCATTTCAGCCACGGTGCTGATCGTGATCGTTATCACCTATGTGTCGATTGTGATTGGCGAGTTGCTGCCCAAGCGCATCGCGCAGGTCGCACCGGCCTCGATTGCACTGACCATAGCCCGACCCATGAGTTGGCTAGCGCGCGCGGCCGCCCCGTTTGTCTGGCTGCTGTCAGTGTCGACTGAAGCGCTCCTGAGCCTGCTGCGTATTCGGGCGCAAAGCGGGCCACCCATTACAGAAGAAGAAATACACGCCATGCTCGCGGAAGGCAGCGGCGCGGGGGTTCTCAAACCTGGGGAATTTGAAATGGTCCGCCATGTGTTCGGCCTCGACGACCGGCGCATCACCACCTACATGACCCCACGTTCGGACCTGCGGTTACTCGATGCCGCAGTGAGCGTGCAGGAAAACCTTCTGCGGGTTATCGACACCCCGCATGCCGTCTTCCCGGTGGTCCAGGATTCAAGCGAAAACGTCATCGGTTGCGTCTCGATCAAAACACTCGCTGCCGCCGTGCTCGCTAACCGTGATGCCGACTTGGGCTCCGTGCTCGAAAAGGCCCTTTTTGTGCCCGAGACGATCAGCGGACGAGAACTAATCGAAAGCTTCCGGTCCGCGCGAACCAACACCGCGCTTGTGGTGGATGAATACGGCGACTTACAAGGCCTAGCAACCCTGAACGACTTGATGCAGGCGATTGCCGGAGAAATTGATGCTGACTTTAATCGTCAGCGGGCTGTGCAACATGAAGACGGCTCGTGGCTGTTGGATGGCCGTGTGTCAACCGACCAGCTCAAACAAATGCTGCGCCTAAACGAACTACCGGATGAGGCACGCAATGAATACCAAACCCTCGGGGGCATGATGATGGCGCTATTGGGTCGCGTCGCAATTGCTGGTGACACGACGGAATTCAGTGGCTGGCGCCTACAAGTTCTGCATATGACCGGGCGTCGCATTGGCCGCATTCGGGCCGAACCCCTCGCTGATCCCGCAGATGCCGACGCGGACGCTGAAAGTCCTGAACCGCCGCAGCAATAACAGTCTGCGCGGCATAACCAGGCGGGCTAAAAGCCGTTCTGGTTTTACCGCGCAACATGCCTAGCGCATAAAGTTCTCAACATAGTCGGCGCCCAGACCGACTGATTCGAAGTGCTCGCGGTACTTCTCAATGCGCGAGAACACGTCATCGTTGCCAATGGCATTGCCATCAGGGTCTACGTACATCAATGACCCGTGCACGGTGAACAGCGTGATCATTTCATGGCAGTCATCAGGCACGGTCAGGGTATGTGTTTCGCCAGGCGGCTCAACTATGAAGCTGCCTTCAGTGGCGACCCAGTCATGCTCCAGATAAAACCAGCTGCCTTTGATCACATACGCGTGCACTTGACCAGAATGGCGGTGCCTTTGCAGCACGCCTGACTTCTTAACCTTCAGCATGTGCGTATAAAAACCACCCGTCACGTTCAAATGCAGCGGCCGTGACCAGATGTCCGGCGCCACCGCAGCCCACAAGCGCTCATCGTGCTCGCCCAGCGCGTCGGGAATCACAAGGTCGTCACGCATGCCCCATGGCTGCGGCTTGCGATAGGGAATCCGGTCAGGCTTTTCGGCAAGTACCTGAGGATCAATTGGCTTGTTCATGTGTTTTCTCCGTCGCGTTTTCAACTGGCGCTGATTTTATCGGTAAGCAAGCCTCGGTGCCGCGCACTCCTGCCTCGGCCCAGGCATTCAAACCGATTTGTCGAAAATTTTTACGAAAACTATTGACTAGGCAGATAAACAGGCATAAGGTTAAGACTCCTTGGTTCCAACGGCCTGGCGGTCGGAGACAAGTCTCAGCGTCGAAGCGGCGCGGAATTGCCATCCTCTACCAGGTACGCGGAGAAACGACTGCCACTCGCAGTCAATTTGATGGAAGCGCCGCTGATGGCGGCTCATGGGGCGCACGCATGCGCCCCATTTCTATTGTGGCGCCCATTTGCTAAACACGGGTGATCCCACACTGCGCTAGCATCGGCGAAGATGAATACGCCCAACACCAGCGCAGTCGCCAGGAAACTTCAACGCGCCGCAACGAAACTCCGTTCGCAGGTCAATCAACTTAGCTTTGGCGGGGAGGTTGCGTACGTCTACAACCCGCTTGACTATGCCTGGGCGGCCCACAAACACTACATTGCTCGCTTTGGCGCCAACCAGAAAAAAATTCTGTTCCTCGGCATGAACCCTGGGCCTTTCGGCATGATGCAAACCGGCATCCCTTTTGGTGAAGTTGCCGCGGTACGTGACTGGATGGACATCTCTGAACCAATCAAGGCGCCGAAACACTTTCATCCCAAGCGGCCCATACAGGGTTTCGACTGCACCCGGTCAGAAGTCAGCGGTAAGCGGTTGTGGACCTGGGCCGCAGAGCGCTATGGTTCAGCTGATAAATTCTTTGCTGAGCGATTTGTGCTGAATTACTGCCCCTTGGTTTTCTTGGGTAGCACTGGGCGTAATCTCACACCCGATAAATTGCCGGCTGCTGAGCTGGCCCCGCTGCAACAAGCCTGTGATGCTCACCTCCTCACCGTGATTGATGCACTCAAACCGGCTTGGACTTTGGGTGTGGGCGGGTACGCCGCGCGTCGTCTCAGCCTGGTCACCGGCCATGACATTGAATCAAATGCAAGTTCGAATTCAAGCGAACCGCAGATAGACCGCGCACCGCGGGTCGGTCAAATCCTGCACCCAAGCCCGGCAAGCCCGATTGCCAATCGGGGGTGGGCCCCGGCGGCAGAAAAGCAACTGGCAGCGCTGGATCTGCTTTAACCCGACGCATCTCAAGCTTACGACTTAGGCCGTTTTTACTTCAGATAGCCCCACGACTTGAGCCGCCCGACTGCGTACTGAGAGGCATTGCCCCCGCGAACATCACGTGCATAGGCATAGTACTGCTCGGCCGCCTCGCGTTTGCGGCCAGCCCCTTCCAGTGACACACCCTTCAAAAATGTCACCCCGGGGTCTCCGGGTAGCAGCTTGTCGAACACATTGAGGGATGCAAACGCGCCGTCATAGTCTTTAGACGCCAAGCGCGACACACCAGCCAGCTTGTGGGCCTGAGCCTCTTGCGGGTAGACCGCTTTGGCCACATCTGCGAAGCGTTGGGCTTCGCGAGTCTTTTTCTGAGCCATAAGCGTTTTTGCCATCAGCACATTAGCGGCGTAATCGTCTTTCTTGAATTTGAGGGCCTGTGCGAAGTGCCCTTCCGCTTGCCCGAGCTTCTTTTGTGCGGCAGCGGATTCGCCCTGCTGGCACGCTTTGATCGTAGGCTTCAACGCCCTGACACGCGCCGTACTGTCAAGGTAGCGCTCTTTGTTGACAGGCGCGCGCGCAAACGACTTATAGCGAGTCTTGGCCACATGCTGAGCAAGCTCTACTCGCTCTTTGGGCATCGGATGAGTCGAGAACATGGTCTCGAGCATGCTTGGCTCAGACGAGTGCTTCGAGACCAACAACTTGTGCAGATCCGTCATACCTTCTGCAGGATAGCCGGCACGGGTCATATATTCCTGGCCGAGTGCATCAGCTTCGCGCTCGTTATCTCGTGAATAAGAGGAAAGTAGTGCGCTAGAGCCGACCTGCCCCAAAATGCCTGCCAGCGCGCCCCATTGCGAGTCGCGCGCCGCCACATTGACTCCAACAACCGCCGCCTGGGCGACCATTGCTTTACCCTGACGCTGGGCGGCATGGCGCGCGTTGACGTGGCCCAGTTCATGGCCGAGCAAGGCAGCCAACTCGGCTTCGTTTTGCATATCGGTCACGATGCCGCGCGTCAAACCCATTGCCCCGCCTGGAAATGTATAAGCATTGACATAGTTGGCGTTGAGCACCCGGTAGTTGTAAGGCATGTCGGGCCGATGGGTCTTAACGGCCATTGACCGGCCGATAGAGCGCACATAGGCGTTGGTCTGATCATCCTGGACCGCGCCAAGATCCTGTGAAAACTGGTGCGGTGCGACCTCTTTGTCGATACTGCGCTCCTGAGCTTCGGTCATTCCCACCAGAATGCTCTTACCGGTCACGGGCGACTTGGCACAACCTTGCAGGCTCGTCGTGGCAACGGCGCCGGTCGATACTGCCATCAGCCACAGCAAGTCGCGGCGGTTTAGGCGACCGCGATTGAGACGATCGGGCAAGCCTGGCGCACCACCATCCAGGGCATCGCGAGTTTCCTGAGTCATGAGTTGCATCCTTGGTTAAAACTATCAGTTGACGAGCGCAACATCACTGCCCAAAAATGGCGTATGGCAGAGTTTACGATCAGCGAATTGGCCGCCGAGTTTGATGTCACGGCCAGAACAATTCGATTCTACGAAGATCACGGCATCCTTGCACCCAGGCGCGATGGCACTGGCGGGCGGCAGCGGGTTTACTCTCAGCGTGATCGCATCCGGCTGCGACTCACCCTCAGGGGCAAACGGCTCGGTCTCAGTCTGGCTCAGGTCAAGGAACTGGTTGATATGTACGAATCACCCGCCGATTCGCGCGCGCAGCTTGAAAGCTTCTTGAAAGTACTCGGCCAGCACAAAACTCAGTTGTTGCGCCAACGCGAAGATCTCGATATCACCCTGGCCGAGATTGAATCGCACCTGGAGCGAGCAAACTCACTCCTTTCAAAGGTAGACGACCCCGAAAGCAACCGTTAAGAGTCAAGCGCTGACGAATCAAATCGGACGGCCCTCGGCAGCGCCCCGAATCATGAACCGCCGGGCCTCTACAAAACCAAGCCGCTCAAAAAGCGCCAGCGTCCGGGGATCAGGCACGGCATGTACCGTTTGTACGCTCAGCGCATGTTGGCTGCAGTAAGTACTAAAGGCCTTTACAAGGGCTTCTGCAATCCCCTTGCTGCGCAACTCCGGCGAAACAAACACCGTCTCAAGCTCAGCGTAGCGGACATAGGCCTGGTGCGGTCGCCCCTGCTTGATAGACCAGGCGCAATGCCCCACCGCCTTGCCATCATGTTCCGCAACAACGACCCAGCCTTTTTCGATGTGGTATCGCACATACGCAAGTCCATCAGCCGAACCGATCCAGCCGGGGGTGTAGCCGACCGGATCGGCACTGCCAATCTGCTCGATCATCTCAACCAGGAGTCGTTGATCGGTCTGCACCGCATTGCGGATTTTAATTCTGGCACTCATAACGTGTCGCAAAGTCGTCAATTCTCAACATCTGACCGGACGCGCCGACTCGCACTTTAGCGGCGGGCGCACCGACCCTGATGGTGACCAGTCGGGATCCATGCACAATGGACAAGGTGAGGCAGCGACCACAGGCAGGAGACCGCCTATGTTAGCGTGAATGTCAATTGAATCGACAGGTCAGCAACACCTCTCATGTTTGTCTCGTTCGATGCCAGCAGAATCAGCTGAATTGGCTGTTTCGGCCCTGAGCAGGCTCAGGCACGGCCTGTGCGCCCGCTACGAACCTAGATTGGAATCTACACCCATGCAAGAACCGATTCGACCCCTCCAGGGCGCGAAACCTACCCCCCCAGATGGCACGCCAGAGCGGCGCAAAGCCCTTGACCAGATTGAACTCGCACGCATGATCGCCGAGACAATTCTGGCCGGCTTTCAACGCCACTACGGCCTGTTTCGTTATCACGCGCAGCAGGGCAAATCCCGATTCGAAGCAGGCGACTATCACGCGATTCGCCGCCTCGCGAGCGAACGCATCGCGTTTTACGACCAACGTGTTGTTGAGGCAATGGACATCCTGGCAACGAAGTTTCAGGCTGAGTCGCTGAGTGAAGTGATCTGGCAGCGTGTTAAACGGCACTATGTGGCGCTGTTGGAAAAATCTCAGCAACCGGCACTCGCCGAGACTTTCTTTAACTCAGTCTGCTGCAAGATACTGGCGCGAAATTATTTCAATAACGATTACATCTTTTTTAGGCCGGCAGTCGCCACCGACTACCTCGATGCCGAAACACCCTCCTATCGATGCTATTACCCGGTAGCGGCCGGGTGGCACCGCTCGCTGCGCAAGATCATTGTTGATTTCGGTTTGGCCTGCCCGTTCAATGATATTGATAGTGACATTGAAAGAGTCATTCAGGCGGCTCGTTCTTATTTGCCCGATAGCTTCAGCCCGAAGTACGACTGCCAGCTGCATGTATTGGGCAATCTGTTCTTTCGAAACAAAGCCGCCTACGTAATTGGCCGCCTGATCAACGACGGCGAAATCATGCCGTTCTCTTTCCCACTGATGCAAAACGCCAGTGGCAAACTGGAAATAGACGCGGCCTTGTTCGGCAGCGACCAGATCGAGGGATTGTTCAACTTTTCGCGCGCCTACTTCATGGTGGATATGGAGGTGCCGTCCGCCTACGTGCGGTTCTTGCGCAGCCTGGTACCAAACAAGCCCGAGTCCGAGTTCTACACTATGCTGGGCCTGCAAAAGCAGGGCAAGACACTCTTTTATCGTGACATGATGGATCATTTGAACCATTCCCACGACCAATTCGTGATTGCGCCGGGCATCATGGGTCTGGTGATGGGCGTGTTTACGCTGCCTTCGTTTCCCTACGTGTTTAAGTTCATCAAGGACAAGCGCGGTAAGGATGTGTCGCGCGAATTCATTAAGAAGCAGTACCAACTGGTTAAGGTCCATGACCGGGTGGGCCGCATGGCCGACACCTGGGAATACTCCTATGTGAGTTTTCCGCGTTCGCGCATGTCTGAGGAACTCATTGCGCAACTCCAGGAGACGGCGCCATCGCTACTGGAAATTGACGGCGACAATCTCATCATCCGACACCTCTACATTGAGCGCCGCATGACACCGCTGAACATCTACCTGGAAACAGTCGACGAACAAAAGCGCGACCATGCCATGCGTGAATACGGACAGGCGATTAAAGATATGGTGGCAGGCAATATTTTTCCTGGCGACATGCTGTACAAGAACTTCGGCATGACCCGCCAGGGCCGCGTGGTGTTCTATGACTACGATGAAGTGGCTTACCTGACTGATTGCAATTTCAGAAAGGTACCTGAACCCCGGACCCCCGAAGATGAGATGGCCAGCGAACCCTGGTATTCGGTTGCGCCGAACGATATTTTCCCGGAGGAGTTTGGCACCTTCTTGCTTGGCAACCCTAAGGTGCGCCCAGGGTTTTTGAAGTACCACGCCAACCTACTCGAGCCCGCGTACTGGCAAGACAAGCAAGCGCGCATCAAGAAGGGGGAACTAGTCGATGTGTTCCCCTACCCGGAACGGTATCGTCTGGCCAATCAGCCACCACCGGAACAGCTAACATCAACCCAATAGAAACCCGTGCTTTTCTTGGAGAACCGTCATGAGTGACCGAGTCGTTATTGTCTCAGCGACCCGTACGCCGATCGGAGCCATGCAGGGCAGTTTGTCCAGCCTGCAAGGACATGAGCTCGGTTCAATCGCAATTCGCGGTGCCCTGGCAAACGCCAAGCTGCCGCCTACTGCGATTGATGAAGTGTTGATGGGCTGTGTATTGCCGGCCGGCCAAGGCCAGGCGCCCGCACGCCAGGCTGCACTCAATGCCGGGCTGCCTCCTGGCACCGGTGCCACTACACTCAACAAGGTTTGCGGATCCGGCATGAAGGCCGCCATGCTGGCGCATGACCTGATCGTAGCGGGGAGCCAGGAGGTTGTGCTGGCCGGCGGCATGGAGAGCATGAGCAATGCGCCTTACCTGCTCAGTCGCGCCCGAGGCGGCTATCGCTATGGACATGGCACTGTCTTTGATCATATGGCGCTCGATGGCCTTGAAGACGCCTATGACAAACTGCCGAACGGCGGCGGCAAGTCGATGGGGCAGTTCGCCGAAATCTGTGCCCGCAAATTCGAGTTTTCAAGACAAGAGCAAGACGCCTATGCGCTTGAGTCATCCAAACGTGCCCGGCACGCCAATGAAAGCGGCCTGTTCGAATGGGAGATCAGTCCGGTTACCGTGAAAGGCCGCGGCGGCGACACTATCATTGACAAAGACGAAAGCCCCTTCAAGATTAATCCGGACAAAGTCCCCAAGCTGAAACCGGCATTTGAAGCCGATGGCACGGTCACCGCCGCCACCTCATCATCAATCTCGGACGGTGCGGCGGCTCTGGTGATGATGCGCGAGTCGACTGCCAGCAAACTGGGCCTGAACCCTATCGCCGCATTCATTGCCCATGCGACTCATGCCCAGACACCGGAGTGGTTCACCACAGCACCCGTCGGCGCCATTACCAAATTGCAGGCCAAAACCGGTTGGCAAAGTCGGGATATTGATTTGTTCGAAATCAATGAAGCGTTTGCCGTCGTCGCCATGGCCACTATGCGCGAGCACGACATCGCCCACAAGCGCATCAATGTGCATGGCGGCGCAGTGGCCCTGGGTCACCCGATTGGTGCGTCTGGTGCGCGACTAATCGTGACGCTGTTGGGCGCGCTACGGCAAACCGGTGGCAAGCGTGGCGTGGCGTCGTTGTGTATAGGTGGTGGCGAGGCCACGGCCGTTGCTGTAGAGATGCTGGATAGCTGATGTCTTCAATCCTGATCCTTGGCGCTTCTCGGGGCATTGGTCTTGAACTCACCCGCCAATACCTCGACGATGGTCAAACGGTGTTCGCAACCCACCGTCATGAGGCCGACAGAATCACGCTTCGCGATATGGGCGCTCAGACGCTGAAACTTGATGTTCATCAGCCAAACGATCTCGCCGGGCTAGCGTGGCAACTGGATGGCGAGCGCCTGGAGACCATTGTGGTGAACGCCGGCATTTATGGTCCGCGTGACTCGCAACTCAGAACCCCACCCGATCAACAGCAATTTGATGAGGTCATGCACACCAATGTGCTCGGGGCCATGCGCCTGGTACCCATCGTTGCCCCCTTGTTGTTCGAATCGGCGGGCACTCTGGCCTTCGTATCCAGCAAAATGGGCTCCATCACTGAAACCGGCGCGAGCTACGGTGCTCTATACCGCGTCTCCAAAGCAGCCGTGAACATGGTAGCCAAGCTGGCTCACCATGAGTACGCGGCTCATTCGCTGCGCATCGTTTCGCTTCACCCTGGCTGGGTGCGTACAGACATGGGCGGGCCTAATGCGTCTATTCCCGTGCAAGACAGCGTGGCCGGCTTGCGGCAGGTCATTGCTGATCGCGACACCTACCCCGGTGGTGGATTTTATGATTACCAGGGCCATTCACTAGAGTGGTAGTCGAGCCAACTTGCTTCAACGCACCTTAGCCATAGGCAAACCCTCATGCTGTTAAACGAAGACCAACGCATGCTGCGCGACGCGATTCGCGATTATGTCAGTGCAGAAATCAAGCCACACTCAGCAACCTGGGACCAGAACGCCGAGTTTCCAAGACAGGCTCTGAAAGGTCTCGCGCAACTTGGGTGCTTTGGTGTGGCCGTTCCAACCGAGCTGGGGGGCAGTGGGCTCGACTACCAGGCGCTCGCCTTAATACTGGAAGAGATCGCTGCCGGTGATGGCGCAACCTCAACCGTTATCTCGGTCAACAACTGCCCGGTGTGCTCAATTTTGCTCGCCTGGGCATCGCCGGAGCAAAGAGAACAATGGCTTAAGCCACTGGCCAGTGGTGAATTGCTGGGCGCGTTCTGCCTCACCGAGCCCCATGTAGGCTCACAAGCCGACGGTCTCACAACAACAGCCAGTCTTTCGGCTGATGGCAGTCACTACATCCTGAACGGCACCAAGCAGTTCATCACGTCGGGCAAGCACGCTGATCTCGCTATTGTCATGGCGGTCACCGATAAGGCGGCTGGCAAAAAAGGAATTTCAGCGTTCGTCGTGCCCACCAACTCACCTGGCTATGTGGTCGCAAGCCTCGAACGCAAGCTAGGACAGCACGCCTCTGATACCGCGCAGATCCGATTTGAAAACTGTGAGGTCCCTCTTCAAAACCGGCTCGGTGACGAAGGTCAAGGTTTGAAGATCGCGTTGTCCGGGCTTGAAGGCGGACGTATTGGCATTGCCGCGCAAGCGCTTGGCATGGCACGTGCAGCCTTTGAAGCGGCGTTGAATTACGCCCACGAACGCCAGGCCTTTGGCCAGGCCATTTTCAATCACCAGTCAGTTCAGTTTCGGCTCGCCGATATGGCTACCCAGATAGAGGTAGCAAGACAGATGATCCAGCATGCGGCGAGCCTGAAAGATGCGGGACTCCCCTGTTTGAAAGAAGCCGCGATGGCAAAACTCTTCGCCTCGGAAATGGCGGAGAAGGTTTGCTCAGATGCCATTCAGGTGCATGGCGGTTATGGCTATGTTGCTGACTTTCCAGTTGAACAGATTTACCGCGATGTCAGAGTCTGTCAGATCTATGAAGGCACGAGCGACATTCAGCGAATACTAATCGGACGTGCATTAGCGGTATAACAAGCGTACGAACGTACCCGCTTGAGTGCGTCAATGCACGGTGTGGCGTGATCTTGTTGAATAATGCAAAATTGTGATGCGTGCTTGGCGATGGTGCCGGTGTGACTGTTCGTCACAGTTCGCTGCTTTCGGTCGATGCTTAGATGCAATGACTACAGGCGCGTCAACGTGAGTCGTAGTGGTATGACCCAAAGGCGATATCGGTTGCCCGGGTTTTTAAACGAGTACCCCTCATTACATGAATTGGCTGCAAGATTGCGTTCACCTGAAAGTCCGTGAACCATGGATAACTCTAGGCACTGAGCGCTGGGATCGTGATCATCCAGCGGCAGAGACTGACAGCGACTCTGATGCCAGTGAGTCGCCGAACCCACTACGTCTGTTGCTGGTTGATGACGATCGTCTTTCCCGCATCATGACGGCCAACTTGCTGCGGGCCAATAACATTGAGGTATCACAGGCCGAGAACGGGCTCGATGCCCTAATGCAATGCCAGACCAGAGCATTCGACGTTGTGCTGACTGATCTTCGAATGCCCATTATGGACGGCGAAACTTTGGCCTACCGCCTGCGGCGCTTTGAAATCGAGAATGCCAGGCCCGCCTGCCGGATCGTCGCACTGGCGGCATCACTCAGCCCCCTCGGATCAACCGAAGATGACATAAGGGCCGAAGGCACATTTGATGCCGCCCTGGAAAAGCCAGCGTTGATTGGCGACGTCCTAAACGCCATCCTGGGCTGAGTTAGGCAATAATCACCGGTCCCATGACCGGAGAATGGCGTGCCGCTGACCACCCTTGAACTTTCTGACGATCGCCAAGTGCGAACGATCTGGTTGAATCGACCAGACAAGCGCAATGCGATGAATGACACCATGATTGCCGAACTCAATGAAACAATTGAGGCAGCGATCGCAGACGACGCGGTACGAATAATCGTCCTGGCAGGCCGGGGCAAGGTCTTTTGTGCCGGCGGTGACCTCGCCTGGATGAAGACGGCCAGAACCATGAGCGCTGAGGAAGCACAGGAAGATTCGGCACGGCTGGCCCGCGTGATGCAACTCCTGTATGAAAGCCCGAAACCGACCATTGCCTGTGTGCACGGCTCAGCATTCGCGGGCGCCATGGGCTTGGTTAGCGCAGTTGATATCGCGTTGGCAAGTGAAGAAACCCGTTTTTGTCTGTCTGAGGTGAAGCTAGGATTGATCCCGGCGATGATTAGCCCCTATGTCATCAAGGCGGTTGGGGAGCGACACGCCCGGCGGCTGATGCTCACTGCCGAGATCTTTGACGCTCCTGTTGCCCAACAGATTGGGCTGATACACGAATGCGTTGAGCCTGGTGCGCTAGAGTCAACTCTGCAAACCATGCTCAAACACCTGCTCGCTGCGGGGCCGCAATCGCTCGGGGCGTGCAAGTCGCTGATTCAGGCCGTAAGCGGTAAACCGATAGAAGCCAGCCTGGTTGCTGAAACCGCTGCTCGCATTGCTAAGACAAGGGCGAGCGACGAGGCTCAAGAGGGCATTGCCGCGTTCTTCGAAAAGCGCGCCGCGTCATGGGTCAAGCAATCAGACTAGACGCTTGAATTCTCCTCACTTCCGGCGCCAGTTTGCGCACGCCTTGCTTTTCATTGCACCGCTACTATGGTCGGCAAACTATATCGTTGCCCGCCTTGCACCCGGCGTCATTGAACCTCATCAACTTGCGTTGGTTCGCTGGGGGGTCGCGTTTCTCATCATGCTCCCGTTCGCGTGGCGCGAACTTGCCCACAAACGAGTTCAGTGGCTGCGTGAGTGGCGCATGATGCTGTTACTGGGCGCGCTTGGTATGTGGGTGTGCGGAGCGTTCGTCTATATCGGAGGCCGTACGACAAGTGCCGTCAATATTGGCCTGCTCTACGCTATGGCACCCGTCTTGATTGCGGTTTTCTCGGCCCGGCTGTTTGATGACAGACTGCGAGGACTGCAAGTCGTGGGTCTATTACTCGCACTGGCCGGCATGGTCTTAATCGTTGCGAAGGGGTCAATCGACAAGCTGCTGGGTGTGCAATTTGTGGCCGGTGATCTCTGGATCATTACGGCTGTGCTTTGCTGGACAGCTTATTCAATCTTGCTGCGGCGCGAACCCAGTGCACTCGGGCCGTTTGCCAGACTAACCATCATTTCTGCCGCCGGCGTAATCGTGCTGATTCCGCTCACCGCCATTGAAGTCGCGCTGGTTGGCCTGCCCACCGACTGGCTGAGCGCCATGACATTGGGTGTAGTCGCAGCTGTCTTACCCGGCTTTGGCGCCTACCAGGCCTACTCGTATATGCAGCGTGAACTCGGAGCCGCCAGAACAGGTCTCGTGCTCTATCTGGGTCCGCTCTATGCTGCAGTCGTCGCCTGGATCATCCTGGGCGAGGCACCGGCCTGGTTTCATGCGGCTGGCGCGTGTTTGATTTTGCCGGGGATGTACCTGGCCACCCGGGAAACCAACTCAGGCAGCACTCGCCCGCTAGCTCGAACCGATCGCGCGTCGGTCGCGTCCCATTCATCTCATGTCGAGTCAAAACTATGAATACCCAGGTTCTGATGTATCACGCCAACTCAGAAACGTTGGCACGTTGGCAGCAAGCCCTACGCCTCGCTCTGCCAGGCGGCATTGAGCTGGTGGACAAGCCGGGCCCAGAGGTGCGTTACCTGATTGCCTGGTCGCCGCCGGCAGAATTGTTCACCCAGTTACCTGGCCTTCAGGTGTGCTTTAGTGCGGGCGCCGGCGTTGATCACTTGCTGGCTAACCCGGACTTACCGTCACGCCTGGCGATCTACCGACTTGAAGATGCAGGCATGGGCGATCAGATGGCGCGATATTGTCGCCATGAAGTAGAACGCGTTTTGCTGCGTAAGCCCACCTATGAGGCGCAACAACGCGAACGCGCCTGGATTGAACATTCACCGCTTGAACCAAAAGACTTAAGCATTGGCCTGCTTGGCTTCGGTGTCCTCGGAAAAGCCATCGCGCAAACGCTGGCCAAAGAGGGCTATCCCGTTGTGGCTTACCGGCGCCAGACAGACGCCCCGTCCATGGCGATCATTGGCGGGCAGCGCATTGAAGTTTTTGCTGGCGAAACCAACTGGCAGAGTTTTCTCGAGCGCTGCCAGGTGCTGATTCTGGTTGCTCCCCTGACGCCTCAAACCCGGCACATCATTGATGCTCAGGCCATGGCGACCTTGCCTGCCGGCGCGAGCATTATCAATGTCGGACGGGGGGCACTCATCGATGCAGATGCGCTACTTGCCAGCTTGAACAATGGTCACATCGCCAACGCCAGCCTTGATGTGTTTGCGACTGAACCACTACCGGCAGACCACGCTTTATGGGGTGCCCCTGGGCTACGGCTCACGCCTCATGTGTCTGCGGTCACGATGGTCGAGCCAGCGGTCAAACAAATCAGTGACTCGATTGCCGCACTGGAAAGCGGACAGGCCGCCACCGGGGCTGTCTCAAGATCCAGCGGTTACTAGTTCAGGCAGCCTGACCACCGAGACCCGCCCGGCTGTGTGCACCAACCAAAATGGTCACAAGATCATCCGCACTGATTGGCTTTGAAACCACCGCATCGAAAAGACCCAGTAATCGGCTGCGATCATCAACCGTGAGAATACTGCCGCTAATTGCCACCAAGCGCATGATCGGCTGAATTTCGCGGCGCCTCAGTTCGGCCGCAAGCGTTGGCCCATCCATGGTCGGCATCTGAATGTCGCTAAGCATCACATCAAAACTCTGCTCCTGCAGCACCTCGAGTGCTTGGGCGGCCGAATCGGCTTCAGTCACGGTCAACCCATGGTGACGCAAGCCGTGGGCAAGCATCACACGAGAGAATCGGTCATCATCGACGAACAGAATATGCATGTGAGTATGGTCCGACTCATCCTGCCCAGACACTGACCGGTTTCCGATGACCGGCAGTCCTGAGACCGCCAAGCCCCTTTGCCTGTTGGAATCCGCCCGCAAAGTACGTGATTGTTAAGGAGATTGAGCCGACTGTTAAAATCAGTCTCTCACTTGAACGGTCGCCGGCACTAGCAGGTTTACAGCCGGGTTAACGGCCGATGACAGGGCTTAGCGCCCCCACCCACCTCTGCCCGAGAGATACCCGATGAATCTGCCCAAGCATGTCCGGATCACCGAAGCCGGCCCGCGCGATGGATTGCAAAACGAAAAACAACCCGTGACGGCCCAGACGAAAATCGAGCTATGCGATCGTTTGACCGCTGCTGGTGTCACGCAGTTGGAGGCAACGTCATTCGTATCGCCTAAATGGGTGCCGCAGATGGCGGATGCTGCTGAAGTGATGGCTGGCATTAAGCGCGACGGTATTCGTGTCTCCGTCCTGACACCCAATGTCAAAGGCATGGAACGCGCGCTTGAAAGCGGGGCAGACGAAGTTGTTATTTTTGGGGCTGCGAGCGAAGCATTCTCCAATCGCAATATCAACTGCTCCATTGCTGAAAGTATCGACCGCTTCGCGCCGGTGGCGCAAATGGCCAAGGACAATCACATTCGCCTGCGCGCCGCTGTTTCCGTTGCGTTTGGTTGTCCCTATCAGGGCGAAGTGCCACTTGCTTCAGTGCTTGATGTCGTCGAGCGCTTCAAAGATCTTGGCTGTGACGAAATTGGCATCGCGGACACCATCGGTGTCGCTAATGCGTCGCAGGTCATGACCGTGTTTGAAGCAGCTGGCAAGCACTTCCCACTCGATCAATTGTCGGGCCATTTTCACGATACCTATGGCCAGGGTGTCACCAATGTCTTTGCCAGTTTACAAGTCGGCATCAGTCACTTTGACACGTCGATTGCTGGCCTGGGTGGCTGCCCGTTTGCCAAGGGTGCGACCGGTAACGTCGCTACTGAAGATGTTGTCTACCTGCTGCATCAACTGGGTATCGAAACGGGTCTGAATCTAGATGCTTTGGTTAAGACCGGTCAGTGGATCTCTGACGTACTCGGTCGAAAGAGTAATGCGCGTGCTGGCAACGCGATTGCGGCGAAACTAAACGCCGGCGCAGACCGTGAGAGTGAAGTTGCAGCCTGAACCCGCCTCACCGTGCATTTCGATTTGCCAACTCGACGACAACGGACTCTGTACCGGATGCCTGCGCACCATTGACGAAATTACCGCCTGGGGCACGCTTGGTGCAGACGGCAAACGCCAGATTCTCGCAGCAGTTGAATCCCGTCGCCTGCAAACGCAGCCAGCAACACCGACGTCACTGACGCAGTCACCCTCGCAGGAGGGTGAGCCCACATGATGCCCGCGCCCCCGCCATCGGCAGATAAGCTGTCAGCCCTATTCCCCAATGCGATTAGCGGCTACTCCTATGGTCTGTTTCTCCGCGTCTTCGCAGGTGCGCTGGTCGTGCTGTCTGTGGGATTCGCATTGCTCAGCTATTCACAGGGCGTTGGCGTTACGTCGCCTGCTGGCGCACTGATTGGCGCAGTAGCGATTGGTATGGCCGCCTCCGGCTGGTACATCGTGATGGGCAAGACCACGGTTGATGACAAAGGGATTCGTCAGGAATGGATCATGCCTAAAGAGTATCGCTGGGAGGAAATCTTCAGGGCTCGGCTAATCAGCCTGCCCATGAATACTCGGTTGATGCTCAATACTGGCCGCCCTCCCTTTAAGACGGTCCATGCCGGCACACCCGAACTCAAGCAGGCGTTTCGCGAGATTGCAGGCATGTATACAGAAGCCGCCGAGAAAGCGGCCCGTAAAACCTGACACATCGGGATGAGTAAAACCCAATGAGCGAAGCTATTGACCGCTTGCCTGCGGGTGTTGTGCTGATTGAGCGCGACTGGTTGTCTTCCAATCACATTGTGCTGTTCGACGCAGATCAGGCACTGGTTGTGGACACTGGCTACAACACGCACAAAGACATGACTTGCCACCTGATTGACGCAGCGCTCAAGCGAAATCCGGTGGGCCGACCTGCCGGGCTAATGCGCATATTCAACACGCATTTGCATTCAGATCATTGCGGCGGCAATGCGGCGCTAGTCGCGCAACATCAGTGCCCGGTCTTTGTGCCTTCTCCCTCTGTTGCAGCGGTCAACGACTGGCACTCAGAGCACGCAAAGCACAGCGCACTCGGTCAGCATTGTGATCAATTCCGTGCTGACGGCGGCATTGAGCCAGGCGAACAGTTTGACGCCGGCGGCCTTACGTGGACCGCACTTGCCGCACCTGGGCATGACCCAGACTCTCTGATTTTCTTTAATGATTCGCACGGCATTTTGATCTCAGCCGATGCGCTATGGGAAAACGGCTTCGGCGTTATCTTTCCGGAAATCCTCGGTGATAGCGGGTTTGCCGAGCAAGGCGCTGTGCTTGATCTCATTGATTCGATCAAGCCTGCTGTTGTCCTGCCTGGGCACGGTCGCGTGTTTGATGATGTGGCCGGTGCGATTAATCGTGCTCGCGGCCGACTTAAGCGCTACGTCGAAAACCCCGTCAGTAGTCATCAGAATGCGCTCAAGGTTCTTGTGAAGTTTGTATTGCTCGACCGACAAACGATCACGCGGGCTAGCTTGCATGCATTGACACTGGAAACTCCCATTTTTCAGGCACTTGGCAAGCATGTTCAGATGCCACCAGAGCAGGCCGTTGACTGGGCCATCGCGTGGCTTGTAGAGCGTCAACAGTTAAGAATTGAGGGCGATCAACTCTTTAACCAGATGCCTGCTTAGCGGGGCTCATGAGCCGGCATGATGCAGCACGCGCTCGACCTGCTCACGTAACGGAATAGGCGTCACAGCACCGAAACCCTGGGTCGACAAAGCAGCCGCAACATTGGCGTAGCGGGCCGATGCAAAGGGATCGCCGGTGAGCATCCATTGCGCGAGAAAAGTGCCATCAAAGGTATCGCCCGCGCCAGTCGCATCCACGGCCTGAACTGGGTAAGGCGCCACTCGTTCGCGCTGATCGGGGGTTGCCAAAATCACCCCTTCCGCCCCCATCGTCAGCGCCACGATCTGCGCGCCTCGCGTCAGGTATAGATCGCAAATCTCGTCGGCCGATGTCAGCCCCGTGAGCAAGCGCGCATCATCTAGGCCAGGCAAAGCAATTTGACACAGCATCATGGCTTCATGAATCAGTGCGCGCGCTCTGGGCAGTGGCCACAGCGCCGGCCGATAATTGGGATCAAAGCTTACGGTTTTGCCGGCTTGTCGCGCGGCTTCAATAGCGGCGAAACAAGCATCAGCGGCGCTATTGGAGATACCTAGGCTAATGCCGGACAAATGCAAAACAGACGTTTGCTCAATCACCTTGTAGTCAAGCGCCGACGGGGTCATCTGGCTCGCAGCAGAACCGGCACGGCGGTAACTGAACTGATGACCGTCTTCACCATGGCTGACAAAGTAAACCCCCGTCTGCGCCTCAGGGACAACTTGCACTGCACTTGCATCGATTGCTTCACTCGCCCAGCAAGCTTGCAACTGCTGCCCAAAGGTATCGTCACCGATGCGGCTCAGATACGCAACGCGACTGCCCTGCCGAGCCGCAGCAATCGCGCAGTTTGAAGTGTCGCCCCCAATACCCGGTAAGTAGTGGCCATCGGCCTGCTGGTTAAGCTCGATCAGCGGTTCACCCAGGCACACCAAATCCGTCTGTTTGTGGATCTGTGCGCGGGCCTGTTCATTAGCCACGGGCAGGCATCTCCCACAGGGTGCGCGCCCGGTCTGGTTCGGGCGCTGTCAGGGCCGTCGCCTCGGTCAGCCCTTGAAGAGACCGGGCAGCAAGCTCGACATACATCTGCGTACCGGCTGACTTGCCGGCGACCTCGGCATCGGACAACTCTCTTGCCACCCTGCCCGGCACGCCGGTCCACAGCACCTGCTCAGGGACTTGTCCGCCCATCTTCACCAAGCTCATGGCACCCACCACGGCACGGTCTCCCACATGCGCTCTATCGAGCACAACGGCATTCATGCCAACCAGAGTATTCACACCAACATAGGCGCCATGAATAATCGCGCCGTGCCCGATGTGTGATCGCTCAGCCATCACGCAGTCAAAGTCGGGCAATGAGTGTGCGGTGCAATTGTCTTGCAGATTCGATTCAGCACGCATGATGATTCGGCCAAAGTCGCCACGCAAAACGGCATTTCCGCCGATATAGCAGCCTGGCCCCACTATAACGTCACCAATTAAAACCGCGCTGGGGTGGACATAAGCACTTGGATCAACAACCGGTATCAAACCCTCAAATGCATAGACTCTTGCACTCACCGCTTAGCTCCGTTGTGCGCGATCTTTGGCGTTCTGACCTTCTATAGCCGCACGGGCATCGAGCCATTGCTGGTTAGACCACTCCCGTAGCTCATAGAAGTTGCCGCCTGTGGCGAGGTGGTTACCGCCGTCCATATGAATGTTTTGCCCAGTTAGCCAGTCGCAGCCGCCCGCCATTAAAAACGTGGCGAGGTTTTGCAACTCACTCATTTTGCCGACCCGACCATGGGGATTCATACGCGCAGACCGGGCACCCGGCTTCTCGCCCGGGTTGAGCCGCTTGCTCATACCCTCAGTTGGAATCTCGCCAGGCCCAATTGTATTGAGCCGAATGCCGTACTTAGCCCATTCAACCGCAAGTGATTGCGTCATCACGGCGATACCCGCTTTGCTCATGGCGCTCGGCACAACGTAGGGGCTGCCATTTTCAATCCAGGTTGTCACGATAGACATGACCGACTTCATCGGGTCACCAGCCTGATAACCACCTGCTGCCTCCACTTGCTCAATCCAGCGCTTGCCAATCGCCTGCGTCACGTAGAACGTTCCGTGAAAAACGATATTGGCAATCGCGTCGAACCCTCGCGACGAAATGGCTTCAGTCGGGCTGATGAAATTGCCTGCTGCGTTGTTAACCAAACCATCCAGGCCACCCGCTGTAAAGATCTGATCGGCCATGTCATCAACTGCCGCGGCATCCCGAATGTCGAGATTAAACGTACTGACCTTGCCACCGCTGGCTTTCATCATTTGTTCTGCTGCTTCGTCCAGCACCGGTTTTCGACGCCCACAAATAGCAACCTCTGCGCCAAGACTCAGGAAGTGCTCACTCATCGACCGGCCCAAACCACTGCCGCCACCGGTCACGAGAATTCGTTTACCGCTCATCAATCCTTTCTCAAACATCTTTGTCTCCAGAATGCTGGGTTTGAAGCCAGGCTTGGTACTTCGCCTGATTTTGCTCGTTGGGTGGGTAAAGGCCCGGCAGGCTCGCGCCGGCGTCGACTTCCGACATGATCCATTGCTCCAGGGCCTCTTGGGCGACGGCTGCTTCGGCGACTTCTTCAACCAAGGCAGCGGGAATCACCAATGCGCCGTCATCGTCGGCGACAATCACGTCCGATGGAAAAACAGCCACGCCGCCACAGGCAATCGGCTCCTGCCAGCCCACAAACGTGAGCCCTGCAACGGACGGCGGCGCCGCGGCGCCCGCACACCAAATCGGTAAGCCGGTCGCAAGCACGCCCGCCTGATCTCGAATAACGCCATCGGTGATCAGCGCGCTGACTGATTTCTTAACCATACGGGCGCACAGTATGTCGCCGAAAATACCGGCATCTAATACCCCCATGGCATCAGCAACAGCGATGCACCCCTCCGGCATATCTTCAATGGCTGCCCGAGTACTAATGGGCGAGGCCCAGCTCGCAGGCGTTGCAAGATCTTCACGGGCAGGAACAAAACGCAGGGTAAACGCCCGCCCTGCAATGCGCGGCTGTTCCGTCCTGATGGGTCGGGGTCCACGCAGCCAGACGTTACGCAGGCCTCGTTTTAATAACACGGTACTCAGGGTCCCTGTCGATGCGCTGACCAATTGTTTAATCAGCGCTGACGACAGCCCTTCGGCTGGCTTAGATGGCATGAGAAAAGGCCTTTTGAGAACGTTAGAGAACTAAGCACTGATAGTAGCTTAGCCCCCCAATGATGGCCTTTTGGTGAAACCGGGTTCAGCGCCTCGGGAGTGACTTAATAGGACGGCAAGAGGTTCTCTCGATTAGGACAAATTCTCAGGATCGGGCCAGCACGAACTGTCCCACCACTGCATTGAGTCGCGTCGCCTGTGATTGCAATTGCTCAGAGGCCGCAGCACTCTGAATCACCAGGGCATTGTTGCTTTGCGTGACAGAATCAAGCTGAGACATTGCCGAACCAACCTCATTGACCCCGGCGTTCTGCGTTGCGGCCTTTTCGGAGAGCTCCTGCACAAGCGCACTGACTGCCTCTGCCTGCTTAACGATGTTGTCCATACTGTTACCGGCAGAAGACACCTGCTCGGTGCCGGTCGACACTTTGCGAGTGCTGTCATCAATCAATGCTCGTATCTCGTGGGCCGCATCGGCTGAGCGTTGAGCCAGAGTTCGAACCTCCGTGGCCACAATCGCAAAGCCACGACCATGCTCGCCCGCACGAGCTGCCTCGACGGCAGCATTGAGCGCGAGCAAGTTGGTTTGAAACGCAATCCCGTCAATGACCTCATTGATTTCAGAAATCTTACCGGACGACTCTGCAATGCCCGACATTGTCTCAACGACTGCGCTCACGGCATGCCCGCCCTGGTTTGCAGCCATGGTTGCCTGACCTGCGAGTTGCGACGCCTCCATAGAAGTTGCTGCCGACTGGGTAATGAGGGTGACCAACTGCTCCATCGACTCCGCAATCTGGCTCAGATTACCGGCCTGATCTTCGGTGCGGCGACTCAATTCACCATTTCCGTTGGCAATATCCACACTAGCCGATTCAATGGAAGCCGCTGCCTGCTGCACATCCGTCATGGCCGCCGCCATCTTCTTAACAGCCCCTTGAAGGCTAGTCGCTGCTTTGCTGTTGACCGAATACTGCTCAAGGTCCAGGCAAACGCTCTCACCTTGATCAATGCTACGGGTAAGCAGGCGTAATTCGGCTGACTCAACAGAAGAGGTTCTGAGGCCTACGGCCAGAAAGACTTCAAGGCTTGTCTGCACAACGACATAAAAAGCGTGGAGAAATACGATATAGAGGTTGGGCATCGCCAGACAGTAAAAGCCATAGCCCATAGCCTGTAAGCGATCAAACAACACATGGTGAACAGCAAACAGCGCAGCGCCCAACACTACCGGCCGCCAATCGCGAAACACCAGGAGTAGCCCCAGCAAAACGAACACGCCAAAGTGAAACTCAATCATGCCGCGGGCAATCTGTATTTGCAGCGCCACCATCGCGACATTGCAAGTCGTTAGCACCACCCAGCCATAGGTTCTTCCTAACCCCACGACAAAAGTGAATAAGCCCAACGCCAAGATGACAGCGGCGCCGATCAGCGCAAACATTATCTGGTGGAAATACCAGCCAGCCGCCACGGTCAACAGCGCTGATCCAGCTAGCGTTGAGATCATCGTGAGATCGGCAGAACGGGCAATTCTGCCCAGGGTATCGGCTACATCGGGCGCCATTTCACGGGCGCTTTTCTGGGTCGTAGACATTTCGATCACCTTGGCTTGTCGCTTAGCGACGGATTAGCGTAGGTGGCAAGTGTCTAGGACATCAGAAAAGACAATTGGCTGAACTTGTGTGAAATTGTCAACCGCGAATCGCTTTAACGCGGCGGTCGGAGTCAAACGAACCGCCTGTCAGATTAGATATTCTGATTGATTATCGTGGCCCAGGATAACGTAGTTCACTCGGCGTAAATCAGCGAGTTGTTTGCCACCGGCATAAGAGATGGCGCTTTGCAGATCTTCTCTCATTTCACGCAGCGTATCGGCCAGGTGCCCTTTGATTGGTTCGAGAATTCGTTTGCCTTCAATGTAACTTCGATGTTCTTTGTTGAACGCCGAGGCCGAGCCAAAATACTCCTTGTAGCGCACACCGTCTTCTTCAACTGTCGGCCCGGGAGACTCCTCATGACCCGCAAACAACGAGCCCACCATCACCATCGTCGCACCGAAACGAACGGACTTGGCAATGTCACCGTGTTCGCGAATACCGCCGTCAGCAATGATGGGTTTAGTCGCAACGCGGGCACACCATTTAACCGCTGACAACTGCCAACCCCCGGTGCCAAATCCGGTTTTCATGCGGGTGATGCAGACCTTACCCGGACCGATACCAACCTTGGTGGCATCCGCCCCCCAGCGCTCCAGATCCATGACGCCATCAGGAGTGCCAACATTCCCGGCAATCACGAAAGCCTCAGGCAGATGAGTTTTTATATGGGCAAGAAGATGCTTAACGGCATCCGCATGGCCATGAGCGATATCAATGGTGAGGTAGTCAGCCCCAATACCGCTTGATTTGAGCGACTCAATCAGGGCCCAGTCATGTGCCTGAACGCCAATGGACAATGAAACCGGCAAAGCTCTGTCACGCATATCTCTAGCGAAAGCGAGCATGTCGACATTGAACCGATGGTAGACATAAAAATGCCCCGACTCTGCCAGTTGGCGGCAAATCGCATCATCAACCACGGTTTGCATATTGGCGGGCACCACCGGCAAACTGAAGCGCCTGCCACCCAGCTCTACCGAGGGGTCACACTCACTGCGACTCTTGACGATGCATCGGCGCGGCAGAAGCAAAACGTTGTCATAGTCAAAGATTTCCATCGTATTGATTAAACAAGGTCGCTGTAGCGAATGCCCGCTCGCCGGCAAATGCCATCAAACACAAGCTGCCCGGAACGCCCGCCCATATGCATGGGCTTGCTTTGCTGAGCGATGTTACTCAGTACAGATTCTGCAATCGGCGTGTTGGCACCCGCTGCACTGTCTGCCGCCATCTGCACTTCACACGCTCGCTGTAAGGTCCACAGTCGCAAGAACGCATCCGGAATATGCTCACCCGCGACTAGAAGTCCATGATTGCGCAGGATCAACACCGTGCGCTCCCCCAGACTCGCCACCAGCCGATCGCACTCTTCTGGATTGGTCGTCACGCCTTCAAAATCGTGATAACTCACCATGCCAGCGAGCTGTGCCGAGTAAAAATTGTCGTGCCTTAAGCCATCAGCTTTGCACGCAACCGCCATGCCAGCCGTCGTGTGGGTATGCATCACACAATGCGCATCTGACCGGGCAGCATGCACTGCACTGTGAATGATAAATCCGGCTGGGTTCACGGGATACGGATTGTCATCGAGTGTGTTGCCTTGACTGTCGATTTTGACCAGGTTTTGGGCGGTCACTTCTGTGTAGTGCAACCCAAACGGGTTGATCAGGTAGTGCGGGTTCTCGGTGCTGCCCCCCGGCACTCGCACCGTGATGTGATTGAAAATGAGTTCAGTCCAACCCATGAAATCAAACAACCGGTAGCACGCTGCCAGTTCAAGCCGAAGATGCCACTCTTCAATCGCAATCTTGTCGGGTCGTAGATGGTCAACCGATGTAAGGGCCTGCATAGCTGCTCCTTGCGACTTCAATGAATGCCGTCAGTTTAGTCGAGCAAGCGTAGTCGCTGAACTTTGCCCGAGGCACCTTTAGGCAAGGCCTTGAGAAATCTGAACTCGCGCGGGGTTTTGTATCGTCCGAGCTTGTCTTCGCAAAACTTTCTAAGCTCAGGTTCCTTTAGCTGACAATCGGGTTTAAGTACGATGGCGGCGAGGATTTCCTGCCCATAAGCGTCGTCTGGCATGCCAACAGCTGCCGCCTCAAGGATGTCAGGATGTTGCAAGAGTGCTTCATCTATCTCACGGGGCGCGATATTCTCGCCGCCCTTGATAATGAGTTCTTTGAGACGCCCTGTAATAAAAAAGAATCCGTCGGCATCGCGGTAACCCAGATCACCCGAACGCAACCAGCCGTCAGTAGAAAACGCGCCGCTGGTTTGCTCAGGGGATTTGAAGTAACCAGTCATGACGCTAGGGCCACGCAGATAGATTTCGCCACTGGTCCCGTCAGCTTGGGGCTCGCCGGATTCAGAGACGACCTTCACCTCAACACCAATAGGCTTACCCGGAGATCCGATCTTGCGTTCCGCCGGAGGCATGGGGTTGCAGAACACCACCGATGCACTCTCGGTCATGCCCATCGCCTCGATGATTGGAAAACCAAATCTCGCCTCAAACGCCCGCTGCTGCTCAGGCGGCAATGGCGCAGATGCCGACCGGCCAAAGCGAATGCTCGGCAGCGTGGTCGGTGCATCATCAGCACCGTTAAGCAAATAAGCGATGATGGTGGGCACCATATTTATCCAAGTGCATTCATAGGTCACGGCTGCCTGCCACCATTGCGACACCGAGAATTTCTCAGGTGCAACAAGAGAGCCGCCCGAGACAAATGGCGTCAGCGCTGCAATGACTTGGCCGTTGATGTGATAGAGCGGCAAAGCTGACAAAACCCGGTCTTGGGGCGTGAGTTCATGCCAGGCGGCAACCGCGCCAGCCGAATGCAAAAGCGCGCCATGGGTCAGCGGAACGCCTTTAGGTACACCCGTTGTGCCGGACGTGTACATGAGTAAAGCGCCACTCTCGCCGGTTGTTTCTATGCTCCCCAGGGTCGGAGTCGCTGCAGCGGCCATCGGGTCATTGCTAATCCAGGGGCCACCCAGAAGTCGGTTCGGATCGACCACGACCACTTGCTGATCATGGCCTGCGAGATGTGAGTGAATGCGCTCACTATGCTCTTCACAGGTAAAAACGCACTTGGCCTCACAGTGGGCCAATACGTAGCGAAGTTGCTCAGGCTGAGCAATCAGGCTCAGCGGCGCAATGGTTCGCCCAGCGGCCATGGTGGCAAGAAACAAGGCCGATGCTGTCAAGCCATTGGGCAGCACCATTGCGACATGATCGCCAGGTGCGATATCGTTAGCGTCAAACCAGGCCGCAAGTTGGGTTGTCAGACGGCCAAGTCCCGCGTAGTCCAGCGTATTACCCGTCTCGGGCGCGATGATCAGTGTTTGGTGTGGCTGTTCACCAACGAGCCGTTGCATCCGCGCCGTGATCGATTCGGTAGCGGATTTTGATGTCGGTAAATCCTTTTCAGCCACGGCCAACTTGCTCAAAGTAAGTCGCAAACACATCATCAACCGACGGTTCAACAGGGGCGATAGGCCGGGCGATTCGGGTAATGTTCAAGTAGTGGGTGTAATTCATGTTCGAGGAAAAACTGTTTCCTCCCCATGTACCGCACCCCATAGACAGCGAAAACGGCAAGCCATTGTCAAAACTGCCGCCGGTTGCAATGCAGTGCGCCTGATTGACGATCACTCTGGACACTGGCAACTGGTTGGCTAAATCATGCGCGAGCGCTTCAGCATCGCGAGCGTGAAGGCCGACTGAATGCCCTGCCCCCTGGTAGTCATAGATTTGGCTAACAATGCGCATGGCGTCCTGCATATCAGCAGCGCGGTAAACCGCCAGAACGGGTGAGAGTTTTTCACCTGAAAACGGATGTGCCGGACCAAACCCTTCTTCAGCCACCATCAGAAAGCCGGCTTTCTCAGCATGATGATCAAGGCCGGCTCGCATCGCAATCACGGTGGCCGACTGTGCTGTCATGGCGCCAGACAACTTGCCGGCCGGCCACATCGCGCCCTGTAACTGCTCCTTTTCCGCATCGTTCAACATCACGCCGCCAGCAGCCTCAAGCGCCGCAACTGTTTCGTCGTAGACCGCGTCAAGAATCACTACCGAATTCTCGGAAGAACAACTGGTGGCGTGATCGAAGGTCTTGGACTTGGCAATGGCCTCAGCAGCGGTTTTGACGTCAGCACTTGCATCTACGATGACAGACACATTACCCGCGCCAACACCAAAGGCGGGTGTGCCACTTGAGTAAGCGGCCCGAATATTCGACTGCGAGCCAGTCGCAACAATGAGGTCTGCCTGGCGCATCAATTCATGCGTGGCAGCTTTGGTTACCGGTTGAGGTAACACCTGAACGAGCGAGCGAGCCATCGTGGCCGACATGCCACCGCGCTCCAGTTCAGCATGGACGTAGTCAAGCAGCAACCTGGCAGTCGTCCATCCTTTTGGTGATGGCGCCAAAATCACAGCATTGCGCCCCTTCAATGCATTGATAATTTTGTTGGCCGGTGTTGCCCCAGGATTGGTTGAAGGAGTAATCGCCGCCACTACACCAACGGGGCGCGCAATTTCAGTGACACCGGTTTGCTCATCGTGACTGATGACTCCGACTGACTTCGCCCCGGCAAGATCACGCAGCAAGCCGAGCGTCTTGCGATGATTTTTTGCAATCTTGTCATCAACATCGCCCAGGCCGGTATCGGAAACAGCGAGTTCCGCCAGAGCGCGATTTCGGTCTGGCTCCATGATGGCCCAGCCCGCCGCGAGCACCACCTGGTCTACGGCATTCTGGTCAAACTTCTCAAACTCAGCCTGCGCTGTCCGGGCAGACTCAACGAGGCCTGCAACAACCGTCGTAGCGCGAGCCTCCGCGCTGGCCGAACTGGCTGCCTGGGAAGAAGAAGGAGCGTTCATAGCGAAGCCTGTATGGGTTTGCGGAAGGGTCCTGATAGTGTAAGCGCACTAACCAATCAGGAGCACCCGGACTATTCGACCGAATCGAAGGTTTTTGAAACTATCGTGACGGTCCCCAAACTACCCGCCTCCTATTCTGAGGCATTGCCTGAGCGAAAAGGGACCTGGCCTGGTGCATCGGCCTTGATACAAGGCCCAGTGAAGCACGTAAGCATCCGTATCTATCCGTTTCACCTGGCAGCTAGGCAGCCGTAGCAAGACGCTCAAGGCCAAGCCGAGGCCACTTTGCTCTATCCTTAGCGGCACGCTGTCGACCAATATATCGGTCAACGCCGCGCCAGGTGCGCACGTTTTAGCACCATCGCCTTCACAGAACTCCAAGCCATGATCACACTCGATTCGCTCTGTCCGCCTCTTCTCTCATGCGATCAAGCCCCGTTCAAGATGGCCATGATCGGTGCGATCTGCTGCGGACTCGGGCTCAGCAATACCGTCGCGCAGGCGCGTAGCCCACTGGATGATGGCCCGCGAAAAGTACGATTTACGATTGGTGGCGGCTTTACTAACGGCGGCGACAAACTGGCCACCGCGGTATTTAGCGATGGCAGCACTCAGAATGTACGTGCGGGTAACCGGTGGCAGATTCATCTTGGTGCTGACATTCGATTCACACCCTTGTGGCACCTTGGTTTGTCCGCCGGGTATCACAGTGACTCTGCCAACTCTGGCACCGGCCGCGTTCGGTTTAGCCGGTACCCGATCGAAGCCATTGGGTACATCAAACCATTCAGGACCTGGCGTTTCGGCATTGGCCCGCGAATTTCATTGAACCCTCGCTTACGAGCCAGTGGTGACGCCGCCAGTCTTGCTGAGTCATTTGAGTCATCGGTGGGTGGTGTGTTGGAAGCTGAGTACATGCCTCATCGGCACCAGGGCATCAAGATTCGCTATGTGGTCGAAAGGTTCGACTCTTCGACCGATCTACCGGCTGTGAAGGGTGATCACTTTGGCATACTCTTCAACTGGTACTTCTGATCCGTCCGTCCGAATTGAAACGCCTCATTCCTCAACCCCTAACGACATCGGCCTTTGCACCGTTTGGTGATCTCATAGAGGTGCCAAATGATGCGGGCATACAGATCAATGCAGGTTCTGCGATTCGTCACGACGACTTAAGCCGCGCCGACACACATCATGAGCAAGGCGAAACCGGACTGAGTTTGTTTGTGGCTCAGCCAAGAGCACTGCCCATCACACTCACGATGCTCGAGCGTCACCCACTGGGCTCGCAAGCTTTTATGCCGCTTGATGGGCAGGCATTTATCGTGGTGGTTGCGCCGACACTAAGTAACGGGCAAGCCGGCGAACCTGTTGCGTTTTTTGCGCAAGCTGAGCAAGGGATTAACTTTGCAAGGGGCGTTTGGCACCACCCCCTGATTGCGCTGGCCAGCGCTGGCAGGTTCCTGGTGGTTGATCGGATTGGACCAGGCGACAATCTTGAAACGATTCAGATGGAGCCAAGAACTCTTGATCTAAGCAGCTAGAACCTGGCTCAACCTGAGAAGGGGTCAGCCGTTGCGAACCACATGGCGATGCCCGTGGCGATAATAAAGGCCCCATCCAATACACCGACCGCCAGGAAAAACTTCGTTTGCAGGGTGCTGGCAATCTCTGGCTGGCGCGCAACACCCTCAAGCATCTTTTGAGCTGCCAGGCCAATCCCAATACAAGAGCCCATAGCGGGAATTCCGATCAACAGGGCCACTGCGAGCGGTAGTAAATCAATGGCAGGCATGAGATTCTCCTTTAGAAACAGTCAACTACTCGATACCTGAACAATGCGGCCAAATGCGCGCTCAAACAATTACCTGCGAGGTCATCTAGCGGGTAGTGAAGACGCGTAATAATTATTCCGTTCGTGCGCGATGCTCCGTCCCCATGCCCGCGGTGATGAACATCGCAGTGGTTAGTTCATCAATGTCAGCGGTGTGCCAAACGCCCGGCTCGTTAATTGCGTACTCGCCCGCCTCGATTCGGACCGGTCGAACCGTGCCGTCGGGCATTTCCTGCAACAAGGTCATCACGCCCGAGGTGCAAATGACGACTTCCGAACCAGCCGGATGCATCTCCCAAACCTGCCAGGAGCTTGAAAAGGTATGCATGCTGATCAGTCGACCTTCAGCACCGTCAGCACTGTGCCGCGCCGAATACTGTTCATACCATTGAGGCGTGCCATCAAAGTGTGGCTCTACATTCGCCGTCGCACCAAGGCCGAGATGAATCGGATGTTTAAAAATGTCAGCGCCAGCCATGTGAGTGTCCTCCAAAAAGTGACTCTGAATAGACTAGCGATTCACACTACTTAGAGCCATTGGATTTCGTAAGAAATGACAAACGGTGCGAGCGCTTGCCTTATTTGCTGCTCAAGCCCAGCGCGATCAATCTGCTCGCTCGTCTGTAAGCTGATCGTTGCCAAGGTGCCATGAGTACCGTGCGCACCCACCGTAACTGACAGGCTCACCGGTGCCGGCATAAGAGGCGTTAGCAGGCGCGAAAAAACCCGTTGCGCTGCATCCCACCTTAGGCTTGGTTTGAACACTTTGCCAACACCGGTCAAGGGCATGGTCTCGATAGGAATCAAGTCAACTGGCACGGCTGCACGCTCGGGTGTTCGATCGCGCAGATAGTCCAGTAATTGCTCGGGAGTCGCGCTGGCGCCAGGCTTAAACTGAACGTAGGCCAGCGGCAACTCGCCGGCATGAGCGTCTGGTTGCCCCACAATCGCTGGTAGCGCGACGTCGGGGTGTTGGTAGAGTAATTCCTCCAGCGGGGCCGGATCAATATTGTGGCTGCCGCGAATCACCAGATCTTTTGCACGACCCGTGATCCAAAGATAGCCATCTGCATCCAGACGGCCCAGATCACCCGAGTTAACCCAACCTGCTTCAACAAATGCGGCGTCGTTATGGATCGGATTTAGGTAACCCGTAAACACGCCAGGGCCGCTCATGGCGATCACGCCGATCTCATCCACCGCACAATCACCCTGAAGACGACCCTGTGCATCTAGTTTGACGATTCGCACACGGCTATACGGCAACGGGATGCCCGCAGAGCCGAGCCGGACCTCCTGGTTCGGGTACATCTGGCAATGAACGCTTGCCGTCTCTGTCATGCCGTACACCTCAATGACGGGTTTGCCTGTTTTGTCCTGCAGACTTTGAGCAATCGCTACCGGAATAGCCGAACCGCCGCCTGCACTTCTTCGCAGACTCGATACATCTGCGCCGTTCAACGGAATGCCCGCTGCGCCGGTTAATACCGTCGGCACCCCGCTAAAGCTGACCGGACGATATTTCTCAATCAGGCGCCACACTTGCGCCACCGCATTAGGGTGCCGCCACCCAAGTGGAGACAACACAACCAGGCTGGTCCCAGTTGTGAACGCCGGCAATGCCTGGGTCAGCGCACCGCCCACATGAAACAAGGGCAACCCAAACAGGAGCTTGTCCGGCTTACCATCGAACATCAGGTTCATCGCCCATGCCTGATACACCTGATTAAGGTGAGTATGGGGCACGAGCTTAGGCGTTCCGGTGGTGCCACCGGTATGAAAGTAGGCAGCCGTATCATCAGCGGCAATGACTCGCTCACTCATGAGTCTGTCACCCGGTTGAGAAGCCAAAGACTCATCGAATGACATCACTTTGGCATGAGCGTCCAGCGTTGCACTCGGATCAGGTGGGGCGCCCACCCACAATATGGCTTTCAGTTCGGGCAGGTCTGCGCGAATCTGCTCAACTTTTTGCCAGATGTCTGTGTCAGGTACAGGGCCTAACGCCACCAGAACCTTTGTGTTTGCGGCCGCGAGTATTTCGCGAAGCTGATGTGGGGCTAGCAACGGATTGACCGGATTGGCAATACCCGCAGCTTCCGCACCAAACAACGAAATGAAATTCTGTGGCACGAGTGGCAGCAGCAGACTCACGACATCATTCGGGCCAACGCCAAGCTCACCAAACAGATTGGCAGCCTGAGTCAGCTGTTGCATGAATTGCCGGTAGGTCAGCGTGACGGGTACATCATCAACGCTCGCATTGAGTAAAAGCTCAATGGCAGGTGCGTCCGGGTTCAGGCTCGCACCGATTCGGATCGCGTCGTAGGTGTTATGCACAGCCAGTCGATCTTTAAGCTCGACAGATTCGAAAGCAAGGACTTCCTCAGCAGATGCTAAGGCGGGCCACTCATGCCCGATCGTTAAATCGAGCGGCACGACGCCTCGCCCTCCGTGTACAGCCTCCATGCTTATCTCCTGTTGAACCTTCTTGTTCTAGCAGCGCTACCACCCATCGACCCGGTTCCAGATGCGACCATCGGTGAGGTGGTAGCGCCCATAGCCACCAGCCGCCGTGAGACAGGCATGGCCGGGCATGACCCGAACAACCGAACCAATAGGTAGGCGCTCAAAGACGCTAGACTCGTCGACCTTGACGGTGCCGTGCTCTTGATGGACACCACTGACAGACAAACCCAACGGCTCGAGCGACTCAGCATCACAGACCCAACCGTAGCCGGCATCTGACAGAAAGGTATTGGCACCAATGTCTTTTGATAGCGCGAGCGCGCCGGCATCCAGTGTCAGTAAGCCGGCCTCGCGATTGTGGCCAATCACACTCGTTAGAACAGTCAAGGCTAGATCATCGAGCGAGCAGATATTGCGCCCGTACTGACACAAGTCGTAGAACAAGTAGATGCCGGCCCTGACTTCCGTGATGCCCGTAAAATCGCGTGCATGCAAGACGGTTGGGGTTGAGCCAATAGAAATTGTGTTGACAGTCAAACCCACGTCGCGCAAGCGTTTAGCGGCAAGATTCGCAGCATCCACTTCGGCCTGTGCGGTTTGCTCAACAACTTGCAGGTCATTGGTACTGTAAGAATGTCCGGCATGACTCATCAAACCACCAAACTGCGCGCCAAGTGCTTGGGCAATCTCGATCAACTCGTCATGCTCCGGACCCAGACCTCCCCGATGCTCACCGCAATCGATTTCGATTAATGCCGGGTTTTGCAGCGGGCTGGCGGCCAGCGCCTGCGCCATGGGCAAAGAGTCGAGGATGAGCGTAATCGTTTTGCCGGTTTCGCGTTGGATGCGCTCAAGGCGATCAAACTTTCGCGGCGTCACGCCAACGGCATATAGCAAGTCATCAAATCCTGCTTGGGCAAAGTGCTCGGCTTCGGCCAGTGTTGAGACCGTGACGGTGCTCATTCGCCCGTCAGTTGCCGCAAGCGCCACCTCAACGCACTTGGGCGTCTTGAGATGCGGCCTCAGAGTCACGCCAGCGTTTTGGCAGTGCTCTCGCATACGCGCGGCATTTCGGTTGAGCCGATCCGCGTCAAGGATTAGCGCCGGGGTGTCTATGGTCTCCATTTTCATGCAGCGATCATACCCAAGCCTGACGATGAATCGATGAATATCGGTATGCTTGCCAGTGATCCTTAAACCCTAAACGCAAGCGATAGAGGCAATCCATTGAAACCGATGGCTGAATTGGTGCAGATCTGGCGCGCGGACGTCCAGGAAGGCGCTCACTATGGCACGGCCGCCGTTGCCAACGACAAAGGCGAAATCATCGCCGGATGGGGCGACACAGACATGGTCACCTATCCACGATCTTCCATGAAGCCATTCCAGGCACTCGCACTCGTTGAGACCGGCGCCGCAAGCGCGTTTGGCTTGAACGCCAGGCATCTGGCAATTGCCTGCGGATCGCATCGTGGCGAACCGATGCATACCAGTCTGGTCTCGCAATGGCTCGCTCAGCTTGGCTGCACACCCGCCTCGCTGGCGTGCGGACCGCACTACCCTGGCCACACACCCACTGCTCACGACATGATTGCGCGTCATGAGGCGCCAACCCCGGTTCACAACAATTGCTCCGGAAAACATGGCGGATTTCTCACGGTCTGCCGGCACTGCGGATTCGATACCGAACACTATGATGCACCCGAGCACCCAGCGCAAAAACTCTTTGCCGCCAACCTGGCCGAATTAGGAGCAGCCGAGCCAGCATGGGGGATAGATGGCTGCACACTGCCAACACCTGCGCTACCCGTATCCAACACGGCTAAGCTAGCGGCCACATTTGCAGCCTGCCAGGGCAGCCCGAATCGTGCAGCAGCGATGCAGGCCTTGCTGGATGCAATGCGCCAACATCCCGAATACACATCGGGCAGTGGGCACCCGATGGGCCAGGTCATTGACGCCACTCAGGGCAAGGTGATTTTCAAGATTGGCGCGGAAGGGTTTTTACTGGCGTTTGTGCCGGAACAAAAGCTGGGCATTGCAATCAAAACAGCAGACGGCGCCGATCGGGCGCGAGTCCCTGCTTTGCTCGCCATTCTGCAAGGCCTGAAACTTGTTGACACTGCCGCCATGCCCCAGTTGCTAGCGTTAATGAACCCACCCATCACGGACACCCGCAACCAAGTAGTGGGCAGCATCAAGCCTGCGCCGGATCTACTGCGCAGTCTGAACTAGAAGGTTTCCACCCACGGACGAATGGCGAGTTCATTTGACCAGGCAGACCGGTGCTGGTTAATCAGGCCCAGATAGCTGAGCGCGATCGCGTCCGGGTCCAGCTTGGCGTCGGGTCTAGCGGGATCAGCTGCACGACCCTCACGATTTGGATTGGCAATGCCGCCGTCGATATTGATCCACGCGACGTGAATACCTTGTGGATGTAACTCGCGCGCCATTGACTCAGCCAGACCACGCTGTGCAAATTTTCCCATCGCAAATGTTGCCGAGCGAGGAAAGCCTTTTACACCCGCCGAAGCACCGGTGAACAGGATCGTTCCTCGAACGCCGTCTTCTGGCGCTTGATCAAGCATGGCGGCGGCAGCCCGGCGCCCCACCAGAAATGATCCGAATGCGGTAACTTCAACCGCCTGACGCACAGCGTCAGGATCAAGCTCAGTAATCGAACCGCGAACGCGTGCAGATGGATTACAAATCACGACAGCGAGCCGTGATGTTTCGGCCCCAAGGGCATCAAATAACTGATCAACCTCATTGGGTTGCGAACAATCGCAGATGAATGAGCGTGCCTGGATCTCGTCACTCAATGCGGCAAACTTTGCGGGCTGACGCGATGCAAGTGCGATCTGGTAATCATTGGCAGCCAGCAAACGAGCCAGTGAAGCAGAGACGCCATCACCGACGCCAACAATCAGGGCGAGTGGTCGATCAGAGTTTTTCATAGGTCTTCAGGTAATTGATCAACGCTCAGTGTAGATCATCTACGAAGCACTTAGGCTGAACACAGTCTGGACGCAGGCGCTAGAGCAAGACTGAGCGCTGGCGTGAAATAGTGGTCAGGTTGGGCATGGGTTTACACTTACGGCGTTCAGCCATGAGGGTGTTATGAAGCGAATCGTTTTCCTGCCAGTGTTCACGGTCAGCGCAGTCTTATGCCTGACTCTTTCCTCAGCGGCCATCAGTGCCGGGTTCACCAGTTCTGCCTCCAGCACCGGCGCATCGGCTGCAAGCGCTGGCTCGAACTCACTGCGAGCATCATCAGGCGCTATAAGCACCTCCAGTACTAGCGCCAGCGGTGAAGGTGATGTTGCAGCGGGTCAGTACCGGCTCGCGGCGATGCAGTCTGGCGGACCAGCCGATGATCAACTAGCGACCATCCGCTTAGCTCTGGCGCCTGTCAACACCGATGCAGGTGGCTTTCCTTTTGAGTTGGAAGTCCCTAAGCAGGCACTGGCATCACACGATCTCAAGCCTGGCGACATTATTTATGTTGCGCGTGAATCATTTGGCCTCGAGTTTGCTCATGGTAACGAGCAGCGAACATTTTTTTTGGTGCTCGCCGATGAGTGGGAACAAAACCTTGGGACGTTTCAACTAAAGCGCTAGTCACACCATCCAAGGACAGTTTCCTATGCTGTCATTGCGTCGCGTTATCGCGTGGATCTTGCTCGGACTCATCCCGTTGCTCGCAGCCTGCGGCACCCCACTTCAAAAGGTTTCGGGGCTGGACGTTATTTCTGCCCGATTCTGTGACGAGACTCAAACCTTTGATGCCAAGGCCCAAAGTGCCATGCTGCGCCTGGCCGCCCTCATTCGCTCAAGGGTTGAGGCGTCGGGCCAGCCGGTCGCCGTCATTTCTCGCTCAGGCGTTGATCTGACACGTTTAGGGATCACGTTTACGCATAGCGGCGTACTGATGGCCCGCGGCGGAGAAGTGCCTTGGGCGGTGCGTCAGTTGTACTACGCATGCGATCAAGGCCGCCCTTATTTGTATGACCAGGGACTCGCTGCATTCTTGTTTGGCGCCGACAATCCAAGTGGAACGAGAATCTCGATTCTCATGTTGCCGGCACAAGCGAGTCAGGCGCTTTCAAGCACAGCGCTTGAGCGTCAGACCATCATGTCTTTGCTCGCCGATACCTATACCGCCAATGCGCATCCATTTAGTACGAGCTATCAAAATTGCAATCAATGGGTGATTGAATTGATGGCCACTGCGTGGGGCAGCCTCGCGCATGGGGAAGATCTGAGAGTCAGAGCACAAACCTGGTTACAAGCCAATGACTATTCGCCCAGGCCCGTGGTTCTCGATTCCTATTTCGTTAAATTTGCAGCAACACTGTCACCGATGATCAAGCTGGATGATCATCCCGAGGCAGATCAGAGTGGCTTGTCTTTTCAATTGAGTCTGCCAAGGAGCATCGAGACCTTTGTGAGGCAACAGTGGCCGGAAACCCAGCGTCTTGAACTGTGTCAGCAGGCAGAGCGCGTGATTGTGAGAACAGGCTGGGAAGCCCTTGATGATCAATGCTCGCCTGATGCGAACGATGAACGACTAATACTCTGACCGGCGGGTTATCTGCAGGTTGTCTGACGGACATCTGACCCGGGCCAGTTCGAGCCCAACCGGATGATAAATCTGGTGCGCTCTGAGAAATGCCGCCTGAGCCCGATAAGCCTGACGCTCATTGGCCCGTATTTGTCGGCAACTGGCGTTGATCGCTTCGCGTTGCTCAAGATGCTGCAAGAAATGAACGGCCTCATGCAGCAGATAGGAGCGATCAATGACGCGCGACAGGTTCAGAGACTCACGATAAATGATGTTGCGGTGCGTAATGCCGTAAGCGGCAGCAACCGGTCGGCAGCGATTTGGCGACTGCGGACAGACAAGCGCATTAATCTGCTCTACTGGCATGGGTACGAGAACGGGCAGAGTCAGGTTATCTGGCAGTGACCGTCGAGTGAGGTGGGCTGCCCAGAGAAACAACGCCCGGACTTGCTCAGTTGCAAGCGGCTGTTCGGATGAAGCATCACTCTGAGCCGAGCCAGGGGTAGGCGTGAACAAGCAGGCTAGGGCGATGATCATGGCTAAACCCAGCATCAGTGTTTGACGCGGGTCAGTGAATCTAACAGCGAGTCGCATTCAAAACTCCAAAAGCGCAGCCCATCTAAAATGGCTGTGAACAAGGAATCGAAGCAATACCGGTGCCAGAGATTGAATTGGTGGGGGCTGATTGTCCTTTTCTAACGATTACGGCTCCGATTAGGGCTAAAACCCGTCATTTAGACCGGCGTTCGCGCGATTCAGGTAGCTATAACCGGCCATATAAAAGGGTTCCGGCGCCCCACCCTAGTGCGACGCAACAATCCCAAACGACGACATGGCACAGAAAGGTTCCGTGTACAGTCCGAAAGTGCCAAACTTGGTCAGACAGACCGGGGCAAGACCCTGCAGTTCGATAACAACCACCTGGACAGCCACGACTGCCAGCATCGCGAGAGACTTTGAAAATGAATGCGCCACACGAGATTAAAGCCAGCGAGATCAAAACCAGCCCGGCTACTTCCGTGCCTCCTGGCATGAGTGAGCAGGAATGGCAGACCAGACTCGAGTTGGCTGCTTGCTACCGCTTGATTCATCATCATGGCTGGACAACGCAGGTGTTTAATCACATCACCGCGCGCATTCCGGAAACAGAACACTTACTGATCAATCCGTTCGGGCTGCACTATGACGAAATTACCGCGTCGAACCTTCTGAAAATCGACATTGAAGGTAATTTGCTCGAAGAAAGTGAGTATTTTGTGAATCGCGCCGGTTACGTCATTCACTCAGCTATTCACATGGCCCGGCCTGATCTGCAATGCACTTTGCACACGCACTCTGAAAACGCGGAGGCCGTGTCGTGTCTGAGTAGTGGATTTATCCCCATGACCCAGAACGCCTGCATTTTTCATGACCGCATTGGCTACCACGACTACGAAGGGGTGGCTGTAGACGAACAAGAACGGCAGCGGCTCATTGCCGACTTGGGCGACACCAACCACACGCTCATTCTGAGAAATCACGGCGTGCTGATTGGCGGCGATTCGATCGCCTGCGCGTATTCCCGCCTCTATGACTTCGAGAACGGGGCACGGGCACAGCTCAAGGCGATGGCAACGGGAGACCGTTTGGTGCAACTCCCCGAGGCTGTGCTCGTCCGCACTCGAGACCAGTTCGAGGCGATGGCATCACCCGCAGGCGGTGACGATCGCTACCCACAATGGCCGGCAGCGCTGCGTATGCTGGACCGCCTTGATCCGAGCTGGCGGTCCTAGTGACCGTTCACGAGCTCGGGTTTCAGAACCTTAATCGCGAACGCCTGGTTACGCGCTGTGTCTGCTAGGCGACCATAGCGGCCGGTTTCGCCAAAATGGCCAGAGCTCATATTCGTCTTGAGCAGCAGCAGGTTCTCGTCATCGCGCAGCGCACGATGACGCGCGACCCACTTGGCCGCCTCCCAATAGGTCACACGCGGATCAGACACGCCTGCAGTAACAAGCATGGGTGGATAAGCCCGGGCCTGAACATTGTCATACGGTGAATATGATCGGATGTCGTCAAACGCCTGACGACTTTCAATCGGGTTACCCCATTGTGACCACTCACCTGGCGTGAGCGGCAAAGTGTCGTCGAGAATCGTGTTGAGCATATCGACGAACGGTACATCAGCAATCGCCGCTCCCCAAAGATCAGGCTCCCGATTCAACACTGCCCCCACCAAAAGCCCACCGGCAGAGGCGCCTTCAATCACAATCTTGCGACTCGCTGTATAGCCCTCGTTAACTAGGCACTGCCCCGCTGCAATGAAGTCGTCGAAGGTACGGGTCTTACCGCCAAACTTGGCCGCTTCGTACCAGGCCCGCCCCTTCTCCTGTCCGCCTCGAACGTGGGCAATCGCATGCACAAAACCACGATCCACCAACGACAGACGGCCGATGGAAAACGACGCCGGCATGGTAGCGCCGTACGAGCCGTAGCCATACAACAAACAGGGCGCGCTCCCGTCTATGGGCGTGTCACGATGATGTAGCAAAGTAACCGGCACGAGCTCTCCGTCGGCCGATACGGCCTGGATGCGTGCTACTCGATAATCGGCCGGGTCATGGCCAGCCGGAATTCGCTGCGTTTTGAGCAGACTGCGTTCGTCTGACATCAGGTTGTAGGAGAACACCTGAGACGGCGTGGCAGGCGACTCATACCCATAGCGAAATGTTTGAGCATCATATTCAAGCTCGGGCCGAAGAGACAAAGCATAAGCCTGCTCTTCAAACGCCAGCGAACCAGATTGCCCATCACGCCCAACAAATCTCAGGCGCGGCAACGCGTCTTCCCTTTCCATCCAGAGCAGCCAATCGCGGTAAGCGGCTATGGATAACACCATGCGGCCCGCCTGATGAGCAACGAGATCTTGCCAATGCGCCTGCCCTGGCATCTCAATCGAGGTCGTGGCGATCTTAAAATCGGTTGCACCATCAGCATTGGTCAGGATGATGAACTGATCACCCTGATGCTCAACGTCATATTCGAGCCCCTCACAGCGTGGCTCAATAATCTGCGCGTCGCTTGAAAGTTGATCGGTCGAGATGAATCGAATCTCGGACTGATCGTTCATGTTGATGCCGATAAACACAAACGCCTGTGAGCGGCTAGTCCAGACCGAGCAAAAAAAGCGTGGATCTGGCTCATCGTGTACCAGGACATCACTTGCCGGGTCAGTGCCCAACTCATGCCGATAAATACGGCTTGGCCGGTGATGTTCATCAACCCGCGAGTAAAACAGCGTCGTCGGCGAGCCCCAAGTCACACCGCCCACGTCGTCGATGAACTCGACATCCTGCCCGGTTTCCAGGTTACGGATAGCCAGGCGGTAATACTCAGAGCCATTAGTATCTGCCGACCATGCCAGCCAGCGATGATCCGGGCTGTGATCAACGTCACCCACATCAAAATACTCAGTGCCTTTGGCCTGCACGTTTAAATCAAGCAGCATCTGCTCATCGCTGCCGTCACGCGCGCCGCGCAAATAAACCGGATGCTCATCACCCTCTCGGTAGCGATGCCAATAGCGCCATGCGCCATCGGCCACAGGCACTGACTCATCGTCTGGCGCCATTCGCGACTTCATTTCATCGATCAAGGTCTGTTGAAGCACTTGAGTCGCCGACATGTGTTCGTCGTACCACGCGTTTTCGGCCTCCAGATAGTGCCGAATATCGGCTGGAAGTTGCCGCGGGTCGCGCACGCAGGCCTGCCAGTTTTCCGCGCGCAGCCAGTCGTATTCATCGGTCCAGGACTCCCCGTGTGCAGAGCGGGTAACAGGCCTGGTCTGAGCGGTTGGCGCACGCATTTTTTCTCCAGAGTAACTGATCGTCGTGAGTATATAAAAATGGGGAGTCAGTCCCTTTTCTGGCGAGCGCTGAGCTGCACCGGTTAGTTCAATGGGGCCAACGGGGCAGCCGACCCGACTTACGGTTCCCTACCTTCAATTAGATGTTCGAAACGCCTATGTCATGCCTTTAGATTTCTGCCTCGCGGCCGATAATTCCAGCAATTGCCGAATCGAGGCTTTTCTGAAGTCCAGCTAACCGACCTACGAGTTTTTGACGAACAGGATTGAAATGAACTTCCTTAATAATATGAAAATTGGCCAGCGACTTGGACTTGCTTTCGCCACGACGATTATCCTCGCCACACTTATCGGCTTCATAAGTCTCTACAAGTTGTCTTACATCACTGACAGCTTGACGCTGATTGATGAGGACAGAGTACCTAAGGTCGAAATGCTACTCGATGTGACTGACAGGGTTAACTACAGTGCACGCGAGCTACGCAACACGTTGATCTTCGAAGCGCCAGAGAAAGTGGCGAAAGCAATAAGCATCGTGGAACAAAATAGCTTCGAAATCTCCGAAATCTTCAACAAACTGACGCCACAGGTCACATCTGCTTCTGGCAAAGAGTTTCTCGCCAAGGTGGGTGTAGCCAGGAAAGCATTTGTTCAGGCACAGACCAGAATGATCTCACTGGTCGAAGCGGGTCGGATCGATGAAGCGACTGACTTTCTAACCAACAACTTGCGTGACGTGCAGCTTGAGTACATGGAAAGATTGAGCGAGTTCAAGGAGTATCAACTGTTACTGGTTACGACTGCTGCAGAAGTGGGGCAAGCTGACTACCAAAGGGCCAAGTTCATACTAATCAGTATTCTGATTGGCATGGGCTGCATTAGTGCGCTGATCGGCTGGCAAATCACTCGTTCAATTACAACGCCAATCAATGAGGCCGCCGGGATCGCGGAGCGAGTTGCTGCCGGTGATCTTACGTCAACGGTCAATGGTGGCGGTAAAGACGAAACCGGTAAGCTTCTGAATGCTCTTCGAACCATGAATGACAATCTCGTGAACATCGTGGGCACGGTGCGCTATGGCAGCGACATCATTGCGAGTGGCTCATCCGAAATTGCGAGTGGCAACCTCGATTTGAGCCGTCGTACCGAACGTCAGGCTGGCTCACTTGAAGAGACCGCCGCGTCGATGGAAGAGCTAGGCGCAACGGTTAAAGCCAATGCCACCAATGCGGAGCAGGCCAACCAGCTCGCCATGGGTGCAAACTCTGTCGCTATCAAGGGCGGTGAAGTGGTGTCCGAAGTCGTTGTGACGATGAAGGGTATTAACGAAAGCAGCAAAGAGATTGCTGACATCATCAGTGTGATTGACGGCATCGCGTTTCAAACCAACATTCTGGCGCTTAATGCGGCTGTTGAAGCAGCGCGAGCAGGTGAGCAAGGCCGCGGATTTGCGGTAGTCGCCTCTGAAGTCCGTAACCTCGCCCAGCGTAGTGCTGATGCCGCAAAAGAAATCACTGGCTTGATTACCGATAGCGTTAGGCGGGTTGAACTGGGCACAGAGCTTGTGGACAAAGCGGGTGAAACCATGCAGGAAGTAGTCACTTCCGTCACGCGTGTCACGGAAATCATGTCACAGATCAGCCATGCCAGTGCCGAGCAAAGTGCCGGCGTCAATCAGGTAGGCGATGCAGTGAAAGACATGGACTCAGTCACGCAGCAAAATGCCGCGCTGGTAGAAGAAAGCGCCGCAGCTGCCGATAGCCTCAAGCAACAGGCAAACGAGTTGGTCAATGCGGTCGCGGTATTCCGCGTAGCAGAGCAAACGGAGCTTCACACTCAGGAATAAACCCGGCTTCTAGTTTTAGGGGCCTCGGTCCAGACGATAACCGACGCGCAGCTGTGGCTGCTCGCGTCGGTTGTAGTCGAGCAGTGTTTCGCCGTAGCCGGCGAATAGCTGAACCATCAAAAAGCCAGGCACATCCCAGCCGAGCTTGCGCAGCCCCGTACTGAACTCAATCGCGCCACTGCCTTTGCCGCCTTTACCGGGTCGCCACCAAATCGAATAGTCCGCACCGTTTGGCTTCGTATTGCGGAGCCGAAATTCTGCATGGTTGCGAAAGTCATCAATATCCTGATTCTCGTCACCCTTCCCAACGTAGGCGAAGACCTTCGCTGCGAATTGCCAATGCCGCAGGCGCTGGTCACCATAGCTGAGCTCCGAGCGATAAAAGAGCTGATTCAGCGAGCGCGAATCCAGTTCGTCGCGACCGTTGGAGTTGTGCTCCACGCCGTAGACATGCCGATAGGCACCAACCGTAAACAGTGGTTGCTGTTCACCGTAATAGAACAGACTCGGCCGGTGGGTGGTATCCCGAAAAGGCAGTGAGGCGCGCGAGATATCCCATAGATTGGTCTGGCTGTAGCCAAAGAACACCCGCCCTGCCAAGCGAACCTTCAGGCTGACCTGAACCTTTGCGGTCGTGTCTGGTGAGCCGCCGGCAATAATGAAATTGCCCTCATGACGGTAGACAGCCTGGCCGAGTTGTTCGCCTGCGAGGTCAGCGGGTTCCTGTGCCCGGCTCATGATTTCGCTCATTGAACTGCATCCGGCACTCAGCACCAGCGCGCCGACAATCAAGCCACCAGTCACTATTCGCCCGACCGAGCCTGGCCGCGCCGACCCGATCGGCCCCCATCCCAGCTTCATCATCCCGTCTTGCATGCCGTCGTAACCTCTTTTCAAATGTCGCAGATGGGTGTTTACTAGCACTTTCCCCGGAACCCTGGAAATCCGAGATGGCAATAGACCAGGCAGTTAACCTCATTCAGTCTATCGATGTTCAAGTCCCGCCCGCAAGCGCTTATAAGGCACTCACGAGCGGGTTTCGATATTGGTGGTCTGAGTTTGCACAAGGCGCATTGGAGGCACCGGGGGACCGCTTGCATGTCACGTTTCCGCCCGGCAGGAGCTACTGGACATTTGAAGCGCGTCGGCTAGAACCAGGCCATCGCGTCAGCATTCAGTGCGTGGGCGCGGATCACATCCTCACCGAATACCCGGATGCCGACCATCAGGAATGGCTTGGCAGCACGATTGACTGGCGTATCGATCCGTTAAACACCGGCTGCAGGATCACGATGGAACATGTCGGCCTAACGCCGGCACTCGTTTGCTATGACGTGTGTGAGCAAGGCTGGTCGGTTTACTTCGAGCGTAGCCTCAAGGACTATCTCAATACCGGCTCTGGTCTGCCCCATCGCCTCTAAGCTACATGGATAACGCCAGGCGCCATTCATGAAGTCAACGCAGAGTGCCTGTGTAGTCGTCACGACGATCGACAGCCTTGAGGGTGCCGAGCAACTCGCTAGGAAGGTGGTGAGCGCTGGTCTGGGCGCATGCGTGCAGATTTGTCCCGTGAAGAGCTTTTACCAGTGGCAGGGCCAGATACAAAGCGATGACGAATACCGCCTGGAGATCAAGTCGCTTAATACCGCATTCGAGCCGTTGCAGGCGCTGCTCAGGCGTTCTCACCCCTACGATACGCCCGAAATCATCGCCCTACCCATTGCAGACGCCAGTGCGGAATACTTGGCATGGCTGGTTGACTGTATCGAGACGCCGGACGCTGGCAGGACGACGCAAGTCTGATATTGCAAACGATCGAGAGTGCAACCGATACAATTATTAAAACCGATCTGATTCCTCGTTTTAATAGTTTTAACAAATTGAACTCCTAGGCGAGCCGGCACCCCCGCTCATGGCTCCACGCCCAAAAAGTCAGAACAAGTAAAACCCCGCTCAGGCGCTGCCATCAAGACAGTTTCGACCTGATAACGAGACAATAACGACACCTTCTGTAGATCAGGCGAGTACCTCTAACTGTCAGTATTAGCGGTCTTAATTCGACTACGGTCATGCTCATCATGCTGAACCAACTGCTACAGGCCTATAAAGGTCTGATGATCGACTCAACGGACCCGGCTTTGATTAAACAAGTCATGGCCGAAATTGAGCAGCGTCGCACTGCGCCCGGGTTTTCTGAGGTGCTTGGCAGCGGCGCGTCGGCCCCTAACCCGAACCTCCATCTTGAGTCAGAAGGCGCTGGCAAAAGCTTGGGCGATCTTCTCGCTGATGGACCTGTGTTGCTCAAGTTCTATCGGGGCAGTTGGTGCCCATTCTGTACGCTAGAACTCAAGGCTTACGAGCGAATAGCACCGCAGCTCAAGCGATTGGGCGTTCGGCTTATCGGGATCTCATCGGAATCCCCCGAGCGAATCAAGCTGACCAGGCAGTTTGATTGCCCGAGTTTTGAGATCGTTCATGACGCCAACAACGATATCGCGCGGGCGTTTGGCCTGACCTACGAGGCCGGTCCGGCGGAGCGCGCCCTGTTCGAACACCATGGTGCTACGGAACACTTGGGCGACCCGGCCAACCCGCTCACCATGGCCATGCCAGCGGTGTATTTGATTGAGCCTGATGGCCGGGTTAGCTACGCGAGCGTGTCGCCCGACCCAACCACGCGAGCCGAGCCGGGTGACCTTGTCGAGCGTATTCGCGCCGCGCGCAATACCGAAATCGCCGCGCACACCTAAGCGGTTTCCAGCCTCACGCCTGAACTTCAAACCAAGACAGCAAACCCGACGCGGCATGACCGAGCATGTGGCAATGAATAAGCCACTTGCCCGGATTGTCGGCAACGAACGCGACTTTCACGCGTTCACTGCGCTCACTAATAAAGGTATCGCGCCAGTCTTGATGCGGTACCTCAACCCCGTTTCTCGACAATATCTTGAAGTGATGTCCGTGGGTATGCATCGCGTGAGCAAAGGCGGTGTCGTTCAGGCTATCGATAATGATTGATTCGCCGCGACGCGCGCGAAACAGCGGTTCCTTTGCCATCCCGGCGACGCCATTGAGCCCCCAGAACTGTCGCGTCTCAACATAGCGGCGACCTTTCAGGACCTCGCCCTTATAAGTCAGCTGTCGCCGACCGCCCATCGCGCCGCCTTCCATCCTGAGATCAATCACGCGGGCCTTGCTCAGATCAGGCTCCGGCAAATCGTTTGGCTTCAGAACAGGCATCGCGCGTTCATCAGGTTCGCTCGCACGCTCTTCCGCCACCACGAGACGGGCAAATTCGTAGGCTCGACCCGTCATCATCTCAAACGGGACAACACCAGCGCGCTCAGGTCGCATTAATAAATCTATCCGCTGCGCAGGCGCGAGCTTCACGATACCTGTTACTTCTCGCGGCTGGGCAAGACTCTGCCCATCAAGCGCGATGACGGTTGCTCCGAGTCTCTCGGGGGCAATATCCAGAATGCGCGCGCTCGACATATTGATTAGTCGCAGGCGATGCCACCGGCCAGCGCGCATGGGGATATCGGGCTTGCTGACGCCGTTAACCGTCAGCCAGTTACCGAGCCGGCCGGCATGAGAGAACGCGTGCCCCGAGCCAAAGGTGTCAATCTTCAGTACACCCTCTTCGTCAAGCGACCAGTCGCTCAGCGCAAGAACGAGATCCTGGGCCGCTGGAACAAAAAGCTCGTCATCTTCAATAATGAGCGTACCTGCTAGCCCTCGCGGCACTTGATTCCAGGTTTGATGGTGCGCGTGGTACCAGTACGTTCCCGCATCCGGGGCCACGAAGTCGTAGTCAAAGTGTTCGCCGGGTGCGACCGGAGCCTGGGTAAGACCGGAAACGCCGTCCATCTTGTTATCGATACGAATGCCATGCCAATGCACCGTGCTCGGCACTTGTAACTCGTTTACGAAGCGAACGCGAACCCTTTGCCCACGGCGTGCGCGGATGACTGGTCCAGGGAGTTGGCCGTTGTATAGCCACAGCGGTGAAACGCCACCGTCATTCCCATACAAACGGGCATGGCCCTCAACTGCTCGCAGGGTGATGGTCGATTCGTTCGCCGCGCTGTCGCGCGCGGGGTGCCAAGCCGCAGAGCCTGCCGCCAGCGCTGTCAATCGGTTAAAGTCTCGGCGCTTCATCAGACAAGCCTCCTGACACTCGATAAACCGGCCTCACCGCAACCAGGCCTAGTGGGTCGACATGACTGTCGTCGTCCGTCGTGGCCGACCTAGTCGTACTTGCGAGCGTCTTCTATGACGAGACCATCATTGGCCAGTTCGCCCGGCCCGACAAGTTCAACCTCGCCACGAAGCTTAGTCACATCGCGAAGTGATTGCGTCAGCTTCTCGGCGAGCCCATCTGCGCGATCAGTTGTCTCGCACCGTAAGGTCATCTCGTCATTGGCCATTTCGCCGGTGATGACGAGCCGCGCTTTGCTGACAGCGTCATATTGACTCACGATCTGGTTGACCTGCTCGGGTCGAACAAACATACCGCGCACTTTGGTGGCCTGATCAGCACGTCCCATCCAGCCTTTAATCCGGGTGTTGGTCCGGCCGCATGGAGAGATACCTGGCAATACTGCTGATAAGTCACCCGTGCCGAAACGAATCATCGGGTAGACATCATTGAAACTTGTGATGACGATTTCGCCTACTTCACCCTCGGGCACCGGATCGCCTGTGCCGGGGCGGACAATTTCGAGAATCAACTCCTCGTCCAGCACCATGCCTTCCTGGGCTTGGGTTTCGTAGGCGACAAGGCCAAGATCGGCGGTACCGTACCACTGTAAAACCTGCTCAAGACCCTGCTCAACGAACCACTGACGCAGGGAAGGCGGTAAAGCTTCAGCCGCCACGAGCGCGCGCTTGAGATTGCTAATGTCAGCGCCTATCTGGCCTGCTTTTTCAATCATGATGCGCAGAAACGATGGCGTACCAACGTACGCGTCTGGCTTGAACATCTTGATGAGTTCAAGCTGCTGCTCGGTCTGCCCGATACCCGCCGGAATGATTGCACAGCCGATCTTACGCGCCGCCTGATGCACCATCCACGCACCGGGTGTCATGTGATACCCGAAACAGTTTTGAAGGACGTGTCCTTTTCGAACGCCGGCGGCATACAGTGCCCGCGCGGCCCGCCAAGGATCATCACCCGTGCCTTCAGCATCAAACAGCGGTCCCGGCGACATATACAGAGCGCCAAGTTCCCCGGGCTCAACCGTCACTAGGCCGCCAAACGGAGGGCTTGCTGTCTGCAGCGTGCCAAGCTCCGACTTCCGCAGCACTGGTAGCGTTGCCAGGGCTGCTCGCGAATCGACTTCGCTCGGCACAACCCCCGGCAAGCGATCGCGCCAACCTCTTGCGTTACCGATGGCATGGGCGATCAGCCCGGGCAAGCGGTTTAATAGTTCACCCTCACGAACGGCAGGGTTGCGAGTTTCGAGTTCGTCGTAATAGTCAGTCATGGCAATCCTACTCAGAGCCAGCGCTTACGCCAGCGATAGGCTTTGACGTCTTGTCTGTTTAGTCACAATCTGCGGCGCCAAGCCAATTGAGAACTCGTCACGTAGCACTATCGGCAGACTAGGCGAGCCAACGCTTACGGCGCTTGTAGTGTTTAACTTCACGAAATGAGCGACGTCCTTCACCACCAACGCCAAGATAGAACTCCTTGACGTCTTCATTCTCGCTAAGGGCTTTGGCTTCTCCGTCCATCACAACCCGGCCCGACTCCAGAATGTAGCCGTAGTCCGCAAACCTAAGCGCAATATTTGTGTTCTGTTCGGCAAGCAGGAATGACACATTTTCTTTTTGGTTCAATTGCTGAACGATGCCAAAGATTTCTTCCACCAACTGAGGCGCCAAGCCCATCGAGGGCTCATCCAGCAGGATCATCTTCGGTGCTGACATCAAGGCTCGGCCGATTGCGCACATCTGCTGTTCGCCGCCTGACGTGTAACCAGCCAGCGAACTGCGACGTTCACGCAGACGCGGAAAATAGTCGTACACAAGCTCAAGATGCTCTTTAATTGCTTTTGATCCGTCGCGGCGGGTATAGGCTCCGGTCAGCAAATTCTCCTCAATGGTCAGGTGGCCAAAGCAATGGCGCCCTTCCATGACCTGGATACACCCTTTGCGGACCAAAGCATTAGGCGTCTGTTCATGAATCTGTTCGTCTTCAAAAACGATATTGCCTTTGGTCACATTGCCCCGCTCGGCTCTTAACAAGCAGGAAATAGCTTTAAGCGTTGTTGTTTTACCTGCCCCATTCGCACCAAGAATGGCCACAATTTTGCCCTTTGGGACTTCGAGTGAAATACCTCGCAGCACTAAAATTACGTGGTCGTAGATCACTTCGATGTTGTTTACCGCCAGGATGGTATCGCTATTGCTCACGGTTTACTTCCGTTAGGGTATGTTCGCCTGATCCCTTGATTCGAGGACCAATTGTTTTGCTGCCAGGAGAAGCAACAAAACAATTGGTTCGGCATGCTGACGCCGAACCAGATTGACTAAATAGGATTTGGGTCTAGCTCATTTAGGCCAGGCACGAGAGCCCGGCCTAAATGAGTTTCAGCGGGCACGCCCGCCGAAACTCGAACCAGTTACTTGCACTCTTGGGTTTCCCAGCCCGGCTTGTCCTTCACATATTCGTCAGCAGCGGAAACCAGCATCGGCTTAACCTTGTCAGTAACCACTTCTGATGAGCCAATTCGGACCCAGTTCTTGCCGTCCCACTGGGTCATGATGACCGGGTTGGAGCCAGCGTGGTCGGCACAGGTAATCTTGATCGGCTCCATGAAGCCTTCCAGACCCAGTTCCTTCTGACGTGCCGGTGTCATGTCGATTTTCTCGAACGCATCACGAACATCAGCACCGGTGACATCTTTTTTGCCGGTGGTTTTCTGAGCAATGGTGATCGCCTCTGCCGTCAGGACAGCATTGATCACACCGCGGTTGTACAACACATTACCTACGGTAGTTGCGTCAGTGGTCTGAGACTTACCTGGCTCCACAACCAACTTCATGACGTCCTGCAAAGCCGGGAAATCAGCACCGTTAGCCGAGAAAGTTGCACCGCGATAGCCCTTGGCAGCCTCGCCGGCGCCCCTGACGTCAACGTGGGCACTGGACCACCAGTTACCAATAAAGCGGTCCATTGGGAAGCGGATCTTGATGGCAGCCTTGATAGCGGTTGCATTCATCGCACCCCAGCCCCACATGATCATCCAGTCCGGCTTTTCTTTGCGAACGGTCAGCCAGTGCGACGATTGGTTTTGCATCTCTTTACCGGCAACCGGGATCTTGGCGACTTCAAACCCATAGGTCTCTGCCATGGAATCCAACAGCGGGATGGGTTCGCGGCCATAGCCAACGTCCAGGTAGATAAAGCCGATTTTTTTACCCTTCAGGCTCTCCATACCACCGCCTTCCTGCTCGCCGATGAACGACAGGATTGAAGACATCTGCCCCCAGTAGGTAGTTGGGGCGTTGAAGATCCACGGGAATTTCTCGCCAATCGCAGCGGCCGACAAACCGTACCCGGCTGATAGCAGTGGAATCTTGTCAACGGGTGCTTTTTGAATCAACTGCAAAGTGATACCAGTTGAATTGGGAATCGTGACCAGTGGATTACGGCCCTTAGTGGACTCGTAACACTCAACGCCTTTTTGTGCGTTATAGCCGGTCTCACACTCTTCGACTTTGACTTTGACTCCGCCAATGCCGCCATCGCGTTCATTGAGCATTGTCATGTAGTCGTAAAAACCGTTCGCAAACACGATGCCATTACCGGCGAACGGACCGGTTCGGTAGGTCAGGTGGGGTACCAACAACTCGGCAGATACCGGCGCTGACGTGATTGTCAATGCAGTTGCTATACCAGCGAGTAATAGTTTGGATTTCATATGAGCTCCTCCATTAGCCCGGCAAGCCGGGTATTGAGCCAAAACGTGGAAAGAATAGAAATGGCCCGACTTCCTATCCTGCGGACACCCAGCAAAACACACGAAGATAGATCGTTTTGCATGCCGCCAAATGGTGATACTGCGAATTACCTGGTGCGCTCGGCGCGATATTGCATGATTACAGCAACCATGCCGCACACTACCCCCTACTCAATTTAACTCACGCATATGGGAATGGCCATACACGCAGCTTCTCTTTTGCCAGTTGCCACAAACGCGCCAGGCCGTTTGGCTCTACCGCAAGAAAGAAAATAATTAACGCCCCGATAATCATGAAGTTGACGTGTTCAACGGTAGCGGAATTAATCTCGAAACCCAATGTCGCTGGCAGGAACTTAATAAAAATGGGCAAAACCCAGATAAATGCCGCGCCCAGGAAGGATCCAATCAGGCTGCCCATGCCGCCAATGATCACCATGAACAAGAACAAAAAAGAATGGTTGATGTCAAAACTCTCGACCTCAGCGGCGCCGAGCCAGAAGAAGACCATCAAGGCACCCGCGACGCCGCAATAAAATGACGACACGGCAAAGGCGGAAAGCTTTGCCGCTAACGGCCGCACACCCATGAGTTCGGCCGCAATATCCATATCACGGATCATCATCCAGGAGCGACCAATACGCCCCCTGATGAGATTCGAGGCCACCCAGGTCATCACGATCACGATAGCGGTGATCACCAGATACTTAACAACGGGATTAGCCGACGGCCCAGCAACAACCACACCAAACGACTTAATGTCTGGGATGATGATCGCACCCGATGGGTCGTAGTTGTACAACCATTCAATTCGGATGAAGCACCACTCCAGAAAGAACTGTGCCGCCAGCGTCGTGACGGCGAGATACAAACCCTTAATCCTGAGGGACGGCAGGCCAAACACGATCCCAATCGCCGCCGCAAAGAACCCCGATAGCAATACAAGGATAACGATATTGACGTCAGGGAAGTATGTGAACAGCTTATAGCAGGCATAGGCGCCAACGCCGGTGAATGCCCCGGTGCCCAATGACAATTGCCCGGCATATCCCATCAGGATGTTCAGCCCTACTGTGGCCAATGCAAAAATCATGAATGGAATCATGATGCCATTGATGAAAAACGCACCCGTCTCAGAAAAGTGGCCGTACAAGGGCACGGCAACTAACGCAAGGAGCAAAATGACACCCAGGCCGATTCTGTCCTGCAAGATCGGAAAAACGGCTGCATCTGACTTGTAGTCGGTTTTGAATTGCCCGGCTTCGCGGTAAAACATGTTGTGCCGCTCCTAAATTCGTTCGATGATTTTTTCGCCAAACAAGCCCTGCGGTCTAAACAGCAGGAATCCGAGTGCAAGCATGTAGGCGAACCAGGCTTCGACACCGCCACCCAACAGTGGCCCCCAGTAAATCTCGAATATTTTCTCGACAACACCAACGATAATGCCGGCCACAATCGCGCCCGGTATCGATGTAAAGCCACCAATAATCAGAACCGCTAGGGCTTTCAGCGCGATGATTTCCAGCGCAAAAGAAACGTCAGAGCGTGCCCCCCACATGATGCCGGTCACCAAAGCCACGATACCGGCTGCAAACCAGACGATCACCCAGATCTGGTTTAGCGAAATGCCAACTGACAACGCGGCCTGGTGATCATCGGCCACTGCGCGCAGGGCGCGTCCGATCCGGGTTTTGGAAAAGAAGACGGCGAGTAAGCCCACCATGACGGCGGCAATGACGACAGCGGCAATATCCAGATGCTCAAAGAAGACGAGCCCACCGAAGATCTCGGTATCTGTAGAACCGGTGGGCAGACCGATTTCTTCGGTGATCATGGATTTGGTCTCACCACCAAAGATAAATTGCCCCAGGCCAGTCATGAAACGCGCAAGACCAATAGTCGCCATCAGCAAAATAGCGTCGTGCTGATTCACCAGAGGTCGTAGCACGACGCGCTCGATCCCCATGGCGAGTAGTCCCATAACCCCGATTGTCAGAATCAAGGCCAGCCAGGCCGGGACCCCGACTTCGTATAGGCCGACCAGCGTCAAGACGGCGAACACCACCATGATGCCCTGGGCAAAATTGAAAACCCCAGACGCTTTGAAAATGAGGACAAAACCTAACGCAATCAGCGCGTATAAGGTGCCCTGAACAAAGCCTTCCCACAATACCTGAATGAGAAACGCCATATCGCCAAACATGGAGACGAATGGCTCAGCAAACACCGCATATAAAAATTCCATCCGTCCGCTCCTAGTGTGAGACGCCAAGGTAGGCGTCAATCACTGCCTGATTACTCTGCACCTCATCGGGTGTCCCATCAGCAATTTTTTTGCCGTAATCAAGCACCACCACCCGGTCGGATAGGTCCATCACAACACCCATATCGTGTTCGATGAGGGTAACGGTTGTTCCGAACTCGTTATTGACCTCAAGAATGAAGCGACTCATGTCTTCTTTTTCTTCCTGATTCATGCCAGCCATCGGTTCGTCGAGCAGGAGCAACTCGGGCTCCATCGCCAGCGCTCGGGCAAGTTCGACCCGCTTTTGCAAACCGTAGGGCAGGCGGCCGACCGGCGTTTTCCGAATCGCCTGAATCTCAAGGAAATCGATAATCTCCTCGACCCGTGCACGATGCTCAATTTCCTCATTCATTGCCGGACCATGGCGGAACATCTGCCAGAAAAAGCCTTTTTTCATGCGCAGCGTCCGGCCGGACATGATGTTGTCCAGCGTCGTCATCCCGCGGAACAACGCCACATTTTGGAAGGTTCGTGCAATGCCCTGACTGGCAGCGACATACGGTCGCATCGCTTTGCGCACCTCACCCTTGTAGCTGATTGTCCCCACCTGCGGGTGGTAAAAACCATTGATGCAGTTGAGCATTGATGTTTTGCCAGCACCGTTGGGACCAATAATCGCGCGCACCTCGCCTTTCAACACGTCAAACGAGACGTCGGTGATTGCCTTAACGCCGCCAAAAGACAACGAAATGTTCTTGACCTCAAGCAACTTAGAGCCGCGTGACTGCTCCTGACTCATGCCGCGGCCTCCTGTTTTGCATCATAAATTTTAGTGTCCCGAATCTTCACATTGCCTTCAACGGCACCTTTGCGTCCGTCTTCGAAAGTGACTTCGGTCGAAATGTGCTGTTCGGTTTTACCATCGTAAAACGCATCGACCAAAGATGCGTATCGCTCGCGAATAAAGCCGCGCCGAACCTTGCTGGTTCTGGTCAGTTCTCCATCATCGGCTTCGAGTTCTTTATGTAGGATCAGAAAGCGATGGATTTGTGACGTCGACATCATCGGGTCATCAGCCAGGTCTTTGTTGACCTGGTTGACACAGTCTTCGATGAGCGCGTAGATCTCGTCGCGACCAGCCAGATCGACATAGCCACCAAAAGAGAGGTTCGAGCGCTCTGCAAAATTGCTACAGGCAGGGAAATCTATGTTGATCATGGCCATGGCTTTGTCCTTACCATCACCAATTGCCACGGCTTCTTTGATGTACGGAAAGAACTTGAGCTTGTTCTCGATGTACTTGGGAGCAAACATCGCGCCATTGGCTAACTTGCCAACATCTTTGGCGCGATCAATGATCTTCAGGTGCCCGTCAGAGTCGAGGTAGCCAGCATCGCCTGTGTGATACCAACCTTCACTGTCTTTGACTTCGGCAGTCGCCTCCGCATTGCGGTAGTACTCCCGCAGCAGACTGGGGCTGCGTACAAGCACCTCTCCAGCTTCAGACGTCCTGATCTCAACACCGCTAAGCGCTGGCCCAACGGTATCCGCCCGGACTTGTCCGTTCGGCTGCACACAAACCCAAACCGCTGTCTCTGTCTGGCCATAGAGTTGCTTCAAGTTAATGCCAAGTGAACGGAAAAAAACAAACAAATCCGGGCCAATCGCTTCGCCAGCGGTATACGCCAGACGCACATTACTCATCCCCAGTGAATCTTTCAGAGGGCTGTAGACCAACCAGTTGCCCAGCTTATACAGCAGCTTGTCTTTACCTGTCACACCGGTATCGCCGTCAAGTAGACGACCACCAACCCGACGAGCAACATCCATAAAGTAGTCGAATAACTTTCGCTTGAGCGGCGCGGCGTCTTCCATACGGATGGTCACCTGGGTGAGCAAACCCTCCAGCACTCGGGGCGGAGCGAAGTAGTACGAGGGGCCGATCTCGCGCAGATTTGATTGGACAGTTTCAACTGATTCCGGGCAATTGACGGTGAATCCGTTGATCATCCACTGGGCATATGAAAAGATGTTCTGACCAATCCAGGCGACCGGCAGATAAGCGAGGATCTCTTCGTTATCTGTCAGGCCTTCCATCTCAGAGGCCACACTCGACATTGAGATCAACGTGCGATGGGTATGGATGACGCCTTTGGGATTGCCGGTTGTCCCTGAGGTGTAAAACATCCCCGCGGTGTCGTCGGGGCTGGCCGCATCAATGCGTTCCTGAACCAAGCCTGGCTTGGCCTGCTGCGCAGCCTTCCCGCGCTCAAGCAGCTGTTCATGGCTCATGATGGTCTGCTCGCCATAGTCACGCAGACCGCGTGGATCATCGTAAATCACATGCTTTAGCTGGCCCCAGTCGGCATTAACTTCGAGCATTTTGTCGACTTGTTCCTGATCCTCGACGATCGCTACCTGGATGTTGGCATTCTCGAACACGAACACCATCTCTTTGGCGACAGCATCCTGGTACAACGGTACTGCGATGGCACCAAGCATTTGAATTGCCATCATGCTGGCATACAGGCGCGGACGGTTCTCGCCAATCAGAGCGACATTGTCGCCAGGCGCGACGCCCAACTCAGCAAGGCCGGCGGCCAGTTGCCGAGATTCATCGTTCAGTCTGGACCATGTCCAGGTTTGCCAGATGCCCAGATCCTTCTCACGGACAGCGGCTTTGTTGGGTCGCACGCGGGCGTGATGCTCCAACAGTCTCGGGAAAGTCGTATTGCCTTTTTCAGCTGCTGCACTCTCGGCCGCGCTCGAATGCTGAGCCGAATTCTGATCACCGGGGCCGATAGCCGCCATGCGTAAAGTCTCCTCTTCTGGGGTTGACGGGTATTCTCGCCACCGCGCAGTGTAACCGCTGATTGAAATTCAGTTTGTCGCTGGCGTGACAAACTCAACAAGATGCGCAAAATAGCGTCTGGGCTCCCCAAAGAATCTGGCCTGCCCGATGGGACATTCCTCCGCAAACAGTGGGACCTCAACTGTGGCCAAGCCTGATGACAAAAACAACGACACCGAACTCGACCCGAGCGCCTGCCGTGACAAACTGTTCGCAAAAAGTGTCTGGTGGCAAACGCTTGCTGCAACGCAGCAAGACAGAGTACGCCGCGATGCCCAGGTAAAACTCATTCCGGCAAATGCATTCGTCTGCCGCGAGGGTGAAGCGCCGGAGTATTGGCCCGGCGTGGCCAGCGGCCTGGTTAAGCTAAGTACGGGAGATGCCACCGGTCGAACCGCCACGCTGGCGGGTGTCCCATCAGGTGGCTGGTTTGGAGAGGGATCGCTTCTTAAATGCGAGCACCGACGCTATGGTGCGATTGCCTTGCGTGACAGCCAGATCGTGTTTGTGCCAGCGCAAACGTTTAGTTGGTTACTGGACAACAGCATTGGCTTCAACCGGTTTGTCCTCCACCAACTTAATGAGCGGCTGAGTCACTTTATCGGCTCCGTCGAGCATCAACGGTTGCTTAACCCCGAAGGACGTCTGGCGAGATGCCTGGCACAGATGTTCAATCCGTTTCTTTTTCCTGGCGTGGAACCCACTTTTCCGTTTTCGCAACAGGAGCTTGGCCAACTCACGGGTTTGTCCCGTCAGCGGGTAAATCGGGCACTGCAAATACTAGAAAATGAAGGGCTCGTGTCTGTCCGGTATGGCGCAATCCAAGTGGAATCAGTGGCGGGCCTCTCAAGTTATCCGGGACCGCCTGAGCCAGGACGGGAGCCGGAAACGCCCGCGCTCATGGCGCAGTTCAATCAGTCATTCAAATCGTAGCGGCGTTCCAGAGGTCTATCGGCAACCCGACTAGCGTGAAAACCGACCAAAGAACTCTTTCAGGCTGGCCCGAACCCCGACCAGCGAAGCCGCATCGATCTCGGTCTCGGCCGGATCAAACAACGCTCTGATTTCTGTGGCCCGCAGTCGGGCATCATGCCTACCCAGCGCGATCAACTCTGCGGTAAATGCAGGCTCAAACAACAAATAGCTGGCCAATGCCATACCGGAGGAATCAGTGCCGCCAAAGGTCTTAAGAAAACTTCGCACTCTGGGTGGCAGAGATTTAACGTGGCGCAGCGCGATCTGTTCGATTGGCTCGCTCGGGGAAATCTCCAGCACCTCTATGGGCTGAAACGGAAACGACTCGGGCAACTCCTGTTGCAACAACTGGAGTGCGCCGTTAACACGGTGAATCTGATCAATTTCTGCCGGTAGGGCGTCATAAAAGACACTCGCCAAGGCATGGCCTGCAACCTGCGCGAGCGTGGGCGGCCGCTTGCCGCTTTCCACCCGGGTCTCAAACATTGAGGCGCGCTCCTGAGGGGCGACTGAAATGGCGAGTATCCGCCTTGCGCCCGCCTCAACCAATGGCATCAACGGCGCGCTCTGACGCATCGTGCCGTCTCCAAACCATTCGGGTTTGCCATCGACTTCAAGTTGAACCGGGCCAAACACAAACGGGATGGCACTTGAAGCCGCCAGATGTTGGATGGATAAATGCTGCCGAATCGCTACCCGGTCAGCCGACTGCCAGTCGGCGATCTCATCGCGGGCCTGATAAAACGTGACATGCCGTCCACTCGTATAGCTGGAGGCGCCAATGCCGATCGCATCGAATAAACCGTTTGCGAGGTTTTCGTCGATTGCATCGGTATCGATGAGTTCCCGAAGGGTTGCGATCAGCGGCGTGTTGTCCAGAATGGCATCGGGCTGCCGGCTGATCAGGCGCGGCAAGGCCAGCCATGAAATCCAGCGAGCGCCACGCATATACCAGTTCAGCATCTCGGTCGTAAAAACCCGTTCTGCGCGAATTGATGACCAGATGTCGCAGAGATCTTCACTGGCCTGCGGCCATCGGGTCGCATGGGCGGCAAGGTATGCTGCATTGATCGAACCGGCGGACGAGCCTGACAGAAAGCGATAAGGGAACTCGGTTTCCTTCAATACCTCTGCGACGCCGGCAATCACACCTGCCTGATAGGCCGTTCGCGCACCGCCGCCTGTGAGGAGTAGACCAACACCGGCCGCATGGCCTCGACTGGCCGCCGGGGCCTGACCTGTTGCCTCAGCCTGCCTGGCCGCATCGGCGGACGATGATTGGGCTGTTTGCTCGGGAGAGTTGGAAAGCCTGACTTTGGAGTTCATAGTGAACGCATACAGAGTAATACCGAGATTTTGCGTGATCAAATGACTAAACGCCTGGACCGCAATGCTGGCAACAACGATGCCGGCAACGAGCGGTCGATAGCCGCTGTTAAACGGTAATCAAATGGTGGCATAGTCATGGTATGAGCACCCCAGAACCCCCGCCGCCGGAATCACCGCTGCAACACTTGTTTCAGTTGAACGCAGACTTTGAACGTTTCAACCAGAAAGACGATGTTTTTCGCAGGTCCTGGTACGACCCATCGATTCGAACAGACGCTGCGATGCGCTTTTACAGCACCTATCGCAAACCCTTGGCCAATTTCCGCAGCGCTGACGGGTTTCGTCAGACTGACTACGCTTTGCGTAATGCGGCCTGGCATATCAGCGATCTGTTTACCGAATACAAGGAGCAGGAAGATCGACGCGAAGGGTTTTCCGATGCCTTCACGCTGAACCGGGAAAGCGCCGAAGAAAAAACAAGTTTTGAAAGTACCGCTGAAGCAACTGCCATCGTCAAGCGGGTTGCACGGCAGGTCGGCGCTGCTGATGTCGGTATCGCGCGGGTAGACCCGCGCTGGCTATATACCGAGAAGTTCAGCGACATGAGCGGCACGGCACGGCCCAATGACATCACCGCTGATCTGACCCATGTCATTGTGACCGTGCAGCCGATGGATCAAGAACTGGTTAGCACCGTACCGTCGGCACTGTCGGGCGCGGCAACGGGTCTGGGCTATTCACACGACGCACTTGTTGTGCTCGCACTAGCCCAGTTTATTCGTAACCTTGGCTACCAGGCAGTGGCCAGCATGAATGACAGCTCACTTGCCATTCCGATGGCGATTGAGGCCGGACTCGGCGAGTATGGCCGACATGGTCTTTTGATCACGCCTTCGCATGGGCCGGCAGTTCGCCTGGGAAAAGTGTTTACAGACATGCCCCTTGACCTGGACTCTCCTATCGACTTTGGCGTGCGTGCCTTTTGCGAGCAATGTCAACGGTGCGCCAGCGGATGCCCCGTCAAGGCTATTCCGGCGGGTGAGCCAAATACCGACAGACACAATCTGTCCAACATCAAGGGCGTACGCAAGTGGAGTGTTGATGGCGAGAAGTGTTTTGCCTATTGGGCCAAGCAAAACACCGACTGCGCAATCTGTATCCGGGTCTGCCCCTACAATCGTGACCTGACTGGCTGGCGGGGTCGGCTGTGGCGCAACGTCGCCCAATGGGCGGCCACGAAGAGACCCTCTCTTGTGAGCCTGTTGCTCAAGATGGAAGACACACTTGGCCGTGGCAAACGATTGAAGCCTTCAGCCTGGTGGCAAAACAAACATCGAAAATGAAGGAGACACTTATGACTGCCCCATCTGTCAGGCAACGTGTGCTGTCGGGCGACACGGTTGCCGGTGCCATGGTGTTCGAGTTTTTCTCGCCGGGCATTTCAACCGTGTTGCAAAACAGTGGCTGCGAATACGTCATTTACGACATGGAGCACACCGGCCTGAGCCTTGAAACCTTCAAGACCATGGTCGCTACCTGTCGCGGCCTGCCCGTTGAGCCGATGGTGAGAGTGCCGCGCGGCGAATATGCTTTTCTAGCGCGCGCGCTAGATGTTGGCGCGCGCGGCGTGATGATACCGATGGTTGAATCTGCGGAGCAGGCGATGGAAATTGCGAGCGCTTGCCGCTACCCGCCCGTCGGCCGTCGTGGTGCGGCATTCGGTTTTGCTCATGACGACTATGCAGGCGGATCAGTAGCAGACAAAATCCAGCATGCCAATGACACCAACCTCGTGATTGCTCAAATCGAGACTGAACGTGGTCTTGAAAACCTTGAAGCCATTGCCGCCGTGCCCGGCATAGATGTTCTTTGGCTGGGCCACTTTGATCTGACCAACTTTCTGGGCATACCGGGGCAATTCGACCACCCCGACTTTCAAAAGGCGCTAGAGCGGATCGCCCAGGTTGCTAAGGCGAACAATAAGGCGGCTGGGTTTATGGCGACTGACGATGTCTGGATCAAACGCGTTACCGATGCCGGCTACACCATGATTGCAGTCGGAACAGACATGGGATTGGTGGGCGCAGGCGCCAGCGCCCTGGTGAGATCAGTAACAACTGCGACCAAAGAGGTTTGAGATGAGCAAACTAAAGATAGCCCTGACTCGTGACCTGCTCACACCCGATGGTCAGCCATCGTTTGGTGACGGCCCACTCGCACTTTTGAACGATCACCCCAATCTGGAATGGTCTTACCTGCCGGACAATGTCAGTGAGATTACGCCGGATATCGCTGCCAACTATGACGGCCTTTATGTGAACACACCGCTGGTCAGCGCGGCATCTGTGGCGCGCGATGACTGCCGCATCAAGATCGTCGCCCGCCACGGGGTCGGTTACGACAGTGTTGATGTCGCAGCGTTAAACGCCAAAGGCATTATCGTCACCAACACACCTATCGCCATTCGCCGTCCCGTGGCAGTTGCCGCGCTGACGATGATCTTTGCGCTCGCCGGCCGGCTGATCCAAAAGGACCGGCTTGTCAGGTCGGGGCAATGGAACGACCGAACCGCACACATGGGTCTTGGGCTCACAACCCGCCGGCTGGGCATTGTGGGCGCCGGAGGGATTGGCCGTGAACTCATGAAAGTGGCGGCGCCTTTCGGTTGGCAAATGCTCGTGGCTGATCCGGTCGTGGATGCCGGCACGATCGCCGAGTTAGGCGGCGATGCCAAGCACCTCGATGTGGTCATGCGCGAAGCCGACTTCGTTGTTGTTTGCTGCGTGCTCAACGAGCAAACGCGTCATCTGATTAATGCCGAGCGGCTAGCGCTCATGAAGCCCGAGGCCTTTCTGGTCAATATGGCACGCGGCCCGGTTGTTGATGAAGCGGCGCTGATTCAAGCGCTGCAAAACGGCCAAATTGCCGGCGCTGGTCTGGATGTGTTCGAGCAAGAGCCCATCGCGCCAGACAATCCGCTCATCGCCATGGACCAGGTCTTACTGACCCCTCACGCGCTTTGCTGGACAGATGAGTGCTTTGACCAGATAGCGCGTGAAGGTCTCAGCTGTATCGCCGACTTCGCGGCAGGGCGAACACCGGGCTCTGTCGTGAAGGTCTAAGTAAGCGTCTCTGGCGCTTGTTTCAACACGCGCCGGGCGTAATACGTGAACGTGGTGTCCATGATGAGCGGCTTATGGAGAAAGTCATGTGAGACTTTGGCGCTTTCCGGATCGATCGGGCGGATATTGCCCATCGCACGGGCGTTGAGTTGCAAGCGCGCGGTCCGTTCAAACATGAGCGCAAGCACCGCGGCTTGTTGAATGGTCTTGCCTGCAGACAACTGCCCATGATGGGCGAGCAATATAGCGTGCTTGTCACCCAGCGCTGCTGAAATGATGCGGCCCTCATCATCGGCAATTGGTAGCCCGGGCCATGATTCCAGCCAGGCGCAATCGTCATGAAACACGGTCGCATCCATGTGCGCCACAGCCAAAGGCTCACCCACCATGGACAAAGCCGACACGGCAGGTGGGTGGGTATGCACGATGCACTGAAGATCCGGGCGAGCCTTGTAAACCCACAAGTGGAATCGTGTCGCAGGGTTTGGGGTGCCCTCTCCTTCCAGGGTCTCCAGGTCCTGCCCCACTCGAATGAAATCGCTGCCTGTGGCTTCATCAAAACCAAGGCCAAATTTGAGCGTCCAGAAAGAGCCCAGCTCTTTGGCTCTGCAGGTAATCTGTCCGGCCACACCAGACTCGTGACCGTCTGCTGCGAGCATGCGGCAGGTCAGCGCAAGCTTTTGATGATCAGACCAATCGGGTATCACGCCAGCCCCGCCAGCTCGTTTTTCGAAGGTGGCTTCAAAAGCAGCTTTGTCATCTGAACCGTGCTCAGACATAAAGGGACTCCTCACTCATTGTGCCGAGTTGCTCTCGCAACTCAAGAATTCGGTCCTGCCAGTAGCGATGCGACTCGAACCATGGGAACGCAGTTTTGAACGCCGGGTCGTGCCAGCGACGCGCAATCCAGGCGCTGTAGTGAATCAGCCGAAGCGTGCGCAAGGGCTCAAGCAAACGGAGCTCACGGCGATCAAACTCGGCAAAGTCCTCATAGCCGGCCAAAACATCTGAAAGTTGCCGGGTCATCGAGGCGCGGTCGCCAGACAGGAGCATCCATAAATCTTGGATAGCCGGCGCCATTCGGGCGTCATCAAGGTCAACAAAATGCGGGCCGTCATCCGTCCAGAGCACGTTACCCAAATGACAATCGCCATGGGTACGCAAAACACTGATTTCGCCGGCGTCGGCAAATGCCGCGTTGGCGGCATCGATACATTGGTCTACGACGGCTCGCCAGGATGGCAACAGGTCAGCCGGCACCCAGTCGTGATTGAGTAGGAAATCTCTGGGCTCCACCGCATAGGCCGCGACATCAATGCTGGGGCGTGTCAGGAATGCCTGCCGGCGCCCCACCTGATGGATCCGGCCAAGGAAGCGGCCCAGCCACTCAAGCACTTCAGGCTTGTCAAGCTCAGGCGCCCGGCCGCCCGCGCGACGATAGACGGCGAAGCGCAAACCCGCATGTCGATGCAGCGTTTGGCCGTTGATGACCTTGGGCGCCACCACGGGAATTTCCTGTTCAATCAACTCCAGCGCAAACGCATGCTCCTCTGCGATCTGCTCATCTGACCACCTGGCCGGTCGGTAAAACTTAACCACGACGTCTGGCTCATCCTGCCCATAAACAAGATAGACACGGTTCTCGTAACTGTTGAGCGGCAACAGACGTCCATCACCTCGGATACCGATCTCAAACAGCGCATCCAGGATGACATCAGGCATCAATTCCGCAAAACCGGGCGGTGTGGGCGACTGACCTTCAGGGTCAGAAGGGGAGTTCAGAGAATTCATCATGAGTGCACCATTGTGTTGTGCTGGGCTGGCGCGGTCAAACCAGCCCGCTACACTCAGGAACCACCGGTCAGTCATTGACCGCTCCGGGTAGCAGGATGACAACGCAGCTATCGCAACCCTCCCCTGTTGGCTGGCAGCAGCTTATTCGGGTGTTCTTCAACATTGGCGTGCTGTCCTTTGGCGGGCCAGCCGCACAGATCGCGCTCATGCACCGCATGCTGGTTGATGAACACCAGTGGCTTAGCGAGCGGCAATTCCTGAATGCCTTGAGTTTTTGCATGTTGTTGCCAGGCCCCGAGGCCATGCAGCTCGCAACCTATTCGGGCTGGCGCTTGAAGGGGACCGCTGGCGGGTTGATCGCGGGCGGGTTGTTTGTGCTCCCCGGTGCGGTGGTGATTACAGCACTCTCGTCGGTCTATGTGCTGGCCGGGAAGGTGCCAGTCGTTGAGGCGGTTTTTGTTGGCATCAAGGCAGCGGTGCTGGTCATTGTGCTGCAGGCGCTCATTCGAATCGCGCAACGCGCATTGAAAAGAGCAGACCACCGACTCATTGCGCTGGCTTCCTTCGTTGCGATCTTTTTCTTGTCAGTACCGTTTCCGATTATTGTCATTTTATCAGGACTGATCGGCTATTTCCTCACCTCTCGCGGGCAAATCCATGAGCCATTAGCATCCGTCACGACCCTAAGCGCGACGATGCAAACGGCAGGGGTGTGGCTGGCGCTCTGGATACTTCCTCTGCTTGCCCTCGTACCGCTCGTTGGGTCCGACCACCTTTTGACCCGGCTTGCGCTGTTTTGTTCGCAACTGGCGGTCGTCACATTCGGCGGCGCTTATGCTGTGTTGTCATACATCGCGCAAGACGTGGTTGTTCACTATGAGTGGTTAACAGCCACGGCCATGATGGATGGCTTAGGCCTGGCCGAAACGACTCCCGGCCCGCTCATCCTCGTCACTCAGTTTGTTTCGTTTCTCGCAGCGTTTGAACATGGCAACCCACCCGGACTCCCGATGGCGTTTGCCGGGCTCATGGTCAGCTTGTGGGCCACGTTTATGCCTTGCTTCCTGTGGATATTTGCCGGCGCCCCCTATGTTGAAAAGCTCAATCAGAATCCAAGGCTGACTGCAGCTTTGGCCGCCATCACAGCCGCAGTCGTTGGCGTGATACTGAATCTGGCAATCTGGTTGGCGTTACATGTCGTGTTCGCCGAGGTGACGCGACAGACAGTTGGACCCGTGCAGCTCTGGCGGCCAGCGTTCGCTTCCGTCAACCTTGATGTGATGCTGCTGACAACGCTAAGCGGCGTCTTACTGTTTCGACGGCGCTGGAGCGTACCGGCCGTGCTGGGTGCCAGCGCAGCGGGCGCACTTTTACTTAGCGTTTTGTAAGCTGGCTAGGCGTAAGCTGGTCGGACTACAGCGCGCCAGCAGCCTGCAAAGTGTCGTAGAGCTCTTCTGCAATATCCGCATACCCAGCCTGATTGAAGTGCACAGCATCAGACTTCTTTGAGGGCGAGCGCAAAAGATCAGCAATGATCGACTCAACAAACACCAGATTGAACTGTTCAGCCAGGGCCGGATAGATTGGCGACGTATCTGAGAACAGTTTTTTCTCAGGCACACCAACCAAGACAACCGCTATCCCACGCGAACGCGCCTCTTGAATCATGGCCGCAATATTGGCTGATGCCTGGGCGGGGCTCAGGTTACGCAGGATGTCATTGCCGCCGTGAAGCAACAGCATGAGTTGTGGTCGAACATCATCAAGCACTTGTGGCAGGCGGGCCAAGCCCTCAGCCGTTATCTCACCTGAGATGCCTGCGTTAACCACGCGTATACCGCTGATCCGCTCCAACACTGCCGGATAGCTGTCGCCAAGCGCAACCCCCTTACCTTCCGTTAGCGAATCGCCGAAAGCAAGAATAGTTGAGCCCGGCGGCAAGGGCTGAAGTGGTTTCTCCTGGCAAGCCGTGAGTAGGCCTAGCCCCAGGAGCACGGCAGCAAACAAGCGCAAAAATCGGTTAAGCGGATTCATGGCGTGACTATCGGCAGTCTGAGCCTCTATTGCAAATCGTGGCCGATAGATGGCGGCCAGGCACTCAACAGTCGCCTCCGGTCAGGCCAGTCGGCCGTTTCGGGTAAGCAATGCTTATAATAAGCTTTACTTACTAACTATTAGATTGCCATGTCAGACAAAGGGAAAGCAAGCAAAGGGGAAGCCAGCCAGGACGGGCTCGGATTTCTTGTCGCCGATGTGTTCCGCTTGATGCGTCGAGAGTTTGGTCAGCGACTTGACGCCTCTGAATTGACCTTTGCTCAATCGCGGGCGCTGGTTTACATCGCTCGCCATGAGGGCACGCGTCAGGTTGAGCTGGCTGAACTGCTCGATATTCAACCTATGACATTAGCCCGGCAAATCGATCAGCTAGAAGCCGCCGGGTTTGTCGAGCGTCGTGCCGACTCAACAGACCGCCGTGCGTACCGTTTGCACCTGACTGCCGCAGCCACTGCTCCGCTTGAATCGATAAGTCGCGCGATTGCAGCAGTACGTCATGACGCACTAGCAGATCTAACCCAGGCTCAAGCGTCGGCGATGACCGATGGTCTGCGCAAAATGCGCAACAACCTGTTGGATATTCAATGAGCGTGCGCCGTCGAAGCGTCTGGCGCTTCTTATTGTTGATTCTGATCCCGCTGCTCGCGGTTGCCGGCGGGCTTTGGCTCTGGTTACAAGGTGGTCGGTTCATTGAAACCGACAATGCCTTTGTCAAAGCCCCGAAACTCTTGGTAAGCGCTGATGTCGCTGGCGCTATTCGAGATGTGCTGGTGATTGAGAACCAGGTTGTCAAGGCCGGGCAGACATTGCTCAAACTCGATGATGCACAGTTCAAGTTGATGGCGAGGCGGGCAGAAGCCGAGATTGCGCAAGTGCGCAGTGACCTGAATGCCCTGCGCGCTCAATACCGAGAAAAGCAGGCCGAGATTGCCCTGGCGCGCACGCGGTACCAGTTTGCCCAGCGGGTATTGAAACGCCAGAAAGATCTCATGAACGACAACTTCGCCACGCGCTCAAACCTCGATGACGCCCAGCATGAAGTCAATGTCGCGGCCCGACAGATTCAAACGCTGCGCGAGAACCTCGCCAGCATTGCGGAGCGACTTGGGGGTGCCGTTGATGCGCCAGCAGAATCTCACCCACGTTATCAGGCCGCCGTCGCGGAACTAGAGCAGGCCAAGTTGCAACAGGCTCGTACCACTGTGCTCGCGAGTCTGCCCGGTGTTGTCAGTCGTCTGCCCGAAAGGGGGCAACACCTGAAAGTGGGCGAGGCCGCACTGGCGCTGGTAGGAAATAGCGGCTTGTGGGTTGAAGCGAATTTCACCGAGACTGAACTCACCCACATGCGCACGGGCCAGACGGCGACTATCACTGTGGACACCTATCCTGGTGTGGTCTGGGAAGGTCAGGTGCAAAGCCTGAGCCCCGCCACGGGCGCTGAGTTTGCGATCATTCCACCCCAAAACGCCACCGGCAACTGGGTCAAGATTCCACAACGCATTCCGGTTCGTATCGTCCTGGATATCCAGGCCGATCAACCGCACTTGCGGGCTGGCATGAGTGCGATCGTTGAAGTCGATACAAAGCATCGGCGCACGCTCTTTGGCTGGGGCTTGTAGACAGCGTGGCGAGTACCGAGACCAACGGTGAGCAACCAGAACCGGCTGAGGCGGCTGAAGTACCTGCGCGCCCACGCACGGCAGCGATCACGATTACGGTCATGATCACGACCATCATGCAGGCGTTGGACATGACTATTGCCAATGTCGCGCTCCCGCATATGCAGGGCTCCATGAGCGCAACCCTCGAGCAAATATCGTGGGTGCTGACCTCTTATGTCGTTGCCGCTGCCGTGTTCATGCCGCTGACGGGTTATCTCGCTGCAAGACTCGGCAGACGGCGCCTGTTCATCTGGTCGGTTGTTGCGTTTACGGTCACGTCAATGGCATGCGGACTCGCGCAGAACCTTGAACAAATTGTTTTCTTTCGAATATTGCAGGGGGCAACGGGCGCGTTTCTTGTGCCCTTGTCACAGTCCGTATTGCTCGATACCTATCCCACCGAAAAACACGGCTGGGCAATGGCCGTCTGGGGCATTGGGGTGATGGTCGGCCCTATTCTCGGCCCCTCATTAGGGGGCTACCTCACCGAGTTTTACAACTGGCGATGGGTATTCTTTATCAACTTGCCGTTTGGCGTGCTGGCACTCATAGGCTTGTTCTTTGTGATCAAAGAAACCGAGCTTGATCGCACCCGTCGGTTTGATGTACTGGGCTTCCTCTTACTCACGATGGCCATCGGTGCGTTTCAGGTCATGCTTGACCAGGGAGAGAGTAAGAACTGGTTCAATAGTGGCGAGATCATCGCAATGGCGATCGTGGCTGGCGGCGCGTTCTATCTGTTTCTCGCACACATATTCACGCATGACCATCCGTTTGTAAATCCGGCCTTGTTCAAAGATCGGAATTTCAGTGTCGGTCTCATCCTGATTTTTATCACCGGTGTCATCTTGCTTGCCGTGCTGGCGCTGCTGCCCCCGTTCATGCAAACTCTACTCGGCTATCCGGTGTTAGATGTTGGGAGCCTGCTCGTCCCGCGAGGGATTGGCACCATGGTCGCGATGATGACAGTTGGCCGTCTGGCCGGCAGGGTCGATCTACGATATCTGGTTGTGTTTGGCCTACTCTGCTCGGCATGGTCGATGTGGGATATGACGCAGTTCACCACTGAAGCGACCGCCTGGGACATTATTCGTACCGGCGTGTTCCAGGGCCTGGGACTGGGCTTCTTGTTTGTACCTTTGGCAACCATCACCTTCGCGACACTACCACCTCAGTTCCGCAATGACGGGACGTCTTTGTTCAGTCTGGTGCGCAGCATTGGCAGCAGCATCGGCATATCGGTTGTTATCACGATGCTCGCGCGCAAGACGCAAAGCTCGCACGAGGCAATCACGCAATCGATCACACCATTCAACCCGGCCCTGCAGATGGCTATCGATCAAGGTGTGTTTGAGGTGGAAACAACCGGCGGCCTGGTAACGCTCAACAATGAAATAACCCGCCAGGCAAGCATGCTGGCTTACCTCTATGACTTCTGGTTAATCATGCTGTTGTCGTTGATGGCGATTCCTCTGGTGTGGCTGCTAAGACCATCGGCGCGCACCGCTTGAGTTTTCATTGCCGCCAATTCGGCTCTAAATCGTAATACCACCATCAACACCGACAACCTGGCCGGTTATATTCGCCGCGGCATCAGAACAAAGAAACGCAACCATCGCGGCCACATCCAAAGCTGATTGCGCGCGCCCCATCGGGACGTGCGTCTTGACGCGTTGCTCAAACACGCTCGCTGCATCTGCCGCCGGATCTGCGCTGCCCTCAGCAGCTGCCATCACCTTTGCAAGATCGTCCCACATGGGCGTCCAGATAAACCCGGGGCACACTGCATTGGCGGTGACGTGATGAGGCGCCAGATCTCGGGCCAACACCTTGGTGAGCGATATCACAGCAGCTTTGGACACGGAGTACGCCGGCATGTAAGGCGCAGAGATCACCCCGGTAATCGAGGAAAGATTTACAATTCGACCTGCTTTGCTCGCGACCAGGTCGTCGTGACACGCTTTGGCAGTATGGAACATCCCTTTGACATTAACCGCCATCGTGCGATCAAAATCGTCGCCGGTATTGTTGGTGTACGGCATTCCCGGGGGCGCGGCAATGCCGGCACAATTCACCAAAATGTCTACCCGGCCATACTGCTCTCGCCCCTGCTTCACCGCAATGTCAACGGACGATTGTTCAGCCACATCACAGTCAGCAACACAAGCGGCCATACCGCGTTCTGACAAACTATCGGCATGTTGCTGAGCCATGGCAGCGGCTTTGTCCAGCAGCGTAACGCGCGCGCCCTGCTCTGCCAGCAAGGACGCAACCGCCGCGCCCAGCCCCATCGCACCACCCGTGACCACGGCATGGCGCCCCTCGAGTTTCAGTAGTTTGACCAGCGGCGACATAGTCTAGAAGAACACGGCAAGATTCTTGGCGAGCAATACCGACTGATCTAGTTGAATCTTGCGGTAAGCAATTTGAAAACTATCATTCACAGGCCGCAGGATATCAGTGCGAACACCGCCCATGACGTCTTCGTCGTATTCCATGTGAGTGCGATAAAGCAAGAACGCAGAGCGTACCAAGAGTTCACTGCTACGCTCTGCTGGGTGGGTAATGCTTTCTACCTGAATATTCGAAATCAGATGCCGGGTACGCGACGGCGGTGACTCAGCCCAGGCAAGACCAGTATGCAGACGCTTTACCCGTCCGATCAGGGTCGCCTTGTTCTCTTCAAAGTGCGCCAGATCACCAAACGAATGTTCAGCCTTGTCCAAATCAGGCATCACTCGGTTGCTCACAACGGGCATCCAATAAGTGATGTCATCCGTAAACAACTCAACCCAGTCATTGAAGCGTCTGTCATCCATAAGATGCGCTTCATTAGTCAGGAACTTCTGAACCCGAAACCATAGGGCTATCTCATCCGGGCTGTGGCCAATCGCTTCACTTCGGAGAGACTTGTCAAAGTCTTGTGTCGAAGGCACAGCGGTTGCTGCGAATGCCTCATCCGTGACCGGCGAGCGTGGTGTATCGATACTCATATCACGCACTCCTGATGGCACCGATTGAACTGGTCATCGGCGGCCATGTTTCGGTACTGAGCATTGTCTGCCAATGATCATAAAACGCGCGTTGATTAATCTCCGATTGAAAACCACCCGTCATGCCGGGAATCCCCTCAACGGATTTTTCGTGACCGACCCCCATACTGATGTTGGCCGGGTATTGACGTGCAATCTGGCCACGGCTGGCCTTCGTGCTCATGACCCAGTTATCAATATCGTCCGTCTCCCATGTGCCGCTGGTGCCGTGACGATGGGTTTCATGCAGGCGCTGGATTTTTTTCATCTCATCAGGCGCTTCTTTATCAACAAAGCACCAGCCCCAGGCTTCAGTGAGCTCCGGCCCGCGCGGATGCCAGACCCGAATCGTCCCGCCCTGCCAGAGAAGCGACACATTCGGAAAAATAGACGCATGCATTGGTGACAACTGCCAGGCCCGCATTTCCCCCAAGCGTTGTTCAGCCTCGGCCAGTCGCGATTGTTCGTAAGCCTGAAACTCTGGCAGCCCCATCGAAATAAACTCTTCGGGTGACTCCGCCCAACGCGAACCCAGGCCATGCCCATTCCCTGGTGAGATTTGAAAACCCTCATATCCATAACCCGATTTACGACGCGGCTGACCTTCAAACCCGCTCATCCAGGCCGACCGGTGTGATACCGGGCCGTGATAGGAGTCGCCAATAAAGTTATCGACTGGAAACTTCCAGTTGCAGTGCACCTGCCACTTGTGCACGCCACCAATAAATTCGGTGCCGCCCGCACGGCGGTCGAGCACGATATCCAGGTACCAAGCCATGTCGCCCAGGTAATCAAGCAAGGGCGGTGCGTCTTTGTCCCAGGTGGCCCAGATCAAGCCTTTGTAGGTATCCAGTTGGCCCACTGACACCAATCCGTGCGAGGCTTTATCCAACTCACCAAAGTAGACTTCCTGTTCGCCGGGCAGATAGTCCAGATTGCCGTTAGCTCCGTAGGCCCAGCCATGAAACGGACAGACAAAGCGCTTTGCGTTGCCATAGTCTGCCCGGCAAACCCGGTTGCCACGATGACGACACATATTCAGGTGCGCACCAATTGAACCGTCCGGTAGACGCGAGACGATCACCGGATCTTCACCCATGTAGGCGGTCAGATAGTCGTACTCATTGGGGATCTGGCATTCATGCCCCAGCAGTAGCCAACATCTTGAAAAGATCTGCTTGAGTTCTTGTTGATAGATCGCCGGATCAACAAATATCTGACGGTCAAGCGCGCCCGTGCTGGCATCGAAATAAGGTTTGTCCGAGTTCTTCATGTCTATGCGCTGTTTAGTTTTTGACCCAATGATCAGCAGATATTAGCCGGTATCAGCCGTATGAGTGTTCTCGCGCGACATTCTTCTACAGACTCTGGGTTTTCGCTGGGAAAGGGATCGCACAGAAATCAGCATGGTCCACGATCATTGCAATGACAACGCACTGAACTCTGGGCAACCGCCTGGTGCCAGACAATATCTCGCCAAATGTCAGTATCGACGGGCAACTACATGATGGTGACTTGTTCACTCACCACATTGCCAACGGCTTGCCGCTAATAGCAGCACCCAATACCCAACAATTGTTCGCGCTCGAAACTCAAGGTTAGCCCGGTGACGCCGCATAAAGCCATACCGAGGCCTATCCTGCAGGCTAATTTGATCATCCTTCGCATCTAACGTGAGATCACATCGTTCACGATTTGCTGAGCCAAAGCTCTGACCTGTTTGGTCGTCATGGCTGAGAAAATGCCTTGCAAGGCACTGGACGTAGTCTTGTAGGTCTTCGTTCCGGCTTTTTGGCCGCCTGGCAAGACTGAATACGTCACGGTGGAATCGGTAAACGCATTACCTGAGAATATTCCAGCCAAGGCTCTTGTTGATTCTGTCAGATACCGATAGTCATTCACAAAGACGAGCACTTCAGTACCGGGCAAATCATCTGGAGCTTTGCCAGGGACTCGGTATGTGTAGTCGAGGCCTTGCGCGGCGGCAGCACCGGAAATCGCGGCCTGCCACTCGCTCACAAACGCTCCCCAATCTTCCGAACTGGTCACGACTTGCGTGCCGTCCATGACTAAAACGATTCGCTTAGCCGCCTCAACGGGCACCCTGATCGCTGTGTCCTCGCCCCCCGACTGTTGAACCGACGCTGCGCAACCAGAGATCGCAAGCGCAACAAAGACAGGCACTACTCTTTGGAAGATTGAATTCATCACTACCAGGCCCATAGCGTCATATTGAGTGATTATTCTAGTGCCCGTGAGATGCCCTGCCCGGCAGTATTTCATCTCATTACAACGAATCCGGCTACCCTGGTGAGCAGGCGTCCATTTGCAAATGCCAAGTACATGACAGAATCACAGTAAGCGCCCAAAAAACCGGAGACAAAATGGAAGCAAACAGTGCAATCGTGACAGGTGCCGCGCGCGGCATCGGTCTGGCGACAGCCACACATCTGGTAGATCAGGGGTACCGTGTGGCCATGGTCGATCGGGACGAGCCGGAGCTGAGCAAGGCCGCAGGCAATCTCAAGAACGTCCTCGCGATAAACGCCGATGTCTCCGACCCAGAGGCCGTTCAGTCAATGGTGGGGCAAACCCTAAAGGCTTTTGGCCAGATCGACTGCCTGATTAACAACGCCGGGGTGGCAGCCTTTGGGCCAATCGAGTCCTTGAGTTTCGCCCAATGGCGAGAAGTCATGGCCACCAACCTGGATGGTGTTTTCTTATGTTCGCAGGCTGCGACACCGGCCCTTAAGCAGAGCGGCGGCTGTATCGTGAATATTGCGAGTATTTCAGGGCTTCGCGCATCCACGCTGAGAGTGGCCTACGGCACCTCGAAAGCAGCCGTAATTCAATTGACCAAGCAACAGGCCGTTGAGTTGGGCGAACACGGTATTCGAGTCAATTGCGTTGCACCTGGCCCAGTACGAACAGCGATGGCGGATGCGGTTCATTCCGCCGAGATCATTGGCGCCTACCACGATGCCATTCCGTTAAATCGCTATGGCACGGAGAAGGAATTAGCCAGCGTGATTGCATTTCTGGCATCACCAGCAGCCAGCTATGTGACCGGGCAGGTTGTGGCCGCCGATGGTGGTTTTGAGGCAGCCGGCGTCGGACTCCCCGCACTGCGAGGATGGCGTGCTGAGGGCTAGCTCCTGGCTCTGGGACGCTTGATGACGACATAGCCACCGCGCACCTGACGATAGAACACGCCCTCAGATTTAAAAACTGGCTCAGGCCCGTAGTCGAAAAGAATCACCGCCGCCGGCAATGCGGGCACGACAGCGCCGACAGGCGCAGCGACAGCGACATAGCCACTGCGAGACAATCGAAAGAAGGCTCCTCGATCAAACAGATAACGAGTCCCGCGGTGGTTGATCGTATGCCTTACACGACGAAAAGAATCGCGATATCCCGGTACGCGGACAGCTGGCTGGCGACTTCTAATCTGACGAACCACGGGTTTTCGAACACCAGGTTCGCGACTGTCTGGTTTGCGCGTTCTAATAAGATCTTGCGCAATCCTGTGGGTAATCGTGACGGAAGTAAACCGCTTGCCATCGGCCGCCTGAGCAACCGGACTTAACACGGCGCCCAAGACAAGGACTGGCAGTAGAGCTTTAAGCATGACAAAACCTCGCGACTGGCTAAGTTCAAATGAGATAAGCCAGCATAGCTGCGAGCCCGGTCTGGAAGTGTCAAGCGAGCGTAAAGATCGGTAAAGAATCGGCCGGAAAGTCTCCCGAGCACCAAGCTCTGATGGTGCTCGTACGCTCAGGCGAGAATCGTGATTACGGGGTAATCGAGTATGCTCACGACCAAGCTTTTCTAGGAGCCAGCCTTGAGTATCACGGTTTTTTTGGCGGTGTTGATGGCCGCATTGCTGCATGCGACATGGAATGCGCTGGTTAAGGGTAGCAGCGACAAGCTGCTTAATATGAGCGCGGTTGTACTCGGACATCTACCCATCGCGCTTGTATGCATTGCGCTCTCACCAATACCCGACGCGGCGAGCTGGCCCTTTCTATTCGTTGGCATCGCCCTGCATGTTGGCTACCAGTTTGCGCTTCTACTCTCTTACAGAGTAGGTGACCTGACGCAGGTATATCCGATTGCGCGCGGCGTGGCGCCTCTGCTGGTCGCGGGTATTTCCGTATTTGTGCTGGGCGTCTCACTCACCGCACTTGAACTGCTTGCAGTTGCCCTGATTGGCGCTGGCATTATCAGTTTGAGTTTGGTCAGACAGAGCGATGGCCTGCACAATCACAAGGCAGCGGCCTTTGCCTTGCTAACAGGCGGATTCATCGCGTCCTACTCGCTGGTAGACGGTTACGGTGCTCGGGCAGCCGGCGAGGCATCCGTCGGCACGGCACTTGGCTACTACGGCTGGCTGACGATTGGCAATGGCATCGTGTTCGCAAGCATCGTTGCGATCAAGCGGCCGGGCGTTCTGACAGCGATTCCGCAAAAGGCCAAGCGCATCTTCGTGGTTGGGGGCGCAGCTTCATTTGCCGCGTATGCCTTGGTGATGTGGTCATTCACGATGGCGCCCATTGCACTCGTCACCGCTCTGAGGGAGACCAGCATTATTTTTGCGCTGGCCATTGGGATCTTTTTCTTGAATGAACGCATAAGCGTTGCCAAAGTCCTTTCCACCCTGGCAACCATCGTTGGAGCGGTCATGCTCCGATTCTCGCGTCAGTAAGCCCTGTGCGATTGACCTGATTCAGTGGGCCGGCTGAACCGATCGCCCCCGCGCTGCCCAAGCCAACAAAATGCCCGTGGCGCTCAAGGCCAGCGCTGCCATATTAATTTCAAGATGGCTGTAGCCGACCGTCGGCGAATTGCCCGGTAGCGCCATAACGACCCCGCCTGCGACGAGGAAGAGTCGCCCCAGGTAGCCGACTGCTGTATCGCGAATGCCGCCAATGCCATACAGGTAGCCCTGCAAACCGCTTGAAATGAGGACGATACCAACGACAGCGGCACTGAACACTGTGACCACCTCAGCCGCACTGCCATTGCCAATCAAAGCCGGGTTTAGAACGAAGAAGAAGGGGACGAAATAAATAATCGACCCCAATCGCATTGCCTCGAAACCGGTGCGTAGTGGATCAGACTGTGCAACCGACGCTGCGGCATAGGCGCCAATCGCAACCGGCGGGGTAATGAATGAAATCATGCCCCAATACATCATGAACAAGTGAACTGCCAACGGATCAAGGCCGGCATTTGTCAGGGCTGGCGCCATCGTCACGGCGAGGAAAAGGTAGGCCGCCGTGACGGTCATGCCGATACCCAGAATAAAGCTGGTAAATGCACCCATTAGCAAAAGCAATAGGGTGGAATCGCCTGCGACTCGAACCAGCTCATAAGTAATGCTGCCCACTTTTCCTGTGAGCGTCAGCGCGCCGATGATCAAGCCCACACCGGCTAGTAACGCAGCGAGTTCGGCGAACAAGATACCAACGCCGCGCACAAACTCGGCCAGACGGGCGAACGACCAGCGGTGTTTTCGTGCCATTTGATTGATGATGAGCAACAGCGCAGTGGCGTAGTAAGGGGCCTGCGCTTCACGCTGCATATAGAGCAACATCACGATCAGCAAGATGAACACAAACACGAAGTACCAGCCGTCACGCAGCACCTGCGACAACTTGGGTAGTTCATCGTCAGTCAGGCCGCGCAGCCCTTCGCGCGCGGCGTAGGCGTCTATTTGCAAAAACAGCGCGAGGTAATACAGCACAGAAGGAAACGCCGCTGCGATCACGATGCTTGAATACGGAATTTCCAGGAACGTCGCCATCACGAACGCAGTCGCGCCCATGACGGGTGGCATTAATACACCGCCCGTAGACGCGCAGGCCTCAACACCGGCTGCATAGGAGGGGCGAAATCCGACTTTTTTCATGGACGGAATCGACATGACCCCGGTGGTGAGCACATTAGTAATCACGCTGCCACTCATGGAGCCCATCAGGCCCGATGCAAAGATCGCGACCTTCGCCGGCCCGCCGCGCCGCTTGCCCAATAGCGCGAATGCAAGGTTCAAAAAGAACGTACCGCCGCCGGTGTATTGCAGCGCCACACCGAACACAAGAAAGCCGACAACGAGGTTGGCAAACGCATTCATCGGAATGCCAAGCATGCTCTCGGTGCCAAACATATGGAAGCCTGCCGTGACTTCCGGATCGATGTTCGCACCCGCAAGGAAGCCCGGTGCCACCTCACCAAACATCGGGTAGGCCGACACGAGCAGGCAGATGATGAAGATGGCATTACCGCCGGCGCGGCGCGTGGCCTCTAAGACAAGTATCCACAACACATAGGCCAGGTATTTGGCGTGTTGGGGCGCGTCGTACTCCCAGCCGATTTCGAGAATTTCATTACCGTGATAGGCGAAATACGCGGGTATGAGAAACGCGGCGAGCCCCAAAATCTTGTCATACCACGGGACAAATCCGGCATGAGACGTAATGAGGGGGTAGATCAGGTATGCCAGCGGCAGCAACATCGCCAGCATGAAGTAAAAGTATTCGGTCTCTAGCGGAACGTAGGTATTGAACGTATTACCCAGGCCGAAGATGATGTAGACCGATGCAAACACTGAGGCAATTGCCGCGAGGCTGACTAGCGCATTGGTGACCGGATCGGGCTTGCGGTATCGCGCGCTGACAGGTTCAACAGCTTTAGCTGGGTGAGATTCGGTGGCAGGACTGGCGGGATTGGTCATGCGGGTTTGGCTCTCACGCGCGATTCAGCGGCAAAAAATGGGCTTGAATACAAAAAATGGCGGTGTCCATTCAAGTACGGGACACCGCCAGACATACTGTGCACCGCCAGCGCTGGTCGCTAGCGCGCCATTACCGAAGCCTGAAAACTGTGGCTTCAATAACGGCATCATGCGCAGGCTACTTACCAGCTACGGAATGGAACGTCGAGACCCGCCGCATCGAGTGCGTCAGCGCGGGCTTTTTGCCATGCTTTGCTAAAGGCTTCGTCGTCAAGACCCTTGTCGACTGACTCCCATGCTGTTGCCAGAATTTCCTGGCGCTTGAGCAGGCCTTCATTGTGTGCATCATGGTCAGCCGTCCAGACGCCCTTTTCCTTGTAGTACTTGATGGCAGCCGGGTGATACGGGAATGCCCACTTGAGCGGCTGGCGTGACAACTGATAGCCATTCATGCCGGGGCCGCTGTCTTTGATGGCGTCGTAGTTCTCCATCACGGCTTTGGTCAGGCCATAGGCGGTGTCGTCATCAATCTTGGCGGTCGCGACGTAGATGGGGTAAGGATAGTTGTTGCCCTCGTAGCTCTTACCTCCAGACTCATTGGATTCCATATCAACCGCAGACTCAATGAGCGACTGCGACCAATGAGGAGCAACGGCTTTGGCACGCGCCCAGCCTTCTTTGTCGCTGTGGGGGAAGTTCACCCAATACAGGCCGCGTGGCGATGCGGCAAGCTGGTTGTACGCGCTCGAGACAGTGCTGCCCCAGGTGGCATCTGCCTGGCCGTTAATCACGGCTTCGGCCGATTGCTTCCAGCCGGGTACGGTCACTTTCTCAACGTCGTCCCACGTCAGACCAGCGAATGCTAGAGCAGCCTCAGCATTCAGGTTCAGTGCTGGCGCACCTTTGACATAGGTGACGCGCTTACCCTTTAGATCAGCGACCGTCTTAATGCCAGCATCTCCTGCCACTACCAGTTGCTGGCCATTCGTACCCAGGTTGTTAAACAGGTTCTGGATTTTCATCGGCCCCCATTTCTTGGTGCCGAACATCAGCGCCCCTTCCTGCGCAAAGACTGCTGCGGCGCCACACGCGCAAATACTGGTCTGCCCGCTACGCAGCGGCACCATGCGTGAAACGTCATTCTTACCCGGAATGATGCGCAGATTGCTGCCGTATTTTTCGTTGAGCATCTGGCCGATGCCAATGCCTTGGGCATAGCCAGACGAGGTCGTGCCATAAGCCGTCCAGGAAAGTTGCTTAGGCAACTTGACCTCTTCTGCCTGAATGGAGGCGCTCGCCAGAGTCATGGCAGCCGCCGCGGCCATGATTGCCGTGTGTCGGTATTTCATATTGTCTCCCTGTCTTGATTCAAGTGTGCGGCTAGTTGCCACATGGTAAAGCTTAGTCTATTCCGACTATCGCGTCATAAAGAGGCTAACGGGCCTGATCCCGTCACCGTTTACCTGGCCTGGGCCGGCTCTTATTTAAGTCACACCGATGCGCTGGCCTGACTGGCGATCGAACCAGTGCAGTACGGATTGGTCAAACTTCAACCCTAGTCGTTGCCCAAGTTTTATCTGCTCGGTACCGGGGATACGCACGACGGCATCAGCCGGGGGCTCTGTCAGATTAACTGAGGGCGTGTCGAGGCTGCCCGTCTGCTGGGCCGGGACGATGACGCCGTGCGCGAGTGTGTCAGCACCAAGGCGTTCTATTGCCTTCACCTCAAGGGCCACATCTGCCTGCTCGGCACCAACCACCTGAAGATGCTCGGGCCGTATGCCTAAATCGCATTCACCGCTTGCCGGATGAGCAATGTCGGCACTCAGTCGGACCGGACCTGGCAGTTCCACGACGCCACTGCCGGACGCTCGTCTGACCGGCCAGATGTTCATCGCCGGCGAACCAATGAACCCGGCAACAAAGCGCGTGGCGGGTTTCTCATAGACGGCCAGTGGCGAATCGATTTGTTCGGCCACACCCGCGTTCATCACGATTAGCCGGTCAGCCAGCGTCATCGCCTCTACCTGATCATGCGTGACATAAAGCGATGTGACGCCAACCGTTTGCTGCATCTCACGAATCTCAAGCCTCATCTGCACGCGCAGCTTGGCATCAAGATTGCTCAACGGTTCATCCAGTAGGAAAGCAGCGGGCTCTCGGACCAATGCGCGGCCCATCGCCACCCGCTGGCGCTGGCCACCCGAGAGTGCGCTCGGCTTACGATCAAGATACTCGCCTAGCTGCAGCATGGCCGCCGACTTGTCGATTCGTTCACGAATTTGCGCTTTGCTGAGACCCGCGATTTTCAGGCCGTAAGCCATATTGTCGTAAACCGTCATATGGGGATAGAGCGCATAGTTCTGAAACACCATCGCGATATTTCGATCTTTGGGCTCTTCGGTGTTGACGACCCGGCCATCAATACTGATCTCTCCTGCTGTAATCGTCTCAAGACCAGCCACCATGCGGAGTAAGGTGGATTTACCACACCCGGACGGACCAACAATGACAATGAATTCACCATCAGTAATGTCGACACTCACGCCATGCACAACTTCGGTGTTGCCATAACTCTTACGAACAGCATCCAGCTTGACCGTTGCCATCGGCTCAGTCTCTCCCGAGTTGCGTCATATAGATCTGACGAAGATTCATTTGCTTATTCACTCCAGAGTCGCTCCCAAAACGACGGTTTGAGCGCCTGCCGGCAACCGGCATACTGTCGCGCGTAGCGCTGTGCACGGGCACTCACTCGCTTGGCCGTTGTGCCAAGCCAAGGCTTCTTTGTGTACGTCTTGCGTTTAAACCCACCCAGACCTTCGTGATAGTTCAGGTAAAGCGAGCGGGCATCCTGACGCTTGACGCCATTGGTATTGATGGCCTGACGCATATACCAGTGTACAAAGTCAACCGCGTCAGCAAAGCGTGTGCGCTTGCGCCACTTCTGGCCCGTATCGCGTTGATACTTCGCCCAGGTGCCATCCAATGCCTGGGCATAGCCGTAAGCACTCGAAGGGCGCTTCCACGGAATAAAGCCGAGCAGGCGCGTTCTGGCCGGGCGGGCATCATGCTCGAAAGATGACTCCTGATACAAAATGGCCATCGCCACCGGCGTGGAAGTCTTCCAGCGTTGCTGCGCTTCAATCGATGCGAAATACCAATCGCGATGTTCGGTGAAAATGGCGCAGAGGTTTTCAGGATCTTGCGGCGGACTGGTCGCGCAGCCACCCAGCGCAATCATCAGTAGAGCGCCACAGCCTCGTGTGGCCCATCTACTTTTCACTGTCGATCAATCCTTTGACAAACAGGCGCTGCATCAACAACACCACCGCCACCGGCGGCAAGATCGCAAGCATCGCCGTTGCCATCGTCACAGGCCAGTCGCCAAAATCATCAGCTTGGGGCATCATCAGTTTCAAGCCCATCACAATCGTGTTCATGTCTGGTTCGGTGGTCACAAGTAGTGGCCACAGGTATTGGTTCCAACCATAGATAAACAGAATGACGAACAGCGCCGCAATGTTTGTTCGTGACAAAGGCAACAAAATGTCTTTAAAGAACCGAAATGGGCCTGCGCCATCTACTCGTGCGGCCTCAAGCAACTCTTCAGGCACTGTCATGAAAAATTGCCTGAACAAAAATGTTGCGGTTGCCGAGGCGATTAGGGGCAAGATCAAACCGGTATACGAATTCAACATGCCCAGCGACGACACCACCTCATAGGTGGGCACAATGCGCACTTCAACCGGCAGCATCAAGGTCATGAAGATGGCCCAGAAGAAAAACATCCGGAACCGAAAGCGAAAATAAACGATCGCATAGGCTGAAATAATCGAAATCACGATCTTGCCAATCGCGATACCCAGCGCCATGACCGCGCTATTGATCAGCATCGTGATCACGGGTGTGCCAGTGCCCTCAAACAGAGCACGCGAGTAGTTGTCTGTCAGCAGATTGCCGGGAATCAATGGCAGCGGCGGCTGAATGACTTGATCGTGCGTCACGCTCGACGCCACGAAGGTCAGGTAAATGGGAAAACACACCAGCGCGATACCCGTAATCAGGATCGCATGCATGAGGTAGGTGCCCCAACCGCGCTTTTCGACCATCATCAGTAGTGCACCTTGCGTTCAATGAAGCGGAACTGCACCACGGTCAGCACGCCAACCAGTAACATCAGCACGACCGACTGCGCCGCAGATGATCCAAGGTCCTGACCTACGAATCCATCGGCATAGACCTTGTAAACCAAAATGGTGGTCGATTGTCCGGGCCCACCAGCCGTGATGGTATGAATCACGCCGAAGGTTTCAAAGAACGCATAAATAATGTTCACGACGAGCAGGAAAAATGTCGTGGGCGACAGCAAAGGAAACACAATCGTGCGGAAGCGATGCCAGCGGCTCGCACCATCAATCGCAGCAGCCTCAATCAGGCTACGAGGAATCGCCTGCAGACCAGCGAGAAAGAACAAAAAGTTGTAGCTGATCTGCTTCCATGCCGAGGCCATCACCACCAGCCCCATTGCCTCGGTCCCATTCAGAACGTGATTCCACTCGTAGCCCAGCAGCTTCAGATACCACGCGAAAACCCCAATCGATGGCTGGAACATAAACAGCCAGATCACCCCGGCAATCGCTGGGGCTACTGCGTAGGGCCATATAAGCAAGGTGCGGTAAAGACCGGAGCCTTTAATGACTTGATCAGCCGCGACCGCAAGCACCAGGGCGACCCCAAGTGACAAGGCTGTTACCAGGATGCTGAAAACTGCCGTGGTCTGGAACGACGCCAGATAAAACGGGTCGGCAAAGAGATAGGCGAAATTCTCCAGCCCCACCCACTCTGCACTCAGGCCAAACGGATCAGGCAGCTGAAAGGATTGCATCAGCGCCTGCGCGGCGGGCCAAAAAAAGAACACCACCGTAATTGCCACCTGCGGCAGCAGCAGCAGGTAAGGCAAATAACGGTGGTTGAACGTAACCCGTTTATCCAATGGATAACCGCTTTAAAGCTTGGCTTAACCCTTGCTCGCTAGTTAGCGGGCAAAGCGCTTCAAGAGCTGATTGCCGCGATCGGTTGCGGCCGTCAAGGCTGTCTTGGCGTCTTTCTTGCCAGACCAGACAGCCTCAAGCTCTTCATCAATAATCCCGCGAATTTGATCGAAGTTGCCCAGGCGCAATCCCTTGGAGTTTTCGGTGGGTGCTTTGCCGGTCATTTGCAAAATGGCAATGTCGGTCCCTGGGTTCTCGTTGTAAAAGCCTGCCTTCTTGGTCTTTTCGAACGCGGCCGTGGTGCTGGGCAGATAGCCTGTTTGCTGATGCCAGTCTGCCTGCACGTCAGCCGAAGACAGGTAGCTCATGAACTTGGCGACCCCTTTGTATTCTTCGCTCTCTTTGCCAGCCATAACCCACAGAGATGCGCCACCGATAATCGTGTTTTGCGGTGCCCCCTTTGCCTCGGGCCAGTACGGCAGGTTTGTCACCGTGAACGGAAACTTGGCTTCGGCCTTCACACCAGCATAGCCGGCGGAGGACTCGGTAAACATCGCGCACTCACCCGAGCGAAAACGTGCGCCACCTTCATTGCGGCGACCTGAGTAGCTAAACAAGCCGTCTTTGGCCCACTTGCCCATTTGGTCGATGTGCGCGACCTGAAGATCACCGTTGAAGGTGAGCTGGGTATCAGTGCCGCCAAAGCCGTTTGCCTTGGTCGCGAACGGTACGTTGTGATACGCGGACAAATTTTCCAGGTGAATCCATGACTGCCAGGCCGTGGTGAGCGGGCAATCGATGCCGGCACCCTTGAGCTTGGTCAGGACGCTACCCACCTCAGCCCAGGTCTTGGGCTTGAGCTTGGGATCAAGCCCGGCTTTGGCAAGTGCGTCCTGGTTCAGGTAAAGCACCGGAGTGGAAGCGTTATACGGCAGGGAAAGCATCTTGCCGTCAGTGGTGGTGTAGTAGCCGGTCACGGCTGCCAGGTAGGCGTCAGGGTCGAAAGACTCGCCTGCGTCCGCCATGACTTCATAGACCGGCTTGATCGCGCCCTTGGCCTTCATCATCGTGGCCGTCCCGACCTCATAGACCATCAGGATGTGGGGCTGCTGACCGGCGCGGAACGCGGCGATACCGGCATTTAGCGTCTCGGAATAGTTGCCTTTGTTGCTCTGCACAACCTTGTAGTCGGACTGAGAGGCATTGAAATCTTCCACTTGCTTGGCGAGGATCTCGCCCAGACGGCCGGAAAACGCGTGCCACCACTGGATTTCGGTGGCAGCGGTGGCTGCCGCAGGGGCAAGTGCGAACGACGCTGCGACGAGCGGCGCGGTGATAGACCAGGTCTTCATGTTGTCTCCTTCTTAATAAGTACGTCAGGTTCGTTGGCTTTTGAGTGATTTTAAGGGCTGGCCGGATCAAAACACACATTTATGACATCAGTCAAAGACCGGGCGTGTGGGCACCCTAAAAGATATGACCCGCTGCGGCGCATTGGCGTATGAATCTCGTCTAAACTCCGCCCAATCCGATGTAAACCGTCGCTCTAAGCGTCGGCCAAAGTGCTGAACAAAGCACCGACCAAATCTATTCCACAGGAGGAAATCTCAATGAAGAAGCTTGCCGCAGCCCTCGCCGCAGCCTTTGCGCTGACCCTTTCCGCGACTGCCTCTGCTGAATTCAAGCTAGACGCCCGCTATACCGATGCCGACGGTGACCTGATTGCCGATATTCCCAGCGATGCCAGCAAGCTCAAGGACCCCGGCACCCTGATCTTTGCGTTCACCCCGGTGGAAGACCCGGCTGTTTATAAAGCCGCCTGGGCGGACTTTCTTAATCACCTGGCTAAAACCACTGGCAAAAAAGTACTGTTCTTCCCGGTGCAGTCAAACGCCGCGCAAATCGAAGCCATGCGGGCTGGTCGTCTGCATATTGCCGGCTTTAACACCGGCTCCAATCCGCTCGCGGTGGCATGCGCCGGATTCCGTCCGTTCACCATGATGGCCAAGGCGGATGGTTCGTTTGGCTATGAGATGGAGATCATTACCTATCCCGGCTCGGGCATTGAAAAAGTTGAAGACATCAAGGGCAAGAAAATGGCCTTCACCTCACAGACTTCCAACTCTGGCTTCAAGGCCCCGTCTGCGATCCTGAAAGCCGACTACAACATGGTGCCCGAGACAGATTTTGAACCCGTGTTTTCTGGCAAGCACGACAACTCAATTCTGGGTGTTGCCAATAAAGACTATCCGGCTGCCGCCATCGCCAACTCTGTGCTGTCACGCATGGTGAGTCGCGACGTCGTCAAGCCCGAACAGGTTAAGTCAATCTTCAAATCGCAAACCTTCCCCACCACTGGCTATGGTATTGCGCATGACCTCAACCCTGAGTTACAAGCCAAGATTCAGTCAGCATTCAAGACCTTTGAGTGGGCCGGCAGCTCGCTCGAAACTGAGTTCTCAAAATCGGGTGAGGCGCAATTTATCCCGATTACCTTCAAGGAGAACTGGTCTGTCATTCGCAAAATTGATGCGGCTAACGGCGTGAAGTACAGCTGCCAGTAAAAACTACGCCGTTCGATTGTTTTTGTTTGATTTCAGATCCACCGCCTAACTACCGGTTTTCCTGATGCTGAAAGTAGAGAATCTTTCCAAGACCTACAAGACTGGTGACAAGGCGCTGGATGATGTGAGTTTTACGGTCCCGGCTGGTCAGGTGGTGGGATTGATTGGGCCGTCGGGTGCTGGAAAGTCATCGCTGATTCGTTGCGTGAACAGGCTAGTCGAGCCCTCATCCGGCAAGATCTGGCTGGGCGACCGGGAACTATCCTCACTCAGCCCCGGCGCGCTGCGCCAGGCGCGGCGACGCATTGGCATGATCTTTCAAGAGTACGCTCTGGTTGAGCGGCTTTCTGTGATGGAAAACGTGTTGTCGGGCAGGCTCGGCTACGTGTCCTTTTGGCGCAGTCTGATGCGTCGCTTTGACCAGCCAGATGTCGGCAAAGCGTTCGAGCTGTTGAACCGGGTTGGCCTGACCGATCACGCAAACAAGCGCGCTGACGCACTGTCAGGCGGCCAAAGACAGCGCGTTGGCATTGCCCGCGCGCTTGAACAAGACCCCGAGCTGTTGCTCGTTGATGAACCAACCGCATCGCTTGATCCTAAAACCTCGCGGCAAATCATGCGGCTGATTCGAGAAATCTGCGATGAGCGAGATCTGCCTGCGATCATCAACATTCATGACGTATTACTTGCGCAGCAGTTCACGCAGCGCATCATTGGTTTGCGCGCAGGTCAGGTGGTATATGACGGTCCGCCGGAAGACCTTGATGAACAAGCCCTGACGAGCATCTACGGCGCCGAGGACTGGGCTGCCATCCGTCAACCAGACCAGGCAACGGAGCCAGGCAATGATGAGCCCACAGACCATGACCGTCTCGCCGGCCTGACCTGAATACCCGCCACTCCATGTCTGCCTCCTCAAACCAAGCTGCCGGCCAAACCACCTGGCGCCGCCCGCACACGATGATTCCGGATCGTCGCTGGCGAATTGGGCTGGGCCTGGCAGCGCTGATTTATCTGATCGCAGCGATCAGTTCGGTCGATGTCAATTGGGTGCGCGTCTATGAGGGCCTGGAGCGTGGTGCGCGCTTTATTGGCGGCTTCTTTCCGCCGGACTTTACGACGCGCTGGAGCGACATATCGGCCGGCCTAATTGAAAGCCTCACGATGACCGTGACCTCAACCGTCGTAGGCATTGCGTTGTCGATCCCGATTGGGCTGGGCGCCGCGCGCAATATCGCACCGCCATCGGTTTATTACTTTTGCCGTGCCGTCATTGCGGTTTCCCGCTCGTTGCAGGAAATCATCATCGCAATCCTGTTTGTCGCGATGTTCGGTTTCGGACCGTTCGCTGGTTTTCTAACGCTCAGCTTTGCAACCATCGGTTTTCTCGCCAAGCTGCTGGCAGAAGACATTGAAGACATAGACCCCGTACAGGTGGAAGCGATTCGTGCCACTGGCGCGTCCTGGTCGCAGATCGTGAACTACGCGGTGCAACCGCAAGTCATGCCGCGACTGGTTGGTTTATCGCTGTACCGACTGGACATTAATTTTCGGGAATCAGCTGTCATCGGCATCGTCGGCGCGGGCGGGATTGGGTCCACGCTTAACACTGCGATGGACCGCTACGAGTTTGATTCGGCGGCTGCGATTTTGCTGATCATCATAGCGATTGTGATGGTCGCCGAATATTCATCCGGATATGTTCGCAGGTGGGTGCAGTGAGCTCGTCCTACGCCGACAAAGTCTGGATGCACCGAACCACTGGCGCCCGTATGGGCGCATGGATTGGCTGGCTGGCGCTGGTCGCCCTGTTTGTGTTTTGCTGGCAAGTGATGACCGCCGATACGATCTGGTCGTTTGTCGCCGATGCTCCGCGTCAGGCAGCCGACATTGGCAGCCGGATGTTCCCGCCCCGCTGGTCGTATCTAGGCGAGCTGATTGAACCCATTTGGGACACTTTGAATATTGCGACACTGGGCACGCTCTTGGGGGTTGCGTTCGCGGTGCCGGTTGCGTTTCTCGCTGCCCGAACCACCACGCCAAGCGTGCTGTTTGTAAGGCCGGTCGCGCTGTTCATCATCGTGGCATCACGATCGATCAATTCTCTGATCTGGGCGCTATTGCTCGTCTCGATTATTGGCCCTGGCCTGTTGGCGGGCATCGTGGCAATTGCATTGCGATCCATCGGCTTTGTTGCCAAACTGCTGTACGAAGCCATTGAAGAGACCGACGAAAAATCAATCGAGGCGATCCGAGCAACCGGCGCATCAAGGCTTCAGGTGCTCGACTACGGCATCGTGCCCCAGGTGCTCCCGGCGTTTTTTGGCATTGCCGTGTTCCGCTGGGACATCAATATCAGAGAGTCCACCATCCTGGGGCTGGTGGGCGCCGGCGGCATCGGACTGCAGTTACAAGAATCCCTTAATGTGCTCGCATGGCCACAGGTCACGATGATCTTTGTCGTGATCCTCGCGACGGTTCTGATTAGCGAGTGGGTCTCTGCTAAGGTTCGGCACGCCATCATCTGAGCACCGTTCGCCCTAGCGTCGGGTGCCTTTGTGAATTACGCGGTTTGGGGTAGTGTCGCGCTTGAGACTAGCGAGCGGACCATCAAATCAAGCATCGCTCAACTACAGGGAGACTCAAAATGCAAAAAATGCTGACAAAAAAGCTGCTGGCAGCGACCGTTATGTCGATGACTGGTTTGATAGCGACCTCTACCGTTGCTCAGGCCAAGACTGTTCTGACTTATTCCTCCTGGCTGCCCTGGACACACCCGGTGAATGTCGAGCTCTACATCCCCTGGATGGAAGCCATTGAAAAAGACAGCAACGGGTCGATTGAGTTTAAGCGCCTGCCAAAACCGGTGGCATCACCCCCCGCACATTTGAACGCTGTCAGAACCGGGCAGGCTGATGTTGCGTTTAGCGTTCACGGTTATTCACCCAAACTATTTGCAGCCTACCTGTTTGCAGAGTTACCGATGCTCGGCGACACCGGTACCGCCACCTCAATTGCGTTACAGCGCACGCACGACAAATTTCTGTCCGGCAAGAAATTCTACAAAGGTGTTCATGTCATTGGGATGAACACCCATGGCCCAGGACTCATTCATCACAGCAAAAAACACATCCTCAAGCCTGAAGATATGGCGGGTCAGAAGATGAGAACGGGTGGCCCTATCCCCTTAAAGATTGTTGAAGCCTGGGGCGGCGTGTCAATTCGGCAGCCGGCGCCAAAGTCTTACGAAATTTTGTCGACTGGAGTGGCCGACGGCATCACCTTTCCGTTTGAGTCGCTCAACAGTTTCAAAATCATGAACCTGGTGCCGTATTCGACTTACATTCCCGGCGGCCTGTATTCGTCCAGTCACTACCTTGTGATGAACGCGAAGAAGTATCAGAAACTGTCCGCCGAAGATAAGGCCATTATGGACAAACACTCGGGTGAAGCCTTTGCCGAACGGGCCGGTAAAGCCTGGGACAAAATCAACGATGAAGGCCGCGTAGCCGCTGAAGCCGCGGGCAACAAAATTGTCACCGCACCTGACGCACTCGTCGCTGAAGTGAAGAAGCTCAATACACAGTTTGAAGCCGACTATGTTGAGGGGGCCAAAACCGCTGGAGTTGATGGCGCAGAAATCCTGAAATTCTTCCGCGGCGAAGTGGCGAAGCTTTCAGGTAAGTAAGTCTTGAGCATGACCGAGATGCCTGGGGGCAACCTGCCAACTCCGGGCACTCACGCTGCAATGCCACACGCTGGCCTGGCGTACTGGACGGGCACCCTACCCGGCCGGTTGCTGGGTGTCATCGCGTGTACCGCTTTGTTTGCGATGATGATGCTGACCTTTGCAGATGTCATCGGACGCTATTTTTTTGCCAGCCCGGTGCCTGCGGCTTATGAGCTGATTTCGCTAATCATGCCGCTCATCATTTTTTGCGCGCTCCCCTATGTCAATCTCACCCAGGGTCATGTCACGATTGATCTTTTAGACGGGTTTGTGCCAGGCGGATTGCTCCGTTGGCAGATGTTGCTGGTCCATCTTGTTTCAACCGCGGCTTTGGGATTGATTGCGTGGCGCCTGGCCATAGCCTCTCAGGATCATCATGAGTTTGATGGTGTCACCAACGAGCTTTACCTGCCACTGTGGCCCTTTAGCGCGGCGATGAGCGTGCTTTGCATCATCGGGGCAATCACGATGGTCGCGGCAGGTTTGGACCAGTGGCGCGCTCATTCTCGTGCAGGTAGCGTCGTTTGAGCGAAGCCCTAATCGGCCTGGCCTGCCTACTCGCGTTGTCATTTATGCGAGTGCCGGTTGCGTTCTCAATGGTCGTGGTGGGCACCCTGGGGATGGCTCACGTATTGGGGCCTGATGGCGCACTCGCCAATGTTGGCCAAACCGCGTTTGATGCCGCCATCAACTATGAATTGTCCGTGGTGCCGCTGTTTGTTCTGATGGGTAATTTTGTGGCGCGGGCAAGGCTTGCAGAAGAGTTGTACTCAGCTTCGAATGCTTTTCTCGGGCATCGAAAAGGCGGCCTGGCTATGGCCACCATAGTGGCCTGCGGAGGCTTCAGTGCCATTTGCGGCTCATCGCTAGCCACTGCCGCGACGATGGCCAAGGTCGCCATTCCCTCCATGCGGCGCTTTAATTATCACGACACGCTTGCTACTGGATCAATAGCTGCCGGTGGCACCTTGGGCATTCTTATTCCGCCCAGCGTCTTGCTCGTCATATACGGCATCCTCACGCAAACCAATATTGGCAAGCTTTTCGCAGCAGGCATCCTGCCGGGATTGCTGGGTATCGGGTTCTATCTGCTCGCAGTCAGAGGGGTCGTGCTCGTCAAACCCGAGGCTGGTCCGGCCGGGGAACGTCAGGCGTGGCCAGTAAGGTGGCAGGCGCTCCGCGGCGTGTGGGGCGTTTTACTGCTGTTCGCGCTCGTGATGGGTGGCATATACGGCGGCGTATTCAGTCCAACCGAAGCGGCCGGTATCGGAGCATTCGGGGCTTTTTTGTTTGCGCTCGCGCGCCGGGTCATGACCTGGCGCACTTTTTATGAAGTCTTGCTGGAAAGTGCCGCAACAACTGCCATGCTGTTTACCGTGCTGATTGGTGCGCTCTTATTTGCCAACTTCATTAACCTGACAGACTTCCCAGGCACCTTGCTTGAGATTGCCGGGCATTACCGGGAAACGCCCTGGCTCGTGATTGCAGCGATTCTGCTCATCTATGTTTTACTGGGCTGCGTGTTCGAAAGCCTGTCGATGATTTTGCTGACAGTCCCTATCTTTTTCCCCCTCGTGACCTCGCTGGGGTACGACCCAATCTGGTTCGGTATTGTGGTGGTTGTGATTGTCGAGATCAGTCTGATTACACCGCCCGTCGGGCTCAATGTGTTTGTATTGCGGGGCGTCTTGCCTGAAGTCAGAACAGGCACGATTTTCAGAGGTGTCACACCGTTTTGGATTGCCGATCTGTTTAGGCTTGCCGTGATTGTTGGCTTTCCGGCACTATCGCTTTGGTTGCCAAGCTTTGTTCGCTAGCCCGAGCTTGGACGCACACAACAGGGAACATTCAGGTGCCCGCGAAAGCGCGCTCGGCCGCCCCGAACAGGTTTGCCAACCAATTCGTAGTGGGGAAAACGCGCGATGAATTTGGATAGCGCAATCTGACCTTCAAGCCTTGCAAGGGCCATTCCCACACATTGATGAATGCCCGCAGCGAACGCCAAATGATGCTTCGGTTTTCGCGTGATATCGAAACGCTCAGGGTCATCGAACCGCGCCGGGTCCCTATTGGCCGCTCCCATGCACAGGGTTATTGGCGTGCCAGGTGTGAGCGCTACACCCGCAATCTCGGCTGGCGCCACCGTCATGCGGTTTCCAAGTTGATTGGAGCTTTCGTAGCGCAACACTTCTTCTATGGTCGACTTTACCAAGCCAGGGTCCTTAACAAGCGCTTCGCGCTGGTCAGGGTTGTGAGCCAATAGAACCAGCCCGTTACCAATCAGATTCGTGGTTGTTTCGTGCCCGGCATTAAGCAGGAAAATGCAGTTATGAATGAGCTCTGCAGCGGTCAACATGTCGCCGCTACCATCGCCTTCAATGAGTCGGGTAAGTACATCCACCTCAGGGTTACCAGGCCTGGCACGACGGTCTGCGATCAGGGTTTCGAGGTAGGCGGAAAAGTCGCTGACGGCATCGTTACCGCGCTGAGCCACTGCTTGCGTCAAAGTCGGCTCCAGAGCACCCAGAATTGCCAGTGACCAATCTCGCAAAGGGGCACGGTCAGCCTTGGGCACATCAAGCAGATTCCCAATCACCTCAATAGGGATTGCTGAGGCAAAGTCTTCAATCAAATCAACTGTCTGCTTAGCCGCCAGCTGATCAAGTAAGTCATCGACTAGCCGTTCCAGGCCTGGCTGCATGTAGGCGATGGCTTTTGGCAAAAGAGCGCTGGCGATTAGGCGGCGGACTCGAGTGTGTAGAGGCGGGTCGTTAAACACCAGGCTGGTGGTGTGGTGCTCATAAAGTGGCGAGTCACCGTACTTGGGTTTGAATTCAGCCTGCTTGTCAGAGCTGAACAACGCCGGGTTCTTGTAGACGTATTCACAATCGGCATAGCGAGTGAGCAAGACACTCCCGTCAGGCATTCGACGAACCGGATCCAACTCACGGAGTGCTCGATAGTATCGATACGGATTGATGTCGAAGTCATCGGGCAATCGGCGTAAGTCGAAACCTTGAATCAGTGACATTTCGTCCCGGTTATCAGTCATCTTTCAACGACCTACTCGCCAGGCTTTGAGTTGGTAATCAGGTAAACCATCCGATTGCGCTTGCTCATCAGATAGAGTTCGCCTTGTGGTCCGCGGCCATATCTAATATCGGCCCGTCTTCCTTCTACCGTTGAAAAATCCGGAGACAGCGCGACAACATCAAGCATTGAACCAAAGGCTCGGGGAGGCGTTGCCGGATTGCGATCGTCATCGAACAGAACGCCGGCCTTAAAGACGCTCGCGCGTGTTAGTCGATCAGGGGCGCCGCGAACACTGGCAGCGAGTAGCTCACTCACCGGGGAATAATAGATTTCACCCGTCCCGGCAAATTCGCAATACCAATACTGCTGCGCGAGCGAACTATTCGGTGGTGCTACGTAACCCCCGCCAATCGCTTGACGCACGAAGGTTGCCCCCTCTCGGCCGATGTGGCCTAGCTGAACAACCGGATATTCGTAGCCAAAGCTCGCGTCATCACCGGGCAACTGTTCTATGCCCACCCGCAGGCCACTGCGCTGCAAATGGACATAAGTGCCTTCCCGCGCAGGCCAGCCAAAATTGCCACCGCCTTTTACCAGATTGAGTTCTTCGATGTTGTCGCGACCAGGTTCTGCAACAAGCAACTCGCCCGCGGCAACGAAGGCGATGTGATGTGGATTGCGATGCCCAACCGAGTAAAGCTCATCGAGCCAGTCATCATTGCCAATGAATGGGTTGGCGTCAGGGATTGAGTAGGGCTGATCGCCGCTTGCCAGGGGATTGATGCGAATAATCTTGCCAAGCGCATCATTGCGTTGCCCGCCACCGGCAGTTGCCGATGCCTCACTGCCATCACCATGCGCGATGTATAGCAGGCCGTAATCAGAGCTACCGGGCGCTGCTACAGGGTTAAAGCTAATCTGCTTGATCGTGTGGTCATAAAACGGCATACCCACTCGCAGCACTTGCCGATAACTTGAGTTATCAACAACAAAGGTTTGCGGGTTCGCGGTGAACTCAATGACGACACTATCTGCGTTAATCGGGTTTGCTGCGTCTGAAAAGTATCTAAATGCCTGCGGATTGCTCGGCCTCTCCTCCATCAGTGATACATAGAGCTTGCCGTTGTTCGCAAAATCCGGATGAAACGCAAATGATCTCAGGCCCGCATGCCAGGTCGACTCTCTATCAATCCGGCGGCCGGTAGCCTGCACGACGGCATCGGCCACATCCATAAACAAAACCGGTGAGCCGGAGGTGATGTCATAAATATGGGCATCGCTTTCATCAGACACGAATAATCTATTGCCTGTATAAGCCATTGCATTGAGTCTGGGAGGTCGGCCGTTGCTTCCCAGCGGCAAGCGGGCAAAAGCTTGTACCGTGATGTTCAAACTCCCCTGCTCAGGGCCAAACGCCCACTCAACGATACCGTCGGTACCCACGACAGGCAGTGGCGCAATGCCAGGAGGCGGATCTTGCGGCTCCTCGGGGGCCGGGTCAGGTGGTGCCTCAGCCGATGGGGGTGGCTGCTGATCATCAGGAGACTCTGGCGCAGGTTCTTCGACAACCGGGTCGTTATCCACGACGACACGGTCTTCATTTCCGTCACCGCCACAACTCGCGACGAACAAAGCGAGAAGTAATGGGAACCACAAACGACTGGTGCTGGTATGACTCATGACTTAGCTCTGCCTGACAGCCTGAGGGAACCACTGGTCAACGGCATCCTCATCGACTTCAGTCAACTCTGACAGAACATCAAGGGCGAGCATTCGCACCTCCGTGCTGGGCGGCTGTAAGTCAGGCACCAGTACGACCCCCATTCCGGCGCCCAGCGCGCCCATCGCACCGGCCTCCGAATCTTCAAACACAAGACACTGGCCGGGTTCAACGCCAATTCTTTCCGCGGCCAGCAAAAACAAATCTGGCGCAGGCTTGCCGTTAACCACCTCATCTCCACACGCAAACGCTTCGAAGTGATCAATAACGCCGGCGTGTGTCAAGCGGCGCTTGACCTCGCTGCGTCGACTGGAAGAGGCGACAGCCAATCGAACACCGTGCTCTTTAAGACCAACCAATAGTTCTCGAGCACCCACCTTCGGTTGAAATCCCAAGCCATTGCTGATTTTTTCGATGGCGGCGACAGTCTGTTTGACCACCCGCTCGTAGACTTCATCGTCATCGATCAGTTCGCGCAAAATTCGTTCCGAGTCCTTGAAGTTGCGGCCAATCACTTGGGCATACTGCTCTGTCTCGAATGCAACGCCATGGTCATGGCAGGCTTCAATCCAGGCATCGCGAATCGGTCTTTCTGAATCAAGCAGCAAACCGTCCATATCAAACACGGCGACATCAAACGGCGGCTTGCCTGGCTCGCGCCGGCCAGACTGGCCAGCCAGCGCCTTGTCCGGTTCAGGCAACTGCGGCGGAGCGTGGGTAAACCGCGGCGCTCGTTTCTCAAGGAAAGCGCGAACACCTTCCGCTGCATCGGGCGTGTAAAACACCTGGCGCACATGATGATCTTCCACATCAAGCCCAGCCTGAGTCACCGGGCCAGTAGCCGCTGCCACCGACTGCCTGACCGCATCAATCGCAGGTTGCGAGTAACAAGTCATTTCGCGGGCAAATGCGACGGCTTGATCCAGCAGAGGTTGCTCCTGACTGGCAAGCCGTGTCACCAGACCAATACGCTCTGCCTCCTCTACCCCAACCGCGCGCCCGGTCAACATCATCTCAAGCGCGCGGTCTCTGCCAACCAACGGCGGCAGAAACTGGGTACCTGCATACGCCGGTATCAGACCCAGCTTAATTTCGGGCAATGACAAACGAACATGCGGCAGCGCAATTCTGAACGTACATCCCATCGCCAGCTCAAGGCCCCCGCCGTAAGCCAGGCCGTTAAGTGCAGCAATGGTCAGGATGGGTGACTGTGACAGGCGGAACAATAGTTGCCGGGCCATTTTATTTTTCGCCAAGCGATCCGTGGGTGACATGCCCTGCACTTCGCCCAAATCGGTACCCGCGCAAAATGACTTTTCACCTGACCCGATGATGATCAACGCCCGGCCAGCACCGCCGTCCTCCATGGTGTCCAGGATATCCTGCAGTCCGAGCAACATCGGTTTGGTCAGCGCATTGAGTTTGGCTGGCCGGTTCAAGATCAGCACCTGGATATCATCATCCAAACGCTGAATATGAAACGGGGCTGCGGGATCTTCTACATCCATGTGACAAACGGCTCCGAAGGGATTGAAAGTTTTAGGTGAGCACCCTGAGCCCGAAAAATCTTTAGCGCCTTTTCAGGCTCTGACAGAAACCCGGGTACCGACCTGGTCGGATTGGCCGCTTTCGGACCGCCCCGCACTAACTGTAAAGCCTACACGAACCCCGTTACTGATGTTCTCAGCGAAGGGCCGGCCACCATGGAACTCGGCAATGAGTCTGACCAGATACAGACCCAGTCCAAGATGGCTTTGATCGTCTGTCCCTTCACCGCGAACAGACACCATCGAGTCGAAAAGGCTGGCGTTCATCTGGGCAGGTAAGGCCGGTCCCTGATTACGCACCGCAATTAGATAGCCACCCCCCATCGGCGCCAGAGGGCCAGCCGGTGCCGGCGCCAGTTCAAGCACAATCGGCGTGCCAGGCTCGGCATAGTCGGCCGCATTACTCACCAGTTTGTCGAGCGCCTGAGCAATCGTCTCGGGTACGACCATCGCAGGGGCGAGCCCCCCAGAGGGATCCCGACCTGCCAAGGACAACGCGGGATCAAGCACCACTTGAAAGCCACCCTGACCCGCCCCACCAGGTTGATCGCTTTGAGGTGCCCGTCGCCGGTAGGCGCTCTCATACGCTTGCGCCAAACCCTTGACGAGCGTCGCCAGATCAATGGCTTCAAGCTGTGCATCGGCCAACATGCTTTCAAGACTCGCTGCCTCGCTCATGCTTGAGACGATCTTCTCAAGCCTAACGGTGCCGCCCAACGCACGCTCTACGAATGCATCATCCTGCAGGTGATCATGACCATCAGAGGGTTCACCTTCATCAAAAGCCATCGCCCGAGAGCGTTGCCTTTCGTCCTGCAAATTCTCAAGCGAGCTGCGGACCACCATGATCGGTGTGCGTAACTCATGCACGAGCCGCCCGCGCAGGTTAGACAAATACTCCTGATGATCCCTTAAGCGCTCCAAAACGCGCTCATAACCCAGCGCCAAAGAGCCTACCTCATCGTGCCAGCGGAATCGTGGAATCGTGCCAGTCACCCGGCCTCGGGCATCAATTGCCTGGTTGGCAGCGCTGCGCAGTCGAACGATTCGAGAGACGGTCAGGCTAGATAGCGCCAGCAACGCAACCAGGGTGGCGGCGATTGCCAGTGCCGACAACAGCGCCAGCCACTCAAGCGCCTTCTGACCGGTCGCCAGATCGCTCGCATAGCTTTGTTCGAGAACCAGCGCCCCAGCGACACGGTCGTTCAGCCAGATTGGATGCGCGCTTGATGTCAGCCAGTAAGCAACGCCCTCGGTCGTCTCAAGACGCAGACTTTTCTGAGCGGGAACACCGGTTAACGCCGACGCCAGCGGCGCCAGATCTTGATCAATCGCGTTGAAGTCAGAGCTCCATCCCACGGCGAGTGACAACAACCGCGCCGCTATCTGGCTGAAAACACTTTGACCGGTTTGTTCAATCTCGTTGAGCTGACCCATCCGCGCTTGAGTCTGCCCAGTCGCATCATGCACGGTCACGCGCATACCTGCTCGTTCGAATCCGCGTAGCGCGTCGCGCCAGCGGGTCGCCGTTTCGACAGCCCTCAAACGCGCCAAACCGTCCGCAGTCATGGTGGGCGAGGTCAAACCAAACAAGGCTGATCGCGCGGTTGCTTCGAGCTTACGACTGGCCTGGTAATCGACATCCACTGCCTCTACGCGAACAAACCGGGTTGAGGTTGGCAAGGTCAACTCGGCAAGCCAGCCCTCGGCTGTTTCATGCATCACTGCCGGTAGTTCGGTTAGGCGATCAGGCATTGAGCCCACCAGCAAACGCAGTTGGTCTCCCACCAGTGCCGCGCGAGCACTGGTCGCAGGCTCTGGCCGCAAGAAGCGCTCATCCCGGGCCTTCACCAGCAAGAATAGCTCTCCGGGCTGCTCCTGTGAGCGAGCTGCCATGACGGACATGTCGAGCGTGGAAGCCGGCACACCAGGCAGTGGCTCGGTTGGGACTGGAACACCTGTCATGCCGAGCCATTCATCATCACGACCATCAATGGTCGCCCTGAAAACGACCCCAACCGGCAAGGCATCTGTGTTGTCGGGCAGCGCTCCGGCGCCCGCATCAGCCCCCAGCAAATCAGAACGCTCATGTAAAGCGGCCGCAAAATTCCGCGCGGCATCATCCTGTGTCTGGCGTCTTTCGGTGCGAGTCAACTCGGCCATCTGGCCGACGAACCAGAGCCCCAGCACCGGTAACAGCAAAACTGGCAGCATGGCAACCAGTAGGCCGAATCGCAGTCCGGGTTTGATTCGCTCAGGATTTAGAGACATCTCAATAAACCCGTGAACTATGCATCCGCGACAAATCGATAGCCCAAACCGTAGACCGTTTCGATGGCCTCGCAGTCTGCGTCGATTGTCTGTAGCTTGCGGCGAATACGCTTGATGTAGGACGTAATCGTATGGTCATCAACCACAAGGTTAGCCTCACGCATCAACGCATCTCTGTCTTTAACATGCCCCGGCATCTTCGCAAGGGCATACAACATCCAGAACTCAGTCACCGTCAGGTCAAGACGCTGCTGCGCCCATGACGCCTCAAAGCGCTGCGCGTCCATTCGTAATTGACCGCGCTCAATGATTTGCTCTGCTGGAGTGACATGGGTGTTGAGCTCTGCGCGCCTGAAGAGGGCCGTCACTCTCGCCATCAAATGCGGCAAACTCACATTCTTAGTGACGTAATCGTCCGCGCCCAAGCGCAGCCCGGACACAACATCAATATCAGAGTCACGCGCTGACAAAATCAGAATGGGTAGCCCCGGGGCAAGTTCTCTGAGCCAACGGCAAAGCTCGAATCCGCCCTCCGGCTCGTCACCAAGGCCAACATCAATGATGGCCAGGTCCGGTAATTGGCCGGTCGCCGCCTGTTGCGCAGAAAGTCGGTCCCCGTAGCCGTCAACCTGGTAACCATGACGACGTAGCGCATCGGCGAGATTCTCGCGAATCGCCAAGTCATCTTCCACAATAGATACTCGCTTTGCCATGGGCCAAGAGTAGCGCAAGGCCTTCAATGCTGTCAGCGGCAGTGCCCGTGAAAATCGTGAATTGGAGACTTTTGACACTGCCGATGTCGACGATTGGGCTGTTTGCAACGATTGTCACAAGATTGCCTCATTTGATCACTTGCTCGCCCGGCTCACGGCATGTCCACTCCTCATTAGCCGGATTCAATGGCAACTCTGAACTAGAGGAGTTGCCCGACTATGCCCACCGCACATCCGATCCCTGAGCCGGCCACCATCACAACCTCGCCAAGCGCACCCGCGCAGGCGTTTGCCCCTGGTCACTGGCGCGATTGGCTCAAGCTTTTACTTGAGGCCATTGCCACCAGCCTGGGCATTGCACTGGCCCTTGGACTTTCGGTCATGTTGGGCGCCTCAGTTGCGCGGGCCGCCGCACCCGCAAACTTGACGCAGCAGGAAAGCACTCAAGTGCCGGTTCGTGTTCAAGCGCCTGATGGCGCTGCGCTGCTGTTCAAAACTGAAAAGGGTTATGTCACAGCACCTTTGCAGCGAAGTGATGTGAAACTGCAGGTGACGGGGCATATCGTTAGGGCGCGGGTGACTCAAACCTATCGCAATCCGAACCCCGCCTGGATTCATGGCACTTATCAGTTCCCTCTGCCTGATGACTCGGCCGTCGACACACTCGAAATGCAGGTTGGCGGACGCATCATTGTGGGTGAAATTCAACCCCGGCAACAAGCGCGCAAAGTTTTTGAGCAGGCAAAGACAAGTGGCAAGCGAGCCACCATTATTGAACAACAAAGACCTAATGTCTTTACTGCTGGTGTCGCCAACATTGCACCAGAGAGCGATATCACGATCAACATTGAATACCAGCAAGTGTTGAGTCTTGATCGGCGGGGTTGGTCCCTGCGCTTTCCGACGGTTGTCGCACCGAGATACACGCCACCGAGCATTGGGGAGCACGGTTTTCACACGATCGGCACTTTAAACCAGGAGACCGCACATCGAACGCGCACGCAACCAACCTTGCTTGAGCGCGATGAGCGCCACAATCGTCTGTCTCTTTCAGTCTCGATTCATGCCGGTCTACCCGTGAGCACACCAAGTTCGTCAACTCACGATATTGCCGTCACGACTATTGGCGGCAACCAGGACACAAAGGACGACGAGAAACAATCTGCCTCGACCTATGAAGTCAGTCTTCGCTCTGAGGCGCTCGCCGATCGGGATTTTGAGCTGCGTTGGTCGCCAGAACCCACATCAGAACCTATGGCTGGTCTACAGCTGGAGCAACACGGCGCTGACTGGTACGGCTTGCTAACCGTTGCACCACCAACCGCGACCCCAGATACAGTGATCACGAAACCGCGGGAGATTCTGCTGATTCTGGACACATCAGGCTCAATGCACGGCACGCTCGATGATGCCAAAAAGGCCGTCATGTTTGCCCTCGATACTCTCAAGCCAAGCGACCGATTCAACCTGATTGAATTCAATAGCGAGCATACGGAGTTGTTTAGTCGGTCGCGGCAGGCTACGGCCAACAATCTACGCATTGCAAAGCGCTTTGTTCGCTCACTTCGTGCGAACGGCGGCACCGAGATGCGCGACGCACTGATGGCAGCGCTCAAAACCTCAATACCTGCCGACTATTTCAGCCAGGTTGTCTTTGTGACCGACGGCGCTGTGAGCAATGAAGCCGAACTGTTCAGTCTCATCGACACCATGCTGGGCGAACGAAAACTGTTTACGGTTGGCATCGGCACCGCGCCAAACCGCTACTTCATGAGACAGGCCGCGGCATCTGGCCGTGGCAGTCACACCCTTATCAATGGCGGTAACGACATCATCCCGCAAATGACCCTACTTTTTGAGCGGCTGAGCTCACCGATGATGACGCATCTGCAACTGCGAGACGACGCCGGTGAACTGATTGATACTGGCCGGCCGATCCGCGACCTCTATGCCGGTGAGCCCGTGGTCATGGCGTTCCGCCTGCCAATCAAACCGACATCCCTGGTCATTGAAGGAGAACAAAACGAATTCGGCTGGCAGCAGAACGTGCCTGTTCAAACTGTCACTCAGCGTGGTATCGACAAGCTGTGGGCACGTGACCAACTTCAAAGTCTAGACAATGAAATCCGTCGGTTCTCGATGGACGGACGCGATCCGGCGCGTTTGCGTGAACAGGCAACCGATGTCGCCATGAACCATCACCTGGTGAGTGCATATACGAGTCTGGTTGCAGTGGATGCAACACCAGCGCGATTACCTGACGCACCAGCACACGAAACTGCCGTGCCTCGGCATCTACCGAAAGGCTTCTCTGCCGCCGCTGTCGGCCGTGCAGGTCAGACATTGGCCAGCACCAACAACGGACTGATCTGGCAACTGGTAACAGGTGCAATCTTGTTGCTCCTCGCAACGACTTTTGTCGCGATTGGTTTGTTTCGCGCTCAGTCCCTGCTTAATCCGCACCAGGCCTCGCGTCAGGACGTGTGATGAGGATTTCTCCTCCAGCCGGGCCGCTACCCGGTGTTTGCAAAGCGCCCGCTACCAGGCTCTCCTACTGGCAGCGGGCGCGCGACGCGGTAACCCGGCTTCAGACGCACTACGGCAGAACACCGGTTTGCATTTGCATCGCCCTATGCCTGGTCTTGTTTGTTGGGGCGGGCTATCAAATCGGCAACGGTTTGCGCGTCATTGCCAAAGCCCACTTGGCCCAGTTACTCATCCAGCACGCCTGGCAGGAAAATACGACTAGCGGCGAAGCAAGCATTAAACCCTGGCCGTGGGCTGACATGGCGCCGATTGCACGCATAACGTTTGAACGCCAGCAAACTGCGCTATTCGTACTCGACAATGATGCACCCCGCACCCTGGCATTCGGCCCTGGCCTCAACCCACAATCGGCGTTGCCAGGACATGGAGCCAGAAGCGTCGTCAGTGCTCACCGAGATACTCACTTCGCCGTTTTGGAACATGTGGTGCCGGGCGACATCGTTCGCGTTGAAACCCTGGAAGGGCGCACCCTAAGGTACGAAATCAAAGCGCGGCAAATCGTTGACGAACATGATCTTTGGGTCCTGAACAATCATGGCCGCGACGAACTCACGATGGTCACTTGCTGGCCGTTTAACGCGCTTGTGCCGCGCGGACCTGACCGACTGATCGTGACGGCAGAACGCCTGCTGGAAAGAATCGACAGTTAATCCGACAGTCGAAAATGCATTCAATAGTGGGTTAACGTTTTGATAGCCGAGCGGTCAAAGGTCGCCGCCCAAAGTCGACTTTCTTAACATTGATCGTTCCGGTTATTGCCGCGAATAGCTGCGAAGCATGACGGTCAAGGCATGCTGCGGTGGTATCTTGTCCTGCAAGCGATCACAGACTAAAAAGCCGATCGCGCTTGGAGGGAAAACCCATGACAAACGTCCACCGTGCCGGTGGGGTGTTCACGTGCGCACTCTGGATAGCGCTTGCATCCTTGAGCGGCCTGGTTGCGTGTGGCAGCGGCTCAGAACAAGCCCCACGGGCTGTTGAATCTGATAGTGATTCAGTTGAGCCAGAGTCATCGCCCGCGGTCGATCAGCCACCAGTGCTGGATGAGGGACCCGTTGCTTGCGACATCAACGATGCAATTAATGAGACCCACAGCAGTGAGATTGTGCTGCTGGCGGGCCAGAGCAATGCCAATACAGGTTTGGCTGCGGCGATGCGCAAATCACTCAGTGCCCAAGACCTGAACTACTTCTTTGGACACCACTATGTTGGCGGCCGCCCCATCAACTCGTGGATGCTCGAAGACGGCACGCCAGGTCCGATCTGGGCGCCGATGATGCGAGCGTTTGATACCGTCATTAACCAGTCCATCCGATCGGAAGACAACATAAGCGCGCTTACCTTTGTGTGGTTCCAGGGCGAAGCCGATGTTTATCCGGCCCAGTATCCGCTTTACAAACCAAGACTTGGGCAATTGATCCAGGCCATTCAGGCGCATGCCGAAGTCAACTGGCCTAATGTGCCGGCACCGGCATTCTCCATTGCCATGCCGGAAAACATTTTGCCCAGATTCAGAGCACCCATGGATTCGATTCGCGAGTCCATTAAGACTACTGCCGACGAAACAGCCAATGTCTGCGCGTTTGACACCAAAGACATACGACGTGTGGACGCCGTTCACATTGTCAACATTCCAGGGATTGGGAGCCAGGAGCAGCTAGCCGTGGCACAGCGCGCGCTTGCATGTGGTCGGGCGGCGGCAAACAGATGCGAAAAACCTGTGGGAGAACAATAGAAACAGCGCAGGCCTTAGGCCGACGCAGGTTTGTTCATGAGTCGGTTCTCGACCAGCCGGCAAAAAAGCGTGATGACGCCGGCAATGAGTAAATACAACAGAGCGGCATACAGGTACACGCTGAGGTCGTAGCTGCGCGAAAAAATTGTGCGTGTCTGCCCCATGAGATCCATCACGGTAATCGTTGAGACCAGGGCACTACCTTTCATGAGCAATACCAACTCATTGCCATAAGCCGGCCACGCGATGCGTAGCGCTTGTGGCAGCATGATTCTGCGCATGGCCTGAAGCCAACTCATGCCATGCGCAACCGCGGCCTCCATCTGTCCGGCGGGTACATTCACCAGCCCGCCTCTGAGAATCTCAGCAACGTAAGCCCCGGTATTAAGAGACAGGACAATCAGGCCTACCCACCAGGCATCCTTGAATAACGGCCATAGCAATGGACCCAGGCTTGCCTCTCCCAGGCTGCCAATCCCGAAGTACACAATCCAGAACTGCACCAGTAAAGGCGTACCCCGAAACAAATAGATATATAAAAACGCGCCCGTTTTCAGCAACGGCTTCGAAGACAAACGACAGAGCACGGCGGTTAAAGCAATACAAAACCCGATCACGCAAGACAAGATCAGCAACTCGATCGTGACGATAAATCCGTCTGCAAACCGTGAACATGATTTTGCGAACAACGCAGGGGCCACCGGCTCGAGCAGTCCGCAGATGGCATCAGATAGCCAGAACTTAAATTCGCGAAACATGGTCAGGCAAACCCACGACGTGCGCGGGCCTCCAGTCTTTGCCGCCCGAAGTCAGACAATGCTGTCAGGACCAGATAAATCAGACCGGCCACAACAAAGAACAACAAGGGCAGTCGGGTTGTTTCGCCCGCCACCTTTGCTACGCGCAGCAATTCATCCAGCGCAATGACGGCTGCCAGCGATGTGTCTTTGAGCATCACCATCCAGAGATTGGCAAGCCCTGGAATCGCGAAACGCCACATTTGGGGAACGCGAATCCGGCGTAGTGTCTGCCAGCCAGACATGCCAACAGCGCGGGCTGCTTCAAGCTGCCCGGACGGAACTGCCTGATAAGCCCCCCTCAGTACCTCGCAAGCGTAAGCTGCAAAGATCATCGATAGACCCATGCAGGCAGCAGCAAACTTGGGCACCGTGACACCACCCGGATGACCCAGCATTTGCAGCAGACCGTTCAAAATCTGCTCAGAGCCGAAGAAGACAAGCAGGAGCACCAGGAACTCCGGCACGCCGCGCATAAAGATCATGTAGGCGTTGGCCAACCAGCGCAGTGGTGGCCAAGCGGACACCGCGGCGCTGGTTAGCAACAGGCCAAAGAACAAACCCGCAGCCAATGAGACAAGCGCCAGTTGCACCGTGAGCCATGCGCCCAGCAGCAGTTCGTCACCCCACCCTTCCGGCCCCCAGGCGAGCAGCGTCATCCAGGTAGCCGATTCGCCCATCAGGTAGGCCTAGGCGTCTGCGCGGCAGAAACGGATCGGCCGCAACGGGCGCCAGGAACGCCCATTTCGCCTCGACCCGTTCTACCGAGCAGACGCCTAGTAAATATCGACAGAGAAGTACTTGTCATTGATCTTTTGATAGGTACCGTTGCTCCTAATGGTTTTCAGGGCCTGGTTAAACGACTCTTTAAGGCTGCCTTCACCCTGACGCAATCCAATGCCAATCTGGTCATTGATATCAATCTTTGAACCGATGAAATCGTAGGCTGGCTTATCTTTGAGCCAATCCAGCACGGGAAGATAGTCAGACACCAGCGCATCGATTCTGCCCGCTTCAAGATCAGCATACGCGGCTGTTTGCGTGTCATAGAGCTTGACGTCGCCGCGTCGGCCGAATTCATCTTCCGCCCAGGTGGCGGCAATGGTTGAGCGCTGAGCACCGACTGTTTTGCTTGCGAGATCATCCATCGCCAAACCCGACTTCTTGGGGGCAATCACGCTGATGTAATTCGAGTAGTAGCGATCGGTGAAATCGATGGTCTGCTTCCGCTCAGGTGTGATCGACATAGAAGCGACGATAGCGTCATACTTTTTGTTGACCAGGCCGGGAATGATGCCATCCCAGTCCTGCGCGACGATTTCGCACTCACGCTTCATTTCGGCACAAAGGGCTTTCGCAATATCGACATCAAAGCCACCCAGTTGACCGTCGGCACTTTTGGTATTGAAAGGCGGGTACGCCCCTTCAGTTGCAATTCTCAGCGTCTGCGCGTTGGCCAAACTGGCGCTAAGCACCAGAGCTGTTGCAAAAACCAGTGAGAGTTTGTTCATTTAAGTTCTCCTCTTTGAAGATCGATCAATTGCTTAGGTTTAACGGTTCCGCAGGCTCATAAGACCTTCTCCAGAAATTGCTGGCAGGCTTTTGTTTCCGGATTAGAAAAGAGTTTGGCTGGCGATCCACACTCACCAATCAGCCCCTGGTGAAGAAAAATGACCCGATCCGACACCTCTCGCGCAAACCCCATTTCATGAGTCACGACAATCATGCATCGCCCCTCATCAGCCAGGTCGCGCATCACGGCCAACACTTCGCCGACCATTTCAGGGTCAAGGGCGGAGGTGGGCTCATCAAATAGCAAGACCTGCGGGTCCATTGCCAACGTACGCGCGATAGCAGCACGCTGACGCTGCCCACCTGACAATTGCTCCGGATACACCGCTTGCTTGTCGGCAATACCGACCCGCTCAAGTAAAGACAGTGCGCGGGCAGTCGCCTCGGCGCGAGATTGTTTCAAGACCTGAACAGGCGCTTCGATAATGTTTTCAAGAATGGTGAGATGCGACCACAAATTGAAGCTCTGAAACACCATCCCCAGCCGCGCGCGCATGTGGCGCAGCTTTTGAGGGTCGGTGATTTTGCGAGGTCGCTTGCTGCCTGGGCCAACGGGCTCGCTGAGTGGTAGCCGCTCACCATTGATGGTGATCTCTCCGCGCTCAGGCACCTCAAGCAGATTCAGGCATCGCAGAATCGTTGATTTGCCTGAACCTGATGCCCCAATGAGCGAAATCACTTCGTTCTCAGCGGCCACAAACGACACACCTTTGATAACCCGCAGATCACCATAGGTCTTCTCAAGACCCTCAACAGTCACAAAGTCAGGCTTGCTCATGAAGCGGAGTCTAACTGAAGCGTCTGCGCTATTGCCAACCTTAGGGACGCGTAAAGGAAACGCTCAGCATTTTGTGGGCAGCGGCAGCAGCACCAAAGCCATTGTCAATATTGACGCAGACAATGCCCGGGGCGCAGCTAGCGAGGGCACTGCTTAACGCTGCCTGCCCGCCGGCGGCCACGCCATAGCCAACTGAACGCGGCACTGCGATGACCAGACTTGGTACGAGTCCGGCGACAACACTGAAGAGCGCCCCCTCCATACCTGCCACTGCAATCAGCACACGATACTGCGCGAGCTCGTCAGCAATCTGCGTCAGACGCCACAGGCCGGCGACGCCCACATCGGCAAACAAGGGGGCCACTCGACCGAGAAACCGGAGTGACTGCTGCGCCTCCAGCGCAACTGGCAGGTCTGATGAACCGGCGCACACAATCGCAATGTCTTTGTCGCCTACCGTAGGGGTGCCTGTTTCGTCATCGCCCAACACTGCCGTAGACGATGCTGCATCATGGGTCAGGCGTTGATGCAAGCTTGGCTGCCCCTGCTTGCCTAGCTGCGCAAGCACTTGCTCAAACTGTTCTAGCGAGAAGCGAGTGAGCAGCAGGCGATGCTTGCGTGCATCAGCTTGGTGCAGCACATCGACAATCTGCGCGACCTGTTTACCTTCGGCAAACACAACCTCGGGTACATGGGTTCTCGCTTGCCGAGACCAGTCAAATTGAAAATCATTGCTCATGAAGTGCTGCGCCTGATCTGCGACACCGGATTATCAGATTTTGACTGGCTGTTTCGGCGCAGTCTAATCACCTGCTCATCAGCCGCTGTCGTGAGAAATGCGCTGCCGCGCCGGTACGGCCTGATACCCGCGAACACCCGCCCGCTTTCTTCACAAGCCTGACGAACATGCGCTATGAGCGCCGCCCGCTCGTTCACACCAGGATCTGCTTCCAGCCACACACCTTGTCGGGTTACCCGGCAACGAATGTCGCCTACGTTCAATCGTGTCGCTGACAGTTGCTCTATCTGATCTATAAACGTGAGATCTTCCGCCTTGATTGAAATGCCGGTTTCAACCCGGCTGGCCAAACAGGGTTGAGCAGGTAGCTGGGCAATATCGTCCAGGCCTGCGGCAGCTGCGAGCTCACGAACCGCCGACTTGGCCATCGCAGCATCAACGAAGGGGTGAATGACCTGTTGCTCGTCTGCGGCGAGTAAGCCTGGTCGATATTCACCCAGATCATCGAGATTCGTGCCGGCGGCGACAAAGGCAGGGGTGTCACAAGACTCGCGGATACGCTGATAGAGATTGCTCTTGCAGTAGTAGCATCGATTGACAGGATTCTTACGATACTCAGGGTCTTGATATTCGCCAGCATTGAGCACTTGCAAATCCCATCCCCATCGGCGCGCATAGGCTTTCACCCTTTCGGTTGCCAATGGCGGCACTGCTGGTCCGGCCGCATGAACAACGCGTACCGATGGACCCAGCAAGGTAGCGGCTGACCACGCGAGCGTGAGACTGTCAACGCCGCCACTCACTGCCACCACCAAAGGCGAGCGCTGATTCAATGCATGCGCAAGGCTTG
>JBGCFG010000019.1:0-33850 GCA_045106815.1 Burkholderiaceae bacterium | reverse complement strand
GATTTAGTGCCTTCACTAAGTAACCCAGCGGGACACGATCCGATGTAAATGACGCTGCAGTGGGTTTAACCCCACCCCACCCATCGGCAAGTAGGTGCAGCGGCTTAGGCCTTAAGCGGCCAGTGCGAAACGCTCGTCGTTGGCGTTTATAGATTTACCCATTTTTTTACGAGGGAAAGGTGCCTCGGCATGCCCTGTGTCGCTTCGCAACCCACGTCGAAGCCAGGTCGGCCCCATAACTGGTGATGCTTTGCTGGTAGTAATTATAGGCGTGGATTGGGTATTTCAAGCCAAATAGTGACCGGTGGCGGTATTTCAGGCCGATTTCGGCCGTTCTTTCTGGCGATTAGCCAGTTTGCGGACGACGCAAGGCCAATAAACTCGAAAAAAAGGGCCTCACGCTACCGTTGCCCGATGGGCAATTCGATTCAAACATCCAGTCAGCAGGCCAACTTCAGTTCCGGTCAGGCGCAAGGGGAGCAGGTCGGTTTTTCGGGGCTGACTGCAAACGCCAACGCCTCTAACTCGTCACCGCGCGTTGGGCCTGGGCCTCAGCAGTTGCTGATGCCATTCAGCGCCTGGCTGGGCCAGTATGGCGAGGGCGAGATCTGGACGGCGCAGTCTGGTGGGCAAACCTATGCCTACCTTGTGGTGGGTTCTCAGTTTGTAGCGATGGGAGAAATCACCGCCACTGAACTCGCCCAGTTGAGCGAAGTCAATACTAAGGGCCTGCCAGAGCAACTATCGTGGACACCCGCCATCTATCAGAAGTTCAATCGCGCGCTAACCGAAACACCGTTCACCGACCGGCAATATGAAAATGGATATGTGCTTGTCAAGGCTAAAGTACTGGCAGGTACGCCAAGGTTTGATTCGGTGGATGACCGGAGCGGTATGCCGACGTTCGACGAGCGTTTGCATGGGGCGATGGCTGACGCTGGGCTTGAGCCTCAGGCAGACGGCCTTACTTACCGCTTACCTTTGAATCACGAAGGGGGGCGCATCTGGCACAAGATCTACTACACAAACCCAGATAATCCATCGAAGCTGTTGATTCATCAGCAACGGACGGGTTGGTTCTCCGGATTCAAGGAGTCGCCTGTGTCGCCGGGCCAAGTGTTTGGGGAGGTCCCGCCGGCATTCGCGGCAGGTTTTAAAGATGCGCGCGTTGGTGCAGGCACGCTTAATGCCATGGTGACGGCTGAAGCGGCGATGACAATAGGCTCGGCGACTATCGGCGGCATTCGGGTCTTTCACGCCAAGGCGAACCATCGTATTCCGCAGCTCAACACCGCCATCCCTTGGCCGGAGGGTCAACCGCTACAGACTGTGACGGAAGCGGCGATTAATCAGGCAATCGCACGCCAACAGCAAGTCACCAACGTAACGCCAAACGCGCAGGTCAACACATCGCCGACCGTTCAACCTCAGGCGCCAGCAAGCAATCTCAAACGGCCAGGTTCAGTCCCGAGCAATCCGACCAACAGACCTTCGAACCTCTCAACGACGAACGCCAATACTCAGCAACCCTACAGTGAGCGCTACCCGCAAAACCTGTCGTTGCAACGCGGTAACGGTGTACGCCAGCCTGAGTTTGCGCAGGATTCAACAGTGAGCGCGCAGCAACCGCCGATTCAGTCTAGGCAGGTCACTTCATTTGCAACGGCCGGTGATACGGCTCGGCTGTCAATGGTGAAGGAGGCCGGCGGTGGGTCGCTTGATCTGGTTCGCATCAATAATCTGATTGCTGCCGGGATGACACCAGACGCTGCATTTGAATTTTTTGCGACGGGCGGGCAACGCCTAGGTGACGCTGCTCTGCCTGGCGCTGATGCCGCATTTAATTATTCGGGCCAAACCATCACTGGTCTAAGCGACCCGGCGCGATTCAACTTTGACGTTGAGGCGTTTTTTGGTGAAACCAAACAAGACAGTTTTCGATTGTCATCGGCCCCCAGCCTGTACTTGAACGGCGTTGATCCCGCCGGCGTTTCGATCGGACAACTCATTGATGCGCAATACCTCGCTACCGACACACTTGGCTCCGCTACCGCCGTACACGGGCTTTACGACCCCGGCCAGGTGGTCCTCAATAACGACGGCGCCCCGATTGCGCTTACTGCTGAGAATCTACCCAATCGCGTGTATCTAACCTACCACCAGATTCATCCATTCCTTGGAGCCGCCAATTCAACTCAGGAATTTGGCGCCGTTGCGCGCTTGACGCTTTTCCAGGGGACCGGCGGAGACCTCGCGAATCTTGACGGCGCTATGCAGGGCTGGGCAACGGAACTCAACAAACTCAACGAGCAGCAGGTCAACTTTTTTGCCAATGATGCTTCTCTGATCAGAACCGATGGCGGATCAGACTTGCCGATGCCTCGCATGCGGATCGATCAAGTCTTAGCGACGTTGTGGGACAGTGACTCTCCGCCACCGAATCAGGCGCTGGTCATGAGCCTGGGGGTAGGGCACTCGATTGAACTCAAGGCACGTCTTGACGAGGCTTATCAGCGCTGGGCAACCAACCCGCCTGGGATTCAACGCGACCTCGCCAATCGCGATATTCAGACAATCGCCAGGGAATCGCTTGGTCGGGCTTTGAGTCCGCAGGCAGGGTACGACCAGTATCTCTTGGCGCGTGCATTTAGTGAGCTCACCGGTGTGCAAGCCGCTATCAATCAAGCGCTGGATGAAACTACTGGCACGCCTGAGCAAAGAATCCAGCAGTTGCGTGACTTTTATATGGCAACGCCGGTGCCAGATGCTGCGACGCTCAATCGCTACATCGAGGATGTGCTCAAACCACAGGTGTCGTTCGAGCAGTTCTCTGTCAGTTATGGCGAGCATATGCGTGGCACCACAGAAAGCACGCTTGGCGGTGTGCGGCTGCCAGCCACCTATTTTCTAAAGTGATCACCCGCGCTAGTTGGTTTGGCTTCAGGCAAGATGCCTTACCCACCAGTACGCTGGGTGACACCGGCGCACTGGCTGACTCCGCATTCATGATTGAAATTGAAGCCGTTGCGGTGAATGACTAATCAGTCGTTCAATACAAACGTCACTTTCATGGCAACTCGATACCTCACGGCCTTGCCTTTCTCAATGTCGATGCTCTGATGCTTGGTCAGATTGAGGTGACGTTCTTGTGCGTTACGTCAGCCTGCGCTATCAGTGAATGGCCGCAGTTGCATGCTCCATTTTGGTCAGACCGTGCAGGGTATTCGCGACAACGATGAAAGTATGTGTATTCAACCTGCTCAAATCTAACAGTATGTTACGCATCCCCCACAAGCACGCACCTTTCAGGTGAGAATCAAGCGTGGGGGTAATGCTGGGAAAGTATTGCCAGAACAGAACTCAATTTCTAATAAATAGATATTCTGGAGAAGTCTTATGAGAGCACTCTGTGCTGAAATTTTTGGAACCTTCTGGCTAGTGCTGGGCGGTTGTGGCGCAGCCGTCTTTGCTGCTGCCTATGGTGTCGCTGATAACGGCTCCAGCCTTGGCCTCGGGTTTCTTGGGGTGAGCTTTGCGTTTGGCCTGACTGTTTTAACCGGCGCTTATGCGGTTGGTCATGTTTCGGGTGGGCACTTCAACCCTGCTGTTACGCTCGGGCTTCTTTTTGGCGGTCGTTTCCCGATCAGCAAAGTGCCTGGCTACATCATTGCGCAGGTCATTGGCGGTGTGCTGGCAGCTTGGGTGATTTTCCTGATTGCGTCGGGTCAGCCTGAGTTTGCAATCAAGCCGGGTGCGGGCACGTTCGCCACCAATGGTTTTGGTGCTGAAGGGTCTCCGGGTGGCTACAGCATGATGGCTGCACTGCTCGCCGAGGTGATTACCACGGCAGCTTTCTTGATCGTCATCATGGGTGCAACCGCTAAGCGTGCCGCTGCAGGCTTCGCTGGCCTTTCAATCGGCATGATGCTGGCCCTGATCCACATGGTGACGATTCCCATCACCAACACCAGTGTCAACCCGGCTCGTTCAACCGGTCCTGCTTTGATTTCGTCCATGTTTGGCGAAGGCGTGACTGTGCCGATGGAGCAGCTTTGGTTCTTCTGGGCCGCACCGATTGCCGGTGCTGTCATTGGCGCGCTCATTTATCGCACACTGATCGATTCAAACAACGACTAAACAGACAGGATTAGTCTTTAAAAGCGGGTTAGGGCGGTTTGCCTTGACCCGCTTTTATATTTGGCAAGTCAGTTTGCTGGCAGCAGATCAATGAGTTGGTCAGCGGCATCGACTAAGAAGTGAGCTCCCCACTCACCAGGAGAAGAATCTGTGCCGCAGTAACCGTAGGCTGCTGCAACAGTCACCATGCCGGCTGCCTCTCCTGCAACGATGTCGCGATGATCATCGCCCACGTAAACACTAGCAGCCGGATCAACCTGAAGTTGCTGTGCTGCCAGGAAAAGCGGGTCGGGGTGCGGCTTGGCTCTGGCAGCCGTGTCGCCGCCGATTGAGCAAGCGCAGCGGCCGGCAAGACCCATTTGTTCAATGATGGGCACCACATAGACCTCGGTTTTATTGCTCACAACGCCCCACGGTATGCCGCCTTTTTCAAGAGCGCGTAAGACCGACTCCATGCCTGGGAACAGGGCAGTTTCCACACAAAGGCCTTGTTCGTATCCGTGCAAGAACTCTTTGCGCATCGCTTCAAACTCCGGATGCTCTGGGGTGATGTCAAACGCTCTGCCTAGAATCCCTCTGGCGCCTGCAGAAGCGAAGCGACCCAAGTCTTCTACCGGCAAAGCAGGCAGGCCTTTGGCCTCGCGCATTCGATTGGCCGGGGCGCACAGGTCTGGCGCTGTGTCAGCCAGTGTGCCGTCAAGATCGAACAAGACTGCCGCTGGCTTCTTATTGAGCCTTCGGCTCCCCGGGGAAATCAGTTTATGCAAGACAGTCTCAAGTTGTGGTCGGTTCAAACGCTATTCTGGCTTACGAAAGGCCATGGCGTAATTCACGCTGACATCATTTGGCGTTAGGCGGTAGACCTTGGTGATTGGGTTGTAAGTCATGCCAATCATTTTGTCTGCCGATAAGCCTGCTCTGCGCGCCGCGGTACTCAACTCAGATGGCTTGATGAGTTTGTCGTATTCGTGCGTGCCGCGAGGCAGTAGGCGCAGCACATATTCCGCCCCGACGATCGCAAACAGAAAGCTCTTGGGATTGCGGTTGATGGTGGAGAAAAACAACCAGCCGCCCGGTTTTGTGAGCGCAGCACATGCCGCCACGGTTGAGGCTGGGTCTGGCACGTGCTCAAGCATTTCCATGCAGGTCACTACATCAAACGTCTCGGGTGCTTCCTGCGCATAGTCTTCAGTCGCAATCGTTTTGTAGCGAACATTAGCGCCAGATTCGAGTTGATGCAGTTGCGCCACCTTCAGCGATTTGTCTGCCAGGTCGATCCCTGTGACCGTGGCGCCTTTGCTGGCCATCGCTTCGGCCAGGATGCCGCCGCCACAACCAACATCAAGCACTGTCTTGCCGTCGAGTTGCGCCAATTCATCAATCCAACCTAAGCGTAAGGGGTTGATTTCATGCAGAGGTCTAAATTCAGAATTTGGGTCCCACCACTTGGAAGCCAATGCCTGAAATTTCTCAAGCTCGGCCGGGTCGAGGTTAAGGGATGCCGGATCGTTAGAGGAGTTTGGAAGACTTGAATTCATGGTTGGCATTGTGCCAGCGATCTTCGCGATGAGCGTTGGGAATCCCGCCGCAGGCAGGGATTTGCGCCCGTACAAGGAAGCGCTCAGCAAATGCAAGGGGCATGAAAAAGCCCCGCAAGAGCAACACTCTGTACGGGGCTTTAATGACTAACCAAAAACTAGCAGTTAGCCACTGTCAGTGCTCAATTACTGAACCTGACGGGTACCCACCACCTCGATCTCAACACGACGGTTCTTGGCGCGACCTTCTTTCGTGCTGTTATCGGCGATTGGCTGAGTCTCGCCTTTGCCTTCCGTGTAAACACGGTTAGCTTCGACGCCTTTGCTGACCAGATAGCCTTTAACCGACTCGGCCCGGCGAACGGACAGACCCTGGTTGTAGCCCTCAGGTCCGACGCTGTCGGCGTGGCCAACGGCAATCACGACTTCCAAAGCCATGGTGCCAAGCTTGTCGACGAGATCGTCAAGGCTTTGCTTACCCCCATCACGCAGGGTTGCCTTATCGAACGCGAAGAAAGCGTCAGCCGCGTAGGTTACCTTCTCAGCCTTAGGCACCGGTGGTGGTGCTGGCGGCGGTGGCGGTGGTGGCGGTGGCGGTGGTGCTGGTGGTGGCGGCGGTGGAGGTGGTGGCGGCGGCGGAGCCTCTTTCGGCAGCAGATCGTCGTCGCAGCCCTTCACCGCTTCCGAGGGATTAAAGGACCCCGAGCGCCAACACTGACCGAACGGGTTTACCAGAACCGATCCGTTCGGGCTCGCCACGTAGCTGCCGTTGGGGAGCTCGATTTCTTGAGCGACCAAAGCAGTCGTGGTTCCCGAGGCGAATACGGCAGTGGCAATCAGAGTTGCCAGTTTGACCGGTTTATTCATGTTTCTCCTCATGGAAAGGGAATCCGATTAACGCTCACCTAACGGCAGTCCAGAGTCCGCAATCGCGTTAATTGGGGGTATTAGTGACCTGCATCACTGATTTCATTCTGCCACACCGGTATGCGTGCGACCACGGCTGAAACCGCGGCAGACCGTGCGGATTCCACCAATTGTTGCCGATGAACAACATGATTTCCGGCGACGAAAACATCTGTCACATCGCTGCTGCGTGCGGCGTAAATCAGTTGCGAGATCGGGTCATAAACCGGTTGCAACCTTGGCACGTTCAGCGCCGTCATGACGAGATCAGCCTGTTTTCCAGTCTCGATCGAACCTAGGTCGTGTTCGCGGCCGAGCGCGATCGCCCCGCCAAGTGTCATCGCGTGCAGTGCCTGATGGGCATTGAAGGCCGCCGCGTTTTGCGAAAGGCCCTTTGCAAGCAGTGCCGCTGTTCGAGATTCCTGTAACAAATCCAACTGATTGTTGCTCGCTGAGCCATCGGTTCCAATGCCGAAGTTGACGCCTGAATCCAACAGTTTTGTGATCGGCGGGAGCCCGCTGCCCAGCTTGAGGTTTGAATGCGGGCAGTGAGCGACTGACACTTTGTGCTTGGCGAAGAGCTCAATTTCTTCGTCATTCAGATGAACCGCATGAACGGCAATCAGATGGGGGCCCAGCAGACCAAGCCTGTTAAGCCGGGCGATCGGTCGCTCATTTTGTTTCGCGACAGCATCTTCCACTTCAAAAGCCGTTTCATGGACGTGCACGTGAACGGGCAGTTGCAGCTCTTCTGACAAGGCCCGTACCTTGGTGAAGGATTCATCGGAGACGGTGTAGGGCGCATGGGGTGACACGGTGAACGAGATAAGTGGGTCGTCGCGAAGCTCGTCCCGCAGTTTTGCGCCCTTGCTGAGGTAGTCATCCGGCCCTGAGCCGTAGGGCGAGGGAAAGTCGATCAGCATGATGCCCAGACTCGCCCGTATGCCAAGCGCCTGAGCAGCCCGAGCTGTCGCCTCGGGGAAAAAGTACATGTCGTTGACCGTCGTGATGCCACCAAGCAGCATTTCGTGCATGCCCATTAGGGCGCCGTCATAGACGAATTTGTCTGAGACGCAGCGGCCTTCGGCCGGCCAGATCCGTTCGTTAAGCCAGCTGTGCAGGCCCAGGTCATCGGCATAGCCTCGAAGCAGGGTCATGGCACAGTGGGCGTGCAGATTCACAAAACCTGGGGTAAGCAGATGCCCCGGCCGGTCAAGCCGCGGGACGTTCGCATAGCGCTCGAAAGCCTGGTCATGGGGCAGGATTTCACCGATTTCGCCGTCGCCAGTGATCGCAACGGCATGGTTTTGTAGCAGGCCGCTCGGGTTGTCGGACCCCTTGTCGGAGGCAACGGTGGCAGTCCATTCGGGGCAAAGCAGCAATTTAATGTCAGACATGGTCAGGCTCAGGTTGGTCAGCGGGCAGCGGAGCGGGGCAGGATCGGCCCACATGTTAAAATCGTACGGTTGTCCCGGGTGAGTTTTATCCCCACGAAAACGGCATCAATTGAGTGGCATCAATAGGGTGGCATCAATAGGGCGGAGCAGGGAGTCGGTTGCATCAGTTTTTCATGAGTCATCAGGATCATGAGGCCGTTACCAGCAGGATCTTGGCAGTTCGTGCCATCTACAGGATAAGAAAAAAGAGCATTGATGGAATCTTTCGCAAAAGAAACACTGCCAATTAGTCTCGAAGAGGAAATGCGCCGCTCTTATCTCGATTACGCGATGAGCGTAATCGTGGGGCGGGCGCTGCCAGATGTTCGCGACGGCCTGAAACCTGTTCACCGGCGCGTGTTGTTCGCTATGCACGAGGCCAACAACAACTGGAACCGCTCATATGTGAAGTGCGCCCGCGTAGTGGGCGACGTGATGGGTAAGTATCACCCCCACGGTGATAGCGCGATCTACGACACGCTCGTGCGCATGGCGCAAGACTTCTCATTGCGTTATCCGCTCGTTGACGGTCAGGGCAATTTTGGTTCCGTTGATGGCGACAATGCGGCGGCGATGCGCTACACCGAGTGTCGCCTTGAAAAGCTCTCGGCCGAGCTGCTTGCAGACATTGATCGCGAGACGGTTGACTTCGTCCCCAACTATGACGGCAAGGAGAATGAGCCCAGCGTTCTGCCTTCCAGGGTGCCCAATCTGCTGATAAACGGGTCATCAGGTATTGCCGTGGGGATGGCCACCAACATTCCGCCTCATAATTTGAACGAGGTGATTGATGCAGCCCTTACCCTGCTTGAAAAGCCCGAAACTGATATTGAAGAACTGATTGGCATGATCCCCGCGCCCGATTTCCCGACGGCCGGGATTATCTACGGTGTGCAGGGGGTTCGCGAGGGTTACCGCACCGGGCGTGGCCGCGTAGTGATGCGTGCCAAGACGCACTTTGAAGAACTCGACAAAGGTAATCGGTCATCCATCATCGTTGACGAGCTGCCTTATCAGGTTAACAAGCGCACGCTGCTCGAGCGCATGGCCGAGCAGGTCAATGAAAAGCGCCTTGAGGGTATTTCTGACATCAGGGATGAGTCTGACAAGTCGGGCATGCGGGTTGTCATTGAGCTCAAGCGGGGTGAGGCGCCTGAGGTTGTGCTTAACAACCTCTACAAAAACACACAGCTTCAGGACACTTTCGGTATCAATATGGTGGCCCTGGTCGACGGCCAGCCACGCTTGCTCAACCTGAAGTTGATGCTTCAGTATTTCCTTGAGCATCGTCGTGAAGTTGTGACCCGGCGCACTTTGTTTGAGTTGCGCAAAGCCCGTGACCGTGGCCATATTCTCGAAGGTCTGGCCGTAGCAGTCGCAAACGTCGATGAGATGATTGCGCTCATCAAGGCCTCGCCCAATCCGCCTGCTGCCAAAGCGGCGCTGCTTGAGCGCGCCTGGGATGCCGGCGAAGCCAAGGCCATGCTTGAACGGGCTGGCAGTGACGTCGCCGCATTCCAACCGGAAGGCCTTGATCCTGAATTAGGCCTACAGGGTAACCAATACCGACTCTCTGAAGTGCAGGCCCAGGAAATCCTGCAGATGCGTTTGCAGCGCCTGACTGGCCTTGAGCAAGACCGCATTGTTGAAGAGTACCGCGAGGTAATTGAACAGATCGCTGATCTGCTCGATATTCTTGCCCGGCCAGAGCGCGTGACCGCGATTATTCGCGAGGAGATGACAGCCGTTCGCGATGAGTTCGGTGACGTCCGTCGTTCAGTGATCGAACTGAACGCGACCGAGCTCGATACCGAAGACCTGATTCAGCCAACCGATATGGTTGTTACGCTGACCCACGAGGGCTACATCAAAAGTCAGCCGCTATCGGAATATGCGGCTCAGCGGCGCGGCGGCCGAGGTAAGAAGGCCACCGCTACCAAAGAAGAAGACTGGATCGAACATCTGTTCATAGCCAACACGCATGATTACGTGTTGTGCTTTTCTGATCGTGGTCGGGTGTACTGGATCAAGGTCTGGGAAGTTCCCCAAGGCACGCGCACCTCGCGCGGCCGGCCGGTTGTGAATCTCTTCCCGCTCGAACCCGATGAAAAGATTACCGCCGCGCTGCCGGTCACGGAGTTCACTGAGTCGGCCTACGTGTTTATGGCGACTAGCCGGGGTACGGTCAAAAAGACGCCTCTGTCCGATTTCTCTAACCCACGTAAGGCCGGCATCATAGCGGTCGGGCTAGACGATGATGACTACCTGATCGGTGTCGCCGTGACGCATGGCGAGCACGACGTCATGCTGTTTTCGAACGCGGGTAAGGCGGTACGTTTCTCAGAAGCCGACGTCAGACCCATGGGTCGAAATGCGCGCGGTGTGCGCGGCATGAATCTCGCTGATGATCAGTTCCTGATTTCGATGCTCGTCACACAGGCAGAAGATCAATCGGTTCTGACGGCGACCGAAAACGGCTTTGGCAAACGTACGCCGGTGTCTGAATACACCCGCCATGGCCGCGGTACCAAGGGCATGATTGCAATTCAGGCATCTGATCGCAATGGCCAGGTCGTTGCGGCGGTGCTGGTAGATCGCGAAGACGAGATCATGCTGATCACAACCGGCGGTGTCATGGTTCGCACCCGCGTCGAAGAGATTCGGGAGATGGGGCGTGCCACGCAGGGCGTCACCCTGATTGCCGTTGATGAAGGCACGCGCCTGTCTGGTGTGCAGCGAGTTGTTGAGCGCGATGCAGTCGGCGAAGGTGATGAAGACCTCGAAGAGGGCGCCGATGCTGAGGCAGCCGAGCCGCAGGCCTCTGCTGAGTCCCCTGATGCCGATTCAGCGTCCGATCCCGAGTCAGACACGCCACCTGAAACGCCGCCTGAAGCACCGCCTGAAGAATGATCGAGGCGGTTGCGCCAATCATTTTATTGATTGGCCTGGGCGTGGTTGTCGCCTGGCGTGAACTCCTTACGTCCGAGGGAGTTGGGCATGTTTCCAACCTGACCTTTCGTGTCTTTATTCCGGCGCTGTTGTTCCATGCGATGAGTCACGCGAACCTGTCGGCATTGGCCTGGCAGGTACCCCTCGCGTACTTCAGCGCAACCGTTCTTTTGTTCCTCGCTTACTTTTTCTGGCAGGTCTGGCGCGGCCGCTCGCGCCAGGAAGCGATCGTTCGAAGCCTCGGCGTGACTTTTCCGAATACGGTCATGCTCGGTATTCCGGTAGTGACGGTGGCCTATGGCCAAGCTGGGCTGACGGCTCTCTTACCCATCCTGGCTTTGAATGCCTTAATCATGCTTGGCGGGCCGAGCGTTCTGATCGAAGCGTCCGCTGCTCGCTCAGGCCGTTACAGCGGGTTAGCCGGCGCTTTGCTGACCGTGCGAAGAGCAGTGTTGCATCCATTTGTGTTGGCCATTCTGGCTGGCTTGCTTTGGTCGGGGTTGCAATTGCCGCTGCCTGCCTCGCTGGACAAGGCACTAGCCATGATGAGCGCTGCCGCGCCGCCCATCTGTCTCGTGGTGCTCGGAGCCTCGCTTGCCGACCAGTTTTCCGCCAAGTCCGTATCGCAGGCGCTGCCGGAGTCGGCGATCAAATTGCTCATTCATCCGGCGCTGGTTTGGGTTGTCGGCTACTTCGTGGTGGGTCTCGAGTCAGTTGAGCTGGCAGTGGTGACGGTGCTCGGCGCGATTGCGGCAGGGGCCAATGTCGTACTGTTTGCGCACCGTTACCAGGTCGCGATCGGCCAGGTCAGTGCCGTGACGGCCAGCACGACTGCGCTGGGCTTGCTGACCCTGCCGGTGGTGCTCTTGCTGGTGCGACCCAACTAAGGCCTGGGTTGGTGGGCAGGTATCATCGCCGACCATGGACAAACAGAGCGATAAACCATCACCCGAGGGCTCGCCCGACGAGGATCTGAATCAACTGCGCCAGCAGATTGACTCAGTTGACCAGCAGATTCAGACCCTGCTTCAGGCGCGGGCCAGGCTGGCGTTGCAAGTGGGCGAAGTGAAGGCCAGAACGAATGCGCCGGTCTATCGGCCCGAACGCGAAGCGTCAATTTTCAAGCGGCTGCGCGCGATTGACGTTCCTGCTGACCCCCTCAAGGGGCCAGCGCTGGAAGCGATTTATCGACAGATTATTTCGGCATGTCGGGAAGTTGAGCGTCGCCTGCGCGTTGCCTATCTTGGCCCCGAAGGCACCTTTTCTGAGCAGGCTGTTCGCAAGCACTTTGGTGACGGCGTAGATGCATTGGCATGTGCCAGCATTGACGAAGTGTTTCGAGCCAGTCAGACCGGGACGGCCGACTTTGGGGTTGTGCCGGTTGAGAACTCCACTGAGGGCGCTGTAAACCGGACGCTTGATTTGTTTTTGGAGTCGTCGGTCACAGTTTCAGGCGAGGTTCTGGTGCCAGTTGAACATTGCCTTATGAATCGCTCTGGTGAACTAGCAGATATCAAGCGGGTGGCGGCCCATCCTCAAGCCCTTGCGCAATGTGCGCGCTGGCTAGATCAGCATCTGCCCCAAGTCGATCGCGTGCCCGTATCGAGCAATGCTGCGGCTGCGCGTGACGCCGCTGACCAGCCAGATCTGGCCGCCATTGCCGCCTCCACCGCGGCTGACCGATACGGCTTGAGCGTTACGCGCCAGGCGATTCAGGACAATGCCGGCAACCGAACCCGCTTTGCTGTGATTGGCCAGTACGAGTGCGCAGCATCAGGGCAGGACCAAACCTCCCTAATTGTGTCCGTTGCAGATGAGGCTGGCGCGGTGCACCGGCTCATTGAGCCCTTGTCCCGACACGGCGTTTCAATGAAGCGCTTCGAATCCCGACCAGCCCGGCAGTCGGGCTGGGAGTATTTCTTCTACATAGACTTGCTCGGGCACGACAGCGAACCAAGCGTTGGCCAGGCGCTGGCTGAAATTCGAGAACGCGCCGCGTTTTACAAGTCGTTAGGGTCTTACCCGCGTAGTGCTGACTGATATGCCCGAGACCGCTTTATTCGATCGCGTTGCCATTATTGGTGTCGGACTCATCGGCGGGTCGATCGGGCTTGCGATTCGCCGTAAAGGTCTGGCCAGACGTGTTGTGGGCTATGCCAAATCGCCTGACGCCGTTACGGCGCAGGCGCTTGGCCTGATCGACGAGGCGGCGGACAGTGCCGCTGCGGCTGTCGCCAATGCAGATCTGATCATCGTTGCCACGCCCGTCACGACTATCCCGGCGGTCTTCAACGAGATTGCCAGTGCCATTGCATCCAAAGCCCTCATTACAGATTGTGCGAGTACCAAAACCTCGGTGATTGCGGCTGCTCGCGACGCGCTGGGTGAAGCCTTCGACCGTTATGTGCCGGGTCATCCGATTGCCGGGTCAGAGCTATCTGGACCGGCCGCTGCGCGTCAGGCCCTGTTTGATGGCAAGCGTTGGTTGTTTTCACCGGTGACTGAAGGCCAGCGCGCCAACCTGGATCGGTTGATGCAACTGGCCGAACGCATCGGGGCACGACCGGCCGTGCTTAAGGCAGAGTTGCATGACGCGATGTTTGGTGAGTATTCGCACGCGCCGCATGCGCTTGTGTACGCGGTGTGTCTGGCGGTCGCGAATGGACCTCATGCCGATGCGCTGGCCGATCTTGCCGGCGCCGGTTTTCGGGACACGACCCGAATCGGCGCGTCGTCACCACCGTTGTGGACCGATATTTTGGTCGACAATGCCGAGCCCACGGTTGCGTCGCTCGATCGAATCAGTGAGTCATTGGCGCTGGTGCGCGAAGCGCTTGTCACGGGCGATCGCCAGGCACTGCAAGCTATGATCGAGCAGGCGTCTCGCTGGCGGGCCCAGCTTGAATCAGATAGGTGATGGGCTTAGCGTGACTGATCCGTAAGCGCTGACTTTCGGAAAGCTTGCTTGCAGCCTTCAGGGTTTAGCTCGTCGGTGTAGTAGTCACGCAGGCAATGCAATTCTTGCAGCACCGAGAAAGGGAAGCCCTGACGCGTACCGCGGTCCACGAGCAGCAGCGTGTCAAACTCATGTTGTAACTTGACGGGATCGCCCCAGGCCTTACAAAGAACTTCCAGAATATGCGGAAAGCTACAGCGCATCACGCTTGGTTTGACTTCAGTTGGCAGCAAATCAAACCAGCGCTGAGCGCGCTCGGTCATTTCCTTTTGTTGGATGGGCGCGACCGGTGGTTTCTCCTCGCCAATGAACGTGGGGCGATGCCGCATTGGATCGTTCAGGGCAATCTTGTCCTGTTCGTCGTAGAGCTTCTGTCGCTCTTCGATCAAATCCATCGTTTTAGACGGATCGAACCAATCAAATCCGACTGGATCGGCCATTACGGTTACCCTCGGTAAAATAAGAATCTCTGACGGTTCGTTGCATGAACCGAACAAAGCCAATTGGAGCAGTTGTGCGCGCACTTAAAAAGCAGTACGAAGCGAAAGGTGGACAAGCCCTGATCGGCGGTCTGCGAGTGCCCGGTGACAAGTCAATTTCTCATCGCTCGGTGATGCTTGGTGCGCTCGCAGACGGTGTGACCGAAGTCACAGGTTTCTTATCAGGTGCCGATGCCTTAGCGACTTGCACGGTTTTTCGTCAGCTTGGCGTGCGTATTGATGGCCCCTCCGACGGTCGGCTGCGCATCACGGGTGTCGGCGTCGATGGCCTGAAGCCACCGGCTCAAGTGCTCGATTGTGGCAATGCGGGTACCGGCATGCGCTTGCTGAGCGGTGTTTTGGCAGGCCAACCGTTTTCTAGCGAACTCGTCGGGGATGAAAGCCTCAGCCGCCGTCCGATGGGGCGCATCATCAATCCGCTGTCGCTGATGGGGGCCAGCATTGCCTCTCAGGACGGTAAGCCGCCGCTGCATATCGCAGGCGGACAGTCACTTCAAGCCATTGACTATGAAATGCCAATGGCCAGCGCTCAGGTGAAATCTGCGGTTTTGCTCGCGGGCCTTTACGCCAGCGGTAAAACCCGGGTGACAGAACCTGCACCTACCCGTGATCACACAGAACGCATGCTTCAGGCATTCGGCGTCACAGTCCAGGTCGACGGGCCAACGGTTTGTATTGAGGGCGGGCAGCGACTCCGAGCCACGCAAATCGATGTGCCAGCAGATATTTCTTCGGCTGCGTTTTTCATGGTGGCTGCCAGCATTTGCCCCGGTTCTGATATCACCTTAAAGCATGTCGGTATGAACCCGACCCGTACTGGCGTGCTGGAGATCCTGCGCGCGATGGGAGCTGATATCGAGTTGCTCAACGAGGGTTTGGCTGGGGGAGAGCCAGTCGCTGATATTCAGGTGCGATACGCGCCACTTCGCGGCATTGATATTGACCCGGCACTGGTGCCGCTCGCGATTGATGAATTTCCAGTGCTGTTTGTGGCAGCGGCCTGTGCTAGCGGCACGACGCGACTCACCGGCGCTGAGGAGTTGCGGGTCAAAGAGTCTGACCGAATCGCCGTCATGGAAGGCGGTTTGCACGCGTTGGGGGCAGATTGTTCCGCTACGCCCGATGGCATGGTGATTTCCGGAGTTGGCAATGGACAAGATGCGTTTGGCGCTGGCGAAGTGGATTCACACGGCGATCATCGAACCGCGATGGCGTTTGCGGTTGCTTCATTGCGGGCAGCCGGACCGGTAACCGTGCTAGACGTCGAGAATGTGACCACTTCATTCCCGGGCTTTCCCGCAGCATGTGCGGCAATTGGCCTGACCGTGAGTGAGGGCGCCAGTGCCGATCGGGAACCTCATGCCCACTCGTGAGCCTGATGCGCCGGTTTTGACCATCGACGGGCCGACAGCCTCCGGCAAAGGAGCGGTCGCAGCTGCTGTGGCGGATCGCCTGCAGTGGCACTATCTTGATTCGGGCGCGCTATACAGACTGGTAGCGCTACAGGCAGCTCGACAACATGTCATGCTGAATGACGAGCCTGGATTGGCTGATTTAGCAAGAAATCTGCCTGTTTCATTCGAAAATGAGCGGGTTTTACTGCATGATGAAGATGTCTCTAAGGCAATACGTGAGCCATCCGTAGGTAACGCGGCGTCGCGAATCGCTGTATTCGCGCCCGTCAGACAGGGCTTGTTGTCGCGTCAGCACGCGTTTCAGCAAGCGCCCGGCCTGGTCGCCGATGGTCGCGACATGGCCACCGTCGTTTTTCCAGACGCGCCATTGAAGGTGTTTTTGACTGCAAGTGTGGCTGTGCGCGCAGAGCGCCGCCATAAACAGTTGATAGAAAAGGGATTTTCGACTAAACTTACGGACCTTCAAAAAGACCTTGAGCGACGAGACGAGCGGGACAGTAACCGTGCAATCGCGCCCCTCAAAGCTTGCGAAGATTCAATTGTCATTGACTCAAGCCTGATGGACCTGGAGTCGGTGATCGCATCAGTAGTGAAGCTCGCTGCCGATGCAGGCTTGGTGAAAGCATAAAGACTTAGCTTAGAAGCTTCGGCTCCTGATCGCCAACCAGCCCCGCCGGAGGCAAGCCGGCCCAAGGTCCGGTTTTTATCCAATTTGATTTAACTGAATGCTTTGCCGGTTTATGCCGTTGCAGCGCCTCTGCCGTTTTATGGTCCGAGCTGCAATGGTGGGTTTAACCGGTTAAAGACACCTTTTAACACCACTGGCCTAGTGCAGATTGTTCGCTTAGGTTGGTGCGCCCAACGCAGAGAAACCTCTTTTGAATACTGTCCTTAATCAGGAATCCACCACCGACAATGCAGCACTTGGCGGCGAAAGCTTTGCCGCAATGTTTGAAGAATCACTTTCGCGCCAGGAAATGCGCGCTGGTGAAGTCATTACCGCTGAAGTCATTCGTATCGACCACAACTTCGTGGTTGTTAATGCCGGCCTGAAGTCTGAAAGCTTCATCCCCATTGAAGAGTTTCATGATGATCGAGGCGAACTTGATGTCGCCGAAGGCGACTTTGTTTCCGTCGCAATCGATGCACTTGAAAATGGCTACGGCGAGACCCGTCTGTCTCGCGACCGCGCCAAGCGTCTCGCTGCCTGGTTGCAGCTGGAGAAAGCGCTTGATAACGGCGAGCTGGTTGAAGGCACCATCACCGGCAAAGTGAAGGGTGGCCTGACGGTCATGACCAACGGCATCCGGGCATTCCTGCCGGGCTCACTGATCGATGTGCGTCCGATCAAAGACACCACTGCCTACGAAGGCAAGACGGTCGAATTCAAAGTTATCAAGCTTGATCGCAAGCGCAATAACGTCGTGTTGTCGCGGCGCGCGGTTATCGAGCTGTCGCTGGGCGAAGAGCGCGAGAAGCTGCTCGAGAACTTGCAGGAAGGTATCGAGATCAAGGGTATCGTCAAGAACATTACCGACTACGGTGCGTTCGTTGACCTGGGCGGTATTGACGGCCTGCTGCACATCACCGACATGGCGTGGCGGCGTGTGCGTCACCCGAGCGAAGTGGTTCAGGTGGGCGAAGAGATCACCGCCAAGGTGCTTAAGTTCGACCAGGAGCGTCAGCGCGTTTCGCTCGGTATCAAGCAACTGGGCGACGACCCCTGGACTGGCATTAGCCGGCGCTACCCGCAGGGCACGCGCATGTTCGGTAAGGTCACCAACATCACCGACTACGGCTCATTTATTGAAATCGAGCCAGGCATTGAGGGTTTGGTCCACGTATCAGAGATGGACTGGACCAACAAGAACGTCAACCCCTCCAAAGTTGTGGCCCTGGGCGATGAAGTCGAAGTCATGGTGCTTGAAATCGACGAAGACCGTCGCCGGATTTCACTGGGCATGAAGCAGTGTCGGCCCAATCCATGGGAAGAATTCTCTGACAACTATCGCAAAGGCGATAAGGTCAAGGGCACCATTAAGTCGATTACCGACTTTGGTGTGTTTGTCGGTTTGCCGGGCGGTATTGATGGTCTGGTGCACCTGTCTGACCTTTCCTGGAATGACGCCGGTGAAGAAGCTGTGCGCGAATTCAAGAAGGGTGATGAGGTTGAGGCAGCCGTGCTCGCCATTGATACTGACCGAGAGCGTATTTCGCTCGGCATCAAGCAACTCGATGGCGATCCGTTTAGCAATTACGCAGCTACCCACGACAAGGGTTCAGTCGTCAATGCGACGGTCAAGACCATTGATGCCAAGGGTGCCGTCATGGACCTGGGTAACGAAGTTGAAGGCTACCTGCGTGCGTCTGAGATTTCTCGCGATCGGGTTGAAGATGCCCGTACCGTGCTGAAAGAAGGCGAAGAGATGGAAGTCATGATCATCAATCTCGATCGCAAGAATCGGGTGGTCAGTCTGTCTATCAGAGCCAAGGACTCAGAAGAAACCGCTCAGAGTCTTGAGCGCTTGCAGGCTGAGTCTGGCGCTTCGTCAGGCACGACTAATCTCGGCGCGTTGCTCCGTGCCAAGCTCGACGGTAGTGAGGAGAGCTAAACCCTGGCGTGCTGTTGGGTGGCTTTAAATGGCTGCCTGACAGCACATTGCTGAACCAGGAATCACGCATGATTGATTTGGATAACACTGGCGACGCTGAATCAGACGACGATCGGGCTGGGCACACCATGACCCGGTCAGAGCTGATCAATCGCCTGGCAGAGGGGTTTCCGCAGCTCGTCGCCAAAGACGCCGAGTACGCCGTCCGGACTATTCTGGATGCGATGGCTGGCAGCCTGGCCGCGGGCAATCGCATTGAGATTCGCGGATTCGGTAGTTTTGCCCTGTCTTATCGGCCGCCCCGCGTGGGCAGAAACCCTAAGTCAGGAGAGAGCGTTCTTGTACCTGAGAAGCGCGTGCCGCACTTCAAGCCTGGCAAGATGCTGCGAGAAAAAGTTGACCTCGCCGGCAAGAACGGCTCACCCATAGCGGACACCACACCGACCAACAGCCACGCAGACGACTCCTGATGCGTTTTGTCTCCTTGATATTCACGCTGCTGCTGTTTCTGGTTGCGTTGGGGTTGGCGTTGTCCAATACGCAACCTACAGACTTGCGCTTTTTTGCATCTGGCGAAGAACCGCTGGTGACCTTGCCATTGGTCATCTTGTTGCTTGGATTTTTCCTGATTGGCGTGGCGTTTGGCATGTTGACTGGACTACCTTCTTACTTGCGCCAACAAGCAGAGCTCATCAAATTGCGCCGTCAGCTCAAGAAGATCAATGATGCTCCGCCCGGTGAAGCGGGTGGGGTTTCTTCGACGGTGTCGGTGATCCCAAGAACTGATTCCGGCAAGAGCGAACCCGCGAGGCTGGAAGGTTGAGCCCGGTCCTTCGATGACGTTCGACGCCTGGTGGTTTCTGCTGATTCCCGCACTATTCGGGCTAGGTTGGTTTGCGGCGCGCCTGGATCGACGTGGCGACAAAAGCCGCGGTGCATTGCCCGGCGCTTACTTCAAAGGCTTGAACTTCCTGCTCAATGAGCAACCCGACAAAGCGATTGATGCGTTTGTTGATGTGGTGCGCATTGAGCCTGAAACCGTTGAGTTGCATTTTGCGCTGGGGAGCTTGTTTCGACGGCGCGGCGAAACCGAGCGGGCCATTCGCGTGCACCAAAACCTGGTGGCGCGCAGCGACCTGACACCAGAGCAACGTGAACATGCACTGTTTGAACTCGGCCAGGACTATCTCAAGTCTGGTCTTTTAGATCGCGCGGAAGACGCGTTTAACCGGCTTGAAGGCTCGCAGTATCGCGCGGCGGCTCTGCGGCATCGTCTGCAAATCGCCCAAATGGTTCGCGACTGGCCCGAGGCCATTCGGTTGGCAGAAGAACTCAATCTTGATCCGGGTGAGAAACCCCGCAAGGAGATCGCGCACTTTCACTGCGAGCTTGCCGACAGTCTGGCAGCCGGCCAGCCTGGAGAGGGCTCCGGCGCGCCCAAGGAACCTGACTTGTCAGCCGCGCGTGAGGCCTTGGCAAATGCCGCGAAAGTAGGTGACAAGCACCCACGTCCGTGGCTACGACGCGGCCAGCTTGAACTGGCCGACGGGCACCCTCAGGAGTCGATTCGCGCGTTTGAACGAGCCTTCGAATTAGATCCTCGTTTTGCTGCTTTGGTTGCCGATCAGTGGTTGCAAGCACATCAGCAGCTTGGCCAGACAGAGGCGGGCATTACAGCACTTGAAGCCATCCAGGCGACTCATCCGTCGGTCGATGTGCTGCAAACAGTTCATGCCGCGATTCGCAGTGATTCAGGTGAGCGGGTCGCGCATGAGCATCTTGAAAAGTCTTTGCGGCAGGCGCCGTCGTTGCTTGGTTACCGGCAACTGCTTGAGGCACGCCAGGCGCTCGCCGGACCAGACGATGATCTGGAAGAAATTGAATTGGCGCAGCAACTGATTAAGCGCCAGGCAGACCGGCTTTCTCGCTATGTCTGCTCCAACTGTGGCTTCTCTGCCAGAAAGTATTATTGGCAATGCCCCGGCTGCACCCGATGGGATACCTATGCGCCCCGGCGCACTGAAGAACAGGAACGCCAGTGAGTTCAGAACACTCGCCAGTTACCTTAGCCAAAGTTGATTTTTCTGGCACCAGAGTCATGGTGGTGGGCGACGTCATGCTGGACCGTTACTGGTTTGGCGATGTGCAGCGAATTTCACCCGAAGCTCCGGTGCCCATTGTGCGTGTCAAGTCGCAGGAAGAGCGCCTTGGTGGCGCTGCCAACGTGGCGCTTAATCTGAGCAGCCTGGGCGTTTCAACCCCATTGCTTGGAATCGTTGGCGAAGATGCTGCGGGTAAACAGGTCAGCACTCTGTTGGATACATCGGGCATTGAGTCATTTTTGGTGGTTGATCCCAGTGTGCCCACAACGGTCAAGCTACGGGTCATTGGCCGTCAGCAGCAATTGCTGCGCGTGGACTTTGAGGAAATGCCCGAGCCAGCTTCACTGGCTGATAAGTTTTCGGCCTTCCAACAGCAGTTATCAGATGCGTCAGTGCTTGTGCTGTCGGACTACGGCAAGGGGGCACTGGGTCGTGTCGAACAACTCATTGAAGCGAGCGTCGCGGCGAACGTGCCGATTGTGGTTGACCCCAAGGGCGATGACTATCAGCGCTATGCCGGCGCCACATTGTTAACGCCGAATCGGGCTGAGTTGCGGGAAGTCGTTGGTAAATGGCGTGACGAGGCTGATCTCATTCAACGCGCTCAGGTGTTGCGGGAAGGCCTTGGGCTGACTTATCTGCTGCTGACCAGGTCAGAAGAGGGCATGACATTGTTTTCGGCCGACGAAGTCTTTAGCGTAGAGGCTCAGGCTCGAGAAGTGTTTGATGTATCTGGTGCAGGCGATACCGTCGTGGCTTTGATGGCTGCCGCACTGGCGGCCGGGCGGCCGATCCGTGAGGCGGTTGAGTTGGCTAATCGTGCCGGCAGCATTGTGGTGGGTAAGCTTGGCACCGCGACGGTAACACCGAAGGAGCTCTTTGGATCATGATTATTGTGACCGGCGCAGCCGGCTTCATTGGCAGCAATCTTGTCGAACAACTCAATGCCAGGGGCGAGCGAGACATCCTCGCGGTGGACAATTTTGAGCGCCCGGACAAGTTTCGTAATCTCGTTGATCTGGAGATATCAGACTACCTCGACAAGCGGGAATTTCCCGACTGGCTAAAGAGCAAGGCAGACATTGCCCGTGACGGTGGCATCCGCGCGATCTTCCACCAAGGGGCCTGCTCCGACACGATGGAGACCGATGGCCGCTACATGATGCAGAACAACTATCGCTACACAATGGATCTGCTTGAGTTCTGCACCTCTTACCAAATTCCGCTCATCTACGCGTCGTCTGCGGCCGTTTACGGCGGCGGCGAAGTTTTCGAAGAGAAGCGAGAACATGAGTCGCCGTTGAATATCTACGGCTACAGCAAATTCCTATTCGACCAGGTGGTGCGGGCACGGCTTGCTGGGCAATCGTCAGGCACTCAGATCGTTGGCCTGCGCTACTTTAATGTTTACGGGCCGCGCGAGTCGCACAAGGCGCGCATGGCATCGGTGGCGTTTCATCATGTCAATCAGTTCCGCGATACAGGCTGCGTCAAGCTATTTGGTGGCTGGGACGGATATGGCGAGGGCGAGCAATCGCGCGACTTTGTCTATGTAAAAGATGCTGTCGCGGTCAATTTGTTTTTCTTCGACAACCCGCAACTGAGTGGCATCTTCAATTGCGGCACCGGCAGAGCGCAGCCGTTTAATGATATTGCCCATACAGTGGTCAATACATTACGTGAACAAAGCGGTGAATCTGCGCTCAGTCGTGAGCAAATGGTTAAAGATGGTTTGCTGGCCTATATAGACTTTCCTGAGGCGCTCAAGGGCAAATATCAAAGCTATACTCGAGCTGACCTTGCGCAGTTGCGAGAGATCGGTTGCGATCACTCGTTTGCTTCGGTCCAAGACGGCGTGGCCGAGTATGTTCGGTGGTTAATTCGCCAGTAGCTCACAGCAGGGGGAAAGTTTTGAACAACATTATTCGGCAAACTCTGGTTGTCGTCGCGACGCTCGTGTTTGGTTTGAGTGCTGCGTTTGCGTTGGATATTAATCGCGCGTCTGTTGAGGAATTGCAGACTGTTAAGGGCGTTGGTCCAGTCATTGCGAAGCGGATTGCGAGCGAGCGCAGGAAAAGCAAGTTCAAGAGCATGGCAGACCTTCAAGATCGCGTGCCTGGAGTCGGTCCGCAGATTGCCACCAGTTTGAGCAAGGGCAGTGGCCTGCCTAAAGGCAAATCAAGCAAATCGGCAAGTAAATCGAAGACCAGTGGCTCTAAGTCAGCCAAGAAAGCCAAAGGCAAAGTGACCGAGGTCGCCGATAAAGGCCGATCAGCCAAGAGCAAAACGAAGAAAGTCGCCAAGGCGAACACAAAATCAGCAAGCAAGAAGGCCGGCAAGTCCAAGAAGAAGGTCGCTGCCAAAGCGTCAAAGTCACGTAAAACAGCAACCAAGAAGCTCGCAAAAAAAGTTTCTAATAAGAAGAAGTAGTCGCGATTTCAGGCTTCGGTTTGAAATCACCCTCAAGACCCGCTTTTGCGGGTCTTTTTCATTTCTGTCCCCGCTTCTTGCGACTGGCGGCGCATGTAAGAGCAGGCCGGTATCAAGACTGGAGTTAGGCTGACGAAAGCCCCCCTTTTTGATGTATTGGCTAGTGAACTTCTGGGTTCTACTGCCATGACGGCAGGTCTTGCCTTCTTCAACTTCAGGAACCCCATCACCATGAATCAAACCCCCGCTCACGACCTCATCAATCCGGAACTGATGGCCATGATTCCGCCGCAGACCCGGCGCATCGTTGATGTCGGCTGCATGCAGGGTTCGCTTGCCAAAGTCTATAGGGCTAATCGTCCTGACACGGAAGTGATCGGGATTGATATCGATGCCAACTACGCGGCGGTGGCTGCAGAGCACTGTACTGAGGCAATCGCGGCTGACATTGAACAGATGCCGGACGAGAAATTCGAGAAACTATCGCCGAGCGATTGCTGGGTTTTTGGGGACTGCCTGGAGCATTTGCGTGACCCCTGGAGAATGCTCGAACGTGTACGCGCCACTATTGACGCGCAAGGTTGTACCTTGGTCTGTTTGCCAAATGCTCAGCACTGGAGCGTTCAATGGCGCCTGGCGTCCGGAAACTTCCGCTATGAAGACAGCGGCCTGATGGATCGCACCCATATTCGTTGGTTTACGCGAACGACGATGCTTGAGCTTTTTAGTTCAACCGGCTGGCGAATTGAACAAGGGCTGACCCGGATGATTCGATCCGATGATGAAGACAGGCACTTGCAGGCCGTAAAAGCCTACGCCGAAGCCTGCGGCCTTAACCCCGATGTGGCGGCTCAGGATGCGCAACCATTTCAATATATGTTCAAGTTGGTGCCACATTAGGTTTCAATAAACCGGCGAAGGCTGTGATGTTGCGGGTTGCCGGCGAGTTAGCCGGTGACTGATCGACTAGTGACGCTGATTGAGTTGGTCAAAGACAGATTCAGTTAGCCGATTGAACTCATGCATGTATTGCACCCGGCCGGTGGCACGATAAGCCGTCTTGAGTGCATCAGCTGTGATGGCTTCATTGCGAAACTCGCGAAACGCGGAAAACCAGGGCACTGCAAACGGATCGTAGGCTTTGACTTTAAAGTCGAAAGTCGTGCAAATGAGCGAGGCGACACCCTCAGCGACGAATACCTTGCGGTGCACGCCGCCGCGGTAAGTTGTAGGGGTGTTGAGGGCCGCGGTTAGGTTTCCGTTGCCCGGGTGTTCGCCAATTACGAATAGCCGGTCGGAAATTTCAAGCCAGAGACGCCAATAAGCAGGTCTTGCCACAACGAAGTTGCTAAAGATCGTCGTGCTTGAGTCCATCACGAGCGCTGTCAGATTGGTTGGCTGGCCGATCGCGGTAACAAACGCCTGTGTTGCCTCCAGGTTGCCTGGGTATAGCAGACCGCCGCCCAGGAAAATGTTCCGAAAGAACATGCCAATATCGGGCTGAGCGCAAAATAGATAGGCGTCAGACTTGTATTCGTCGTTTGCAACGAACTCTTTGACCCGCGCGGCGTTGAGTTCTGTTTTGAGTTCGAACTTGGGCGAGAAAAAGCCATAGTAAGCGTTCTCGTCGAGCGCGGTGTTCATCAAGAAACGGCGAATGGGCCACAACTCGTACCAGTCAGGCCGCTCATTGGCCCGATTGTCGAGTACATGGAACCCGTCCGGCCGCTCGGCGAAGGTCTCCTCTGAATAGGCCACGTGATACAGGTTGACGACCGGCGTCTGCGCCACTTGTGGGCGGGCCGTGAGGGAGTGGGTTGGTTCGATGAGTAGGGTCATAGGAGCCGATGTTTGGGCACCTAGTAGACCTTATTTCATGCGCGTTCAATCTGTAGATATGCGCCAGTCAACGCATGCGTTTCTCAGCACACCCGCCTCCGGGCGCAACGGCCCTATCGCAGCAATAAGGTCGGAATCGTCGCAGAGCGCAATAGATCGGATGTCTTACTGCCCAGCAGCAAGGTTCGCAGAGGGGAGTGCGCATAAGCACCCATGATGAGCAAGTCAATGCCTTGTTCTTTGACCGCGCGGGCAATGATGCTTTCAGCATCTCCCGGCACCAAGGAGGCGGGAGCCTCGAAGCCAGCTTCTTCGAGGGTTCTGCGCGCCCAGTCCAGTTGCTTACGGGCGTCACTTGAGTCTTTCCCTGACATAAGCAAGTGAACAGGCAGTCCCTTGAACAACGGGCTCTCGGCAACCATTCGCACGCCTCGCCGGGTGGTGATACCACCGTCAAAGGCAATCATGGCGCGTTGCGGTTCTTTGAAATTCTCGGTAACCGTCAGGATCGGCTTACGAACTGCCCGAGCAATACGTTCAACATTTCGGCCGAGGTCGCGCTTGGTGGATTCGGCAGATTCACCCCGGCGCCCCAGGACGAACAAGCGCACGGCCCCTTGCTGTTCAACGAGCGTTTCTTCAAGTTGGCCATGGCGCTGACGAACATCCGGCGCCGTGATACCTGCGGCCAGTGCTCTCTCACGCAGGCGATTTAAAAAGAGCCTGCCCTGTTCACGCGCCGTGCGGCTCCTGGCCTCATCTTTATCCGAGAGCTCTGCCAGCAGTGTTTCCTGAGCGTCCATGCCCAGCGCTCCCGAGTAGTCACCGCCAGTGCTTTGCTCGGGGTGACGGTCGAGAACATGCAGAAACTCAAGGGGGGCATTCATGCGATGTGCTGCCCACGCCGCGTAGTCAGCTATGTTATCGGCGTAGTGAGACTGGTCGACACAGGCCAGTACTTTTCGATCAGGTGTCATGGTGGGCGTCTCCAGGTGCTCGCTGTGCTTAATGGCCAGCCGAGGAGGTGGCTGTTTCGGGTTTGTCGTGCTCACCAAACCGGTCGATCATGGTCGCGCTCGCCTCATTGAGGCCAATGACTTCTACCTCCGTTCCTTCGCGTCGGAATTTGACGACGACTTTGTCAAGTGCGCTGACCGCGGTGATATCCCAGAAGTGCGCACGACTGACGTCGATCCTGACTTTGTCGATCACTTCTTTGAAATCAAAGGAACCGATAAAGCGCTCAGCAGACGCAAAGAACACCTGACCAATAACGCGGTAGTGCCGCTCCCGGCCTTCGTTCTCTGATTGCGAACTCACAAACAAAACCATACCGACCTTGTGTGCGAAGAAAAATCCTGACAGCAATACCCCGACCAGTACGCCCTGAGCGAGGTCATGGGTGGCGACGACCACAGCGACGGTGGCGATCATGACGGTGCTCGAACTCTTGGGGTGCGAGCGCAGGTTACGAATCGAATCCCAGTTGAAGGTGCCGATCGAGACCATGATCATCACTGCCACCAGAACCGCCATTGGAATTTGACCGACCCATTCGCTTGCAAATACTGACATGACCAGCAGTAGCAAGCCCGCTGCAAGTGTCGAGAGTCTGCCACGCCCGCCGGACTTAACGTTAATGACCGATTGCCCAATCATCGCGCAACCGGCCATGCCACCCAAAAAGCCGCTGAAAATATTGGCAACGCCCTGGCCGACACATTCCCGGTTCTTGTTGCTGGGCGAGTCTGTGAGGTCATCCACAATTGAAGCGGTCATCATTGATTCGAGCAATCCAACGACTGCCAGTGTGGCGGAAACCGGAAAGATGATTTGCAGCGTTTCCCAGTTAAAGGGCACCTCGGGGCTCAGAAAGCTGGGCAGACTGTCAGGCAGGTCACCGAGATCAGCAACGGTTCGAATATCAAGACCCATACCGATGGTAAGAACCGTCATTACGATGATGGCCACCAGAGGTGAGGGCACCGCGCGCGTGATGTAGGGGAACAAATAGATAATGCCCAGGCTGGCAGCAACCATCACGTACACCACCCAACTCACACCAATGAGTTCAGGTAGTTGAGCCATAAAGATCAAAATGGCCAGCGCATTCACAAAGCCCGTGATGACCGAACGCGATACGAATCGCATCAGGGAGCCCAATCGAAGCCAGCCGGCAATAATCTGCAGGCAGCCAGTTAGGATCGTGGCGGCTAGCAAATATTGCAAGCCGTGGTCTTTTACCAGCGTCACCATCAGTAAGGCCATGGCGCCGGTTGCCGCAGAGATCATGCCGGGTCGGCCGCCAGCGAAGGCAATGATCGTGGCAATACAGAACGACGCATAGAGCCCGACTTTCGGGTCAACCCCGGCGATGATCGAAAAAGCAATGGCTTCTGGGATCAGCGCAAGTGCGACTACCAGCCCGGCGAGTAGGTCATTGCGAACATTCGATAGCCAATCCTGGCGAAAAGATTTCATGAGCAGTCGGGCTGGTGATGATTGTTATTGAAAAGGCAAACAGCTGCTCCCGGCCAAGGAAGACCGGATGCGAGCAAGGAGATGAAGTCGCAGGCGACAGCACGCTCTACAAAAGCTGGCTGACAGATAGGCGGAAACAGGTGCTGGAACAGATGCGCCGGCATACGCTGGCCAATTCACGCTTTCAACCTCACAGCATGGAGGTCAGGAAACCGTTGCGCCAGGGCACCGTTTCACGATATCCAGATGCTACGCGAGGCCCCGCAGTGCAGCAACCAAGGTCGACTGAAAAACACAGGTCAGCGCTGATCGGTTGCTCGTTGTCCACGAATGGCGCTTGACAGTGTTATTGCGCGGGACGTGGCGCGATAAATTCGGTTGGGTCAGCAGGCCTGATTGGCATTTGTATCGGCTTTGGTTCCTGCCGACGAGGCGCGCCGTCAAAGAGCGATGGTTTGGGTGCCTTGCGGCGCTGCGATTTGAGTTTTTGCACGGCCGGCTTGGGCCTTGGCCTGATGACCTGAGTACCTGCATTGCCAAGCACAGGGACTTGGATGATGCGTGGCCGCGTACCCTTTTGGCCAACCCGCGCCGTCTGCCCTTCGTTGACCCGCAGCTTACCGCCTGGGCTGCTGATGTCGATGGCTCCTTTGGTTACGGAAACTTCGGTCGTGCTGGTCCCGGGGCGCTTGCAACTGCCATCGCTGCAGTCGCGCTGGTTAACCGTGAAGTCAGTGCCACGGATACCAATCGTTGCGGTGGGTGTGCTGAGCTTGAACGACTGAGGGTTACGCTGGCCCATCAAACCAGAGACTGTGCGTAGAGAGCCGCGGAGCAGATCAAACCAGCTCTTTTCGCGCCCTTGCTCTTTCAGGTAGGCCGAAATATCCAGTAGCGAACCTGGGCCGATCGTCATTTTCATGCCATCGCTGAAGCGTAGGCTGATCTGCCCATTCGATCCGGTAAAGATCCGGTCGCCAGCGAAAATCTCCTGCAACCGGCCGGCGGGTGTCGTGATCTGCCCCTGTCGAGCCAATGAGGTATCGCCCTCCGAAGACACAATCACCCCGGCAGACAAGTCGGCGGGGCTGGCGGCATAGGCGGGACTGGTAAGCAGCACGCCCACCAGCAGGGTGACGAGCAGAAATATCGTTGCCCAGCCAATTAGCAGGCAGCGCCAGACTGACCCGGCTATCAAGTTTATAAAGTTGGCCATAGGCGGTTATCGGCGGGTGATTCGAATACTCAAGCCTGTATTTGTGATTTTTCGCACACTGGGCAACAGTTATCATCTGGCAATGGACGCTCAAACCCATCTTCAGCCAGCCCCGCCGCGATGGCTCAGCTATCTCATGCTCGTCCGCCTGCACCGGCCGATCGGCACTTTGCTCCTGCTCTGGCCCACGCTCTGGGCGCTCTGGATGGCTTCTGCCGGTAACCCCGACCCTTATCTCTTGTTTGCGTTTTGCCTTGGCACGCTACTGATGCGCTCGGCTGGTTGCGCCATCAATGATTTTGCTGACCGCAAAATTGACAAGCACGTCAAGCGCACTAAAGCCAGGCCAGTGACGACCGGCGCAATCAAGCCCTGGGAAGCCGTGATGGTGTTTGTAGTGCTGGCGCTGGTGTCGCTGCTCTTGTTAATTCCAATGAACGCGCTGACATGGATGCTGGCAGTCGTTGCAGCTTTCATTGCGGCAAGTTACCCCTATACCAAGCGCTTTTTGGCCTTGCCACAGGCGTATTTGGGAATTGCGTTTGGTTTCGGCATACCGATGGCTTTTGCTGCGGTAACCGGTTCGGTGCCTGCCGTAGCCTGGGTAATGCTCCTGGCCAATGTGTTCTGGGCGCTTGCTTACGATACCGAATACGCGATGGTTGATCGGGACGACGACATTCGGCTTGGCATCAAAACGGCGGCCCTGACTTTCGGTCGTTTCGATGTCGTGGGCGTGATGATTTGCTATGGCGCTACGCTCGCGCTGCTGGCAGTCGTAGGCATGATGCAAGGGCTTGGGTTCTGGTATTTCGCGGGCCTGGTGGGCGCGGCGCTTACGTCTATCTATCACTACACCCTGATCCGCGATCGGTCCCGTGACGGCTGCTTTGCTGCTTTCAATCACAACAACTGGTGGGGCGCCATCGTCATGGCGGGTCTGGTGATTGATCTGGCCTGAGGGCGCATAACCAGGCCTGACCGTCGATAACCCCGCCGCGACTATGACTGTGCTGCAATCGCCGGTTCCCCGGTGCTAATGTCTGCGGATGCCTTCACCGCGACGCCCCATCATTTTGGATGTTGAAGCCTCTGGACTCGGAGCCAATAGCTATCCGATCGAGGTGGGCGTTGTCATGGAGACCGGGGAGCGGTTTAGCCGCATCATCAAACCTGAACCCGGATGGACAGACTGGGACCCTGCCGCGGAAAGCCTTCATCAGATAAGTCGTGAGGTGTTGGCAACTCACGGCCGTTCGGTGGCCGAGGTGGCCCGAGAGTTGAATGACTTGCTCGCCAACAAGATTGCGTATTCCGATGGCTGGGTGGTCGACAAGCCATGGATTTCTCAACTTTTCCACGCCGCGGGAATGCCGATTAGATTTCATCTCAGCCCGCTCGAGCTGATCCTGATCGAGCCGCAAATGTCGATTTGGCATGACGAGAAGCAAGCTGTGGAGATTGCGCTTGCAGCTACCCGCCACCGCGCCTCACATGATGCGTGGATCATCCAGGAAACTTTCGTGCGATCGCGAGCACTCGTGTCAACGCCCATCCGGTCAGCAACTTCATGAATGGCTTACGTCAGTCTTCATTCGTTCTGTTTCTATCATTGTCGGGTGCGCTGAATGCGGCTGAGCAAAACCATGCAACGGTTTCTGTTGCGGGTGATCAGCCAGTGCAAATTGAGCTTGATCAGCCAGCCTGCGGCGCAACGCTTGAACTGGACCGACGCCATCTGGTTGCGTCTATTCAGATTGACAGCCCCACAACCGATGTCAGATTCGTTTATGAGGTGGACTACGCCGCGCGTGATCCGGAGAATAGTCTGAGTATCGTCGTCAATGGCATTGAGCATTTTCCGATATCACCTGGCGACTTGCTCATTATGAAGGCAGAGCAGGCAGAACAAGGCAAGGGAAATCTCAGTACAACCGAGATCGACGCACTCTATGACCAGGCTGCCGAGCTCGAAGACAAACCCGATCCGGCTTTTGAGCAAATGCTATTCACCATCGGTGCGGTGACGGTGGGAGAGCCCTGGGTGGGCGATGCTAAGTCGCCCGTCACTAACGAACAGGTCGAACTAAAACTGGGGCCAGTGCAAACCATGCCGGATGGGCAAGCCGACACGGTAGTGCCGGTGACTTTCAGCTATTCAGGAGACTGCAAAATTGTTCGCAGCACCTGATCAGCCCTGACCGAGTTCAATGCTGCGAGCATGGGCAGCTCTGACACCAGACACGATACTGTTGGTGACCCCAGACTCATTCATCGCAGCCAGACCGGCGGCGGTCGTTCCACCCGGTGAAGTGACGTTCTCGCGTAGTTGCGCAAGACCGTCGGCAGACTGCATGGCCAATTCAGCGGCACCCCTGAGAGTCTGCATAATCAAAGGGAGTGCTTTGTCTTCCGGCAATCCCAACTCAGTGGCTGCCGCCTGCATGGCCTCCATCCAGCGAAACACGTAAGCCGGGCCGCTCCCACTGATGGCCGTAACCGTGTCAATGTCCTGCTCCTGGTCGACCCAGATCGCGATCCCGACGGCGGTGACAATCTCTTCTGTTGTCTGGCGATCCCGCGCCGAGACCGAGGGGTCAGCATACATACCAGCAGCCCCAAGGCCAACCAGCGCTGGCGTATTGGGCATAACCCTGACTGAACGCCGATGTCCATGGAGCCAGGCTGCGAGGCTGTCTAACCGCGTTCCGGCTGCAATGCTAATTACAAGCGCGTCGCCGATATGGCTCGCGATCGATTGGCACACGGGCTGCATCACTTGCGGCTTCACCGCCAGGACGCAGGCCGAGTTGGTGGGTAATGCCTCGGTCAGAGCGGGTAGGGCTGTTACCCCAAAGCGCTCTTTGATGCGCTCGCGTGCGATTTCATCCGGGTCGATAACTAGCATGTCCTGAACTGATCGCCCCTGGGCGATTAGCCCGCCGATAATGGCGCTCGCCATGTTGCCGCCGCCAATAAATGCTATAGCCATCTTATCTCCGTGCACGGGTTGTTTGTTTGTTGTTTGATTCTATGCGTGCTGCAAGCTTGTCTGCGAAGCGGCGTCAGCTTGTTTCTGGTCGCCGTGCAAATTGAGCCGGCCGAACGCCGACGAGCAACAGGGTGACGCCATAAGCCACCACGCCAGCCGCGACGGTGCCTAACACCATTCCGGCGCGGACCAAGGGAGTTTCGCGCAGCGCAACCCAGTCGAACTGAGGCACCCACCAGGCGAGCAGCAATCCTAAAACGAGCAGGCCTGCGGCAAGTTGCATCACAAAGCGCGCCCAGCCTGCCTGCGGGCGATATCGATCGCCGCGAAGTAGCAGCACGAGTAACAGGCCGGCATTGAGCCAGGCAGCCACTGAAATCGACAGGGCGAGGCCAGCGTGGGCGAACGCGGGCACAAAGACTATATTGAGCAGTTGCGTCACGATCAATGATGCGACCGAGATCTTTACTGGCGTGGCGACATTCTGTTGAGCAAAAAAAGCCGGTGCAAGCACTTTGATGCCAATCAGCGCAATCAAGCCGACGGCATAGCCCTTCACGGCCAGCGCGGTCATTGCAACATCCTGCCCGTCAAACTGGCCATAGTGGTAGAGCAGCGCAGTGAGTGGTTCGGCCATCAGCGCCAGAGCAATTGCGCACGGGGCGACCAACAATAGGGCCAGTCTAAGGCCCCAGTCGAGTAACTCACTGAACGCATTACCAGACGCTTCAAGCGTGGCCGCTGACAGGCTTGGCAGCAGGACAGTCCCGATGGCCACACCAAGCAAGCCATTGGGGAATTCCATCAAGCGGTCACCAAACGAGACCCACGACACAGAGCCCGGGGCCAGGCGCGAGGCAATGTGCATATTGATGAGTAAGCTAATCTGCGCGGCTGATACAGCCAGAATGGCCGGCAGCATCAGGCTCAGAATGCGGCGCGTGCCGGGATCGGCGTACGCCGCGCGAACGTTTATCCGTAGTCTGGGTAGTACTCCCAATTTGGCGAGCGCTGGCAACTGCAGCGACAATTGAACGACACCACCTAGCAGTACACCGACAGCGAGCGCGTGAATCGCCGGGTCAAACCAGTCAGCCAGAAGCAGAGCGGCAGCAATCATGCTCAGATTGAGCAGAACCGGCGTCACGGCCGGAATCGCAAAGTTCTGCCAGGTGTTGAGAATGCCAGCGCTCAATGCGACCAGCGAAATCAGCAGGATGTAGGGAAACATCACCCGCGTCATCCAGACGGCACTGCTAAAGGCTTCCGGATCGCGCGTCAGGCCGGAAGCCACAGCGGTGACGATCTGCGGCGCAAACACGATGCCGGCAGTCGTCATGATCAGCAACGCCCAGAACAGGGCGGTCGCGACATGGTTAATCAGATGCCGGGTTTGAGCCAGATCACCGCTTTCCTGGGCCTGCTGCTTGGTCTTGGCAAGCAAAGGCACAAAGGCCTGCGAAAACGCTCCTTCTGCAAACATTCGGCGCAGCATGTTTGGCAGACGCTGTGCTACGAAAAATGCATCAGTAAGCGGACCGGCGCCGAAAACGGTGGCAATCAGCGTCTCCCTGACCAGACCCGTAATCCGGGAGATCAGTGTCAGGCCACTGACGGTCGCGGCTGAGCGGAGCAGATTCAAAGGGGGCTAGGCGCTTTTCGGAGTGGGCTTGGGCAAGAGGGGCTAGAGAGGGCAACAACCGAGCCGAAATCGGCAGTAACGGCCACTCATTGCTTACTGAGATTAGGCATAAGCACCTAATTACATGATTTGCCGTCATTTTTACGGGTTTGCTCTTTAGATTTTGGCCGGTATCTGGTTATAATGGAAGGCTTTCCTAGCTAACTTACAACGCACCCAAAACATCATATGGCCAACATTAAGTCCTCAAAGAAGCGCGCCAAACAGGCTATCGTGCGCAATCTGCACAACTCAAGCCAGGCATCCAGTCTACGTACCGCGATCAAAAAGGTCCGTAAGGCAGTCGCTGACGGAGACAAAGAGCAGGCCAAGGCAGCGTTTCATGCGTCTCAGTCCCTGATCGACCGCATCGCCGACAAGCGCATCATCCACAAGAACACCGCCTCACGCTATAAGAGCCGTTTGGCAGCAGCAGTGAAGGGCATGGCTTAAAGCCTACTTTCCTCTGCAAAAAAGCCGTCTCGTTTTCGAGGCGGTTTTTTTTTGCCGTCAGACACTGTGGCTTGGGGGTGTGATTCGGCGAGGGCGGGGGCGTGGGGCCGGGGGAAAAGGCGGCGGTCCGGCGTTGCCGGACTAGCCGATGGAGGGGGGGGTGATCGGGGGGCCCGCAGAACTCACTTCGCTCAGGCCTCCCCCCCC
>JBGCFG010000018.1:0-184998 GCA_045106815.1 Burkholderiaceae bacterium | reverse complement strand
GATCGATATCAATGCAGATCAACCGAACCGTCTGGTTGAGCTGATCGAGCGGCATCATCCCTCGGTGCAGGGTAAGCAAGTGGCAGTGCTTGGTATTGCATTCAAACCGGGAACTGATGATGTTCGCGAGTCGCCGTCACTCACCCTAGTAGAACAGCTGCGAGAAAAAGGCGCCAAAGTCAGCGCCTTTGACCCCATCGCGATGGACACCGGACGCGAGGCGCTGGGCAGTGACGGAATTGACTACGCTGGCTCCATTGAGGAGTGTATTGATGGCGCGGATATCGTGGTTGTCGCCACGAGTTGGCCCGAATTCAGACAATTGCCCGAGCTCTTGAAAGCATCGGGTGCCAAACCGCTGGTTGTCGATGGTAGACGCATGTTCAATCCGGCTGATGTGCCCGCCTATGAAGGCATTGGTTTGAGTCTGGCCTGAATGAGATGAAATTCACTCCAACCGGGATTGAAGGGGCGTGGCTAATCGATCTTGAACCGAGAGGTGATGATCGGGGTTCATTCGCTCGCGCTTTTTGCTCGGAAGAGTTTGCCGAGCACGGTATTCAGATGCCCGTTGTACAGGCTAACCTGGCTAATACGGTTAAGCGTGGCACGATGCGCGGTTTGCACTATCAGGTGGCACCAGCCGCAGAAGCCAAGCTGATGCGTTGTGTTCGGGGCGCTGTTTTTGATGTTCTGGTTGATGTTCGCGAAGACTCGCCAAGCTACTTGAAGTGGTTTGGTGCGGAGCTGACCGCAGAAAATCGTCAGGCGCTCTATGTGCCACCCCTGTGTGCTCACGGCTATCTGACGCTCACTGATGACACCGACATGTTCTATCTCGTCAGCGAAGCCTACACGCCGGGGGCCGAGCGCGGGGCGCGGTTTGACGACCCCGCATTCAATATTCAATGGCCCATCGCACCAACTGTCTTATCCGACAAAGATTTGCAGTGGGCGCCATTTGAGTCTGCACGGTAAGCACAGGCAGACGTGACTAACGCGGGAGTTGATGCTCGAAGGGCATGGTCTTCAGTGGCGGATCAGTTGATCTGCCCGATTATCTTTCCAACGCGAAGGCTCAGACTACTCGCCTTGCTGCTGAGCTCAACGCTCGTGTTCATGCTCTTTTATCTCGGGACCAAGCCTTTGCCTGGCGGGATGTTTTCGCACCCGTGGGACAAAGCTGTTCACTATTTGTTTTTTGGTGGGCTTGCCGGCATGTTCTGGGTGATGTGGGGAGGCACCCGAATCGCAGATCTGATGGCGGTAGCCATGACCCTGAGTGTCGGCATTGCGGACGAATGGACCCAAGCCTACAACCCGGCGCGGTCCTCCAGTCTTGGGGATCTGACATTCGATTTGCTAGGTGCGCTGACGGCCGTGCTTGTCTTGAGCCGTCTCAGGCACACCATCACCAAAGGCAGGCCGCTGACAGGTCAGGCCACGCAAGCCGCGCACCCCTAGAAGACCCGTTATCTCAGCGCTGCCTCTTCAAACTTCCTGATGCGTTCGCGCGCGCCCGGATGACTGGAGAACAACAAGCCAAGCTCATTCTCACGATTGTCTGTTGCGTCGTCCTCAGAGTTGCGCCGCACATCTGTGAGCTGCGCGATACGGCGAAAAAACCGGGCCATAACGGCGGGTGAAATACCGTTGTCGCGCAGCATCTGAATCGCATGATCATCGGCCTCACGCTCAAGATCCCGCGTATAGGCCATCGAACCGAGTAATAAAGGAGCACTGGCGATCAGTGAACTCGAATCGCCAACCACTACGGCAAGCAAGATCGCACCGAGCAGGGACTGCGAAACGCCGCGCATGCCATGCCGGTGCACCACGTGGCCCAGTTCATGAGCCAGAACGCCCAACACCATGTCGTGATCACCATCGGCTAACTCTACGAGTTCATCAGTCAGCACAATCGTGCCACCCGGTAACGCAAAGGCATTCGGGCCGAAACGACTGCTCCGAAACTCAAGGGTGTAGGGGGGAATCTCACGAGCAGCAACAGCGCTACCTGCCACCATTTGGCGCAGTCGCTCAGAGAGGTCGTTCTGAACCTCAATATCAAGCTCAGTGGGTTCGAAGAGCTGCTCATCAATTTGCTTAAAGGCCTGCTCGCCAATTGCCCGATCAACCTGTTCGGGCACCACGACCAGAATTGCCTGGGCGGCCAGGGGAACGCCCCATCTGAAAATAGCTGCACCCAGCACAACAATCAAAATGAGCGAGGCAAAGATTCGCCAACCGCTCTGTTGCCAGGTCACGACCGGGCTTTCGACAACGCCATGATTTTGTCCAAGCAAGGTCCAGGCGTCGTCATCGTGTGCATGCAGTGAGCCACCGTCAGGCAGCTTGAGGACTTTGCTTCCAGCCCGAGTCCGCTCGGGCCACTGCAGTTGGCTCACCGGGTATCTCATCGGCGCGTCAAGTGACGCCCCTTCAAAGACCAGTTCGGCTGACTCCAGACGAACCGAGACAGGGCGAGCGCGAGAGGACTGGCCGTCAAACCAATCGGCCAGCACCTGCTCGGTCACAGAGCGATATCCAGATCAAACAGGTCCGCCGCCGCATCAGCACCGGCCGAGAGTTTGCCGTCCTGGGCCTGAGTCACAAGCGCTTCAAGGTCGAAGTCAACCGCAAGCACGACTGAATCAAGTTTCATTTTCACAATGGCCACCTGCGCAAAGGGCGTATAGAGTCCAAGCGTAAGTGACTTGAGGACCAGGTTCAACACGCGTAACCCAAAGAACGGCCAAAATTTAAGGTTGGCGGCAAATGCGAAGCCATTGCCAGCCGTATTGCCCCAGGTTAGGTTATGAAGTGTGCGAACAAAGTAGGCCGTAACTGCCTGCCAGGCGAGAAACAGGCCGATTGCTGCCATCGTTACCCCCACGCCAATCAGGAGTGGGCTGTCTTCCAGTGTGTCACCCATGTCTGCCAGCGCACCGATGCTGTCCACGCCAATGAACACGGCAGCTACCGTTGAAGCGAACAAACCGAGCGCGATCAACGCGACTACCAACACGCCAAGTGTCTTAATAAACAGCAGATAGAAAGCACCCACCGTTGCTGTAAATCGAGACTGACGATCAGCAAAGCGATAGTGATCATGTTGATAGCGCTTGATACGAAATTGCAGCCACGGGCCAATCAGCACAGCTGCCAGGATCGCGATGCCGACAAAACCGCCGAGCAACGCAATCATAGGGCTGTCAGTGTCGAACGAGGCATCGCCGACAGACGCGGTGCCAAACAAGCTCGCCGCAACACCAACTGAGATGCCCACGAGCATCAGGAGATAGAAAGGAAGGATCGTTTTGTAGGCTCCCCGAGTGGTGCCGACAAACGCGAACGGCAGCCCTCGCCACTCAGTCTTGGCGAGGCGAAATCTCAACGCCGCTCTAAAGATCCAGGGCCAAATCAGCGCGAACGCGCCAATAATGACCAGGCTCAGTTCTGGCGCGAACGCTTCTGCTACGTAGTAGGCAATGAATGCCACCATAGCCAGGCTAAAGCCCAGAAACATTTGCCGGGCGACCCCGGTGAATTGCAGCCGATGCCCGCCAACATCTGTATTGCCGGCGAAGAACTGGAGCTTTCTGACTCTGGCCCACGGAAAGTACAGGCCCAGGGTCACGATTAGCAGTAGCAGGTTGACGATCCATATCCCGAAATAGTCGCCGCCAGTGCCCACAAAGCGAGGACTCAGGACTGTCGGCCCATTGCCCGGTGTTGGCTCATCCGAAGGTCCGTCAGGCCGATTCGGTGGCTCGGCAGGGGGAACGGGTGGCTCAGCCGGCGAATACACGCTGTCATGCTGATTCATGGGGGCGGAGTCACGGGTGAATCCGGGCGCGGCGTGTTCAACAGACTGATCAGCGTCGACCAGCGTCGATTGGGCTGTTGCAGGTGTCTTAGCAGGCGTTGCGGGAGTTGCTGTCGCAGGCGACGGGCGGGTCGAGGGCGCTAAAGAGGCCAGTTTTTGATCATCCATCCGAAGAGAATCGCATAAATGGTGTGGTCTTTTAAACCTTTTGAAGATTAGCGCACACCCATAAGGGACCGGTGGTCTCGCTTGGGCCTGCCGACTTTCGAGCGCTATGGGCAGTCTGATAGCCGTCTTAGCGGACCTTGTTAACACAAGCGTAGCGGCAGATTCACTAAGGTAGCGAGTGAAGAGGTAGCGCAGTCATTCGCCCGAATTAGCCCGTGTACGTCGCTAAAACTTACATGAACGGGAGAGTCTCAAATTGAACCGATGGGTCATTAGGGTTGACCCATCTGGGCGACGCGAAAAATTGGCCGGCCGGGTATAAATCAAGCTGACCGTTGCGACACACTGTGTCAAACTTTTATCAGGGCGTTACAAACGTCCAAATACAAAAATGAACAGGGAAGTCACCGTGAAACGAGATTGCATAGCCAAGATCCGGGTAGCCGTTGTCGAAGACGACCAAAGTACCCGGGCGCGATTGGTATCCGTTATCAGCGAAGAGCCGGATCTGGAGCTGATCGGCGCAGCCGGTTCCGTCTCGGCAGGTTTGATGCTGCTGGCGGGTAAGCCTGATGTCTTTCTTGTTGACCTTGGATTGCCCGATGGCTCTGGGCTGGAACTCATCCGCGCTGCCGAGGCTGAAAGCCCGGCAACCGAAGTCGCCGCGATTACGACTTTTGGTGATGAATCACACGTCCTGGGCGCCCTGGAAGCCGGCGCCTCGGGATACCTGTTGAAAGACGGTTCAACCGATCTGATTCTCGCCTCTGTTCGAGAGTTGTTTGCCGGTGGCTCTCCGATCAGCCCTTCAATTGCCAGACATTTGTTGCGTCGCTTGCGGGAGCCTGCCGGGCGAGCTGCGAATGCCGGTATGCCCGTGCTTGAGCCGGTTGCGCCGGCGCGCGAGCCAAACGATGCCCCCAGTCTGCTGACACCTCGTGAGACCACGGTATTGCAGCAGATTGCCAAGGGCTACTCTTATGAGGAAATCTCGGGCGCGCTGGGCATCTCCGTGCATACCGTGACCACGCATATTAAGCACATCTATCGCAAACTGGCGGTTCGCTCACGCGGCGAAGCTGTTTTCGAGGCGATGCAACTCGGGCTCATCAAGCTCGACGCGCATACAGGCTAAATGGCAGCGCTGGTGCCAGCCATCACACCCAGATGGCGCGCGCCTCTGTTGATGCTTGCGGCGCTGGGTATGGCGGCGCTGGTGAGCTGGTTTGCGGGCAATGCCCCGGCCGAAAAGAAGCTGCGCCTTGACCAGGCCGTTTTTGTTGCCGCGAGCTTGCAGACTGTGCCTGGTTCGATCGAGCAGGCGCGCAACCTGCCGGGTGCCCAGGACAGGACGTTGCCGCATGACTGGCGGCTGACCCACCCAGAGTTGCTTGAGGGCTGGTATTTTTTGCCGCTCACGCGTGACCAGTTCGAGTCGGACCTGATCTCGTTATGGATACCGCGACTGGCGATGAACGCGGCGGTCTATCTGAACGGCATCAAACTGGCCGAACAAGGCAACATGCACGAGCCTATTGCCCGCCACTGGAATCGCCCAATACTTGCGCAGATTCCTGCCAGCCGCCTGCTGCCCACGACCAACTTGCTGGCGGTCAGGGTGGTTGCCGAGCGGGGCGGTCGCGGCCTTTTGCGGGAGCTCTACGTGGGCCCTGATTCAGTCTTGCGCGGCTACCACGAAGCAAGCCGCTTTTTTTCTGAAACCCTGCTCCAGCTCATCGTCGTGCTGATGCTGCTGACGAGCAGCTTCATGGCGCTGCTGTGGTGGTGGGGCAGGCGCGACCCGGTGTATGGGTGGTATGCCGTCATGATGTTTGCATGGGCGGTGCACGATCTCTATCCCGTCATCACGACCAACCGTTTTCCGCCGCTACTGCTCGACTGGTTCTGGCACGTTTCGCTCGTGTGGTTCGTCTATACCGTGTGCGTGTTCGTTCTTCGGTATTTGCGTGTTGATGAGCATGAACTGGAGCGGCGGTTCTTGCAGTGGACGCTGGCCAGTACCGCGGGACTGTCTCTGCTGGCACTAGCAACACCCAGCGTTTTTTATGCATGGGGGGTTAGCGTCAGCGACACTGTGACGCTTGCAATCTCGAGTTACCCCTTGTTATGCGTTTCGCTCAGGTTAGTGAAGAAGGTCTCTCTTGATCTTGCCATGCTCGTGTTTGCAGGGGCTTTTGCCTTGTTGTTCGGCATTCATGATTGGCTGATGATGAACGCCATATGGGATAGAACCAGCCACTACCTGATGCCTTACGGCTCGCCGGCCATCATGCTTGTGTTTGGCATTTTGCTGACTCGCCGGTTCGGTAGTGCGTTGGATTCGATTGAAACGCTCAACAGAAGTCTCGAAGCCAAGGTGAAGGAACGCGAGCGTGAAATAAAAACCGCCCACGCTCGCTTACTCAAGCTGCAAACTGAGCGCGCCATTGTCGATGAACGCGAGCGGCTGGTGCGGGACATGCACGATGGCGTTGGCGGAACGCTGGTCTCAACGCTGGCAATGGTGAAGTCTGGGCAGGTCTCGGCAGACTCACTTCAAGATGCCCTTCAAGGGGCAATTGAAGACTTGCGCCTGATGATTGACTCACTCGATCCCGTTGATGGCGATCTTGTGAGCGTGCTGGCAAATTTGCGCTCGCGGCTCACGCCACGCCTAAACGCTGCGGGGCTACAGGTTATCTGGGGCGTGTCTGATCTGCCGCCCTTAACCTGGCTAGGACCACAGGGTGTCTTGAGTGTGATGCGCATTTTGCAAGAGGGCATAAACAATATTCTCAAGCATGCGAATGCGTCGGTAGTCGAGGTCTCATGCGGCGCTAACGAGCAAGACGGCACGATTTGGGTGAAGCTGGTTGACAATGGCGTTGGTCTCAGCCGCCAGGCACCGCCTGCAGACGGTCTTGGATCTTGCCTAGTCAGCGCAATCTCGGGTGGCCGTGGCCTGGCCAATATGAAGAATCGTGCCCAGGCGATCGGCGCCGAAATAGACATCAAATCCAATGCGACGCATGGCACAACCGTTTTGCTTCGGCTGCCCATTGAGGCGCCCGATCATCACCAGCCGCTGATTACCATCTAGCCGCACGCCACTGCTTGCTTGCAGCGGCTTACGATTAAAGAACAGCTGCCGGCTTGAACAGAACTGTTTGTTCGGGCATGCTGCGCGCTCACCAAAACTGACCGATGTGCGCCAATGCCCGCTCCGATTGAAATCCGCCTCGCCACCGAACTGGCTATCAAGCCCAAACAGGTCCTGGCGACCATTGCGCTACTGGATGAAGGCGCCACGGTGCCATTCATAGCCCGGTATCGAAAGGAAGTGACTGAGGGGCTGGACGATACGCAGTTGCGTCAACTGGCAGAACGCCTGGAATACTTGCGCGAAATGGACCAGCGTCGGGACGTAATCCTGGGCGCCATTACTGAACAAGGCAAGCTGACTGATGAGCTTGCGGCGAGCCTTGATGCGGCAGATTCCAAGCAGCGCCTCGAGGATCTCTACGCGCCTTACAAGAAAAAGCGCCGCACCAAAGCGCAGATTGCGCGCGAAGCAGGCCTGGAGGCACTGGCAGACGCCCTATTGGCAGACCCCGAGCTGGAGCCGGAGGTCGCAGCCAGTGCTTATCTGAGGGAGGCCTTTACCGGTCCAGACGGTGACAACCCTGGCGTACCCGACGCCAAATCGGCACTCGATGGTGCCCGGCAGATTCTGATGGAGCGTACGGCTGAAGATGCCGATTTGGTGGGTCGCCTGCGCGCCGAGATGCTCAGTCGTGGTGTGCTCGTTTCGGCGGTTGCCGAAGGTAAGGAAGAAGCGGGTGCCAAATACAGTGACTACTTTGCCTACCAGGAAAAACTGGCCGATGTGCCCTCGCATCGGGCGCTTGCGTTGCTGCGAGGACGCCGCGAAGAAATTCTGACGCTTACGTTGGCGTTACCGGATGATCCGGAGCCTACCGAGGGGCCAGGGTGGTGCCAACAACAAATCGCCCAGCGCATGGGTGTGGCGTCACAGGGCCGCGCGGCAGACAAGTGGTTGAACGAAACGGCACGCTGGACATGGCAGGTGAAACTATCATGGCAAATCGCGACCGATCTCATGGGCGCCATGCGTGAGCAAGCCGAAGCGGAAGCGATTGATGTGTTTGGTCGCAACCTGAAGGCATTGTTGCTGGCAGCACCGGCTGGTCGCCGCGCCACCATCGGACTGGATCCGGGTTTGCGCACCGGCGTCAAGGTCGCGGTTGTCGACAATACGGGCAAGCTCGTCGCGACTGAGACGATCTATCCGCATCCGCCTCGCAAGGACTTTGATGGCGCGATTAAAACCCTGGCTGCCCTGGCCAAGACCCATGCAGCTGAACTCGTTGCGATTGGCAATGGCACGGGTTCGCGTGAGACCGACAAATTGGTGGCGGATCTGATCTCGGCTCACCCTGATCTGGGTTTGACCCGCATCATGGTTTCTGAGGCGGGCGCTTCAGTGTATTCGGCGTCGGCACTGGCCGCGAAAGAGTTTCCGGATGTTGATGTCAGTTTGCGCGGCGCGGTTTCGATTGCGCGCCGCTTACAAGACCCGCTTGCTGAGTTAGTGAAGATCGAGCCCAAAGCGATTGGCGTGGGTCAGTACCAACATGATGTTAGTCAGTCACGGTTGGCCAAAGCGCTTGATGGCGTTGTGGAGGATTGCGTCAACGGGGTTGGCGTTGATGTGAATACGGCGAGCGCGCCCTTGTTGTCTCGCATCGCCGGCTTAAGTAACACCCTGGCCGAGAACATCGTAAAACACCGCGATGACCACGGTGCTTTTGTCAACCGCCAGGCGTTGTTGAAAGTCAGCCGGCTTGGCGAGCGGTCATTCGAACAAGCCGCGGGTTTTCTGCGCGTGATGGATGGAGAGAATCCACTGGATGCCTCTGCGGTGCATCCTGAGGCCTACCCAGTTGTTGAAAAAATGCTTGCTGATATTCAAAAGGGCATCAGCCAGGTGATCGGGCAGCCGGCCGTCATCAAGACACTGACTCCCGAAAAATATGTCGATGATCGCTTCGGCCTGCCGACGGTCAGGGATATCGTCAAAGAGCTGGAGAAGCCAGGTCGTGACCCTCGACCCGCGTTCAAAACAGCGGCCTTTCGTGACGGTGTTGAGAAGATTACCGATCTTCAGCCTGGTATGACACTAGAGGGTGTGGTGACTAATGTGGCTGCCTTTGGGGCGTTCGTCGACGTGGGTGTGCATCAGGATGGTCTTGTGCATATTTCGGCGCTGGCCAATCGTTATGTGTCTGATCCTCATGCAGTCGTAAAGGCCGGTGATGTGGTGAAGGTCAAGGTGCTGGAGGTGGATCCCAAGCGCAAACGCATCGGTCTGACCATGCGCCTGGATGATGGCGCGCCGTCGGGTGCAAGCACGGAAAAGCAAACCCCTGGCAACAAACGTGCACGTGGCAAGCGTCCTGACCAGAAGGGGCGCAATGGCGCCGGTCAACGGCCTGGCGCCGATGCTGCCCGCAATGGCAAGAATCGCTCAGACCGGCAGGATCGATCAAAGCACGCTGATCGCCCGAACCGGGGCGGTCGTCAGGATGATCAACCCAGCGCCATGGCACTCGCCCTGGCGGCAGCTCGCAAGAAGGGCTGAGAATGATTGATCACGCGACTGTGGAGGCGTTTCAGCAAGACGGCGCAGTGCTGATCAAAGGGGCTTTCCAGCCTTGGGTCGAAGGCGTGCGTGAAGCCATTGAGCAAAACAAACGATCCCCCAGCTGGCGAGAGCGTACCTATCAACCCGATGATGGCGGTGCGCCGTTTTTTCAGGATTATTGCGTTTGGTCTGCGTTTGATGGATATCGCGCGCTGGTGACTGATTCGCCGATGGCTCAAATCGCCGCGCAATTGATGGGCTCAAATTCGGCCAGGATATTTCACGATCATGTCCTTGTAAAAGAGCCGGGTAACTCGGTGGTTACCCCGTGGCACCAGGACCGGCCGTACTACCTCGTGGAGGCCACACAAACGGTGAGTTTCTGGGTGCCGCTTGACCCCGTCCCGCGTGAACGGACGATTGAATATGTTGCAGGCTCTCATCGATGGGGCAAGGACTTCAGGCCGCTGCGTTTTGATGGCACTGATCTCTATGAGGCAGACACGAGCGACACCTTGCCCGACATTGATGCGATGCGCGACGATCTAAAGATTCTTGGCTGGGCGGTTGAGCCGGGCGATGCCGTGGCGTTTGACTTCGGGGTCATCCATGGCGCGCCCGCCAATGCATCTAGCGCGCGCCGGCGTGTCACATCAATCCGGTGGGTTGGCGATGATGCGCATTTCGTTGAGCGCCCCGGCCGCACGTCACCGGCCTGGCCCGAGCTGACTTATGAGCACGGACAGCCATTTGACGGCCCTGAATTTCCGGTGCTGTTTCGTGCGCCAGATAAGTCCTGATTGCGTTGCCGAACGCCTGACCTCATTTATGCCAACATAAGGCAAAACCCGCAGGAGACACTAGATGAAAACCCGAATTACCGAAATGCTGGGCATTCGCCACCCAATCATTCAGGGCGGCATGCACTATGTTGGCTTTGCTGAGTTAGCTGCGGCTGTCTCGAATGCAGGCGGGCTGGGCATCATTACCGGCCTGACGCAAAAAACGCCGCAGGACCTGGCGAATGAAATTGCCAAGTGCCGCACCCTCACGGACAAACCCTTTGGTGTGAACCTGACGTTCTTACCCACTGTGGCCACGCCTGACTACCCGGGCTACATTGACGCCATTATTGACGGCGGCATCACAGTTGTTGAGACGGCGGGGCGGAATCCGGCGGAGCACCTGCCTCGCTTAAAAGATGCGGGAATCAAGATTATTCACAAGTGCACGTCGGTGCGTCATTCCCTAAAAGCTGAGTCTATCGGCTGCGACGCAGTGTCTGTTGACGGCTTTGAATGTGGTGGTCACCCGGGCGAGGATGATGTGCCCAACATGATTCTGCTGCCGCGGGCGGCTGATGAACTCAAGATCCCGTTTGTGGCTTCAGGCGGCATGGCCGATGCGCGTTCACTGGTGGCTGCACTCGCAATGGGCGCAGACGGCATGAATATGGGCACGCGCTTCATCGCCACCAAAGAAGCGCCGGTGCATGAAAACGTCAAGCAGGCGATCGTTGCTGCGAGCGAACTCGATACTCGGCTGGTGATGCGGCCCTTGCGCAATACCGAGCGGGTATTGAACAACGCCGCTACTGAGCGCGTGCTGGCCACCGAACGTGAACGAGGCGCCGATCTCAAGTTCACCGACATTCTGGATGATGTCGCGGGTGTCTATCCCAAAATCATGCTCGAAGGTGAGATGGAAATTGGTGTCTGGTCGTGCGGCATGGTCGCCGGGCTCATCCATGATGTACCGAGTTGCCAGGAACTCATCGACTCGATCATGACTGAAGCCGATCAACTCATTCAGCAGCGCCTGACGGGGATGCTGGCAAGCTGATTTTTGAACGACTGACTATGTTCCGGTGATCTTCCCTACGGGCGATTCTGTTAAAGGCGGTCGTTGGGATCGCCGGGCAGGTCATCGTAGATGTCATCAACATAGTCAGTGTCGTCATCGGTGTCGGTGTCTAAGTCTGTCGCTTCATGATCGAGGAAGTCGAGATTCACCTCACTATCTGCGACGATGCCATTTGACCCTAGTTCGGTCGCCCGTGAGACAACGCCTTTCCCAAACTGCGCTGCCAACTGATCCAGGGTGGCTTCCAGTTTGCGGTTGCGCGGGTTGCTGAATAAATCTGGTTGTTCATCGGTTCGGGCCTCATGAAAATCGAACACGGCCATGCCAACCAGTCGAAATGGACCGGGATGATCTAGTCGGTCAAGCAGTTTTTTCGCGGCCGTGAAATAGGTGCTGGCTGTGTCATCCGGTCGTTGCAACTGGCATTGCCGACTGATCAATTCGAACTGATGAGTTTTCAAGCGAATGCGCACCCCGCGCGCCTGCACTTGTTTGGCTCTGACCCGGCGCGCAATCTTCTCGGCGGATCGGCGCAAATGGTGTTCGATGTCGCTGCGCTGGGTGATGTCTCGCGATAGCGTTCGTTCTGAACCGATGCTCTTGGCCCGGCGCGAACTCGCCACCGAGCGTGGATCCTGAGCAGTTGCGAGCCGGTAAAAGTGCACGCCCGATGACCCCATCAAACGTTGCATACGATATTCGCCAGCGGCCGCAACATCGCCAATCGTCATAAGGCCAAGTTTCTGTAGCTTGGGCACCGTTTTTTTTCCGGCACCCCACAAACGACTCACCGGCATCGGTGCGAGCCAGGCGCGTGCTTCATCAGGCGGCACAACCGTCAGACCATTGGGCTTGTCGTGAGCACTGGCGACCTTGGCAACATATTTGCTGGCCGAAACGCCGACCGAAATTGTGAGCTCAGTGGCTTCTTTGACAGCCTCCTTGATCTGCTGGCCCATCTGTTCGGGTTGCCCGAAAAAATGAGTCGCGCCACTCATATCCAAGAAGGCTTCATCCAGTGAGAGCGCCTCAACGGATGGAGAAAACTCAGCGAAGACTTCCATGACCTGCTTTGAGACGGCCTGGTATCGGTCAAACCTGGGCGGCACCATAATGGCCTGAGGGCAGCGCCGCCGGGCGAGCGCGACTGGCATCGCGCTGCCAACGCCAAATGGTCTTGCTTCATAGCTGGCCGTCAGCACAACGCCACGATGGCTGTTGGGGCCAATCAGAATGGGCTTGCCGCGCAGGTCAGGATTGTCTCGCTGCTCGACCGCCGCGTAGAACGCGTCCATATCCGCATGCACGATGATTTTGGGCCAAACAGTCATCGCTTGAGACTACTATGACACTGTTAAAAAAAACAGTTAAAGAGTGTCCTCAACGACCTGAGTCCGCCTTAAAGTACCGGCTCGGTCGCCCGCTGGGTGAATTCCTCTGGAGGCAATAGACCCATGAAGCCAGTCTGTATGGTTCTCGGCGCTGGTGCCGGTATTGGTGGCCATGTTGCCAGGCGGTTCGCGCGCGCGGGTTATCACGCCAATGTGTGCCGCCGCAGTGATCAACAAGGCCTGGACAAGCTAATTCAGGAAATTCAGGTGGCTGGCTCAGAGGCATCGGGTACGCTGCTCAATGCGGTCAAGCCTGACGCGATCGAGACGCATGTTGCTGCTGTTGAAGCCAACACTGGCCCAATCGAAGTGGCTGTTTATAACCTCGGCGCTCAGATTGGCGACCATGGGCTGGGCGATACCAGCGCAAAAGCATTCGAGGTTGGCTGGCGGCTCGGGACATTCGGTCTGTTTCGCCTTGCGCAGGCGGTCGTGCCGCCGATGTTGTCGCGCGGTCACGGCGTGTTGCTGGTCACCTCGTCGACAGCGGCTATGCGGGGCAATCCAGGTCAGCACTCACACGCCGCGGCTATGGGCGGGCGCAGGATGCTATGCCAGAGCCTGAATGCCGAACTGGCCCCAAAAGGCATCCATGTTGTCCATATCATTATTGACGGCATGGTCGACGCGCCTGATACGCTTGGCAAAATTCTGGGTGAAGAAAGATTCGAGGCGCTAAGGCAAAGCCGCGGCCTTGAAAAAGACGGCTTGCTCCTGCCCGAGAAAGTGGCTGATACCTATTTGCATCTGGCCCGACAGCATCGCTCGGTCTGGACACATGAGTTGGATATGCGCACGTTTACTGACCGCCCCTGGTGGAATACATAGTGAGGTTGAGATGTTGCAGGTAGCAGGAATAGAGATTATTGAAGAAGGGCAGGGCGCAGAAACCATCGTCATGTTGCATGGCTGGCCCGACACGCATCACTTGTGGGACAAGCAGGTTGACGCCCTGAAGCCGCACTTCAAGTGTGTTCGCTTTACCTTGCCCGGCTTTGTTGACAGTCTGGACGCTCGCGCTCACAGCCTGGATGAAATAACGGCCCTCATTGAAGAAGTTGTCAGAAAGGTGAGCCCTGGCAAACCCGTGATCTTGCTTGCCCATGACTGGGGAGCCATCTTTAGCTATCACTTTGTTCAGGCGCATCCTGATCTGGTGAGCAAAGTGATCGGGGTAGACATTGGTGACATTGCGTCGCCAGACTACGTCGCGTCTTTGTCGGCCAAACAAAAAATGGGGATCGCTGGCTATCAACTTTGGTTGGCAGCGGCCTGGCTAATGGGGCCAGGCATCGGTGATGATATGGCGCGATTCATGGCGCGCAAGCTACGAGCGCCCGCCGGACATGATGACATCGGTCATTGGCAGTGTTATCCGTATTTCATTCGCTGGAGTGGTGCGCATGGGTCATTCAAGGCACTGCGCCCATTTATGCCAGACGTACCGATGCTGTACATCTATGGCCGACGCAAGCCGTTTATGTTTCATTCCGAACAATGGCTCAGGCAACTCAACGAGATGCCCGATTGCAAAACGCTGGGCCTTGAGGCGGGGCACTGGATGATGGACACCGTGCCCGATGCGTTTAATGAGGTCATGCTGCAATGGCTAGGGGTGGCTGTTCAGCCTGTTTCGAGCGTTGCGCCTGTTTCGTCTCAGGCGCCTGTGCCCGCCGCGGCTCCGCAAGCAAGTTTGCCGGTGCAAAACCCGGCGTCGATCGATGCGGCGGATTCAACATCGCGTGAGTCACAGACTGACAGTGACGCCCCGGAGATACCGGCTGCGCTGGCGCAGGCACTTGAGGCATCGCCTGCCGCTAAAAAAGTCTGGGATGAGCTGCCGGCACGCAAGAAGCAAACACTCTCACGACCAGTGGCGCAGGCCAAGATGCCTGCCACGATTGAAAAGCGTGTTCAAAATGTGATTGCAACGCTCACCGAATAGCCGTAGTGCGTTAAACAAACACTGCTTTTGTCGACGATAAACCGGGGTGGGTAACTGCCTCGGTTTTTTTATGCGCTTACATCATGTGATGACGCGTCGCTTTTCTTCAATGGCGCACCAAGTTGCCACTAGTTAGTCAACAAGCTATCACTATTGGTGCGACGTGCTTATCCGTGGTGCGTTTATTGATCTATATCAATACGAAGCTTGTCCAGCTAGCTAATCTTGTGTTCAAGAAAAACACCAAGAACGAGGTCAGTCGCCATGAGTCAATCCTCTGCAACCCTCGATACGAGCACCGCATCGCCGGAGCAGCAAGCACAACCCACAAAGTCTGAAGAGCGGCGCGTCCTGGCGTTTGTGCTGATATTCCTCGCCCCGATTTTGGTTACCGCGCTGGTTGGCGGATATGGGTTCGTTATTTGGATGATGCAACTGATCTACGGACCACCAACTGTTTAGCCCTGGTGTCGTTGAGACTAGTCGCATGAGTCAGTCGCCATCCGTTTCTGCAAGCCGTCGCCGCTTTTTGCGCGGTCGCGTCGCCGCGCCAAAGGCGCCCTCTGCCTTCCGCCCTCCCTGGACTAACGAGCTGCGATTGAGTGAACACTGTACGTCGTGTGGCGCTTGTGTCGATGCGTGCGAAACATCAATTATCTCCATTGGCCCAGACAAAAAGCCGGGCTTGTCTTTTATGCAAGGCGAATGCACGTTTTGCCAGGCCTGTGTCACAGCCTGTGCTGAGCCGGTATTCAATCTTGGTCAGCTTGCTCCCTGGCGGCTGGGCGTTCTCATTGGCGATGGCTGCCTATTAAAGGCAGGTATCACTTGTCAGCTATGCACCGACCACTGCGATGCGCGGGCGCTGCGTTTTGATCTGCGGGTCAGTCCAAGTGGCGCAATTCAAATCGATCAAGACGCTTGTAGTGGCTGCGGCGCCTGTGTTGCGCCATGTCCGGCATCTGCGATCGACATGATTAACCCCCAAGGAGAGGCCGGTTCATGACCCCTGCTGTTCATATCTCGAGTGTCCTGTTGACAGCCCGTCCACGGCTGTTGGATGACATAGCGGCGACGCTGAATGATATTGACATCGCCGAAGTCGCCCACGTAGACCCACTGGGCAAGGTCATTGTCACCTTGGAAACTTCGAGCGAATCAGAAATCGTTCAGGCACTCACCGACATGCAAGTGATGGAGGGAGTCGTCAACGCCTCGCTCGTTTTCCATCAAATCGACGAAGTTACCGAAACACCTCAATCCATTTCTACGGAGAACTGATATGTCCGGCATTTCCAGACGCGCCGTCATTAAAGCTCAAGCAGTCGCAGCGGCAGCATCGGCAGCCGGCATTTCGATCCCGGTAAAAGCTCAAAACATCGTGACCGACCGCAAGCTGACCGAGTTAACCTGGTCTAAAGCGGCTTGCCGATTTTGTGGCACAGGCTGCTCAATCATGGTTGGCACTAAAGCCGGGAAGGTGGTGGCCACCCACGGCGATGCAAAGTCAGAGGTCAATCGCGGCCTTAATTGTGTCAAGGGCTACTTCCTGTCGAAGATCATGTACGGTGAAGACCGACTCACCAAACCTCTACTAAGAAAGAAGAATGGTGTGTTCGACAAGAATGGCGATTTCGAGCCAGTGAGCTGGGATGAAGCCTTCGACATCATGGCTGAAAAGTGGAAGAAATCGCTTAAGGAGAAAGGCCCCGCCGCGGTTGGCATGTTCGGCTCTGGCCAATGGACAATTTGGGAAGGTTACGCCGCTTCTAAATTGATGAAAGCGGGCTTTCGCTCTAACAATATCGACCCGAATGCGCGGCATTGCATGGCATCAGCCGTTGCTGGCTTTATTCGCACCTTTGGTATCGATGAGCCAATGGGTTGTTACGATGACTTCGAGCATGCAGACGCGTTTGTGTTGTGGGGCTCGAACATGTCGGAGATGCATCCCATTCTCTGGACTCGAATCGCTGATCGAACGTTCAGCCACCCGCACGTCAAAGTCGCTGTACTGTCTACCTACACTCACCGTAGCTTTGACCTCGCCGATATTCCGATGGTCTTCAAGCCGCACACAGACCTGGTAATTCTCAATTTTATTGCCAATTACCTGATTGAGAACGACGCGGTCAATCATGATTTCGTCAGTAAGCATGTGCGATTCAAGGAAGGCAATACCGACATCGGCTATGGCTTGCGGCCCGAGCATCCGCTCGAGAAAGTGGCTGTCAATGCGAAGAAAGCGGGCGGCGCGAAAGACATTGACTTTGCCCAGTTTGCGGCGTTCGTGAAGGAATACACGGCTGAAAAAGCATCGCAGGAATCAGGTGTTCCGGTTGAGAACTTGATTGCGCTGGCCAAGTTGTACGCCGACCCTAAAGTCAAGGTGATGTCATGCTGGACCATGGGCGTGAATCAGCATACCCGTGGCGTCTGGGTGAACAATATGCTGTACAACATTCATCTGTTGACCGGCAAGATCGCCACGCCAGGCAATTCGCCTTTCTCATTGACAGGTCAGCCGTCTGCCTGCGGAACAGCGCGCGAGGTTGGTACCTTTGCGCATCGCCTGCCGGCTGACATGGTTGTGAAAAAGCCTGAACACCGGGCGATTGCGGAGAAGATCTGGAAGCTACCTGAAGGCACTATCCCTGGCAAGGTAGGCGCTCATGCTGTCTTGCAAAATCGTCTGCTAAAAGATGGCAAGATCAATTGCTATTGGGTGCAGGTTAACAACAACCTGCAGGCCGCTCCCAACATGATGGAAGAGGGCTATCCCGGCTATCGCCACCCAGACAACTTCATCGTTGTTTCGGATGCCTACCCGACCGTTACCGCAGAAGCGGCTGACCTAATTCTGCCAACGGCTATGTGGGTTGAAAAAGAGGGCGCTTACGGTAATGCCGAGCGACGCACGCAGTTCTGGCATCAGCTTGTTGATGCGCCGGGCGACAGCAAGTCAGACATGTGGCAGGTCGTTGAATTTTCAAAGCGCTTCAAGGTTGAAGAAGTCTGGCCTGCCGAGTTGATTGCGAAGAAGCCAGAGCTTGCTGGCAAGACGCTCTTTGATGTGCTCTTTGCCAATGGTCAGGTTGATCAGTTCCCGCTCGATCAGACCAGCATGGAGTACGCCAACCACGAGGCGGAAGATTTTGGCTTCTACATTCAAAAGGGCTTGTTCGAGGAGTATGCAAGTTTCGGACGCGGGCACGCTCATGATCTGGCCGACTTTGATACCTACCATCGCGAACGTGGTTTGCGATGGCCCGTGGTGGATGGGAAAGAAACCAAGTGGCGTTTCAAAGAAGGCTATGACCCCTATGTGAAGGCAGGTAGTGACTATGACTTCTACGGCAAGCCAGATCACAAAGCGGTGATTTTCGCGTTGCCCTACGAGCCGCCTGCTGAATCGCCGGATGCCGAGTATCCGCTTTGGCTGACAACCGGGCGCGTGTTGGAACACTGGCATTCCGGATCGATGACGCAGCGCGTGCCTGAGTTGTATAAGGCCGTGCCCGATGCACTTTGCTACGTTCATCCGGATGACGCCAAAGCGCTTGGCTTGAGACGCGGATCGCAAGTCAAGGTTAAGTCTCGGCGTGGCGAAATCACGACTCGCATTGAAACGAGAGGTCGGAACAAGCCTCCAAGAGGTTTGGTCTTCGTCCCTTGGTTCGACGCCAGCCAGCTCATCAACAAGGTAACCCTGGATGCGACCGACCCGATCTCCAAGCAGACGGACTTCAAAAAATGTGCCGTTCGAATTGAGGCAGTGTGATGAAAACTCTGATGAAACGTTTTTGGCTTTTACTGATCTGTGGTGCGGTTGCTGGCATTAGTGCGATTGCAGTCGCCGAGAATCAGGTCTCAACCCTTCGTGGTCAAGCTGACTTAGATCAGAATGAAGCTGCTCCATCGGTTGCCAAGGTGATCAACAGTGACATTCGGCAGTCACGGAACTACCCTGAGCAGCCGCCATTGATCCCACACAAAATTGATGGCTATCAGATTCATAGCAATGCGAACAAGTGCCTGGAGTGTCATTCGCGCGAAGCCACTGAGTTGTCTCAGGCACCGATGGCCTCGGTGACACATTTCATGGACCGCGACGGTCAGGTGTTGGCGGAGGTCTCACCAAGAAGATACTTTTGTACGCAATGCCATGTTAAGCAGCATGATGCGAGGCCTTTGGTTGGCAACACCTTTATCGACTCCAGCCGCGTCATTAGTAAGCTACGTGAGGAGAAACGCTAATGTGGGGCAAGCTAAAGCGAGCGCTCAAGGTGCTGACGCGCCCGAGCGTTCACTACTCATTGGGGTTTCTTTCACTGGGTGGTTTTGTGATGGGGATCATGTTCTGGGGTGGCTTTAATACGGCGCTGGAAGTGACCAACACCGAACAGTTCTGTATTGGCTGCCATGAGATGGCTGATAATCCGTTTGAAGAATTGAAGTCGACTGTTCACTACTCAAATAGCTCTGGTGTCAGAGCCACTTGCCCTGATTGCCACGTACCACACGACTGGACAGCCAAAATTGCGCGCAAGATTGCGGCATCAAAAGAGGTCTGGGGAACCCTATTTGGCACAATCAATACGCGTGAGAAGTTTGTTGAGCATCGGTTGACGCTTGCGCAACACGAATGGGCGCGACTAAAGGCTAACAACTCGCTTGAGTGCCGCAATTGTCATTCGGCCGATTCAATGGATATCACGACCCAAAGCAAACGGGCGGCAGACTTCCATGAACGAGAGCTGTTTACCGGTAAGCAGACCTGCATTGACTGTCATAAGGGCATTGCCCATCAGCTTCCCGATATGGACAAAGCGAAAGTGGCCGGCCACTTAATGCGCCCAAGTCAGTAAGCTGGCGGGAAGCTGTGGCTTTGATGGCGGCAATCTATGCCGCCATTATTTTGAGTGGCAGTCGATCCAGTGCGTGGATTGCATTGTTTGGTCGCCAGACCGCTTTGCCGGCCATTTCTATTCGGCTTACCTGTTGCGCTAACGCGCGCAAAATAGCCTCGCCTTCCGCCCGCGCAACGTTTTGCCCGACGCACTGATGAATACCCATACCAAGCGCCAGATGCCCGACCGGTTTTCGGGTCACATCAAACTGGTGTGCTTCCGGCCATTGCCGCTCATCCAGGTTGGCAGCCCCGAGCACACACAAAATCTTGGTCCCTTCACTGATGGGTGTGTCAGCAACGCTCGTATCGCAATTCGCCGTTCGACAGAACGTGTGAACGGGCGACGTGAACCGCAAGACCTCATCAAACGCTGGGCGAGCCAGGGTGGGCTGTTGTCTGAGTTGCTCGAATTGCTGCGGAAACTGAGCAAAACACCAGAGTGCATTGCCGAGCGCGGTCACGGTCGTATCGATGCCGGCTGATAGAAGGGAGCGAACGAGCATGCCAGCCTCTTCAGTTGAGATTTCGCCCTTGTCCGCGCTTTCATAGATGGCTGCTCCAAAACCACCATCGCTCAAGTTTTCACGCAAGCATTGCTGGTTAATCCACGGCACAATCTCTGGGGCCTTGGCCATGGCTGTCTGGCGAATGTCATTGTCAGGGCCAAGGGCGTTGAATACCATCGCGCCGTAGTCAATTAGCTTGCGCGCATCACCATCGTGCAAACCGACCGCCTGGGGGAAGACGCTGGTTGGAAATACTTCGGCAAGGTCGAGCACACCGTCGAAGCTTTGTTTCTTCAGGAGCGACTCGATGAGTTGGTCAGCAACTTGTTGGAAAGATGTTTTGAGGCTTGTCACTGCGCGCGGTGACAGCGCGCGCGTCAGCACAGTACGCGTTTTCTTGTGATACGGCGGGTCCACCTCTAAAACGATGCTCGGTGGGCGCCACGGATCTCCCAGCTTGAAGTCTTGCAGACCAACACCGCGGGACGAGACAAAGCGCTCCCAGTCGGAAAACACTTCCCGAGTTTGTTCATAGCGGCCACAGGCGAGCGCCTGGTAGTGCGGCAGGTAGACGAAGGGCCCCAACTCTCGTAAACGTTCGTAATAAGGCAGGGGATTGGTAAGCACTGCTGGACTGTATGGGTCAATGTCCAGCACAGGCATGCCGGGCGGTGGGGTAAGAGGTGCATGTCCTTCAATCATAAGAAACCGGTTTCCCAAATTGTCTGGTAGCGCGCGGCTAGATGGTTAGGTCATTCGTGACAGGCACTCGCAGAGTCATCCATTTGAGTGCGCCATCTTTGTGCGTCTGGCCACAATGAGCCGAATCAGAATTGGATTACCAACGCTGACTTCCCAGCATGAACGTTACACCCGTATTCGCCTGGCACGCTAAAACCGCTGAAAACAGTATTGCCACGCTTTAGGAGAAACGGAGACTGCCGTGATGAGATTGGACTCAAGAGAGCATTCGGAAAATGAATGGCGATGGTTGAATCTGGCCAGAAGCATGCAACTACTTGTATGGGTTATCGCCATGGGTGCGCTGGCCGGATTGAGTGGCTGCGGCGGGCAAAACAGCGACGACGCCAACGCTGTCGTCGCCAACGGCATCACAGAAAACTCTGATGGGGTTGAGCGGTCCCGGGTGAGCCCGCGCGAGGGGCGAGATGGTCTGGCGACTGAAGATGGTTCGGCAACCGCCGTCAATATGTTTAAGGTCAACGCAAACTTCGCGACCGACACAGCGGCTGAGCGTCTAACGCTGGTTGACAGTGCACAGGCCGTCGGCGCGAACACAATTCTACTGACTGACTCAAAACTGACCCGTTGGGGCGTCGGCGCACCGGCCGGTAATCGTTGGCTGAGAGAAATGCGAGCGTTTCGCCAGGGCGTGCAAGCTCGTGGTTTGAAGCTCGTCGTCAATACAATCACGGTCGGCTACTGCACTTCCTTTCTGGCAACCAACCCAGCGCTGACCACTGGTTACCCCATCATCGATCAGCCCATGCGCGCGACCGGATCGCGCTTGCTGCCCGTGACAACTAGCCGGGTACCCAATGGTGGCTTTGAGCAAGCCGCAGGCAATATCCCCAACAGCTGGACATTTCAGGACGATCCGGGGGTGCGCACGTTTGTTGATCAGACGGTTGCGAGAAGCGGTTCGGCCTCCTTGCGACTCGATGGCCGCGGTGGCGAATCGAGTCGCATTCAAACGAGTATTTCGGTCAAGCCGTGGCATCAGTACACGCTGAAGTTCTGGGTGCGAACCGCAAATCTCACCGCCAGGCCGGAAGTATTAATTCGGCGTGCAGACAGAGATGTACGATTGACATCTCAACATCTGTCCAGCCCGGCGGAGGATGGCGGGCGACGCTTTATTCGTGGCGCACAAGATCTTGATTTGGACTGGACTCAAATGCGCATTGCGTTCAACAGTCAGGACAACACCAGCATTCGGCTCATGTTTGCACTGTTCGGGGGAAGCGCCGGCAGTTTTTGGGTGGATGATTTGACGATCAGCGATAGCCCGACCCTCAACTGGATACAACGTGACGATTTGCCAGTCGCGGCCCGGTTACAGAACGGCCCGACGATCGCGGTCGGCGCCGATGTGAATCTGCCACCTGATCCGCTCTTGGGAGAGATCGGCTACACCGGTCGTTTTGGAACTTACCACGATGGACCGTCACCGGAAGTGAGTTCAGGCGGAGCTGTGAGTGACGGCGACATTGTGTTGATCAGCGGCTGGCATGCTCAAGTGACAGCCGCCGGGCAGATTGGCTGTTCCTGGCTGTCAACAGATGTCAGAACACTCATGCGAAATGCCCATCAGAGGATTCAGAATGAGTTTGGGCCCGATGGGTATCTGCTGAACTATGATGAAATTCGAACAGGCGGTTTTGAGCCAAGCGACAAAGTGCTCGGGTCCAGTGGTGCAGCGCTTGCCGCCAGCATTGCGGGTGCGTATGAAGACTTGTTTCAAGTGGCTCCAGATGCTGAGCACTATTTCTGGAGCGATATGATTGACCCGATACACAATGCTCGCGCTGACTACTACCAGGTGGCGAACACCCTGGATGGGTCCTGGCAATCATTGGACCCTGCAAAAGTGACCATCATTAACTGGTGGTCCGGGCAAAAAGTATTGGACAAAGGCCCGGCTTCACTGAGGCACTTCGCCGACTTAGGATTCAGGCAAGTGATTGGTGGCTTCTATGATGAAGACGTCGCCGCCAACTATCAACGTTGGCAGATAGCGAGCGAAGGGATTGCCGGTATTGATGGCAGTCTCTATGCCACCTGGCGCGAGGACTATTCGCAGATTGAAGCCTTTGGCTTTTTGTGGTGGTAGGTTGACCGGCGAGTTGGCATAATAGGCCTAGGTCTGCTGCCCGGGCCTCCCCCCTCCAGCGGGAAAGCATATGACATGTGGGGCATTCATTTCATCTAGCCGATTGTTCGAGCGCGGTGCATAAGGAGGGGTTGCAGCATCAGCTCGTCATGACAGGTGCATCGATGAAAATGAACGCCCCACTGAACGCCCCCTTGAACGCCCCCATCTACCAACTCAAAAGAACCGCAAAAGCCTTGGCGCGCCGCGACTCGATCCCGCTTCTGGCTGCTTTGGATCAAGTGGCCCGAGCAGAGGGCTTTACGAGCTGGAGTTTGCTGGTTAGCAAGCACGCCGCGCGAACCCCCGCGGCAAAGCTACTGGCGAAATTGCTACCCGGCGAACTGGTTTTACTGGGCGCGCGACCCGGGCAGGGCAAGACCTTGCTCGGCTTGGAACTCATCGCCAGAACGATACGCGCGGGCGGTGAGGGCTGGTTTTTTACCTTGGAGTGGAGCCTGCGCGATACAGTTGAACATCTGCACATTCTGGGTGAACGTTCGATCATCAGCAGTAGCCGCTTCGTTTTCGACGACGCCGATGAAATCAGCGCGGACTATATTGTTGGGCGAGCGTCTCAGGTATCTGAGCGGTCGCTGATTCTGATTGACTATCTGCAGCTGCTCGATCAAAAGCGAGATCATCCACCGCTTGATGAGCAGGTTAGGAAGCTCAAGGTATTTGCTCGACGTTCTGGGGCTGTCGTTGTTCTACTGTCGCAAATCGACCGGTCTTTTGACGTTACATCCAGTCGATTGCCGGACCTCAGCGATGTGCGACTGCCCAACCCGCTTGAACTGTCTCTGTTCGATGCGAGTTGCTTCGTTAACAGGGGCGCTATTCATAGCTACTTAGGCGATGCGCATGGCGGAGTGTGAATATGACATGCCTGACTGACCAACGGCGCATTGCTGGCAGAATTAAGTGTCAGCCAGCAATGCGTTAATCGTCCGTTCGATATCTTTGGCTGCAGCCATCAAATGATGGCGAGTGGTTGGCGATGCCCTGAGACGCGGCAAAGAGCACTCGCGCTCTCAATATGGCATCACTGGTGGCATAACCAGCCAACTTCAATGCGCCAAACAATTCGTGTTCAATCTGCTGATCGAGCGCTGTGAAAAGATCGCCAGCCAGCCTGTTCTTTGCGCTGCGAGTGTTCTCTGTTCACTCAGGGCCTGGCAACGCCGTCAAGCAACTGTTTTTTGTCCTGAAAGAAGCTGTAGACGGTTGCCTTGGACATCGCTGCAGACTCGGCAACAGATTCCACGTGCTCACCCTTAGGCCGCTCTTAACGAACAAGGCCAGGGCCGGGCACCTCGCGACTCATCGCGTTTGACTTGTTGACCGGCACAGTCGACTATGCCGTGTATTGAACCGGCACGAGAGTGTTTGCTCACAAAACGATTTGATTAGAAACCAGGTCAAAGATACGCCCTTCTTGCGTGGCGTGCTTGAGATGAAGACGGGTGTTGATGGCATCGCTCCAAGACGAGTCCGCGATCGAGAAGGCCCTTGAGGCACTCATTGGACCAGTCGGGAAAAAACCGCTAAGCGATGGTTTTTCAATCGAGGATCAAAACAATATCTCCATCAAATATGTTGAGCATAAGGCGGTCGTACGGATGAGCCCTGACGGGTCTCTGAAGAGCATTGTGAAAGACGACCGAACTCGATGGATAGATGGATTAAGTTTTGGGCCTAATGGTCATTTTTGTTTGGCTGGCAGTGCCATACCGCACCTGGTGCTTCAGGGAGCAGATCATCTCAAAGAGAGTGCGCCGGAGATTGTTCGGACTGATCTATATCAGTATGCTTGTCTGTGAGTCTTCTCAAGCGAAGAGGTAAACATGGCCGCAGCCGCGAACAAAAGCGATCTAATTGCCGTTACTGAAAAGGAATACGAGAAACTCGCCAAACTTCTGGAGTCCGTGTCAGCACGGCAGGCAGGCAAGAAGGAAGAGGATGACACATCGATTAAGGATGTCGTCGCTCATCGCGCGCACTGGATCACTCTCTTTCTAGGCTGGTACAAAGATGGTTTGGCGGGCAAAGAAGTGTTTTTTCCAGCAAAAGGCTATAAGTGGAGCGAGTTGAAGGCTTACAACCGGCAGCTTCGGCTCGACCAACGCGCAATGAGTTGGCCGGATGCCGCCTCCTTGCTGAAGACAAACCACAAGAAGCTACTTAAGTTCATGCGCGACTGTTCAGAAGCTGACTTGTACGGTCACCCCATGAAGGGCGCCAATAATCAATGGACGGCAGGACGATGGGCAGAGGCAGCCGGGCCCAGCCACTATCGGTCGGCTGCGAAGTTCGTTCGAGCGTGCTTAAAAGCGTCTGGATGACACGGCGGACTACCTGCATGAGGTTCGGGATCTCGATCGTCGAACCTGCCCTTCGCCTGAAACTGTGGCGACCGGGCGGTAAAGGCTGACTTAGACTCAGGCGCGTGGGATGTGGCCCATGGTGAATTGCGTCGTCTGGACGAATTCGATGTGGGGCTACGCATCATTCACGAGAAGATCTGCTAGCCAGTGGGCGTGTCGCGATAAGCCTGCAGACCATCGGGAACGTGGTGAAAGGGCGGGGCGTCTTTCAGGAACTGAGCAAATACTGGTTCGAACACCGATGGATCATCAAAGGTGCCCACCTTAACGACGATGCCGGTTGGAAACTTGGGGCTCTTGGTCGCCAGCGAGGTGCCACAGTTCTCGCAGAACAGGCGTGTACGCGCCGCTTCAATATCGGTTCTCGTAAAGGTCTTGGGCTCACCCTGCACAAACTGAAAGCCATCATTGGGCAGCACCATGATCGAGTTGGGAAACCCACCGCTGATGTATTGGCACTCACGGCAATGGCACTGCAATGCCGTGATTGGCTCACCATCAAATTCAAACTTGATTTGCCCGCAATAACACCGCCCGTTGATTTTCATAAGATTCTGTTCTCCACGTTTTTGTTAGACAAACCCGGTACAGCTAATCAGACGTTGAACCGAAAGTGCATGACATCGCCATCACTCAGCACATATTCCTTCCCTTCCAGCCGCATCTTGCCCTTTTCCTTCGCGCCGTTTTCGCCGCCCAGTGTTACATAGTCGTCATAGGCGATGGTTTCGGCGCGAATAAAGCCACGCTCAAAATCGGTATGAATCACACCTGCCGCCTGCGGCGCGGTCGCGCCGATTCGGACTGTCCATGCACGCACTTCTTTTTCACCGGCCGTGAAGTAGGTTTGCAGGCCCAGGAGTTTGAACGCCGCCCGAATCACGCGATCAAGGCCGGCTTCTTCCATGCCCATGTCTTCGAGGAACATGCTCTTGTCTTCATCGTCCAGGTCGGCAATCTGCGCCTCAAGGGCGGCGCTAACCGGCACGACAATCGCGTTCTCCGATTCAGCCATTTCATTCACACGTTTTAGGTGCGGGTTATCGGTATCTTTCGAGTCGGGGATGTTGGCGATGTACATCAACGGCTTGGCTGTGATGAGGCACAACGGCGCAAGCACGGCTCTTTCTTCCTCATAGAGGTCTATGGACCTGACCGGTTTGGCCTGATCCAGCACCGCGATGCATTTCTCCAGCACATCGCAGATGCGCCGGGCTTCTTTGTCCCCCGCGCGTGCCGGCTTGATGTACCGGGCATGTGCTTTGTCGGCGGTGGCCAGGTCGGCAAGAGCTAACTCGGTGTTGATAATTTCAATGTCCGCCAATGGGTCAACGCCACCATTAACGTGTACGACATTGCCATCTTCAAAGCACCGCACGACATGGGCAATCGCATCGCATTCGCGAATGTGCGCTAAAAACTGATTGCCCAGTCCTTCGCCTTTCGAGGCGCCCGCCACCAGCCCGGCGATATCAACAAATTCCACGGTCGCCGGTAACACCTTTTCCGGCTTGGCAATCGTAGCCAGACTTTCCAGTCGCGGGTCGGGTACTTCCACGATGCCCACGTTCGGCTCGATCGTACAAAAAGGATAGTTCTCTGCAGCAATGCCGGCTTTGGTCAGCGCATTGAACAAAGTGGACTTACCCACGTTGGGTAGTCCGACGATTCCACATTTAAGGCCCATATCACACTCGAATGCTGGTTAGCCCGCCATTCTAATCTGAACGCTTCAATGGGTAGCCCGGTTGGGGCACTCGAGTGCCGGCTGGGTCTGTATCCGTTTACTAAGACGACACCAGTGATTGCCCCGTTGCCTGATAGTGAGCCACCAGGACGGCCAGGACACATGACATGCGTCTGGCCAGTGGGCTATCAGCACGGCTCGTGAGCATGACGGGGACCTTGGCACCCATGACAATACCGGCCGCATCAGCCCCTGCGATGAAGGTTAGGGCCTTGACGACCATATTGCCGCACTCAATCGTCGGCACAGCGAGAATGTCGGCTCGCCCGGCGACATGGGCCTGTATGCCTTTGATTCTCGCGGCTTCCAGGCTGATGGCATTGTCCATTGCGAGGGGCCCATGGACATTGAGTCCGGCAAATCGGCCCTCACTGGCCATGTCGGTCAGTGTTTGCGCATCAACCGATGACTGAATGGCAGTGTTGACTGTCTCCACAGCACTCATGACCGCGACATTGGGCGTTTCAACGCCATAGGCTTTCGCCAGCAAGCCGGCGTTCTCAATGATGTCCGCGCGACTGGCGACATCGGGGGCAATATTCAGCGCGCCATCGGTCACCGCTATTAGGCGCTCATAGCCTGGCATGTCCGTCACAAAGATGTGGCTCAGGCGCTTATCGGTCCTCAGGCCGATCTCGCGTTTGACCACGGCCCCCAGTAGGACGTCAGAGTGCAGATTGCCTTTCATGACGGCGGCCGCGTTGCCCAAATGAACCTGTTCGACTGCACGCGCTGCCGATTCAGCTTCGCCTTGAGCGGCGATCACCGGGAAGCGGTCAGGCTTGATCTGCAGCGCCGTGCAAGCGGCCGCAATGCGGTCGGGCTCACCGACGAGCACGGGCGCTATCAGGCCTGCATCAACCGCCTCCATGACGCCGGCCATTGCGGGCTCATTGTTTGGGCAGGCAACGGCTGTAGGTAGGGGGGCTTGTGTCTCACAAGCGGCCTGTAGGCGGGCAAAGTGTTGATAGGCGTCGGTGCTGGACAAAGGGATCTCCCGAGGTGAGGCGAGCGGTTACGATAGGTGGATTATCCATGTTTGGATTGAGTACGGACCGAGCGGATGGCAGTTTCTTTAGACGGCAAGCTAGTGGTGGCGATTTCATCGCGTGCTGTGTTCGACTTTGAGGAAGAGAACACGGTTTTTGAGCGCGATGATGACCATGCTTATATGGCCTTGCAGCGCGAGCGCCTTGATGCGCCCGCGCGTCCGGGGGTGGCCTATGCGCTTGTGCGCAAGCTCCTCGCGTTTGACCCGGCCGATCTACCTGATGCTGAGCGCCGGGTTGAGGTGGTTGTGGTGTCGCGCAATGATCCCGTTAGTGGGTTACGTGTGTTTCGCTCGGCGGATAAGGCCGGTCTGCGATTGCAAAGAGGGGTCTTTACACGCGGCCGTAACCCGTGGCCCTACCTGGTGCCACTGAACGCAAAACTCTTTTTGTCAGCCAATGAAGCTGATGTCAGTGAAGCCATTGCAAGAGGCTTTCCGGCGGCCCGGGTGTTTCCTGAATCAGTGCAGGCCTCTGAATCCCATCCGGATGAAATCAGAATCGCATTCGACGGAGATGCGGTGCTGTTTTCGGACGAGTCTGAGCAAGTGTTTCAGCGTGACGGGCTGGATGCATTTCAGGCATGGGAGAGTGCCAATGTTGCGTCGCCTTTGCCGCCCGGCCCGTTCAAGCCTTTGCTTGAGGCGTTGCATTTGTTACGGCGAAGTGAGGCGGCTAGCCCCATGAAAATTCGCACGGCTTTGGTTACCGCCCGCAGTGCCCCTGCTCATGAACGCGCAATTCGCACGCTTGACCACTGGGGCATTGAAGTGGACGAGGCAATGTTTTTGGGTGGCTTGTCTAAAGGGCCGTTTCTCAGTGCATTTGAGCCTGACTTCTTTTTCGATGATCAGACTGGCCATTGCGAATCGGGCGCCTTAGCCGGGCCAACGGGCCACGTTGTGTCTGGCGTGGCCTCATCGTCTTGACGTTGTCATTAGCTTTCTTGCGCTTGTCTACTGCTGTAGCAAAGGCATAAACGCCGTGGCAAGGCTAAGTACGAAAAAAAATCCAGCCATGTCGGTCACGGTGGTGAGCAGGGGCCCGCTGGCCACAGCCGGATCTTGATTGAATTTTTTGAGTAACAACGGAATGACACCGCCAATCGATACCGACAGCACTGTATTGATGGCAAGCGCTAGGCCAATGACGAGTCCCAGGTAGGGGTTGCCTTTCCATGCCCAGCACACAATGCCAAGAACAATACCCAGCACACAACCATTAATTAGCCCGACGCTCACTTCTTTTAGCCACACGCGAAACGCATCAACCGGCTTTATGAGGCCAAGCGCTAACTCGCGCAGGCTGACAGCCACCGCCTGATTGCCAGAACAACCGCTCATGTCAGACACCATGGGCAAAAACACGGCAATGGTGATGACTGCTGCAAGTGTTGCCTCATAGCTTGCAATAACACTTGCCGCGAGAATATTGAGCCCGATATTGCCCGTGAGCCATGCCAGGCGACGGCGCGAGCGTAGCCAAAGGGGCATCGAGCGCAGTTCATCGCCCACCACGCCCGAACGCTTATAGCTGTCTGACTCGGCCCGTTCGAACGCGGCTACATCAACATTGTGCTGCGACACAATGCCCAGAATATGCCCGTCGTCGTCGCAAACGGGAATGCTCAGAAAGTCATGCTTATCAAACAGATCAAGTAGTTTGTCCAGGTCCCGGTCTGCCGGCACGGTCATGGCTGGGCTCATGACCTCTTTGAGTTTTGCGCTGCGGCTTGCCTTGAGAAGGGATGCAAGGCTGGCGTAACCGACAACGCGATTATTGCCGTCGACCATATACGGGCTTTGGCCCAGATAGCGGTCATCATCACCGTCTTCGCCAGCGAGCCGAAGCAGTAGCCGCCCAACAGTTTGCTCTTCTGAAATCGTCAGAGAGTCGGCCACCATCAGACCACCCGCCGTATCTGGCTCGTAGCTCGCCAATTCACGCAGGTCGGCTGCCGCCTTGGGGTCCATCTCGGCAAAAATTTCTTCTGCGTGAATTGACTCAGCGATGAGATCGGCCCGGGTGTCGGACGTGATTTGGTTAAGCACGTCTGCCGCCCGCTCACTACTGAGCGAGTCAACCAGTTCTGCGCCAAACTCAATTGGAAACTCTTCAATTAGGTCGGCAGCAATCTGGGCAGGCACACTGCTCAAGACACGGTGTCGGTCCTCCTCACTCAGGTGCGTAAGGGTGCGGGCTGCCTCACTTGGCGGCATTGCATCCAGCAACTTGGCAACTTGATCAAGCTCGTTTTGATCAAGCCATTGCGTCACCGTTTCCCACGGCCTCTCGTCTGCTTTTTTAGCGAGTGTGTCATCGGGCCGTTGTAGAACGGGGTCGCTCATGCGTGTCTCAGCAAAAATATGGAGGAGGGGAGAGAGTCGAGGTGGCCAGCGCCACTGATCAGTGTTGCTGTCAGATGTTGTGCGGACCTGAGCAGTGTGCCTGATTAATTCTTCAGTGAATGGTTAATCAGACTGAATAAGACAGGGTGACTCTGAAAGTGCGGCCTGTTGCGCAGCCAAGACGATGCGCCGGAACTTATTCTTCCGGGTCATATTCCTGTGGTGCGAGCTACGGTAAATTTGTTGATGAAGAAAAATTCTCGTAACAAGACAGACCAAGGAGTCAACATGACAGGGGAATTGAATCAATCGCATCGCCGGTTAACCCGCTGGGCGTGCGTTTTATTGGCTGGCAGCGCGATGGTGTTGTCTGCGTGTCAGAAGATCTCGCTTGATGGGGCACCTGCCGCCGAACCGGTCAAGAAAGGCTATCTGTGTTGCAACATGCGAACCGACGGGTCCTGGATATCGGATATCAATTACCAGGAACCAGGCAAGCGAGTTATTCCCGTTGGTACGCCGGTGACGCTGACCGGCTACGGACGCTATCGGGCTGCTATTGAAGTGGCTGGGGAGTCCAAGACCCAATATCTTGGTAACGATTACAGCCGCGGTTTGAGCAACGAGGCATTCGCTGCTCGCTACGTGGTCAGTGAAGATCCGCGTCAGGAGATGAGCGCGTACTCCGACAAAATCAGACAAGCGATCAATAGCGGCAAGATCATGAAAGGCATGACCCGTGATCAGGTCATCATGTCGCTTGGCTGGCCGGTCCATAGCGAAAACCCTGATATGCAGGCCGAGGGCTGGCGGTTCTGGCGCAGCAGTTTTGCTGAGATATCCGTCTTCTTTGATGCAAATGGCCGCGTTTCAGACATCGAAGCGGACCGCATTACAAAAAGTCAGGTAGTGCAGCGGTAAGTATCTTTGTCTGGAATCTGGACGAATGGCTTCTGGTTCTGGCCTTCGTCCAATGGCAGGGAGCGCTACGCCAGTAGGCCAAACCCCTAGCGAGGCAGGGTTTCTGCTGTCTAGGCAGTCTTTTGTGACTTGTTGTGTCTCGCTAGAAATTGGCTGAAATCACTGCCAAGTAAATCGACTACCGCTATTTGAGTAGTTACTTTGGGTTACGTCAAGAATTTTGACGCAACAGTCCCGGCAGAAATATTACAACTCGATTGACTTAAAACCGCGATATTCGTGCCGCGCCAGCGATGTGCTGGCTTGACACGCCAAGGGCAGGGGAGCGCGGTAAATGAGTAAGTGGCAGTGGGTTGTAAGGGCGCTGATAGCAGGCGCCATGTTGATGAGTCTGCAAAGTTTCGCGAAAGAGCGAATCATCGTGACTACCGATGGAGAAGGCGACGACCGGGCTTCGTTGGTCAGGCTGCTGATGTACGCAAACGACGTACAGATTGATGGGTTGATCTACACCAACTCCCAATTTCATCACAGAGACGTATTGCCCGTAGCGAACCATCGCCGTGGCAACGGCTGGATTGAGCAGACCATTGATCGCTACGAGCAGACACTGCCAAATTTGCGGCGACACGCTTCGGGCTGGGCTGAACCGGGCCAACTCAGGGGGGTCATCAAAAACGGCAACCTCGGAGCGCCTGGTGGCGGCTTTGGCAATGTCTACGATAACGGTGCCGTCGGTGAGGGTTGGGATACCGAAGGCTCTAATCTGATTGTCAGCAAACTGATCGACGGTGATCGCCGCCGCCTCTGGCTGCAGGCGTGGGGTGGGCTGAGCACCATCGCCCAGGCGTTTTACCGGATCCGGGCATCGTATTCCACTGCTCAATTGAACAACGCGTTGGCAAAGGCCCGCATTTATGCGGTTGTTGAGCAGGAAGATCCAACGCCTTATGGCGGGCCCTACTATGGCCTAACCGGGCGTAATTCCGAGTGGTTGCAGCGTAATTTCCCGAGCCTGCAGATCGTTCAACCAATCGCACAGCCCTGGCTGTTTGCCTATAAGGGCGATGGCTATGGACCAGGTCGCTTGCAAGGGCGCTCAGGTGGCCCGCTTGCCGATGCGACCAACCCTCATGCAGAGAACTATATCTATCAGAGCAGTTGGTACGGGAGCAATGTTCGCGGTCATGGCCCGCTGGGCAATTTGTATAACTTCGTCGACTCAGAGGGTGACTCCCTGGCGTTCTTTCATGTGTTGAATAACGGCCTTCGCGCGTTTGAAAATCCAACCTGGGGAGGTTGGGGCGGCCGCATGCGCCCAGTGGGGACTCAGTTTTGGGCCGATGCCTACGACGACGGTAATCGAGGCAAAGGTTTCTGGCGGTGGGTCTTTGATCTGCAAAGCGATTTCGCAGCGCGCATGGATTGGGCGCTGCACAGTAACTATGGCCAGGCCAATCACCCGCCGACAATCTCGGCGGTTACTGGTGGTAACCGCCGGCAGGTCGCGCCGGGGCAAACAGTTAATCTGGGGGTGACAGCCAGTGACCCAGACGGCAATGCGCTGAGTTATCGTTGGTATCACTATCGTGAGGCGGGGGATAAGCCTTATACGCGACGTGCAATCGACATTGCCGCCAACACGTCAGCCAATGCCCGCATCACGATTCCTGGCGACGCGCTTGGCAAAGAGATTCATGTCATTGCCGAAGTCAAGGATAACGGCGTTGGTCATCCGATGAAGCGCTACCAGCGAGTCATCTTGAGTGTGACTGGCAATGCTGATGCAAATCCGGCGCCGCCCGCGCAGCCCGCGCCAGTACCTGCACCTGCGCCGGCTGAACCCGTCGTTGACGACCCACCACCGGCAACCGGTGCTCAGGGCGAAAACTTACTGAACAACGCTGGTTTTGAAGATGGCCGTCGGCAACCCTGGCAGGCATGGGGTGCTTTTGCGATCCAGCAAGGCAATGCCCGGACCGGTTCCTGGGCTGCTCGCATTGGGCCTGCCAGTGGTGGTGGCGCGAACATTACGAGCGTCAAACAGGGCGGCGAGTATGAGTACTCGGCATGGGGTAAGGCCACTGCCGGCCAGGCGCGGATTGGCTACAAGTTCTTCGATTCGTCGTTTAACCAAATTGGCGCAACCGTAACAGCGCCGTCTTTCTCAGCCAACTACGAACGTCGCGTGCTGCAATTCACGCTGCCGGACAATGCTGCTTATGCGCAGTTGTTCGCATGGAATGCGTCGAACGGGCAAGCGTTTGTGGACGACTTCTCACTGGTTGATCAGGTGGGCGGTACTGCGCAAGCGAATCAATCACCGGAGCAGCCGAGTGATACGCCGACGCCGGCGGGTAGCAGTGTGCTGCTTAGTAGCGACTTTGAGAACCGGTCGATAGAACCCTGGCGGGCGTGGGGTAGCTTTTATGCCACCAATGATGGCAACGCGCGCAGTGGTGATTGGGCGGTGAGAGTGCTGCCTGGTAACGGCGGGGGTACCAATGTGCTGACGGTTCAGCCGGGTCAGCGTTACCAGTTTGCGGCATGGGGTAAAGCGACCAATGGCGCGGGCGCAACGATTGGCATCAAGTTTTATGACAGTGCGTATCAGCAAATTGGCCGGGAGGAAAAGTCGAGTGCATTTGGGGCAACTTACAGCCGCCGCGAGCTCGAATTTCAGGTGCCTGGCAATGCGCGCTACGTACAAGTGTTTGGCTGGAACGCATCCCGCGGTTCGCTTTACCTTGACGATATGACTGTGGCGCCGCGTTAGGCCTTAGACCAGTAGAGTGTTTGCCCCGGCTCTACTGGTCTGCCTTTGATCTGGCTAATCCTGCCAGGACTTCCAGGGCGCTTTGTTTTCGGCCCAGAGTTCCTCTAGCACCTGTTTGTCTCTCAAGGTATCCATTGGTTGCCAGAAGCCGGTGTGACGGTAGGCCGTCATCTGGCCTTCTCCGGCGAGCCGTTCCATGGGCTCGCGTTCCCAAATCGTTGCGTCACCTTCAATGTAGTCAATCACCTGAGGATCGAGCACGAAGTAGCCGCCATTGATCCATGCACCATCACCTTTGGGTTTTTCCTGAAAGCTTGGCACCAGGGTTTTGTCTGCGGGCAAGGTAAAAGCACCAAAGCGCCCCGGGGGTTGCACTGCGGTGACTGTTGACAGGCGACCTTCCCGCTTGTGCATCTCAATGGCTTCGCCGATGTTGGCGTTGGTCACGCCATCGCCATAGGTGCAGCAAAAAGGCTCGTTTGAATTGAGGTATTTTGCGGCCCGCTTCATGCGGCCGCCAGTCATCGTGTTCAGCCCGGTTTCTACCAGGGTGACGGTCCAGGGCTCAGCCTCTGTTTGATGCATCGTGACAGAATTGTTGCGAAGATCAACGGTGACGTCCGACATACCCAGCGCATAGCTAGCAAAGTACTCTTTGATCATGTGGCCCTTGTAGCCACAGCAAATCACAAAGTCATTGATGCCGTGTGAGGCATAAGACTTCATGATGTGCCAAAGCACCGGGCGCCCCCCAATCTCAACCATGGGTTTGGGTCGAACTGTACTTTCTTCGCTGATGCGAGTGCCGAAGCCGCCCGCCAGAATCATCGCCTGCATCGTCTGTGTTCTCGTTTTTTTGGAGTTCACCAAAGCATATCAAGCGCGCCGCCACGCGACGGCTCGAATAGGCGCGAAAGGTCGATCCAATGGGGCGGAGGGGAGCGTTTGGCCCGGTCGGCGTTGTGGGCACCCAACAGGCTGTCAGCGCGTTTGAATCAGCAGGGCCTGGCCCTGACTAGGAGGCGGCCGGTTTTGCAGGGGGTTTACCCACCGCACGGTGCAGGCTTTGCATGGCCTCGCGCATGTCTTCTCCCAGCATTTGAGGCACTAGTGGCAGGGCGGCGCGCATCGCATCTTCTATGGCGTTCGTGTCGTCCTGACTGGGTGGGCGCAGAACAAAGTCAGCCACGGGCTGACGCGAGTTGAGCTCTCGAGGGTGACCGATGCCAATGCGCAGGCGCCAGAAATTATCGCCACCGCAACGCTGGCGAATATCCTTCAGTCCGTTGTGACCGGCGACACCACCACCTTTTTTCAGTTTGGCCTGGCCCGGCAGCATATCGAGTTCATCGTGGACCACGAGAATTTCGTCGGGGGCGATCTTGTAGAAGTTGGTAAGCGCGGCAACCGCCTGACCTGACAGATTCATGAGCGTATGGGGCTTAAGCAGCCAGACGCTATGACCACCGATATTGGCTTTGGCGACTGCGCCACGAAACCGGGTTTCCAGTGCCAGGTTCGCCCGGTATTCATCTGCAAGCAGATCCACAAACCAAAACCCGGCGTTATGCCGGGTTGCTTCGTAGGCCGCCCCGATATTGCCAAGGCCGACAATCAGACGAATGTCAGCCATTGGCAAGGGCGCTTATTGCAGGGTGGGGTGAGATCAGCTCTCGCCTTCATCAGCGGGCTTATCGTCTGCAGGCGCATCTGCGTCAGCTTCAGGCGCAGCCACATCGTCGGTAGGCTCTTCCTTGACGACTTTGACCGAGACAGTTGCCACGACCGGGTCAGTCCCTTCGGTGACGACGGCTTCAACATTTGCAGGCATTTTGAGGTCACTGACGTGCACTGAGGTATCCAGATCTGCCTCGGACATGTCAATGGAGATGTACTCTGGCAGGTCGGCTGGCAGGCAGCTCACCTGAATTTCAGTCATCACGTGGTTGATGATGCCGTTGTTCAGTTTGACTGCTGGGGAATCTTCTTCGCCATTGAAGTGGAGCGGCACTGACAGCGTCATCTTCTCATTGGCCAGCACGCGCTGAAAGTCGGCATGCATGACGAGACGCTTGTACGGATGCCACTGAACATCGCGCAGGACGACTTTCTCTGCTTTGCCGCCAATATCCATATCCAAAATGGAAGACTGAAATGCTTCAACGCGCAGGGCGTGAAACAAGGTGTTGTGATCCATATCGATCGCAGTGGCGTCTTTACCGGCGCCGTAAACAATGCCGGGAACTCGTCCGGCACGGCGCAGGCGGCGGCTCGCACTCGATCCCTGCAATTGCCGTGGGTTAGCTGAAACTTTCATGGTGTTGCTCCAAAGGTGTCGTTGACGGTCGCGACCAACCGCAACGGGTTATTTGACCAGCCAAAAGGCTAGTCAACGAAAAGTGATGAAACCGAATCGGCGCGGTTGATTCTCAGGATGGTCTCGGCCAGCAATTGACCGACGCTGAGGGCGCGAATTTTATCGCAGGCCTTACCGTCACGTGGCAGTGGAATGGTGTCCGTGACCACGAGTTCGTCGAGCGTTGATTCAGCAACGCGTGCGACTGCCCCGCCAGACAGAACAGGGTGTGTACAGTAGGCAACCACGCGAGTGGCGCCTTTTTCCTTGAGGGCTGAAGCCGCTTTGCAAAGCGTGTTGGCGGTGTCAACCATGTCGTCCATGATCACGCAGGTGCGACCCTCAACATCCCCGATGATGTTCATGACTTCAGCAACATTGGCTTTGGGGCGACGCTTGTCAATGATCGCCAATTCGCAATCAAGTTGTTTGGCCAAAGCTCTGGCACGCACAACCCCGCCAACATCAGGCGACACCACAATCAGGTCTTCAAAGGGCTGCTTGTGGACATCGGCGAGCAGCAGTGGCGCGGCATAGACGTTGTCGACTGGAATATCAAAAAAGCCCTGAATCTGATCGGCGTGCAAGTCCATGGTCAGCACCCTATCGACGCCGGCCACCTGCAACATGTTGGCGACAACCTTCGCACTAATGGCGACTCTCATCGAGCGAACCCGCCTGTCCTGACGCGCGTAGCCGAAATAAGGCAGCGCCGCTGTGATGCGCCCAGCCGATGCCCGCTTCAACGCATCTGTCATGATCAGCACTTCCATCAGGTGATCATTGGTGGGCGCGCAGGTCGACTGCAGGATGTAGACATCCCGTCCGCGAACGTTTTCAAGAATCTCAACCATGACTTCGCCATCGGAGAAGCGACTGACGGTTGCGCGTCCCAGCGAAATATTCAGGTGGCGGGCCATGTCGCCGGCCAGTCCCGGTACGGCGTTCCCTGTGAAAAGGACAGGCCCTTCATTGGCCAGGACATCGTTGCGGCTAAATTTCGAAGACATGGCAGGCATATGCGCTATTTGATGCGCATGACACTGCGCAGGTTGCCGACCTGAGAACGGGGCCCGCAGTTAAATGGCTGGGGAGGCAGGATTCGAACCTGCGCATGCCGGAATCAAAATCCGGTGCCTTAACCAACTTGGCCACTCCCCATCCGGTACCGCCAGAGTCGTTGTCACGACCCTCAAACACTGGATGTTACGACTTTCGTGGCAAGCCGCGCCCAAACGCCCAGGAGCGCATCGGATGCATTTTCAGCGAGCGGACCGCAACTGCGTCACCCACGCCAAGCTTGTTCACGCTTTGAGCGATTTGCTCAGCCAATTCATGACTGGGCACTGGCAAAAACACACAACCACCAGAACCGCTCATCCTTGCCGACGACCAACGCGCGCCCGGCGCGGGCTCCTCGACTTCGGAGTTTTCATCAGATGCTTGGCCCGACTCACGCCCGGCGGCAGCTGACTTTTCTTGACTTGTCTTACTTTGACTTCCCTTACTGCCCTGCTTACCGTCTTTCGCAGCCGCTTCGTCTGCAGCCTTCGTTTCAGCCAATTTCTGTTCAGCCAACTTTTGCTCAGCCTTCGCCACCTTGGCGCGGGCTCGTGCCTCAGCCTTGGCGACTCTGTCAGCCTCTTTCAGTATCTCTGCTGCGCAGTCGGTCAAGGCTGTGAGCGCCGCCTCGACTGCCGGATACCGGTCAAAGGCCACAGCCTGAAGGTCGTTCCGACCGATTGACTCGATCAAACTAACGTTCAGCCGCGAAAGAGGCAGGATTTTGAGGGGTTTCGAATCCCGTGTCAATTCGGGTGCGCTGAATATTTCTGCCGTTGGGACGGTCACTGGCGGGGCAACGATGACATAGCTTTGAGAATCAAGGGTCAGTGGCGTCAGTTTTTCCCCGATTCCCTCGGCAAACGCAGCCGTTCCCTGCACAAATACCGGAACGTCTGCACCAAGCTGTGCAGAGAGTCGCGCAAGGCGAGCCACCGGCCAGTTGACCTGCCATAGACGATTGAGCGCGAGCAGGGTGGTCGCTGCATTGGAGCTACCGCCGCCCAGGCCGCCGCCCATGGGAATGCGTTTGTCGATGGCGATGTCGACGCCATGACGCGTTTCGCTGGCTGCCGCCAGGAGCCGTGCGGCGCGTACGCTCAGATCATTGTCGTGGGCGAGCCCATGCACGCCGCCGCGCCGCATGATGGCCCCGTCAGAGCGAATACTGAAGCTGAGCGTGTCATATAGGTCAACGAGTTCAAACACGGTCTCCAGCTCGTGATAGCCGTCTTCGCGTTGAGCCAGCACGTGCAGGAATAAATTGAGCTTTGCTGGCGCCAGACAGTGGCGTAGCTCGACCGGGGCGATAGGTTCAGGGGCGCCGCTCATGAGGCCCGGTCCACTACGAGAAACAACTTAATGCGTCGCTCGTTGAAACGCTGGACCGCGGGCCAGCGAGCGCTCAATCGGCGGGGCTGACCTGAAGCAAATCGTTTCTCGGCGCGCACCGACCAGTCGCTCTTCTCTGCGGGCTCATCTGCTTCGGTCAAACCGCTGCCGTCAAGCCACCCTGGAAGTTCGCTCACTGGGATCTTCCAGCCAAGCGCGCGCTCGATCAAGGCGTCAGGGTCTGATGCCCGAAAGACCTTGCCGTCTGAGGTTGTGAGCACAGCGCCTGCGGGCGTGCTGACCGCGCTTGCAAGTGTTTGTCCAAAAGGCGAGAAAAGCTTGAGATCGAGGGATTCGTCTCCCCGAACCAGTTTGAATCGACCCTGAGCGCGTTCTTCCTGTGGTTCCAAAGCGTTGTTATTCCGGTCAACCGGGTCGGTCAATGTGATTGAAAATCTCCCCTGCCACTCAGAAACCTGGCCATCGCCGGGCGCCTGAACGGATGGCGCAACACAACCAGCCAACGTGGCCGCGCCACCGATCAGCGCCATTAGGGCACTGCGTCGGTTGGATCGGTCAGTTGCTGCCGGCAAGCGTGAACGCAATCTCAGTCCGACCCTCACAGACTGATGTTAAGGCGCGCGAGTGTTGACTTGAGAATCTTGTTGTCTGGATCAAGTTCCTGGGCTTTTGCCCATACCTCACGGGCCTCTTCGAGTCGCCCAAGCATATGCAGCACCTCACCCAGGTGAGTGGAGACTTCTGCTTCAGGGCTTTTGTCAAAGGCTTTGCGTAGGAATTTCTCTGCCCCTTCAAGGTCACCTTGCCGGTACAAGACCCATCCCATGCTATCCAGAATGTGCGGATCTTCAGGCGCCAGGCTGAGTGACTTCTCGATGAGTTCGCGCGCTTCGTCAAGACGCAGATTGCGATCTGCTAGGGTATAGCCCAGCGCGTTGTAGGCATGCGCGCTTTCAGGGTTGATTTTAATCACCTTGCGCAGGCTTTTCTCCAGAACGTCAATCTTATCGAGACGCTCAGCCGACATGGCATGGTCATAAAGTAGATCGGGATTCTCAGGCTGCTTCTGAACGGCAGCATCCAGGAGATCAAACGCGCTTTGGTTATCACCAGCGACGCGCAGAATTTCAGCTTCAGCACTGGTCAGCCTGGCGCGCTCGCGTGCCGATCCAACCGAGGTTGAGCGAAGCTGGTCCCGGCCTTCTTGAACCTTGCCCGCATTGCCCATTGAAATGGCGCCGCGAATGCGAGCATCCAGATACTGATCGCCTTGGCCGACCTCGCCGTAGTAACCAACCGCCTCGTCGTATCGTTTCAGCTCTTCGGCAATCTGCCCCAGAAACAAATACGCCGGATTGTTGTCGCGCTGGACAGACTCAGGCAGGGCGACATAGCGACTGAGGTAATCAATCGCCAGTTCTTTCTGCTCGGTCTGATAGGCCAGCTGCCCGAGCGAGAAAAGGATGGCCGGGCTCTCCGGTTCCTGTTTGAGCGCGAGCTCGAACTGCTCCCGAGCATCCTGTTTTCTGCCCTCACTGGCGAGCAGACGGGCATATGAGAAGCGCGCCTCGATGGCTTTAGGTTTGCGAGCCAGAAAGTCATCCAGGATTGCGATACCAGGCGCCTTGCCTGCCGGTCCATCCTGGGCAAATCGCGCCGCGGTAATGGCCGTGAGTTCGTTTGACGGATCGAGTCCGATCGCAGCCTCGGACTCGCGTACCGCCCGCTCACCGTCTCCGGCCGCGTTGGCGGCTGCCGCTAAAGCCAAGCGTGCTTCGGTCAGATCTTGATCCTTGACCGCAATTCGGTCGAGCAGTTCTAGTGCCGCTTTTTTATCAGTGACGCGGGAAAGAGAGCGCTCTGTCTGCCGGTAGAACTGTGGCAACTTCTTATCGCTGCGAGCTTTGGTCAGCCGCTTGGCCATCAGAGGCTCCGCCGCTTCGAGGTCACCAGTCGACAGAAGAAGCGTCTCAAGGGTAGCGCCGGCCTGGGCAGAATCCGGTGACAGTTCATACCAAAGCCGTGCGGCTGGCAGGGCTCTGTCGAGCGCTCGCTGGGCAAGGGCCAGTTCGGTTGCTCTTCTGGCCAGGCGCGGGTCGCGCGTATCTTCGGCCATGCGCTGATAGGTGGCCGTCGCACTGCCCAACTGGCCGCGTTGGGCCGCGATCTCAGAGGCGAGCAACTGAAATAGCAGTTGCGGGTTTAGATCAATATCAGGCAGGTTCTCGGATTTTTCCGGCTCAGAGTGGCTGTACAGGCTTCTATTTGCCAAAACCTGGGCTTCGCGCTTCGCTGGCTTGTCATTCTCAGCCTGTTTGGTCGAAGTGTTGTCTCCTGGCGACAATTGGGTCGTCAGATTCGATCCACCAGGCGGGGTGACTGCGCAGGCTGAGAGCAACAGCGCCAATATGATGGGAGAGACCGACCGGCCACTTCGGAGGAGATACGCTGTTTTCATGCGACGATATTAGGTTGATTTCCAAGCTGCGGCAAGGAAGGGTGGATGCCTGAGTTGCCTGAAGTCGAGGTCGTTCGACGGGGTCTGGAGCCTCATCTCAAGGGGCGAATGGTGCACAGAGTGATCGTTCGGGAGGGCCGACTTCGTTGGCCAGTAGAACCGAGTCTACCGTCGCTGCTGGAAGGGCGCGCGCTAAACGCACTCGAGCGGCGTGGCAAATATCTGCTGGCGCGTTTTAGCAACGGCACGCTGCTGATGCATTTAGGGATGTCTGGCAATTTGCTGTTCGTTCCAGCCGGTATGCCGGTCAAGCCACATGATCACATCGACATTGAGTTCGATGAAGGCGTGCTCAGGTTCAACGACCCCAGAAGATTTGGCGCCATGGTTTGGCATGACCGGGCGGCCGGACCTGTATTGGAGCACGCTTTGCTGGCCTCACTGGGGGTTGAGCCGCTAGAGGGCGCGTTTGATGGGAGCGTACTGTATGCCGCGAGTCGCGGTCGCAAAGTCAGCATAAAGCAGTTCCTCCTGGCAGGACTCGCGGTGGTGGGTGTTGGCAATATTTATGCGTCGGAGAGCCTTTATCGGGCAGGCATCCGCCCGGGTGTCGCTGCTGGACGACTGACCCGCCCGCGATGTGAGCGACTCGCCCAGGCTATTCGGGTAACGCTCGCCGATGCGATTGATCAGGGCGGTACAACCCTTCGCGACTTTGCCGGTGCGACCGGTAGCGGTGGATATTTTCAGCTCTCGTGCCAAGTTTACGGCCGGGAAGGCTTGCCTTGTCTTCATTGCGACACGCCGATCAAGCGAACAGTCCAGCAGGCACGGGCCACCTATTGGTGCCCGGTCTGTCAGCGCTAGGCGTCCGCGCGGTAGAATGGGTCGACGCGAAATGGGCGTTCCTGGCGCCCGTTGCAGCCGATCCGTTTCTGCAGCGCAGACGCCTAAATGAGCACGATAGGGGTCAAGACAGCCCCGAATAGGGCAGACAGGGAATAATTCACCAAGTTTGACGCCCGTTTAGCGCCCGTTGAGTTCCGTTTATCCGCCTTCCAGAGGACCAGGGCTTACCATCCGAGGGGCTGACCTCATAATCAATGCTCTAAATGCGGTACCTGATGCTGCATGTGCTAGATTTTTCGACTGATCTCGGAATGCCCACCGCCTAAACCGGCGTAGGCAAGAGCCAAGTTCGGGCCAATAAACCATAGACCGACTTCAAACACGAGCTGCGCTAGATGGGTGTTTTAGACAAGACAATTCAAGATCTCGGGGGATGGCAGGGCGATTTAAGCCAGGCAATCACCGGGTTACATGAGTGGCTCGCGGAGTCTGGCTTAGCAGATCCGACTTTGCTTGAACGGGTTGAGCGCATGCAGCAGCGCCTGGGCAGAAATGCCGTGTCAATCGCGTTCGTAGCGGAATTCTCCCGCGGCAAGTCGGAGCTGATTAACGCCCTATTTTTTGCTGATCAGGGACAAAGAATCGTCCCGAGTTCGGCTGGCCGCACGACGATGTGCCCGACTGAACTGTACTGGGATCCGACTCAACCGCCCGGTATCCGCTTGCTCCCAATGGAGAGCCGGTTGGATGATCGGCCGATTACGCAACTGCGTGAAGAGATCGACTCGTGGGCGCTGCGTGCCTTTTCGGCTGGTAATGCGGGTGAACTAAAGGCCGCATTTGAATCGGTTAAAGAAGTGGATAGCGTGTCGCCTGACCGCGCGAGCGAGCTGGGCTTTTTCGTTGGGACCGATGAGAATACCGATGGCTTTGCCATTAACCAGGACGGGACTGTCGAAGTGCCCAGATGGCGTTATGCACTGGTCAACATGCCGCATCCCTTGTTACAGGCTGGTCTGACGATCATCGACACGCCAGGACTCAACGCCATTGGTAATGAGCCTGAACTGACCATCAATACGATCCCCAATGCTGATGCGGTGCTGTTTGTATTAGCTGCAGATGCTGGTGTCACCAAATCGGATATAGACGTCTGGCGCGAGCACATTAGCGCTTCGCACGAGACTGGCCGTCTGGTTGTGCTCAATAAAATTGACGGGCTTTGGGACGAACTCAAGTCAGTCGAACAGATTGAGCGGGAGATCAATGGGCAGGTTGACAGTGTTGCTGAGACCTTACGCATTGGCACTGACCGGATCTACCCGGTTTCTGCGCAGAAAGGTTTGGTTGCGCGCGTACAGAATGATGACCCATTGCTTGAGCGAAGCGGCATTGTGGCGCTTGAAAACACACTGGCTGAGGACATCGTGCCGCAGCAGCAGCGGATTGTCGGTGAACATGTTGGCCGTGAGTTTGACGCCGTCTCTGGACAGATCACCAGTTTGTTGAATGCGCAGCGGCGCAACGCCGCCGAACAAGTGTTTGAGTTGTCAGGCCTGCGCGGAAAGAATCGCGACAAAATGGGTCACATGGCCACGCGGATCCGCATGGAGCGCGAAGAATTCGACAAGAGCCTGCGCCAGTTGCAAGGCCTGCGTTCGGTGTTCGCGCGTCATTCGGCAGCGCTCTATTCCACTACCGGTAATGACCGCTTAAAGCGACATGTTCGCGAGTCTCGCGACATGATGCGCGCCTCCAAGTTATCGCTTGGGCTTCACGAGGGTATGAATCATCTGTTCAATCGTGTCCGCGACGACATGAACGAGGCGGATGCTGTGATTCGCGAGGTCTGCACGATGATGGGTGCGATGTACCGCAGCTTCAGCGCCGAGCATGGCTTGAATCTGGGTAGTCCGGTTGTTTTCTCAATGGATCGTTACGTGCGTGAAATTGAGCGTTTGGATGCCGTGCGCAAGAACCAGTTTGGCCCGGCCACGATGATGACCACAGAGCGTTGGGCGCTGATGCGCCGCTTCTTCGAAACGATCGCGGTTCGCTTGAAAGATGTTTATAAGGCCGCCGCAAAAGAAATTCAGGCCTGGCTGCGCTCGATCATGGCGCCCATAGAAGGACAGGTGCGCGAGCACCAGGGGCAACTCAAACGCCGCCTTGACTCCGTTAAGCGAGTGCTTGATGCCAACGAGAGCCTTGACGACAAGATCGCCGAAATTGAAGCAACCAAAACCGATGCAGAGCAAAAGCTTGCTGCGTTCGAATCTGCGGCCTCACCCGTTAAAGCCTTGCTAGGGCAGACGGCCGAACCCGAACAGGTTTTGCAGCCAGCATAGGCGTTCTCATTCACTTAGCGAATGTTTCGCCGCTGTTGGCGACTCTCCCGGCGAAACAAAAAAGCTGATGAGCCAATGATCACGGCTGCACCAATGATCGTGTACTGGTCAGGCAGTTCGGCAAAGACTACAAAGCCCAGCAACGTGGCGTAGACGAGCTTGATGTACTCGACATTGCCAATCACGCTGGCCTCTCCAAGTCGCAGCGCTTTAACACCACTCCATTGACCCATGGCGGCAATGGCCCCCATGCCCAGGAGAAAGGCTGTATCACTGAGAGTTGGTGAAACCCAAAACCACAGCAAAGGGATGCCAGCCAACAGTCCAACAAACAACGCCTGGTAAACCAGGAGCGTGGCGGTTGATTCTGTTTGAGACAGGCGCCGTACCGAGATAATCGCCGCCGCCGCGCCGAGCGCGCCCGCAACGGGAATCAGTGCATGCAAATTGATCAGGCCATCAGCGCCTGGCCGCATGACGATGACAACACCAATGAACCCAACGAGCACAGCGCCCATGCGGTGATAGCCAACCGCTTCGCCAAGAAACAAGCGCGCGAGGACGGCCACCAAAAATACTTGTGCGAAACCCAACGTGATCGCGGTGGTCAAGGGTAAGACTGCAACGGCCCAAATGCCACACGACAAGGCTGTAAAAGCGCCGCATAACCGAAGCAAGTGCCAGTAGGGCTGGGTCGTGTGCAAACTCTGTGGAAACGATCGACTGATCGCGGGCAGCGAAGAGCAAAAAACCATGAGCTGCCGAAAGAAAAGGATCTGCAGGACGTGGTAGTCATTGACTGCGACTTTGGCCATGGCTGCTGCCAACGTAAAGAGCGCAGTCGCCAGCAGTGCCCAGCCAATGCCACGGAGGTTATCGGTGACAGGCCCGCTGGCTTTCACGGGCGTAGGGCAACGGGTGCGATGCGTTGCTGACCGAGTTTAGATTTCAGATTGCGGGCGCAGCAGCCACGCACTTTCATTAGCAGCAACTCTGCCTTTAAGTCCGCCAGGCACCTCACGTGCGCCTAAAAACTCAATGGCGTATTGATCCTTATATTGAAGGGCGACTTGCGCTGCATCGATTGAAAATGGCGGACCTTCCATTTGGCTCTGCTCATATTCGAAACAGATTAACAACTGAGGGGCATTGGCCGTGATGTGAGTGAGATGACGGGCGTAGCGAAGGCGCATCTCATCGGGTAAGGCAACCAGTGCTGCCCTGTCATAGATCGCATCGACGGGTCTCAGAGCCTCGCGCGACAAGTCAAAAATATCACCGACGAACATGTCAATATCCGGTGCCTGGAAGTGCATAAGCTGCCCGGCCTTGCTGACTTGTGGTGTCACGCCAAGCTCATCAAACAGCTGCCTGATGGCGAGTTCGCTGAGTTCTGCGCCCGCCACCTGGCATCCCTGAGCAAGCAACCAGCCGATATCCAGCGTCTTGCCACACAGGGGCAGAAACACTCGGGTGGGTGTCGCCGATGCGCGCGTGGCAACACCTGACGAACTCAGACGCTTGAAATACTGGGTGAGCAGGTGGTTACCGCGCTTCTCATGAAACGCGATTTGCTCATCCTCCCACCGCTGATGCCAGAAGCTGGCTTCCATTCGCGTTCCTTAGTGGTTGGGTGGTTAGGCGGTTACGGCTTGATGTAGGCGTACCCCATCTGCTGCAGCCGGGCTACTTCTGCAACGCCACTCGGGACAACATCCTGGTCATCCACGTCATACATGTCGTTGGCCAGGTCAACTTTTCTGCCCTTGATGGTGTTCTGGCAGACGTTGAACTCGACGCCTTGCAACTTCAGTTCATCAACACGCGCGGTCATGTTCAGGTCGGCATTTGCGTGCTTGAAACGCTTGAGTTGAGGCAGGGAGTCGGGTTCAAGAAGTAAGGCCAGGCCGTTGCCATGCAGCACGACTTTGAGGTCGAGATTTTCTTTGCCGACTGCATTGATGTGATTCTGAATATTGATCAAAGCGCCTTTTTGTCTTTTCGGGTTGTCGTAATTGATGTGATAAACCACTTTTTGCTTGCCGTAGCGGCTTTGAGCATCGGCGGGCTCCGGTGTCGCAATCAGTGTGAGTGCCAAAACGACGGTGAAGGCCGCGCCAAAGATGGCATGAGAAAAGCGTTTGCTTGATTTGGTCATGAGAGTCTCCTGGTTTTCAAACGGACAGTTGTTATTCGGTTAGCCTTATCGGTCTTATCGTTCATGTCGCTCTTAGTGCTCAAAGCCAACAACACAGTGCAATCATCGTCTGAATCAGAGTCATTTGCAAAGCGCATCGTGGCCTGGCAACGCGTGAGTGGTCGCCATGGCTTGCCATGGCAGTCCGATCGTACCGCCTACCGTGTCTGGTTGTCGGAGGTCATGCTCCAGCAAACCCAGGTGATCACGGTCCTGCCTTACTTTGAGCGGTTTCTCAACGCATTTCCATCTGTGCAGTCGCTCGCCCAGGCGCCAGCCGAGCAAGTGATGGCGCTGTGGAGCGGCCTCGGATATTACAGCCGTGCGCGTAATCTGCATCGGTGCGCGCAGCAGGTCGTGAGTGAGCATTGTGGCCAGTTCCCAATTGAGCGTGCCGGCCTTGAGGCGCTGCCAGGTATTGGACGGTCAACCGCGGCGGCAATCAGAGTGTTTGCTCATGGTCAGCGTGATGCGATTTTGGATGGCAACGTCAAGCGTGTGTTTTGTCGACACTTCGCAATCGAGGGTGTACCCGATACGCCTGCGACTTTGCGTCAGCTGTGGCCGCTCGCTGAGCACGAATTGCCGCAAACCGATCTGGTGGCTTACACGCAGGGGCTGATGGATCTCGGTGCAACCGTATGCACGCGCAATCGGCCTAACTGTTCTGGTTGTCCGGTCTCTGAAACGTGTCAGGCGTTTCAAACCGATCAGGTGGCCCAATTGCCGACCAGGCGCAAGAAAAAGTCACTCCCACAGCGCGAAACGACGATTGTGCTCGCGATCGACGCTGAGCAGCAGGTCCTGGTAGAGCAACGGCCGGATTCCGGTATCTGGGGTGGATTGTTAAGCCTGCCTGAATCAGACCTGCAGGCTGACACCGAGATCGAAACGCTGCTGGGCAACGCGGGTTTGTCGGCTCATGTCGTCGTTGATGCAGCAGATGCGAGCAACGCTAGTCAGCTACCGCCAATCGATCATATCTTTACTCATTTCAAGCTTCGTCTGCATCCGGTGATGGTGCGCGTGAAATTCCGCGCTTCGCAGGTTCAGGAGGCCGGACTCCGGCCATTGCCACTGGGAGCAGCAGCGCAATCAGCCCTTCCAAGGCCGATCAAGGCATTGCTTGAAGCGGTCGCCGCGCAATCAGATGATCTATGGACGGGTCAATAGCGCGGGGGAGACAATGCTCAGATGACGTCTTGCTTGATCAAGAAGTCATGTACCACAGATAACCGCGCCAGCGGATCGTTCAATATCATGAGCTTTTGTTTGGCAGGCCCCGGAATCGGCAGAAACTCGCACAGCCGATTCGACACCCAGCTTGCCGACTTGAACTGGTAGGGCGGCTCGATCATTTTGCGCATGGGTTCAGTTTCTTTTTCAACCAGGTCGCGAACGATGCGCTCAAGCAGGGCGACGCATGGCGCAAATTCTGCCGGCACCGCTGTGTCAAATTCAGGGTCAACAAAACTGACCTGGGCCATGATCAGCCCGTTGGATTCAAGCCGGGTTGATTCAATCGAGAAACGGCGCTGACCGATCGTGCGAATATTAAGCAGGCCAAGCTGCTCCATGTCCCACTCGGTAATTGCAGCAGAGCAGCCTGACGGGGTATGTTCCGCCGGCTGGCCAACCTCGCCCCCGTCCGTAATCAAACAAACGCCAAACCGAGTTTCACTCTTCAGGCAGTCGCGCACCATATCCATGTAGCGCGCCTCAAAGATGCGCAAGGGCAGCACGCCCTCAGGAAACAAAACGGTGCTCAGCGGGAAGATCGGTAGCTCGACCAGCGGACTGGCCGGCCCCTCCGGCGCGACTCGTTCTGTCACGGTGTCTGGGTGGCCGTAATGGGCGAGACTTCGCGCATCTGTATGCCACGGTGTCTGATCAGGACGCTTTCAGTTCGCGAGAAACGTTGCGCCAATGTTTCCACGCAGTAGACGCTTCGGTGTTGACCACCCGTGCATCCGATGCCAACGGTCAGATAGCTGCGGTGTTCTTGAATATAGTGAGGCAGCCAGTTGTTCAGAAAGTCACTGATTTGATCAACCATGCTGGTAACCGAAGGAATCTCACTCAGATAGTCTGCTACGGGCTTGTCGCGCCCGGTGAGTTTTTTGAGCTCGGGTACGTAATGCGGGTTGGGCAGACAGCGCACATCAAACACCAAATCAGCATCGAGCGGAATGCCATATTTGAACGCGAACGATTGAAACACCAGCGTGAGAGATGTGCGATCGGCGCCGACCATTTCGCGAAGCCACTTGCGCATGGAATTGGGGTGCAGGTCGCTTGTGTCGAGCGCGTTGCCAAGCTCCATCATGTCGCTCATGAGTTCGCGTTCTCGCTCAATGGATTCTTCGAGCGTGGGCGGGACGTTGTCAGCATGGATTCGCTGCGCCAAGGGGTGGCGACGGCGCGATTCTGAATAGCGCTGGATGAGAACGTCTGTTCGAGCATTCAGGAAGATGACTTTGACATCATGACCGGACTGCGACAGACCATTCACAATTTTCGGTAGGTCGCGAATGTCGCCGGCACGCGCATCAATTGCCACGGCAACGTGGTCGAGGCCGTCATCCTGCAGTGACACTGTCACATCATGGAGGAACCGCAGCGGTAAGTTATCGATGCAAAAGTAGCCATCATCTTCAAGCGCATTGGCAGCAATGGACTTGCCTGAGCCTGATATTCCCGTGACCAATACGACTTTCAAACACTCATCCTTGCTAAGTAGAAGGCTCGTCGCCGGTGCTGGCGATCACCTGGCGCTGCCTTTCAACGAACTCTGCCGTCGTATCAACGCCGCGAAGCTGCAATACGGTCGATCGAACGGCGCCCTCAGTCAGGACCGCCAGGTTACGCCCTGCAGCCACTGGAATCACCACCGATCGGACAGCAATCCCGAGGATACTCTGAGTTTGCGCTTTTAGTGGCAGGCGCTCTGTCTCATCGAGCATGTCGGAGCGCCGAACCAGTTGCACAATCAATTTCAGGCGCATTTTACGGCGCACAGCGGTTTCACCGAAGATCGCTCGGATGTCCAGCAGGCCAAGGCCTCGGACTTCCAGCAGATTGGCCAGCAGTGGCGGGCATCGCCCCTCCAGAGTGTTGCTGGAAATCTTGGTGAGTTCGACCACATCGTCAGCCACCAAACCGTGCCCGCGGCTGATGAGTTCGAGCGCTAGTTCGCTCTTGCCCAGTCCGGATTGGCCGGAAATCAATACCCCCATCCCCAGCACGTCCATAAGCACGCCATGGACCGAAGTCGTTGCGGCGTGCGCGCGAGCGAGCAGCGACCGTAAGGACTCAATGACCCGGGCGGCCGGTTCTGGCGTGCCATACACGGGCAGCCCGGCGGCTTCCGTTTGGACGAGCAGGAAGTCAGGTGCAAGCAGATCTTCAGCAAAAATGATCGCTGGCGGATGTCCAGCTAGCAAATCTCTTAAAAGCGCGGTGCGGCGGTGATCATCCAGGCGATCAATGAACGCCATTTCGGGTTTGCCAATGACATGGATTCGACCGGGGTGGATGAGATTGAGGTGGCCAACCAGATCCGCTGGTTCGGCATTCGCGTGGGCAAGATGAGCGTTCTCTCCGGTCGCTGAGGACAGCAGCCGCAGACTTAGCTCGGCCTCTCTTTCCTTAAGCAGACCAGCAATAGGGACTGTCATCAGGAAGGATCACGCCGCGGGGCGATAGGGCGTCCAGGCGGACAGCGCACGATGTATCTGCGCAGGGTCGGTCTGCGTCATCAGTGATTCGCGCACGGTTTCGTCAGACAACAACTCGGCCAGCTCGGAGAGGATCTCAAGATGTTCCTCATTGGCATTTTCCGGGACAAGCAAAAAAACCAGCAGGCTGACGGGCTCGCCATCGGGGGCATCGAACGGAATGGGGTTGGCGACGCGAATGACCGCAGCGAGCGCTTCTTTCAAGCCCTTGATACGGCCGTGAGGGATGGCGACGCCTTCGCCAAGCCCAGTTGAGCCCAGACGCTCGCGTGCGAACAGAGAATCGAAAACGGTATCTCGCTCGATGTGATGACTGCTTTCAAACATCAGCCCGACCTGTTCAAACAGGCGCTTCTTGCTAGTGACTGGCAGGTCCACCCGGACATTGTCGGGGGTTAGCAGTCGGGAAATCCGATTCATTAGTCAATGGTCCCAAAAACTGGTTCACACTCATTGCCGGATAAACAACGAGAGTTCCCGAACATCGGGAAAAGCTCAGTGGAGGGGATTATAGAAGTGGGCATTCGTTTGGCGCGGCAAAATTGGTGCTGTGCAGCAGATAGTGTGAACCAATTCACCGATTCTGTGTATGAACCAACGGCCGGGCCAGTCTAAAAAATGACTCAGGGGCCGACCGAATGTGTTCGACCGGCCCCAAAATGGTTCAGTTCTGTCCAATTAGGTTGTCAGAAGTCCGGAGACAATTCCTCAACGGGTTGATGTTTCAGCGCTTCATGGCCATGTTTGGCCCGTTTGGTCTTGTATTTGATGACCTGCCGATCAAGCTTGTCGACCAGACTGTCGATTGCCGCGTAAAGATCTTCGTCAGTCGACTCAGCAAATAGGTCCTTGCCACGCACATGTAAGTTGATTTCAGCCTTCTGCGCCAGTTTGTTGACCGAGAACAGCATCTGTATATCAATGACATGATCGAAGTGGCGAGTGATTCGCTCCAGTTTGCCGGTAGCGTATTCCCGTAGGGCAGGGGTAACGCTGACGTGGTGACCGCTGATCGATAGATTCATGCAACCTCCTTTTGCTTCACACCGGATTTTTCCGGACTGATCCGCAACAAATATGATGGTTGGCCAAACAAGGTCGTCAGGCGTGCTAGAGAGTCTTGCGCTGTGAGACCGGGTAAATCCGCAACGCTTCCCGGTATTTCGCGACAGTCCTTCTGGCAACAACAAACCCTTGTTCGCCGAGCAGTTGGGCAATCTTGTTGTCTGATAGTGGGTGTCGGGTGTCCTCCGCAGCAATGAGTTGTTTGATCAGGGCTCGAATCGCGGTTGATGAAGCGGCTCCGCCGCTATCGGTCGCCACATGACTGCCAAAGAAGTACTTAAGCTCAAAAGTGCCGTGTGGCGTGAGCATGTACTTTTGGGTCGTGACGCGAGAAACCGTAGATTCATGCAGGCCCAGAGTGTCTGCAATTTCGCGCAGCACGAGAGGCCGCATTGCGACCTCACCGTGAGAGAAGAAGGCTTTTTGTCTTTCAACAATGGCTCTTGATACCCGGAGAATGGTGTCAAACCTCTGCTGAACATTCTTAATCAACCAGCGGGCTTCTTGCAACTGCCCCGACAAGTTGCCGCTAATGCCCCTGTTTCGGCGCAGAATGTCGGCGTACATGTCGTTAACTTGGAGTTTCGGCATCACGCCGGGGTTCAGAAACACTTCCCAGCCGTCAGCGCCCTTTTTGACAGTTACGTCAGGAACGATGTAGTTAAGCTCAGGTTGGGCGAATTTAGCACCAGGTCGAGGTGAAAGCCCGATGATGATGGCCTGGGCCTCCTTCAGCATTTCATCATTGCATTTAAGAGTTCTTTTCAGTTTATTAAAGTCTTTGGCGGCCAAAATCTCTAAATGCTGATCAATCAGCCGCCGGGCGAGCGCCAATGCGTTCGAAGTGGACGATCCTTGTGCTAGCGGGCTTGCCTCAGCAATCAGTGCGTCGACCTGCAAAAGTAGGCATTGCCGCAAATCCTGGGCGCCTACGCCAACCGGATCAAAGCTTTGCAGCAGGCGCAGCGCTGAAACCACCTCCTGCTCATCGATTTCTGCCTCGGCGGGCAGCATCTCAAAGATTTCCGTCAGATCGGTTTGTAAATACCCATCATCGTTGAGTTCGCCAATCAGCAATTCCACCAGGACTCGATCTCGCGGACTGACCATGGTTGAGGTCAGCTGTTGCATCAGATGATCAAACAGACTCGCTTCTGAGCCTGCGAGCTGGGGGTAGTCGCTCTCATCGTCGCTGCCTTCTGCCCGAGACCGCGGGGCGCGCTGCTGCCAGTCGGCGTCGTAGGAATCGCTTTGAGGCTGCTCAGTCTGAGCGGGAGCATCCTTGTTCTCGTTGCCTGCGTCCTGACCGTTGTCTGCGTCTGAGGCAGCCTCATTTTGAGGCTCGGCCGCGCGCGGCGATTCGGCCGAGTCCGCGTTATCAGCTTGCTCGAGGCCACCGTTAGGGGCCAGGCGGAGCGCCGAGTCGAGCGGATCGTCGGCCCTCTCAAGCATGGGGTTGTCGAACAGCGCTTGCTCGATCTCCTGGCCCAGCTCAAGGGTCGACATTTGCAGCAGTCGAATCGATTGCTGGAGCTGAGGAGTCAGCGTGAGTTGCTGACTAAAGCGCAGTTGTAGAGATGGTTTCATCGAACTCCGGAATTAGAGTACCGATGAAACAGGGGGGCCGGCGGATGGACAATCAATTTCCGACAAACGCAGTCAACGACGCGTCGGTAAGCACCGATTAGGTACTACATCGAGAAATGCTCTCCGAGGTAATACCGACGCACATCTTCATTTTTGACCACGTCCTGAGGCTCACCTGAAGCAAGAACGGTACCAGCTCTGATAATAAACGCTCGGTCGCAGATGCCAAGCGTCTCTCGAACGTTGTGGTCGGTGATCAACACGCCAATCCCCCGATCCTTCAGGAATTTGACAATCCGCTGGATTTCAATCACAGCAATTGGGTCGACGCCAGCAAAGGGCTCGTCCAGCAAAATGAAACGGGGTGAATTGGCCAGTGCGCGGGCAATTTCCACGCGTCGTCGCTCACCGCCCGACAGGGACATCGCCGGATTCGACCTGATGTGAGTAATTTGCAGTTCATCCAGCAATTCATTCATGCGGGCTTTAACCGCTGCCCGACCGAGTGAGCGGCCGCGCTCATCCACCTGTAACTCCAGTACGGCCTGAATGTTCTCCTCAACCGTGAGTTTTCGGAAAACGGATGCCTCCTGCGGCAAATAGCTCAGGCCCATACGGGCGCGTCGGTGTATCGGTAGTTTGCCCAGCGGTTGTCCGCCCAGGTCAATAGAGCCGCCATCGCTGGGAACCAGCCCCACGATCATATAAAAGCAGGTGGTTTTGCCAGCTCCATTCGGGCCAAGCAGGCCAACCACTTCGCCGCTGGCGACGCTTAAGCTCACGTCTTGCACGACCTGGCGGCCGTGATAGGCCTTGCGCAGGTGCTTAACGGTGAGCACATTGCCAGTGCTCGGCGCTTGCTCCTCGGCCTGTTGCCGTGGCTCAGGCGCGCTTTGGCCTTCGCCAGCGGTTTCCCGTGCGCCTGCGGCGTCGTTGATCGACCGGTTGAGCTTCACTGGGACGGCCTTTTGTTAAGGGCTGTACTACTCGCAGCCGTACTGAGCGATTTGTCTGGTCGCAGGCTGGTGCGAGGTTTTTTGCTCGTGTCGTCTGGTTTTGGCTGAATGATGACTTGAACGCGACCGCGCGGATTGGCTTCGCTCGTCGCCGCTTTACCGCCTTCAACCGTAAAAAAGTCGTTGGTACTTTGGTAGACGATTCGTGCGCCCTGTACCTCGTCAGCGGGTTGGCCGGCGCGAGAACGCGTCAGGGTCGCACCGCCGAGGATTTCAAGTTCTTGAGTCTGGTTGTTAAAGCGCAATTCCTGTCCAGACCCTTGAATTTGCAGGCGCTTGTCGCCGGCCCGCTGAACAAACCTTGCGGGCTTACCCGTCGCAGTGGCTAACTGATTGCCATCGGCATCCTGACTGATTCGCAATCGATTTGCCCTGATTTCGATCTCACCGCGTACCAGCACAACATTACCCGTGAAGACATTCACGCGAGCCCGATCATCGTATTGCATCTGATCCGCTTCGATCTTGATCGGAGGTGCCTGTTCAGCCTGCACCTGCCTGGCAAACACCAGCAACGCGAGCAAACAGGCAGCGTAGACCAGGGTGGCATGGGCTGGCAGGCGGGGGCGTAAAGGCATCAGGCTCTCAGCGAAGTTTCGGGCTTGCAGCACTAGAGATCGTCGCCAGACGGACTAGTCTTGACGGCTCCAGGAGTGCTCACATCATCGGCGGCTAAATTGGCGTTAACAGCCGCCATGAGTTCCAGCGTGCGCTTGAGGTTATCAAATCTCATCCCTGTGCCTGTCAGCACCGCATTGCCGTGCTCTATGCGGACTGGTAGATCGGTTTCGGCCATTTCGTTGTCAGATGTCAGGGTCAGGCGCTCAGTCAGGACCCGCAGTAGCGGGTTTGCCTCATGGGCCTGGCGCTCGAGAATCACGTTGCCTTCCAGAACGGTCGATTTGCCCGATGCGCTGGCAGTCGCTGTATCGGCGCGCACAGTCATCGTCGGGCGTTCCTGATCCAAACTGATCAAGACAGGGGCAGTGAATCGGCTGGATCCGTCAATCGGAAAGTGCAGCATACTCGCGGCCGACATTTGAAAGACCGGTTCGCCGTTGGCGTCTACTCGGGTTAGCGAAACCCCTTCCACAAAGACATCGGGTTCATTGGATCGCACTACAACCGGTGACTGCAAATCGCGCGAAACCCACACGGCTAGGTAGTAGGTACCGGCCGCGAGCACAAGCAAAAATGTGATGGATGCAAACGCGGCCAGGCGGTCATAGAGCCGGGCGTTCACGACTGTTCATCCGGGTCATGGGTAAAACGCTTGATCGCTTCGCCCCAAGCGCCTTTGGCAGTCAGCAGGTATTGAGCCAATTCCCGTGCCGCGCCGCAGCCGCCTGCCCGCGTCGAAATCCAGTCTGAATGCGCTCTGACTTCTATCTCGGCGTCACTGACGCAGGCCGCCAGACCTGCGATTCGCAGCGCCGGCAAATCGGGCAGGTCGTCGCCCATGAAGGCGGTTTGCGCCATCGGTAGGTTAAGTGTCCGCGCAAGTGAGGCGAAGGCGCTGGCTTTGTCTTTGACACCCTGCAAAACGTGATCGATCCGAAGTTCTTCGCAACGGCGGGCGACAATCTCAGACTCGCGCGCTGTGATGATGGCAACCGTGATGCCGGCATCCATGAGCAGTCTCAACCCAAGACCATCTCGCACTGAGAAGGCTTTCGCAAGCTCTCCTTGGCTGCCAATGATGATGCGGCCATCTGTGAGCGTGCCATCAATGTCAAACGCAACGAGCCGCACCGCGGCGGCAATTGAATCGACTTGTTCGTTTCGTAGATCCATCAGACGATTTTGGCTGCCAGCATATCTTGGAAGTTGAGTGCTCCAACCAGCCGATTGTTCGCGTCCACAACCAGGAGTTGACCAATTTTGCGTTCCTGCATGATGCGCAGCGCTTCGGCGGCAAGCGTCTCAGGTGTGACGCAAGTCGGTTCGCGTGTCATGACGGTGTCAGTCGGCGTTTGCCGTAAGTCCTGACCGCTTGCGAGCAGACGGCGCAAATCTCCATCAGTGAGTGCGCCCAGTACTACCGCCTGAGCATCAACGATGGCCGTAATGCCAAGGCGCTTGTTCGTGATTTCCATGATGGCGTCCAGCAGCGGGGCGTCAGGTGCGACCCTCGGCAAGGCGTCGTCGCGATGCATGATATCGCGCACCTGGGTCAGCAAGCGCCGGCCTAGCGCGCCGCCAGGGTGCGAGCGCGCAAAGTCATCGGCACTAAAGCTGCGAGCGTCCAGCACCGCCACGGCAAGTGCGTCACCAAGCGCAAGCGCCGCCGTGGTGCTCGCCGTAGGGGCAAGGTTCATCGGGCAAGCTTCACGATCAACTGCCGTGTTGAGGTGGACATCAGCCACGGTTGCCAATGCCGAATGCGGGTTGCCTGTCATCGCGATCAGGCGGGCGCCTTGTCGCTTAATTAGCGGCACGATGCGCACAAGCTCTTCAGTCGTGCCCGAGTTGGACAAACACAGGAAGACATCTTCCGGCGCGATCATGCCAAGATCGCCATGACTTGCCTCGGCTGGATGCACAAAGAATGCCGGTGTACCCGTTGAGGCAAACGTGGCGGCGAGTTTGCGAGCGATGTGCCCCGACTTGCCGATGCCGCTCACGACCAGACGGCCGCCACCGTTCAGAATCAGATGGCAAGCGGCTACAAACGCGCCGTCGATAGAGTCACGCATCCGCATCACGGCATCCGCTTCGATCTCAAGCACGGACCGGGCGAGCGCAACAAGCGCTGCCTCAGTTTCCAGTCCGTCGGGTGACGCAGTCATTGCGTCCGCAGGGGTATTGGCCATGGGCGTTAAGTATACGGCCACCAATGCACCGGTCAGGTGCCTATTAGGCGGGCAAACGTCGGATGAGGGCCCCGATTCGCCGTAGTGGGGGCCGCATTCTCGGTTACCCTCAAGTCGTGACTGCCCTCGAACTCACCCTCGTCTTATTAGCGGCAGCCGTCCTGGCTGTTGTGGCGCTGCGCGCTGTTGGCGCCCCGCCTCTGGTGGCGTACTTAGCCGTTGGCGTCTTGATCGGGCCTCATGCAGCCGGGCTTGCCGGTGAGGATCAAACCCACGGGCTGGGTGAGATTGGTGTGGTCTTTCTGATGTTTTCGCTGGGGCTTGAGTTTTCGCTGCCCAAGCTGATGTCATTGCGGCGCCACGTCTTCGGGCTCGGCGCCGCCCAAGTGGGCACAACGATGGTGCTCAGCTTTCTGGCCCTGGTGCTGATGCCGCTTGCATGGCTGACAAGTCTGTTCCCGGGCGGCATGGATTGGCGCGCGGCGATTGCTGTTTGCGGCACGATGGCCATGAGTTCAACTGCGCTGGTCAGCAAACTGCTGACTGAGCGTCGTGAATTGGAGACCGATCACGGCAAGCGTGTTTTTAGTGTCTTGCTGTTTCAGGACCTCGCCGTGATTCCGCTGCTGATTCTGATCCCGGCGCTGGCCAGTGGTGATGACGAATGGTGGCTTGGACTGCTGTTGGCGATTATTAAGGCGGCCATCCTACTCGCGATTTTGCTGCGCTTTGGTCCGCCATTGATGCGTCGTTGGTTCTCACTGGTGGCTCGCCAGCGCTCGCATGAACTGTTCACGCTGAACGTACTGCTGGCGACACTCTTGTTTGCTTGGCTCACCAAACAGTTCGGCCTGTCAATGGAACTGGGCGCCTTTGTCGCCGGCATGCTGATTGCGGAAACAGAGTTTCGCTATCAGGTTGAAGAGGACATCAAGCCTTTTCGTGATGTGTTGCTGGGCCTGTTTTTTGTCACGGTTGGCATGCAACTCGACGTCGGCGTACTTATTCAGTCCTGGTGGCAGGTGCTGGTATTGCTGGTGGTCGGTGTTACCGGAAAATTTGTACTGATCATGGGGCTTGTCCGACTGCTGGGTGGGACAGGCGGCACGGCGGTGCGCACGGGGCTTTGGCTGGCACAAGGGGGCGAGTTCGGGTTTGTGTTGTTGTCGCTGTCGTTTGGCACCGGGCTTTTGCTCGAATCGACCATGCAGCCCGCACTGGCGGCAATGCTGCTGTCACTGCTGATCAGCCCGCTGTTGATCGGGCAGGCAAATCGGCTGGCTCTGCGCGCCAGTTCGCAGGAATGGTTGCAGCGCTCACTGCAAATTCAAACAATTGCCTCCAAGAGCATTGCGCGTAGTGGTCATGTTCTGATTGCCGGTTATGGGCGCAGCGGCCAGGCGCTGGCCCATGTGTTGGAAAGCGAGCAAGTCAAATACATGGCGCTTGACCTGGATCCGGACCGGGTGCGCGAAGCGAGCGCGGCCGGGGAGTCGGTAGTTTATGGGGATGCGACGCGGGTTGAGTCGCTCACAGCAGCTGGCGTTCACCGGGCCAACGCAATCGTCATCACCTTTGACGACTTACAGGCGACTTACCGTCTACTCGACCGGCTCAAAACGCTCGCGCCGCAGCTACCGGTGTTGGTGCGAGCTAATGCCGAGTCCGAACTCAATCGGTTGCGAGAGGCGGGTGCAACCGAGGTAGTGCCTGAGATTGCCGAGGGCAGCCTCATCCTTGCGTCACACGCACTGGCGCTCGCCGGCCTGTCCAGGGTTCGAGTGATGCGGCGCGTGCGTACCATCAGGGAAGGGCGTTACCAGTTGTTACAGGGATTCTTCCGAGGAGCAGATGATGCCACTGGTGAGGCAATCGAGCACGAGCAGGTGCGCTTGCATGCGGTTCGGTTGGCGCCCGATAGCCCGAGCATCGGCAAAACCATTGGGGAGATTGACTTGCATGGGGCTCGGGTCAATGCAGTTGTTCGCCGCTCCGGTCGCTTGTTGGAGCCGCCGGCCGACCTGGTGTTTAAGCCACAGGATACGGTTGTCTTGGTTGGTACCGGCGACCAAGTCGGTGGGGCTGAAGCCGTTTTGCAAGGAGGCTAGCGCTCCGTAGACCCATATGATTACGCCGTCCACGGCTGTCTGGGGTGACCTCGATGAGGCTTCGCAGTGCAGACGGATCGCAACACCCAAGGCGTCTGTCTTAAGGTTTCTTAACGGGGCCTTGCTAAACTGCCAAATGGCTGAAAAGCCATCCCCCAACACATTCTTCGGTGATGACATCGGCAATTCCCCTATTCTGACGATAGAGAACGTTCGCTTTGGATACGGCGAGCGACTCATTCTTGACGACGTCTCGCTTCAGTTCAGCGCCGGGACAGTGACTGCGCTTATGGGCGGTTCTGGTTGCGGTAAGACCACCTTGCTTCGTCTCATCAGCGGCCAGGAAAAACCTCAATCCGGCAAGATTACCTTCGATGGCAAAGATGTCACGACGCTTGATCGCGACGGGCTCTATGCGCTGCGTCGTCAGATGGGCATGTTGTTTCAGTTCGGCGCGCTCTTTACCGACATGTCGGTGTTCGACAATGTCGCGTTTCCGCTGCGTGAGCACAGCGGCCTGACGGATGACTTAATTCGCGACATGGTGCTGATGAAGCTGAATGCGGTTGGGCTGCGCGGTGCCGCTCATTTGATGCCGGCCGAAATTTCCGGCGGTATGGCTCGCCGCGTAGCGCTTGCCAGAGCCATCGCGCTCGATCCTGCGCTGTTGCTGTACGACGAGCCCTTCGCCGGCCTTGATCCAATTTCTCTGGGTACGATTGCCCAGCTCATTCGGCGCTTGAATGATGTGCTCAATGCAACCTCCATTCTCGTTAGCCATGATGTGCACGAATCATTTGAAATCTGTGACTACATCTATGTGCTGGGCCACGGCAAGGTGCTGGGCCATGGTTCACCGTCGGAACTCGCTAAAACCACCGACCCTGAGCTGGATCAATTTCTAAATGGCAAGCGAGAAGGGCCGGTTCAGTTTCACTATCCAGCTCAAGACTATGCCGCACAGCTTGGCGTGGGCTCAGATGCGGGAGACCGCTCTTGAACGTACTGCTTGACTGGCTTGCAAGTATTGGCGCCTGGGTGCGTGGCTTGTTCGCAGGCATTGGCTATGGCGCACGGTTTTTCTTTCGATTGTTGTGGCTCTCAGTTCTGGCATTGCGCCGCCCCCGGTTGATCATCGAGCAAATTCACTTTATTGGGAATTACTCACTTTCAATCATCTTGGTCTCTGGCCTGTTTGTTGGCTTTGTGTTGGGCCTGCAGGGTTACTACACGTTGAATCGCTATGGGTCGGGCGAGGCATTGGGACTATTGGTGACCTTGTCGCTGGTGCGTGAGCTCGGTCCCGTTGTGGCGTCTCTTCTGTTTGCGGGTCGCGCCGGTACGTCGCTGACGGCCGAAATCGGCTTGATGAAATCCGGTGAGCAATTGGTCGCGATGGAAATGATGGCCGTTGATCCCTTGGCCCGTGTCCTCGCGCCGAGGTTCGTTGCGGCTGTCATTGCCCTGCCTTTGCTGGCCGCCATGTTTTCGGCCGTTGGTGTCATGGGCGGCTACATCGTTGGCGTTCCCCTAATCGGCGTCGACCCAGGGGCGTTTTGGTCGCAGACCCAGGCCGGCGTGGATGTTTTTGCCGATGTGGGCAATGGCGTTGTCAAAAGCATTGTCTTTGGCTTTGTGTGCGCTTTCATTGCCTTGTTCGTTGGTTATGAAGCCAAGCCGACACCAGAAGGTGTTTCGCGCGCCACCACGACTACCGTTGTGGCGTCCTCGCTCGCCGTGCTGGGTTTTGACTTTATTCTCACGACGCTGATGTTCAGTACGTAATAGTGAAGGTGACACTGATATGAATCGCAAGATGACAGATGTTCTGGTTGGCCTGTTTGTAGTGATTGGCTTTGGCTCGTTGCTCTTTCTGGCTTTGCAGGCAGGTAATCTGGCTAGTTTCAGCCTGGCAAAAAGCTATCCGATTGAAGCCAATTTCGACAATGTGGGTGGCCTAAAGCCGCGTGCGCCAATCAAGAGTGCTGGCGTGACGGTTGGCCGGGTGGCTTCGATCAGTTTTGACGATGAATCTTTTCGGGCCAAGGTCATGCTCGAGATTGAAGAGCAGTTTCAGTTTCCCAAAGACTCTTCAGTCAAGATTCTCACGTCTGGGCTATTGGGCGAGCAATATGTTGGCATTGAGCCCGGCGGTGATCTAAAAAACCTCGCTGCCGGTGACCGCGTGTCGCTGACTCAGTCTGCGGTTGTGCTGGAGAATCTGATCGGCCAGTTTTTGTATGGTCGCTCAGATGACGAGGGTAACTAATGGCGCCCGCTCGTAATCGCTTCATGCGCTTGACTTTATCGGGCCTGGCTTTGGCCGCCGTTGTGCTGTCAGGCTGCGCCTCCAATGGGGATCCGCGAGACCCGCTCGAACCATTGAACCGCAAGGTTTACTCGTTCAATTCAACCCTTGATGAAGCCATTCTGGCGCCTACGGCCCGCGCCTACAAAGACTATGTGCCGTATGTCTTTCGATACAGTTTTAGCAGTTTTATGTCCAACATTGATGACGTCTGGATCGGCGCGAACAACTTGCTGCAAGGGCAGCCAGGCCAGGCAGTCCACGACTGGACGCGTGTATTGTTGAACACGACTTTTGGCTTCTTTGGCTTGTCTGATCCGGCGTCCGAGATGGGGTTTCCAAAGCAGCGTGAAGACTTCGGCCAGACGCTAGGCGTTTGGGGTTTGCCGACCGGGCCCTACATTGTGTTGCCCTTATTTGGCCCTTCGTCAGTGCGCGGAACAACGGGCCTGGTCGTCGACTCGGTGGTCGACCCGCTCGATCAGGTTATTTTTGATGATGGAACGCGGCTCGGGGCGACTGCGCTGGGTGTCGTTGACTTCCGGGCGGGCCTGCTCGGTGCCTCAAACATTCTCAAGGGCGCAGCGCTGGACGAGTACAGCTTTGTCCGAGATGGCTATTTGCAGCGCAGACGCAACATGGTTTACGACGGCGATCCCCCCTTTGATGACGAAGACGACGAACCACTGCCGACCTACAGCGACGACTAGAACGCCAAATCGGCCCGATTTCGCGCCCGGACGCGCCTTTCGGAAACGCCCATCTGGCGGGCCATCCGAAGCCATTCGTTACCTTTCTCGTCATCCGGGGCGCCCGTCAGCCGTTAATATCAGATGGTTAACAACAATCTCACCTTCAGGAAACCTTAATGACACGCACTCATCGCGCCGTTCCCAAGTCCATGACAAACCGACCCTGGCAGATGCTGGCGGCTGCTGTCCTGTTGCTTGCCGGCTTGCTCTTTGGCGCCAGTCAGGCTCGCGCCGAGCTGATTGCCCCTGACAAGTTGATTGGCCAAGTCAGTGCTGAGGTGCTTACCAAAATCAAAGCAGATCCCAAGATTCAGGCAGGAGACTTCAGCCGAATCTCGACCTTGGTCGACGAAACCATCATGCCGCATGTGAACTTCAAGCGGATGACAGCGCTCGCGGTTGGTCGCGGCTGGCGGGCGGCAACGCCTGAGCAGCGAACCGGGCTTATTGAGGAGTTCCGGGTATTGCTGCTACGGACCTACTCAGGCGCGATGAGTCAGCTCAAAGACGAAACCGTGCAGATGCGCCGCATGCGGGGCAAACCTGATGACGACGAAGTGATCGTTCGCAGCAACATTATCGGGCGCGGCGAGCCAATCCAATTGAACTACCGGATGGAGAAAAATCCTGACGGCTGGAAGATTTTTGATATCAATGTGTTGGGCGTGTGGCTGATCGAGACTTATCGCAATCAGTTCAAACAGATCGTCAACCGTGACGGCGTTGATGGCTTGCTGAGCACCTTGAAGAGCAAAAACGAGCAATTCTCCAAGGCCAGCAGCTAATGTCGGCGAGCTCGAACAAATTGACCACACCAGAGGTCAATGCTTTTTTGGAAACAACGCGGGCTCAAATTGCGAGCGGCCAGGGGCAGGTTGATCTGAGCAAGTTCTCCTCGGTCGATTCAGCTGCCGTGGCCGCGTTGCTTGCACTTAAGCGGGATTCAGACGGGCCGGGGCCGCAGTTTCTGAACCCAACTGAGAACTTGCGTAAACTTGCGGTTCTCTACGGGGTTGATGCAATCCTGTTCCCGACCTGACAAACGCCCGCCTGGTGATTGACTTGACGTAGTGGCCCGCATGCAGCGGGCCATTTGCGTTACTTTTGTCTGATGCCTGGCGCGTCTTTCCTCCCACAAGACCTGCGAGTATGACCGCCGCAATCAATATTCAGGCCGTCGCCAAGCAATACGGCCAGTTCACCGCGCTTCACGAAACCAGTCTGCAGATAGAGCAGGGTGAATTCTTTGGCTTGCTTGGCCCAAACGGTGCCGGTAAGACGACGCTAATTTCCATGCTCGCCGGTTTGGCTCGCCCCAGTGCCGGCTCGATTGAAGTGGCCGGCTACGACGTGGTGGCCCAGTATCGCCAGGCGCGACGCTCTCTGGGAGTAGTGCCGCAGGAGCTTGTGTTTGACCCCTTTTTCACCGTTCGTGAAAGCCTGCAACTCACCTCGGGCTACTACGGCGTTAAGGGCAATGAGCGCTGGATTGACGAAATTCTGGAAGGGCTTGGGCTTGCCGACAAAGCCGATACCAACACCCGTCAGCTTTCGGGTGGCATGAAGCGACGGGTGCTGGTCGGCCAGGCCCTTGTCCATCGCCCGCCGGTGATCGTGCTGGATGAGCCCACTGCCGGCGTCGACGTCGAGCTACGCAAGACACTATGGCAATTCGTTAGGTCACTTAATGAGCAGGGACACACCATCGTGCTCACGACTCACTATCTGGAAGAGGCCCAGGAGCTCTGCTCAAGAATTGGCATGCTGAAGCAGGGTCGGTTGGTCGCGCTTGAGCCGACGGCTGATTTGCTAAACCGTTTCTCGGCCGGACGCATGTCGGTGCGCCTGGCCGATGCGCCATTGCCTGAGACCTTGCGAGAGCAACTCATTGAGCAAGATGGCAATCGCTTTGTGTTACGGATCGACAGTTTCGATCTGGTTGAGCATTCGCTGGCTATGTTGCGCCAAGCGGGTTGTCGGATCGAAGAGCTTGAGGTGTCTCATGCTGATTTGGAAGATGTCTTCGTTAGCATCATGCAGGAGGCCTCATGATGCTCGGCTTCAAAACACTGCTGATCAAAGAGCTGCGCCGGTTTGCAAAGGTGGGCATCCAAACCATTGCTGCGCCGGTCATCAGTTCCCTGATGTATCTGATGATCTTCGCGCATGTTCTGCAAGGAAAGGTGCAGGTGTTTGACGGACTGAATTACACACAGTTTCTCGCGCCCGGACTGGTCATGATGGCGATTCTGCAAAACGCGTTCGCCAACACGGCATCGTCGATGGTTCAGAGCAAGATCACGGGCAATATCGTGTTCGTATTGCTGCCGCCTTTATCCCATCTTGAGATTTTGCTGGCCTATGTGCTGGCGTCTATGGTGCGTGGTCTGGTCGTGGGGGCAGGGGTGCTGGTGGTGACTTTTCTGTTCGCCGCACCGACGCTGAAGTTTCCGCTCTGGGCGCTGGCCTTTGCCATTCTGTGTAGCGGAATCCTCGGTACAATGGGGTTGATAGCGGGCATCTGGGCGGACAAGTTCGATCAGATGGCGGCCTTTCAGAACTTTTTCATCATGCCCATGACCTTTCTGTCTGGCGTGTTTTACTCAGTCCAGTCACTGTCACCGTTTTGGCAGAGTGCCTCCCACCTGAATCCTTTCTTCTACATGGTTGATGGCTTTCGATATGGCTTTTTCGGGCAATCTGATACCGACCCGTGGATGAGCCTTGTTTTTGTGAGTGCGGCGTTTTCGATCCTGATGCTTGTCTCATACCGAATGCTTGCCGTTGGCTACAAATTGCGGACCTGATGCCAGTGTTTTGTCCTCTGTTTTTTCTAACCCGTGAGGTTTGTCTCGATGGTTGAACCCGATAACGTCAAACAATACATCGCGCAGGGGCTTGATTGCGCGGTGCTCGAGGTCGAGGGTGATGGGCGCCACTTTCAGGCCTTGATTGTCTCTGAGGCATTTGCCGGTAAGCGGCTGATTGCCCGGCATCAACTGGTTTATGCCGCCCTAGGCGACCGCATGCGCGAGGAAATTCATGCCTTGTCGATGAAGACCCTCACGCCGGACGAACACGCGGCTGGCTAATGGACAGACTCGTGATCAGCGGCGGTGCACCGCTCGCGGGCGATGTTCAAATCTCCGGGGCCAAGAACGCTGCGTTACCCATCATGTGCGCGAGCCTGCTGGTGGCCGAGCCAGTGCATTTGACCAATGTGCCCGGCCTGCGCGATGTTGGTACCACTGCGCGTGTGCTTGAAACCCTGGGCGCGACGGTTTCGCGCTCGGACGACCGAGCCACGATTGATGCCGGGCAGGTTAACTCTGTCGAGGCGCCCTACGATCTCGTCAAAACGATGCGAGCCTCCATCCTGGTGCTCGGGCCGTTGCTGGCACGTTTTGGGCAAGCGCGGGTTTCACTACCCGGCGGCTGTGCGATCGGCCAGCGACCGGTTGATCAGCACATACGCGGCCTGCAAGCCATGGGCGCCGAGATTGAGATTACGCAGGGCTATATCAATGCCAAGGCGTCTCGCTTGAAAGGTGCGCGGCTGATGACCGACATGGTCACCGTCACCGGCACAGAAAATCTCATGATGGCTGCGACGCTTGCGGAGGGCGAAACGGTTATCGAGAACGCTGCGCGTGAGCCTGAAGTGGTTGACCTGGCGGCAGCGCTGACCGCAATGGGTGCCCGCATCAAAGGTGCTGGCACGGCCCGACTCATCATTGAAGGGGTTGAGCGGTTACATGGTTGTGAGCACCAGGTGCAACCTGATCGCATTGAGGCAGGCACCTTTTTATGCGCGGCGGCTGCTACGCGTGGACAGGTTCGGCTTCGTCAGGTGGATCCCTCAATCATGGATGCCACGCTCGACAAACTTCAGCAGGCCGGTGCTCAAATTGAGGTGGGTAAAGACTGGATCAATTTGCAGATGCCGCGTCGGCCGATGGCCGTGGGCATTCGCACAGCTCCCTATCCGGCATTCGCGACCGACATGCAAGCCCAGTTCATGACGGTGAACTGTGTCGCCGATGGCGCTGCCGTGATCACCGAGACCATTTTCGAGAATCGCTTCATGCATGCGCTGGAATTGCAGCGGCTCGGGGCCGACATCACCATTGAGGGGAATACGGCCCTGGTAAAAGGGGTAGAGCGGTTGTCCGGCGCTACCGTGATGGCAACTGATCTGCGTGCTTCTGCCTCGCTGGTGGTGGCCGGTCTGGTCGCCGAAGGCGAAACGACGATTGAGCGGCTCTACCACCTTGACCGTGGTTACGATCAGATGGATGTCAAATTGCGCGCTCTGGGTGCGACAATTAATCGTGTTCCGGAGTCAGCCTAAGGCCATGTCTGACCGAATCACATTTGCATTGTCCAAGGGGCGGATCTTCGACGACACCATGCCGCTGCTTGAAGCTGCTGGCATCCGCGTTGATGCCGAACGGGTTAATGGCAGAGAACTCATCATCCCGACTGATGACGCGACTGTGCGGGTCATCATTGTGCGCGCGACTGATGTGCCCACCTATGTGCAGTATGGTGCGGCAGACCTTGGTGTCGCAGGACGAGATGTGCTCATTGAACACGGCGGTGCCGGCCTGTATCAGCCGATTGATCTGGGCATTGCAAAATGCCGTCTGAGTGTGGCCGTGCCTGTTGGTTTTGACTATTCGGCGGCTGTTAAAAAGGGCGCTCGCCTGCGAGTGGCAACCAAATATGTCAAGGCTGCGCGAGAGCATTTTGCGCGCAAAGGCGTGCATGTTGATCTAATCAAACTTTATGGCTCTATGGAACTGGCCCCCCTGGTTGGGCTTGCCGATGCGATTGTCGACCTCGTCTCAACCGGCAACACCCTCAAAGCCAATCAGTTGCTGGAGGTCGAACACATCATGCCGGTCTCTGCCCGACTGGCTGTGAACCAGGCCGCCCTCAAGACCAAAGGCGACCGACTGCGCCCGCTTCTTGACCGACTCAAGGCGGCGGCCGCCAAGAAGCCATGAATCAAATGAGTGAGCCCACGCCCATTAAGCGCCTGAATTCGTCCGATGCTGATTTTGCTTCAGCCTTAGCGGCACTGACCCGTTACGAGCCAAGCGTTGATCGCGGTGTGGTGACCACGGTGACCAATATCCTCGCAGACGTGAAAGCCAGGGGCGATGCCGCGGTGCTTGAGTACACGCGGCAGTTCGATCGTATCGACATTCCTGACGCACAAACCCTGCGCATTGGTGTTGATGAACTCAAAAACGCATTTGACCACCTGGACCCAGAGGCAAAGCAAGCGCTGGGCAGTGCCGCTGACCGAGTGCGACGATTTCATGAGCGTCAGCTTGAGCAAACCTGGACATATACCGAAGCCGATGGCACTCGGCTGGGCCAACGCATCAATCCGGTTGATAGAGCAGGTCTGTATGTTCCCGGTGGCAAGGCGGCGTATCCCTCTTCGGTTCTGATGAACGCGTTGCCGGCCGCCGTTGCCGGTGTGCGCTCGCTTGCGATGGTGGTTCCCACCCCTGATGGCGTACGCAATCAGATGGTGCTGGCGGCCGCCCATGTGGCCGGCGTGACAGAAGTGCTAACCATCGGCGGCGCCCAAGCGGTGGGCGCGCTGGCGTTTGGCACGGAGAGCATTGACCCGGTCGACAAGATCACCGGCCCGGGAAATGCTTATGTGGCCGAAGCAAAGCGACAAGTCTTTGGCACGGTGGGCATCGATATGATTGCTGGGCCGAGCGAGATCCTCGTGCTTTGTGACGGTTCGGTCAACCCCGACTGGGTGGCCATGGATTTGTTCTCCCAGGCCGAGCATGATGAGATGGCACAAGCCATTTTGCTTTGTCCTGATGCTGACTTTATCGATCAGGTCCAGGCAAGTATCGACCGCTTGCTCATGCAGATGCCACGGGCGGATGTCATTCGCCAGTCTCTGGCTGACCGAGGCGCCCTTATTCAAGTGAGTTCGATGGCGCAGGCGTGTGAGGTCACTAACCAGATTGCACCCGAGCATTTGGAACTCATGGCCACCGACCCGCAGCCCCTGATTGAGCAAATTCGTCACGCCGGAGCTATCTTTATCGGTCCGTATTCGTCAGAAGCACTGGGCGATTATTGCGCTGGCCCCAATCACGTTTTGCCGACCATGCGAACCGCTCGGTTCTCATCACCGCTCGGTGTCTACGATTTTCAAAAGCGATCCAGCCTCATTGAAGTTTCGGCCGAAGGCGCGCAGACGCTCGGCCCGATCGCAGGGGTGCTCGCAGATGCCGAAGGTCTGGCCGCCCATGCGGCAAGCGCGCGCTTAAGACTCGCAACCGGCGAGACCGCACAGGCAACCTCAACCCCGGAAAGTGCTGCGGCTGCTGTGGTCAGGCGCGTCGTGAGCCCTGTCGTGCGTCATATGAGTGCTTACCCCGTGGCTGAGGGAAAGGGCTTTTTGAAGCTCGACGCCATGGAAAATCCCTACGAGCTAAGCGACGAACTGCGACAGGTCTTTGGCGCCCGGCTTGCGGCCCTGCCCATCAACCGTTATCCGGTGCCAAGCTATACACCGCTGAAAACGGCGATCCGCGACGCTTTCGAGATTCCGTCGACTCATCCGGTTGTTGTGGGCAATGGTTCTGACGAACTAATCAGTATGCTCGCCCTACTGGTGCGCGGTTGCGGCCCAATCCTGGCGCCGGCGCCTTCTTTTGTCATGTACGAGATTGGCGCTCGCCTGACCGGGTCACGCTTTGTTGGTGTGGCGCTGGACGAGCAGTTTCAACTTCGGTTGCCCGCCATGCTGGAGGCCATTGAACAGCATCGGCCCGCATTGGTTTACCTCGCCTATCCCAACAATCCCACCGGCGCGCCATTCGATCGTGCTGCTGTGCAGGCCATCATTGAGACTGCGCCCGGACTCGTCGTAATCGACGAGGCCTATCAACCGTTTGCCGGCACGACCTGGATGCACCATCTGCCGGCGTATCCCAATCTCGTGGTGATGCGAACGGTCTCAAAAATCGGCTTGGCGGGTATTCGTATTGGCTATCTGAGCGCAGCGCCTGAAATAACTGCTGAGCTTGAGAAGGTCAGACCGCCCTACAACATCAGTGTGCTCGACGAGGCCGCAGCATTGTTCGCGTTAGAGCACAAAAAAGTGCTTGATGAGCAGGCCGCTCTGCTGGTGAAGGCGCGCTCGTCGATGCAACAGGCGCTCAATGAATTGGCAGGTGTCACCGCGTATGAATCAGCCACTAACTTTGTCCTCGCTCGGTTGCCAGATGGCGACGCCATGCATCAGGCTTTGTTCGAGCGTCAGATCATGGTTCGTAACGTCGGTAAAATGCATCCCTTGCTTAACAACTGCCTGCGTTTGACGGTGTCTACCCCCGCGGAGAACGATCAATTGCTGGCGGCCATGAAGAGCATTCTTACCAGCTAACCTGAAAACCTTCGGAGAGTCATTCATGCGCACGGCGCAAGTCAAGCGGGTGACCGCAGAAACCACCATTGAGGTGAGCCTCAACCTGGATGGAACCGGGCAGCAAACCCTCGCCACTGGGGTGCCGTTTCTGGACCATATGCTTGATCAAATTGCGCGACATGGATTGGTTGATCTAAACGTAAACGCCGACGGCGACCTGCATATTGATGCCCACCACACGGTCGAAGACATCGGCATCACGATGGGCCAGGCGCTTAGCAAAGCCATTGGCGACAAGCGTGGGATTCGCCGCTACGGGCATGCCTATGTGCCGCTGGATGAAGCCTTGTCCCGAGTGGTTATTGACTTTTCGGGTCGGCCAGGCCTGATTTTTAATGTGGATTTTAAGCGCGCGATGATCGGTGCCTTTGACGTTGACCTGGTTCATGAGTTTTTTCAGGGTTTGGTAAACCACGCCAATATGACGCTACACCTTGACAATCTGCGCGGCGAAAATGCCCACCATCAGTGCGAGACACTGTTCAAGGCATTCGGGCGTGCGCTCCGGATGGCCGCCGAGCCTGACGACCGGGCGGCAGGCCAGATCCCCTCGACCAAGGAGTCGCTCTAGCGAGCGAGTCAGTAGGACGGAGCGATGAGTCTGATTGCAGTGGTTGATTACGGGATGGGCAATTTGCGGTCAGTTGCGAAGGCCCTGGAACATGTTGCCCCGCAGCACGAGATTGAAATCACCGGTAATCCTGACCGTGTGGATGCGGCCAGTCGGGTAGTGTTTCCGGGCCAGGGGGCGATGCCAGACTGTATGAGCCATCTGGCCGAATCCGGCCTGACAGAGGCGTTGTTGCGGGCGGCCGCGACTCGTCCTTTGCTCGGGATCTGTGTCGGAGAGCATATGCTGCTTGATGAAAGCGACGAGTCCGCGAGCAGGGTGCCAACACCGGGGCTGGGCCTGCTTGGTGGCCGGGTAGAACGGTTTGGCGAGCAGTGGGATGCCGATGGTGGGCGCCTGAAAGTCCCGCATATGGGGTGGAACAAGGTGCATCAACTCAAGCCGCACCCCTTATGGGCAGGCATTGATGATGGGTCATGGTTCTACTTTGTGCACAGCTTTTATGCGGTACCTTCCTTGGCCAGTGATGCCGCGGCCGAATCTGACTATGGGGTCCGCTTTACCTGTGCATTGGCACGGGATAATATTTTTGCCACGCAGTTCCACCCGGAAAAGAGCGCCTCGCTCGGGTTGCGGTTGTACGAAAATTTCGTTCACTGGAATCCTTAGCCAATTGGTAGGCTAAGCCTGCCCCTTTGGCCGGCTGCAATAGGCCTGTTTGAATGCCCTTTTCCAAGCGTCTGAATATCTTTCTCCTCTCACTTGAAGATTCTCGCCAACGATGCTTTTAATACCTGCCATTGACATTAAAGATGGGCGTTGTGTGCGCCTGCGACAAGGGAACATGGATGACGAAACCGTGTTCTCGGAAGATCCTGCGGCCATGGCTCGCCACTGGCTGGATAAGGGAGCCCGACGGCTGCATCTGGTTGACCTTGATGGGGCAGTTGCAGGCAAACCCAAGAATGAATCTGCTATTCGCACGATCATCGATGAGGTTGAGGAGTTCATCCCCATTCAACTTGGTGGCGGTCTGCGTGATCTCGACACCATTGAACGCTTTCTCGATCTGGGCATCAGCAACGCCATCATCGGGACGGCAGCGGTTAAGAATCCAGGCTTCCTACAAGATGCCTGCAGTGCATTTGTTGGTCAGATCATCGTCGGGCTGGACGCCAAAGACGGCAAAGTGGCCACTGACGGTTGGAGCAAACTGACCGGCCATGATGTGCTGGACCTGGCCAAGAAGTTCGAAGACTACGGGGTCAAGGCGATCATCTATACCGATATCGGTCGCGACGGCATGATGACCGGCCTCAACATGGAGTCAACCCGCAAACTCGCGGCGGAGTTACTGATTCCGGTTTACGCCTCTGGCGGTGCCTCTTCAATGGAAGACATCGATGCCTTGTGCGAAGCAGAAGATGACGGCGTGGAAGCCGTGATTCTCGGGCGCTCACTTTATGAAGGCACGATTGACCTGGCAACTGCGCAGGCGCGCGCCGATGAGTTGCGACCGCAAAAGTTCGCTGACAATGGCTGAGTTTCTTGGTGGTTCTGCGAGCCGAGACTCGGCCGATCTGATGCGGTTGAGCCGCTGATGCTTGCCAAGCGCATTATTCCCTGCCTGGATGTCACGGCGGGCCGCGTCGTTAAGGGCGTTAACTTTGTTTCCTTGCGAGACGCCGGCGATCCTGTCGAGATCGCGCGCCGTTACGATGCGCAGGGCGCAGACGAACTCACGTTTCTCGACATCACAGCCTCCAGCGATGAGCGCGACATCATCCTGCATGTGATCGAGGACGTTGCGACTGAAGTGTTTATTCCGCTGACCGTGGGTGGCGGCGTGCGGGAAGTCAGTGACGTTCGCCGATTGCTCAATGCTGGCGCTGACAAAGTATCGATTAATACCGCTGCGATCAACGACCCTGATCTCATCGCTCGCACCTCAGGACGGTTTGGTTCGCAATGCATTGTTTGCGCAATTGACGCCAAAGCCGTGGGGCCTGACCGCTGGGAAGTGTTTACCCATGGTGGACGCCGACCGACCGGGCTCGATGCGGTTGAGTGGGCCAAAAAGGTTTGTGTGCTCGGGGCAGGCGAGATTTTGCTCACAAGCATGGATCGTGACGGCACCGGCGAGGGTTTTGACCTTGCGCTCACGCGCGCCGTAAGCGATGCCGTGCCGGTCCCCGTAATTGCCTCTGGCGGTGTCGGCAATTTGGATCACTTGGCCGATGGCGTGAGCCAAGGGCGGGCTGACGCCGTGCTGGCGGCGAGCATCTTTCACTTTGGCCAGCACACGATCGTCGAGGCCAAGCAGCTCATGGCTGAGCGCGGAATCAATATTCGGATGCCACTCAATGACTAATCCAGGTTCAAACTACAACACAGCCTGGCTGGACGAAGTGCGCTTTAATTCGGCGGGCCTGGTCTGCGCGATTGCTCAAGACGTCACGACTCGGCGTAACCTCATGGTGGCGTGGATGAATCGTGAGGCGCTTGCCGAAACCGTGGCGACGGGTCGGGTGGTGTACTTCTCCCGGTCCCGGCAAAAACTGTGGCGCAAGGGAGAGGAGTCTGGCAACACACAGCGCTTGCGAGAGATACGGCTCGACTGCGACGGCGATGTCATCTTGCTGGATGTTGAGCAAACCGGCGGCATTGCCTGTCACACTGGCCGAGAATCTTGCTTTTATCGACGTCTGGATGACGGTCAATGGGTCATAACGGAAGCGCCGATCAAGTCGCCCGATGAGCTTTACGGATCTGCAAAATGACTGACGCCAGCCCGTTTTCTCATTCCGACTCGGTTCTCAATGACCTAGCGGCCGTGATTGAAAGCCGCCGCGGTCAAAGCGCCGAGAGCAGTTATGTTGCCCGGCTGCTATCGAAAGCGCCGGACGCCGTCCTCAAGAAAATCGGCGAGGAAGCCACTGAGACTGTGATGGCCGCAAAAGATGGCGACCCTAAGGCCATCGTGGCCGAAACCGCCGACTTGTGGTTCCATTGTCTCGTCATGCTGGCTCAGTACGAGCTGCATCCGCAGGCGGTGCTTGATGAGTTACAGCGCCGGGTAGGCACCAGTGGGCTCGATGAAAAAGCGGCCCGCAAGGCTGCCAGCCGGGCAGACTCTCAGCCGTAAAACTACCGCCAGAAAGAACACCAAGGAGCCCAGATGAACGCCAAAGCTGATTGCCTGTTTTGCAAGATTGTTGCAGGCGATATTCCGGCCAAAAAGATCTATGAAGATGATGACATCCTGGCGTTTCACGACATTAACCCCTCTGCGCCTGTGCACTTTCTGATCATCCCGAAGAACCACGTCGACAATCTTTACGACGCGGATATGGCCCACCAGGCTATGCTGGGCAAGATGTTGGGCATGAGCGGTGAGCTGGCCCGTGCCCAGGGCTGCGACGATGGCTTCCGGATCGTCATTAACAACGGCAGAGTGGGCAGGCAGGAGGTGTATCATCTGCACATTCACGTTATGGGTGGGCCAGAGCCACTGCGCTCGGGCATGAAACCCGCACCAGACAAGATTTAGGAGAAGTTCCATGGGTGCGATGAGCATTTGGCACTGGTTAATCGTGCTGGTCATCATCATGCTGGTTTTCGGCACTAAAAAGCTTCGCAATATCGGCTCTGATTTGGGTGGTGCCGTTCGCGGTTTTAAAGATGGTGTTAAAGACGGGGCTGAAAACGCGGCCGCCGAATCATCTTCGACCACAAACCAGCAGCAAACAATCGACGTTGAGGCCAAAGAGAAGTCCTGACGCGGCGTCTTTTTGACCGGGTCGGCCTCGTTGCACAGGTTTGCCCGGGACCGGTCCGACACATTTCGTTCGCTGACAGAAGTCATCAGCTAGCGGAGTTGCTATGGCCTCATTCTTCGCCTGCCTGGTTCTCCTGGCCGCCATTCCATGTTTGATATTGCCTTCACTGAATTGGTCATCATGGCCGTCATTGCGCTGCTCATCGTCGGGCCAGAGCGGTTGCCAAAACTCGCTCGCCAGGTGGGCGAATGGGCTGGCAAGTTGCAGCGCTATGTGAACGATGTGAAGTCAGATTTAAACCGGCAAATGGAGCTCGAGGAGCTTCGCAATATCAAAAGCGAAGTGACCGATGCGGCGCGCGAACTCGAGAAGTCCGTCAAGTCTACGGTTGAGTCGACCCAGAAAGACTTCGATTCTTTGAGCACATCGCTAACCGGAGACGATGACCCGGTGGCGCAGGCCAACGAGGCGGCAGCTCAGACCGACTGGGATAAGGTCTACGAGGCCAGACGCACGCGTGAGCGCCTGCGTGAACGCCGGGTCGACCGCGAGAAATCCCTCGGCCAAAAGCGGCCAAAGCGGCGGTTTTAGGATGCTAGCCACTAGGATTCAGATCACTGAGTGGGTCATTCGCGGAGGGCGACATGGCTGAAGCTGCGCCCGAGCAAGAGGAAAGCTTTATCTCCCATCTGGTTGAACTGCGTGACCGGATGATCAAAGCACTTGTGGTGGTATTACTGCTGTTCTTTGTGTGCTTTTACTTTTCAGCAGACATCATGCGGTACCTATCGCTGCCGCTTTATGAAGCCCTGCCAGAAGGGTCAAGGCCCATTTTTACTGACCAGGCTGGTGCCTTCTTTACCCTGACCAAAGTGTCTTTTCTGACGGCTGTGTTGATCTCAATGCCGTGGATTTTGTACCAGGCGTGGGCGTTCGTTGCGCCGGGGCTTTACGAGCATGAACGGAAGTTTGCAATTCCGCTGATTGTCTCGAGTGTGTTTTTCCTGGTGCTTGGAATTACCTTCGCCTACACCTTCGTGCTGCCCGCGGCCTACAAGTTCTTCGTGATGATGTCGACACCAACCGGCGCAGATATCTTGCAGGATTTGCAGAAGTACTGGGACTTCACACTAGCCATCTTCTTTGGGTTCGGCCTGACTTTTGAAGTCCCGGTCGTGCAGATGCTTCTGGTGAAGGCAGGGGTTGTAACGGCTACCCAACTGCGCGAAGTGCGTCGATACGTGATTGTTGGTGCATTTGTTCTAGCGGCCGTGCTAACGCCGCCAGATGTCTTGTCGCAATTTATGCTCGCGGTGCCGCTAATTCTGCTCTATGAGTTGGGCATATACATGGCGCAGTTCATCAAAACGCGTAGCCGCAACCCAGAGAGCGAAGACGATTCAGATGCCGAGTCCGAGGGCGCAACCTGACTAGAAGGTGGCTGGTGAAATACAGCCCGAGCCTTACCGCTGAGGGGTAGGGCGTGTGCCGATAAGAATATCAATTTCAACAGTCCGGCCTTGACGCAAGAACTCGAAAGAGCTGGTTGAGCCTGGCTTCAGATCCGCGACGATTTCGAGCATCCGGGCTGTACTGGGAATCTCGGTGCCGCTGATCTTCATGACCACATCGCCAATTTGAACGCCTGCCTGATCTGCTGGACCGCTGTCGACAATGCCGGCAATCAAGGTCCCGCCCTCCTGCGGCAGATCGAAGGCTCGCGCCAATTCTGGCGTAATGTTCTGTGGTTCCACCCCGATAAACCCGCGTACCACCGCACCATGCAGTCGCAACTGGTTGACCACGTGTCGCGCGGTGGTGACCGGAATGGCAAATCCGATGCCGAGCGAACCGCCACTGCGAGAGTAAATCGCCGTGTTGATGCCAAGCAGGCGCCCGCGGGTATCAACCAATGCGCCGCCGGAATTTCCCGGATTTATCGCGGCATCTGTCTGAATAAAGTTTTCGAATGTATTGATGCCAAGCTGGTCTCGGCCCAGGGCGCTGATAATGCCCATTGTGACGGTTTGACCGACGCCAAACGGATTGCCAATAGCGAGCACCGCATCCCCAACTCGGGCGGTGTCATCATCTGCGAACTCAATGGCTGGCAAGCCATCTTGGTCAGCCTGAAGTAAGGCTAGATCGGTCTCAGGATCTGTGCCCAGCAGGCTTGCGCCGATTCGTCGGCCGTCAGTCAAAAGGATCTCGTGCCGCTCAGCGCCTTCCACAACATGGCTGTTTGTCAGGACGAGTCCGCTTGAGTCAACGATAACGCCCGAGCCAAGTGCGGTGAGTGCCTGTTGGCCAGGCGCTGGCAATAGTGGACCGAGCCCTTGCGAGCCTGGCCGACGGTTGTTCTCGCTATGAGGGCTGAACCAGCCATTCGTTCTGCCGGGCTGATTGCTCTCCGGATTGATATTGACGACGGCTGGCACGGCCAGAGTTGCTGCTTGCGCGAACGACAACTGAGCGGCTGATCCCGAGTTTGCTGGTGCTGGGGCAGAATGTTGGACTTCACCACCAGCAGTACTCGGGACAGCGTTGGCTGACCCTGGCTGTGCGTTTGCGGCAGGCTTTGGCGCAAACGCAGGAGCAGGTTGCAGCCATTCAGGTCGCAACACAGACAGGGTGAACGCAATTGCCACGCAAATCGTGACGGTTTGCGCAAACACCAACCAAAGCCTTTCAGACATGGAGCCAGGCCGTGAGTGCCCAGAAGTCAAAACGCAAGGGTAACGCCAAATCTGGCGTGAGCAGAACGCAGTTGCAGGCCTGGCTGGATGCGACACTGCGCCCGGACGAATTCAAAGACTATTGTCCAAACGGCTTGCAGGTTCAGGGGGCGGAGCAAATTAAGCATCTGGTCATGGGCGTGACGGCGAGTCTTCGCTTCCTTCAGGCCGCCGCTGCAGCGGGCGCCGATGCTGTTTTGGTTCATCACGGCTGGTTTTGGCGCGGCGAAGACCCCTGCCTGGTTGGCCTCAAGCACCAGCGTCTGGAAGCTCTGATGACCGCACAAATCAACTTGTTTGCTTATCACCTGCCGCTGGATGCCCACCCCGACCATGGCAACAATGTGCAACTCGCGCGTCAATTGGGATGGCCAGTGCATGGTCGCGCGGGGCCCGGCGATTTGGTGTTCTATGCCGACCTGGAAAAGCCCATCAATCCGGATCAGCTAAAGAGGCTTTTGAGCAAGCGTCTTGATCAAAAGCCGCTGCTGGTGGGTGATACCGAGAGCAAAGGCAGGTCGCTATCGCGAATGGCCTGGTGCACAGGAGGGGCCCAGGATTACATCGATACGGCAATCGATTTGGGCGCAGATGTCTTTATCAGCGGTGAAATCTCGGAGCGCACTACGCATACGGCCCGCGAGGCTGGCCTGATCTACGCAGCGGCGGGTCATCATGCGACTGAGCGCTTTGGCGTTCAGGCGCTGGGTCAGGCCGCTGCTGATGAGCTTGGCCTGACCTGCGAGTTCATTGATGACCCCAACCCGGCTTAATGCAGGGGCTCGGGGTGAGCCCCCGGTTGGTCTCAGGCCTTTTTCAACAGGTCCCGAATATCGCGCAGCAAAACAGTGTCTTCTGGCGGCGCTGCCGGGGCGGCTTCCTCTTCTTTCTTGAACCGGCTCACGAGTTTCACCATTTGGAAGATGATGAACGCCAGGATCACGAAGTTCAGCATGACCGTGATGAAGTTACCGTAGGCGAGCATAGGCGCGCCTGCCTCACTTAGGGCAGCGTAGGTCTGGGCGACACCTTCAGGCGCCTTGCCAAGCAAGATGAAATAGTTTGAAAAATCCAATCCGCCAAATATCGCCCCAATGATCGGCATGATGATGTCTTTGACGAGCGAGTCAACAATTTTGCCGAACGCTGCTCCAATAATGACGCCCACGGCGAGGTCCATCACATTGCCCTTGGCAATAAAGTCCTTAAATTCCGACATCATCGACATTTCTTGACACTCCTTTAGTTTTTGAGAGAACAATCATTAAAACGCTGCTGGCAAGCCTGATCAAACACCGCGGCCATTTCTCACCTGTTTTCGTGAGGCATGCGACCCTTCCATAAGAGCGAAAAAACAGAAGGTTGCTCGGCTTATGCTGATCGCCTTGCTGGCGGCGTCGCCGCGCAAACTACCACAGCGATTGGGCTATTTGTTGTCTGCTAGGCAAACGCTTCTTCGAATGATGAAATGACCTGTCTCGATGAGCTAGAATTAGAGGTTTGGCGCGGAAAGCACAAGCGAAAGCACAAGCGGGGAACCTATAACCGGGGAATATCTAGGGGATTACAGATACCCGTGAGACCCGTGAGCACTCGCTGATCGTCAACGTCCGGCCTTTGCAGCCATCTTTAGCGCGAGCATTGAAAAGAAAATGTCCTCAGATTCAGATCACAGCACCGACTACATCCCGCCCGAGCGCAGTTTCGAGCAGGGTCCGCTAGACAAAGACAAACGAAATACGCTGGGCGTGACAGCCTTGCTTGGGGCCGCCGGCGGTGCCGCGGTGGCTGTGCCTTTCGTAAGCACTTTTACCCCGTCAGAGCGCGCCAAAGCGGCCGGCGCGCCAGTTGAGATCGATGTCTCTGAGTTGCGCCCTGGCGAGATGATGACCTCTGAGTGGCGTGGCAATCCGGTGTGGGTGCTCCACCGATCTCCCGAAATGATCGAAGGCGTCAAGAAAGCTTCCGGAGAAGTCCTGGACCCTAACTCCGAGGCCTTCTACCAAATCAAAACGCCTGAGTACGCAGCCAATGAAACTCGGTCGATCAAGCCCGAGTATCTAGTCGTCGTCGGCATCTGCTCGCACCTTGGCTGCTCGCCGTCGAACAAGTTCGACACCGGGCCGCAGCCCTCTCTTCCTGACAACTGGCCAGGCGGGTTTTTGTGCCCTTGCCATGGATCAACCTTTGACCTTGCTGGTCGCGTCTTCCCGAACAAGCCTGCCAATAAGAATCTTGATGTGCCGCCTCATATGTATTTGTCGGACACCAGGCTGCTCATCGGCGAAGACGAGAGTTCCGCCTGAATCTGCGTTGATCTCATCAGCATCCCCTGTTTATTAACTGTAGTAGCAACAGCCACTGCCAAGCGAATGGAGCACTAAGCCATGGCGAGCGAGAAAGCGGTACAAACCACCGGACTAATGGGTTGGGTTGATCGGCGTTTTCCGGCAACAACACTCTGGAAAGAGCATCTCTCCGAGTATTACGCCCCGAAAAACTTTAACTTCTGGTACTTCTTCGGCTCGCTGGCGATGCTGACGCTGGTCATCCAGATCGTGACCGGCATCTTCCTGACGATGCACTACAAGCCCGATGCGGCCAAGGCATTCGAATCAGTCGAATACATCATGCGAGACGTCCCCTGGGGGTGGCTGGTTCGCTACATGCACTCCACCGGGGCGTCGATGTTCTTTGTCGTCGTATACCTGCACATGTTCCGCGGCCTCATTTACGGCTCATACCGTAAGCCGCGCGAACTCATTTGGGTGTTCGGTTGTCTGATCTTCCTGTGCCTGATGGCAGAGGCATTCTTCGGCTACCTGCTGCCCTGGGGCCAGATGTCTTATTGGGGCGCGCAGGTGATCGTGAACCTGTTCTCAGCGATTCCCTTCATCGGCCCTGACCTTGCGCTCCTGATTCGCGGCGACTTTGTGGTCTCGGATGCCACGTTGAATCGCTTCTTTGCGTTTCATGTCATTGCGATCCCGCTGGTGTTGGTAGGCCTGGTTGCCGCGCACATCGTTGCGCTGCACGAGGTGGGTTCCAACAACCCTGACGGCATCGACATCAAGGACAACAAAGACGAGAACGGTATTCCGAAAGACGGTATTCCTTTCCATCCCTATTACTCGGTGCACGATGTCATTGGGGTGGCGGGCTACCTGCTGGTCTTCTCGGCGATTATCTTTTTCGCGCCAGAGATGGGCGGGTACTTCCTGGAGTTCAATAACTTCATTCCGGCCGATCCGCTCAAGACACCGGCCCACATTGCGCCGGTCTGGTACTTCACGCCGTACTACTCCATTTTGCGAGCGGTCACGACTGAATTCCTGTGGGTGATGGCTGCCTTCCTGGCTGTCTGGTGGCTATTGTTGATCGTGTCGCGGACGCACATGCTCAACAAGCTCATCGCGACTGTCGGTGTTGCTGGCTTTATCGGTGCATTCGTTTTCTTCCCTGAGCAATTCAGCGCCAAGTTCTGGGGGGTCGCGATGATGGGGGCTTCAACCCTGATCTTCTTTGCGTTGCCCTGGATCGACAACAGCCCGGTTCGCTCCATCCGTTACCGTCCCGGCTGGCATAAAGGGGTCTACGCGGCCTTTGTGATCGCATTCATCATCCTTGGCTATTACGGCGTGCTGCCGCCTGACCCGGTTGCTGAACGGATTTGCCAGGTGCTGACATTGGTCTACTTTGCGTTCTTCATGTTCATGCCATGGTGGAGCAAAATGGGGACACCTAAGCCCGTGCCAACGCGTGTGGTTTTCCAGCCGCACTAAACCAAGATTCAGTGCCGCCAGGGTCCTGGCGGTACTGATAGATCGGTACCGACCAGACATTTCTGCACCAGGGTTCACATGAAATCAAGACTCACTCACCTGACTGCCGCTGCGCTTGCAGCCCTGACCTTGCTGACCGCGCCGCTCGCGCAGGCTGCCGGTGGCGACTACCCGCTCGACCGCTTCCCGACCGAGAAACTCAAGAATCTGCCGTCTCTTCAGCGTGGTGCGCAGCTCTTCGTCAACTATTGCCTGGGTTGTCATAGTGCCGAGTACATGCGCTACAACCGACTCAGCGACATCGGCCTGACTGACGATCAGATCAAAGAGAATCTGCTGTTTACGGGCACAAAAGTTGGCGACACCATGGCCATCCCAATGAGTCGTAAGGATGCCAAAGAGTGGATGGGCGCAGTACCGCCGGATCTCTCCGTCAAAGCGCGGTCGAGGTCGTCAAAACTTGGCTCAGGCTCTGATTGGATCTACACCTTCTTGCGCACCTATTACCGGGACGCCGACCGCCCAACCGGCTGGAACAATGCGCTCTATCCCAACGTCGGTATGCCGCACGTGCTGTGGAGCCTTCAAGGTCAGCGGGGTGTTGAAATCACCAAGCCACCGGAAGGGGGCGGACATGGGGGTGACGCGCCTTCGGAATTTGCTCAAGTGGTATACGATTCCACTGGATTCAGTGAAACCAAGACAGTGCCTGCCGGGACAGACGTGCTTCACGCGAAGCGCTTCGACTTTAGCGACCCTGTCGGCGGATCGATGAATACATTTGAATATGATGAGATGGTCGGCGACTTAGTTGCCTATATGACCTTCATGTCTGATCCCACCGCCGGACAGCGAAAGCAGCTCGGCGTTTGGGTATTGCTGTTTCTTAGCATATTCTTCGTGGCCGCCTGGTATCTGAACAAAGCTTTCTGGAAAGATATCAAGTAGTTTTAGCCAACCTTGCCAAGAGCCACCCGGGCGGGCGGCGGCTTGGTGATCCAGCCCGGATGCTCTCGATTGGGACCATCCGGGTTTGTCTCGTTATAAACAGATTAATTTTTTGCAGCGGCCATGCCGATGCGACAACATCGAGGAGTTCCCCACTATGATGGTCCTGTACTCAGGCACCACCTGTCCATTTAGCCAGCGATGCCGCTTTGTGCTTTTTGAGAAAGGGATGGATTTTGAGATTCGCGATGTCGATCTCTACAACAAGCCTGAAGATATCTCGATCATGAACCCCTACGCCCAGGTGCCGGTGCTGGTCGAGCGGGACCTGATTCTGTACGAGTCAAACATCATCAACGAGTACATTGACGAGCGCTTCCCGCATCCGCAACTGATGCCGGCAGACCCCGTCATGCGGGCTCGCGCGCGCTTATTCCTGTTCAATTTTGAGCGGGAATTGTTCATTCATGTGCAAACGCTGGAGCGGCGGGATCAAGCCTCAAATGACTCAAAAATCCTCGAAGAAGCTCGCGCTCAGATTCGTGATCGGCTCACCCAACTGACCCCGATTTTCGTCAAAAATAAGTTCATGCTTGGTGAAGAGTTTTCAATGCTCGACGTGGCAATTGCGCCTTTGCTCTGGCGCCTGGATCACTATGGTATTGAAATGCCCAAGTCTGCTGCGCCGCTGTTGAGATATTCTGAGCGCATGTTTTCGCGACCGGCTTACATTGAGGCCCTGACCCCATCTGAAAAGGTGATGCGCCGCTGACCCCATGACCGAGATCTCGACAAAGCCTTACATGCTGCGCGCCATCCACGAGTGGTGCACCGACAGCGGTTTTACGCCCTACATAGCGGTTTCGGTCGATGAGCACACCATTGTGCCGCCCGATTTTGTGAGGGCAGGCGAGATTGTGCTCAATATCTCAACCTCGGCCACCAACCGGCTTGAAATAACCAACGAGCTGATTCAGTTTCAAGCGCGCTTTAATGGGCGTGCCCAGGATCTCTCCATACCGGTAGACAACGTATCGGCGATTTACGCTCGTGAGAATGGCCATGGCATGGCGTTTGATGTGCCCAAAGCGATGGCGCTAGTGGAGGACGATGACGCCAGTGCTGTGCGTTTGGTGTCGGCCGACGAAGTCGACGCAGAGCAGCCTACTGGCGCCGAAGCGGCTGATGAACAACCGGCCGAGCCTCCCGCGCCGCAGCGACAGCGCCCCACACTCACGGCTGTGCGTGCGGATGCTCAGCCAGAACAGTCTGATTCTGACGACGGTTCTGATACCGATCAGCCACCCGATAATGACGGTGGGAGCCCAGTGGCGGATAATACGTCCGGAGCGCCCCCAAAGAGGCGTGGCAAACCTAAACTCACCCGAGTCAAATAGCCGGCTTAGCTCAGTTGGTAGAGCAACCGCCTTGTAAGCGGTAGGTCGAGAGTTCGAGTCCCTCAGTCGGCACCAATTTTCTGGTTTGATCGCTAAACCACCAAACCATTCAGCAAACACGGCGATGACAACTCGGCCCCAAAAAAGGTGCCACCCGATGTTTGCTGCGCTGGGTGCGCTGGCAGGGGTCTGCCGCGTGGATTGGTTAATAATGAGCGGCTGAACATGTTCGGCGGCTGCCGAATCACGCATCTGCCCGTAGTCCTGGTTTCAAACTGTCTTGCTGGCACTGCCCTGTTGCCACAGATGGAACAAACACTAGCTTGGTGACCAACCCATGAACACCGAATATCGTAAGAAGTTGCCCGGGTCTGAACTTGAGTATTTCGATACCCGAGCCGCCGTTGAAGCAATTCAGCCCGGCGCCTATGCGAAGCTCCCCTACACCTCACGGGTGCTGGCTGAGCAACTGGTGCGCCGCTGTGAGCCGTCAGAACTCACTGATGCGCTTAAGCAAATCATTGAGGTCAAGCGCGAGTTGGACTTTCCCTGGTATCCGGCGCGGGTGGTTTGTCATGACATCCTGGGCCAGACTGCGCTGGTTGATCTGGCCGGCTTGCGTGACGCGATTGCCGATCAGGGCGGAGACCCGGCAAAGGTCAATCCGGTGGTGCCGACTCAACTCATCGTTGACCATTCGCTCGCCGTCGAAGCACCCGGATTTGATCCTGATGCATTCGAGAAGAACCGAGCAATTGAAGATCGCCGCAACGAAGACCGGTTCCACTTCATTGAGTGGACCAAAACGGCATTCGACAATGTTGACGTGATCCCGGCGGGCAACGGCATCATGCACCAGATCAACCTCGAGAAAATGTCGCCCGTCATTCAGAGCCGTGACGGCGTCGCGTTTCCCGATACCTGCGTGGGCACTGACTCGCATACGCCGCATGTGGATGCGCTCGGCGTGATTGCGATTGGTGTTGGCGGCCTGGAGGCTGAAACCGTCATGCTGGGTCGACCGACCATGATGCGTTTGCCCGAAATTGTGGGTGTGAGGCTTACGGGCAAACGCCAACCGGGCATTACCGCTACCGACATCGTGCTTGCCATTACAGAGTTCTTGCGCGAGCAAAAAGTGGTGTCAGCCTACCTGGAGTTCTTTGGGGAAGGCGCCGCCAATCTGACGATTGGTGACCGCGCCACTATATCCAACATGACGCCTGAGTTTGGTGCGTCTGCCGGCATGTTCTACATCGACCAGCAAACCATTGATTACCTGACTCTGACTGGCCGGGATGCCGAGCAAGTGGCGTTGGTTGAGCACTATGCCAAGACCACCGGTCTGTGGGCAGATGACTTGCTTGAGGCCAAGTACGAGCGGGTGCTTGAGTTTGATCTCTCCAGTGTCGTACGGAACATGGCTGGCCCGTCCAACCCGCACCGCCGTTTGCCCACCTCGGCATTGGCTGAGCGGGGTATCGCCGGCAAACTGGATGAAGCGCGCGCCGAAGAGGCAGAGGGCAAGATGCCTGATGGCGCAGTCATCATTGCTGCGATCACCTCATGTACCAACACATCAAACCCGCGTAACGTAGTTGCTGCGGGACTTATTGCACGCAATGCGAACAAGCTGGGCCTAACGCGCAAGCCGTGGGTCAAATCTTCTTTCGCGCCGGGCTCAAAAGTCGCCAAGTTGTACCTTGAAGAAGCAGGCCTACTGCCTGAAATGGAAGCGTTAGGGTTCGGCATCGTTGCTTATGCCTGCACCACTTGCAACGGCATGTCTGGCGCGCTGGATCCAGATATTCAGCGGGAGGTCATAGATCGTGATCTCTATGCCACCGCTGTTCTGTCGGGCAACCGAAACTTTGACGGACGTATTCATCCGTATGCCAAGCAAGCCTTCCTTGCCTCGCCGCCCCTGGTGGTGGCCTACGCGATTGCCGGTACGGTTCGCTTCGATATTGAACAGGATGCATTGGGGACTGACAAAGACGGGCAGCCAATCACCCTGAAAGATATCTGGCCTTCTGACGAAGAGATTGATGCGATCGTCAGCAAGTACGTCAAGCCGGAGCAGTTCCGCAAAATCTATATCCCCATGTTTGATCTAGGCACGATAGAGCAAGCCAAAAGTCCGCTTTACGACTGGCGTGAAATGAGCACCTATATCCGCCGCCCGCCGTACTGGGAGGGGGCGTTGGCAGGAGAACGTGCGCTCACCGGTATGCGTCCTCTGGCGGTACTGGGCGATAACATCACGACCGATCATCTTTCCCCATCGAATGCGATTCTCGCCTCTAGTGCGGCTGGTGAGTACCTGACAAAAATGGGCTTGCCTGAAGAAGACTTCAATTCCTACGCGACGCACCGGGGGGACCACTTAACCGCTCAGCGTGCGACCTTTGCCAACCCGAAGCTGCTCAACGAGATGTGCCGCGACGAGCAGGGCGAGATTGTTCAAGGCTCGTGGGCTCGCGTTGAGCCAGACGGCAAGCAGATACGCATGTGGGAAGCGATCGAAACCTACATGAACCGAGCGCAACCGCTGTGCATTATTGCGGGTGCTGACTATGGTCAGGGGTCTTCACGAGATTGGGCGGCCAAAGGCGTTCGGCTGGCCGGCGTAGAGGCCATTGTTGCTGAGGGCTTTGAGCGCATTCACCGAACCAATCTGGTGGGCATGGGTGTGTTGCCGCTGCAGTTCAAGCAGGGTGATACCCGCGAGACTTATGGCATTGACGGCACTGAAACCTTCGATGTTGTGGGCGAGGTGGCACCCTTGAGTGACTTGAAGGTCGTGATGCATCGTGCGAGTGGCGAAACCGTTGATATCCCGGTGACCTGCCGCGTGGATACGGCAGAAGAAGTGCGTGTGTATTCAGCCGGCGGTGTGCTGCAGCGATTCGCCCAGGACTTTCTTTCATCCGCAACCGCCTAGCGTTACCGCCCAGGAACGGTTCACTGATTCATCATTGACAGGAAAATGACGATGCCTGCAGCCCCTCAAATCAGAGTGCCCGCAACGTATATGCGTGGTGGTACTAGCAAGGGTGTGTTTTTCAAGCTTGATGATTTACCAGAAGCTGCGCAGGTCCCGGGCGAAGCGCGCGACCAACTCCTGATGCGCGTAATCGGCAGCCCCGACCCCTATGGCAAACATACCGATGGCATGGGTGGCGCAACCTCCAGTACATCTAAGGCGGTCATCTTGTCCCCAAGTGATCAGCCAGGCCATGATGTTGACTATTTGTTCGGGCAGGTGTCTATCGATAAGCCTGCGGTTGACTGGTCGGGTAACTGCGGCAACCTGAGTTCGGCAGTGGGTGCGTTTGCGGTGACCAATGGGCTCATTGATGCAGACCGCGTGCCTGAGAATGGCGTCTGTGAAGTCCGTATCTGGCAAAAGAATATCGGCAAAACCATTGTGAATCGTGTGCCTATTACCGACGGGCAGGTGCAAGAGACTGGTGACTTTACACTCGATGGCGTGACATTCCCTGCGGCGGAGGTGCCGGTCGAATTCGTCAGCCCGATTGATGCTGGCGAGGCCGTGTTCCCCACGGGCAACCTGACTGACGAATTGGACGTCCCGGGCGTGGGGACTTTTGTCGTGACCATGATCAACGCAGGCATACCCACCGTATTCATGAACGCCAAAGACATCGGCTATGACGGCACCGAGTTGCAAGAGACGATTAACGGTGACCCCAAAGCGCTCGAGCGGTTTGAAACCATCCGCGCGCATGCTGCCTTGCGCATGGGTTTAATCCAAGAACTCAGCGAGGCTGCGACGCGCCTGCACACCCCCAAGGTTGCGTTTTGCGCACTCCCCACCGACTACGTGGCATCGAGCGGCAAAGAAGTGAACGCGGCCGAGATTGATCTGAACTGTCGCGCGATGTCGATGGGCAAATTACATCATGCCATGATGGGAACCGCGGCGGTTGCGATTGCCAGCGCGGCGGCGATTCCCGGCACGCTGGTGAATCAGGCCGCGGGTGGCGGTAAGCGCGAGTCCATTACCTTTGGTCATCCGTCCGGCACCCTAAAAGTGGGCGCTGCCGCCAGCGAATCAGGCGGGGCATGGTCGGTTGAAAAGGTGGTCATGAGTCGTAGCGCCCGGGTGCTCATGGAAGGGTTTGTACGCGTGCCCGGTTAGGGCTTAAGCCTGCAGTAGATCGGCAAGCTCGCGGGCGGCCACAACAAAGCGATCAATCTGTTCACGGGTATTCCAGACGCAGGCATTGACGCGTTGAGGATGCGCCATCGGGGCGGGGGACAGTGTCTCTGGATCCCGATTGGGCACCGTGCCTGCCGGAAACTGATCGGCCTGCGGGTCCGGCGGTCGGGTCAAGCCAAGACCGCCCAGGCCCTTGCCCGAAATTCGGAATCCATAGTCGTGCAGGAGCCGCTCGCGGAACGTGACGTTGAGCGCCTCGTCAAATTGCTGCTCTTGATGAGTAAACGGCGTAAACGCAACGATCCCGGATTTGAGTGACACATCATGCTGTGCTCCCAGGATGGCCTCGCGGCCAAACGCGCCGGCAATCTGATCGCGAAGATAGTCTGCGAGATTGAGATGCCATTGTTCAATGCGCGCCCGACCGGTTTGATCCCACAAGTCACACGCATCGCCCAGCGCACGCCAGTCTGCCGATTCCGGGAATCCGTACATCGAGAGCGCCTGACCGATGTCCCAGTCACCACGCGAACCATCAAACGGTACATCGCGCGAATGAGATCGACTGATAAAGAATCGGGGCAGTTCGGTTGAGTTGGCTGGCAGCATGCGGTTACGGATGTACAGCACACCGGTACCGCCGGGTCCGCATTGCCATTTGTGACCGCACAATGCAAAAAAGTCGGCGCCGGTTTCGTCAAGCCGGGGATCGATCATGCCGTTGTAGTGCGCGCCATCAACAATCGTCAGGGCGCCGGCTCGCTGCGCCAACTCGGCCAGGCGGCGCTCGGGCATGCGTTGGCCAATCGGCCAAACCGGAGAGGAGAAAAACACTGCCCGCGTCTTACCTGGCACGATCTGCCGTTCGAACGCGGCGACGACTTCGTCGGCCGTGACATCAGCATGAACGGGAACACCCCATTGCCGAATCACAAGGCCATAGCGCGCGGCTGCGCGCAGCGCCGCGGTGATGCCACTGGGATGCTCGAGTGGCGACATCAGAATCTCATCGCCCACCTGCCAGTCGATGCCATTGAACACCAGCGAGAGTGCATCCGTGGTGTTTCGCGTTATCGCAATCTGGTCGGCGGTCGTGCCGTAGCAGCGGGCAATCCTGGCGCGTGTTTCGGCCGACGGTTCGACGTACACCGGAAAAGGGTCGCGAGCGGTTTCGTCCAAACCGGATTTCAAGCGCGCGAGCACAGCCTGCGGCATTGAGCCTTTCTGCCCCGCCATGAAATACACAACTTCCGGATCGAGCGAGAACTGAGCCGAGAATTCCTGGAAGAACGGTTCCTCGCGTTTGAAAAAGTCATCTGGCGTTTCGGCTTGCATGGGGTATCTGGGGATCGTTCGAACATCGGGCATTGGCCATCGTACCCGACACCCTTAGCGCCAGATGCCTGCGTTGGCCGATGGCGGGGCCAAACCCGATTGCCCCGGAGGGCGGCTTAGTCAGGACTTGGGTGCACTTGATTGGGCCGCGCACGGCCTGCGCGGCGCCTATTGCCCCGGCGGGCCCGATTTGCCGTGATAGCGGTTTAAGCCCGCGCCATGGGCCTCATGGTCGCTGCCCGGACAAGTTTTGGCAGGGATCCGCGAGTTGAGTGGCAGTTCGGGCTAGAATGCAGTCGAACCGGGTGGCACGGACTGCCCAGTCAAGACTCAGTCAACAGGGGCAGCAGCGCAGCAGGCTTGGCTGGCCCTCTAAAAAGGAGACACATATGAAGCGTCAATTCATCAGCACCGTTGCGGCTGCCACGGTTCTGGGCGCGGCTGCCATGCCGGCCCATGCCGAAGACACCATCCGCATGGCCTTTATCGATCCGTTGTCAGGTCCGTTCGCGGCAACCGGTTCTACCGGCCTTAAAGAGTTCCAGTTCTTCGCTGACCAGATTAATCAAAATGGCGGCGTGATGGGCAAGAAGCTCGAAGTGATTGGCTTCGACAACAAGATCTCGCCCAAAGAGAGTTTGATTCAGCTCAAGCGCGTGATTGGCGAAGGCATTCAGTTCGTTTTCCAGGGTAACTCCTCTGGTGTCGCAAACGCACTCACTGACGCCATCAACAAGCACAACAAGCGTAATCCAGAAGAGCGTGTGCTGTTCCTGAACTATTCAGCCGTTGACCCCGCGCTGACAAACGACAAATGCAATTTCTGGCACTTCCGCTTTGATGCCAACGCAGACATGAAGATGAAAGCGCTGGCCGCCAAGATTGGCGCCAACGAAGACATCAGCAAAGTCTACGTATTGGGTCAGGATTACTCATTCGGTAAGGCCGTCGCAGCCGCCGCCGCCAAGTATGTACCCGCCGCTCGTGACGGCATCGAGATCGTCGGGAGTGAACTGCACCCGATCGGCAAGGTGAAAGACTTCACCCCCTACATCGCCAAGGTCAAGTCGGCTGGCGCTGATGCTGTGATCACGGGCAACTGGGGCGCTGACATGGTCGGTTTGGCAAAGGCTGCTGCTGACTCAGGTCTTGATATCCCGATGTACACCTACTATGCGTCCAAAACCGGTATCACCAAAGCGATTGGGGCTGGCGGTGTCAACAAGGTACGTCTGGTGCATGAGGGCGCCGACAACCCGGCCATCACCGATGAGTGGCGCGCTATGCAGGTTGCCTTCAAAGAAAAGCACCCAGATGCTGACTTCACCCAAAACCGAATTTCCAATGCGTTGGCGATGACCGCCAAAGCGATTGAAAAAGCCGGCTCGACCGAGCCGCTCAAAGTGGCGATGGCGCTTGAGGGGATGGAGCATACTTCGATGTGGGGTGACAAACTGATGATGCGCAAATCGGATCACCAGATCCAGCTGCCATTGCGTATTTCGGTGCACACCGATAAAGACGTCGTACAAGACGGCGACAATTCAGGTTTCGGCCTGGTGACTGAGGCAACGATTCCTGCCGATGTTGTCTCTACTGAGACGACTTGCAAGATGAAGCGTCCCAAGTCCTGAACAGGCTGATTTTCTGACGCCTGAGCGCCAACAGCTGGCGCTACCCACTGCCCCACTTGCATGAAAGCAGGCTGGGGCAGTGTTTTAATGTTGATCTCAAAAAATTGCCGGTTAGCGCTTACCGGCTGAGGATGCGTCGTGGCAGAACTGATCATCTTTTCATTGCTGAACGGGCTGGTGTATGGCCTGCTGCTGTTCATGTTATCCAGCGGCCTAACACTCATCTTTTCGATGATGGGCGTGCTCAATTTCGCGCACGCGAGTGTTTATATGCTCGGGGCTTACCTTGCCTACACGATTAGTAACCATATCGGTTTCTGGCCGGCATTGATTATTGCGCCGATTCTGGCAGGCCTGGTCGGTGCGTTTATTGAGCGCTACGGATTACGACGCGTGCACAAGTACGGGCACGTGGCTGAGCTGATCTTCACTTTTGGCGTGGCCTTCCTGATTGAAGAAGTGGTCCAGCTTATCTGGGGCAAGGAAAACGTTGACTATTCCGAGCCGGTTGAACTGATGTTCCCCTTGTTCACGCTGTTCGATACAACATTCCCGGCCTACAAAGCCTTCATGCTGCTGGTCTCGGTTGGTATCTTCATTTTGCTGATGCTGGTGCTGACAAAGTCCCGCGTCGGCTTGATTATCCAGGCAGCGATTACGCACCCCAATCAAGTTGCGATGCTCGGGCATAACGTGCCGTTGGTGTTTATGGGCGTATTCGGGGTTGGTTCTGCGCTGGCAGGCCTGGCTGGTGTGATTGCCGGCCCTGTGCTCGGCACGTTTCCGGGTATGGCCATCGTGCTTGGCAGCATCGTGTTTGTGGTGATTGTCGTGGGTGGCCTTGGTTCGTTGATGGGTGCGTTTGTGGCATCGCTGCTAATCGGCATGCTGCAAACCTTCGCGGTCGCGATTGACTACTCGCTTAATGATCTATTCGCCGGCCTGGGCATCACGCTGGATGCGGAAAGCATGTTCAGTGATCTCTATTCCCTCACCATCGCACAGATTGGCCCCATCCTGCCTTATCTGTTGCTGGTCCTGATCTTGGTGTTCAAGCCAACCGGCTTGTTCGGCACCCGGGAGACCTGATCGTTATGAGTACAGCAGCAACGAGTTTGCCGATTACCAGGCCATCCTTTGCCCAGCGTAATCTTGTCTGGTTCATCTGCGCGGTTCTTTTGGCCGTTTTGCCGATGATCTTTAGCAGTGGCCTGGGCATTGCCGTTCTCAATCAGATGCTGATTGCGATCCTGTTCACCGTGTCCTACAACATGCTGTTAGGCCAGGGGGGCATGCTGTCCTTTGGGCATGCTGTTTACTTCGGGCTTGGCGGCTATTTTTCGATTCACCTGATCAACTGGATTGCCGACGGTGAATGGGCGATCCCACTGATTGTCGTGCCACTGATTGGGGGTGTTGCAGGGCTGCTGTTTTCATTTGTGATTGGGAGTTTCTCGACCAACAAGGCCGGCACGGTGTTTGCAATGATTTCGCTGGGCATCGGCGAAATGATTGCCTCGTCGTCGCTTATCTTTGTGAAATTTTCCGGTGGTGAAGAAGGGATTACCGCTGACCGGACCGATCCTGCACCGTTTCTTGGCTTTGAATTCGCGCAGGAAATCGAGGTCTACTACCTGATTGCGGGCTGGATGTTGTTCGCGGTCTGGCTGATGTACAAATTCTCGCGGACGCCGGTGGGTAGGCTCGCCAATGCGGTTCGAGACAACCCGGAGCGTGCCGAGTTTGTCGGTTACTCGCAAAAGCGGATTCGCTACATCTCGTTTTGCATTGCCGGATTCTTCGCTGGTATTGCCGGCGCACTTTTTGCGATCAACTATGAGATCGTGACAGAGGAAACCGTCAATGCGATTACGTCCGGCGTTGTGCTGTTGCAAGCCTATATTGGTGGGGTCGGCTTCTTTGCAGGTCCCGTGGTGGGCGCAATCGTGTTCACGCTATTGCAAACGCTCCTGTCTAACTACACTGCGATCTGGGCTTTGTATGTGGGCATTTTGTTTGTGGCCACGGTGATGTACGCCCCGGCTGGCCTGACCGGTTTGATCATGATGCACGTGCCCATTTGGAAGAGTGGGCAGATTGGCTTGTTGGTCAAACCCTATCTCATCATGGCCGTGCCGGCACTCATCACCTTGTTTGGCATGATCGGCTTGCTTGAGATGCTGCATTATCTCTCTGAAGCAGCGACTGGTGAGAACGAGGCCAGCTTATTCGGCATCACCTGGACTTTCACCGGACCGGTACCCTGGATTGTGTTTGGTGCGATGTTCTTAGGGGGCATCTGGGTGTGCCGTAAGCTCGCGCCATCAGTCGCGGATGTGTATGAAACAGCGTTGGCCAAAGCCTATGGCGGGAGTGCCTCATGAGTGACTCTTCGATGCCCGCCATTGACATGATTGACGTGCGCAAGAATTTCGGTAACACCGAGATTATTCGTGGCGTTACGCTGAGCATTGCTGATGGTGAGCGCCATGCGATTATCGGGCCCAACGGGGCTGGTAAATCAACCATGTACAACCTGATCACTGCCCGGTTCCCATTGACATCAGGGCAGATCAAGCTACGGGGTGAAAGCCTTGCCGGCCTTGCGCCGTATGAAATTAACCGCAAGGGTTTGTCGCGGAGTTTTCAGGTCACTAATATTTTTCCGCGCATGAGCGTTTTTGAGAACGTTCGCTGCGGGGTGTTGTACTCGCTGGGGTACAAATATTCGTTCTGGCATAACGTTGACAACCTCAAAGATGCGAACGAGCGGGCGGCACAGATTCTCGATGAGATTGGCATGACGGCTCGGGCGGAAGTGCCGGCCGGCGTCCTCACGTATGCCGAGCAACGCGCCCTCGAAATCGGCATCACACTGGCTAGTGGCGCAAGCGTGATCATGCTTGATGAGCCAACGGCCGGCATGAGTATGTCTGAAACCGAGCAAGCCATTGAGCTTATCCGACGCGTCACGGTTGGCAAGACACTGGTGATGGTCGAGCACGATATGGGTGTGGTGTTTGGATTGGCCGATCGGATTTCCGTGCTGGTCTACGGTGAAATCATTGCGTCGGGTACCCCCGAGCAAATTCGAGGGAATGCTTCGGTACGCGAGGCCTACCTTGGCGAGGAGTTGGACGAATGCTGACCGTCAATGATTTGAATGCCTACTACGGTAAGAGCCATATCCTGCAAGGCGTCACGTTCGACGTCAAAGAGGGCGAAATTGTCAGCTTGCTAGGCCGAAATGGCGTGGGGCGCTCAACGACCTGCAAAGCGATCATGGGGGATGTGCCACCTCATGGATCTATCAAGTTCAAAGGCAAAGAAATTGCCGGCATGAAGCCGCATGAAATCGCCCGCCTTGGCCTGGGCTACGTACCCGAGAATCGCGACATCTTTCCCACCCTGACCGTTCGCCAGAACCTTTTACTTGGCCAGAAAAAGGCCAACAAAGAAGGGAGCTGGAAGATGGAGGACATGTTCGAGATGTTCAGCAATCTGCGCGAGCGGGCTGATACACCGGCTGGCGTGCTGTCTGGTGGTGAGCAGCAAATGCTGACCATGTGTCGTGCGCTCATGGGCGACCCGGAACTGATCATGATTGACGAACCCACCGAGGGTCTTGCGCCCAAGATGGTTGAACAGGTAGCGGTTTTGCTCGAGGCGATTGCCAAGCGTGGCCTGTCGATTCTGCTCGTCGAGCAAAAGCTCACCATTGCGCTCAACATCTCGCACCGCGTCTTCGTGATGGGGCATGGTCATATGGTGTTCGAAGGTACGCCGGCTGATCTGCGCGCGAATGATCAAATTCGCCAGGAGTGGCTCGAGGTTTAAGCGGCTTCGCTTGATTCGCGCCTGGACCGACACCGGTCGCCCCATGTGCGGGCGAACGCGATCAATGTTAGCCTCATAAATTGCCTTAGCTAGGCTGACGCCACCCGTGCCGGCTCGTTGCGGATCAGCGATCATGCCGGCGACCATAAGCAATCATTAGCGAACATCAGTGAATACTGCGGGCAATCCCGCACGGGCCAGACTTGCCCGGACAAGGCCATAGGAGACTCGTAATGCAGACCCTCACCGTCAACGGACAAACCGTCGAGGTCGACGCGGATCCGTCCACTCCCATACTTTGGGCACTCAGAGACCATCTCAAGCTCACCGGCACAAAGTTCGGTTGTGGTGCAGCGCTTTGTGGTGCCTGCACTGTCCATCTGAACGGCTCACCGATTCGCTCATGCTCAACGCCGTTGAGTGCGGCCGACGGCGGAACGGTGACCACAATCGAGTCTATGGCCGACGACCAGATCGGTGCCGCCGTGCAAGCCGCCTGGATACAGCATCAAGTGCCGCAATGTGGCTACTGCCAGTCTGGGCAGATCATGAGCGCCGTAGCATTGCTGCGGGAAAATCCGCAACCTGACGACCAGGCTATCGACAACGCCATGGCCGGCAATGTCTGTCGTTGTGGCACCTATAACCGAATCCGCGCTGCCATTAAAGATGCTGCGCAGGTTCTGGCCTGAGACGGAGCGACTAATGAAAAATATTCATGACATTTACGCTGCTCGCGTTCAGTCTTCGAGCGCTCCTGGCCTGAGCCGCCGCTCCTTCCTGTCCGTTACGGCATTGGCCGGCGGCGGCGTTGCCCTGGGCGTGATGATGCCATCGCTATTACCCGGCGCGTTTAGCGGCACCGGCCAGGCGATGGCTCAGGGCGCAAAGCCAAAAATCGATCCCATGCAATGGATTCGGATCAACCCGGACAACACGATTGTCTTTTTGGTCGATAAGTCAGAGATGGGCCAGGGCGTTAACACCTCGATGCCGATGCTGATTGCCGAGGAGCTTGATCCGGACTGGTCCCTAGTGTCCTATGAATACGCACCGGCAGCGCCGCAGTATGCCAATCCGTTATTTGGTGTTCAGGGCACTGGTGGTTCAACTTCAGTTCGGGCCATGTACGAGCCGCTTCGCCGTGCCGGCGCCGTGGCCCGCGAGTGGTTGATCGCTGCCGCTGCTAAGTCATGGGAGGTTGATGCTTCTAAGGTGACAGCGCAATCAGGTCGATTGCGTGGCCCTGGCGGCAAGACAGTGACCTACGGCGAGATCTTGCCCGTCGCCGCTGAGCTGACACCGCCCGATATGGCCTCAGTCAAACTCAAGCCGGCTGCCGAGTTTGAGCGAATTGGCCAACCTGTGAAGCGCCTCGATTCCACAGAGAAAGTAACCGGTCAGGCCGAGTTTGGTATTGACGTTCAGCTGCCAGGCTTACTGACAGCAGTGATTGCACGCGCGCCTGTTTTGGGGGCAAAGGTGGCGAGCTTTGACGGAACCAAGGCGCGAGCCATTCCGGGCGTGAGAATGGTGACTGGCGTGAAGGGTCCAGTTCAGCATGGGGTTGCGGTTGTGGCGGAGTCCTACTGGGCTGCCAAGATGGGTCGTGACGCGCTTGAAATTGAATGGACCGAAAGCGAGCATATCGGGCTTTCATCGGCAGGCATGGCCGAGGCAATGAAAGCCGCGGCGACCGAAGCAACCGAAGCAGTGTTGGCGGTCAATGAAGGTGACATTTCCGCCGCTTCACCGGTCAAAACCATTGATGCCTGGTATGAGCAGCCTTATCTGGCGCACGCGACCATGGAACCGGTCAACCTGACGGTATGGGTGAAGCAGGACGGCGTTGATATTTACGGCGGCACGCAGGCGCAGGGACCAAATCAGTTCACGGTGGCGCAAATCCTGGGTATCAGGCCGGATCAGGTCAACATCGTAACGACCCATCTCGGCGGCGGCTTTGGTCGGCGCTTTGCGCCTGATGCGCTAATTGAAGCGCTGCAAATCTCGCAGGCCGCACAGGCGCCTGTGAAGCTCGTTTACTCGCGTGAGGATGACACTCGCGCCGAGTATTACCGGCCAGCCTCAACCGTTCGTATTTGGGGCGGGCTCGACGCCGATGGCAAGCCCGTGGGTATGCATGCGCGCGCTGTGTGTTCATCTATCGCAGCAGGCTCTGGCTTTGAAGGCGCTTTAGTTAAAGACCGGCTTGATACCACCGCGACTGAAGGGCTGGATAACTTTCCTTACGACTGCCCCAATCGCCGGGTCGAGTGGGTGACCTATGAGCCAGGCATTCGCACCTGGTTCTGGCGTTCTGTCGGTAACTCACAAAACGCGTTCGTGTCCGAGAGCTTTATTGATGAGCTTGCGTGGGCTGCTGCGAAAGACCCATTTGAATTTCGGAAAGACTTATTAAGCGCTCATCCGAGGCAGAAAGCAGTGCTGGAAATGGCGGCAGAAAAGGCGGGTTGGGGGCAGCCCCTTAAGGGCGGGCGCGCGCGTGGCATTGCGGTGGTTGAATCGTTTGGATCCTATGTCGCGCAGGTGGCTGAGGTGTCCATCCAGGACGGCAAGCCGGTCGTGCATCGCGTCACCATAGCGGCTGACGTGGGCACGGTGATCAACCCCGATACCGTGGCTGCCCAGTTGGAAGGCTCAATGGTTTACGGTCTCAGTGCCGCTTTACACGCCAAAATTACGATCAAAGACGGGCAGGTCGAGCAGTCAAACTTCCATGACTACCCGGTATTGCGCATGAGCGAGATGCCTGCGGTTGATGTGCATATTGTTGCTTCTAGTGAGCCGCCTGGTGGTGTCGGTGAGCCCGGCACGCCGCCGATTGCGCCGGCGGTTGCCAATGCCATCTATGCCCTGACTGGCAAACGACTGCGCAAGTTACCGTTTGACTTGAGCGCATAGCCATTTGCGCATGAGACCTTCCGTGTCATTCATCTGCTGACCCGGAAGGTCTCACATCTCGTCGTCTGACGCTCTTGAGGCGGCAAGTTCAGCTTTGAGACCGGACCATGCCTGGGCCGTAGGCGCGCTTAACTGGAGCAAATCAAGCGCTCGGGCGCTTAGGTCGTCAATCATTTGCTCGACCGATTCAGGTTTGTTGTAAAACGCCGGGACTGGCGGAAAAATAATGCCGCCCATCTCGGTTACCGACGTCATGTTGCGTAGGTGCGCCAGATTGAGTGGCGTCTCGCGAGCCATCAAAATAAGCCGGCGGCGTTCTTTGAGCGTGACATCAGCGGCACGCGTAATGAGGTTATCTGACAGTCCGCAAGCGATGGCTGCCAGCGATCTCATTGAGCAAGGGGCCACGATCATGCCGGCGGTTTGGCACGACCCAGATGCAATCGTGGCGCCAACATCGCGAAAGCCATGCACCTCGTCGGCAAGTGATTCAATCTCTTGGCGTGACCGGTCTACTTCGTGCTCGATGTTCATCCAGCCCGCTGGTGACACAATCAGATGTGTACGAACACCGGGCAGTTCACGGATGTGCTCCAGCAGCTTAACGCCAAGCCCGGCACCTGAGGCGCCGGTGATGGCAACGATCACGGCAGACTCAGTCACGTTCGGTCGTCTGCCGGTCAGGGAAGAGGCGTAAAGAGATTCAGGCCTGCTGCTCGGGAATCACTTTTTGCAACTCACCCGACTCAAACATCTCGCCCATGATGTCTGACCCACCAATGAACTCACCTTTGACATAAAGCTGGGGCACGGTGGGCCAGTTGGAATAATCCTTGACCGCCTGGCGAACATCATCGTCCTCAAGGACGTTAACCGTCACGAGATTCTTGACGCCACATGCTTTCATCAGCTGAATGGCTTTGCCTGAAAAGCCGCACTGAGGAAATTGCGCCGTGCCTTTCATAAACAGCACAACCTCGTGTTCCTTGACGGTATTACCGATAAATTCTTTGGCGTCCATGGTCTATTCCTTTAATTGAATCAACATTTTACGGATGGCTAAGGCTGATGGTCAAACAACTGTCTTGTGCACAGGGGTTCTCGCGGTGGTCACTCGCCAATGGCCCTGATCGTCGCGCAGCGATTCAACCGTTTCGAGCCGTGCGTCAGTCATCGCTGCCTGAACAGCGTCGGCCTGCTGCCAGCCGTGTTCTACGCATAGGGAGCCGCCAGGCAGCAAGTATTGATCTGCGCTGGCAATGATTGACTTCAACGCATCAAACCCGTCCGGACCACTCGCAAGCGCCATCCCCGGCTCAAACCGCAGATCACCGAGCGCCAGATGCTCGTCATCCTGGGCAAGGTAGGGAGGATTGCTGATCACCATCGCAAAGGGCTTGGTCGATGACACCGCCTCCCACCAGCTGCCCTGGCGAAACGAAATTCGCGTGCCGTGTTCATGTGCGTTAGCGCGCGCAACCGCGAGGGCTGCTTCGCTCAGATCGGTGGCTGTGACCTGCAGATCAGGTCGCTCTGCCGCAATCGACACGGCAATCGCACCGCTACCTGTGCCCAGCTCAAGCAGGCGGCCGCCTCGGGGTGCCTTTTCAATGGCCAGGGAGACGAGCATCTCTGTTTCCATCCGCGGAATCAGCACCGCTGGTGAAACGCTAAACAGGCGACCAAAAAAGGCGCGCTTGCCCGTCAGGTACGCCAATGGCCTGCCATTAACCCGGCTTTTTTCGAGCTGCTTGTAAGCCGCTTCAATGGCTGCCGGCGCGGTTTCATTGCCATGAGCAATTAACCATTCCCGCGTTTGGCCGCTCGCCGCTACTAGCAGGCTTCTGGCCTCGGTGCGAGGCAAGGGTGAGGCTGCCAGTAACTGATCAAAGCAAAGCAGGGGGTTAGAGCCCTTGGCCATCAGCCAACTCGGCCAATTGCTCTGCCTGATCGGCAGTCTGCAGCGCGGCGATGACTTCATCAAGCTCGCCGGCGATGATCTTGTCGAGCTTGTAAAGCGTCAGATTGATGCGGTGGTCCGTCACACGCCCTTGCGGGAAGTTGTAAGTGCGAATGCGCTCACTGCGATCGCCTGAACCAATCAACGAGCGGCGATGATCAGCTTCTTGCTGCTGCTGCTCGCGGTCACGTTTGTCTTTGATCCTCGCGAGCAACACCTGCATGGCCTTTTCGCGGTTTCGGTGTTGAGAGCGGTCGTCCTGACATTCGGCCACGATGCCAGTAGGTAAGTGAGTAATACGCACCGCAGATTCAGTTCGGTTAACGTGCTGGCCGCCGGCGCCCGAGGCTCGATAGACATCAATCCGAAGCTCGTCGGGACTAACCTGAATGTCTGACTGACCGTCCGGTTCGGCCAGTACAGCCACCGTGCAGGCAGAAGTATGAATCCGGCCCTGAGCTTCGGTTTCAGGGACGCGTTGCACCCGATGCCCGCCTGATTCAAATTTCAGCGTGCCGAACGGACTCGCGCCAGACACCCGGATGATGGCTTCCTTGTAGCCACCGAGATCAGACGCACTCTCCGAAATGAGTTCAGTCTGCCAGCCGGAGGTTTCAGCAAAACGCATGTACATGCGCAGCAAATCACCCGCAAACAAGGCGGATTCATCGCCGCCGGTACCGGCGCGAATTTCAATCAGCGCATTGCGATTATCGTCGGGGTCACGGGGCAGGAGCAGGCGTTGTAGCAACGCGTCTTCTTCGTTGAGCTTCTCTTGTGCGGCTTGGGCCTCATCATCAGCAAAGGCTCGCAACTCCGGATCAGAGCGCATTTGGTTGGCCGCTTCAAGGTCGGCGCTTGCCTGACGCCACGCGTGAAAGTGCTCAATGACTTCGGTAAGGTCAGCATGCTCACGGCTGAGCCGCCGGAATTCGTCAAGATCAGCCGCCGCTTGTTCGGACGACAACAATGCACCCACTTCAGCCAGGCGCTGCTCGAGGTCTTCGAGCCGGGCGAGCATGGACGGGTTCACGAAATGTTTTTGGAGGCGGTCTGTTGAGCGGCTGAGTCGCGACCGGAGCGGGCACTGGTAGCGGAATGTGGGGACTTGTCAGAGCCCTTGTCGCCGCTTTGAGCGAGGTCGGGAAGCAGGTGTTCAACCAGCGCACTCATGGAGTCACGTTGGTCTGGCGTGCCGTTGAGCAGACTGGTGGGGCCATGCAGAAACTTGGCCGACAAGGCATTGGCCAAAGCCGTCAGAACTTCCTCTGCTGGTGCGCCTTGCTCCAGAGAACGTTGGGCGCGCATGAGTTCCTGTTGCCGAATAACCGCTGCCTTTTCATGCAGACGGCGGATAGCCGGCACGGTCGCCCGTGAGGCCAGCCATTGCATAAACGCATTCGCGCGGGTTTCGATGATGGATTCGGCCTGCGCAACCGCTGCGCGCCGACTCTCAATACCGTCATTGACGACCTGGCCAAGGTCATCGACCGTATGCAGAAACACATCACTGAGTTTGTCGACCGCCGGCTCGATGTCACGCGGGACAGCGAGGTCAACCATAAACATGGGTTTGTGGCGGCGTGCCTTGATCGCCGACTCAACCATGCCCAGCCCGATGATGGGCAGTGCACTGGCCGTACACGAAATGATGATGTCGAACTTGTGCAGTTGGTCTGGCAATTCGCCCAGGACCATCGTTGAGGCGCCGACCTTAGCGGCGAGTTTTTCCCCGCGGGCGGCACTGCGATTGGCGATCACCATCTCGCGTGGGTGCTGGGCAGCAAAATGAGTGGCTACCAGGTCAATCATTTCGCCCGCGCCAACAAACAAGACGGCGCAATCGGAAAGGTCTTCAAAGATGCGCCGCGAAAGCCGTACAGAGGCCGCAGCCATCGAGACCGAATTGGCCCCGACTTCAGTGCCGGTTCTGACTTCTTTTGCGACCGCAAAGGTCCCTTGAAAAAGCTTGTGCAAATGAGTGCCGAGCGAGCCTGCCTTTTGGGCATGGCGAAACGCCTCTTTCATTTGGCCAAGAATCTGCGGTTCACCGATGACCATAGAGTCCAGTCCGCTCGCGACCCTGAAGGTATGTCTGACGGCCTGCACGCCCGGCAGAACATACCAGTGGCGTGACAGTTCATCGGTGTTGACGCCTTGCCGGGCACTAAGCCACTGCGCAACCTCGTGCGCCGCCATATCAGGCTTGGGCGCGGCACAGACAATCTCTGTGCGGTTACAGGTGGACAGAATCGCCGACTCAGGCGCAATTTGGTGCATGGCCTGTTTGAAGTCGCTAATGGCGGCCTGCAGGTGATCTCCGTTGAACGCAACTCTCTCACGTACCGATACCGGTGCGCTGTGGTGGTTCAAACCGAGTGTCAAAATTTCCAAGACTCGCGACTTCCTGAGTGAGACAGTGCAACTATCAGTCGCAAAGTCTCAACTGTCAAGTTTTAGTGACACTACAAGTGTCATTTCTATTTATCAAGCATCGATGAAGGCGATGCAAGCGCCAGGAAAAATTCTGGCACTAAACCCTCTCAATGACTATCAAGCTATATCAGGATTTTAGCAGTCCGCACCGTACTCGTCTGGTTGTTATTTCTCATCATGGTGTTCGAGTTTGTCTAAGACTAAGACTTTTCGGCCGCACGCTCTGCGTCCGGTAAGGCGCCAGCTGTGACGGGCAGTGTGGGGACAGTCAGGCTGAACGCAGCCCCCCCGGTTGACCGATTCCAGGCCCTGGCATAACCACCGTGGCGTTCAGCAACCATCCGGACAAACGCCAGCCCGAGCCCAGTTCCGTGTCGGTCTTCTGGCGCTGCACCCCGGACATACGGGTCAAAAATGCGCTCAGTGTCCGTGCTCCCCAAACCGGGGCCCTCATCCATCACGCTCAACAGCCAGAAGTCCTGATCATCCCTGGATTCGGGCGAGACCTTGACGATAATGCGATTGGGCGTGCCGCCATACTTAATGGCATTTTCTATTAGGTTGCCGATGGCGCGGCGCAGCAGTTGCGGATCACCCGAGGTAGCCGCCTGATCAGGCAACAGCAAGTCGATAGGCGTACCTGCCCGCTTGCTTTGGGACCAGGCCGCATCACGTGCCTGATCGACCAGATCAACCAGATCGATAGGCTCAGCCTCGAAGGGCTTGTTCTCGGCCCGAGTCCACTGAATAAAGCTCTCCGCAAGGGCAAGCGAATGTTCGGCATGAGCCTGGATAACGGCAGCGCTGGCCACCTGCTTATCAAGCGGCGTTTGACGCAATTCGCTGAGGATGGAAATCTGTGGCGAGCGCAGGTCGTGCGAAATAAAGCGCATCATTTCTTCGCGCTCGCGCTGCAGCGCGCGCAGCCTGCTGATATCGGTCAATTGGATGAGCCAGAGAGCAGGCAAATCATCCGACTCAACGTGGTGGGCATCAATGAGCCAATCCCGATCATGTGAATCACGTTTTTCAACGCTGTCCAGTTCAGTTGTTTGGTCTGCCGACGAAGACAATTCATCGGCATTAAACTCTTGCGCCAGCCAGTCCCAGACGTGCACTTCCTGATCGGTACCGAGCGCGGGAAATGATTCGCGCGCCAGTCGATTGCGAATCAGAACCCGGCCATCAATCCCGCTGATGAGCGCAGCATGGGGCAGGCGCTCAAGTGCAGTAACCAGCAGTAAGCGAAGCGAATTGACTCGGGTTGCCGCTCGCCGGAGCGCGGTCAACTCAATCGCGATGGGATCGGCGGGTGGCGTGAACAGGCCTCGGCTTTGTGCATTTGTGGCCGATGCCGTGCCCAAGCCGGGTCGCGCCAGGAAGTGGCCCAGCAGCGGCCCGCCCGAGGTACGATCGGCAAGGGGGCGGCCATCGGTGACCAGGCCTAATAGTTCAGGCTCTGCCTCAAGCGTGCGAGACTGCTCGATCAATCCCGACACGACCGATTCCAGACGTCTCCAACTCCAGAGCGGATAAGCTGTAAGCAGCGCCAAAACCGTGCCGCCAGGTGGCAGCCAGTAGCCCCACTGAAGCAACCCAATGCTGATCACGATGGTCACGAGTGCCATGGCGGCGACGGCGGCAAGACCAATCCGTGGACTCGCAAAATAGAGGATCAGCATGGTCAACAAGACCACACTGATGATCAAGGGCGTGTGCCAGGCAAACGGCGCGCGCTGAATGAGTTTGTTCTGGCTTAAGGCATTGAACGCTGCCGCGTGGAGATCGATGCCGGCACTAACAGTCTGCTCTGCCATGATGGCGTTTGAATACGCATCACGCATACCTGTCGCGGTTGCGCCAATCAGCACAACTTTGTCGGCGAACAATTTCCGGTCCACTTCGCCCCTTAAGACTTGCGCATACGAGTAGCGGTTCAGAACGGGCTTAGATGCTGGGACTAGCGCAAAGTTGCTGCGGTCCCAAACACCCGTGCTGAGCGAATTGCTACGGCGTTCATTGGTCGCTTCCTGCGCGGCCGTCGCTACCAAGTTGTCTTCCATCGGAATGCCGGCGGCAGCGAGGGCGGAAATCGAAAACGCCAGATTGCCCCCTTCCTCCAGATAGAGGCCTCGCACAACGCCGTCCCGGTCAAAACTGAAGTGCGCATGCCCCAGATGGGATGCCTTACCAGTTTCATGCACCGGATAGATTGGCCAGGCCCGCCCGTTTCGGTCAGTCTCGCTCGCTACTGGGAGGACAACCGGTGGCGCTCTGGAGATGGCTTGTGCGAGTAGTTCGTCGTCGCGAGCTGACTCGGCCATTAGGATATCAATGCCTATGACGCGGGCACCCGCGTCTGTCAGCACGCCGAGCAAAGCGGCATGGAGGCCTCGTGGCCAAGGCCAGCGACCAATTTGCGCGAGGCTGGCTTCGTCAATCTCGATGATGGCAAGCGCATTGTCGGCTTCGAGTGGCCGCAAGCGATTGCCCAGGTCGTAGATGCTGGTGTCGAGACTTTGGAACTGGCCAGCCACAGACTCGCGTGGGCCTGTGCTGAGCACCAGGCTGATCACAACCAGCAACACCAGAATGGCGCACCATTCGATAAAAACCCGTTGCACTGTTGGACTCCGACGGCTAAGGCAGGGCCGTCATTCAGGCGTTAAAGGGCAGGCTCAGCCCAGCATCAGTCGGGCTGGATGCCTTCGATTTGACCGCCCCCGCTTGTTATCGGGTTCCCCGAAGCATCCCGGAGCAAGAGCTTGATCGTGAATGATTGTGCTTCTCCTGGTGGAGAACGTAGGCCGCCGTCAAATTCGGTGATGACCTGGATTTGGTAGCGCCCCGGTTCCAGTCCTGTCAACAGCACGGTAGGCTCGGTGACGGCAACTTCCCGCGCTGGTGAAGCCGACGTGTTCAAGGGGGTCACAACAACGCCGTAGCCGGTTGCATCTGGAATGGCGGGCCATCTGATTTGAGTGCCCTGCGCACTCACTTCCGCTTCTGGAGCGGGGCCGGGATCACGTTGTGTGAAGTTTTGCACTGGCGAAAACGGGCCACGGCCTGTGCTGTCAATCGAGGCAACCCGCCACCAGCGCTTGCGCGGCGCTGCTTCATTGTCTGGCGCGACGTATTGATAAGACGCGGCATCGAGCGGCTCATCGATGACCAGGTTCTCGAAATTGGGGTCAGTTGAGATTTGCAACTGATAGGAATCAGCGTCTTTGGGCTGCAACCAACTGAGCCCGGTACGGGTGCTGAACTGGGTCGCGTTTTGAGGCGGTCCGCTCAGGTTCGGTGCGAGCGGTCTGGCGTCAAAAATCAACTGCGCATTGCCGTCATAGCCCTCAACCCCTGTTTGGCTGATACCGCGAACGGCTAGATAGTAGGGGCCGTCTTGTTCACTACTAATGATGGCTGCCGGAACGTTAACAACCTGTTCGGCCAGGCCAGCCGTGAACGCTGGGTCAGTTGCTGTGCGAACCCGATACTGCACGGCACCTTCAATGGCTTCAAAGTCCAGTTTGGTGACGAGGTCGCTCACATCATCAGTTGGCGCAATCAGCTTGGGGGCGGGCAACAATTGCTCGGGCTCAGTGACCGAGCCCGCTTCATCGGCGGTTGATCCGAAGCCCCGGTCAAGCCCAACCTGTGACTGCCCTGCCGACCAATTGACCTCACCCTTCAAGACGGCGCTTGAGGACTTGGCCTCATCTTCAGTGACTCGGAATTCAGTGCCCCGCACAGCAGCCGTTGCTTTTGGTGTCTGGATAATAAAGCGCCGGGCCGGGTTCAAACTGCCACTCGGGGCTGTGCGTACATCAGGCATAACCGTGCCTGGGCGATTCGGCACGAACTCCTGTTTGGGCGCAACCCGCGTATCAACACCGCCTTTTTCGAGGCGCACACGTGCATCGACTGCATCATTACCAAAATACTTGCGCAGCCTATCAATTCGAACCTGCGAGCTTGGCGCAATTTGCATTTGCGTGCCGTCAGGCAAGGTCACCAGAACCGTGCTGTCTTCACCGGTTTCAATTAGATCGGATTCAACTACCCGCATGTTCGGTGTCACCGGCCGGCCATTGATGCTGACATCCCCGCTAAAGGAATCCACGCCGATTTCAACCGGATCGTTACGAATCCAGTTGGCAGGGATGCGTAGCCGCTGCCCCGGAACGAGTTGTGTCACGTCGTTCAAGCCGTTTACCGCGCGCAAATACCGCCAGTCAAGGTCAGGCTTGAGGAGTTTTTTGGAAATACCGATAAGCGTGTCGCCGGGCGCGACGATGTAATTCACTTCAACCGGGCGCGGCGCCTGATCGGCCGGCACGACAGAGACTTCACGCACACTGCCAACCGGTGTTGGCGTGCTTGTTTCGGTCGGAGCGCCAGCGCTCGAGTTCTGCGCTTGAGCACTCGAAAAAGCGATCAGGCAAGCGGCGGCGACGAGACTTGCCCGCGCAGGAACGCCAAGCGGCCTAAATCCGGGCATTGAGGCCCGCCTGATGCCAGCCTGATTAATGGCGGCCAGGCCGGCGATGGGCAAATCAGCGTGCTGCTCGCGCATCTTATTCAGGCTTGTCTTCTGTCAGATGCTCCAGGCGGTAGCCATAGCTGTACACGGGTGCGAGCAGATAACCTTCTTCAGGTCGTAGGTTGAGTTTGGTCCGCACGCGTGACACATGGGTATCCATGGTTCGCGAAGGCACGTCCGAATCATGCCCCCAGACTTCCTCGCGAATGTGGCCGCGGGACAAAGGGCGCCCAATATTTCTGAATAGCAGCAAAGCCAGATGAAACTCCTTTTGAGTCATATCAATGGCTTCATTGTTGGCTGTGAGAGTTTGCGTTCTCAAATCGAACTTGAAGCGATCAAAGTCGAGAAAACGTTCTTCGGATGTCGGTGGCTGGGCTCGTCGCACGAGTGCGTTTAGGCGCGCGACCAACTCGGCACCCCGCAGGGGCTTGACCATGTAGTCATCTGCGCCAGCCTGCAAGGCCTCGACGACGTCCTCCTCTGCATCTCGCACGGTCGCAAACAGCACTGGGATTCGGCTGCCGTTTACACGCAGGCTCTTAAGCAATTCGATACCGGTTGTATCGGGTACCGTCCAGTCAAGCACCATGACGTCAAAGCTTTCCCGACGCAGTGCAAAACTGAATTCCTTGCCGGTGCCGTAGATCTTGGCCTCAATATCGGCTCGCGACATGATTTCGGCCAAGTTCTTTTGCTGGGACAGATCATCTTCCAGGATTGCAACACGCATGAGCTTCAGTTTCTCTTGTTCGTTTCCACGCTGGCGTCAACCCAGGGGTTCAGGGGACGTCGATCAATTGTGGATGGATATTTTGAGGGCCGAACTACAAACCAATTGTTAATCGGATTTGCCTTTGACACAACTCTGCCCAATCAACTGCCTAAATTGTCGGCTATTCGTTGAGCTTACCCGTCTGCCGCAAGAAACAATTGATATGCGGGATTGCGCGTCTCCTCTAAAAAGGGGTAACCCAGTTCCGTTATGAAAGCCTGCAGGGCCGGTTCTTCACTGACTGGGGTTTGGATCCCGACCAGCACCCGGCCATAGTCTGCGCCATGGTTACGGTAGTGGAACAAAGAGATATTCCAGTTAGGACTCAAACTGTTGAGGAACCTCATCAGCGCGCCGGGCCGCTCTGGAAACTCAAACCGGTACAGCCGCTCGTTGATTGCAAGCGAAGAACGCCCGCCCACTAAATGACGCAGGTGCAGCTTGGCCAGCTCATCGTCGGTGAGGTCCAGCGTTTGAAAACCGGCTTGTTCGAGCGATTGGGCGATCTTGGTGGCATCGTCCCGGCGGGCTATCTGGATACCAGCAAAGATATGGGCGGTTTTGTCATCTGAAATTCGGTAATTAAATTCTGTGACATTTCGGTCACCGACGAACTCGCAAAATCGTCTGAAACTACCTCGCTCTTCTGGGATGGTGACTGCAAAGACGGCTTCTCTCTGTTCTCCCATTTCAGCGCGCTCCGAGACAAATCGCAGCCGATCAAAATTCATGTTGGCCCCACAGGCCAGCGCTATCAGGGTTTGATCCTGGATGCCTTCACGGGCAACGTAAGCCTTAGCACCCGCAATCGCGAGCGCGCCCGCCGGTTCGAGAATGGCCCGGGTCTCAAGAAAAACGTCTTTGATGGCCGCGCAGGCAGCGTCTGTATTGACGCGGATAATCTCGTCGACGAACTTCTGAGTCAGCCTAAAGGTTTCTTCACCCACCAGCTTGACCGCGGTACCGTCAGAGAAAAGCCCGACATCGTCCAGCTCAACTCGCTTGCCCGCCTGGAGCGAGCGGTACATCGCATCGGAGTCTTCCGTCTGAACGCCGATTATTTTGATCTCGGGTTTGAGCTGTTTGATGTAGGCCGCAATGCCCGAAATCAGGCCGCCGCCGCCAATGGCAACAAAGATGGCGTGAATCGGGCCTGTATGTTGCCGCAGCAACTCCATGCCAATGGTGCCCTGCCCGGCAATCACATCTGGGTCGTCGAATGGGTGGACAAAGCTTAACCCGCGCTCGGCCATGAGCGCACTGGCGTGTGCAAAAGCATCGCTATAAGACTCGCCATGCAAAATAACCTCAGCCCCTCGCTTGCGAACTGCATCTACCTTGACTGCCGGGGTTGTGACGGGCATCACAATCACAGCACGACATCCTAGTTTGGCGGCTGCCAGCGCCACCCCTTGTGCATGGTTACCCGCTGAAGATGCAATCACACCTCGAGACAGTGCCTCCGGCTCAAGGTTCGCCATCTTGTTGTAGGCGCCGCGTAACTTGAATGAGAAAACCGGCTGCAGGTCTTCTCGTTTGATCAGCACGTGGTTGCCAAGACGTTCGCTCAGGCCTGGTGCCGTTTCGAGTGGGGTTTCATCGGCCACGTCGTAGACGCGTGCCGTCAGGATTCTTTTGAGGTATTCGGTATCCATGGAGCCGGAGAAGGTTGAGGAAGTCGCTCAAGCGCTTGTGTGAAGACGCCCAAAATTGAGCCTGGAGAGCGGGTCGCGCCCTTTATTGTGCCGACTTTGGTCAAATTGCATCTCGATGTTGCGCTTTGGACACCGCTGATCGGTGTGCGCCGATACACTTGCGCCCCATGGAATCTTTTGTTCAGGCGGCGATCGCCTGGTTTGCCCTGCCGGCGCACGGGTTGTCTTCAGTCTTCATCGTGGCGTTTGTCTCGGCCACCTTGCTGCCGATGGGGTCCGAGCCGGCGGTGTTTGGCTACGCCAAGCTAAATCCCGATCAATTTTGGATTGTGGTGTTGGTGGCAACGGCAGGCAATACGCTCGGCGGCATCGTTGACTACTGGATGGGCCGCGGAGCCAAGCGCGCAGTTGCGCCCGGCAAGGAGACCAAATACCTCAAATGGTTTGAGCGCATGGGGCCGGCTGCGCTGATCTTCTCGTGGTTGCCGGCCGTAGGAGACCCCTTATGCGCTGTGGCTGGCTGGCTGCGCATGCCATTCTGGCCATCGGTTTTCTGGATGGGTCTCGGTAAGTTCCTGCGCTACACGACAATGACTGCAGCCCTGTTGTGGGTGCCGGACGCATGGTGGATGAAGCTTCTGAAGCCGATCGCAGGAAACTGATCGCCGCGATGACCAACAGACTTAGAGGCAGATTGCTGCAGCGCACCGTAGAACCCGTAAAATGGAACTATGAATGCGCCGTTTTCACTCCCAGAAGTCGTCCTTGCCCCAGATGCTGCACCCCGTCTCCGCGAGATTCCGTATAACTACACCTCGTTTTCAGATAAAGAAATAGTCTGTCGACTGTTGGGGGACGAAGGCTGGGCGTTGCTAGACCACCTGCGGTCTGAGCGCCGCACGGGTCGGTCAGCGCGTATGTTGTTCGAGGTTTTGGGCGACATTTGGGTCGTGCGGCGCAATCCGTACCTGCAGGATGATCTGATCAAAAGCCGCAAGCGTCGCGATGAACTCATCAGTGCATTGCAGCACCGACTTGCCGAGATTGAGAAAAGGCGGCAAACCGATATCTCGTCCGAAGATGCCGATCAATCCGATGACAGCGATGATGCCGATCACGCAATAGCCAGGCGTGAACTCGCAGTCGCGCGCCTGCTGGCCAGAGCCAGAGAAGCCGTAACAGCATTTAGGCGGATGCTCACAGAAACCGAGTCTCTGCGGACGAAGGCTGGCCGGCGCCTTGCCCGGCACACGACCAAGGCGAACGTGGCGTTTGATGCGATGGCGCGCGTATCGCATGTCACCGACGCGACCGACTGGCGTGTGGAGTATCCGTTCGTGGTGATCTCACCAGACAAGGAACACGAGGTCGCCGGCCTGGTCGCGGCCTGTATTGAGTTGGGGCTGACGATTATTCCGCGCGGCGGGGGAACGGGTTACACAGGTGGCGCGGTGCCACTCACCGATCGTTGTGCCGTGATTAATACCGAGAAACTCGAAGCGCTCGGGACAGTAGAGCAGCAAGACCTGCCTGGCGTTGGCCATCTAGTGCCCACCGTTTTCAGTGAGGCCGGTGTAGTTACTCGTCGCGTAACCACCCTGGCAGAAAACAATGACCTGGTGTTTGCGGTTGACCCGACATCGCTCGATGCGTCCTGCATCGGGGGTAACGTCGCGGTCAATGCGGGCGGAAAGAAAGCTGTTCTGTGGGGGACAGCGTTGGACAATCTTGCATGGTGGCGGATGGTGGATCCGCAAGGTCAGTGGCTTGAGGTAACCCGCCTGGATCATAATTTAGGCAAGATTCACGAGGCGCCCGAGGCAAGCTTTCGGCTGGACTGGTATCCGCCTGAGCGGCTTGCTGAATCAGGCACGATGCGCGGCGATCCAGTTCGGTCCGAGACGCTTGTCATTCCGGGCGAACATTTTCGCAAAACCGGATTGGGTAAGGATGTCACTGATAAGTTCTTGTCAGGCTTGCCCGGTGTGCAAAAAGAAGGCTGTGATGGTCTGATCACGGCGGCGCGCTGGATTTTGCATCGTATGCCGGCGCATGTGCGAACCGTTTGCCTCGAGTTTTTCGGTCACGCCCGCGACGCTGTGCCGTCAATTGTTGAAATCAAAGACTTCCTGACTTCAACCGCTGGTTTGTCCGACCCGGCCGAACGCGTGTTGTTGGCAGGTCTTGAGCACCTTGACGATCGCTATCTGCGCGCGGTGGGTTACTCAACAAAATCGCGCCGTGGGGGTTTGCCCAAAATGGTGCTGATTGGCGACATTGTCGGCGAGAGTGATGACGCAGTCGCGCGCGCCGCAGCGCAGGTTGTGCGCCTGGCCAATCAAAGGTCGGGTGAGGGCTTTACCGCTGTATCGCCGCAGGCTCGCAAAGCGTTCTGGGCTGATCGCGCGCGGACTGCCGCAATTGCGCGGCACACCAATGCGTTCAAAATCAACGAAGACGTCGTCATCCCATTACCGCGCATGGCGGAGTACACAGATGGCATAGAACGGTTGAACGTGGAGTTGTCAGGTCGCAATAAGATGCGCGCACTTGAAGCCGTTCGAACCTCACTTGCCGCTGACTGGCCAGTTGCAGATCAGGTTGACGAAGACCGGGATCTGGCAAACGACGAATGGCAAGCGATGGTTGTCGCGCGTCGAGAGCAGTGTCTCGAGTTGCTAAACGAAGTACGAGAGCGCTGGACTTTTTTGCTCGGCCGCCTGGATACGCCCTTAGAGCAATTGCTCTCAGTGTTTGATTCAGTGGGTCTGGCGGATGCGCTGCCGGCGGCAAAAGCCGCTATTGAGCAAGATGCCCAAGCCACCTTGTTTTCCCTGTTGCAGGATCACACAATTCGCGTGTCGTGGAAGAGCGAGGTGCGAGCGCCGTTGGCGGCTGTGCTTAACGGTGAGCGCCTGGCACCTGTGCTCGCGCAACTAGACCAGACTCACCAAACAATGGTGCGCTCGCGCGTGTTTATTGCCCTGCACATGCATGCAGGTGATGGCAACGTCCATACAAATATCCCGGTTAACTCTGACGACTACCAGATGCTCAAAGAGGCGGAGGAGGCGGTGCGCCGGATCATGGCGCTGGCGCGTTCACTCGATGGCGTTATCTCTGGAGAACACGGCATCGGCATCACCAAGCTGGAGTTTCTGACTGAGGCGGAGATCGAACCGTTTCGGCAATACAAGCAGCGTATTGATCCAGACGGACGTTTCAATGGCGGCAAGTTGATGTCGGGTGGTGATCTGCGCAATGCCTGGACGCCGTCATTTGGACTGATGGGCGCAGAGTCTTTAATTCTGCAGGCTTCTGACCTGGGCGATATTGCAGACTCCGTGAAGAATTGCCTGCGGTGCGGTAAGTGCAAACCGGTCTGTGCCACCCATGTGCCGCGTGCCAATCTGCCGTACTCGCCGCGCAATAAAATTCTGGCTACCTCGCTGCTTATTGAGGCGATTCTTTACGAAGAGCAAACACGACGGGGAGTCTCCGCAAGGCATTGGGAAGAGTTTTCCGATGTGGCGGATCACTGCACAGTTTGTCATAAGTGCGAGTCACCTTGCCCAGTCAATATTGACTTTGGTGAAGTGACGATGAATATGCGCAACCTGCTGCGTAAGCTTGGTAAGAAGTCATTCAATCCTGGCAACGCGGCAGCGATGTTTTTCTTGAATGCGACTGATCCTGATGTCATCAAGGCAACCCGCGCTGCCATGGTGGGTGTTGGATTCAAGGCGCAGCGTCTTGCTAACCGGCTACTCGCAAGCCCTGTCAAAGAACAACTGGCTGCGCCGCCACCGACGGTTGGCAAAGCGCCGTTAAAAGAGCAGGTAGTGCATTTTATTAATCGTAAGATGCCGGGCAATTTGCCGAAGAAAACAGCGCGCGCCTTGCTCGACATTGAAGACGCGCGCTACGTCCCGATTATTCGTGACCCGAAACACACCGATGTTGATAGCGAATCGGTCTTTTATTTCCCCGGTTGCGGCTCAGAGCGGCTGTTCTCCCAGGTCGGGCTCGCCACCCAGGCGATGCTGTGGCGGGTTGGGGTTCAAACTGTGCTGCCGCCAGGGTATTTGTGCTGTGGCTATCCGCAACGGGGCTCGGGTCAGTTTGACAAGGCCGACAAGATCATCACCGATAACCGGGTGCTTTTTCACCGCATGGCCAACACCCTGAACTACCTGGACATTAAAACGGTAGTGGTGTCGTGTGGGACTTGTTATGACCAGTTAGCGGGTTACCAGTTCGAGAAGATTTTCCCCGGGTGTCGCATTCTGGATATTCACGAGTACCTGCTTGAAAAAGGTGTTCAACTCGATGGCATCACAGGTACGAAGTATATGTATCACGACCCTTGTCACAGCCCGATGAAGCAGCACAAGCCATTAGAGGTCGTCAATCAGCTCATGAATAGCGAAGCGAATGGACAGATTCTGAACAACGATCGTTGCTGCGGCGAATCAGGCACTCTGGGCGTAACCCGGCCCGATGTTTCCACACAGGTGCGCTTTCGAAAGGCGGAAGAAATGACCGCGGCCGTTACAGAACTGCGACGCCACGATGAGGCTGTGGCGCCAATCAAAGTGCTGACATCATGCCCGTCTTGCTTGCAAGGCCTCAGCCGATTTGAAGGTGAAACGCAGGTCAGCGCCGATTACATTGTGGTGGAACTGGCCCGGCACCTGATGGGGGAGAACTGGATGGCAGACTATGTGCGCAAGGCCAATGAGGGGGGCATTGAGCGGGTGCTTGTCTAGTTAGGCTTCGCCGGTCAGATGATCCCTGACGAGCCCCTCGATCGAGCTTCCCGGTATCGTTCGGTGCCGCTCGGGCTGCCACTGGTCTAAGGTCGCGTTTACGCTATCCGCACTAACCGGCACAGCAAAGAGGAAGCCTTGAGCGCAGTCGGCCCCGAGGCGCTTGAGTATGCGGACCTGCTCCGGCCGCTCAACGCCCTCGGCAATAATCGTCATGCCCATCGAGCGGGCTAGGCCGATAATGGCGCGAATAATCGCGCGCGACTGTTCGCTTGTCACCACTTCATGCGTAAACGCACGATCAATTTTCAGGCTGCTGAACGGGAATTTGCGCAGGTAGGCCAGCGAGGAGTAACCGACCCCGAAGTCATCCATGGCGACCTGTACGCCGAGATCACGAAGCGAGTGCAACAAACGCAACGATGTCGGGTTGTCGCTCAGGAAGATTGACTCTGTAATCTCTAGTTCAAGCCGTTCGACGGCCAGGCCAGACTGATTAAGCGCATCTTGCACCGACTCAATCAGGGTGTCTGTTACTGCCTGCGCGGTAGAAACGTTCACTGACAGACCGATCTGCTCAGGCCATTCGCGCGCTTGGAGGCAGGCACGCTTAAGAATCCAGCGGCCAATGGCTTCGATCTGTCCCGTTTCTTCGGCAATCGGGATGAATTCAGTCGGCGCGACCGTGCCCAGACTGGGATGCTCCCATCTTGCCAGTGCCTCAACGCTGGTGACTTCACCCGTTTCAATATTGACCTGCGGCTGATACACCAAATGAAGCTGGTCATGCTTCATCGCGTCTTGCAGACCAGCCTCAAGCAAGCGTCGGCGACGATTCTGTTCGCCCATGGCGGGAGAGAAAACGCATACGGTTCCTTTGCCTTCGGCTTTGGCCGCATACATCGCCAGGTCTGCCGCACGCATCAACTCATCTGGCTTCTTGCCGTGCAGCGGTGCCAGGGCTACCCCGATGCTCATGCCAACCGGCATGACTTTGTCATCGACCCGGTAGGCAGGCTCGACGAAATCAATCAGGCGTTTGGCGTAGCTTAAGGCTTGGGATTCGTCCTGCACGTCGTGCAACATTACAGCGAACTCGTCGCCACCCAGTCGCGCAACTAGATCATCCTGGCGGACGGTTTCCTGCAAGCGGTTCGCGATGTTTTTGAGTAGTCTGTCTCCGACACTGTGTCCGAAGGAGTCATTGACCTTCTTGAAGTCGTCAAGATCAATGTAAAGCACAGCCAGGTGGCGCTGATCGCTCAAGTGTCGTAAGTCGTCGCTCAGACGCATGACGAAATAGTGGCGATTTGCCAGATCGGTTAGAGAGCAATGGTGAGCAAGTCGGACCAGGCTTTCATGGGTATCACGCGTCTCTGTCACGTCGGCCAGCACGCCGCGCCAACCCATAACATGCCCGGTTTCATTCGTCAGTGGCTTGGCGGTGACGGTCCACCAGCGCACCGCGCCCTCCAGGCTGAGTTTGAGCCCGATGTCTCGGAAAGGCTTTTCGCCAGACAGGCAGTCTTCCAATTGCTCGAGCCCGTTAGAGCCCTCTCGGTCGGCAAAGGCTTTTCGTCTCAGGAGATCAGCAAAGGGCAGGGCATCAATGGCATGTTCGGCAAGCCCAAGCATCTCCAGCAAGCGCGGCGACGCGTGGCGCAACGCGAGATGCTCGTCAATCTCCCAAAGGATGTCGCTGGCATGTTCCTCAAAATCGCTCAGTAGCAGGCCAATCACATGGCGCTGATTCTCTGCCTGTGCCTCGGCTATTAGGCGTGACACGATCGTGGTCGACAAATTAAAAATTGCCCCGATAATGATCGCGGTGTAGGTCAGGAGCAGCAGCCCGAGAAATCCGGCTACTTCGATATCCGAGAAAAATATAGTGCTGGCCGAGAACGCACCCAGCGTGACGCAATACACCACCGCTGCTCGACGTATTGCCGCGAGCACAAATGCGCCGGCGCAGAGCATGCCGGTTGTCACCACCGCAATGAGCAGTTGTTCGCCGGGGCTTGCGCCAGAAAAAAGGACGAGCGGTACGAGTCCCCAGGCAACGCCTTGCACAAAGGCGACGTTCGTTGCGCGCGTTAGGCCCCGCTCGGAGGCGCGCCGCAATGGAATATCGCGCGAGCGCCACCAGGCAGTCATCGCCCGGTTAATCAACAGGGCCATCGTACACAACCAGACCACGCCGATAACCGGATTGACGCTGTCTGCAAATGCCACCGCGACAATGAGCGCATTCAGCAAATTCGCGGCCATTGAGAACGGAGTGAAGTCTAGTACCGTCCTGATCATGCGGGCCCGATACAGCGGCGCATTCGGGTCGTTCGCCTCGAACAGGCGCCAGGAAGCCGACCGTAGATCGGTCGGCTCAGTAACCTGTGCAAGCTGTCGGGTGTCGGCCTTCATGGCGAGTCAGTGATCGAGTCAAATCCCGCGCAAATGAATCAATTGCGCGCAGTTGTGTACTCGAACATCTTAGAAGCCAAATCAGGACAGGTCGGCCACCGAGAGCCAAATGGTAAGCGTAGCGAGACGTACGGCCGGGCCGCGCGCCTGTGCGGCATATTGCCGCATACCGGTCTAAAGGGTGCGGCCGCCTGTCAGCAACAAACGGCCGGCGGTCACGCTAGCGCCGCTTTTTTGGGGCTTGGCCCCCACTGGTTGTCTTCAGGTTTGCTGTCAATCAGCATGAAGATCAGCAGAATCAGTCCACCCAGCACAGGCAGCAGGCCAATCAGCGCCCACCAGCCACTGCGACCCTGATCATGAAATCGTCGGACCGTGAGGGCCAGACTGGGGAAAATGCCGGCCAGACTGTAACCAGTCGCAATAACACCGCCGGAGGGCTCATCGGGGTTACTGAAGTCGCCAAAAAAGTAAAACAGCAGCAGCAAAATAGCCAGGTGAATGAGCAGAAAGAGCCAGTACTCCCGCCGCCGCGAGCGACTGCCATAGTCAAAACTTCTTTGCCAAGCCTGAACGTAAGCATTCATGGGTCGGGTCCTCGTGGTGTGGGATGGTAGGGTTAAGCCCCTGTATTTTGCCGGACCCGAGCATTGAGCGATTTTTCCAGTCTTGGCGGTCAATCTTCTGCGCCATCATCGTTGCCAGCATCGCTTGCCTGCCCGGCTGATTATGACGGAGGCTCGATTGCGAATCTGGCCGCCTCGGTCGCGGCTCGGTTCGGCGCCGAGTCTGGGCTTTGCCCAGTCGGCGCCGCCGTTGATCGATCGGTGCACTTGTCTGAGCGGTTGGCCGCGTCGAAAACCGTGTTTATGGTGTTGCTCGATGGCGTTGGCACATGCCAACTGGCAGCGCACTGCCCTGATGGGGCGCTCGCTGAGCACCAGCAGGGAACCCTGACCTCCGTGTTTCCATCGAGCACTGCGCCGGCTATCACCAGTTTGCTCACGGCCAGCCCGCCCGCTGCACATGCCAATCCGGCCTGGTATGCCCATCTGCCTGACATTGATCGTATTGTTAGAACTTTGCCGATGAATGTCCGGGGCTATCCGCAAGAGTCAGTGCCGGAGAACTTATGGTCCTGGCATGGCTGGACGGCTCGTGCAGCAACCGGCGCCGAACGAGTGGCCCTTCAGCCGGCGCCCATCTTCGATTCTTCCTACTCGCGCCGCGCTCTGCGAGGCTGTCAGCGTATCGGATATGAAGATCCGTCTGAACTCGTACCGCTAATGGCTGAGCTCGCACGCAAGCCGGCCCCTGAAGGTCGGTTTGTCTATATCTATCTTCCGCAATTTGACAGCACGGCGCATGACTTTGGTTGGCAAAGTGATCAAGCGCATGATTGCTTGGTTGGGTTTGATGACTGGTTCCAGGCATGCTTGACGACATTGTCAGGTCTAAACGCTTTGATGGTGGTGTTGGCTGATCACGGCTTCATTGATATCGCGCAGGATTGTCAGCACCGCTTAGATGACTACCCTGCCGTGCAGGCATGTTTGATTTCTCCGCTTGCGGGCGAGCCGCGCACCGTATTTTGTCGGGTTGCGCCTGAGAACGAGCAGACCTTCTTGGAGGCGTTTCAGAGTAGCCGGCTCGCGAGTGTCAGCCATTGTGTGCGCACGCGCGATTTGGCATGGGCCGGATGGTTCGGCCCCTCACCACAGCCAGATCTGATGGCCAGGTGTGGTAGCCATATCTTGTTGATGCAAGATGGTCACACCCTGACGGATTGCATGACCCATGAACGGCCGATGAGCTTTATTGGGATGCATGGCGGCATGGCGCCGGACGAGATGCAGGTGCCGCTTATTCTCGCTGGCGTAAACTAAAAATCTTGCTTTTGTTTTCTTCGGAGATACTTGTGTCGACAACCTCAGCAGCACAACCGCCCGTTCTAACGCTGACGGGCTCAGCACATGATCGTGGCCGCGCATATGGTGAGCAGGCAAGAGCACGCATTGGTCGATCGATCCAGAATTATCAAAAAATGTTTGCTGCCATTGATATGCCCTGGTCGCAGGTTTGCGATCGCGCTGAGCCATTCGAAGCGATTATCGGCTCGGAGTTTCCGCAGATGCTTGAGGAACTCAGAGGCGTTTCCGAAGGCAGCAAGCTTGGCTTTCGTGATTTACTCGCTCTGAATTGCCGAACTGAGTTGCTACCGGCCAATTACCTCGCCCTGGCGAGCCAGATGCCTCCCGACGCACTGCCTGATGGTGGCCAGATCAACGAGTGCACCGCGTTCGCAGTCGCAGATGGTTCAGAGCCCGTCATCCTGGCGCAAAACTGGGATTGGCTCGGGGGGCAACGGGAGGCGCTCGTCGTCTTAGATCAGCGTCCGGCAAGCGGTTGCGCGCACTTGACCGTGGCCGAGGCCGGCATGATGGCCAAGATCGGATTCAATGAGCATGGCCTTGGCGTCACGCTCAATATTTTGCGGTCGCATGAAGATGGTCGTCAGCCAGGTATGCCGGTGCATGCACTGCTACGCGGTTTGCTTGACTGTGAGTCGGTTGAGCAGGCGCTTGAACTGGCCTTGCGCCTGCGTTATTGCGGCTCGAGCAATATCCTGATGGCTGATGCCCACGGACAGATAGCGAGTTTGGAATGCTCGCCGCGCGGGGCCGTTGCGCTGCCAGCGCAGCAACAGGGTGAGCGGGCCAGTCTTTGCCATACCAATCATTTTTGCGACCCTGAACTCGCCACAATTGACGCAAGCGTTGCTGGCAATCTGAGCACGACTGAGCGGCTTGAAAGAGCGCAGGCGCTCATTGATTCGGTTGACAGTAGAGAGTCGGCTGGCCGATTGCTGTCTGATACCAGCGATGGCTTGCAATCTATTTGCCGATTCCCAGATCCGAAAATGTCGGCAGAGGCTCGGATCGAAACGGTTGTGAGCGTCATTATGGATTTGAGCGGCCGAGAGTTATTGCTGTCTGCCGCGCAACCGAGCGCAACGCCCTACGAATTAATCAAACAACCGGTGCTTGCGGGTGGATATGCCTGATTCAAAAAATTGCGTGCTATGCGAGGAGCCAGGCGGCCGTTTGCTGGCAAGCTCGTCTCAGTGGCGCATCATCGCGGCAGATGATGAGCAAGGCAGTGCCTTTCCCGGCTTTACGCGAATTATCTGGCAGGCGCATCAACGGGAAATGAGCGACTTAAGCTCAACAGAGCAGCAGACTCTGATGGCGGTTGTTTTCGAAGTTGAGGCGCTCATGCGTCATCACTTGCAGCCGGACAAAATCAACCTGGCCAGCCTCGGTAATCATGTTGATCATTTGCACTGGCACGTGATTGGTCGCTGGCGGGATGACTCCCATTTTCCGGCGCCTATATGGGCGGCGCCCTCTCAGACTGCCAAGGCGTCAATGGACCACCCGCTCGATCCGGCAAAGCTCGATCCTTACTTTCAGGCGATACAGGATCGATTCGCCGCGTCATAACCAGAGCGGGTTGGCCCGACGGGTTTACAAGCCCAAACCCTTCGTCTGATCAAGATGGGGGAGCATCTGTGCCGCTGGTCAGGCGGCGCTCGCCATTGACTCAGAATTCCAAAGAATGCCCGCGCAAAGTGGGCCAAACTGTGCTGGCGTAATCTTCGTGCGGCGTTGTTGCCGGCGGAGACAATATGGATGGACGCCGCTTTGACGCCACACTTTCGAGATGTACAACAATGCCGCTTCTGGCTCGGTCGTCATTTGACCGAGGGGGAAGGGCTCGCGAGCGCATTGGAACAGCTCGCAGAAGTGTTGGACGCGCAGCGGCAGTCATCTCATTCCCCAGTCGTGCTTTATCAACTGGTTGAAGTGATTCGACGGGCATTGAGTGGTCCCTCGCAACGCTTAATCGAGCGGGTAGCCGGAACAGCCGAACTGCCAGATGAACATACGAGTCTTGAGTTGGCAGCACTAGATAAAGTGCTCGATAAACTCCGGCTCGCAGCACTCGCGTCTGATCCAACCGGTAACCTAAACTCGCCTGAGGATATTCGTCTGGCTTTACCAGGGGCCAAATTTGACAAGAAAGAGGCATTGCCTCTGGCCAGGGCTTTACAGTTGCAGTCGATGCGCATCATTGCGATGCTGCGTTCGCGCACTGTTGTGCCCAACCATTTGTGGCATGAACTAGGCGATCTGGCTATTGCGGTGCGCCAGACAACCTTTCTAGACGAAAAACTCAGCGAAGACGATGATCCTGATGGCAATCGAACGCCGCGAGCGTGGTTCGTTTTGCCCTTGCTACTGAGAATCGCAGCGCTTGAAGAACGGATGCCGTCCCAGGCCGGGCTTGTGTTTAGACTCGCCAGTACCTGGTCTGATCGGGTCGGGTTTCGGATTGATCCAAACCCTGTACGAAAGGCCAACAAGTACGGGCCAACCGTCAAACTTGGGATCGAATACCGCGTGCGCCTGGATACCCATCGTTTGCGTGACTCGATGGTTCGACGTCAGGCAAAGTGGTTACAACGCGACCGAACCGGTGCCGTGTTGCCCTTCTTGCTTAGCCGGGTTGAGTTGGCAGATTTGCTGGAGGACTTGTTTATTCGATGGAGTCCGGCATTTCGCGCACCCAAGATGAAAGCGCCGCCTAAGAGTCATGTCAAGATGCGCTTTGGTTTGCCATCGCGGGAAGTGCTTATGACCTGCCGGGCAGCGGCCAGGCAGAAGTCGCCTTCTTACAAGTACGGCCAGTTTCAGCGGAATACCGTGATTTCGCCGCTAAGGCATGAGGCTAAAGATGAAAGCGACGGATTAGAAATTCTTGAGCATGGCGAACTAGGTCATTGGGCGCTGGGAGGACATCAAACCGTTGTCATTGACCGGCATAGTCGAATGAATTCACCGCCGATCGATGGCATCGTTGCGTTTGCTCTCGAACGCCGCACGACCGAACAGAACCCACCCTTGATCGAAGAGGATGACTTGCCAACGCTGAACAAGCATCTGCAACTTGCCAGAGTGAGTTCAGTGCAGCGTTTAATGGGAGGCGACGGCAGCCTTGCGGCGCAGCGGCTGGCAATGCGCACGATTGATGGCATACCAACCCCCGTCCAGATTGATCGCAATGATGAAGGCATTGAACTGGGTGCCTATCTGGTGGCTGGAGAGGCCGCAGATCAGCCGTCCCTGTTTGTGCCACCGTCTACATTGAAAGCCGGCGCGCAGGTGCTCGTGCGCCGCCCCGACGATGAGGTGACCGTGGAAGTCGGGTCATTGCTTGAAGCCGGGCCAAACTATGAGCGCTATACCGTCAAGCCGAGGGGCTCGGCCAAGCTGTAAACGGGCTTGATCTCTCCCTATCTGTAGGTCTGCCTGGGCCGGTCATGACGTAATCGGCTAAAATGTGAGCATGGCCGGACTAAACCAAGACATTCCTCCCCCAACACGTATCGTGGTGCATCAGCAATCGCGCGTTCTTGAAATAGAGTTCGCAGACGAACGCGTGTTCGAACTCCCTTTTGAGTTGCTGCGCGTGTATTCGCCTTCTGCTGAAGTGCGAGGTCACGGACCGGGGCAGGAAACCTTGCAAACAGGCAAACGGCTTGTCGGTATCAGTGCGCTTGAGCCGGTCGGCAATTACGCGGTTCAGCCTCACTTCGACGATGGCCACAACACCGGTATTTTTTCCTGGGATTATCTTTACTGGCTCGGCGATCAACAGGCTCAGCTTTGGCAGGACTATCTTGACCGTCTGCAAGCCGCGGGCGAGTCACGCGATGCGCCGGGTAGTGCGGAGCCACCAGGTGAGGCATCAGCAGGCCATGGCGCTACTGAAGGTATGTCGAGCACGAGCGTGACCCGCCCACGTTAGGGCCAGCCTTGCGGCGAGCCGAATGCTTGCATCCCGTTGTCTTTCCTGGTGATCTGACATGAGCGAAAAAACCCATTTCGGATTTGAATCTGTCGACGCGGCAGCCAAAGCGGCCCGAGTCAAAGACGTTTTCGAATCGGTCGCGCAGCGCTACGACATCATGAATGATCTGATGTCGGGCGGGCTACACAGGCTTTGGAAAACCCATACGCTCGCACGCGCGGCGGTCAGGCCCGGCATGAAGGTTTTAGACGTCGCGGGTGGTACAGCCGATTTGGCGCGTGGCTTTGCGCGCCGGGTAGGCTCGAAAGGCGAAGTCTGGCTGACCGACATCAACGGTCCAATGCTTGAAATCGGGCGTGATCGCATGATTGATGCTGGCTTTACTCAGCCGGCAGTTCAGTGCGATGCTGAGAAACTTCCTTTCCCGGATCGGTACTTTGACCGGGTCACGGTTGCGTTCGGCCTGCGGAACATGACAAACAAAGACCTTGCATTGCAGGAGATGCGACGGGTGATCAAGCCCGGTGGGAGACTACTCGTGCTTGAGTTCTCGCACGTGCATCCCGGATTGCAGCGTTTGTATGACTTGTACTCGTTCGAAGTCCTGCCGCGTATGGGCCGGGCGATCACGGGCGATGAGCATAGTTACCGCTACTTGGCCGAATCAATCCGCATGCATCCCGACCAGGAAGGTCTGGCAGATTTGATGCGAGAAGCCCGTTTTGAGCGGGTTCGTTACACCAATCTCGCCGCCGGTATTGTTGCTCTGCATGAAGGCACCGTCCTAGACTGAGCCGGCTGGCGGTTTTACCCCAAAACCGGCCGCAAATACCTGATTTTTAATGCGGATATCTCTTGAAGCCAGGCCAGAAGATCTCAATATACTGGTTGGGAAATTCGATCTTTTAAGGGTGAGAACTCACATGTATTTAACTCATTGGACGCGCTACTTCATGTTGGCGGCGGCCTTCGTCACAACCTTTGTTTTGCTGGCACCTGATGCAGAGGCCAGGCGCATGGGCGGCGGCCGCTCGATTGGTAAGCCTGCGGGCTCATTGTTCAAGCGCACTCCGACCAAGCCACCGCAACAAAATGCGGCCGCAGGAAGTCGGAATCAGGCGGCAGCTGGCGGAAATCGCAGCGGCATGATGGGCATGGTCGGCGGCCTGGCGGCAGGTCTTGGACTGGCATGGCTGGCCAGTTCACTAGGCTTTGGCGAAGAGCTCGCAAATCTCATGATGATTCTGCTGCTCGTAGCGGCTGGGTTTATAGCGTTTAGATTTATCGCCTCCAGAATGGGCGGAGCTGGCGCGAACGCCCCCAATGGCTTGCGGCCTGCCGGTGCCGGTGCCGGTGCTGGCGGCAACGGCATGAATCGAGATGGACCCGGCCAGTCAGGTAACGCTGCGTTTAGTGGGGTGTCCCCAGGCCAATCATCGGCCCAATCGGCAGCAGGTCGCGACGGTCCGATCCCCTCTGGCCAATTTAGCCCCTCCGGCCAAACGGTCGGGGCAGTACCATCATCCATGCTGCAACCCGGTGATCTTCCGGCCGACTTTGACGTCGAGGGTTTCGTTCATCAAGCCAAGGTGCAGTTCGTTCGGCTCCAGGCGGTGTACGACGCCGGCAACCTGAGCGATCTTGCATCCTTCACGACGCCAGAGATGTTTGCTGAACTGAAGCTCGAGATTAACCAGCGTAACGGCGCTGACAACCAGACCGATGTTGTCACGCTTGAGGCGGAGATGATCGGCGTGGATCAGGAAGGCAGTGACTATTACGCCAGCGTGCACTTCTCCGGCATGATCCGTGAAGACCCCAATGCGTCTGCTCAGCCATTCAGTGAGCTTTGGACGCTGACAAAGCCGCGTAGCGGCGAATCAGGATGGGTGTTGGCCGGCATCCAGCAGATGGACTCAAGCGCCTAATGCTAGGCGCGCTCCTCAAGGTCGCTGGCCCCAAGATTATCGGGGCTAGCTCCCTCAAAGCCTTCATGGCTGCGTTTAATCATTTGCTCGGGCAGCATCCCAATGCGGCTTCGCGCCTGGCGGCTCATGCGGGTAAACGGGTTCGTCTTGGCGTTGATGGTTCTGGTCTGCCTGGCTTTCTACCGCGCCCTGAAGTCTGGGCCATTGTGACCGACGAAGGGCGACTCGAATCAGCTCGCGAGGATGAGGCTGATGTCCAACTATTGCTGAAGCCCTCTGTTGCTGCCGGTCAGGCACTCGCCAGTCAAGGGGTGGGTGGTCTGGCATCACACCTGCGGGTAGAAGGTGATGTACTCCTGGCCGGACTGCTTGGCGAATTGATTCAGGAGTTACGCTGGGACTATGAAGACGATCTCGCCTCTGTGGTGGGCGATCCCGCGGCACGCCGGGTCACGGACGCGCTCAAAACGGGTGCTGACAAAGCGACTGATCTCGCGTCTCGAGTTAAAGAGCAGGCGTCTTCAGTTGCCCGCGAGGCAACCAGCCGCGAAGATGCGTCGACGGTTGCCGGACAGGTTTTTCAATCAGCAAAGGACGGACTTAGTCAACTCGATGATCGGCTGACTGCGATCGAGAAAAAGCTACGCAAACGGAACTAAGCCGTATTTAGGGGCCTTTTGGCTCCATCAGGTAGTTGCCGCCCAGGGCATCCTCGCTGCTATAGCGACGGATTCCAAAATGAGCAACGAAACGCCAGAAAAATTTCCCAGACACGATGACCCAACGACGCCAGTCGCTGCGGGCCCGGTTCGGGGGCTGGAAATTACTGAACAGCAACTTCGTGAGTTGAGCGCAGGCGGCAACACCTTGCGCCAGATGACACGCGAGCACCTTGAACTCATTATTGATACCGCCGCCGCAGGGGTCGTGGCGATTGATATGGAAACAGGGCGCTATGAAATTTCAAGCGGTGTGCTGAAGCTATTGGGATATTCCCCTGACCAATTGTCGCAAGTTGACTTCCGCATGTCACAGATGATTCACCCGGAAGATGCCGAGAAAACCATCGCTGCCAGGAATGAGGCAATGGCCAATGGCCATCTCTTTGAACGCAGTTACCGCTTGCGGCGTCGAGATGGCTCTTACGTCTGGGTCATGGGCACCGGGAAAGCAGCGCTAGATGCCAATGGACAGCCGCGCTTTTTCGCTGGCGTCATTCGCGATATTAGTTTTTCTAAGCGTATTGAGGCAGATCTGCGAGCCGGCGAGGCGCGTTACCGCGCGATGTTTGCGGCATCGCCCATGCCGATGTGGGTCATTGGACAAGATGGCGCCACTATTCTTGAGGCGAACGAGGCCGCTCATGAGCTGTACGGTGTTTCAGTGGGTGCTTTGTCTGGTAAGCCGGTCAATGCCTTTGTAGTAGGCAAGCATGTGTCTCGCTTTAACAAGCTTTGTTCGCCTTCACTGGGTAACAAGGTTCGGACGGGTTCGATGCAGCATCGTCGCGACGATGGCTCGCTTATCGAGGTGGAATGCCAAATTTCTCCAACCGAGTCGTCGACTGAACTTGCCTACATTGTTCTGATCAACGATATGACCGAGCGACGAGCCGCGCAGGCTGAAATCAAGCGGCTTGCGACGCTCGACCCGTTGACCCAGTTACCTAACCGTCGCATGCTGATTCAGCGACTGGATCAGTTGATTGCACGTGCGCACGCTGAACACACGGTGGGTGCAGTCCTGCATGTTGATCTGGATCAGTTCAAAGCAATCAATGAAACGTTGACCCACGATCAGGCTGATCAGATCATTGTTGAAACTGCCCGCCGTCTACTGAACAGCATCCGCGAAGAAGATACGGTGGCTCGCCTGGCAGGAGACGAATTCATCGTTGTGATGCACGATTTGCCTGGCAGGCCCGATCGCGCCGCAGCGATCGCTGAATCCAGTGCCAAGCGCCTGCTCGAAGCCATCAGGCAACCGTATCAGGTAAACGGTACTGATTTCCTGTTGACAGCCAGCATGGGCTTGGTTGAATTAGACCGGCATTGCAAAACGGCAGAAGAGTTGTTGCAGCACGCTAACTCGGCCGTGCACCAGGCGAAGTCGCTTGGTCGTAACCAGGTTCGCTTTTTTGACTCAGCGCTACAGGCAGTTGTTCACCGCCGGGCCTCACTTGAAATTGACTTGCGCCGAGCTTTGCGTGAATCGCAGTTCGAGCTCTACTACCAGATCCAGGTCGATCAGGAGCTCATTGCGACGGGTGCGGAAGTATTACTGCGCTGGATTCATCCCGAACGAGGGATGGTTTCGCCACTCGAATTTATTGCGCTAGCCGAAGAGTCTGGCGTCATTGTGCCACTGGGAACATGGGTATTGAATCAGGCCTGTGAACGTTTGGCCAAGTGGGCGCACATGCCGGGCTACGAAAAACTGCACTTATCTGTGAACGTGAGCGCGAGGCAGTTTCATCAACCAGATTTCGTTCGCGAGTTGACCGTAGCACTACAGCGAACCGGTGCGCGGGCAGACATGCTCACACTGGAGCTCACCGAGAGTGCATTGTTGGAACACGCAGAAGAGGCAATCGAGAAGATGAATGAGATTCGTCGTCTGGGTTGCGGTTTCTCTTTGGATGACTTTGGGACAGGCTATTCATCCCTGTCCTACCTTAAGCGCTTACCGATCGATGAACTCAAAATTGATCGAACCTTTACACGCGACATTCTGACTGATCCTAACGACGCAGTGATTGTGAAAACGATCATCGGTATGGCCAAAAACCTCGGCCTGGAGCTAATCGTCGAAGGGGTTGAGACCAGCGAGCAGCAGGCGCTACTGACGCAATGGGGGTGCAAGGGCTTTCAGGGCTTCCTGCACGGCAAGCCGGTGCCCGTCAGCGACTTTGAACCGCGTGGCGAAGTGACGGTTTCCAACGAACAGGCGTTTTTCTGAGCGTCATTGGCTGGCACAGTTAATGGCTTGTTTCTAGGGTGTTTCTAGCTTGCTGCGCGCGCTGGCGGCTCGTCTGCCTTGCTCGCATATCGAGTGATGAGCCAGCCGCCAAACACGGACAGAACGACGCCAATCAGACCCAGTCCCCACTGCCGGCTAATCTCGAGTGCATAGCCGGCCAGTACGGGGCCAATCAAGCCGCCTGCCGTATAGCTCAGCACAAGCATGGAAGTGGCGCTGATCAGCATTGAGCCACGCGCTGTCCGGCCGAGCGTGATCATCGTGATGGTATAGAGCGCGCCGCCGGCCGCCCCCCATGCAAAAGCAATCATCCACAGAACAGGCGGGAGTTGTACAACACTGAAGGCGAGCATAGCGCCGAGCACCAACACCGCAACGCAAACCAACTTGATCGGCCGGGGTCGGAATCGATCTGCCGCTTCCCCGAGGGGAATCATCACCAGCATGCTGCCAACGCCGGCTACCGCGATCAACATCGCGGCTGCGCCTGCTTCAAAGCCGGCATCCAGTCCGAACACGGGCAGGAGTCCCGTGATGCCCAATTCAAACATGCCGCCCAGAAATCCAGCAATCACAAGCGCCGGATTTCGCAGCGCAGCCTGCGCCAGACCTCGAACGCCGGTTTGATCTTCTGAGTGGTGATCCAGTGACAATTTCGGCACAGCATAAGTCAGCAAAAAGCCCGCCGCGAGAAACAATGCTGCAATTGATGGCACGTTTGGGTTGGCCGGCTGCAACCAGGCCAGCAATACGGGCGCCAAAATGAAAGAAACACTCAACAGGCACTGATAAAGGCTCACCAGTCGGCCACGGCGTTCCGGGGGCGCAATTTCAGCAATGCAAGCCTCAGCCACAATCCAGCGTACTGCCATGGCTGTGCCGCTGAGAAACATCATGGCGGCCCAGAACAATGGCGTATCGGTCAGCGCGATGCCAACGGCCGTCAGGAGTGGCACACCAAGAGACAGCAGTAACGCAGTGCGCTGGCCGATGAGCACAACCAGTTGTGAAGCAAATGGTGTCGTCAACAGCAGGCCGAGCCAGGTGGCAGTACTGAACCAACCGATAGTGGAAGCGGCATAGCCCTGGGCTTCTAGTTGAAACACAATCCAGGGCGTGAGCATGAACTGGCCAACCAGAGCAATAAATGTTGAGCCGATGACGGCAACCATCGTGCGCGTGATCTGCGCGCGCGTCAGCCCCGAGGGCGTCGCCGTCATGCCGCGGTGATGGATTCGCGTCTGGGAGGTGAATCCAGATGAGGCAGGCTATTGAAACTGATCAGTCGCATGCCTGAGCGCCCAACGACCAATTCACAAAACCCGGTATTTCGAAATTGCAGATTGAGTTCTATAGCTGTTTCGCCAGGCGCTCCAAGCAAATCGGCAATTGCGCGACTAATCGCTCCGCCAGAGCTGACAACCAGCACAGTGTCGTCTCGCCCGGTATCGCGCAAGGCTTCTGTCAGGCCATCTTGTACCCGTTGCCCGAACTGAGCCCATGTTTCGGGCGGGTTTTCGAGTTTGTTCTGCGTCCATGCATTCATGGCCTGGCGAAACATTCGCCAATACTCACGATAATTCTCACGTTGCAAGGTCGCGGGGTCGAATTCACCCAGATGAGCGCGCACCAATGCCTCTGCCTGATACTCGTTCAAGCCGGCATGCTCAGAAGTCGAAGCGTCGTGCCCGGGCATGGCCTCCAGAGCGAGTCTTGCCGTTTCGCGTTGACGCACAAGGGTGCCCGTAACGACTCGGCTGAACCTTAAGTTTCGCTGCGCAAAGTACTCGCCGAGCCAGCGCGATTGCTGCTCTCCGAGCGGGGAGAGCTGGTCATAATTGGCCTGACCAAAGGAGGCCTGGGCGTGTCGGGCAATAATCAGATGGGCCATAGCGTCGCAAGGGCGTCGAACAGACCCGCGAGTGTAAGCGTTCTATCGGGGGGCGCATAAAATGCCCGCTCTCACCATGTCTGGGTGGACTAGCTGGCGTCCACAAAAAGCGACAGCAGGTGAGCGCGGTGTCGCTCAAGCGATTGCATAAAAGCGGGCGTTTGCATCGCAGATTCTGTTGTTCCGGAGCGCCCTCCATATACGACTTCACCGGTATCTGCTTGCTCAACCCACAGATCAAGTGACTCGGTAGCGGGTTGGCGAGTGTTGTCGGTAAAGCGGTGCGCGATGATCAGGTAACGCTTGTCGATTTTCAATGGTAGGCTGAAAAATCGTTCAGGACCTGCGTCAACGCTCACGCCAATACTGTGCGGAACAGCATCCAAAATGACCGAGTGAATATCGGTGGCGACGGCCTTGCCGCCGATTCTCGTGATTCGAACGCTGGCGCTGGCGGGCTCGTCTGCAGCACTGGGGCGTACAACCGCCATGATGGCAGCTCGTCCCACTCTGGCACGCGTACGATCCAGCGTCAGGGTTTTAAACGGGGTGAGCTGTTGAGTCGATGGTGGGGGTGTGGCACAGCTGGCGAGCAGAACGGCCAAGCCGAAACTGGCGACCGTCAGCAAGGTCTTCATCTGCAGGTGTTTCATTAGCCGCTCCATTCATCCGCGCACCATCTCGCTCAATACCGTGGAGCTTAGCGTCTAGACTGCGTCAGTGGCAGGCAAGCGTCGCAAAAGTGGCGAATCAAAACGAGCGAACAGGGCAGCTTGTCAGATGGGGTCCTGTCCTGCCTCAACCGCCTGCTGAGTAAGTGCCCGCGAATTTTTGGGGTCACGGAAAATCAAGGGTGACTCCTTAATGAGCGGTTTCACTGGCTGTTGTGCAGCATTAACCGCTTCATCGATCAGGTATCTCTCTGGGGATTTATCGCAAACCGGATCGGCCGCAGTCGGATCGCCCGTGAGCATAAACGCCTGACACCGGCAGCCTCCCAGGTCATTGTCCTGTTCAGGGCAGGATCGGCAGGGCTCCTTCATCCAGGACTTACCCCGAAACCGATTGAACCCTTCAGACTCGTACCAGATGTGTTCAATGCTGTGATCTTTAACGGTCGGAAAGGACAAGCCGGGCAGCATCCGCGCCGTATGACAGGGCAAGGCGGTACCGTCTGGCGTCACGGTCAGAAAGACATTCCCCCAGCCATTCATACATTTCTTGGGACGCTTCTCGTAGTAGTCAGGCACAACGAAAAAAATACGAATCCGGTCGGCATAACGCTCACGGTATTCATTGGTCACGCGCTCCGCGCGCTCCAGTTGCTCACGGGAGGGCAGGAGATGCTCGCGGTTGACCTTGGCCCAGGAATAAAACTGCGTGTTGGCTAACTCAAGATACTCGGCGCCAAGCTCAATCGCCATCTCAATGATCTTGTCTATGTAGTCGATATTGAGTCGGTGGATAACGCAGTTAAGCACCATAGGCCAATCATGATCTTTGATGATCGCGGCCACTTTGTTCTTCAGCGTGAATGTCTTGGTGTGCGACAAAAAATCGTTTAGCTCTCGTGTGGAGTCCTGGAACGATAACTGCACATGGGCGAGGCCGGCGTCTTTCAGGGCGGTGGCGCGCTTTTCGGTGAGTCCAACGCCAGAGGTCAACAGATTGGTATAAAAGCCGAGCGTGTTCGCTTCTTCGACCAGCACTTCCAGGTCGTCGCGAACCAGCGGCTCGCCGCCTGAGAAGCCGCACTGAACGCTGCCAAGCGCACGCGATTGGCGCAGCACTTTGAGCCAGCCGTCTGTATCAAGTTCTTCGCCGTGGGTGGCATAGTCCACAGGGTTGTAGCAAAACACGCAGTGCAAGGGGCAGCGATAAGTGAGCTCAGCGAGTAGCCACAAAGGTGGGCCGGGCTTGCCGTTTGCTGAATCAGCCAAAGCGGGCATAGGCGCGCCTGGTATTTGATCCAGTAGCGCTTTGGGTTTGTCCGAAGTGGCGTCTGAGTTAGTCATAGTCAGTCCAGTCGAATCCAGTTTTGCTGGCTTGCAATCGCCAAAAATGCTTTGACGTCATCACTGAGACCTTCTTGTTCAAAAGCCTTTTCCAGTGTTGCTACCACGGCGGCAACATCGCGCTCACCGTCGCATCGTTGCATGATCTCACCTGCGCTTTGGTTGAGTTTGACCATACCCTCTGGGTAGAGCAGGACCCAGGCGTCCTGAGCTTTTTCAAACTGAAGTTTGAAACCCGGCGCAATCTTGGGTACGGCTGTGTCATCAATTGCGGCACCTGATGGTGGGGTATGGGCGTCGCTCATGCGTTTGTCTGCTCCAGGCCGTAGCGAGTGGCCATCGCGTCATTCATTTGCCACAACACGTCGAGTTTGAATTTCAAAATCTCCAGTGCTCGATCCTGCTGCTCGCGGGTTTTAAAGTAATTCAGGGTGACTGACAGCCCGTGTTCAACATCGCGTCTTGCCTGACTCACTCGATTGCGAAAGTATTGCAAGCCTTCGGACTCGATCCATGGATAGTGTTCTGGCCAGGTGGCCAGGCGTTGCTTGTGTATGGCGGGTGCAAACAACTCGGTCAGTGATGCACAGACTGACTCCTGCCAGGGGCGTGAACGGGCGAAGTTGATGTAGGCATCAACAGCGAAACGCACGCCCGGGCTCACGTGCCGCAAATCTGTGACTTCCTCACGCGTCAGGCCAACCGCTTCGCCCAACCGTATCCAGGCCTCAATGCCTCCCTCGTCTTTGACACCGTTCATTTCGTAACCGTCATGATCGAGAATGCGCTGAACCCATTCGCGCCTAACCTCACGATCAGTGCAGTTGGACATGACGGCGGCGTCTTTGATGGGAATCGCCACCTGGTAGTAAAACCGGTTGGCCACCCATCCCTGAATCTGCGATTGGTTTGCTTTCCCGGTGTTGAGCATGACGTTAAACGGGTGATGAATATGGTAAGCCTTGCCTTGCTCACGAAGGCGAGCTTCAAATTCATCTAAAGGCCAGGGAGTTGACTCACTCATAACGTTTTCTCAATGTGTTCTTAGTGTCGAAGTCTTGACAACTAAATTTCAATTTCCATCCCGTCGAACGACACTTCAATGCCGCGCCGGGTGAGTTCCGCACGTTCAGGACCGTCCTCATTCAGAATGGGATTGGTGTTGTTGATGTGGATGAGGACCTTTCGGGTAGTGGCGGGCAGTTTGTCCAGCCACTCCATCATGCCGCCCGGCCCTGATTGCGCGAGATGTCCCATGGAGGTTGCGGTTTTTTTGGACGCGCCTACCCGGATCATTTCATCGTCGGTCCACATCGTGCCGTCGACAAGCACGACATCCGCTTGCTGCATCGCCTGCCAGACATGGTCTTCCATCGTGCCCAGGCCCGGCGCGTAGAACAGCTTTTTGCCATTAAGCGAATCGGTCATCAGCATGCCCAGGGTATCGCCGGGCACGGGTTTGTCGCGATGAGGGGAATAGGGCGGTGCATTGCTGGTGAGGGACAAGGGCATGAATGTCACCGCGGACGCGCCGGGAAGGCTGCTGGCTTCGTTATCAGGTATTAGTTCATGCCAGTCGATGCCGCAATAGTGAGCGAGCACACCAAAGAGCGGGTTGCCTTTGCTCAGGTCTTCGCGCACGGGCGAGCTGCACCAAAGGGACAGGGGCCGCTGGTGCTCGCGGAGCATGAGCAGGCCGGTTGTATGGTCAATCTGGGCGTCCATGAGCACCACTGAGGCAATGCCGGTGTCTCGTAGTCCACGGGCCGGCTGCAGTGCCTCAAATTGCTGGATCTGGGTCAGGATGTCCGGCGAGGCGTTAAACAGGACCCAATCAACCCCGTCACTACTGACGGCAATTGACGACTGTGTGCGACGACGCGCATTCACGCTGCCATCGCGGACGCCCTTGCACATGGGGCAATTGCAATTCCATTGCGGGAACCCCCCGCCAGCGGCGGATCCCAATACTCTGAGTTTCAAATGTCTCCTCCACTGATCCGGCCGTCTGGTCCGGAGCGGGATGGCTTTTTGGATTCGGATGTCGCGTGTTTTGACACCCTATATCCGAGGCCTATGTGCAACAAAAAGCCGGATCAAGAGATCCGGCTTTTTGACACTCAACCGGTCGCCTTGCGGCGCCGGCTGCTACCACCGCTAATTAGCGATTGGCGATGTACATCGTGATTTCAAAGCCGAAGCGAAAATCAGATGCTGCTGGGGTCTGCCATTTCATAGAAGTCTCCAATTAGATAAAGGTTGGCTGAGAGCACCAAAGCTCTTGACCAACCAGAGATTGCCTGCAAATTGTGGGCATGTCGTCGCGCCCGTCATGATTAAGACCTCATGATTTTCATGAGGCCCGGTTTGAATGGGCCAACAGCAGCTTCGTCAAACCAAAAATGGAACGATCAAGGCCCGGTATCCTATGGCCGAATGCCTAACCCGCGCCATCCCGGCTCCAGTAGTGTCCAAAACGCCTGAACAATCGTCAAATCCAGCGAAACCGGCTAATTCAGCCGGCCTTTCCCTGTTTCCTGAAATTGAACCCTATGACAGCGGTTATCTCTACGCTGGTGAGGGGCATGAGATTTACTACGAACAGTGCGGCAATCCCAGTGGATTACCGGTTGTCTTTCTTCATGGCGGACCGGGCAGCGGATGCTCGCCCCGCCATCGGCGTTTCTTTGACCCGACGCGCTATCGCATTTGTCTATTTGATCAGCGAGGCAGTGGTCGCAGCAAGCCGCACGGCGAGCGCTCGAACAGTTCAACCGACAAACTCGTCGGCGATATCGAGGCGCTTCGCCATCACTTAAAAATTGACCGCTGGCTGGTGTTTGGCGGCTCATGGGGATCGGCGCTCGCGTTAGCGTATGCCGGGCAGCATCAAGCTGCTTGCCTGGCTCTGGTTTTGCGCGGCATTTTTCTTTCGGGCCAGGCAGATATGGACTGGTTTTTTGAGCACAGCGCGCAACTTGTGCCTGACGCCTGGCAGCGGTTTTCCGGTCATGTCGGACAGACCCAGAGTCGGGAAATTCTGTTGGCGTACACCGTCTTGCTTGAAGATGTCGCTTCACCAGAGGCTGTTCAGGCGACGGCTCACTGGCTTGCCTGGGAAGCCACGTTATCGGCACCGGGTAAACCAGCGGCCAAGCTGCCCGACAATGTCAAAGTCGAGGCGGTGAGACAGTATCGTCTGCACGCCGCCTATCTGAACCGGCTTTGCGATCTGGGGGAGTCTGCCGTGTTGCGCGCTGCAGCTCAGGCTGCTAGCGTTCCAACCGTGATTACTCACGGCCGTCTTGACTGGGTCTGTCGGCCATCGAATGCATTACGACTCGCCGAGACAATGCCCAATAGCAAGTGGCGCTTGCTAGCTGATGCTGCCCATGATCCCTTTAGTCCTCCCATGACTGACGCACTAATCTCTGCGACAAATCTGTTTGCTGAGGATGGTCACTTTGGCCGCTGGCAGTCCGATGGAAGTCCCCATGAGCCTTAGACTAAAAATTAATGTGTTGCTAACCGTGTTGATTGCGTTACTCACGGTTGCACTTGTCACGCAGCAACTGCGCTCTACCCGCACCAGTGTGCACGAAGAAGTCGAGTTGGCCGGCCTGGTTGCCGCGCGCGTGCTGGCTCGGGTGAATCAGGTTTACAAAGAAGCGGGCTCTGAGGGCATGCTGCCATTCCTTGAAGGCCTTGGCCGTGTGCCAGCAAACGATATCCGGCTGTTAAGCAGCGAGGGTGAGTTGTTGTATCAGTCGCCTCCAACCCAATACAAAGTTGGCCGCGAGGCGCCTGCATGGTTTGCCAAAATTGTGTCCCCAGATGATCATGACCAGACCTTTGAATTGCAGGATAGTCAGCTTGTTGTGCGTTCCGATGCCTCAAGGGCAGCGCTTGATGGCTGGGACAATGCCAAGGTGCTGCTTGCGATCGTTGGCATTGGCGGCCTGTTGCTGAATTTGCTGGCCTACTGGATTGTGGGCCGAGCGATGGCACCGTTTAACCGAATCGCCGAAGGCCTTGAGGCTGTGCAGGCCGGTGACTACCAGACCCGCCTGCCTGAACTGCGAGGTCGCGAGGCACGGGCCATGGGGCATACCTTCAATGCGATGGTAGACAGCGTCAATGACAGCCTGGCCGCGCGCGAAGCTGCCGCGCATGCAACCGCGGAGCTCGCGCGTAATCGTGAACTCACCAGTGAAATTCAACGTCGCATTGAGCATGACCACAAGGCGCTCGCGCGCGAGTTGCATGATGAACTCGGTCAGCATGTCACGGCGATAAAAAGCATGGGTGTCTCGATTGGGCGCCGGACGTCAGAATCGGAATCGCCGATTGCGCAGGCCGCAGGTCTGATCGTGCAGTCTGCTGACCGCATTCATGCGGTGGTGCGCTCGATGCTGACGCGGCTGCGCCCTGTCTCACTCGATCAATTTGGTCTGGCCGATGCGCTGGGGGACCTGATTGCTGACTGGCGCACACAGCATCCGCAGATGCAATTCACGCTGCGGATTGGCCCTGGCCTTGAGTCAATGCCCGCGCAAGTGGCCACAGCGGCTTTCAGAATTGCGCAGGAGTCGGTGACAAACGCGGTCAAGCATGCAGGGGCCGGCCTGATTGAGGTCAATCTACGCTCACTGGACAATATGCTGGTCTTGCAGGTGCAGGACAATGGTCAGGGGCTGGGAGATCCGTCGCTCAAGCCCGGTTTTGGTTTAACCGGGATGCGCGAGCGCGCGACCGCACTAGGCGGAGCCGTGGAGTTTGGCCGGTCTCGACTGGGTGGCGTTCAGGTACGCGCGCGTTTGCCGTTAACCGATGAGGTCGAGCAAACGCCCGCAGGCATGGATGAGCAAAAAGTCTCGGGGACCAACTCATGATCAAAGTGTTGATTGCAGACGACCATGCGCTGGTGCGAACTGGGTTTCGGTTGCTCTTAGATGAGCCGAACGATATTGAAGTGGTCGCGGAGGCAGAGTCGGGTGAGCAGGCATATAAGCTGTTTGGCGAGGTGTCCCCCGACGTCATCATGATTGATCTTGCGATGCCGGGCATCGGCGGTATTGAAGCCATCAAGAAAATCATTGCGAGAGATTCGGGTGCGCGCATTCTGGCCCTGTCCGCCCATGAAGATATTAGTCATCCCAAGCGTGTGATGCAGGCGGGTGCGCTTGGGTATTTGTCAAAGCGGCAGGCACCTGAGGTGCTGATTGATGCGATTCGCCGGATTGCCAACGGCGGGCGGGTGATTGACCCAGACCTTGCTCAGCAAATGGCCATGGCCGGTATGAGTGGTAGTGCCAGCCCCCTTGAGGGTTTGTCTGAGCGCGAATTTGAAGTCTTTGAGAAGCTTGCCTTGGGAAAAAGCGTGACGCAGATTGCCGAGACACTGAATTTGTCCCCATCAACGGTCGGCACCCATCTATACAAGGTCAAACAAAAACTTGGGCTGAGTAATCAGGCTGAAATTACCTTGCTTGCGGTTCGCTATGGCGTCATTGAGCCTTAAAGTTTTTGCATGAATCAGTCTGAATCTCCCGCTGACGCGAGCGTTGATGCGGTTGTGATTGGAGCCGGTGTAGTTGGGCTGGCTGTTGCTCGTGCGCTGGCCATGTCTGGCCTGGAAGTGATCATTCTCGAAGCGGCCAATGCGATTGGCACAGAGACGAGTTCGCGTCACTCTGAAGTCATACATGCCGGCATCTACTATCGCGCCAATTCACTAAAGGCCGAGCTTTGTCTGCGCGGCAAGCACTTGCTCTATGAATACTGCGATCAGCATGGTGTTGCCTATCGACGCTGCGGCAAGCTGATTGTGGCAACTGATCAGGTGCAATTGGCCACTCTGGAGTCGCTCGCCGAACGCGCGCAAACCAACGGGGTTGAGCAAATGCAAATGGTCTCGGTCCGCCAAGTAGCCGAGCTTGAGCCCGAACTTTTCTGCACGGGCGCGCTTCACTCCGGCTCAACCGGGATTATCGACAGTCATGGCTTTATGCTTTCTTTGCTTGGCGAGGCCGAATCCCACGGCGCAAGCCTGGCACTGCTGAGTCGAGTGGTGGGTTTGTCGTCCGATCGCGATGGCGTCAGGCTAAGCGTGGCAACCGATGGCGCCCGCGATCCTGATTTTTCTTTGCAGGCGTCACTGGTCGTGAACTGCGCCGGGCACCAAGCCCCCGCGCTTGCCCGTAGCGTCCCCGCACCCGCGGCGAATTTGCCCGCTGCTGCACCACTGGCCAAAGGCAACTACTTCCGCTTCGCTGGTAAGGCGCCGTGCTCAAGACTGATTTACCCGGTCCCAGAACCGGGTGGGCTCGGGGTGCATTTAACGCTGGATTTAGGCGGCCAGGCCAGATTCGGTCCGGATGTTGAATGGGTGGATTCGTTTGACTATGCGGTCGAGCCGCGCCGGGCAGAGGGGTTTTATCAGGCCATCCGCCGGTATTGGCCAGGTTTGCCCGATGGCGCGCTCGTTCCCGACTACGCAGGCATACGGCCAAAAGTGGTGGTTAATGACGAAATTCATGATGATTTTGTGATTCACTCGGATGCCACTGACAAGCGCGCTCATCGCATGATCCACCTGCTCGGCATTGAATCACCGGGGCTGACCAGTAGTCTGGCCATTGCTGAACGAGTCGCTGCAATGGTTTGAGACATTCCGCCGGGTCAGTCGCTCTAAAATAGCAATCACCTGAACAATGCAAGCTTGATGGAGGGTTTGTGAATAATCTCAAACGGTGTGCTTTGTGGGCGCTTTTGTTTTCCCTGGGCGCGTGTGATGTTGTGAATGAGAAAATCGATGCTGCCGATGAGGCCGCTAATCGAATGGTCGGCAAACTCGACAATTCAGAGCTCAATCAGGGCATCAATAACAGCCTGAACAGCGTCGGCGAAAAAGCCACTGGTTTTATCCCGGAGGCAGTTCGACCACCGGCTGAGCGCCTGGGAGCGGATGAATCGCCGGTGACGGGCGACGTCCCAAACCCTGAAGCGACCACGCCGATCAACGCCGGCGTAAGTGAGCAGACCGATGAGACACCGGTCGAGCAAGCAGAGTCAATCCCAGCCAACGGGACAGAGACCGGTGCAGATACAGCGTCCGCGTCCACTGCCACTAACGCGGAAGCGCCGCTGGTGGGGTCGGGCGATGAGTCAGCCCGATCAAGCGGCGCATCGGCACCAGGTATGCCAGACCCCGCATCCGCCAATCAGGCAGCGCCTCCACCCGTTGCACTGGCGCCGGATAGCGCTGCTGTTCGTGCAGCAGAGCGGGAACTGGCTCGCGCCGCCGCTGGACCGGGCCCGGAACTGCCCCCGGATCTGGTTGCGATGAGCATTGCTGGCGTCACGCTGAAACGAGTCAACATTCGTCTGGGGCCGGGCACTGAACATGATGTGCTGGACACTGTCGATGAGGGCACGCCTCTACGAATTGCCGGTCAAACCAGCAATGACTGGTTATTGGTTGAGCGAAATGGCCTGCCGTTCGGCTTTATCCTTGCCTCACTGGTGCGTACGGCGCAATAGATTGCGCCGGGGTCGGTAACGCAGATGGCCTCGCTAGCCGTCGGCCTGATGCACAGTGAGTTGGGCAAACGGGATTTCCCAGTCCTGCTCATTGCAAAGGGCGACCAGCGTTTGCTGAACGGCCCGGCCAATGCTGTAGTACGAACTTGCCGCGTCGCCCGTCATCTTGAGGAGTACGAGATAATTAAGCGAGCTTGCTGCCGCTTCTTTAAAGTCAACAATGACCCCGGTGCAGTGTTCGCCCCAGTCGGCGGCCTGAACGGCTTGTTCGACAGCTAGGCGAATCTTGTCCGGAACTTCAGTGAGGCTGATGGCCTGATGGCGATAGCCAATACCAAACGTGACCGGGACAAGAAAACCATCCTGGCTGAGATTAGTGAGCGCTGCTGCGAAGAACTCTGCCGTTTGCATGTGCCGGACTGAGCCCAGTTGACGAAGCACAACCGTGTCAACCGATTGCTCGATGACCTGGGCAAAACTCCCGTCTTCAAACATGACATAGTCATGCTGGTGGGTGGGAAACCAGGGGTCGTTTGCAATCGGATGAGAGTTTCTTTCTGTGAGTTCGTTCAGCGGCAACCTGACAAAACCCTTGAGCAAAGGGTTAGCCAAGATCGCAAAAGTGCTCATTTCTTTGACCTGCATTGGAACCCCCTCGTAGAGAAGGCGCTCGCTGTCACGTACAGCACCAAAGTCAAGAAGTAGGCGGATCTCGGCGTAAAAGCGGGGCAGGATATGACGCAGGCCAAGGCCCAAACCCACGATGACCAGAATTGACAGCGCGAGTAGGAAGACATCGCTGCGAACATAAAACGTCGCGAGCACAGCGATCGCCATTAAAAGCCCCGTAAAGAACCGGCTCAGATACTTAAGGGCTCTGTCTCGGCGCAGGCGGGCCTTACGGGTTTTGCCGGCTTTGTCGCCAAGGCGTCGGATCCTGCGCAACAGGGATAGCAGCACCCTGATTAACAGCCAAACAGAAATGGCGGCAGCTACTGCAATGATTAGCGTTAGCCCGCGACCTTCAAAAAAATCAATACCCGCTTCCCGAACGATCTCCCAGTTCGAGCGTGTCTCATCCAGCATTGAAGTGAGCTGAATTTGCGCGACGTCGCGCTGGCTGGAAAACTCAAGCTGGCGCTGCGACCATTTAGTCGTCATCGCGTCAAGCTCGGCGCGAACGTCCTTGTCGGTGACCGTGCCGCCCAACTCTTGCAGTGACGCGAGTGCATCGCGCGTAACACTGATCTGCCGTTCAAGCTGATTGATGCGCTGGCGTGTGTTTTCAACTCGCCTTGGCTTATCGGTCAGATCTTTCAGGCTTGCCAGGACGGGCCGCATAACATCCAACAATTCGGCTTGCCAGTCATACGATTTTGGCTGCTCAGGCTGCAAGGGGCCGGTATCCAGACCGCCCAGTGCAATCTGCTCAAAAGCTGCCTTGAGGCTGCGCAAGTCACTCGTGCGCGTGTCGAGTTCGTTCTTTTGCTCAACGCTGAGCTGGTTTTCGGTCAGACCTCTGATGCTACGTCTGAACTTTCGGAGTGCAATTTCTTGCTTCTCGATTTCATCATCGAGTTCGACCAGGCGCTTGGCAATATTGAGTGCAGGCGTACGGCTATCCGCGGCAGCCGGGTCCAGCGATTCAGCAGTAGCGGGTTTGGCTGTCTCGTTTGCTGGCGGCGCAGGTTTTGACTGGGGTGTTGACTGAGCGTTGGCCGCTTGCAGTGTCAAACTGGTCATCAGGGTTAGCAGCGCCACTGCACCCCATGGTCGTGAGGTCTTTGACGAACGACGACGGTGACCGATAAGCGTGGTCATCAGAAAGGCGAAAAGACGCATCATGGGATCGCGGGGCTCATCGGTGTCATGGCTGAGTACGTGTCAATGTCGGGTTAGTGACGGATTGATGGCGGATAAAAAGCGGGATATTGGCGTATATCGGCGTGAATTGGCGGGTTAACAGCGGGCCACTAACGGCGGCACTATGGGGGCCGGGTCGTGCTTTTCTAGTGTGTTGACTGATGATAGCCAAGCGACTGCAGTGCCAGTCGGTGGTGTTGGTATCAGGTCGACAAACGCGTCAATCGAGTCGCCAGACGGGCGCCGATTATCGGCGTAACAACCCGGTCTAATGCCGGTTAGCGTGCGATGAGCCCAGGATCAGTCCAAATAGCCAGCCACCTTGACAGGCTTTCTCGTCGCCACCAGGCACAGCATCGGGTAGCCTCACTGTCTAGATCGCGTTATTTCTGAGCAGGTTGGCAACTAAATGTCTGTCGCGTCACTGGCGTCGTCAAAATCAGGGGAAGGGCACTCGGCGGTTTCTGTGCTTGACTACACCTGCGTGACTGGATGTGGTCACGGGCGGAAGGCAATCGGGCAGGCGCTGCGTAGCGGCACAAGTGCCCTGATACGTAATCGATTCACACAATCACCGCTGGATACTTACATCGGCCAGGTAGAAGGGGCGAATTCAGCGGTACTACCGGCGGCACTGCGGCACTATGATTGCCGCAACAACCGGCTGGCCTGGTTGGCCTTGCAGGCGGATGATTTTCTCAGCAGCGCGCGCGCGGCTGTGAACCGCTATGGCCCGCACCGGGTCGGCTTGGCAGTCGGCACCTCAACCTCGTCAATCGGCGAGACGGAAGCGGCCTATCGCGCGCGCGATGATCAAGGGCATCTGCCTGCTGATCACGCCCAACGCCCTGACGTGCACACGCCGCATTCGCTCGGTCTGTTTGTTCAGCATGTCATTGGCACGCAAGGGCCGTGCATAACCGTCTCGACGGCTTGTTCCTCCAGCGCAAAGGTGTTCGCTGTGGCACAGCGCTGGTTGCAACTAGATCTGGTCGATGCGGTTGTTGTGGGGGGTGTCGATTCATTGTGCGAGAGCGTTTTGCATGGGTTTAATGCACTACAGCTTGTGTCAGATGAACCCTGCAGACCGTTTGACCCTCGGCGCAAAGGCATCAACTTAGGAGAGGCGGGTGGCTTCGCTTTGTTGGGCCGTGAGCCGGCCGACCTGCTACTGCTCGGTTGTGGCGAGTCGAGTGATGCGCATCATATGTCTTCGCCTCACCCGGAAGGCTTGGGCGTTGCCAAGGCGGTTGCGCAAGCCTTTGAAGCTGCCGGCGTCGCCGGACAAGACATTCAATACCTCAATCTGCATGGCACGGCGAGCCAGAAAAATGACGCGGTTGAGGCGGCGTTGGTAGAGCAGTGTTATGGCGCTGACCTACATGCCAGTTCTACGAAGGGCTGGACGGCGCATACACTGGGCGCCGCCGGCATTATCGAAGCGTCGGTCTGCTTACACGCTTTAAGCAACGGCTTCTTGCCCGGAACCTTGCAGTCTGATCAGCTTGATCCCTCGTGTCCGTCGCAAATCAAGCTTGAGGCTGATGAACGCCCGATCAGCGTTGCGGCTACCCACTCATTTGGGTTCGGCGGCAGTAACTGTGTGTTGGTGTTCGGGTCCGGTGGATCTTCATGAGCTCGCGCCGCGCATTCATCAATGGCATTGGGTTTTGGTCTGAGCAGATGCCCGGCTGGTCAATTGCTCAGCCAGTGCTGGCAGGGCGGGCCAAGCTGCCAATTGAGAAAAGCCGCAGGCCGGCGCCTGCCGGGTTGGCGCCTGCGGAGCGGCGGCGTGCGCCTGATTCTGTCTGCCTAGCGATGCATTGCGCCGATGAAGCCGTAGCTGCTGCCGGGGTTGAGCCAGCTAGCCTCGCTTGCGTGTTTGCGTCATCGCATGGGGATCTACCGCTCACCGATTACATGTGCGAGACAGTCGCGATTGATGCGGCGAGTCTGTCACCCACTAAGTTTCACAATTCTGTTCACAATGCACCTGCGGGTTACTGGAGCATTGCAGCCGGCGCGCGCGAGGCAAGTACGGCCATCGCGGCATACAACAAGACTTTTGGCGCTGGTTTGCTCGAAGCCCTGACTCAGTGCGCCGCTCAACAGCGGGTGGTGTTGTTTGTGGCCTACGATGTCGGGGCCAAGGGGGCGCTGTCGGATGTCACGCTTAGCAAAGGCTTGTTGGCGGTAGCGCTCGTGATCAGCCCTGACAAACGGGCGCAGAGCGCGTTTGAGCTTGACTGGGGCTTGCGCCCAGGAGAAGCGCCGCCACCCAGCCGTTCACCGGCTGGGTTATCGGTTGCGGCAAATGCGCTTGCAGACTGCGTGCCGTTCTGTGAGGCTATGGCTTGCGAGGCGCCTGGCACGATCTCAATCGCGGCGACCGAGTATCTCAATTTGCATCTATCAATGACTTCTCTTGCCTGAATCTTCCCGTATGACAAAGCAATCTTCTTCTTCGGCAACCCTTTCAACTGCTCATCCAGACGACGCTGCTGACTTGGTTGATGTCCTCATCATGGGGGGCGGTCTGGCCGGCTTGTCGCTTGCGTTACAGCTTCGGCGGCGATTCAGTGCTTTGAAGATTCGGGTGATCGAGCGCAATACTTACCCAGTGCCTGTTGCGGCTCACAAGATCGGCGAATCAACCGTCGAGATTGGGGCTCACTACTTCAGTCATGTACTGGGCCTCAAACCGCACTTGCAACATGATCATCTCAAGAAGTTCGGCTTTCGCTTTTTCTTTTCTGAAGGGCGGCGCGACCTTGAACAGGTCACTGAGGTCGGGGCAAGCAAAGCCCTCGACACGCCGAGTTACCAGATAGACCGGGGTGTGTTCGAGAACTTTCTGGCCGAGCATGCGCGCGCAAACGACATCGATTTGGTTGAGGGCGCAATGGTCAAGGGTGTCGAGCTGAACAAAGCTGACCCGCACAGCATTCGCTGGCGGCACCAGGACCAGTCAAAAACCACCCAAGCGAAGTGGGTCGTTGATGCATGCGGCCGGGCGGGCTTGATAAAGCGCAAGCTCGGACTTGCCCAGTCCAATAACCACAATGCCCATGCGATTTGGTTTCGAGTCAAAGGACACATTCGGATTGATGACTGGGTTCAGTCCGAGTCATGGCAGGCGCGAGTTGAACCAAGAGCGCGTTGGCTCTCAACCAATCATCTGGTGGGCAAAGGCTATTGGGTCTGGCTGATTCCGTTATCGTCAGGTCATCACTCTGTTGGCATTGTGGCTGATCCACGTTTTCATTCGCTGGATCAGATGAATAGCTTTGACAAAGCCATGACATGGCTGGAGACCTACCAACCCAGCTTGTTCGACGCGCTCAACGATCGCCGGGAAGATCTGGTGGATTTTGCTTTCTATAAGCGCTTTTCTTATGGGTGCAAACAAGTGTTTGGAGAAGATCGCTGGGCGCTAACAGGCGAGGCGGGGCTGTTTCTGGATCCGTTCTATTCGCCAGGCTCAGATTTTATTGCGATCAGCAACACCTTAATCACAGAGCTTATCAGTCGCGACCTCGCGGGTGAGCGGCTTGGCGCGCATACGCACATCTACAATCAGATTTACCAGTCGTTCTACGAAAGTACGATGGCGCTGTACACCGATCAGTACAGTATCTTTGGCGATCCGGAAGTCTTGCCGCGCAAGATCATCTGGGACTACACCTACTACTGGGGGGTCTTATCGCAGTTTTTCTTTCAGGATCGCATTGCCGACCTCAGCATGCTGAGTCATCTGCGCGATGAACTGGCCCATTGTCAGGCGCTGAATGCCGCGGTTCAGCAGTTTCTTCGCACCTGGTCTGATGTCAGCGAACGGCGTAATCCGGCGGTGATGCATGATCAGGCCTCGATTCCCTGGTTCGTCGAACTCAACAAGAGTTTGCACGACGAGCTCGATACCGACGCATTTAGAGCGCGGATTCAGGCATCGTGCCGTCAGCTGACGCAACTTGCGCGTGAACTGGGCGAAGCTGCAAGCGCTGACTATCCTGATCTGGACACAACAGAATTACAGGCTGCGATTGATCGGTTCCCGAAGTCACTGGAGACAGGTAAAACCGAAGCGGCACTGCTCAGGGCTGCTTGAACTAGTGCCCCGTAAGGGCGCGCGAACTAGGCGACGCTAGTCGCGTGCCAACGCGGCCGATTTGATTTCGTCAAAGTCGTCCGGCACAGGATGCAATTGATCGCGCGGCCCCGCATGACTCAACTGGCTGGGCAGATCATGGCCGATGAGCTCTGCGAGATGCCTGCCTGCAGCCAGTACGCCGTCGAGATTGATATGGGTGTCATAACCCATGCACTCGAGCATGTGAACAACGTCTTCCGTCGCGACGTTTCCGGTCGCACCCGGGGCATAAGGGCAACCCCCAATACCACCTAGCGAGGTGTCGAACGAGTCTATACCAGCCTCAATGGCCGCCAGCACGTTCGCCTGACCCATGCCACGGGTGTTATGAAAGTGTCCCGTGATCTGCATGCCCGCGTTGTCCCGCACGATGGGTTCGCACAATTCAAAGACCTGCGATGGAAAAGCCATGCCAGTGGTGTCGCACAGGGTGATGCCTGCGATACCGAGCTCAGCAAATTGATCAACCCAGGTTCTCACCGTGTCAGTACTGACATCGCCCTCCATCGGGCAACCAAAGGCACACGAGAGAGAGACATTCACGGGCATGTCAGCACCGACTGAAAGCTTGATGACATCTTTCAATTGCGCGAAGGATTGTTCGCATGTCATGCGCAGGTTCGTCAGATTATGCGTGTCAGTGACCGACATCACGAGGTTGAATTCGTCTACATAAGCATCCATCGCGCGCTTCGCACCGCGTTCATTGGGGACTAGTCCGGTATAGATCAACTCCGGGTGTCGCCTGATTTGCTGCATCACATCTTCAGCGTCTTTCAGGGTGGGAATTGCCTTGGGCGATGTAAATGAGGTGACTTCAATTTTTGCGTAGCCACACTGACTCAGTTCATCGAGCAGTGCCACTTTGTCGGCAGTGGGCACAAAGTGCGATTCCATCTGCAGGCCATCGCGGGTGGCGACTTCGTTGATGTGGATGCGTTGTTGCTGACCGCGCTTCATATGGCTTCTCGCTAAAACCGCTATATGCAGGCAGTTTACAGGCAACAAAAAGCGGCCCGCGATGGGCCGCTATGTAATTTGCGGCAAGGGGGGAGGTGCCAACATTCTTCGGCTCGCACCACTGCGTCAGGCCGATGAGCAAATTGATAGCCAGGACAGTCGAAAGAACGGGCGATCAGCGCTCCAGGGGTCAATGGCGTGAGTTTTCGAGTGAGTTCTTGCTAATGGTGGCCAAGGGCGGAATCGAACCACCGACACAAGGATTTTCAATCCTCTGCTCTACCAACTGAGCTACTTGGCCATTTTGCTACTGACTACCTTCCACACTCATTGCCCTTCACACCTACTGCTGCCAACCGCTCATCCGGCGTCATATTGCCCCATACGGCCTTGGTGCGACGGCTCTGCTGCTCTGTATTTCGGCCGGCTTATCGCCTATCTGCCGGCTTATCACCAAAAAAGCCAGCTCGAGGCCCATCAAAAATAGCAGCAGTGTACTAGCGTAAGTACTAACTACTATATCTTTCAAGGCGTCGCTGGCCCAGCGCTTCGCATTGTAGCACCGCCGCACCTATAATCAATTTGTGAGAGCAATCAAGTCGGAAATCGTCGTGGTCGGAGCCGGAATCGTTGGCCTTGCGACGACGCTCGCGCTCTCGCAGCGCGGCACTAAGGTCACCCTGCTCAGGCCTGGCCGTGCTGGGCAGATTCCGGATACCCGAGAGTCAGCTCAAAAGGCCGCAAGCGTGGATGCGCCCTTTGATCGCCGCGTTTACGCCATTGCGCCGGCGTCCCAGCAATTTCTTGACGAGTTGGGGATCTGGTCGGCGTTGCCGGCTGAGCGCATCGCGCCGGTCTATGACATGAGGGTGTACCCCTCAGCTCGTGCTAAAGCCCGTCAACTTCATTTGAGCGCTTATGAGGCGGGTTGCGAGGCGCTCGCCTGGATTGTCGAATCCCAGGTGCTCATGACGGCCTTGGAGCAGGCACTGGGATTTGCCAGGGTCAAGACAGTCGTCGGAACAGTCGCTTCCATTGAAAGTGATGACGACCCGCTACTTACCACGGTGACATGCGACGATGGCCAGCAATTGAACGCGAAGCTCGTCGTCGCGGCCGATGGCGCCACTTCACCTGTTAGAGGTCTGGGCGGCATCGCGGTAACTGAAAAGTCCTACGGTCAAAAGGCACTGGTCGCCGCCTTGGCACTCGAACACGCGCATGGCGATAGTGCCTGGCAGTGGTTTGGTGATCACGGGGTACTGGCGGTGCTGCCGATGCCGTGTCACGAGCAGATGCAGTTTGCTGATCGGCACCCCGATCTGCCACGCGATACGGGCGGGCATCGGGCCAGTTTGGTGTGGTCCACCCAGGCTGAATATGCAGAGCAAATGCTGTCGCGACCACCCGCAGAACTCAGCGTGGCGATCACCGCTCTGGCCGGTCAGCAGCTCGGCCAGATCACCGCGCTGCAGTCACCAGTGGCGTTTGATCTGAGACTTGTTCGCGCAGAGAGCGTGATTGGCCAGCGGCTTGCATTGGTTGGAGATGCCGCCCACGTGATCCACCCGCTGGCCGGTCAGGGTCTGAATCTTGGACTGGCAGATGCCCAGTGCCTCGCAGCCGTTTTGGGGGATGCCCGCCAGCAGTATCGCAAGGCCAATTTCGATGCCGGTGCGTCCCTCCTCTTGCGACGCTACCGCCGTCGCCGGGCAGAACCGGTAGCCGCCATGCAGCAAGTGACCGACTGGCTAAGCCGCTTGTTTGATCCCACCCAAACCCTGTTGCCCGATGCCCCGGAGTTGCCGCGCTGGCCGATAGACTGGATTCGTGACACGGGTTGGTCGATTGCCGCCGACTCTTCGTTCCTGCGTCAGCAATTTGTGCGTTACGCTACTCAGAAGTCTTAGTTCAAGTCGAGCCCACCCACAGTCCACCCCTAAACCGAGAGGTCTCATGATTAACCCGATTCGCCTGTTTCCCCAACTGACTGCAGTGCTTCCGGCTGTCATGCTGATCGTCGCTACGTTCGCTATGCCCCAGTTTGCCGAGCCGGCTCGGGCGCAAACGACTGCCGCGCCGCAGAGTAGTCCGGTCGACGAAGCGAAAGCAAAGCAGGTGAGAGAGGCCATTTCCAAATGGACCAAGGGGCGCTACAAGGTGCAGGAGGTACGCACGACGCCAATTCCTGGTTTGCTGGAGATTCGGATTGGCAACGACTTATTGTTTGTCGACGAATCGGCGCGTTACCTGGTGATAGAAGGCGAGATGTTCGATATCGCTGGCAATCGCAATCTCACGCGTGAGCGGATGCAGGAGGTCATGGCGATTCGCTTCGAAGACCTGCCGATTGATAAAGCTGTCAAGCAGGTGAATGGCAAAGGTGAGCGGGTGGTCGCGTTGTTTGAAGATCCCAACTGCGGGTATTGCAAACGCCTGCGAGCAGATCTCATGACAATCGATAACCTCACCATTTATACCTTTGCGTATCCGATCCTTGCCGCTGATTCCGATACCAAGTCTCGTCGTGCGCTATGCGCGGATAACCCAAGCGACGCCTGGAACGCACTCATGTTGCAGGGTGTCGTGCCTGACAATGATGGTAGCTGTGACAATTCGCTAGACCAGTTCAAGGCTCTCGGTGAGCGCTATGGCATACAGGCGACGCCCACGATGTTTTTCCCGAGCGGTGTACGAATGCAAGGCTATGCGCCGCCAACTCGCTTTGTTGAGACACTCAACAAAAATCAGTCGAAGACGCCCGGCTAGAAACTACTCGCCTGGATGCTCAGTCATCTAGATCGGCGCGCAGTACTGCTGCGTAGCCCGGGGGCAGCAAACCTTTGGGCCAGAGCAGCCACAGTTGCAGGGGCTCTTTAAGTCTGCCGGCAAAGTCACCTGCACTGTCTCCTGTCCCCGTAAATAGGTCCGCCCTGACCGCGCCGCGAATCGCGCTGCCGGTATCTTGATTTACCGCCAGCCTGGCCAGTGGTTTGGTCGTCCCTTTTGAGCGCGCGGTTGCGCGCAAATAAAGCAATGCACCGGGCGGAAGAAAGCGGGGGTCGGTTGCTAGCGAGCGGCCTGGCGTAAGCGCCACGCCGAGACTGCCGATCGGGCCAACCGGCGCAGAACCGGTCCGTGCATTCAACTCATCGTCTTTTGAGCGTCCGGATGGTGGCAGCTCACGAAAGAAGATGTAGCGCGGATTCTGATTCATCACTTCATCGGCCTGATCCGGGTTGGCGTTAAGCCATTGCCGAATCGCCTGAGCGCTCATGGCCTGGCGACTAATCTCGCCGCGTTCAATCAACACTTTGCCAATGGCGACATAGCCATGGCCATTGTTGCCCGCATAGCCAACGCGCATGAGGTCTCCGTTGCGCAGCTTTACCCGACCGGATCCCTGGATATGCAGAAAAAACGCATCGACAGGGTCGTCAAGCCAGACAAGCTCGCGGCCCTGCACCACTTTGCGCAAAGTGGCCGTGTTCGTGTGCTCATCTACCTGCCTCGTAGAGAATGTTTGCGTATGGATACGGCCGAACATCTCACGCGTAACAGCGGCCTGACCGCGGATGAGTCCTGGGGGCATCCGATAGAGTGGTACCTGCGTGGGCGATTCGCGTTCCAAACTGCCGTTAAACACGGGTTCAAAGTAGCCGGTGAGCAGGCCCTTCGCTGCGCCATTTGGACTGGCGACTGGCCAGGCATCAAAGCGTTGATTAATCCACTGCAGTAGTTGCCGGTCGGCCTGCAGTCGGTCTTTGGCGTGATGGTCTTTGGTCTCAAGCGGAGATAAGGTGGCCAATTCAGCGCACAGAGCCGGCCAGGGGGCCTTGAGCCCCCTGGCTTTTTCGCATTGCACTTGCAAAGCGGGTCGCAGGTTACTGGCAGATTCCTCAGACCATGCGGGCAGCAGTTGGGTGCGGGTGGGTCCGCCGCTTACCCAGGGTTGCGCCTGACTTGCCCAGCTACAGGCTGACCCCAGCATGCTGATGCCGACAATAACCGCAACAAAGCCTGGACGAGCCCCTGGAAGGCTACGCGCTGCCGCTAACATAGAAGCCCAACGAGTAGCGCAGTGAGTCAGAACAATGTGGGTGATATATCTGGAAGCAGCGGGAATCCTGCTGCTGGTATTACTGTTTGTGTGGTGGGTGATGCGAGGCACAAAAAAGTGACGCGTCAGCCTCAATGCAGTGTCCTCGGGGCGCTCAGCACAAACTGCGGAATGTCAGCGTCAAACCTGTGGCCGTCTTCGGCAACAAAGAAGTAGCTGCCATGCATAGCACCAGTGGGGGAGCGTAGCTGGCTGCCACTGGTGTACTCAAACTGCTCGCCGGGTTGCAGCAAAGGCTGACGGCCGACGACACCCAGCCCTCTGACTTCAGCGACTTGTCCGGATTCATCTTCAATAATCCAATGGCGGCTGATGAGCTGACTGGGAACCGACCCAGTATTCAAGATGCGTACCGTGTACGCAAAAGCAAACTGTTCATCATCGGCGTCTGATTGTTCAGCAATGAATTCAGACTGGATTTCAATCCGAATCTGATACTTGCCTGATGCATCGCTCATGGTGATTTGCCCCGGGGTGCTATTTTTTTCGTTTGTCTGTATGCGAACTAATGAGCGTGATTGTAGCGTTCAATTGCCGTGAATTTCAGATTTGTCTTCAATGTGGCGCGCAAAATCTGCTCACATGTATCAGGGTCGTCGATAAAGCTGTCGTCGTGTCTGTTAACACCGAATTGGTGAGCGTTATCATGCAGCTTCTGAAACCCCAGTGTCTTTTTGAGGAGTGCGATATGTCGAATAAACCGCCTGTGGGCAATGCTCAGAGTCATTCGCAATCGACCATCGCGTCTACCAGTCATACGCAAGCGTGCGTGATCGCGCCCAGTATTTTGTCGGCTAACTTTGCCCGCCTGGGCGATGAAGTCAACCAACTTGAAAAATCGGGCGCCGATTGGATTCATTTCGACGTCATGGATAACCACTACGTCCCCAACTTAACCATTGGCCCCCTCGTTTGTGAAGCGATTCGTCCGCTTATCAAGCTGCCGATTGATGTGCACCTCATGGTGGAAGATCCGGACCGTCTTGCATCTGACTTTGCGAAGGCGGGCGCTGATTCCATCACAGTGCACCCTGAGAGCACTCGCCATCTGGACCGTTCTTTACAACTGATTGCCGATGCTGGTTGCCGGGCAGGTGTCGTGTTGAATCCGTCGACACCCGTGCAGATACTTGATCACATCATGGATCGGGTCGATCTCATCTTGCTCATGTCGGTCAATCCCGGGTTTGGCGGTCAAAGTTTCATTCCATCGGTTCTCCCCAAACTGAGGCAGGTGCGCGAGCGCATCGACCAACATCAGGCGGCTGGCGGCCGCGCGATTCGTCTGCAGGTTGATGGTGGTGTGAACGCCAAAACCATCGAGTCTGTAGCGCTGGCGGGCGCTGATACCTTCGTTGCTGGCTCCGCTGTTTTCGGCGCCGGCAGCCCGGACGAGGGGTACGGCACGATTGTTGGCCGATTGCGTGAACTTGCCGTGGCGGCAGTCCGTTGAAGATTGAGAACATCAAAGCCGTCTTTATTGATCTGGATGGCACCCTGTTAGACACCATTGCAGATCTCGCCGCGGCGGCCAATCGTGTACGAGCTGATTTTGACCTTGCCGCGTTGCCACGGGAGCAATTGGAGGGTTTTGTAGGCAAGGGCGCGGACGTGCTGGTACACCGCTCCATGACCGGTTCTCTGGACGGTCAGCTTGACACTGAACGTTTCCACGCGGCCCGCGCGTCGTTCGACAAGCATTACACCCGTGAGAACGGCCGCTCGGCCAAACCCTATCCAGGCGTGCTGGCCGGCCTCGAGAAAATGAAGGCGGCCGGCCTTTCCCTGGCTTGCCTGACCAATAAACCGCAGTCGTTCACCGACCCACTGTTGGATGCTCAGGGATTGGCAGAATTCTTCGCGCTTACACTTGGCGGCGATGCCCTGCCCAGAAAAAAGCCAGACCCGCTGCCTCTCACCCATGCCGCCGTGCATTTTGGGCTGGCGCCGGCTCAATGCGTGATGGTGGGCGACTCAGTCAACGACGCACAAGCGGCCAGGGCCGCGGGCATGCCGGTCTTGCTTGTGCCTTATGGATACAACGAGGGGCGCGATGTTGCGACGATAGATTCCGATGGTATAGTCGGGTCGCTGGATAAGGCAGCAGATCTCATCATTCGATCATGACAATTCAAACTTGGAAAAATTGGCGGTGCGGTGGTGTTGGCGGGCGATGGCGTCGCTCACCAGATGCTTGCGCGCTGCACTAAGCCACGAACCTGGCTCTGCCCAAGGGATACCCTGGGCATCTTCGGTCTCTGATTCGACCGATCCAAATTTTCCAAGTGCCTGTGCGGTGCGTCTTGCACCAATCGCTTTGACCTCTCCCTGCAGTGATGCCACCCACAGGGTTTGCCTTCCAGGCAATCGAGCACTCTGGCTTGGCACGGCGACCGGCAAAGCACTCCCTATTTGAATTGACTGACGACACATCATCGCGCCCAACGGCGAGGTTTTCATGACTGAGATTGAGTTTCGCGCGCTAGCCGCGCAGGGTTATAACCGAATTCCCTTGCTGGCTGAACATTTGGCGGATTTGGATACTCCGCTTTCCATCTACCTGAAGCTCACCGAAGGGGCTTCGAGAGCAAATTCCTTTCTGCTCGAGTCAGTCGTGGGGGGAGAGCGGTTTGGCCGATATTCATTCATTGGCTTGCCAGCATCCACTTTGGTGCGATCAAACGGCGATCAGGTTGAGGTGGTCCGCGACGGCGAAGTGGTCGAGCAGCACACCGGCGACCCGATTGAGTTTGTGCGGGCCTACCATCAGCGGTTCAGACCGGCGATGCGTCCGGGTTTGCCGAGATTCTGTGGCGGACTCGCTGGCTACTTTGGTTACGATCTCGTGCAGTTCGTCGAGCCGCGTTTAGGGTCAAACCCCAAGCCGCATCCCATTGGCGCAGACGGCATACCCGATTTGCAGTTGTTGTTGGTAGATGAACTCGCCATCGTGGATAACCTTCACGGGAAGTTGTACCTGCTTGTTTATGCCGACCCGTCTCATCCCGAAGCCTACGGCCGAGCAAAACGCCGGTTACGTGAACTGGACGCCCGATTGCGGCGTGCCGTCGTGCCACCCGAGCAAAAAAAGAGTCGCGATGCAGAACCGGAGATCATTCGCGATTTTGCTCAAGCCGACTACCTGAAAGCGGCCGAGCGAGCGCGCGAATACATCATTGCTGGCGATGTCATGCAGGTGCAAATCGGTCAATGTCTGCGCAAACCGTTTGAACACTCGCCGCTCTCGCTTTATCGCTCCTTGCGGTCTGTCAATCCGTCGCCCTATATGTACTACTACGACTTTGGTGATTTTCATGTGGTTGGCGCCTCACCGGAAATCTTGGTGAGGCAGGAAACCGTACCTGTCACCGACGATGATCCGACAGCTGTCAGAGACTGTGCGCAAGATGGTGAAGTCAAAAAAGTGACGATTCGCCCTTTGGCGGGCACGCGAAAACGCGGACTATCGCCCGCACAAGACGCTGCACTCGCAGCCGAGTTGTTGGCTGACCCGAAAGAACGGGCTGAGCATCTTATGTTGATCGACTTGGCTCGCAATGATGTGGGTCGCATTGCCGCGACCGGTACCGTCCGCGTGACCGATCAAATGGCAGTTGAGAAGTATTCACACGTTCAGCACATTGTGAGCAATGTAGAAGGTGTCTTAAAGCCAGGTCTGGATGCGATTGACGTGTTCCGGGCAAGCTTTCCGGCCGGGACGCTCACGGGCGCGCCCAAGGTCAGAGCAATGGAAATCATTACCGAGTTGGAGCCTTGCCGCCGTGGACTCTATGGCGGGGCATGCGGTTACCTGAGCTACTCCGGCGACATGGATGTGGCGATTGGCATCCGCACCGGTGTGATCAAAGACGAAATTCTCTACGTACAAGCCGCGGCCGGCATTGTTTATGACTCAGTGCCGATGAATGAGTGGCAGGAAACTGAATCAAAGGCACGCGCGTTGACCCGGGCGGCTGAGATTGTGGCAGAAGCGGCGGCGGGAGAACCTTGAGATGCAGGATCAATCAGTACCACAACTACCGAGGCAATCACCGAGGTCTTGCAAGTTTCATCGTCCAGTAGGTGCCGTAGGTATTGCTGTTGTTGCCATCAACCAGGGCCATGCCAATCTGAGTGACATTCGCGCTCATGATGTTGCGGCAATGCCCTGGGCTGTCGAGCCAGGCATCAATGACTGCGTCAATACTGCCTTGACCGGCAGCAATGTTCTCGGCAGCGGCGTTCCAGTCGTAGCCGGCATTGGTCAGTCGCGAGCCAGGATCACTGTCATTTTCACCCTGGTGCGAGAACGTATTGTTGCTTTGCATCCATTGGGTATGAGACAAAGCAGCCTGCTCGATTTTAAGATCCCAGGTCAAAGCCGCTTGTGCCGGCATGGTCGTCGTGCCGCAAAGGCGCTGACTATTCCGCGCGATGTTCACCCGCTCCAGCGTTTTGTTAATGAACGCCTGACTGGCAATCGGAGCTGGCAAGGTGCTCGCTTGCGCACTCCCGCCCGCGCTGTTGCTGCCGGTGTTTTCCTGCAGGTTGCTCGAACTTTCAGCGGGAGCCGATGCACCAGACGAACCGCTATTGTCAGCGCCGTTCGTATCGCCGGTTTCACCGCCACCACAGGCACTGATGGCCACTGCGATGAACAGCATCATGGCCGTCGGGGCGAATCGGTCGAGCGTGAAAGTCGTAGCGGGCATCAGGCAAAGTCCGGGCAGCGAAGAATCAATCGGCACCTTAAACAAGGCCTGCAGGCTTGGCGATACTGCGTGCCCAGCTCACGGATTAGCGGTGGGTTCAGTGCGATGGCCGGCACACGATTGACTCGGTTGGGAGAAGTTCGATGAAGATTTTGATGATCGACAACTATGACTCATTTACCTACAACCTTGTTCAGTATTTGGAGGAGTTGGGTGCAACCGTTGTGACTGTTCGTAACGACCAGGCTAGCCTGTCCGATCTGGCTGCGCTGGCAGTGTCTGCAGTGGTGATTTCGCCCGGTCCGTGCACGCCCAATGAGGCAGGTATTACGCTTGAGGCCATCGAATACTTTGGTGGTCGCCTGCCGTTGCTGGGCGTCTGCCTCGGGCATCAGGCCATTGGCATGGCATTTGGCGCGCGCCTGCAAGCGGCGCGTCAGGTCATGCACGGCAAGACCGATACCATTGCGCATGACGGTCAAGGTGTCTTCGCTGAACTGCCTAATCCGCTCACTGTGGTTCGATATCACTCACTTGCCATTGACGATTTGCCTGAGTGCCTGGTTCGGACAGCCTGGAGCGACGATGGCGAGATCATGGGCGTGCGCCATCAGGCGTTGGATATCGAAGGCGTACAGTTTCACCCTGAATCAATCGCATCGGAGGCGGGGCATCAAATGCTTCAGAACTTCCTGACGCGAGCGAATCACCCCGCAACAACATAACAATTTTGAGGAGGCCTGCAATGCCCATTACCCCACAAGAAGCTGTGCAGCGCTGTATTGAAAGTCGCGAAATCTTCCCTGATGAGATGGAAGAGCTCATGCGCATGATCATGAAGGGTGAAATGTCTCCCCTCATGGCGGCAGCACTACTGACCGGCTTACGCGTTAAAAAAGAAACGATCGGCGAAATCACCGCCGCGGCCACCGTGATGCGTGAATTTGCCGAAACAGTCGACCTGGATGCTGGGGAGCACTTCATCGATATCGTCGGCACGGGCGGCGATGGCTCCCATACCTTCAATATCTCTACTGCATCGATGTTTGTTGTCGCTGCTGGCGGCGCCACCGTTGCCAAGCACGGTAACCGTAGCGTGTCCTCAAGCTCTGGCAGTGCGGACGTGCTTGAGGCGCTCGGGGCCAACATCATGTTTACGGCAGATCAGGTTAAAGCGTGCATCAAAGAGACCGGTCTTGGGTTTATGTTCGCGCCCAGCCATCATCCGGCGATGAAGAACGTCGTACCGGTTCGTAAAGAGATGGGTGTCAGGACCATCTTTAATATCCTGGGGCCGCTGACGAATCCGGCCAATGCCAGCAGCTTTCTTCTGGGTGTATTTCACCCGGACCTGGTGGGTATTCATGTGCGTGCGCTTGAGCGTCTTGGCGCCAAGCGTGCCATGGTCGTCTGGGGCAAAGATGGCATGGACGAGATTTCACTTGGCGCGTCCACTATGGTGGGTGAATTGCGCGATGGCAAAGTTACCGAGTACGAAATTCACCCGGAAGACTTCGGCCTGTCGATGCAGAGTCATCGGCAAATCGTGGTGGATGGGGTGGACCAATCGCGTCAGATGTTGCTTGACGCACTCGCAGGTAAAAACACCACCGCGCGAGATATCGTTATATTGAATTCAGGCGCAGCCTTGTACGTTTGCGGCCTAGCTGATTCCGTTCAAGAGGGGCTGTCCAAGGCGCAGTTATTGATCGAATCAGGTGCGGCGATGAGCAAACTCGAACAGTTTCTTGCTTTCTCCAAATCGGTTGCCGCATGAGCGACATTCTCAATCGCATTCTGGACGTCAAGCGCGCCGAGATCGAGGCCGCCAAAGCCGAGATTCCCGCCGATCAAATGGCCGAACTTGCCCGGCAGACGCTGGCCCCTATTGATGTGGCGCAGACAGGCATTTCGCCGCGCGGATTTGAACGAGCGCTGCGAGCAAGAGTCGGGCGCGGTGAGTCGGCCGTCATTGCTGAAGTTAAGAAGGCCAGCCCCAGCAAGGGTGTGATCAGAGAGCACTTCGTGCCCGCCGAGATTGCGGTGAGCTATGAGCAGGGCGGCGCAGCTTGCCTGTCAGTCCTGACAGACGAGAGCTTTTTCCAGGGTCACGCAAGCTATCTTCAACAGGCTCGCCAGGCATGTACGCTGCCCGTGCTTCGCAAAGATTTCATGATCGACCCATATCAGGTAGATCAGGCGCGAGTCTGGGGGGCGGATTGTATTTTGCTGATTGTCGCGGCGCTGGCGTCAGATGAGCTACATGCGCTGGAGCAACGCGCGTTATCGCTCGGTATGGATGTTCTCATTGAAGTCCACGATGCCAACGAGCTGGCGGTGGCGCTCACGATGCGCTCCGGGCTGATTGGTATCAACAACCGGAACCTGAGAACCTTTGAAGTCAGTCTGAGCAACACGCTCGATCTGCTGGGCGATATCCCGGCCGAGCGCCTGATCGTCACAGAAAGCGGCATTCTCGACAAGGCCGACGTCGCCCGGATGCGGGCCGCCAATGTTCAGACGTTTCTGGTCGGTGAAACGTTTATGCGCGCAGACGACCCCGGGGCCGCGCTGCGCGCATTGTTCAGTTAAGTGCTTATCTTCAGCTTACATCGCTGCTGAACACCAGTCAGGAACGCGATTGTCCGGGTTGCGTAGATTGTATTGACCTACGCGTCGGCAGCGAACTGAGCCGGTACGGGGATTGCCATCATCAAATGACACGTCGATCGTGCTCATGATTTTATGGGTCACGCCGCGCGGATCATATCCCATGGCAGGATTGTTGCCTGCTCTTTGGAAGTAGTTTTCCCAGCGAGCGGGTGATGCGAGACCGCCAAACGCTGTGCGAAGCCCCTCATTGCCCGAGCCTGAGATAAAGCCGGAAACGCGCAAGTGGTGAAGTGCGTTGCAGTTTTCGCCCGCATTGGCGACGCCTGCGTTTTGGCAGGGTGAACCCCATGCGATCAGCCCATCGCCATTGCCGTTGGTAACGGCCGGGTTGGCATTCGGGAATCTGACCGTTGCCTGGTTGTCATCACCAGGGTTAACGCGATATCGATCTTGATAAGCATACAGCGCCGCCGATGTTTCGCGTGCCATGTTGTAGGTCGACTTGACCTTCGTATTGAAGATCAATTCTTGCCCCTTAAGCACGGCGCCGAGCAGAAGGCCGACAATCACCAGAACGATGGCGATTTCCACAAGCGTGAAGCCTGACTGTTGCTGCGTATGCAGCGGCTGTCTGACTTTCAGTCGGTGATGAGATTGCATAGAAACTCCAAAAGTTAAATCGCCTGCCTACCGATCGCTGTTGTGCGATTTCTCCGGTGCGTCAGGTCCTGCAAAAATGGTTTCAGTTAGCATTTCGGCATTGCCGCCGGCGTCTTGAGACCGTTCGTCAACTCGCAGGCGCTCTTCTATGGTCTTCAGGTCTGCCAAAAGCACCGCAATCGCCCGTTCGTCAGTTACCTGGCCGCTCGCGATCAGTCCGCCAACTAGTGCCTGCGCATCTTCCAATTCGGTGTTATCCGCCTGCATAAACGCCTCCATTTGGCGAGCCCATGGGGGGAGCTTCACATGCAGTGGCGTGAGTCTCAGATGGCGTGCCATTTCGCGTGCCAGCGCCCGATCATTGAGTTGATGCCGAGCGAGGTGAACTGCGTGGGCCAATGCTGGCCAATGGGTCTCTGGGTGCTGTTGGTGCAGGTTCGCGATCCAGTCGATGATCTGTCGCGTCAGATCGGGCGGCGCTTGTTCGGCGTACAGTCGGCTACTTAAAAAGCTGGGATACGCAGAGCGTGGATTGAGTTTAGCCGCGACCTCCAGCCACGCCTGCAAGCGACTGATGTTGAGTGATCTGATCGGGACGACTCGACCCGCCTGGGCATCGAACGACTGTGTGTATAAAACCGCGCCGGTGGCGGCTGCTGTAGGTTCGCCCAGTGTTAGGGTTGCCAATAGGGCTGGTGCTGGCGGCGAGGGAGCTTGTGTTTGAAGTTGCCAACTAAAAGGAAGCTGTTTGGCAAACGCCCATTGCATGCCCAGTGCGATGCTGAGCACAAGCCACCAGAATACGCCGCGCGTTCGCATGGTTTGATTAGTCAATGTCTCGGCGCAAGTCAATGCAGCAGGCAGCGGTCAGCAGTGCCAGGTAAATCGCAAACTGTCCCGCGCCAAGCCCTAACTGATGCAGCGCCTCAGGCAGAGGAATCTCGCTGACTAACCATTGGCTGGGAGCGTAGAGTTCGAGTCTTGGCAGCATGACCGCTAGTGCGCCAATGAACCAATGCGCCGCGTCCCAGCTATCGAGGCTCGCGAGCCCGGGTAAGTTACTACTGGACAACTGATGAATCGTGCCAATCAGACGAGCCGTCACGTATAGCAGGGCAAGCGCCAGCAGGCTTAGGGCGTAGCGCTTGAGTGCCACCGTTACAGCGATTGACAGCGCGGCAACGAGCAGCAGTTCCGGCACGAGTGATACCCACCAACTCAACAGCGAAGACACACGAACATTTCCAGCCAACCCAAAACTCGCCGCGCAGGAGACGGTAATCGCGACCATCCCCATGCCTGTCAGGCGGCCCATTACCCAGGTGGGACGCTCAATCGGAGCGCTGAGCATCAGCTCAATTCGGCGATCTGATAATTCTCGCGCAATCAGACTCACGCTGATGCTAGCGACAAGCGCGACGGCAAGCAGGCGCACCAACGGCGCAGCAATCGCAAGTCCGGATGAAGCGTTTTCGACCAGACTGACTGCGCCAATAAACCATTGGGTGATGAGTCCAAGCATGACAAGAGCGCCAAGCATCACCGGCAGGCGGGCATGCCAGGCTTCAAGCCAGGTTTGGTGCGCGAGTATGGATGCAGCGCGCGCCACGTTCATTGCACAAATCCGCCTCGTACGAGCCGGTCGGCCAGTACCGGATAAGCAATCCAGACCATTTGATCGTCGAACGCCCCACCGGTGGCACCGCTGGGCGCAAAATCTCGTTTGACATAGGTTCTGGTGAGCGTCTGGTTGGCATTCTGATTTTCATCTGCCGAATAAGCGGCCAGATCATTACCGTTGACGCCGCGCGACCAGATCACGGCAATCGCGTTTGTGGCCAGCGTATTGGCAGCATTGCCACAGCGATTCACGCCGGCTCCGATGCCTGCGGATTGGCGACAGACAAAGACACCTTGGCCCGCATTGATCGAACCCTGAACATCAACCCGCCGGCTTGCCGACGTGGGGTCGCCAAGACCGGGCGACTGAAGCGCAAAAGTCAGGGGCGCTGCCAATGCGGTGGTGCCATAGCGCACCGCCCGCAGGAAGGTGCCATTAGCCCGACCGGCACCATCTTGAAAAGCGTCATTGAGTAAGCCGTTGCCATCTACGTCGCTCATGCCGAGTGTAACGGCCGGCAAAAAGCCTGATTCGGCGCTGCAAGTCACCGTGCCGCCAACCACCGCCGCGATCGATTCCTGACCGTTGCTCGCCGCGAGCGCCGGGCAGGGCAGTCGCCCGTTTGTACCCACAAAAGCCAGCAATGCTTCGCGCGCCACCAACAGGGTCTGGCGTGTTTCTTTCAGCTTGTTTTGTTCGGACTGCTTGGTAATGGACGCAATCAGGCCCACAGCTGCGAGCGACAAAATCGCCAGCCCAATAGCAATCTCGATGAGTGAGAAGCCTCGCACGTGGCGCACTTTTGCTGAGCTCGAATTTGATAAACGGTTTGAAAAGATTGTCATCATCACTGCAGTGAATAAAGTCGGTCATTGCGCGGCGCTGCCGCGCGCTCAAATGAAACAAAGACATCTGGTGTCCCGCCAGCATTCTCAATCGTGTCGAGCCAGTCGGCCGGATTGGCCGAGTACGCACCGGCCACCAGTGGGCGTTGAATACCGCCTGCCGTGACGGCGAACGGTGGGCGTTGGATGGGATGGCCTGGCGAAATCATGAGGGCGTTGATATTCGTGCGGGCGTCCAAAACCAGGCCCGGTGCATTGCAGGCTGGATTCGCTGCGACGCAGCGCGGTGAAACTGCATATAGAAAGTAGTGTTGCCAGCCGCTGGCCGTCAGCCATGCAGGAAGCGCGGGCGCATCACCGCAACTACCGGCTGCTGTTGGCAGATGGCCAAATCGATTCGCGTTCACGCAGGCCTTGGATGCATCGCCTAAGCTAGCTGCATAGGGCAGGTAGCCGTTGCTGGTCTGGAAGCGATCCAGCTCAACCCGGATCGCTCTAAGGCTCCGTTGCTCCAGGTGCGCCAGTAACTCATCGATCGTGACGAAGATAACCGTGTCATTGAACAGGTGAGGCGTGGCATATAAGCGGTTTTGGTCTACAGCCGGCCCAGCTTTGTCTGCCTGGATGAGCGTCCAGGCCTGATTGTCGGCGTGATTGAAGTTGGCGTTGTCTACGCGTCCCGGTTGGCAAGGCGCGGCACAGGTCGGGATGATGCGGGCTGCGTCCAGATATTGCGATATAGCGGCGGTCGGTGCCCTGACTTGGCCAGGGAGCGCCGGCCCTGGCATTACCAACGCAAACGCTACTCTGTCCGATAGCAAATTCCCGCGTGCATCCAGCACTCGAATCCACGGGTATGGCTGACTGACTGGACAGTTGTATCCCGCAAAGGGCTGACTGAGCATTAAGGGGTTCAGGTGCGGGGCACAAGCCTGAGAGGCCGCGAGGTTGGGTGAAATGATCAGCCATGGCATATCACCTGCCAGATCGGCTGCCGCCGCTGACTCCACGGTTAAGCCCAGGCTCTGCCAAGGGACACGGCCAAAGCAGCGCGCGGCAGCACCGCTGATATCAGCCGGGCGCAAAGGTTGACCATTGGCCCACCCCCGAAATGCACAGCCCGACACCTCCGCCAGGCCATCATAGTTTGGCTCAGTGGCTTCAGCGCCAGCTCCTGCCGCAGTGGGGAGATCCGGCAGGCGTACAAACTGACCCAGCCGTGCCGCCGGTCCGCGCAACATCGGTTGCGTCAGTTCGGCTATCACCAACTCTCGCGCCTGGAACAGCGTTTGACGGGCGCGCTCACCCGCGTCAGTGCGATCGCTAAATAGGGAGGTTGAAACCGTGCCAAGCGCTGTCAGGCTTAACAAAGCGAATACAACAAACAAGTAAAACGCAACGCCAGACTGTCGTGCGGCTGATGTTGGGAAAGATCTCATCGTGCTGGGGCGGCTCCGCCGTTCGCTTGATCGGTCTCGGGCTTTAGCTCGGCTGACTGTGGAGGCTCGCTTTGCTCAGGCTCGAACGATTCGCCCGCTCTTAGCCAGCGGGTTGATTCGGGCGTGTCAATGCGGAGCCGTTCGCCCTGCAATCTGAGCCTGGCGTCAGGTAGTCTCGGTCGCAAGCGTTCAAGTGGCCGACCGGATACCCAGGCGGTTGATCTGCCGGCAGAGCGTTCAACTCTGCCGTCAAACCGCAAGATTTCGGGCGGGTCTTGATTGCCCTGCCCGGTTGAGTCGCCATCACCGGGTACAGCGAGATTGCCGCGGTCTATCGCGTCGCGTTCCAGGGGGGTGTAGAACAGCGGACCCACCAGCGCATTACCAATACCGGCTGAATCTGCCTTCCCAATTAATGAGGCGTTGCTCAGTAGGACCAGTAAGGAGGCGTAAACGATGGTGCGCTTCATAAGCCCGCCTCGCTGGGAGCAGTGGCTTGCCCGCTGCCATCGAACATGTCACCAGACAGACCGCCTGGTAAAGCTGTGTTTTGAGTGGACCCAAAGACATACCAGTCAATTTCACAGCGCGCTCTGATGTCACCTTCCGCGTCAACCGCACTGCCGTCTTGGTTGGCCTGCGCGCCACGCTGCACGCCGATACTGCGGCTGATATCGCAGGCTCTCAGTAGAGAGAGACCGCCCAAGGCTGCCGGTAACTCACCGAGAAACCTGAGCAAGTGGATCTCGTGGCGAGGTCGAGCAGTAAAGGTGAGCATGTGCCGACCCAGGCCCAGGGTTGAAAAGGGCAAGTCAGAAGGCGCGGCAATCGGCTCAACCGCGCCCATCGCAAAGCTACGAACACCAGCGGGGTGGCTAGCTGAGACTCGCTCGAAGCGATCTGCCTCAAGATTTTTGGCAAGCGCGCCAATGGCTCCCTGTTGTTGAAGATTCTCAAATGCCGGTTCTAGTTCGGTTGCCTCGCTCAACTGGTGTTCATGTCGGCGAAGATCAACACGAAGTTGCCCGAGATATTCAATCTCACTGTGATGAAATGCCACCTGAGCAAGGTAATTCGTTGTGCCATAGACGGCTAACGCCAACCCGATCAACATCAAAAGACCCGTGCTGATGAGGGTTCCGCGCAGGGATGCCAGCATGGTCTGATCGTCTTTCGTCTGATCCTTCCCTTTACTCACGCTCAGCCTCCATTGACGAAACAGACATGGCAGACATCAGATCATCCGAAGCGCCCGGTTGCGTATTTGCAGTACCGATACCTGCGACCGAGGCAAAGCCGCCAGAGGTGGCTGGTTGAGCCCTCAGCGCGATGATCCTAAATTCACGGCTTTGCTGAAATTGATCGTTCAGACTTGCAGTCAAGCCGCTTTGTGCCGATGCGTCGAAGGGGAGGTCGGTTTGGACGATCGAACAGTCACATCGCTGAGCGAGTGCATCTGCGAATTGTCGAATCTGGTTGTTCGCCTCCGTGCGAGTCAGTAGCCGGTCGGCAAGCCCTGTCACCGTGATCCGCATCTGATGGGCGAGTAAGCTCGGCGTAGCACTGGCAGAGCCTGAAAGTCCGCCCGCCACACCAATGCCAGCCCTGCCGCCGCTGCTCATTGATGAAGATGTGTCATCGAGGCTTGCCGCCTGTGCCGAGAAGCTCATCCCGGTGAGCGTCAGGCCATCTGTTTGAACAAATGCTTTTGAGATGATGTCGAGCACTTCAACCGGCGACGCTTCGTTTGCGAGGAGCCGTTCACTGATCCGAACCACCGCACGCAGATCTTCAGGTGTTGTCGGGAACTGACTGAGCTCAGTGCGAAGCTCGCCGATGCGCGCTTTTAAGCGACTGGTCTCAGCTCTCACTTCATGCATGCGGTGACCATGCCAGCTCACAATTTGATCGGTCAACAGTGCGAGCAACAACCCGGCACTGACGGTAATCGCGGCACCTGTCCATAAGCGCTTGCGCCAATTGGCCAGGCGATGGAACACATTGACGCGGCGGTTTGTATAACTCAGTGGACCAGGCCGGAGCTGGCAAAGCGAGGCCCAAATCGATACGCCCTCGGCGTCTTCAACGATTGGCATGCCCAGTTGTCTGGCCCCCAGCCGCTTAATTGAGATCGGTGCGCCAGAGTCGAGCGTGAGTGAGGCGGGCAGGTGACTGGCCTGGCTGATCGCATCTTCAATCAGCCAAACAGTGAATTTTTCCTTGGTAATGAGCGAGGCGTCCAACCGTTGCGTCATGGTGAGGTATTGGATCGAACGAAGGACTTCGGCCCGCACATTGGGCGCGTCGTAAGCCTTGAGCCTTGCCAGCCGCGAGAAGCGGACCGTGCCATCAATCATGAGGGTTTGCCGCAGCCCTGCTGGGTGATGACTAATCAGTAAACCGGATTGCCCGGGGGCAATGGTTTTTATGAGTTGCGACGACAGCAACGCAGGAGAGGTAATCAAACCAATGCGCGCTTTGGACGCCAGCAGGATCTCGAGCCAGGGTGAAAAATTGACGCTCGATTTGAGCGCCATCATCACGATGCGCTCTTCCTTCTTTGCATCACCGGGTTGCTTCGGCAATGAGTTGGTCGTCCGAAACTCGCTGTCTCGGAATTGCTGATTGAAGCGCTTGTTAATCAGAGCCGCACGGTCACGCAACCCAAGCTTGGGGATGCTCTCGAGCGCATGCTGCTCATCAACATGGTCGACCAGGAGCTGAAATAAGGCCTCGGGTTCAGACTCTACCCAGGCCTGAAACGCCAAAGCGTCGGCAGAGTTACGCAGGTCTTCGCCCGCGATGCCTTCGCTTTCGGGAAGATCAAAGCGATGTGCTACCCGTGCTCCTTGGTCATCAATTGAGACCACTTGCAGGCCCGCAGCACTTAGGTAAAGGGTATGTGTCGTTGGCTTGCGAATCACATCACACTCCGATTCTGGACAACAGGTCGTAGATCGGACCAAGCACCGACATCATCAGCCAGGCCAGAATGCCTCCCAGAATCAGCGTCAACGTGGGTTCGATCATGGCCTGCACGCGGTCGATGGCTTCTTCGACATCCCGGTTGTAGAACTGGCTCACATTGCGCAGGCCCTTATCCACCTCGCCGGTGGTTTCTCCAATTCTGATCATCCGCGTCATCAGGCTTGGAAACAGCCTGGTGGCGCTAAATGCTTCGGTGATGCCTTTGCCTTGTTCTATTTCGGTAATGGCTGCATCAATGGAGGCTGCCATCGCGCGGTTACCAATCGCGTCTCTCGCGATCATGATCGACTGAATCACCGGTAATCCGGACTGATACAACATTGCCATCAAGGCACAAAACCGGGACAGCAAAATCTTGCGCAGAATGGGCCCTATGACCGGCAGTTTGAGCTTGAGCGCATCAATCTTTGTGCGGGCCACGGCGCCGCCAATCCGTCGCACCAGAAAAAAAATGATCACCGCTGCAAAAGGCGCTACCAGCAACCAGTGCCAAAACGCTTGCACGAACACAGACATCTGCAACAACAACCAGGTCTGAAACGGAAGGTCTTCGCCACTCATAGAAACGATAAAGTCTGCCAGTTGCGGTACCAAGTAGAGCAACATGAACAAGGTGACGGCGACGAGCACCGTGATTGTGAATGCGGGGTACAACATCAGTTTTTTGAGTTGCCGGTTCAAGTCATCCTGCCAGCGCAGGTTCTCACCGAGTTTTTGAAACGCATCTCCCAGGCGGCCGGATTCCTCGCCAGACCTGACCATGCCGACAAACGTATCGTTAAACATGCTCGGAAACGAGGCCAGCGCAGTCGACATTGCCGTTCCCTCTCGAACAGCTTGCAGGATTGCCGATAGGGCATCGCGAAAATGTCCGCTGTCCGCGCCATCTACCTGATCTTCCAACGCCTCGGTGACCATGAGGCCGGCTTGCAGGGTGGTTTCCATGTGCAGGCAGAAACTAATGAGATCACGCGCGCTGACGCGCGAACCCAAAAGACTCCAGGCATTGATTGGACGCGCCTTGAGTAGTTCCAGGCCACTGGTGTTCAGGCGTGACTCAAGTTCATGCGCTGTCACGGCTGGCATTCGCCCGCGCGTAATCAAGCCTTGAGCATCGATGGCTCTGTATGCGTACATGCCCATGACTAGTGAGCCGGTTCGCTGGATTGAGAGTCGGCCGGCGCTGGCCCAGTCAGCCCTGTTAGGTCAACGACACGGGCGGCTTCATCCAGGGACGTGATGCCTTGAGCGACTCGTCGCATCGCGTCTTCGCGCAGGTCTTTGAAACCGTTTGCTTTTGCCGTTTTTCGCAGTTCCTGAATGCTTGCCCGCTTGGCCAGGAGATCTTCCATCTCCTGATCCAGCCGCAGCACTTCCATCAGCGCAATGCGGCCGGTATACCCCTGATGATCACAGCGTCGGCAGCCTACGGCGCGCTTCAGCGTAATGGGTCCGTTCTCGCTCAGGCCAAGCGCGATAGCCAGTTCTGCTTCCAGTTCATAAGGCTCGCAGCAATGGGGACAGAGTTTTCTGACTAGGCGTTGACCGATCGCGCCGACCAGATTGCCAGCCATGAGCTCTGGCTTTAGGCCGAGGTCTTGTAAGCGCGGCAAAACACCCAAGGCGGAATTGGTGTGTAGCGTGGAGTAAACCTGATGCCCGGTCATGGCGGCCCGCAATGCCATCGTAGCGGTGTCCGCATCGCGAATCTCACCGACCAGAATAATGTCAGGGTCTTGGCGCATCAGTGAGCGCACACCTGTGGCGAAGTCGAGTTTCAACCCGGCAGCCAGGTTAACCTGGCGGATCATCGGGATCGGATACTCCACCGGGTCTTCAAGCGTCATGATGTTGACACCTTCCCGGTTGAGCCGGTTTAGAATGGAATACAGCGTTGTCGTCTTACCGCTACCGGTTGGGCCCGTCACCAGAATCATGCCTTCCGGGCGCGAGACCATCGTCTCCATCATGAGTAGCTGGGCTTCGGTCATGCCGAGCTCATCCATACTGACCAGCGAACGTGCACGATCGAGAATTCGCAGTACAAAGTTCTCACCATGCAGGGTTGGCTGTACAGCCGCCCGAAAATCAATATGCCGCCCGTTCATAAACAGGGAAGTCCGCCCGTCCTGAGGCGCGCGCGATTCAGCAATATTCATCTGGCAAACAATCTTCAGCCTGACGAGCATCGGCGGCCAATACTTTGCGTGCAAGGCTCGAATCTGGCGCAGCACGCCATCGATTCGGTAGCGAATGCGCACAAAGCCCTGCTCGGGTTCAAAGTGAATATCACTGGCCCGCCGTTGCACCGCATCCATCAGAATTGAATCAATCATCCGGACAACAGGGCCGGTAAACTCACGATTCGAACTCTCAAGACTGGCGAAATCGATCTCGCCAGTCTCCATCTCATTGAGAATGCCGTCGATGGACAGCACATGGCCGTAGTGGGCCTCAATGGCGTTGACCACTTCACTTTCCGCGGCCATGTGAACATCAATTCGGTACTGACCGTCCAGCAAGGCATTGAGCTGGTCGAGCATCACCACATCATTTGGGTTGGGCGATGCGAGCGTCAGTAGATTCTCAGCCTCGTCTACAGAGACAGGAAAAATGCGATGATGCTTAGCGGCTTCACTGGGAATCAAGGCCAGTGCTTCAGCACTCGGGATTAACCGGGTCAGATCAATTTGCTCGTGACCGAGATTCTCGGCAAGCGCCTCACGCAGCGTTTGCTCGGTCAGAAACCCCATCGCCACCATCACCGCGCCAAGTGGCTGGCCTCGCGACTTTTGTTCGAGCAAAGCAATACGAAGTTGATCTTCGCTGAGAACGCCGCGATCTATCAGCGTCTGGCCTAGCGGCTTGCCGCGGCGGGGCTTACCCGTCACGGCTTTGCCGCCAGCCGGCGTGCTTTGACTGACCGCGTCTGCGCTGGCCATCTATTGCACTCCCGGTTGTTGTCTGAGTGATTCGATTCGCTGACGTGCGGCCGCCGGATCAAACAGCGTCTCTCGACCTTCGCTGAGCTCGAGCGACTGCTCGTAGTAAGACAAGGCGGCACGTGGCTGGCGAATTCTCTCAAGTGATACGGCAAGATTGAAAACCGTGTCTGGCTGATTGGGCTGCAACGCGTTTGCGTTGAAGTAGGCCTGCTGCGCTTCAGCCCAACGGCCTTGGCGGGCCAGTGTGTTGCCCAGGGCGAGTTCGGCCATGGCGTTTTGTCCGCCGGAGTCAATCAGGGTGCGAAGCGTGCTTTCTGACTCGTCTGGCAAATTACCGCCAGCTAGCGCCAGTAAACCAGTGCGGGCAACCTGATCGTTAGGGTCAATATTGAGTGCGCGTTGATAGTGTTGGCTTGCCAGGGTGCGATTGCCCTGACGCGCGGCAATGCTAGCCAGGCCAACCCAGCCATCGATCAGATTCCGATCAATCCGGAGTGCCTGCTGATAGGCCGCTTGTGCGCGAGTCAGCTCATTACTCTGGAGCGCCCGGTAGGCGTCATTGAGCAGTTGCTGCGGTTGCTCGCGATTTTGTGTTGAGCGTACAAATCGAACCGCTGGCAGCGCCGGTCGGGCGTTGGTCGCGGGCACTGTGGAGCTCGCGGAACGGCTCGATTGAACGCGCGGCTCCGGTGCCTTCGTACCGGACGCACTTGTGCTTGACCCATTTCCACCAGAACTGTTCCCAGTCGAACTGATTGCGCCGGCGCTGCTTTGAGGAACGCTTTTGTTAGTTGCGACTGCCGGTTGGTCGGCGGGTTCTGTTGACGAACCAGTCGTTTGCGTTGTTGTTGCCGCTTTCTGCAACGCTGCGGGCTGCTCCAGGCTAGTGCTAACTGCTGTTGCAGTTTCAGGGAGCGCTTCGCTCGCGGCAGTGACAGCGGCGACCTCGCCAGATGTGATCCCTTCCGATGCAATCGTGTTGGTGGCAGCCCCGACAGTACCCTCAACCGGGACGCCCAAGTCAAGCTGGCTCAATGGTTCATTGCCAGTTGCAAAGTTGCCAGCATTCAGCGCGCCAAGGTTGTCAAAGTCAGCCTCATAGGCCTCATTACCGCTCCACCACATGATCGCCGCAACAATTGCTGCGACACTTAACGAGGCAAGAGCAAGACCGGTGATGACCATCACAGGAGTACGAACAGTTCTGCGAACTGGCTTCACCGCATTGACGTCGAGGTACGGAGCAGCTTCAACGGGTGAATCATTTGCAACTGATGGGCTGGGCTCTTGAGGCACCTCGCTGCCAGGTACAGCCTCCGGCTCGGGCGCAGCTTTGACCGGCTTTACGTCAAGCGGGGCCGCAGGCAAAGACTCAACAGTAATCGACCCGGCTTCACGTGATTCGGTGTCGCCGGGTTCCTCAATGCTTGGTTCCAAGGCGGGGTCAGTCGAGTGGCGCGCAAACGCTTCTGGTGGCCGGTCGCTATCTTCTCCGATCCCTTCTGGTGCCATTGCCATGGGTTCGGCCGGCTCAAGGCTCAGCGTATTAACGTCTCGTAGATCTTGACTGTCCTGAGTCAGTTCCTTCGTTGAGTTTGCTTCTACAGGATTGTTGTCATGATTGTGCTGACCAGCAGTAGGTTCGAATTCCGCGTCCAGTGCCGGAAAGGAGTCATCACCCGCCATCGAAGCGTCTGACCGTGACGAGACTCCCTGTGTTTCCAGCGCCATATCAAGCGCTGAACTTAGAGGCGTGGGTGCGTGAGCCTGTGCCTTACTTGGCAGGGGTTTGTCTTCGGCTTCTGGCGGCAGCTCAATGGCCACTTCCCCTGCTTGCCTCGCCGCGCGTTCGTTCTGTTTCTCAGCCTGGCGCAGCGCCTTTATCAGCAGGCTCATGTTGCCTCCCGCTGAGCTGCGCTTTGCTTGGCCGCTTCTTTGTCTTTGTTCGAGTCAGAGCGCCAACGTCGTGGTGCGGGCAGATCTTTGTCGCTCTTAAAGAAGTCAGCATCGGGTAGTAGCGACTTGAATCCACGGTAGTCGCCTTCGATGCTTGCATCGTTTACGACGATTGGCCGGAGAAAAATTACAAGTTCACTCTTTCGCGAACTGTCGCTTCGGTAGCGAAACAACTCGCCAACCAATGGGAGGTTGCCGGGACCAGGCACCGAATCAGTCCGGTCGTCTATTGACTCCTGCATCAGGCCCCCCATGACGGCCACATCGCCTGTGTTTACTTTTAAGATCGATTCAATCTCGCGAGTTTGAATCTCAGGAATGCGACTCACGACATTGTTCTGTGCCAGCGCAGGATTCGGATCGTTGACGAAACCAATAATGCGAGAGATCGTTGGGCGCACATTCATCGTGACTGCGCCGCTACCCTTAATCTGTGGCGTGACGCTCATCACAAAGCCCACCGGCACCGTGTTGGGCGTAGAGGTATAGGTCACCAGCGGCGCTGTCGTGTCCGTGCCAGGGGTTACCTGAACATCAATCGTGAAATAGATGCGGTTATCAACCACCTTGAGCACGGCTGTCTGATTGTTCAGCACGCTGATTTTGGGGCTCGACAGAACCTTGACTTTGCCAAACGACTGCAACAGCGACAGGGCAAAACCAATGTTGCCTGAGCTATTGCTCCGCAGGTATCGCAAAACACCCAGACTCGATGTGGCCGCACCAATCGCCGCGCCACCAACGATGTTGCCAGGTGATTGAACGTTGTTTGAAAAGTTGATGCCACCTGGGCCAACACCGGCGCCGCCACCAGTATCAAGCGGTGTGGTGCCATTGGGTTGCTGCGTAAAAGACCAGCCCTCACCGCCAACACGAAGCTTTTGCCAGTTGATACCTTGTTGGTAGTCTTCTGATAGCTGAACCTCGGCAATCGTCGCTTCAATCAACACCTGGCGCCGAGCTGACTTGAGTGTGCGGTCGATGTACTCCTGTACGCGTGCCTGACGCCGGGCAGTCGCCCAAACGGAGATCATGCTCGATTCAGGATTCGCAATGACGCGCGAATCGTTGACGGGTGCCGCAGATTGTTGCGAGCCATCTGACGAATCCGCGGCGCTACCGCTATCGGCCTGGTTGTCTTGTGAATCATCAGTTGTGGCGGTTGCTTGTGCTTCGCCGCTACCACCGCTATCGGTACCTTCATCATCAGCGCTTGCCTGACCATCTGAGATCAGTTGCTCAACACTATCGACGAGCGAGGACCAGAAGTCATTGCGTGAGGTATTGGTGATACTGGCGGTTGAGTTGTTGTTGGCGGAGCCACCACCACCATCGCCAATCGCGCTGCCACCTGCAGAAGATATTTGCGTGGCGATACTCGTGTTGGCCGTGGACTCTCTCACGATGTTGACGTAGTCAATCGCGTAGTGCTTGATAAACGGCAGGTCAGGGCTGACGACCAGATTTTCCCCGTCAAACTCATACCGAAGATCAACCTGTCGGGACAAACGCTCCAGAATCTGCGGCAATGTCTGATCAATCGCATTGATGGTGACGACGCCCTGTACCGCAGGGTGCACATCGACATTGATCTTGGCATCTCGAGCCATCGCGAACAACAACTCAGAGATTTCCACTTCGCTCACCACCACGGAGTAGGTCTCCAGTTTTGGTGTCAAACGGGGCGGTGGCGGCAAGGCCGGCGCCTGAACGATATTTGGAATGGTCTGCTCTGCGGGCTCAGTTGCTGACAGCGTGGCGCGGGCGTTGTCGCGCAGGTGATAGTCACCGGGTTGCATCGCCGAGCCAGCGCAGCCTGACAAGGTCGCCAGCGTCGCAAGGGCTACCAGGCTGACTGGCGACTGAGCTTGTTGTCGTAGGAAAAATCGGTTTTGCATCTGAGGACCAAATGGTTTGATAGGTAGGCTGATGCCAGCACTTTGAAAGAGCGGCCTTCCCAGTATGGTTGGGACCGACCAACGACAATCCCCGAATAAGGCGGGTTAAACCAGCCTTATTGGTGCATGGGCAGCCACTGCCCCTCGTAAGCTCCCCCAATGCCCGTCACGACTTCCACTACCGATCAACTAATGGCCTTGAGCGAAAAAAACGCATCAAGCGCACCAAGCACGCCTGCCGTTGTGTTCGACCGGGTGTGCAAACGCTATAAGCAGCAAACCGTCTTGCACGATGTGAGCTTTTCGATCGAGCGCGGCCAGAGCATTGCGGTTGTCGGCCTGAATGGCGCGGGAAAAACGACGATGCTCAGAGCATTGTTGGGATTCGTTGGCGTCGATAGTGGGTCAATCAAATTGTTTGACCAGGATGCGAGCTGCGCTGGTGCCCGCCAGTCGGTGGCGTTTTTGCCTGAGCGCCTGATCTTGTGCCCTGACTTATCCGGCTGGCGCTCCTTGCAGACATTGTTGTTGCTGCGCGGCGCCTCTGTGAGTCGTCAGGTGTGCGAGCACGAACTTGCGCAGCTTGGGTTTCCAATCGATAAACTTGATGCGCCGGCTCGCACCTATTCAAAAGGGATGTCGCAAAAGATTGGTCTGGCGGCCGCTATCTGTAGCAATGCCCGTTTGATTATTCTGGATGAGCCGCTCAGTGGTCTTGATCCCATGGCGCGCCGAGCGATGCATGTAGAGATGATGCGTTGTCGGGCACGTGAAACAGGCTTGCTGTTTACCGCGCATAGTCTTGATGGGCTCGAGACCTTATGCGACCAGGTTCTGGTAATTCACCAGGGTCAACTGAAGTTTTTCGGTCCGCCTGCAGGCCTGCAAGCGGCGTCACCGATCACCCCTTCATCAAAAAACACCAGCCGCTCGCTTGAGCAGGCGTTTTTAGATCTCGTGGCAATGCCACTGGAGACTGCATCATGACTATTCAAACCTTGCCAACACCTGTTCGTGGCAGGCCCGTCTATCTAGAGCATTTCAGTCTGACCCACCCGCCGTTCAGACTGACCCCCGCAATAGACTGCTTTTTTAAAGGTGCTGAGCGAGCTGCTTTGCTTCAGGCAATGACCTACGCGTTGGTTCATGGCGACGGTATTACTATGCTCACCGGAGAGGTCGGCACGGGGAAAACGACTTTATCCCGCGTATTGATGAGTCAGGCGTCGTCGCAACTGCAGTTTATCTATATTGCCAACCCGGCATTGAGCGCAAGCGAATTGCAATTGGCAGTGGCCCACGAAATGCGACTGCAGGGCGCCCGCCGTGGCCCTGAACTGATTGGCCGCATCCAACGAGAACTGATCCGCCTGCATGCGAGCGGTCGTCAGGTTGTGATGCTTATTGATGAAGCCCACGAGATGCCGGTAGCGACTTTGCAGCAGATTCGATTACTCACTAATTTGGAAACTAGCGCCCAGAAGTTGCTACAGGTCTTGTTGGTCGGTCAGCCTGAACTCAAATCCTTACTTGCTAAAACGGCTTTGCGCCCGTTGCGAGATCGCATTGCCAACAGCTTTGAAGTCTGCGCGCTAGGAGAGGTCGATACCGCAGATTATCTGGACTTCCGGCTTCGGCATGCTGGGGCAACTCGCACGCTATTCACCCCACGGGCAATCGATTTGATCAGTCAGGAAAGTGGCGGGCTTGCCCGGCGTGTGAATATCATGGCCGAGAAATCTCTCCTGGCCGCGTTTGCTGAAGGTTTAGACGTCGTCACTGATGACCATGTTCAGATGGCGGTACAGGAACTCGCAGAGATTTTGCCACCGGCGCTGACAAGTCAGCCTGGTTTGGCTGGCTGGGTAGTGGCAGGTATTAACCGGCTCGCGGTTGCATCGCGGGCAATCCCTGCGCGCTAGTTCGAGACTAGTACCAGTCGTTGAGCATGAGCCCAATCCCAATGCGACGGACCCGGCGGTTGTAGTCGATTAGGCTTTCCCCGTACCCATCAAATGCTCGAAAGACCCAGCGTGTTTTTGGGTTGAAGCCGGTGGGGTAGCTGATGGTGACTTCAGCAGCCCCTTTTCCCGTGCTGCGCAGACTGCGCCGTAGCATGACCGACCAACTCAGCTTTGTGGTGCTGTAACCAAAGCGAAGCTCATGGTGCCCAAGAAAGCGCGTGATGTCCGGGTTGTCATCCCCTTCAGGGTCTGTGGGGTTCTCTTTTGCGTCCTCTGGAATACGCCACCAGCTTCTTAGGGCCAGCCAATGGTTGCTGCGCCGGTCCAGATCAAACTGGGTAAAAAGCCGGTTCCAACTGCGCGAAGTTTCGCTCGCGCGACCATTGGACTGATGTTCAAACCCAAACTGAAACGACCGCCAGGTCCAGCCCAGGGCAGACTGCCCGGTCGGGACCGACAAAAAAACTTCGGGCGAATGGTTGTACTCGCGAAACGGTCGCGAACGGCGCGAGTCGTAGGCCTGCCACCAGGCGCTACCGGTGTAGGCAAAGAACAAGACCGGCAGGTCGGGATTCTCACTGTGCCGCTTCGGTGTGAAGGGCAGCTTCAAACTGACCTGAAACTGAATCTCATATGGCTTGGCAGATGCTTCATTGCGCAAAAATCCGTCGCCATAGGTTGCGGGCAAAACGAGGTTAGGGCGATGAGGCATAAAGCCGAGTCGATCAACCAGCAGGCCAATCTCGCGGCCAAAACGGCGCTCATAAGGCGAACTCTGTCCGAGCGGTGTCTGTCGTGATGTTTCAGTTTCAGGGGCTTCTTTTGCCGCCCCCAGTTCAGCTTCGCAAGCCGCTCGCATTTCACCCAGAGTCGTGTCATCGTCTGACTGCTCAATTGCCCGCTCGAGACAGGCGCGCATGTCAAGGCTCTGCTGCTCGTTTGCGATAGCAGTTGAAGGATGCGCGAGTAAAATCGCAACCCAGGGTGTCAGCAGAAACACAGAGCGAAGGACAAAACGCGCGTGACCGACAAAACCAAAGCGGCCGGTCAAACAAGAGTTGCAGTCTTCTCCAGCGTTCGGACTGGCTCGATTGACGACATCGGCAGTGCTCACGAGTGAGCAGCGGCTTTTTTACGACCCTTGCGTTTGTTCTTCGCGCTGGCGCTCGCCTTTTTGCGCAATGGGCCAAGGAAGACAGCCTTGGAAACATCAGACAGGCTGAGTGTGACCTCACTTTCAGGCGGCATGACCGCTTGAACCGTCAGCGTCATCAGGCAATCGGCGCGGAAAGTGTGCAGCACTGAGGGCGTTCCCGGTGCTCGACGAGCCAACAGATCAGTCAGCGTTTTTTCGCTGTCTACCTTGAGGTTGTCAATGGCCACAATCACATCACCGGCGGCCAGGCCGGCCTGGTGGGCAGGGCCGTCGCTTAAGACGTGAGTAATTTTGCATTGACCGCCCGCATTGCTAAAGCGGCACCCTAGCCAAACCGGTTCCTCACGCTTTCTCTCACGGGTCAGTTTCACCCCGAACGTCCGTAGCAGGCGCTCAAGCGGCAAATCTTCTGTGCCGTAGGCCCACTGCGCAATCTCTTTGTCGAGGCGTACGCCTGTGGCTTCTTTTATGAGTGCCGGCATTTCGTCTTCAGGAATGCCTTTGCCATCACGCTCGAACGTTTGGCCATACCGTTGCCACATCAAACGCATCACATCATCAAGACTGCGTTTACCTTTTGATTTCTGGCGGATGGTTAGATCAAGCGACAAAGCCACCAACGCGCCTTTGCCGTAGTAGCTCACAATCGAATTCGGCGCGTTTTCATCTTGCCGGTAAAACTTCGTCCAGGCATCAAAGCTGGAGGCGGCAATGCTCTGAAGATGCCGGCCTGCACCCCCTTCAATACGGGTGATCGTTTTTGCCACAAGCTCGAGATAATCTTCCGGCGTTACAACACCCGTCCGCGCGAGCATGACGTCATCGTAGTACGAGGTAAAGCCCTCAAATACCCAGAGCAAGTCGGTGTAGGTCTCTGCGTCGAGTTCATATGGCGCAAACACTGCCGGCTTGATGCGCTTGACGTTCCAGGTATGAAAATACTCGTGACTTGCCAGGCCCAGGAATGTTCTATAGCCCTCGGGTTGCCCTGTCATACCAGCAAAAGGCAGGTCGGCGCGCTTACAAATCAGCGCTGTGCTCGCACGATGTTCCAGCCCGCCGTAGCCTTGACCCACGGCCATCGTGAGAAATAGGTAGCGTTCAACGGGGGCGCGTCCGGTTTTGGGGTCGAAGAGTTTGATCTGTGCTTCGCATACCGGCTTGAGGTCGGCAATGAGTCGCTTCATGTCAACAGTTTCAGCGCCGGTAATGACAATTTCGTGGTGAGCGCCGCCGGCTTTAAACCCGGCATTCTGGAAAACGCCCATCTCAATCGGATGATCAATCAGTTCATCGTAGTCAGCGGCCTGGTAGGCACCGAATGCCCATTCTTTGGCGCCCGCGCTGGGCATCGTCGTTGCGAGGCGCCAATTTTTGTAGGCTTTGCCTGTTGGCGGGAGTATCTCAACGCTGACCGGTGCTTCCGTCTGCCCAACGACGGCGAGAAAAACACTCGTGCCATTAAAAAAGCCGTGGGTTTGATCCAGGTGAGCGCCACGCACGGATAAATCCCATGCATAAACCTGATACCTGATGAGCGCGCCACTATCCAAGTTATCCGGCAACACCCAGGTGTGCTTATCGAGTTTTTGCAGGGGTAGGCGAGGCGCTTTCGATCGCGTCTGCGGCTTACCGGCCGCACATTCAAACGCGTCGATCTGAACAATGTGACGCGCAAAGTCGCGAATCATGTAGCTGCCGGGTATCCAGGCCGGCAGCTTGAGTTGCTGGCCGGGAGTGGGCCGGGCAATGATCAACTCCACCTCAAACAGGTGTGCCGCCGGGTCAACCGGCACGATGCGATAGTGAATATCTGTTTTCAGCTTGCTCGAGGGTTTGGCCATCGCTTTGTCTCTACGCTTGGTCTCTACAATTTGTCTCTACGCTTTTTCTAGGTGCCGTATAGATTGAGTATTCGGGCAGGGCTGAAAATAGCTTTGTGTCAGGCGTTGACGTCGACGACAACCCGGCCGCGAATCTTGCCCTTCAAAATGTCGTGAGCACTTTGAACGCACTCATTCAGGCCGACCTTAGTCGTCATTGATGCGATCTTGTCTACTTTGAGTTCATCTGCGAGTTGCTGCCAAGCCTGCAGACGATCTTCACGCGGGCACATCACCGAGTCAACGCCAACCAGCGTCACGCCACGCAAAATAAATGGCGCCACGGTGGCCGGAAAATCCATGCCTTGGGCAAGACCGCAAGCCGCCACAGTGCCGCGGTAGCGCGTCTGTGCGCAGGCATTAGCCAATGTATAAGATCCAACAGAGTCCACGACACCCGCCCAGCGTTCGCGTTGCAAAGGTTTGCCGGGCGCCCCCAGCGTGGTTCGATCAATCACTTCTTTGGCACCCAGGGCGGTGAGGTAGTCACCTAACTCCTGTCTGCCTGATGAGGCGACGACGTTATAGCCACGCCCCGCGAGCAGAGCGATGGCAACGCTGCCCACGCCACCGCCCGCACCGGTGACCAGAATTTCGCCATCACCGGGCTTAACGTGATGGCGGTCCAGCATCATGACGCAGAGCATCGCGGTATACCCGGCAGTACCAATCGACATGGCATGCTCTGTGGTCATGTTCTCAGGCAGCGGAATCAACCAGTCTGACTTTAGGCGGGCCTTTTGCGCGAGACCACCCCAATGCGCTTCGCCCACACCCCAGCCATTGAGCACCACGCGGTCACCGGGTTTGAAGGCGCCGCTGCCGCACTCGCGAACCGTCCCGGCCAGATCAATGCCGGGCACCATGGGCCACTTACGAACCACGGGTGCGCCTTTGGAGATGGCCAGCCCATCTTTGTAGTTGATCGTTGAAAACTCAACATCGATCAGTGTGTCACCGTCAGGTGCATGCGTTTCAAGCATGTCATCGTCCAGCTTGGTGCATTTTGCAACGACGGACTTGTCATCGCCTTGTTCGAGAAAAACAGCGTTGAACATAGCCTCTCCAGGGGCAGCTTAATCGGATGCGCGCGGCACTTGCGTTGGCCGCGAGGGGTTGGGGCGCTGATTCTACAGAACGTTGCGCGGTGTTATTCGCAATATTGGTTACAGCTTGCGATGATCAATCACCCGCTTGGCTTTGCCCATTGATCTTTCAATCGCGCCAGTAGGTTGTAAATCGATCTTAGCCGTCACGCCGACCATTGTTTTAATGGCTTTCGCCAGCGCCTGAGCCGCCTCACCGGCTTTGTCTGCCGAGGCGGCCGGATTACCTTCAACCTTCACGAGGAAGTCATCCATATTTCCCGTGCGCGACACTTCGCAAAGATAGTAAGGCGCAAGATCTGGTTGCTTCAGAATGAGTTCTTCAATCTGCGTCGGGAAGACATTCACCCCTCGGATGATCATCATGTCGTCCGAGCGGCCCGTGATTTTCTCCATGCGGCGCATCGTGCGTGCGGTTCCGGGCAGCAGCCGAGTCAGGTCCCTTGTTCGATACCGAATAATCGGCAAGGCCTGTTTCGTTAAAGACGTGAACACCAGCTCACCAAACTCGCCATCGGGCAACACAGCGCCGGTATCTGGGTCAATCACTTCGGGCAGGAAATGATCTTCCCAAATGGTTGGGCCGTCTTTTGTCTCAAGGCATTCATTGGCAACCCCGGGACCCATCACTTCTGAGAGTCCAAAAATATCAACCGCATCAATGCCAGCACGCGCTTCAATCTGTGCCCGCATGCGGTCGGTCCAAGGCTCCGCGCCAAAAATACCAATGCGCAAACTCGACTGGGCTGGGTCTATGCCCTGACGCTCAAACTCATCAGCTATCGAGAGCATGTAGCTTGGCGTCACCATAATGATGTTGGCCTGAAAGTCTTGAATGAGCTGCACCTGCCGCTCAGTTTGACCACCACCAAATGGCACCACCGTCAGCCCAAGCTTCTCTGCGCCGTAGTGCGCGCCAAGGCCACCGGTGAACAAACCGTAGCCATAGCTCACGTGCACGATGTCACCCGCGCGGGCGCCCGATGCCCGGATAGAGCGAGCCACCAGGCCTGCCCACATGTCGATGTCAGCCTGGGTGTAGCCAACCACGGTTGGCTTACCGGTTGTGCCGCTGGAGGCATGGATGCGCACGACTTGATCGCGCGGCACAGCGAACATGCCAAACGGATAGTTGTCGCGCAAGTCGTTTTTAATCGTGAACGGGAAATTGGCGATGTCTTCAAGCGACTTCAGATCACCCGGCTTAACTCCCGCGGCATCAAAACTACTCTTGTAGAACGCAACGTTTTCATACGCATGAGTAAGGGTTTGCTTTAAGCGTTGCAGCTGCAATGCCTTGAGTTCATCAACGCTGGCTGTTTCGATAGGCTCAAGGGGCAGGCCGCCTGCGGATTGTTTTTGGCTCAAACTTGTCTCCCAATAACTGCCATGCCCAACGGCACGGCGCTTGATTCATTCTGATGTATCCGATTCTACGAGGTGGCCGCGAATCGTGGCGGAGCGGCCTCGAAAAACAGCCACGAGTTCATCGTTTTCATTGGTCACCCGAACGTCGTAAATGCCACTGCGCCCGGCGCGATGCACTTCCTGTCCGGTTGCAGTCAGCACTTGTCCGCTCTGGCCGGGCGCCAGAAAGTGCACCTCAGCGCCTGCCGCTACGCAACGCTGATTGTGGCTGTTGCAGGCAAATGCAAAGGTACTGTCTGCCAGCAAAAAGATGAACCCGCCGTGGCAGATGCCGTGGCCATTGGTCATGTCAGCTCGAACAGGCATTTGAAGCGTTGCCTTGCCTGGGGCCACATGAAGCAGCCGCATGCCAAGTGCCCTGGAGGCAGAGTCTTCCGCCCACATCAGGCGTGCCGCCTCGTCGGCCAGTTGGTGCGCGGCGTCCTCGAAACTATTGAGGCGCTCGGGAAGCAAGGCGAACTCGCTCGGGGAGAGGGGCTGACTCATCGATGAATTTCCTCGGTCAAAGGGGGTAGGGGCAGGGAAAGCATGGGGCACTGACGAGGGCGGTCGTTAACGCTGCGAAATTGAAACCGAGCCTTTGTCGCGACGATTGGCCGATACGGCAATGTTTTCAGAATTCAAGCGAGGCGCACCTTTCCGCATCAAGGGCCTGGTGTCAGAGTGAGGCCGTATGAGCCCCGGTCATGGGGCATTATGACGACACGAAGCATCTAGCTGCGCCGCAGTGCAGTGATCTTGGCTGGCCTGACGACACTTAACTGCCCTTTGGGGCTCGCTGAGTCGCTTTGAGCCGCATTCAGCAGCTTTGAGCCCAACGAGCAACGCCCATAAAAAATAAATGTATCTATCGCTTGAAACCCGAGCGCCAACAGGTCTACAATTTCCCTCCGGTCATTGATCGGGGAAGCAAGAACGCCGGGGAGTATTTGAAGACCCGGTAGCCAGGTTAAAACCTGTTCCCTCGACCTATTCACTGTTCGCCATTTGGCCCACGCGCAACTTTTGCACCTGTGGCCCCTGAGTTGTTCGCTCTAGTTGGTGAGTTTTGTATGGGTAACGTGCTTTAAGTCCGCCTCGGCGGGTAATGGCACGCAAAAAACGAGCGAAACGGCTACCAAATCAGGGTTTCGGCAGGCATTTCGTCTTTTTGAAACTTAATTCTGGTTTTGATTTGACAGCCTCAAAAATACTCTTCATAATTCCGCTTCTTTGCTGCTGAGAAACACCAAAAACAGCAGCCGCTCTTTAAAAACTAACAGCCGATAAGTGTGGGCGCCCTTGTAAAAGCGCCGGGATCACAGGCAATCAAAACGAGGAAACGCAACAGTCCTGAAAGGGAGCGCTGGAGCGGCAAATCGCCAGATTACCTGCCCACAAAAGTTTTATACAAACGCCTACACGATCATGATTTATACCGGTTCTTCGTAACTCATTTGGCCTCGGTCTTATGGGGAGCAGGAACCAACGTCAAGATTTGTTTGGGCAGCTTGGAAACAACGGAATTTATTCCAGCGTTATCCGGCAAAAGATCGAACCTAAGAGTTTGATCGTGGCTCAGATTGAACGCTGGCGGCATGCCTTACACATGCAAGTCGAACGGTAACAGGGGAGCTTGCTCCTGCTGACGAGTGGCGGACGGGTGAGTAACGCATCGGAATGTACCCAGTAGCGGGGGATAGCCCGGCGAAAGCCGGATTAATACCGCATACGCACCATGGTGGAAAGCGGGGGACCTTCGGGCCTCGCACTATTGGAGCAGCCGATGTCAGATTAGCTAGTTGGTGGGGTAAAAGCCTACCAAGGCGACGATCTGTAACTGGTCTGAGAGGACGACCAGTCACACTGGGACTGAGACACGGCCCAGACTCCTACGGGAGGCAGCAGTGGGGAATTTTGGACAATGGGGGCAACCCTGATCCAGCAATGCCGCGTGTGTGAAGAAGGCCTTCGGGTTGTAAAGCACTTTTGTTAGGGAAGAAAACCGCTTGGATAATACCCAGGTGGCATGACGGTACCTTTCGAATAAGCACCGGCTAACTACGTGCCAGCAGCCGCGGTAATACGTAGGGTGCAAGCGTTAATCGGAATTACTGGGCGTAAAGCGTGCGTAGGCGGCACTACAAGACAGATGTGAAATCCCCGGGCTCAACCTGGGAACTGCATTTGTGACTGTAGAGCTAGAGTGCGTCAGAGGGGGGTGGAATTCCACGTGTAGCAGTGAAATGCGTAGAGATGTGGAGGAACACCGATGGCGAAGGCAGCCCCCTGGGATGACACTGACGCTCAGGCACGAAAGCGTGGGGAGCAAACAGGATTAGATACCCTGGTAGTCCACGCCCTAAACGATGTCTACTAGTTGTCGGGTTTTCATTAACTTGGTAACGCAGCTAACGCGTGAAGTAGACCGCCTGGGGAGTACGGCCGCAAGGTTAAAACTCAAACGAATTGACGGGGACCCGCACAAGCGGTGGATGATGTGGATTAATTCGATGCAACGCGAAAAACCTTACCTACACTTGACATGTCAGGAACTTTCCAGAGATGGATTGGTGCTCGAAAGAGAACCTGAACACAGGTGCTGCATGGCTGTCGTCAGCTCGTGTCGTGAGATGTTGGGTTAAGTCCCGCAACGAGCGCAACCCTTATCCTTAGTTGCTACGCAAGGGCACTCTAAGGAGACTGCCGGTGACAAACCGGAGGAAGGTGGGGATGACGTCAAGTCCTCATGGCCCTTATGTGTAGGGCTTCACACGTCATACAATGGTCGGTACAGAGGGTCGCCAAGCCGCGAGGTGGAGCTAATCCCAGAAAACCGATCGTAGTCCGGATCGCAGTCTGCAACTCGACTGCGTGAAGTCGGAATCGCTAGTAATCGCGGATCAGAATGTCGCGGTGAATACGTTCCCGGGTCTTGTACACACCGCCCGTCACACCATGGGAGTGGGTTTTACCAGAAGTAGTTAGCCTAACCGCAAGGAGGGCGATTACCACGGTAGGGCTCATGACTGGGGTGAAGTCGTAACAAGGTAGCCGTATCGGAAGGTGCGGCTGGATCACCTCCTTTCAGTAAAAAGCGCCTCGCATTGGCGTCCACACTTATCGGCTGTAGGCTAAACGGCATAGAGCTATGCGCCAAAGCCTTGTGGGTTAGAAGGCCTGGGTCTGTAGCTCAGTTGGTTAGAGCATCGTCTTGATAAGGCGGGGGTCGATGGTTCGAGTCCATCCAGACCCACCAGGTTTCTCGAAGTGCAAATTCCGTTTGCGCTTCATCGGGGGTGTAGCTCAGCTGGGAGAGCACCTGCTTTGCAAGCAGGGGGTCATCGGTTCGATCCCGTTCACCTCCACCAATACCTGAGTCGCTGAAAGTACTTCGGTGACCAACACAAGCAACACATGCATTAGGTAGCTCGACAGAGCAATGACGCATTTGTCCTTCCCGGGCAGATGCGTCATTTCTTTGATAGAAGTGAATCGGCCGTTCTTTAAAAATTTGGAAGTAGTAGTCGTAATCAGTCTTTTTGACTTATTACGGGTTGTGATTGCAAATCACAACAACATTTCATAGTGGTTCTTCTCTGTAATACTGAGAAAAAAACTCTTGAGATGCGGCGTAACGCAAGCTTGATTCTGCGATTTGGTTAGTCAGCAAACTAAGGTCTTCGGACTGGATTGGCTTTTATTAGCCTTAACCAAGTCGGCAAAGTTATAGGGTCAAGTGAATAAGTGCATATGGTGGATGCCTAGGCGATTCCAGGCGATGAAGGACGTAGTAGCCTGCGATAAGGCACGGGGAGTTGGCAAACAAACTTTGATCCGTGCATTTCCGAATGGGGAAACCCGGCCCTTTGGGTCATCCCACACTGAATACATAGGTGTGGTGAAGCGAACGCAGCGAACTGAAACATCTAAGTAGCTGTAGGAACAGAAATCAACCGAGATTCCGAAAGTAGCGGCGAGCGAAATCGGATCAGCCATCACGTGATAGCCATTTTGTTAACGGAGCGGTCTGGAAAGTCCGGCCATAGTGGGTGATAGCCCCGTACGTGAAAACAATTTGGTGGTAATAGGCGTGTAATAAGTAGGGCGGGACACGTGTTATCTTGTCTGAATATGGGGGGACCATCCTCCAAGGCTAAATACTCGGAATCGACCGATAGTGAACCAGTACCGTGAGGGAAAGGCGAAAAGAACCCCGGGAGGGGAGTGAAATAGATCCTGAAACCGTATGCATACAAACAGTAGGAGCCCTTCGGGGTGACTGCGTACCTTTTGTATAATGGGTCAGCGACTTATGGTTAGTAGCAAGCTTAACCGTGTAGGGAAGGCGTAGAGAAATCGAGTCCGAATAGGGCGACTTAGTTGCTAGCTGTAGACCCGAAACCAGATGATCTACTCATGGGCAGGATGAAGGTGCGGTAACACGCACTGGAGGTCCGAACCGACTGCTGTTGCAATAGTAGCGGATGACCTGTGGGTAGGGGTGAAAGGCTAAACAAATCTGGAGATAGCTGGTTCTCCCCGAAAACTATTGAGGTAGTGCGTCGTGTATTGCTCCGGGGGGTAGAGCACTGTCATGATTGTGGGGGTCATCGCGATTTACCGCGTCATAGCAAACTCCGAATACCCGGAAGTACCAGCACGGCAGACAGACTTAGGGTGCTAACGTCCTAGGTCGAGAGGGAAACAACCCAGACCGCCAGCTAAGGTCCCAAATATTCGCTAAGTGGGAAACGAAGTGGGAAGGCACAGACAGTCAGGAGGTTGGCTTAGAAGCAGCCATCCTTTAAAGAAAGCGTAATAGCTCACTGATCTAGTCGTCCCGCGCGGAAGATGTAACGGGGCTAAGCGAGTAACCGAAGCTGCGGATGCACTTTGTGCATGGTAGGGGAGCGTTCTGTAGGCCTGTGAAGGTGAGTCGTAAGGCTTGCTGGAGGTATCAGAAGTGCGAATGCTGACATGAGTAGCGTTAAAACGGGTGAAAAGCCCGTTCGCCGTAAGCGCAAGGTTTCCTACGCAACGTTCATCGGCGTAGGGTGAGTCGGCCCCTAAGGTGAGGGCGAAGGCCGTAGCTGATGGGAAGCTGGTTAATATTCCAGCACCGATTCTGAGTGCGATGGGGGGACGGATCGTGGAAAGTTGTCCTGGTGTTGGATGTCCCGGTTCTTGACTTGTAGGTGTCTGGTAGGCAAATCCGCCAGGCGTATGCCAAGGGGTTGAGACGAGTGGCCTTGTGCCGCGAAGCAACTGGAAGTGGTTCCAAGAAAAGCCTCTAAGCTTCAGCTCAGAACGACCGTACCGCAAACCGACACTGGTGCGCGAGATGAGTATTCTCAGGCGCTTGAGAGAACCCAGGAGAAGGAACTCGGCAAATTGATACCGTAACTTCGGGAGAAGGTATGCCCTGGTAGTTTGATGGAGAACATCCTGAGGACGAAGGGGTTGCAAAAAATCGGTGGCTGCGACTGTTTATCAAAAACACAGCACTCTGCAAACACGAAAGTGGACGTATAGGGTGTGACGCCTGCCCGGTGCCGGAAGGTTAATTGATGGGGTGCAAGCTCTTGATCGAAGCCCCGGTAAACGGCGGCCGTAACTATAACGGTCCTAAGGTAGCGAAATTCCTTGTCGGGTAAGTTCCGACCTGCACGAATGGCGTAACGATGGCCACACTGTCTCCTCCTGGGACTCAGCGAAGTTGAAATGGTTGTTAAGATGCAATCTACCCGCAGCAAGACGGAAAGACCCCATGAACCTTTACTGTAGCTTTGCATTGGACTGTGAACAGATTTGTGTAGGATAGGTGGGAGGCTTTGAAACCGGGACGCTAGTCACGGTGGAGCCATCCTTGAAATACCACCCTGGTCTGTTTGCGGTTCTAACCTAGGCCCGTTATCCGGGTCGGGAACAGTGCATGGCAGGCAGTTTGACTGGGGCGGTCTCCTCCTAAAGCGTAACGGAGGAGTTCGAAGGTACGCTTGGCACGGTCGGACATCGTGCCTAAAGTGCAAGGGCAAAAGCGTGCTTAACTGTGAGACTGACAAGTCGAACAGGTGCGAAAGCAGGACCTAGTGATCCGGTGGTTCTGAATGGAAGGGCCATCGCTCAACGGACAAAAGGTACTCTGGGGATAACAGGCTGATACCGCCCAAGAGTTCATATCGACGGCGGTGTTTGGCACCTCGATGTCGGCTCATCTCATCCTGGGGCTGTAGCCGGTCCCAAGGGTATGGCTGTTCGCCATTTAAAGAGGTACGTGAGCTGGGTTCAAAACGTCGTGAGACAGTTTGGTCCCTATCTGCTGTGGGCGTTGGAGATTTGACGGGGGCTGCTCCTAGTACGAGAGGACCGGAGTGGACAGACCTCTGGTGTACCAGTTGTCACGCCAGTGGCATTGCTGGGTAGCTAAGTCTGGAAGAGATAACCGCTGAAAGCATCTAAGCGGGAAACTTGCCTGAAGATGAGATCTCCCTGGGAACTTGATTCCCCTAAAGGGTCGTCGGAGACCACGACGTTGATAGGCTGGGTGTGGAAGCGTAGTAATACGTTAAGCTAACCAGTACTAATTGCCCGTGAGGCTTGACCCTATAACTTTGCGAATAAGCTTGTGAATATGCCGCATCGTTGTTGTGTAGCAGAGAGCGCCGTGAGGTGACCTGCAAAGATCGCAACCCAAAGCAATACGTAAGTCCTCAAGACTGAGCACTGACTACTACATTCCAAAATTCGCCAGCATGGCAGGCCAAATAGCGCCATGCGGCAACCAGTTATGCCTAATGACCATAGCGCAATGGAACCACCCCTTCCCATCTCGAACAGGACCGTGAAACGTTGTAGCGCCGATGATAGTGAGCCTGCGCTCGTGAAAGTAGGACATTGTTAGGCAAGCACTCCAAA